>JAXLRT010000020.1:0-115235 GCA_046330955.1 Kineosporiaceae bacterium | reverse complement strand
AGGTGATCAGGCAGCGCCAGGTCGCGGTGACCCCCATGCGGTGCAGTCCGGCGAGCAGGTCGCGGATGGTCTGGGCGGTGAGGGGTCCGTAGTCGTTGATCTCCCCGATGCCCTCGCCGCCGAGGACGGCCGACAGCGGGACGGTCACGTGGACGCGGGGGCCGGGGAGCGCTGCGATGGCCTCGGAGTCGAATGGCGGGGTTGGCGTGCAGGGCCGGCCGGTGGGGGTCGTGCCCGTGCCCTGTCTGTCAGCTGGGGTGTATGTCTCGTCGTGGGTTTCGGCGTGGGCCTGGGGTGGGGGTTCGGTCACGACTCGGGGATCGCCCTCGCCCTCGGTGCCGGGTTCGTTCTCGTCTGCGGTGTCGCGATCGGTCGTGGTTTCCTGTTCGGCTCTGGTGCCGGTCGAGGGCTCGGCCGCGTCGGGGTCGGTGGGGAGATCAGTGTCGGGTCCGATGCCGCGCTCGTCTTCGTGATCGATGCCGGCGTCGGCATCGGGCTGAGCGTCGGCGCGCGTGTCGGTGTCCGGTTGGGCCTCCGATCCACCAGCACCAGCACCAGCGGCGGGGCCAGGGTCTGGGGCGGCGCCAGCGCCGGCGTCAGTCCCCATCTCGGTGCGGGTGTCGGTGCCGGCGAAGACAGGGGCAGTGCCAGCGCCAGTGCCAGCGGCGGGGGCGGAGGCTGGGGCCGCCGCGGTGCAGGTGTAAGTGTCGGGGCGGGTGATCAGGTCGGTGATGATGTCGGCGCGGACCGCGGCCGCGGGACGGTGGTGGTCCGGGTCGTCCCCGGCGGAGGCATACCCGAGTAGGGCCATCCGGATCGCCTCGATCGCCTCCACCGACGCGGTCAACGTCATCCGACCCGTCCCCGGGCCGGCGGTGCGGAAAGAGACGTTGCGGCGTTCGAGGTTGTCGGCGATCTGCTCGGCAAGATCCCGCGGATCCGCCTTGGCCACGATCCGATCCAGCCAGGCGGCGAGTTGACCCCAGGTCAGCTTGGTGACCTTCACCAGGATCTGGGCTTCGAGGCGGGTCAGGGCCTCGGCGGGGAGGTGGCGGGTCTTGGAGTGCACCAGTCGGGCGGTGTCGATGTCGACCGCACCTGTGGCGAGCAGGTGCCACAGTCCGGGCAGGCGGGCGGGGAGGTCGCGCAGGGTGTCGATCCGCGCGGTGAGGGTGGATTCGGAGATGACGCAGGTGGTGGCGGTCTCGGCGATCGCTGCCCGGAAACCCAGGTCGTGGTCGGGGAAGACCGGTTGCGCGTTCACGGGGCTGGCCTCCTCGTCGGCGGCACCGTTCTCCCACCGGGTGACCAGTTCCTCCGTGGCCACGGTCGCGGCCAACTTGGCCCAGGTCGCCAGCCGGCAGCTCGCGGCGGCGAGGTCGGCGACGGTGCGGTCGGGTAGGTCGGCCAGGCATCCCAGTTCGATGCCGGCCGCGGGGTCGGGGACGGACAGGGCGGCCAGGTCACCGACCGCGGTCTGGATCGCGGCCGCTAACCGGGCACCACCATCACCGGCCAACGCCGCCACCAGACCAGCCGGAGTCGCCTCGCCCGCCGGGGCCTCGCTGTCCACCGCGCGTGCGTCGTCCGCTGCGGTCTCCTCGTCCGCCACCGGCACGAGCCCGGCCAGGTGAGTGCACCGGTCGGTGAGCCGGGCGATCCGGCGGGTGGCCCAGTCCTGTTCCTCGACGAGCCGCTTCACCCGCCGTTCCAGGCGACCACACGCCGTCCGCAGCTCGCCGTCCCGCGCGCTCAGCCTGGCGCATTCCGCGCGCAGGGCAGCGACCTCGTCGGGGTCACCCGACTCGGCGAAGCAGTCCTCCATCACGGACATATGGCCAGTCTAATCGAACATATGTACGATAACAAGAGTGGCAAAGCCTGATATTCGGGCGGGTGCTCGGGCGAATCCGCGGAAGGTGCCATGGGGGTCGACGGCTGCGCCGAACTCCTCCCAGTCCATGTTCGCCAGGTTCAGGTTGTTCTCGACGGACCAGAGTTCGCGGGCGAGACACCGGAATGGGGATCGGCCGCCCTCGGCGAGGTCGACCGCGAGGATGGGATGTTCAGGCCCGGAAACCGCCTGCGCGCCAGGAGCGAGCACGTCGAGGACGGCAGACTGATCATGTCGGGATCGAATCACCTCGAGGCCCAGGCCGACCCGGCAGGTCGACCGTGCGCCTGATCAGGGTGGGGAGGGAGGTGGCATGGTGGATTCGCGTTCGGCGCGAGTGGCTGTGGAGCGTCCGTTCTACAGCCTGCACGCTGAGGCCTATGACGCCTTGATCACCGACCCAGTCGGGCCATGGGTCAGGGTGGTCGACGAGGAGTTGAGGGCTGCGGGGCTGCCCAGGGCCGAGGTGCTCGATGCCGGCTGCGGCACCGGTCGTCACGCTGCGGGCTTGATCGAGTGTGGTTACGGGGTCACGCTGCTGGACGCCTCCCCGGCCCTGCTGGCGATCGCCGCTCGCCGGTGTCCCCGGGCGCCGATCCTGGTGGCGGATCTCTGTATGCCTCCAACGACGCACTCCTTCGATGCCGTCGTGTGTCGCGGGGTGCTGAACGACCTCGTCAGTGAACGCTACGAGGTGACTCGTGGGGAAGGCGGGCTCCCGACCGTGACCGAGTACGAATTCGAGATGCGCCCGTGGACGGTGGACGAGATCACGGACGGGCTACGAGCGGCCGGGTTCGTAGATGTCCGGATACGTGACGGGGTCGGACGCCGAACCGCCGATCGGGTCCTGGTGACGGCCCGCCGAGCTGGAGCAACTGCTGGATATGACCCGGCTCCAGACACGACTCAGGCCCTGGGCTCCGGGGAGCCACAGGGCCTGCGACCTGGTGATCCAGGTGGTGCGCCGCCAGGGACTCGAACCCCGAACCCGCTGATTAAGAGTCAGCTGCTCTGCCAGTTGAGCTAGCGGCGCGAACGCGGGATGAGGCTATCAGCGACCGGCCGCGGACATGAAATCCACGAGTTGACTCACGTCGAATGCCCGCGTGGGTGGGGTCGTTGACTCATCGGTGGATGCCCGCGTGGGTCAGGCTCGGGTGATGGGGTTGAGCATGGTGCAGCGCAGGGCGGTGTTGGCCTCGCAGGTCGCGGCGTGGCCGAAGGCGACCAAGGTCGAGAAGTCGACCATCCTGGATCATCTGGTGGCGGTCAACGGGTGGCATCGTGACCACGCCCGCAAGATGATCCGGGCCGCGGTGGCCGGTGGCGGCTGCGACCGGACGATCGGGCAACGCCGGGCGGCCCGGGCACCGGTGTACACCTACGACGAGACAGTGATCACGGCGTTGGCGACGTGTTGGGCGGTGCTGGGCGGCCCGACCGGTAAACGCCTGCAACCGGCGTTGGCGGACCTGGTCCCGGCGCTGCTGGCCCACGGTGAGCTGCCCGATGACCCCAGGGTGATCGATGCGCTGTTGTCGATGTCGGCGGCCACCATCGACCGGCGCCTCAAAGACCACCGGGTCGGGCTGGTGGCCGCCAAGGGCCGGTCCCTGACCCGGCCGGGCAGCCTGCTGAAGTCCGCGATCCCGTTGAAGACCTGGCACGAGTGGGACGACACCGCCCCCGGGTTCGTCGAGATCGACCTGGTCGGCCACGAAGGCGGCGACGCCAACGGCGCCTTCCACTACACCCTGGACGCCACCGACGTGGCCACCGGCTGGACCGAGGCGATCAGCATCGCCTCCAAAGGCGAACGGACCGTCTCAGCCGCGTTGACCCGCCTACAGGTCCGGTTCCCGTTCGCCCTCCTGGGCATCCACAGTGACAACGGGTCGGAGTTCATCAACCACCACCTGCTGAAATGGGCCACCGACCGCCAGATCACCTTCACCCGAGGCCGGCCCTCCCACTCCAACGACCAAGCCCACATCGAGCAGAAGAACTGGACCACCATCCGCCACGCCGTCGGCTACCACCGCTACGACACCCCCCGAGAACTGGCCCTGCTCAACGAGCTCTGGCCCCTACAAGTCGAGCTGACCAACCTGTTCCTACCCCAACAGAAACTCCTCACCAAGACCCGCGACGGCGCCAGAGTGATCAAGAAATACGACAAGGCCGCCACCCCCGCCACCCGCCTGGCCCGCGACCACCCCGACGTCCTGACCCCCACCGACACCCGAGCCCTGCGCCACCAACTCGACGTCCTCAACCCGGCCGGCCTGGCCCGCCGCATCGCCGCCGTCCAGGCCAGCCTGCTCGAGCTCGCCCGCCGCCGCGGCAGCATCCAACGCCGCGCCAAGGCCAACGCCGTCTACCTGTCCAAAACCAAGATCACACCGCCCCACGCCCCGCGGGCATCCACCGATGAGTCAACGACCCACCCCACGCGGGCATCTTGACGTGAGTCACCAGGAATCGAAAACCCCCGCCGACACGACCGGTCACGCCGGCGCGTCCGGCGCGCTCCGGAACCGCTCCGGACACGGCGCTGCGCCGCACGCCCAGCTCGGCCCAGTCCGCATTCGATCCGTTTCGATAGAGCGCCAGGTCGCGCGCGACCTCCTCGGCGCTGGTCCCGGCCCGATCAGGCCCAGCAGGCGCAGCATCGCCCCACGCATCGAGGCCACCGTGCGAGACCACTACCAGGGTGCGGCCGTCCGCCTCGCCGGTCATCGCTGCCGTGCCGTCGGATGCGCTCGCAGCGCACGGCGACGGTGCCCCAGCGTCGAGCCGCCGATGCAGGTCCTCCCGCCATCCAGCGGCCGTACTCATCCGGGAAGCGCGACTGCCCGATGTCGTCGCGCTGCAGCCCCGCTGCCAGGCGCCGCCGTCCGAGCTCGCGCAGCGCGTCGTCCAGCTCGAGGTCGACGCCGAGCGCCTTCGCCAGCGGCTCGGCCGACTGCCGCGCCCGGGAGATCAGGTCCGAGGAGACCACCCGGGCTCCGCGCGCCGCGGCGTCCGCCAACCCTCGCCCGGCCGCCGCCGCCACAGCCGTCGAGCCAGCCCCACGTCGTCCAGCTCGACGTCGAGGTGCCCGGAACCGGTTCAGGCGTTGGAATCGCCGTGCGCCCGTGCCGCGCAGAACGAGCGTGCAGCGCGGTGCCGAGCCCACCAACTGGAGATCACCCGCTCGCTGGTGCGCGGCATCGCGGGCAGCTGCAGCGGCGGACAGTGATCAACCGCTCCAGCGGAGTACTTCGACGCGCTCATCCGTGTGCTGCACGTGCACCACGAACTGGCCGAAGTCGAGCAGCACCCAGCGCCCCTCGCGCTCGCCCGCCGCGATCGTGCTCGGCCTGAACTGTCGCCCAGGCCCCGCAGCCGCTCCTCCACCGCGTCGACGATGGCGCGCACCTGTCGGTCGTTGGGCGCCGAGGCCAGCAGGAACACCTACGAGTGATCAGCAACTCGCCTGCTGACGCCAGCGCCACCACGTCGGACGCCAACTTGTCGGACGCCGCGAGCGCCGCGGCGACGGCGCAGCTCCGGTCCCGCTCGAAGCGACCAGCGGATCGACCGTCTTCCCCAACACTCGACGTCGAACCAGGGGCATACAGCCCGTATTCGATGTACTGAACGACCCGTCCGGCACCAGGTACCAGTCCGGCCTCGCCCCGCCCCACCCGGTCCCGGCAGTCCGTGGAGGAGATCGCCATGGCCGGCACCTCCATCAGCGAGACCCGGTCGGCCGGCAGCCCGGCGTCGTCCAGCACGTGCCCGGGCCGGGTCACCCCGACGAAATGGGCCAGCTCGAACAGCTCGTCGCTGTCCCTCCACGCGGATCTGTCGCATCGTGGTCCTTCCACGTACGCGCCACCGCTCTCGAAGAACAGGTCCGCCCGCGCGCGCTTCTGCAGGTCACGCAGGGTGTCGACCCGGAACGGCGAGCAGGACACGTAGTTCATCTCGATCGAGTTGAAGAAGTGGATCGAGTCCGGACGCCGTGGCGACCACGGTCACCCAGGTAGCGATGCTCCGCCGCTGACCTCGCGATCGGCCTCCCAGCCGGCGCTGGCCCGTGGGCACGAACACGACCTCGTCGAGGTCGAACTCGAACGGCCACCTGCTCGCGGCGACCAGGTGGCCGGCGGATCGAGGTCGAACTGCCACCCATCACGCCGAGCCGGGTCGACGTCGTCCCGGCTGAAGCCCCACACCGTCTGGGTGAGGTCGTTGGTACCGAAGGAGAAGAAGTCCGCCTCCTCGGCGATCCGGGCCGCGGTGAGCGCCGCACGCGGCAGCTCGATCATGGTGCCGATCGGGAAGTGCAGTTCCTGACCGGTCTCGGCCGACACCTCGGCGAGGGTCTTCTCCGAGGCGACCCGGATGTAGACCAACTCCTCGACGGTGGCGATGAGCGGCACCATGATCTCGGGCTTGGGGTCCTTGCCCTCGCGCCGCAGCCGCGCGGCACAGTCGGCGATGTCGGACCGGTCCCTGCGAACACCTGCCGGACGCGGACGAGGGAAGGACCACACCACGATGGACGAGCCGGGCTGCTCGTGCAGCCGCTGCACCGGTGCACGCGCCGGTCGAACTGCGGCGTCGTCGTCCCGATGTTCGACGAAGAGGACGTCCTTGACCCTCTTCGCAGCTCGGTGCGTCCCGTGCTCGACGGCATGCTCGTGCAGCGGCGGGTCGCCGACTACGGATGACCACCGGCAGACGACCATCGCCTCGACGCCACCCCGATCCTGCTGGTCAGAAGTCGTCGCGCTGCAGCCGCAGCAACGTCGTCCAGGGCGGACTGCTGGTCCTCGCCGGTGTGGGCCAGGATCAGCCCTGTCGACGATCTGGCGCCGGTCACCGAGGAACATGTGCTCGGTGCGGCACAGGCCGACCTGCCGCCGGCCCGAGGTGCGGCGACAGCGGCGCCCTGTCGCGGCGATGCGGGCGCGCGACCTCGGACGGTTGTGGACGTGGCGCGCACGCATCCGCACCGACCGCAGCACGTCGGCGTGGTCCAAGGCGCCGGACGGCGCGCGCCTACTACCGCTGATGCGTCGTCGACCGTGGGCAACGTCCTCGCCGCGCACGCCGGCGACTTCCGCCTGATGAGCCGGGCCACGGTGACGCCGTGAACAGCCTGCCCGAGTCGAACCGTCGATCGAGATGACGTCACCCTGCGCGAAGGTCTTGCCGTCGTCGGAGGACGGCTTGCCGCCGCGAGGTGCGCGCCGCCGAGCCACACCGGTCACCCGATCTCGGCGCATGCTCGGGCCTCCACCGTCGACAGCCGCCACGGCTGGTCAGGATGCCGCGGGCGGCGACCATGCCCCCGAGGTCGTCGGGGTTGGTCTCGCGACGCACCAGGATGACGTCCTCGCCCCGGGCCGCCCACTCCACGGCGGTGGCGCTGTCGAAGACCGCCTTGCCGACCGCGGCGCCGGGGCTGGCGCCCATGCCGACGGCCATCAGGACGCGTGTCGGCATCCTCGGCGAACTGCGGGAACTCTACACCCAGATGCAGGGCGCCCTCGTGACTGTCCATGTCGATGACACCCTCGTCGACCAGCTGGACGGCGATGCGGAACGCCGCGGCCGCCGTCCGCTTGCCGACGCGGGTCTGCAGCATCCAGAGCTTGCCGCGCTCGACGGTGAACTCGATGTCGCACAGGTCGATCCAACGGTGATCATGGGCCGGGGGTGGGACGGGAGCGGGGGACGCGCCAGGGGGCGACGTCAGGCGAACTTGCGGGCTCGCACCAGCAGCGACACCCCGGGTAGCGACCCCACGGGCAGGTAGCGCTCGGCGGCCACCACGGCACCCAGGATGCGGTTCATCCAGGCGGGCGGGTCGTCCAGGTCCGAGCCGTTCGCGCCACCGAAGCGCCGGCGCAGGGCCACCGCCGGACGCAGCAGCACCATCCAACTGCGCACATCCTCCAGCACGAACCCGGCGCCGGTGAGCAGGTCGGTGAGCTCAGCGCGCTCGTAGCGCCGCACGTGCCCGACGGACTCGTCGTGCGCCGACCACAGCCGCATGTCGACCGGGACGGCGACCAGGAACGTCCCGCCCGGACGCAACGCCTCGAACACGCTCACCGCGGCGGCCTTGTCGTCGTCCAGGTGCTCGAGGACGTCGAAGGCCACCACCAGGTCCAGGCTCCTCGGCGCCAGCGGCAACGCCGTCGCGTCACCCCGCAGTACGGCGATGCCACGCTCGGCACACACCGCGCCCCCTCGGCGCCGTACTCCAGAGCGGCGGCCCGCCAGCCGTGCTCGAGCAGCACCCGGGTGTTGCCGCCACCGGCGGCGCCGACGTCCAGGGCATCCCCCGGGGTCATGCCGGCCACGGCGCGGCGCAGCAGCTCACGACGCTCGGCGTACCACCAGTGGCGATCCTCCACCTCGGTCAGCAGGCGGACCTCGTGCGACTCCACGCGACGCTTCTCCTCGAACGACAGACGCTCACCAGGCGTGACGGACCTACGGGCGGGTGTGGCCATCACCGATCACGACCCACTTGGTCGAGGTCAACTCGGCCAGGCCCATCGGACCACGGGCGTGCAACTTCTGGGTGGAAATGCCGATTTCGGCCCCGAGCCCGAACTCGCCGCCGTCGGTGAAGGCGGTCGAGGCGTTCACCGCCACCACCGCCGAGTCGACCTCGGCCACGAACCGGTCGGCCGCCCGCAGATCGGTGGTCACGATCGCCTCGGTGTGCCCCGAGGACCACTGCCGGATGTGGTCGATCGCGGCGTCCAGGGACGTCACCACGCCCACGGCCAGGTCGCTGTCGAGGTACTCGGTCGCCCAGTCCTCGTCGGTGGCCGGGAACAGCTGCTCGGCGGGTACGCCTGCCTCGCGAGCCAGGACGGCGCTGGGCTCGTCGACGTGCAGCCGCACCCCGCGCTGGGCGAGCGCGGGCAGCACCTGCGGCAGGAACCAGCGCGCCACCTCACGGTGCACCAGCAGCGTCTCGGCGGCGTTGCACACGCTGGTGCGGCGGGTCTTGGCGTTGATCGTGATCGCCAGCGCCTGGTCGAGGTCGGCCGCGGCGTCGACGTAGACGTGGCAGTTGCCGGTGCCGGTCTCGATCACCGGCACGGTGGCGTTCTCGACCACCGACCGGATCAGGCCCGCCCCGCCGCGCGGCACCAGCAGATCGACCAGCCCGCGCGCCCGCATCAGGTGCGTGGCGCCGTCCCGGCCGTGGGCATCGATCGAGGCCACGGCGTCGGCGGGCAGCCCGACCGAGCTCAGGGCGTCCCGAATGCGTTGCACCAGAACGGTGTTCGTCTGCAGCGCAGCCGAACCACCGCGCAGCACGGCCGCGTTGCCGCTCTTCAGGGCGAGCACGGCGGCGTCGACGGTCACGTTGGGTCGGGCCTCGTAGATCATGCCGACCACGCCCATCGGCACCCGCACCTGGCGCAGCTGCAGGCCGTTCGGCAGGGTCGAGCCGCGCACCAGCTCGCCCACCGGGTCCGGCAGCGAGGCCACGTGCCGCACCGCGGCGGCGATCGCCGCGATCCGGGCGTCGTCCAGCCGCAGCCGGTCGAGCAGCCCCTCGGCCAGGCCGTCGGCCCGGCCCCGCTCGAGATCGGCGGCGTTCGCGGCGAGGATCTCGGCCGAGCCGGTCTCGAGCGCGCCGGCGATGGCCTCGAGCGCCTGGTCCTTGCGTGCCCGGGACGCCCCGGCGAGCGCCCTGGCCGCTTCGCGGGCCTGAGCGCACACGGTCAGGACGGCGTCGCGGACGGCATCATGCGATGGGGCGTCCCCGGGCGGGACGTCGCGGCCCTGGGGACGGCCGTGAGAGTCACGCGGGATGAACTGCGTGTCGGCCAGAGTCATGGCCACAGCCTACGGTCAGACCCGCCGAGTGGTGCCCAGCCGGCGTCCGGCTCAGCTGTCGCCGCCCTCCAGCGGCCGGATCTCCCCCAGCTCACCGACCTGCGCCCGCACCGGCTCCTGCCAGCGACGACGCGCGGTGTCCCGGTCGACCACCTCGAGACCGACCACGGTCCAGGCCGGCAGCTTCGCCGTCTCCTGGTGCTCGCTCCACATCCGCAATGCCTGGGCGACGGCGCCCTCGATGTCGACCGACTCGTCCCAGTAGCGCAGTTCGGCCCGGCTGCTCGCGTAGGCGGCCGAGACCAGGAACGGCTGCTCCTCGCTGAGGCGCTCCAGGCCCTGACGCACCTCGTCGGCGCTCATCCGGCTGCCACTCACCGTGATGGTGACGAACCACAACGCCGGCTCCTCGCGCCGGTGCGCAGCGCGTTTGCCGCGCCGGGACGTGCCCAGCGGGATGCCCCGCAACGGGGTCAGGGTTGCGAGCGGCTGGTCGTCGCCGGTAGTCACGATCCCAGTCCAGCAGGTGTCATCGCCTCGCGTCACCTCTTTGGCGCAGATGTCGCCACCAGGACCAGATCGTCGCGGTGAACGACCTCTCGTTCGTACCCCGACCCGAGCTCGCGCGCGAGTTCACGCGTCGAGCGGCCGAGCAGGGCGGGCAGCTCGACGGCGTCGAAGTTCACCAGCCCCCGGGCCACGACGCGCCCCGCGGGATCGGTCAGGTCGACCGGGTCACCGGCGGTGAAACTGCCCTCGACCCCGGTGACCCCGGCGGGCAGCAGCGACATCCGGCGCTCGACCACGGCGGCGACGGCGCCGTCGTCCAGCATCAGGCGGCCCTCGGCCCGCGCCGCGTGGGCCAGCCACAGCAACCGACTGGCCGGACGCCGCGGCGCCTGCGCCGTGAACCAGGTGCCGACGTCCTCACCGGCCAGTCCCGGACCGGCCAGCCGGGTCGAGGTCAGCAGGGTGGGAATGCCTGCCGTGGTGGCGATCTGGGCCGCCTCGACCTTGGTGACCATGCCGCCCAGGCCCACCCCGGCCGCACCCGTCTTGCCGATGACCAACCCGGCCAGGTCGGCCCGGCTGCGCACCAGCGGCACCCGTGAGGTGCCCTCGCGTGAGGGCGGTCCGTCGTAGAGCGCGTCGACGTCCGAGAGCAGCACCAGCGCGTCCGCCTGCACCAGGTGGGCCACCAGCGCCGCGAGCCGGTCGTTGTCGCCGAACTTGATCTCGTGCGTGGCCACGGTGTCGTTCTCGTTGACCACCGGGACGACACCCATCGCGAGCAGCTTGTCCAGCGTGCGGCGGGCGTTGGCGTAGTGGCTGCGCCGGATCACGTCGTCCGCGGTCAGCAGCACCTGCCCGGCCTGCAACCCGTGCCGGGCGAACGAGGTGGCGTACGCGGCGGCCAGCAGCACCTGGCCGACGCTGGCGGCCGCCTGCTGGGTGGCCAGGTCACGCGGCCGGCGCTTCAGCCCCAGTGGGGCCAGCCCGGCGGCGATGGCGCCGGAGGAGACCAGCACCACCTCGGACGGCGCCTGCCGGCGGTGCGCCAGCACGCTCACCAGCGCGTCCAGCCGGTCGGGGTCCAGGCCGCCCTCGCGCGTGGTCAACGAGGACGAACCCACCTTGACCACGACCCGTTGTGCCGCGGCCAACCGGCGCCGGGTCATGCTCCGGGCTCCGTGGTCCCCTCGCCGGCGCCCCGGACTCGATGCCACTCGATGGACGCGGCTCGGCGACTCGGCGGGGTCGGTCCAGACCCCCGCCCGGCGCTCGGCGGCCAGCTCGGCCCGAGCCTCGCTCTTGGCCTCGCGCCGGGCCGCGTAGCGCTCACGCTTCTCGTCCCGGGTGGCCCGGTTACCGGCGCTGAGCCGTACGTCCTCACCCCGGCGCGAGGCGATCACGCCGGACGCCGAGATCAGCGTCGGCTCCCAGTCGAAGACCACGCCGGTGACGTCGTCCCCGACCACGACCTCGTCGCCGGCCACGGCCCCGGCGTCGTACAGCGCGTCCTCGATGCCCAGGCGCGCGAGCCGGTCGGCGAGGTAGCCCACCGCCTCGTCGTTGCTGAAGTCGGTCTGGCGCACCCAGCGTTCCGGCCGGACGCCGCGCACCCGGTAGCGCACGCCGTCCGGGGTGTTCTCGGCGGCCACGGTGAAGCCGGCGTCGTCAACTGCCTTGGGCCGCAACACGATTCGTGCCGGCGCGGGCGGAGCGGAGGTCTCGCGGGCCTCGGTGACCCGGCGGGCCATGGCGAAGGACAGCTCACGCAGGCCCTCGTGGCTGGCCGAGCTGACCAGGTGCACCTGCTCGCCGCGCGCCACCAGATCGGGCAGCACCAACTCGGCCAGCTCGCGCGCCTCGGGCACGTCGATCTTGTGCAGGACGACGATCCGCGGCCGCTCGGTCAACGGCACCGCACCGGGCTCGACCGGGTAGGCGGCCAGCTCGGCCTCGATCACCTCGAGGTCGCTCAGCGGGTCGCGGCCCGGCTCGAGCGTGGCGCAGTCGAGCACGTGGATGACCACCGCGCAGCGTTCGATGTGGCGCAGGAACTCCAGCCCCAGGCCCCGGCCGGTGCTGGCGCCCTCGATCAGGCCGGGCACGTCGGCGACGGTGAACCGGGTGCCCCCGGCGTCGACCACGCCGAGGTTGGGCACCAGGGTGGTGAACGGGTAGTCGGCGATCTTGGGGCGGGCCGCCGACATCGCCGCCACCAGGGAGGACTTGCCGGCGCTCGGGTAGCCGACCAGCGCGACGTCCGCGACGGTCTTGAGCTCGAGCACCACCTGGCCCCGCTCGCCGGGCTCGCCCAGCAGGGCGAAGCCGGGCGCCTTGCGCCGGGTGGAGGCCAGCGCGGCGTTGCCGAGCCCGCCCTTGCCGCCGGCCGCGGCCACGAAGCGGGTGCCGGCGCCGAGCAGGTCGGCGATCACGGCGCCGTCCATGCTCTTGACGACCGTGCCGTCGGGCACGCGCAGCACCAGGTCGTTGCCGCTGGCCCCGGCCCGGTTGCTGCCCTGACCGGCCTTGCCGGCCGAGGCGGTGCGGTGCGGCGAGTGGTGGTAGTCGAGCAGCGTGGTCACCGAGGGGTCGACGACCAGGATCACGTCGCCGCCGTCACCGCCGTTGCCGCCGTCCGGACCGCCGAGGGGCTTGAACTTCTCGCGATGGATCGAGGCGCAGCCGTTGCCGCCGTCACCGGCGGCCACGTGCAGCACCACACGGTCCACAAAGGTCGTCATCGAACTGCCTTACTCTCCACGCCACGGCCAGACACGCGTGAAGGGCGGACCGGCTGACCGGCCCGCCCTTCACGGAAGTCGAGAACCGGCGTTACTCCGCCGGCACCACGTTGACGACGCGGCGTCCCCGCTTGGTGCCGAACTCCACGGCGCCGGACGCAGTCGCGAACAGCGTGTCGTCCCCACCACGGCCGACGTTCTCGCCCGGGTGGAAGTGGGTGCCGCGCTGCCGCACGATGATCTCGCCGGCGCCGACGACCTGCCCGCCGAAGCGCTTGACGCCCAGGCGCTGCGCGTTCGAGTCACGCCCGTTCCGCGAGGAACTGGCGCCCTTTTTGTGTGCCATGGTGTCTCAGCCCTTTTCTGACGTCAGGAGATGCCGGTGACCTTGATGCGGGTGAGCTGGGCCCGGTGGCCCTGACGCTTGCGGTACCCGGTCTTGTTCTTGAACTTCATGATGACGATCTTGGGACCCTTGGCGGCCTCGACGATCTCGGCGGTCACGCTCACCTTGGCGAGCGCGTCGGCGTCGCTGGTGACGGTGGAGCCGTCGACGAGCAGCACGGGGGTGAGCTTCACGGTCGAGCCGGGCTCGCCGTCCAGTCGGTCGACGTTCAGCACATCGCCGACGGCAACCTTCTCCTGCCGGCCACCGGCGCGGACGATCGCGTACACCTGGTACTCACTCTCTCGCGTGGAACTCGCGTGAACTCCGGTCATACAGACGCCCCGGTCGACTCGAGCGACCAGGCCACAGCGGGCGAGAACCTCGCACACACCGACGGACAGCGTACGGATGCCGCCCCGGCAGGGTCAAACCGGTGATCATCCGGCGCTCGGACATCTGATCACTGTCAAGGGGCAGTTCACACCCACTCATCGGGGGCGCACGTCCCCCTCGCTGTGATCATGGACGCAAGTTCTCGCTCAGGGCACCAGGACCGGACCCACCCCGGGAACCCGACCCAGCCTCGCCTCGACCAACAGGTGCTTGAGCGCAGTGGCCGCGCTGAGCTGGCAGCCGGACGCTCGCGCGGCGACCATTCCTGCCACCAATGGGGTGGCGAACGACGTTCCGCTCCACCGGGCCAAGCCGGTGAAGGAGCGCTGCTGGCCTTTGAAGGGGTCCTCGGCACAGGTGAACCGACCCGTCGAGAAGGCGTTCACCAGGTCGGTCCCCGGAGCGTAGACATCGACCCACGGCCCGTGGTTGGAGTAGCTCGCGATCGAGGCGCAGTCCGACGCGAGCGCCCCGACGCCGGTTACCCAGTCGTAGGCGGCGGGGTACATCGGGTAGGTCCAGCCGTCGTTGCCGGCCGGGGCGAGCATCGCCAAGCCCTCGAGCTGCTTCAGTCGCTGTTCGTAGAGGACGTCGAAGGACACCAGACCCTGATCGCCATAGGTGTTGGTGGCGAAGGTGTAAACCAGGATGTCCGGCACCTGCTGGTCGAGGCGCGCCGAAATCTGGGCGACGATGTCGCGCTCGTAGCCGGCACCGGTCGCCACGACCAGGGCATCGCTGACGAACACGTCGGCCCGAGGGGCTACCACCCGAGCACACCCGGCCACGAACGTGCCGTGGCCGCCGTAGGGCAGGATCACGTCCGCCTGCGGCCCGGTGCGAACCCCGGGGTCCGGATCGCCCTCGACGCCGCGGGTCCAGGGCAACTGATCGATGGTCTGGCGATCGATGCCGGTGTCGACCACCAGCATCGACATCCCCCACCCGCGGCGGCCGGGCCGCAGCCACATCGAGCCGAACCACAACAGGCCGTCGGCGGCCGGGTGAACCGCACCGTCGGCGTCACCACGTCGCCGGGCACCTCCTCCGGCTCGGTGGCCGGGCACGGGTGCCCGCAGACGTAGAGCAAGTGCTCCGGCCGGGCCATCGCCCGCCCGAGACGCTCGTTGACCTCGTCCAGCAGCCCGATCAGGCCACGGCGGCTCTCCCGGTGGCGGTCGGGCACCGTGATCCGGAACGCCACCACCCCCGAGACGGGCGAGTCGTCGAATCGTCGAGGCTCGGCCTCCACTGCGGTCAGTGCCTCACCCACCGCGCCGGCGTCCTCGGTTCGGGCCACCACGGTCTCGGGGCGGTAGAGGTAGGCCAACGTCTGACCCGGCTCGTCCCAGTTCGCCGGATGAGCGAGCACCTCACCCCGGAAAGCCTCCAGGATCAGCTGGACCTGGTCATTCTCGCGCGGATCCGCCATGGTGGGCCTCCAGGGAAACCGTCGATCATCGGCTGAGATCGTCATCCCATCGTGTCGTGACGATCAACGCAAGCGGAATGAAGCATGCCAATCCCTCCCTCATCGGCCAGTGGCACCTCGACCGCGCCCGACCCCGATCAGCTCCTGGCCCTCGCGCTGGCCGACCCCTCCGGTGCCCTGGTGGCCGCCCGTGCCGTGTTGGCCGGAACGCCGGACCCCCGGCTGGCCAGCGCAGCCCACCAGACGATCGGCGTGGTGTTCCGCCACTACGGGGCCATCGAGGAGTCGATCGCACAATTGCGGTGGGCACGGCGCTGGGCACAGGTTGCCGGCGACACCGAGCGAGTCCTCGACGTCACCTCGAGTCTCGGGGTCGCCCTGGCGCTGGCGGGGCGGATCCGCCCTGCCCTGACGGCCCTGGACGACGCCGTGGCGGGCGGCAGCGGCCGCACCCGGGGCCGGATCCTGATCCGGCGGGCTCACGTGTTCTGGCTCATCGGCCGCTACCACCAGGGGCTCATCGACGCCCGCGAGGCCGTCAGGTTGCTGCGCCGCGACGAAGCCCTCTGGCAGGCAAGGGCTTTCAATCACCGCGCGATGTTCCATCTGGCCCTGGGTGAGGCCGGACGCGCCGATCGCGATCATGCCCGGTCGGAGCAGCTCTTCCTGGCGAGCGGGCAACACGCCGAGTACGCCTACGTTCGCATGGAGCGTGGACTGGCCGCCCATGCTCAGGGCGACCTCCCCAGGGCCTTGCGCATGCTGCACCGGGCAGGCGAGTTGTTCGCCCGCCTCGACGTGGTCGAACCCGACCTGGCGATCAACCGCAGCGCCGTGCTGCTGGCGGCCGGGCTGACCCGGGAGGCCGTCGCCGTCGCGGAACAAGCCCTGGCAGACCTGGTCGAGAACTCCGGCTCGGCGGCCAGCGCTGCGGCGCTCCACCGCTCCGCGGCCCAGGCGGCACTCGCCGACGGCGACCCGCAGGCCGCGGCCCGTCACGCCGAGCGTGCCCTGACCCACTACCGCCGCAGTAGTCACCCCCGGGCCGCCGCCGAGGTGCGGCTGGTGCTGTTACGGGCACAGCTGGCCGGCGACGATGCCCGCAAGCGGCCCGATCTGCTGCGCCGCGCGGTCGGCCTGGCCCGCAGCGTCGACGGTCAGGACGTCGAGCTGGCCGGTGCGGCACACCTGCTGGCCGGTCAACTCGCCCTGGCCCAGCGCCGTCCACGGCTGGCACAGACCGAGCTGCGCGCCGCGGTGCCTCCCCGCCGGGCACCGACCAGCGCCCAGGTGACCGGGTGGCTCGCCCGCGCCACGCAGCGGGCCGCTGCCCACGACGGGCCGGGCCTGGTGCGCGCGTGTGCCGCCGGCTTGCGGGTGCTCGACACCCACCTGAGCACGCTCGGCGCCACAGAGCTGCGCAGTGCGGCCACGGCCCAGGGCGCCGCGTTGGCCACGCTGGCGCTCCGCCACGCGATCGACCTCGGCGACCCCGAGCTGGTGCTGACCTGGAGCGAGCGCTGGCGAGCCGTGGTGCTGGCCGCTCCCCCGGTGCGCCCGCCGTCGGACCCGGCGCTGGCGGCCGAGCTCACGGCGCTGCGCGCGACGATCCGCCGGCTGGCTGACTCCGACAACCCCTCGCTGCGCCGCGATCGTCGTCGGTTGGAGGAACGGGTTCGCTCCCGCGTGCTGCATCAGCCCGGTCACGGCGCCATCGAGTCGCGCCCGGCCTCCGGCCGGACGGTGATGGCCGCGCTACGCACCCACCGCTTCGGGCCGGCCCCGGAGCTGGTGCACCTGACCGTGATCGACGGCACCCTGTACGCCGTTCAGGTGCAGGACGGCGCGGCCAGGCTGCATCGGGTGGGTCCGGTGGAGTCCGCCCGGCGCGAGCTGGATCACGTGCTCTTCGCCCTGCGGCGCGAGATCTCCGGCACCGGGCGACGACCGATGGACGCCGTGGGGCTGGGCCGGCGATTGCAGACGGCGCTGCTCGGCGAGGTCGCCGAACAGCTCGAGGGCGAGGACGTCGTCCTGGCGCCCCCGGGCAGCCTGCACGCCGTGCCCTGGAGCCTGCTTCCGGCGCTGCGTGATCGTGCCGTGGTGGTGGCCCCCTCGGCCACGGTGTGGCTACGCGCCCTGGCCGCCGATCCGCCGGCGACCGACCGCGTGGTGCTGGTCGGGGGGCCGCGGCTCGGTGCCGCGCAGATCGAGATCGACGCCCTGGCCGGGCTCTACCCCGCGGCGACCGTGTTGACCGGCGCGGCGGCCACGGTCCAGGCCGTGACCGCTGCCATGGACGGCGCTCGCCTGGTGCACATCGCCGCGCACGGCACGCTGCGCGCCGACAGCCCGCTCTTCTCGGCGATCGAGCTCGCCGATGGGCCACTGACCGGCTATGACCTGGAACAGGTACAGCGCACCCGCACCAGGTGGTGCTCTCGGCCTGCAGTTCGGCGGTCGGGTCTCCGGCAGGCGCCGACGAGCTGCTGGGAGTCGTCGGATCGTTGGTGGCCGGCGGCAGCACCGGGGTGGTGGCCAGTGTGGTGCCAGTGGCCGATGTCCAGGCCGAGCCCCTGATGGCCGCGATGCACCGTCGGCTCCTCGGCGGGGCGAGCCTGGCGAGGGCCTTGGCGGACGCCCGCCGCGATCTCGACCGGGACGGCTGGGGCAGGGACACCCGACGCACCGCCGAGGCCTTCGTGGCCCTGGGGGCTTGAACGCGCCACCGCTCACCTCGAGCGAGACTGGACGACGTGAGGTTCCTCTTCGACGGCGACTGCGGGTTCTCACCGTCTCGGCACGCTGGCTGCAGCGCCACGTGCGCCCCGCCGTTCCGATCGTGCCGTGGCAGGGCGAGCCGGCCGAGGTCACCGACCCGTTGCGTGATCAGCTCGCCCGCTCGGTGGTGTTGCTGGACGACGCCCAGCAGCCGAGCGCCACGGCGGGCCTGGCGGTCGCGATCCTGCTGACCACCTCACCGCACCGGTGGGCGCGCGTGGCCGGCCGCGTGATGCGCCTGCCCCTGCTGCGCCCCGGGGTCGAGCTGGTCTACCGCGTCATCGCCGCGAACCGCTACCGCCTACCCGGCGCCACCGCGAGCTGCGCCATCACCCCCGACTGATCCACCCGGCGTGCACGACAACGGCGGGATTCGGCGCGCCCCGCGACACCGAATCCCGCCGATGACCCGTGGATCAGCCTGCGGCGGCCTCGACCGGCGCCGAGGGGCCGAGGTGGCGCCCTGGCCACGCCCGCGACCGCGGCTGCGACCGCTGCGGCCCGAGCTGTTGCCACCGGAGGCGTTGCCGCCGGAGGAACCCCCGTTGCCGCCGTCCTGCTGGCGCTTCTCGACCGGCTCGTCGTGCATGATCAGGCCCCGGCCGCCGCAGTGCTCACAGGTCTCGCTGAAGACCTCCAGCAGCCCCTGGCCCACCCGCTTGCGGGTCATCTGCACCAACCCGAGCGAGGTCACCTCGGCCACCTGATGCTTGGTGCGATCACGCCCCAGGCACTCGAGCAGCCGGCGCAGCACCAGCTCGCGGTTCGACTCCAGCACCATGTCGATGAAGTCGACGACGATGATCCCGCCGATGTCGCGCAGCCGCAGCTGGCGGACGATCTCCTCGGCGGCCTCGATGTTGTTCTTGGTGACCGTCTCTTCCAGGTTGCCGCCGGCCCCGGTGAACTTGCCGGTGTTGACGTCGACCACGGTCATCGCCTCGGTGCGGTCGATCACCAGCGAGCCACCCGAGGGCAGCCACACCTTGCGGTCGAGCGCCTTGGCCAGCTGCTCGTCCACCCGGTGCGCGGCGAAGATGTCACCCCGCGGGCGCCCGTCGACCACCTCGTCGGGGTTCCACTTGTGCATCCGCTCGACCAGGTCGGGCGCGACGTGACCGATGTAGCCGTGCAGCGTGTCCCAGGTGTCGGGGCCGCTGACGAGCAGCGAGGAGAAGTCCTCGTTGAAGATGTCGCGGACGACGCGGATCGCCAGGTCGGGCTCGCCGTACAGCAGGTTCGGGGCGTTGACCGCCTTCGCCTTGGCGGCGATGTCCTCCCACTGGGCGGCGAGGCGGGCGACGTCGCGGCGCAGCTCGTCCTCCGAGGCCCCCTCGGCGGCGGTGCGCACGATGACGCCGGCCTCCTCGGGCACGACCTCGCGCAGGATCTTCTTCAGCCGGGCGCGCTCGGTGTCGGGCAGCTTGCGGCTGATGCCGGTCATCGAGCCGTTCGGCACGTAGACCAGGTACCGGCCGGGCAGCGAGATCTGGCTGGTCAGCCGGGCGCCCTTGTGGCCGATGGTGTCCTTGGTGACCTGCACCAGCACCGACTCACCCGACTTGAGGGCGTGCTCGATGCGCTTGGGCTGGCCGTCCAGGCCCGCGGCGTCCCAGTTGACCTCGCCGGCGTACAGGACGGCGTTGCGTCCCTTGCCGACGTCGATGAAGGCCGCCTCCATGCTGGGCAGCACGTTCTGCACCCGGCCGAGGTAGACGTTGCCGACCATCGAGGTCTGGGTGCGCCGGGCCACGTAGTGCTCGACCAGCACGCCGTCCTCGAGCACGCCGATCTGGGTGCGGCCCTCGAGCTCGCGCACCAGCATGACCCGGTCGACGCTCTCGCGCCGGGCGAGGAACTCGGCCTCGGTGATGACCGGACGGCGCCGGCCGGCCTCGCGCCCCTCACGGCGGCGCTGCTTCTTGGCCTCCAGCCGGGTCGAACCCCGCAGCCCGGTGACGTCGCCGCTCCCGGAACTGCCGCTGGAGCCCCGGCGACCCTCACGGACCCGCACCACCGTGTTCGGCGGGTCGTCGTCCGTGGTGGCCTCGCCACCGCCGGCACCCCGCCGACGCCGACGCCGACGGCGCCGGGTGCCCGCAGGGGTGTCCTCGTCCTCGTCGTCGCCGTCCTCGGCGCCCTCGGCCGCGGCGGGGTCGCCGGAATCCTCGGTGCCCTCGCCCTCGGCGGCCTCGTCGGTGGCGGTGGTGTCCTCGCCGTCACCCTGGCCGCGGCTGCGCCGGCCCCGGCCGCCACGACGGCGGCGACGGGGGCGGGTGGTCTCGTCGTCCTCGGTCTCCTCCTCGTCGCCGGCCTCGGCGGCGGTGTCCTCGGCGACTGCCGGAACCTGCGTGTCGGCGGCGACCTCGACGACCGGCGGCCCGGCGGGGCGACTGGCGGCCCGGCGACGCGTGGTGGTCGTGGCCGGCAGCGGTGCCGGCGCCTGGAACAGCGGCAGGCTCAGGGCCGAGGGCACCTCGGCGACCGGGACGTCGTCCGCAGAGGTCTCGTCCTCGGCGTCCTCGGCGACGTCAACAGCCTCGGCAGCAGGGCTCGCGGTGTCGGCCACCGCCAGCCGCGGACGCTCGGCCTCGGCGGGCTCGGTCGGCTCAGCGGGCGGCTTGGTCTCGACGGCCTCGGGCGGTGGCGCCGCGACGGCCTTCTTGCGGGTGCGCCGCTTGGGCGCCGCGACCACGGGGGCCGCATCGGCCTCGGCTGCCGCATCGGCGGCGGTCTCGGCAGCCAGCTCGGTCGCGAGCTGGAGGGGGGTCTCGACGGTGTCCGGCGCCGGCGCGGCGACCGCCTTCTTGCGGGTACGGCGCTTGGGCGCCGCGGGGGCCTCGGCCGCGGCGACGCTGGGGGCACGGTCGTGCCGGTCTCGCTGCTCTCGGGTGTGTCGGAGACCACGGGCTGCGGCGGGCCCGCCGGCCGCGAGGCGGCTCGGCGGCGCCGAGGCGCAGTGGTGGTCGTCGTGGTGGTCGTGGTGCTGGGTGCCTGCTCATTGTCGAGCGTCACGGGTACTCCCGTTCAACCCCGGGTGCTGCTCACACCATCAGCACCGCGCGGGGCGGTTGTCGCGTTCGTCCCGCCGGGCTCGGCGAAACGGAAGCATCTCGGTTACGAGGTCCGGTCGGCGGTCAGTGGATCGGCCACCGCGCCACTCCGATCGTCCAGCGGTCCCTGCGCCAGTCGCGTCATCCGGGCTGGAGACGGCGGCGCGAGGAGGGCCTGCGACCTGAGTGCGGCGAGGACATCGTCGGGTCGAACAGCTGGTGTGACATGCCGAACGACCAGTCGAAGTATCGCACAGCCACCGTCGGTGACCCGAGCGACACCCGTACCGCTGATCTCCTCGGCAGATCGGCCCGCCGACTGGAGTGCCTCGCAAGGGCTCGTCTCGACGTCCAGCTCGAGCACGGCGGCCCGCGCGTCGAAGGTCCGCAACCCCGCCTTCGTCATCCGGCTGACCTCGACCCGATCGGCCGCGCGAAAGGCCGCCACCGCTGCCCCGGCGGCGTCCGGGTCGACCCCGGGCAACTCGATCCGCCACAGCGACGCCTCGAGCCGGTCCGCCAGCCCAGAGGTGCGGGCCTCGACCACCTCGAGCACGTCCAGTCCGGGGGGCAACGCGGCGTCCAGGGCGGTGCGCAGGGCGTCCGGCTCGACCGCGCGGCCAGACCCAGTTCGAGGTACTCGGCCTCGCTGGCCGCACCGGTGGGGGCGGCGTTGGCGTAGGAGATCTTGGGGTGCGGGTTGAAGCCCGCGGAGTAGGCCATCGGCGCCTGGATCCGCCGCAGGGCGCGTTCCAGTGCCCGCTGGAAGTCACGGTGGCTGGTGAACCGCAACCGGCCCCGCTTCGCGTAGCGAACGCGCACGCGCTGCACCGTGGGAGGCGGTGGGGGTCCTTCGGGCTGCCGGGCCATGAGCAGAACCCTAAGCGCGCAACGGCAGTGCCACGACGACGTAGTTGTCGCGGTAACGGTGCTTGGCCCGGTCGAACGGCCCACCGCAGGTGATCAGGACCAGCCGATGCGGCCCCGACTGGCTGAAGAACTCGTCGTCCTGGGCCAGGCTCTGCTGATTGACCTGCAGGGCCCGCTGGATCCGGTAGCGCAGCCGCTGCTTGCCGGCCTGCAACACGATGACGTCCCCGGGCCGAGCCCACTTGAGCTCGGCCAGCGCACCCAATCCGTACTTGCGGGAGTCGACATGGCCGGCGATCACCAGGCTGCCGGTCGGGTCACCGGCGTGGGCCCCGCCGTCCCACCAGCCGACGGTGTCGGGCCGATCAGGGATCACCAGGCTGCCGTCGTCGGCCACGTCCGAGATCTGGACCGGCGCCTGGCGACCGCTGGGCAACACCATGCGGGTCGGCACGAAGGTGGCCAACTGCTCGCCGGTACCCCGGATCACGGGCACCGAGGCCGCCGGCGCGGGGTGCGCGGACGAGGAGGCGAGAGGCATCAACGACGGCTCCACCGGCTCGGGCGCCGGCGACGACGCCTCCGCCAGCACCGTCACCACAGCCGGCACCGGCTCGCTCGGAGCCACGGCGAGCGCCACCCCGGAGGCAGCCATGCTCACGCCGTAGGCGCCCAGCCCGATCAGGGCCAGGGTCGAACGACGCCTCACCGGGAGTGCCGGCTACCGATCACCGGGCGGGCCGTCGAGCGGCGGTTGAGCAGGATCAACCCACCGAACGCCGTCACGGCCGCCAGCAGTGCCCAGGTTGCGGGCGAGGTACCACCGATCACCACATCGGCGGCCTGGCCACCGTCACCGGTGCGCACCACGCCGGGCCGCTTGGAACCCACCAGACCCAGCCGCATCACGTGCAGGACGGAGTCGGTCGTGCTGGCGGTGGCGTCACCGATCGCGTACAGCCGCACCAGGGTTCCCGGCTGCAACGTCACCTTGACCGGGCTGAGGATCACCGGGCCGCTGGTGGACGTGGGCACCATGTCGAAGAGGCAGACCATGGCCTTGTTCTCGACCGTCAACGACTCGCCGTTGGCGACGTTGCGGAAGATCACCTTGCCGTTGTCCCGGATGTCGACCGGCGGCGCGGCCGCCACGTGCGAGATCACCAGCCGCGACTTGCCCGGGGCGATCCCCTTCAGATCGTTGGTGAAGACCGTGATGACGGCCGAACGGGTCGCGTCGGCACTGCGGTGGGCGACGACGTCGATGCTCTCGCCGGCCTTGACCGTGAACGATCCGGTCACCACGGTCGTCGCGGCGTCCTTCAAGGTCACCACGTGCTTGCCTGCGGCCAGGTGCAACGGACCGACGATCGTCTTGGGCGCCGCCGCCGCGGCCACCGTGTGACCGTCGACCAGGACGTCCGCGGGGGAACCCAACAACCCGTGCACGACGAAGACATCACCGGTGGACGCCGCGCCGGCACTGCTCGGCACCGCCAACAGCGCCGCCGTGGTCGCCAACGCCAGCGCCAGCACGCTCAGCAGGCTGCGAGCCCAGCGAACCCCCATCGAGACCTCCGTGTCATGGCCGATCGTGACCATCGTGGGCGCAACCGCGGGTTGTCGGCTGCGCTACGTGAGCACACTCTAGGGCCGTTGGTGTGACATTCGGTGGCAGCTTGGCCGAACCGTCACGGACGGGTCGTACCGGCTTGGTCACGAGCGGGACCTTTGACACCGAGTGTGACCATCGTGACGTCTGGATCCGGATAGTGTGTCCGATACGAGACCGCTTCTTTGCACGTGGCGGCCTTGATCCGGGTGGTGGGAGGTACAGATGACGGAGCGGAATCCCGCTTCGACCACGGGGGAGATCGTCGACGACGCCTCGACGCTGCCCACCGTCGTCCCTGCGCCCACCGAACCCGTTCCCGCCGAGGCCCTGCCGGTGCAGCACGATCCGACCGACGCGATCCACGACGCCGACCCCGCCGCCACGGCGGACGCCGCCGACGCCGTCAACCGTGTCGACGTCGCCGACACCACCCCGGACGCCGTCCCCGAACCGCAGCGGGCCCCGACACCGATGCCCGTCTCCGCGCCGCCCCGCCCCGTGTCGAACTCGCCGGGTTTGAAGTCGCGACACCCCCGCCGGCCGGCCTCTCCGGTGGCGGTCCGCCCGGTCCGGGCGCCGCTGTCGGGCCTGCGCCAGAAGATCGAGAGCACCGCCGCGCTGCGCGAGTCGCTGGACGCCAAGGAGGCCGAGGCCCAGGACCTGCGCGCCTCGATCGAGCAGTTGCGTCGCGAGCTGGACACCGAGCGCGGCGCCGTCCCCGCCGTCGCCCCGCTGCCCGACAGCTTCGGCGGGGTGTCGACCGCGGACCCCACGGTGGTCACCGACCCCTTCGAGCGCGCCGAGACCGGGCCCGCGCGGCGTCCGTGGTGGTTCCTGGTGCTGATGGCGCTGGTCCTGGCCGCGTTGCTGCTGGCACTCGCCTCGCGCTGCAACAGCTCGCCCACGGCCTCGTCCCCGCAGCCCTCGACCGGCGCCTCGGCACCGGCCACCGCACCGGCGTCGCCCGCCGCGTCGTCCGCCCCGACCGGGCAGGCCGGCGCGAAGGCGACCCCGATGCCCTGGCCGGGATCCGGCCCGGTCCTGCGCCCGGCGAGCGTGCCGGCCACCGGTCCCGGGATCGATGCTCCCGGAACGCATCTGGAGATCGCGCTCGATCAGGACGGCACCTCGGTGGACGCCTACGAGAGCCTGCGTCTGGCCGACGCGCGCCGCGAGCCGCTCGCCCTCCAGCTGCCGTCGATGACCAGCGAGATCCACTCGACGGTGCGCAACATCCAGGTGGAACTCGACGGCGTGCTCGCGCCGGTGACCGGGACGTCGGCCACCGGGTTCAGTGTCGCGCCGGTCGACGGCAAGCCCTACACCACCGCGGTGGTGCGCTACCAGCTCGCCACCTCGGTCGTGGTGCCGACCCCGGCACGGGCCGGGCGCCTGTCGGCCGTGGCGGTGTCGCTGACCGCGCCCCTCGCCCAGGCCCTGAACCTGCCGGTGCGCCTGCACAGCGCCGACCCCCAGATGCGCGGGGTCGACTGTGCGACGGCGACCATCACCGACCGGTTGTGCGGTGCCCTCGACGCCAAGACCGGGCTGACCGCGATGCTGCCGGCCTCGGCTCAGCGCGCCATCTTCTCGGTGCAGGTCGACCGCACCAGCTGAGCGGCCTGCCGGCGATCAGGGTCGCCGATCAGGGTGGTCGGTGGCTCGGCATCCCTGGGCAGCTGAGTGTCGCTGGGCCGGTGAGTGTGGCAGGGCCGGTCAGTGAGGCCGGGCGAGCTGGATCTCGGTGCCCAGTTGCGGGCAGACACCGCAGTCGAAGCAGGGCGTCCAGCGGCAGTCCTCGACCTCGACGGCGTCCGCGGCGCCGACGGCGTCCTGCCAGTCCTCCCACAGCCAGTCCTTGTCCAGCCCCGAGTCCAGGTGGTCCCAGGGCAGCACCTCGCTCTGCTCGCGCTCACGCGTGGTGTACCAGTCGACGTCCACCGGCTCGCCGGCGAGGGCGGTCTCGGCTGCGGTCATCCACCGGTCGAAGCTGAAGTGCTCGCTCCAGCCGTCGAAGCGGCCGCCGTCCGCCCACACCGCCCGGATCACCGCCGACAGCCGCCGGTCGCCCCGCGAGAGCAGTCCCTCGACGATGCCCGGCTTGCCGTCGTGGTAACGGAACCCGATGGCCCGCGCGTAGTTGCGATCCGACCGGATGGCGTCGCGCAGCTTGGCCAGGCGGGCGTCGGTGGTCTCGTGGTCGAGCTGGGCGGCCCACTGGAACGGGGTGTGCGGCTTGGGCACGAAGCCGCCGATGCTGACGGTGCACCGGATGTCGCGGGTGCCGGTCACGCGGCGTCCGGTCTCGATGACCCGCTTGGCGAGTTCGGCGATCTGCAGCACGTCCTCGTCGGTCTCGGTGGGCAGGCCGCACATGAAGTAGAGCTTCACCTGGCGCCAGCCGGCCGAGTAGGCGGCCGTGACGGTGCGCACCAGGTCGTCCTCGGTGACCATCTTGTTGATCACCTTGCGGATGCGCTCGCTGCCGCCCTCCGGGGCGAACGTCAGCCCGGAGCGCCGACCGCCCCGGGACAGCTCGTTGGCCAGATCGATGTTGAACGCGTCGACGCGGGTACTCGGCAGCGACAACCCGGTGTTGGTGCCGTCGTAGGTGTCAGCCAGCTGCTTGGTCAGATCGGCGATCTCGGAGTGGTCGGCGCTCGACAGGCTGAGCAGCCCGACCTCTTCGAAACCCGTTGCCGCCAAGCCCTTCTCGACCATGCCGCGGACGCCGTCCGTACTCCGCTCGCGCACCGGTCGGGTGATCATGCCCGCCTGGCAGAACCGGCAGCCGCGGGTGCAGCCGCGGAAGATCTCCACGCTCATCCGCTCGTGGACGCTCTCGGCCAGCGGCACCAGGGGCTGTTTCGGGTAGGGCCAGGAGTCCAGGTCCATCAGGGTGTGCTTGCTGACCCGCCACGGCACGCCGGGGCGGTTGGGGGCCACTCGGCGGATACGGCCGTCCGCGGTGTAGTCCACGTCGTAGAAGGCGGGGACGTACACCGAGCCCGTGGCAGCCAGGCGCTCCAGCAGGCCGAGGCGCCCGCCCGGACGACCCTCACGCTTCCAGGCCCCGACCAGGTCGGTCACCATGAGCACGGCCTGCTCGCCGTCGCCGAGGATCGCGGCGTCGATGAACTCGGCGATCGGCTCGGGGTTGAAGGCGGCGTGGCCCCCGGCGATGACGATCGGGTGATCCGCGGCGCGGTCGGCGGCGCTCAGCGGGATGCCGGCCAGGTCGAGGGCGGTGAGCAGGTTGGTGTAGCCGAGTTCGGTCGAGAACGACACCCCGAAGAGGTCGAACGCCGCCACCGGCCGGTGGGCATCGACCGTGAACTGCGGGACGCCGCGGCTGCGCATCAGCGCTTCCATCTCGGGCCAGACGGCATAGGTGCGCTCGGCCAACGCGTCGTCCCGCTCGTTGATGACCTCGTAGAGGATCATGATCCCCTGGTTGGGCAGGCCGACCTCGTACGCGTCGGGGTACATCAGCGCCCAGCGCACGGTGGCATCACCGGCGAGGTCCCAGTCCTTGACCGTGCTGTTGAGCTCACCGCCGACGTACTGGATCGGCTTGCTGACCAGGGGCAGCAACGGTTCCAGGTCTTCGAAGACACTCCGCACGGGCATGTAGGCAACCCTAACCCGGCTGGTGCGCAGGGCTACGGGTGGTGCACCCCCGAGGAGCGTGGATGCGCCGGGTTCAGCCGGCCAGGCCGGGGAACCAGAGCGCGATCTCCCGGGCGGCCGACTCGGGCGAGTCCGACCCGTGCACCAGGTTCTCGGTCGACCCGTTGCCCCAGTCGCGGCCCAGGTCGCCCCGGATCGTGCCCGGTGCCGCCTTGGTGGCGTCGGTGGTGCCCGCCAGCGAGCGCCAACCCTCGATCACCCGCTGCCCCTCGATCACCGCGGCCACCACGGGGCCGGAGCTCATGAAGCCCACCAGGTCGTCGAAGAACGGCTTGCCGACGTGCTCGGCGTAGTGGGCATCGAGCAGCGCACGGTCGGCTCGGCGCAGATCCATCGCCACGATCGTGTAGCCCTTGGCCTCGATCCGGCGCAGCACCTCCCCCACGTACCCGCGCGCGACGCCGTCCGGCTTGATCAGTACGAGGGTTCGGTCCACGGGCCGAAGCATAGTCAGACCGGGCATACCCGGCCCTGGACCAGAGGTCTCAGCTCGAGGATTCGGTCGAGGATTCCGCCGAGGATTGCTCCGCCTGCCGGCGCCGGTCGAGTTCGTGCGCGATCCGGGCGCGGTCCCGCTCGATGCGGGTGCCGACCCGCAGGGCGGCGAACCACAGCACGGCGAAGACCACTCCGACCACGTACATCGCGTGGATCCAGTACCCGGTGGCGATCACGGCGACCTGCAGCACGCTGCCCAGCAGGTACCCGGCGCGCGAGCGCAGCATCCCGGCGGCCAGCAGGCAGGCCAGGGCCAGCAGCCCCAGGATCAGCATCGAGCGGCCGAGGCTGATGGTGGTGGTGGCCTTGCCGGCCAGGCCGCCGAGGAACACCGAGATCGACTCCAGCGCGAGCATGCTCGCGGCGAGGGTGCGGCGCGGGGATCTCATCGCTCCACCCGCAGCAGCGTGCGCACCTCTCCGGCCAGCGGGATCGACCCGTCACCAGCACCCCGGACCCGGGCTGGTGGTCGACCTCGGCCCGGGCCACCGCCAGGTCGAGGGCCGAGTCCAGCCGGTCGGCGACATGCACCCGATCCTCACCGAAGACCTCGCGGGCGATCTCGGCCAGGTCGTCCGGCGCCATGGCGCGCGGGGACGACGAGCGCGTCACCACCACCTCGTCCAGCACGGGTTGCAGCGCGTCCAGGATGCCGATGACGTCCTTGTCGGCCATCACCCCGACCACCCCGACCAGGCGGGCGAACCCGAAGGCGTCGTCGATCGAGTCGGCCAGGGCCTGGGCGCCGGCCGGATTGTGCGCGGCGTCCACCATGATCGTGGGGCTGCGGCGGACGACCTCGAGCCGGCCGGGCGAGTCCACCGCCGCGAAGGCGGCGCGGACGACGTCCGGATCGAGCCGTCCGCTGCTCGGACCGGCGCCGAGGAACGCCTCGACGGCGGCCAGCGCGCACACCGCGTTCTGCGCCTGGTGGATGCCGTGCAGCGGCAGGAACACGTCCTCGTAGAGGCCGCCGAGCCCTTGCAGGGTCAGCAGCTGCCCGCCGATGGCGACCTCGCGGGCGGCGACGCCGAACTCGAGCCCCTCGCGGGCCACGGTGGCACCCACCTCGGCGGCGCGGCTCAACAGGATCTCCGCAGCCTCGGGACTGTCCTGCTGGGCGATGATCGCGACCGCGCCCGGCTTGATGATCCCGGCCTTCTCGGTGGCGATCGGGCCGATCTCGTGGCCGAGGAAGTGCTGATGGTCGATCGCGATCGGCGTGATCACGGCGACCTCGGCGTCGATCACGTTGGTGGCGTCCCAC
The DNA here is from genome assembly GCA_046330955.1 of Kineosporiaceae bacterium. Classification (GTDB taxonomy): domain Bacteria; phylum Actinomycetota; class Actinomycetes; order Actinomycetales; family Kineosporiaceae; genus JADJPO01. The sequence goes on along the minus strand of JAXLRT010000020.1, from coordinate 86,237 downwards.
GAACCCCCCATGCCGACCTCGACCACCGCGACCTCGGCCGGAGCGTCGGCGAAGGCCGCATAGGCCATCGCGACGAGCACCTCGAAGAAGGTCATCCGCGGCCCGCCGGTCTCGGCCGAGCGCGCATCGACCAGGTCGAGGTAGGGCGCGACCTCGTCGTAGACCTCGACGAACCGCTCGGGCGAGAGCGGTTCGCCGTCGATCGCGATCCGCTCACGCACGTCGCTCAGGTGCGGGCTGACGAACCGGCCGGTGCGCAGCCCGTGTTCGCGCAGCAGCCGCTCGACGATGCGCGTGGTCGAGGTCTTGCCGTTGGTGCCGGTCAGATGGACGGCGCGCAGCGAGGCCTGCGGTTCACCCAACAGATCGGTGACGGCCCTGATCCGGTCGAGGCTGGGCACCAGGTCGTGCTCGGGTGCCCGGGACAGGATCGCCCGGTAGACCTCGCTGAGCCGCTCGCCCGGGTCGATGTCGGTCACGCGCGTTCCAGGTCGACCCGAACGATGCCCTCGCCGATCTTCTCCAGAGTCCCCCCACCGGGTTCATCACGCCGATCGGGCCCGATCCACTCCACGACGTCCGCGAGGACCTCGCCGGCGATCAGGTCGCGAAGGTTCTCGAGATCGGCCACAAAGCCGACGGGCGCCGATGCCGCAGCACGATCCGGTCACCGATCGCCATGCCGGCATCGCGCGACGCCTGCTGGACGGCCCGGATCAGATCGCGGACCAGCCCCTCGCGGGCGGCCTCGGGCGTGACGGTGGTGTCCAGGACGACGAACCCGCCGCCGGGCAGCACCGCCACCGCGACCTGGTCCTCGCCGGCACCGAGACCACGGTCTCGACCGTGTACTCACCCTCGACCAGCGGGACGCCACCGCAGACCACGCCGCCGTCGTCACCGCGGCTCCAGTCCCCCGCCTTGCTGGCCTGGATCACCTGCTGCACGGCGCGCCCCAGCCGGGGCCCGGCGGCGCGGGCGTTGACGGTGAGTCGCTCGTCGACCCCGACCGCGTGCCCGTCGGCGTCGTCCAGGCCCACCAAGCGCACCTCGCGCACGTTCACCTCGTCCGCGATGACCGATGAGAACGCCTGCAGCGCAGCCGGTTCGGCAGTGACCACGGTCAGCCGTGGCAGCGGCAATCGCACCCGCAGGTTGGCCGCCTTGCGCAGCCCCAGGGTGGCCGAGGCGACGGCGCGGGCGGCGTCCATGGCGGCCACCAGGGCGTCGTCCGCGGGCAGTTCGTCGGGGCTCGGCCAGTCGGTCAGGTGCACGCTGCGCCCGCCGGTGAGCTGCTGCCAGATGTCCTCGGTGACCAGCGGCAGCAGCGGCGCGGCGAGCCGGGTGAGCACCTCCAGCGAACGAGCCAGGGTGTCGAACGCGGCCCGACTCGAAGCCACGGCCGGCTCGTCGGTTGCCGTGGCCCAGAACCGCTCCCGCGACCGGCGGATGTACCAGTTGGTCAGCACGTCGAGGTGGTCGCGCACGCTCTGACACGCACCGGCGATGTCGTAGGCGTCCAGCTGCTCGGTCATGGTGGCGACCAGGGCGTGGGTCTTGGCCAGCAGGTAGCGGTCGAGCACGTCGTCCGAGGTCGTGGCCCCTCACCGGAGGTCCAGTTCGCCCGATACCCGTTCTCGCCGAACGTGTTCGCATACAGCGAGAAGAAGTACCAGACGTTCCACAGCGGCAACATCACCTGGCGCACACCGTCGCGGATGCCGCGCTGGGTGACCACCAGGTTGCCGCCCCGCAGCACGGGTGAGCTCATCAGGAACCAGCGCATGGCATCCGACCCGTCGCGGTCGAAGACCTCGCGGACGTCGGGGTAGTTGCGCAGGCTCTTGCTCATCTTGCGGCTGTCGTCGCCGAGCAGGATGCCGTGGCTGACGCAGCTCGAGAACGCCGGGCGGTCGAACAGCGCGGTGGCCAGCACGTGCATGGTGTAGAACCAGCCGCGGGTCTGGCCGATGTACTCCACGATGAAGTCGCCCGGGTAGTGGTGCTCGAACCAGTCCTTGTTCTCGAACGGGTAGTGCACCTGGGCGAACGGCATCGACCCGGATTCGAACCAGCAGTCCAGCACCTCGGGCACCCGGCGCATGGTGGACTTACCGGTGGGGTCATCCGGGTTCGGCCGGGTCAGTTCGTCGATGTAGGGCCGGTGCAGGTCGGTGACCTCGACGCCGAAGTCGCGCTGCAGCTCCTCCAGGGAGCCGTAGACATCGGTGCGCGGGTGCGTCGGGTCATCGCTCACCCACACCGGGATCGGGCTGCCCCAGTAGCGGTTCCGGCTGATCGACCAGTCGCGGGCATTCGCCAGCCACTTGCCGAACGAGCCGTCCTTGATGTGCTCGGGCACCCAGTGGATCTGCTGGTTCAGCTCGACCATGCGGTCCTTGAACGAGCTGACCTTGACGAACCAGCTCGACACCGCCTTGTAGATCAGCGGGTTGTCGCAGCGCCAGCAGTGCGGGTAGGGGTGCTCGTAGGTCTCGTGCCGCAACAGCACGCCCGCGGCCTTCAGGTCGGCCACGATGCGCGGGTTGGCCTCGAACACCTGCATGCCGGCGTAGTCGCTCACCTCGGCGGTGAACCGGCCCTGGGCGTCGACCGGCACGACGGGCTCGATGTCGGCGGCATCGGTGACGAGCTTGTCCTCCTCACCGAAGGCCGGCGCGATGTGCACGATGCCGGTGCCGTCCTCGGTGGTGACGTAGTCGGCGGTGAGGATCTGGTGGGCGTTGGTGCGGCCGGCGAAGTAGGCGAACGGCGGGGTGTAGGTCGAGCCGACCAGCTCGGCGCCGGTGAACCGGGCCGTGACGCGGGATGCCGCGTCGTCCCCGAGTTCGCGGGCGTACGCGGCCAGGCGCGCCTCGGCCAGCAGGTAGGAGGTGCCCTCGTGATCGACCACGACGTAGGCGACGTCCGGGTGCACCGCCATGGCGAGGTTGGACGGCAGCGTCCAGGGGGTCGTCGTCCAGATCAGGGCCTTCGCCCCGGCGGCCGGGCCGCTGGTGAGCTCGAAGGCCACGGTGACGGCCGGGTCCTGCCGGTCACGGTAGACGTCGTCCATGCGGGTCTCGGTGTTGGACAGCGGGGTCTCGCAGCGCCAGCAGTAGGCCAGCACGCGGAAGCCCTCGTAGACCAGGCCCTTGTCCCACAGGGACTTGAAGGCCCACATGACCGATTCCATGTAGTCCAGGTCGAGGGTCTTGTAGTCGTTCTCGAAGTCGACCCAGCGCGCCTGGCGGTGGACGTAGTCCTCCCAGTCCTTGGTGTAGGCGAGCACCGAGGAGCGGCAGGCGTCGTTGAAGGCGGCGATGCCCATCTTCTCGATCTCGGCCTTGTGCGCGATGCCGAGCTGCTTCTCGGCCTCGACCTCGGCGGGCAGGCCATGGCAGTCCCAGCCGAAGCGTCGCTCGACCCGGCGCCCGCGCATGGTCTGGTACCGCGGGACGACGTCCTTGACGTAGCCGGTGAGCAGGTGACCGTAGTGCGGCAGCCCGTTGGCGAAGGGCGGGCCGTCGTAGAAGACGAACTCGTTGCCGCCGGTCACGGTCTCGCCGTCGACGACCCGGTCCGCCGGGCGGGCGTCGATGCTCGCCTGGAAGGTCTTGTCGTTCTCCCAGAACCGCTGCACCCGCTCCTCGAGCTGAGGGAAGGCGGGGCTCGCGGGAACCTCGGGATAGGGCTGGGACACGGGTCGTACTCCTCGATCGGCTCGTCCTACGCCGCGAGGACGACGCCACCGGAGTTCCGGGGGCACCGCGGTACCACCTCGCTTGCCCGGCGCAGGCACCGGACCTCTCGCATCGGCTGTGACGGGCCGTACCGTCCGGTTCTACTGGGATCGGTCGACCGAGCTGATCGACCGTTCCGTTCTTCCGGAGGCTCGCCGGTGATGGCCGGGTCGACGCCTGTGCTGCGATGGTACGGGCTGTTGCGCGAGGTGGCCAAAGCGATTCACCGCCACCCCACTCTTTTCATGATCGTGACGAGTTCGTGCGTGCATCACCGACGAACTCGTCACGATCATGTGGAGCTCAGGAGAGGACGTCCCGGCGGGCGGCGACGAAGGCTGCGACACACTGCCGGACGTCGTCCTCGCTGTGCGCGGCGGACAGCTGAACCCTGATCCGGGCCCGACCCTCGGGCACCACGGGGTAGGAGAAGGCGATCACGTACACGCCGAGGGCGAGCATCCGGTCGGCGACCTGGGCGGCGGTGCGCGCGCCGTCCTTGCCGGGGAACATCACCGGGGTGATCGGGTGCTCCCCGGCAGCAGCTCGAAGCCCTCGGCCGTCATCAGCTGCCGGAACAGCGCGCTGTTGCGGCGCAACGCCTGGCGACCAGTATCGGAGGAGGCCGCCAGTTCGAGGGCCTTCAGCGAGCCGGCCACCACGCTGGGGGCCACGGCGTTGGAGAACAGGTACGGCCGCGCCCGCTGCCGAAGCAGCGCGATGACCTCGGCCGGGCCGCTGACGTAGCCGCCGGACGCGCCGCCGAGCGCCTTGCCCAGCGTGCCGGTGAGGATGTCGACCCGGTCCATCACGCCGAAGTGCTCGGGCGTGCCCCGCCCGCCCTGGCCGACGAAGCCGACCGCGTGCGAGTCGTCCACCAGCACCAGCGCGTCGTGGGCCTCGGCCAGGTCACAGATCCCCGGCAGCGGTGCGAGGTAACCGTCCATCGAGAACACGCCGTCGGTGACGATGCACCGCCGCCGCGCCCCGGACGCCGCCTGCAACTGCGCCTCCAGATCGGCCAGGTCGGCGTTGCGGTACCGATACCGCGACGCCTTGCTGAGCCGGATGCCGTCGATCAGCGAGGCGTGGTTGAGCTCGTCGGAGATGATCGCGTCGCGCTCGTCGAACAGCGTCTCGAACACCCCGCCGTTGGCGTCGAAGCACGAGGAGAACAGGATGGTGTCCTCGGTACCCAGGAAGGCCGACAGCGCCGCTTCGAGCCGGGCGTGCAGCTCCTGCGTGCCGCAGATGAACCGGACGCTGGCCATGCCGAAACCCCACTGCCGCAACGCCTCTGCGGCGGCGGCCTCGATGTCCGGGTGATCGGCCAGCCCGAGGTAGTTGTTGGCGCAGAAGTTCAGCGCCGTCCCCGAGGACGTCGTGATCCGCGCCGACTGCGGCGAGGTCAGCCGGCGCTCGTGTTTGGTCAACCCGGCCGCCTCGATCTCGGCCAGCGTGGCCTGCAACTGCTCTCGCATCGTGCTGTACATCGTCAGACTCCTTACCGCCGAGACGGGATCGCCGCCGAACGGATCAGCTCCAGTCGATCAGCACCTTGCCGCATCGCCCGGAGCGCACCACCTCGAAGGCGCGGTCGAACTCCTCGGGGACGAACCGGTGAGTGATCACCGACCCCAGCGCCGTCCGCAGGGCCGCCGAGGTCTGCAACATCGAGCTCATGGCGTACCAGGTGTCGTACATCTCGCGACCGTAGATGCCCTTGATGGTGAGCATGTGGGTGATCACCCGGCCCCAGTCGATCGCGTAGTCGCCGTGCGGCAGGCCGAGCATCGCCACGCGCCCACCGTGGTTCATCGTCGCCAGCATGTCCGAGACCGCGGCCGGCGCCCCCGACATCTCCAGCCCGATGTCGAAGCCCTCGCGCATGCCCAGCCGGCCCATCGCCTCGCGCAGCGGGGTGGTGGCCGCGTTGATCACCAGGTCCGCCCCGGCGGCCTTGGCCAGCTCGAGCCGGACGTCGCTGACGTCGGTCACCACCACGAACCGCGCCCCCACGTGGCGCACGATCGCGGTCGCCATCACCCCGATCGGCCCGGCCCCGGTGATCACCACGTCCTCGCCGGCGATCGGGAACGACAGCGCGGTGTGCGTGGCATTGCCGAACGGGTCGAACAGCGCCCCCAGGTCGGGGTCGAGCCCGTCGGGTTGCACCCAGAGGTTGCCGGCGGGCATCACCAGGTAGTCGGCGAACGCGCCGTCCCGGTTCACGCCGATGCCGACGGTGTTGATGCACAGGTGGCGCCGGCCCGCGCGGCAGTTGCGACAGGCGCCACACACCAGGTGGCCCTCCCCCGAGACCCGCTGCCCCACGCGCACGGCGCTCACGTCGTCGGCGACGGCGGCCACCTCGCCGTAGAACTCGTGGCCGATGGTCATCGGGGGCGTCACGACGGAGGCCGCCCAGGCGTCCCAGTCGTACAGGTGCAGGTCGGTGCCGCACAGGCCGGTACGCAGCACGCGGACCAGCACCTCACCCGGCCCGGGCACCGGTTGGGGCACGTCGAGCAGTTGCAGGCCGCGACCGGCGGCCGTCTTCACCAGGGCACGCATCGCACTCCGTCGTGACGTCTCGTGGCCTATTCGCCAGCCGCATCGTGGCAGGAATCCGGCCGGACGGGTGGTCAGCTGCCCATGGCACGCCGCCGGAACCGGATCTGCGCAGGTGAGACGGCCCGCCAAGCTACGCTCGGGCTCGTGGCTCGGCAGCCGTTTGCGGAGCAGTCCGCTCGCGTCGCAGCCCGTCGAACCAGTCGTTCAGCACTCTTCGTGTTCGTATCGCTACTCACCGCACTCACGCCGGTGGCGGCCATCGCGGCGGCACCCGGAGCGTCGGCAGCCCCGGCAGCGCCGGGCGCCACCCCGACGCCCAGGGCGATGTCCCTGGACCTCGCCGTCGCGGTCACCGGCACCGTCACCGGACGGGCCGGCCAGGGCGTTCCCGTGACCGTCTCGTGGCGCAATGCCGGCACGGCGCCGGCCATCGGGGTCTCCGTGAGCTACCTGCCCCCACTGGGTGCCGAGCTCGGGGCGTTGCCGGCCGGCTGGACCAGGGCCGGCCGCAGCGCCGTCCGCACCGAGGTCGGCATGGCCGCCGGCGTCAGCCGGACGGCGACCCTGACGGTGACGATCGGCGCCACCGCCCAACCCGGGTTGCTGGTCGGCGGCGCCGCCGAGGTTCACCCGGGGGTGGGGGTCGACGCCAAACCGGGCAACAACCAGGCGAACAGCCGGATCCGGGTCCAGGCCGGGGCATCGCCCTCACCGAGCCGCACACCGAGCCCGACCCCCAGCCGCACTCCGAGCCCCAGCCGGACGCCGTCCGTCTCACCCACCCGGACCGCGCCACCACCGCCACCCGCTCGGCGGCCGCGGCGCCGGCGCCGGCCTCGACCCGGACCGCGCGTGAGCCGGCCCTGGCGCCGAGCACCTACGTGGTGCCCGCCCGCACAACATCGCCGAAGCCGGACGTCGTCCAGATCACCGACTCGGGCGTCACCGGCGACACCGCGGCCTGGCTGCTGCCGACCGTGGGGGCGATCGCCTGCTTCACCAGCGCCGGATTGGTCGGCATGACCCTGCGCCGGCGCCGGGCCGCCGAGCGGGCTCACGCGGACGAGGTGCGTCACCTGCAGCAGGTCCGCTGACCCGATGCGGTCTCGACTCTGGCCCCTGTACGCCGGCGGGCTGCTCGGCCCGTTCGGGGGTGCCATGGTCACCACGATGCTGCCCGAGCTGGCGACGGGACTGCACACCTCACTGGCCACCGCGGCGTCCTCGCTGACCGTCTACCTGGTGCCGTTCGCCGCGATCATGCTGGTCAGCGGCACCTTGGCCGAGCACTGGGGACGTGCCCGCACCATCCGCTGGGCGTACGTGGTCTACGCCCTGGCCTCGGTGCTGTGCGCCCTGGCACCCTCGGCCGCGACCTTCCTGAGCGCCCGGGCGGTCCAGGGAGCCGCCAACGCGTTCACCACTCCCCTGCTGGTGGCGGCGATCTCGGACCTCGTCGGCCCCACTCGGCTGGGACGCTCGCTGGGCGTCTTCGGCGGCATGCAGGCCGCCGGGCAGGCCTTCGCGCCGCTGGTCGGCGGCATGGCCGCGGCCCTCGACTACCGGTGGGCGTTCGTGGCCGCCGCCGCTGCGGCAGCGTTACTGGGCGCCGTCCCGCCCGCCGATCACGCCTCGGCCCCCGGGGACGACGCGACGCCCGGCCTGTTCGACGCCGCGCGCTGGCGGTCCCTGGCCAATCGGCGCCTCGCGCTGGCGTGCTCGGTGGCCTTCGGCCTGTACCTGACCACCAGCGGGCTCAACCTGCTGTCGGCGCTGCTCGCCCACGATCGGTTCGACCTCGGCCCGGACCGGCGCGGCCTGGTCGTGGCCGCCTTCGGCGTGGCCGGCCTGCTCACCGGCCCCCGGTTCGGTCGCCTGGCCGATCGGGTGGGCATGCGACCGTTCGGTGTCGTGGTGAGCCTGGTCTTCGCCGCCGTGGTCGCCGCGACCGCCTACACGCCGTCCGTCGCGCTGTTGGTGGTCGCGGTGGCGGCCGGCGGCGCGGCGTCCACCGCGGGACGCCTGACCAGCACCACGCTGGCCGTCACCAGCACCCCCGGCAACCGCGCCGGGGCGACGTCCATGACGCTGGCCTGGCAGTTCCTGGGCTCGGCGCTGGCGCCGGTCAGCCTGCTGCCGCTCTACCACCGCAGCGTCGGCTGGGGTTTCGCCGCCACCGCCTGCGGTGCCGTCCTGGCGGCCGCCCTGCTGGCCGGCGCACCGGGCCTGAACCGAACCCTCAGGCGGTCGGCAGCGCGCTGAGCGAGGCGGTGATCCGAGCCACCTCGGCCTCGGCCTTGGCGGCTCGCTCGCGAATCGTCGCGACCACGGTCGCCGGGGCCTTGGCCAGGAACTGCTCGTTGCCCAGCTTGGCCCCCGCGGCCGTGAGGTCCTTGGTCGCCGTGGCCAGGTCACGCTCGAGCCGCTGCCGTTCGGCGGCGACGTCGATCGCGCCGTGCAGGTCGAGATCGACGTGCACCGAACCGGCGGTCAGCGTCGAGGAGGTCGCGAACCCCTCGCCCTCGGCGGTCAGCGCGGCGAGCGCCCGGATCTCGGCCTCGTGCGTGGCCAGGGACGGCGCGAGCCCGCTGATCCGGGCCGGCACCCGCTTGCCGGGGGGCAGGCCCTGGTCGGAGCGGAACCGGCGCACCTCGGTCACCAGTGCCTGCAGCGCGGCGACCTCGGCCTCGGCCGCGGCGTCCGCACGGTCGGTGTCCGGGGCCGGCCAGGCGGCGATCACCAGCGACGGCCCGGCCGACGACCCGCGGGTCAACTCGGTCCACAACGCCTCGGTGACGAACGGGGTCACCGGGTGCAGCAACCGCAGGACGACGTCCAGCACCTCGCCGAGCACCCGGCGGGTGACGTCGGCGGCAGGCCCACCCTCCTTGAAGGGCAGCTTGGCCAGCTCGAGGTACCAGTCGCAGACCTCGTCCCACACGAAGTGGTAGAGCGCGTCCGAGAGCTTGGCGAACTGGAAGTCCTCGTACGCCGCGTCCACCTGAGCGGTCACCGCCGCCAGCCGCGACAGGATCCAGCGGTCGACCACCGACTGGTCGGCCACGTCCGGCAGCGGCCCGGCGACGGTGGCGCCGTTGAGCAGCGCGAACCGGGTGGCGTTCCACAGCTTGGTGGTGAAGTTGCGGCTGCCGGCGACCCACTCCTCACCGATCGGGACGTCGGTGCCCGGGTTCGCACCGCGCGCCAGGGTGAACCGCAGCGCGTCGGCGCCGTAGGCGTCCATCCAGTCCAGCGGGTCGACCACGTTGCCCTTGGACTTGCTCATCTTGCGGCCGTGCTGGTCGCGCACCAGCCCGGTCAGGGCGATGGTGTGGAACGGCTGCACGCCGTCCATGGCATACAGGCCGAACATCATCATCCGGGCGACCCAGAAGAAGATGATGTCGTAGCCGGTGAGCAGCACGTCGGTCGGGTAGTACCGGCGCAGGTCGGCGGTGTCGTCCGGCCAGCCCAGGGTCGAGAATGGCCACAACGCGCTGGAGAACCAGGTGTCCAGCACGTCGGGGTCCTGCCGCCACCCCTCGGGTGCCTCGTCGTCCGGGCCGAGGCAGACCATCTCGCCGGCCGGCCCGTAGTACACCGGGATCCGGTGGCCCCACCACAGCTGGCGGCTGATGCACCAGTCGTGCATGTTGTCGACCCACTCGAAGTAGCGCGAGCGCATCGTCGCCGGGTGGATCGCCACCCGACCGTCGCGCACGGCGTCCCCCGCGGCCTTCGCCAGCGGCCCCACCTTGACGAACCACTGCAGCGACAGCCGCGGCTCGACCACGGTCTGGCAGCGCTGGCAGTGGCCCACCGCGTGCACGTAGGGCCGCTTCTCGGTGACGATGCGGCCCTCCTCGCGCAGCGCGGCGACCACGGCCGGACGCGCCTCGAACCGGTCGAGTCCCTCGAAAGGCCCTGGCGTGGTGACGATTCCGCGCTCGTCGAGCATGGTGATCGAGGGCAGCTGGTGACGCTGCCCGATCTCGAAGTCGTTCGGGTCGTGGGCCGGGGTCACCTTGACCGCGCCGGTACCGAAAGCCGGGTCGACGTGCGCGTCGGCCACGATCGGGATCATCCGGTCGGTCAACGGCAGCGAGACCTCGGTGCCGATCAGGTGCTGGTAGCGCGCGTCGTCCGGGTGGACGGCGACCGCGGTGTCCCCGAGCATCGTCTCGGCGCGGGTGGTCGCCACGACCACACTGGCGTCACCGTCGCCGTAGCGGATCGAGACCAGCTCACCGTCGTCGTCGGAGTGCTCGACCTCGATGTCGCTCAGCGCGGTCTGGCAGCGCGGGCACCAGTTGATGATGCGCTCGGCGCGGTAGATCAGCTCGTCGTCGTAGAGCCGTTTGAAGATCGTCTGGACGGCGCGCGAGAGGCCGTCGTCCATGGTGAACCGCTCGCGGGTCCAGTCGACCCCGTCGCCGAGGCGGCGCATCTGGCCGAGGATCTTGCCGCCGTACTCGTGCTTCCAGTCCCAGACCTTGGCGACGAACTCCTCCCGGGAGTAGTCGTGCTTGCTCTTGCCCTCGGTCTCGGCGAGCTGGCGCTCGACCAGGGTCTGGGTGGCGATGCCGGCGTGGTCCATGCCGGGCAACCAGAGCGCGTCGTAGCCCTGCATCCGCCGGCGCCGGGTGAGCGCGTCCATCAGCGTGTGCTGGAACGCGTGCCCCAGGTGGAGGCTCCCGGTCACGTTCGGCGGGGGGATGACGATGCAGTAGGTCGGACGCTCGTCGTCACCCTCCCGACCACCGGAACCCGCGGTGAAGTAGCCCGCCTCGACCCAGCGCTCGTACAGCGCACCTTCTACCTCTGCCGGGGTGAACGTCGGCGGGAGGTTCAGGGCGGGGCGCGCGGGCGCGGAGGCGGTCTCGGACATGTGGCTCAGTCTACGGAAGGCCGGGCACCGGCCCGCGCACGGTTCGTGCAGGGTTTTCCATCGGCCGAACAGCCCATACGGTCCGAACGTCTCGAAATGTGAAGGTATGGCATGTGGGCCAAATGAATTCTGTGCAGGGAGCACCTGAACACGCGCGTTCCGGGCTGCTGCGATCCATGGACGAACGGTGGCGTGTCGATCTGATCGTCGAAGCCGGTCGCGAGACGCTGGATGAGTTGTGGGAGGTGTTCCTCAACTCGCTGGAGCATCTGCGTGAGCGCTCGGCGATCAAGCAGATCGTCTATCGCGACGAGTTCGATGCCTTGTTCGCCGATCCGCGGGTGATCAAGGTCGCGGTCCGTGACAGGCACCACGACCTGCGCCCGGCCGGACTGACCATCGTGAGCAACGACCTGGCCGCGCTGCCGGAGCCCTCGGCCGATTACTTCCGCGCCCGCTGGCCCGAGCACTACGACGCCGGCAGGGTCTGGTACGTCTCCTACCTGCTGGTCGCCCCCGACTATATGGGCACGACAGCCGGCCCGCTGATGATCGGGTTCACCCTCGACCTGGTCTCGGTCGAACACGGCGGCGTGATCGGCATCGACGTGAGCGAGACCAACGAGGAGCGGGTGCGCTTCGCCAAGACCCTGCCGCGCATCGCCGACCGGCTGTTCGCTCGTCCGGTCACCGGGCTGCGGCTGGACGCCCAGCTGTTCTACGCCTTCGAGGTGCCGGCCGCGCCGACCGGTTGAGCCAGGTGGTCGAGCACGAAGTCGGAGGCCTGGGTCGCCTTGCCCCAGAACCAGCCCTGACCCTTGTCCACGCCCAGCCGCAGCAACGTGTCGAGCTGCGTCTGGGTCTCGACACCTTCGGCGGTCACCTTCAACGACAGCGAGTGGGCCAGCGCCACGACGGCGCCGATGATCGCCTCACCATGGCCGGAGTCGAGTTTGAGCACGAACGACCGGTCGATCTTCAGGTCGGTGATCGGCAGCGTGCTCAGGTAATTGAGCGAGGAGTAGCCGGTACCGAAGTCGTCGACCGCCAGGCCGATGCCGGCCTCACGCAGCGAGGTCAGGATCGCCTCGCCGTGTTCGGGGTCCGACATCAGGCCCGACTCGGTGATCTCGAGAGTGAGCGAACCGGGTGGGATGTCCCGTTCACGCAACAACCCGAGGACGGTCTCGCACAGGGAGCCGTCGGTCAGCTGGTTCACCGACAGGTTGACCTGCATCACGAAGCCGTCGTCCACCACGCCGGCATCGCGCCAGTCACCCAGCTGCCTGATCGACTTGGCCAGCACCAGGCCACCAATCTGATGGATCAGCCCGGACTCCTCGGCAATCGCGATGAAGTCGCCCGGTGACCCCGACACCCCTTCGGGGCGTCCCACCGAACGAGCGCCTCGGCTCCGAGAGTGGCCCCGGTGGCCATGCTCGTCAGCGGCTGGTAGGCCACCCAGAGCTGGTCCTCCAGCAGCGCGCGGCGCAGAGCGAGCTCGGTCTCCATCCGGCGGCGCACCTGCTCGCGCATCGCCGGCTCGAACACGCTGAACCGGTCACGGCCATCGCCTTTGGCGCGGTACATCGCCACGTCGGCGTCCCGCAACAGCATGTCGGCCGAGTGCTGATCGGTCGCGGCGACCAGCCCGGCCGAGGCGGTCACCACCAGTTCCGCGTCAGCGACCTGGAACGGCCGACGGAAGGCCTCGATCACCTTCTCGGCCACCAGGAGTTGATCCGACTCGCTGCCCCGCGAACCGGTAATGGCGAATTCGTCTCCGCCGGTGCGGGCCACGACGGCCGAGGTGCCGACCACCCCTTGCAGTCGACGAGCGGCACTGATGAGCAGGGCGTCCCCCACCTCGTGGCCCCAATGGTCGTTGATCAGCTTGAATCCGTCGAGGTCGAGGTAGAGCACGCAGACGTGCTCGTCGCTCCGCTCCTGGATGCGCTGATTCACGAGCTCCAGCAGACCATCGCGGTTGATCAGCCCGGTCAATGCGTCGTGACGGGCCTGATAGGCCAGCCGGGTCTGCGACTTGGCGAGGCGATCGACCGCGGTGACGGCGCGCGCCAGCACCGCGATCACGACGGCCCCGGCCAGCAGGACGACGGACAATCGCGCCGAATCCGTGCGGGCGACATCCGCCAGCACGATGAATGGCGCCGTCAAGGCCGGCAGGATCAGCGCCAGCCGGGGAAGCGACCACGCCTGAACCGGCTGAGCCACGACGGTGCTCATGCGCCGCATGCTGGGATGCAGGGCCGCCGTCCCGAACAGCGTGAAGCCCAGCATGTACGGCACGTCCATCTGCTGCGAGCCCTGAATGAAGCCCCGGGCTGCCAGCAGGGCATAGCTCAGATCACCGCCCAGCATGCACGCCATGGCTGCGACGATCAGCCGGAAGGCCAGCGAGGCGATCGCCGTCGAGAACATCAGATTGGCCAACAGGAACACGATCACGACGTCGAAGACGGGGTAGATCGCCACCACCCAGGACAACACCGGCGATCGCGCATGGTTGGTCACCAGCGCCGGCATGGCCAGGTACTGGACCACGGGGGCCAAGGTGCCCATCGCGACGATCATCCCATCGATGGCCGCGCTGCGATCCAGGGCCTTGGAGACCCGCAACCAGTGCAAGAAGGCAGCCATGAGCAGCAGGTAGCCGAGCACGGTCCATCCCTCCCCGAGCAACGGGAGGGCGCCGGGCATGGTGGACGACCACGGATGGATCACCAATCCGGCCACGAAGGCCAACGACGCCGCGGCGAGCAACCGCCAGGCCTTGCGGTCGACAGCGCGGTTCAGCCGGGGTCCGACGATCACCGCCACGCAGGCCCCGACCCCGATCATGCCGGCGATGGCGGCGGTAACCGTCTCGTTGGGCACCCAGGGGTAGGCGGCCGTGAGCGCGAGCGCCGAGAATCCGAAGGTTGCCGCCACCTTGTTCGGGCTTGGCATGGGGCCTCCGGACGCTGGTCGGGTGATCTGCCAGCGTCATCGGCACGCGATCGCGCCTACCTGAGGGTGATGCGAACATCGATCGACGCGACCATTCGTTGACATGCGTCGATGTCACCGTCCAGGTATACGGAACCGCCTGGATAACCAACGAGAACGCCGGGAGGCGCGCGCCTGTCGCTGTCGGCGCCGGACGTCGCCTCCAGCACTCGGGCCGTGAGCCGCGTCAGCTGCTCTTGCGGGCCACCAAGTGCTGGGCGGCCTGCGCCCGCGGCCGGACCACGAGAAGGTCGATGTTCACGTGGTGCGGCAGGTCGAGTGCCCAGCCGATGCACTCGGCCACGTCCTCGGCACTCAACGGCTCGCGCACGCCGGCATAGACCGAGTCGGCCCGCGTGGCGTCGCCGCGGCTGCAGTTGAGCGAGAACTCCTCGGTCTTGACCATGCCCGGGGCGATCTCGATCACCCGAATCGGTTCCCCGACCAGCTCCAGTCGCAGGGTGTGGGCCAGGGCGCCTTCGGCGTGCTTCGCCGCGCAGTAGCCGCCTCCGCCCGGGTAGGACACCGTTGCCGCAGTCGAGGTCACGAACAGGACGTCGCCGCGGCCACTCCCCCGCAATGCCGGCAGCAGCGCCTGGGTCACCCGCAACGACCCGATGGTGTTGACCTCGAACATCCGCTGCCAGTCGGCCACGACACCGGTCTCGACGGTCTCGAACCCGAGCGCTCCCCCGGCGTTGTTGACGATGGCGTGCACGGCGCCGTCCGCGCCGGGGGCCGCCGCTGCCAGCCGGGTTACGTCGGCCTCGACGGTCACGTCGGCGACGCAGACGTCGCAGCCGGTCTCGGCGGCCAATGCCTCGAGTTTGTCGCCCCGCCTGGCGACGGCGAGTACGGACCATCCGGACGCCCGCAACCGTCGCACTGTGGCCGCCCCAATGCCGATGCTCGCGCCGGTCACGACGGCACGCAGCGCAGGAGTGAAGGGGCGGTCGGCGGGAGTCGCAGTCGTCATGCCGAGAGTCTGTCAGCGGCGACCAGCCGAACGGATCAGGCGCTCTTCTCGCGCGGCGTCCGAGGCTTGCGCACCGGGGCCTCGCGGGGCACCAGCGTCGGGTTGACGTTGTTCAGCACGACCTCGCGGGTGACCACGACCCGAGCCACGTCGTTCCGGCTGGGTACGTCGAACATCACCGGCAGGAGGACCTCCTCCATGATGGCTCGCAGGCCCCGCGCGCCGGTGCCGCGCAGGATGGCCTGGTCGGCCACGGACTCGAGGGCGTCGTCGCTGAACTCGAGCTCGACCCCGTCGATCTCGAACATCCGCTGATACTGCTTGACGAGCGCGTTCTTCGGCCCGGTCAGGATGGAGACCAGCGCGTCCCGGTCGAGGTTGGTCACCGTGGTGATCACGGGCAGGCGGCCGATGAACTCGGGGATCAGGCCGAACTTCAGCAGGTCCTCGGGCATCACGTCGGAGTAGGCCTCGGACTCCTCGCGACGGGTGTGCAGCTGGGCGCCGAACCCGATGCCCCGCTTGCCGACCCGCTGCGAGATGATCGTCTCGAGCCCGGCGAAGGCACCGCCCACGATGAACAGCACGTTGGTGGTGTCGATCTGGATGAACTCCTGATGGGGGTGCTTCCGCCCGCCCTGCGGCGGCACGCTGGCCGTCGTCCCCTCGAGGATCTTCAACAGGGCCTGTTGCACGCCCTCGCCCGAGACGTCGCGGGTGATCGACGGGTTCTCGCTCTTGCGGGCGATCTTGTCGACCTCGTCGATGTAGATGATGCCGGTCTCGGCCTTCTTGACGTCGTAGTCCGCCGCCTGGATCAGCTTGAGCAGGATGTTCTCGACGTCCTCGCCCACATAGCCAGCCTCGGTGAGCGCCGTGGCGTCCGCGATGGCGAACGGCACGTTGAGCATCTTGGCCAGGGTCTGGGCGAGATAGGTCTTGCCGCAGCCGGTCGGACCGATCAACAGGATGTTCGACTTGGCGATCTCGATCGGGTCCTCGCCGCGGCGCGACGGCTCGCCGGCCTGGATGCGCTTGTAGTGGTTGTACACCGCGACCGCGAGTGACTTCTTCGCGGGCTCCTGACCGACGACGTACTGCTCGAGGAAGTCGAAGATCTCGCGCGGCTTGGGCAGCTCGACCAGGCCCAGCTCACTGGCCTCGGCGAGCTCCTCCTCGATGATCTCGTTGCAGAGATCGATGCACTCGTCGCAGATGTACACCCCAGGGCCGGCGATCAGCTTCTTCACCTGTTTCTGGCTCTTTCCGCAGAATGAGCACTTGAGCAGGTCGCCACCGTCACCGATGCGTGCCACGAGGTGTCCTTCCCGATTGCCGGTTACTACCCATGGGCGCGTTGCTACCCATTGAACGCCACCCTGCGCCTGATGTCAGCGGATATCCCCGGTCGGTGGACCGGGCGTGTCAGCCGAGGGCGAACGGAGCGACGGTGACCTACCGTCACGATCCCTTGCGACTCGCCAGCACCTGGTCGACCAGCCCGTACTCGACCGCCTGCTCGGCGGTGAGGATCTTGTCGCGCTCGATGTCGGTGCGCACCTGCTCGACGGTGCGGTTGGAGTGCTTGGAGAGGATCTCCTCCAGCCACTCGCGCATCCGCTGCACCTCGTTGGCCTGGATCTCGATGTCACTCGCCTGGCCGTAGTCACTGCCGGCCAGGGCCGGCTGGTGGATCATGACGCGGGCGTTCGGCAGGGCGAGGCGCTTGCCCCGGGTACCGGCGGCGAGCAGCACCGCGGCGGCCGAGGCGGCCTGGCCGAGGCAGACGGTCTGAATGTCCGGCTTGATGTACTGCATGGTGTCGTAGATCGCGGTCAGCGCCGTGAACGAGCCACCGGGCGAGTTGATGTACATCGTGATGTCCCGGTCGGTGTCGGCCGACTCGAGCACGATCAACTGCGCCATGATGTCGTCGGCCGACGTGTCGTCGACCGGGGCGCCGAGGAAGATGATGCGGTCCTCGAACAGCTTGTTGTAGGGGTCCTGGCGCTTGTACCCGTAGGCCGTGCGCTCCTCGAACTGCGGGACGATGTAGCGACCCGTGGGGTTCATCTGCCCTGCTCCTGTCGTCACGTGAGTCGGCGAGAGTTGGTCAGTTGGCGTTCGCGCCGGTGCCGCCGCCGCCGCTGACCTGGCCGGCCCGGCTGACCACGTGGTCGACCAGCCCGTATTCCTGGGCCTGCTCGGCGGTGAACCAGCGGTCGCGGTCGGAGTCGCGCGCGATGGTCTCGACGCTCTGACCGGTCTGCTCGGCGATCAGGGTGGCCATCTGCTTCTTCATGTGCAGGATGAGCTCGGCCTGGATCTTGATATCGCTCGCGGTACCGCCGATGCCACCGAGTGGCTGGTGCATCATCACCCGGGCGTGCGGCAGGGCGTAGCGCTTGCCCTTGGCGCCCGAGGAGAGCAGGAACTGCCCCATCGAGGCCGCCAGGCCCATGGCCACGGTGGCGACGTCGTTGGGGACGAACTGCATGGTGTCGTAGATCGCCATGCCCGCGGTGACCGAGCCACCGGGCGAGTTGATGTAGAGGTAGATGTCCTTCTCGGGATCGTCCGCGGTGAGCAACAGCATCTGCGCGCAGATCGCGTTCGCGTTGTCGTCACGCACGTCGGAACCGAGGAAGATGATCCGGTCCTTCAGCAGCCGCTGGTAGATGTGCTCGTCCAGGCCGAATCCCGACTGGTTGCCCCGGGCGAGGCCCGCACCCTGCGGCACGATCAGGTCGCTCACGAAGTTCTCCGCTCCCCGGCTCGAATGAACCCCACCGGACGCCGAGGCCCCGAGGGGCCGGACGTAGCGGGGCGGGCGATGGGTACCGCCCGGTTCTTGCCGACACTAACGCGAGCATCGCCACCAATTGATCCCGGCCCGAGCCGTGTTCGCTCTCGGCGCACGTTCAGCCGGTCGGGAAGGCCTTGGCGCAGTTG
The DNA here is from genome assembly GCA_046330955.1 of Kineosporiaceae bacterium. Lineage (GTDB taxonomy): Bacteria > Actinomycetota > Actinomycetes > Actinomycetales > Kineosporiaceae > JADJPO01. The sequence continues at coordinate 68,095 of JAXLRT010000020.1, read as the reverse complement.
GCCTGGGAGCGCCCGCCGTCACCGCTGCGGTCGACGGTCAGCACGCACAACGGCTTCATCGCGGCCCCGCCCGGCCAGGTCACCACACCGGAGCGGATCGCGTAGTCGTTGATCGCCCCGGACACGGCGACGTCGCGCACCGTGCCGGCGGTCCCCGCCGCCCCCGGCTCGAGGGCCGCAGCACCCACCGCCACGGCGTCCCAGAGCAGCGAGACGTGATCGCCGAGTTGCACCCCCGAGGGGCCGCAGGCGCCGAGATCGCGGCGTGCGGCGGCGAGCAGCCGGGCGGCCTCACCGCGCGGAGTGCGTCCCGCCCGCTGCACCAGCTCGGAGCACTGGGTGCCCTTCTTGAAGTAGGCCAGTGGCCACGGCGCCCGGACGGCGGCACGCGCCGCGTCGTTGGTCATGAAGCGGTTCACGGAATCCCCGCCGACCACCAGGTCGGGGCCGGCCGCCCCGCACAGCCGGGTGACGGCGTCCGCGAAGGCACCGAAGGTGTTCCAGCGGTCGACGAAGACGACCGCGGTGGAGGGGCTCGCCCCGGTACCGCTGCGACAGACCGAGCGCGGGATCGCCTCGGGCGCGGAGATGATCCGCGCCGGCCCGGCGGCGGTGCGCGGGTTCGCGCGGGCCGCGCTCTGGACGTCGCGCGCGAACGAGGTGGTGTAGAGATCACCGGCGTCGGGCACGTGGTAGACCAGCACCTCGCGCGAGGTCGTGCCCGGCGTGTGCGCGGCGATGAAGTCGATGGCCGCATCGGCCTGGTTCTGATTGGGCACCGACAGCTGCAGGTAGCCCGACCGGTTGACGAACGGCAGCCCCGGCCCGTCGTCGTCCGAGGTGAGATTCGGTGCCACGAAAGGGATCCCGGCATCGATCAGGTCGTTGAAGGCCTGCTTGGTGACATCGCGACTGTCGCCGCCGCCGACGGCCACCACCCGCCCCAGCTGGGCTCGTCTGGTCCTGATCAGCCGGACGACGTCGCCGGTGTGGCGCATGTCGGCACCGGCGTCGGCGATCACCACCCGCAGCCGGCCGCCCAGATCCGTGCGCCGCTGTGAGAGCCGAAGTGCCTGCAGCGCCTGACGTTCGGCGTCGTAGTCGCGGCCGTCGCGGCACGCGCCGGTGGGCGTGTAGGCCGGGCAGGACAGCGATCCCAGCCAGATGACGGTCAGGTCCTTCGAGCCGTACGGCGTGCCGGCCCCTGCCCGGTTGGCCGCGAAGATCTCGTTCTGCAGGCGCAGCGCCCCGGCGTCACGGCCGAACCCCGTCGTGGCGGCCACCGGCAGGCCCAGGCCGTCGGTGAAGCCGTAACAGGCGCCGTCCGAGGCCGCCCCGGACGCCGAGAGCTCGGCTCCGGCGGGAACCCGCAGGCAGCTGGTCGCCACCGCGCCACCGGTGCCTGGATCGCGATCACGATCCCGCCAGGCCTGCAGGCCCAACCCGCCGCCGGTCAACACCGCCGCGGCGGCCAGTGCTCCGGCGAGCACCTTGCGGCGCTGCCCGGGGGTGACGGGCGGGCGGGCCGGCGGGATCGACAGTGGTGGAGTGGTGGCCGACTGCGACGCCTGGGCGGACGTGCCCGACGGGGTGGTGACGGCTGGTGCAACCACCGGGTTGGGCACCGCCGGCATCGTCACCGCGGTGGATTGAGCACTCGGTTGGGCACTGGAGGGAACGCTCGGCTGTGCGCTGGGTTGGACAGGCGCCACGGTCGGCGTCACCACCGTCGGAGCCACCGCGGTAGGGGCGACCACCGTGGGCGTGGTCGGCGTGGTGGGCATCGTGGTCGGGGTGATCGGGGTGGGGGCCACCGAAGGCATCGGGATGGTCGGCAGCGGGTGCGCGTCGACGTCCAGCCCAGACAGCAACTCCCGCGCGGTCGGGCGGTTCGCGGCGTCCCGGTCGAGGCACTCGGCGACGACGCCGGCCAGGTGCGGGTCGGCGATGGCCGACAGGTCGGGCTTGCCGCCGATGATCGTGGGCGTCTGCCCGGTGAGCAGGAAGTGCAGCAGCGCGCCGAGAGAGTAGATGTCGCTGGCCGGGGTGGCGCGATCGCCCGCGATGCGTTCGGGCGCCATGTAGCGCGGCGTCCCGATCACCTGGCCGCTGCCGGTCAGGCCGGACTCCTCGGCGGCCTTGGCGATGATGCCGAAGTCGATCACGTGCGGGCCGTCCTGGTCGAAGACCACGTTGGACGGCTTGATGTCGCGGTGCACATAGCCCGCCGCGTGGATGCCCTGCAACGCCTCGGCCAGGCCGAGCACCACCTGACGGGCCTCGTCCGGCGCGAGCACGCCGTCCGTGTCGACCCGCTCTTGCAGCGAGCGACCGTTGATGAACCGGGTGGCCATCCAGGGGCTCGGGGCGTCGGCGTCGAAGGCGGCCACCCCTGGGGAGTAGACCCCGCTCAACCGGCCGGCGGCCTCGATCTCGCGGCGGAACCGGTCGCGGAACTCGGGACTGCTCGCAAAGATCGAGTGCACGACCTTGATCGCGAACCGGCGACCGCCGGGTGAGATGCCGAGATAGACCTTGGCCATCCCGCCGGAACCCAGGACGCCGCGCAGCCGGTACTCGCCGATCTGTTGCGGGTCGTCCGGACCGAGCGGGGTGAGGTCCGGATCCATCCCGCGATCACCCCCAGCAGCCGTGGTCCACCCATCCGGGGCGATTCACCCCGGATGGGCGCAAAGGCTACTTGGCGACAGGCTCGTCGGGAACGAAGCCACCGATGTCACTCAGCGAGACGGCACTGGGGTCGGCAGCACCGGCCGGAGCGGGCGCGTCGTCGCTGATCGGCTCGAGGGCCTCGACCTCGCCCTCGAGCTCATCCTCGCTCTCGTCACCGGCGAACAGGGCCGCCAGGTCGACGACGTTGCCGGACGCGTCGGTGACGGTGGCCTTCTGTAGGACGACGGCCAGCGCCTTGCGGCGGGCCACCTCGGCGACCATGGCCGGCACCTGCCCGGCCTCGCCGACGGCCTGCATGAACTGGTTGGGGTCCATGCCGTACTGCTGGGAGGCCTGCACCAGGTACTCGATCAGCTCGCGCTGGCCGACGTTGACGTCCTCCTGCTCGGCGATGGCGTCCAGCAGCAGCTGTGCGCGGAGCGCCTTGCGGGCCTCGGCGTCGACCTCGGCGCGGTGCTCGTCGTCCTCGAGGCGCCCCTCGCCCTCGAGGTGGTGGTGCACCTCGTCGGCGATCACGGCGTCCGGCACCGGGATGTCGAGCGTCTCGAGCAGCTGCTCGACCAGGCGCTCGCGGGCCTGGATGCCCTGGTCGAAGATCTTGGACTGCGCCGCCTGGCCCCGCAGGTCCTCACGCAGCTCGTCGAGGGTGTCGAACTCGGAGGCGAGCTGGGCGAAGTCGTCGTCGACCTCGGGCAGCTGACGCTCCTTGACGCCCTGCACGGTGACGGTGACGTGGGCGGTCTTGCCGGCCAGCTCGCCGCCGGGCAGCACGGTGTCGAACGAGGTGGTCTCCTCGGCGGACAGGCCGGGCAGCACGTCGTCCAGGCCCTCGACCAGGCGGCCGGTGCCGACCTGGTAGGACAGGCTCTTGGCGGCCTCGACCTCCTCGCCGTCCACCGAGATGGCGATGTCGAGGGTGATGAAGTCGCCGTCGGCGACCGGGCGGTCGACCGGCGACAGGGTGCCGAAGCGCTCGCGCAGCGACTCGACCCGCTCGTCGACGTCGGCCTCGGTGACCTCGGCGTCGTCCACCGTGACGGTCAGCGTGTCGAGGTCGGGCAGCGTGATCTGGGGGCGGACGTCGACCTCGACCGTGAACCTCAGGTCACCGTCGGTGCCCTCGGGCACGTCGGTCACCTCGACGGTGGGCCGGCCGAGCGGGCGGACGTCGACCTCCTGCACCGCCTGGGCGTAGAACTCCGGCAGCGCCTTGTCGACGGCCTCCTGCAGGACGGCGCCCCGGCCGACCCGCTGGTCGATGATCCGCGGCGGCACCTTGCCCTTGCGGAAGCCCGGGATGGCGACCTGCTGAGAGATGGTCTTGTACGCGGCGTCGACGCTGGGCGCGAGCTCCTCGTAAGGGACCTCGACGGTCAGCTTGACCCGGGTCGGGTTGAGGGTCTCGACGGCGCTCTTCACGACAGATCTCTCCTGCGGACGGTGGTGGGGTAGGGCTGGGCGGAGCTTCGATCATCAGGCGGTGCAGCTGGGCGCGCGAGGCGTGCCCCCGAAACGGTCATCGTAGCCGCCCGGTGAGCACCCGCCGTCCGCACCGGGTTGGCACTCCCCCGCACGGACGCCCGCCGCTCCCCTTGATCACGTTGAAGATCACGTTGAGGGAACCGTCCACATTTCCTGCGAGCAGGTCCTCAACGTGATCTTCAGGCCTGCACGAACTCCACAACGTGATCTTCAACGTGATCTCGGGTCCGGCATGACCACCACTCAGGGACGCGGGGCGCGATCCTCGGCCGCGTCCACCGCGCCGTCCGCCCGCACCAGGTTGGCGAAGGCGTAGAGGGTCAGGTAGACGGCTGCGGTGAAGACGACGAAGCCGAGCACCAGCAGCAGCGACTCACGGCTTCGGGCGAGGTCGCTGAACGACGTGGCGATGGCGTGCAGCAGCGAGGACGGCGCGGTGACGACGTCCCAGGAGTTCCAGCGCTCGATGCGGCCGAGGTAGATGCCGTAGGCCCCCAGCGAGATGGCCAGGGCGCTGACACCCCAGCCTGCGCGGCTGCCGGCGGACCGGCGGACGCTGGCCTGCACCAGGTAGAGCGAGACCAGGCCCAGCAGCAGGCCGGTGGCAGCGACCGAGAAGTAGAGCAGGGCATCGAACCAGAGCGGGACGACGTCACTCGGCGTGAGGTGGATCAGATCGGTCACCAGATAGGGGGCATTCGGGAAGAACGCCAGCCAGGCGGCACCCGGCACGACCATCGCCCACCAGGGCGCCGAGCGGCGGCTGAGCGCATCGACAGCCCAGGCCAGCGGGAACGGGACGGCCGCCAGGAAGAGGTTCCAGGCCAGGAACGTCGGCGACCAGCCACCGATCCGGGCTCGCAGCTGCAGCATGGCCGCGCAGCCGAGCAGCGCCATGACCAAAGCGGCGGCCATCAACCAGCGACTGGCCCCCACGCGATGGGATAGCGCGGCGGGTGCCGCTGGGTGCTGGTCCGTCGTTGCCGCCATTGATCCACCATCGCATGGGGACTGGGCCGACGACCCGGCGTAGCCGGAACACAGGAGCGGTCAGTTCGTGCATCGCCGCACGCTCCGGCGCCCATCACCACTGTCCGCAAAGCAGATGGCCCGGTCCGGCTGACGCCGGGCGGGCCTCTATTGCGTCGGGGTAGCCGGATTCGAACCGACGGCCTTCCGCTCCCAAAGCGGACGCGCTACCAAACTGCGCCATACCCCGGTGTCGCCCGACCCGAACCACGTGGGCATCGGGGGCGAGCACGCACTAGGCTACGCCGTCGAGGCCTGTTCCTCCGACGAGGTTTCGTCTGTGGGACGGCGTCGCGCGGGTGTAGCTCAATGGTAGAGCTCCAGCCTTCCAAGCTGGTCATGCGGGTTCGATTCCCGTCACCCGCTCCAGGGCATCACCTCAGGTGAGGGACTTGCGGAGACCACGATCGAGATCCTCTCGCGTAGCCGCGGGGGAAGCCAGACAGAACGTGCTCAGCCACTTCCTCACCGGCGGCGCCACGTCACAGCGCTTCAGATGACCGCGATTCTCGAGGCGGACAGCCTCCGGCAAGCCAACCTTCGCTACCTCCTCAACCAGTGGGACCCGATCGGCGTCGCTGATCTGGTTGACGACGAGTACGACTGCCTGCTGGCACCCCTGTGGAGCAGGCTCATCCACGGGGTCAGTCGGGCAGCCTTGTCCGAGTACCTGTGGTTCGAGGTCGAAGATCACTTCGGCCTCGACCCCGAGCGCTGCGGCACGGACGCCCTCGCCGACAAGCTGCTCTGCCTCGGCGCCGCGTGGCAGCGGCCGCACCAGGACGACCGCACAACCCGCGCCTGATCACGATGCCCGGGCGGCGAGAGCGGCGTATATCCGGTCTGGGCGTTCCGGCAGCTGCCGTTGAAGGCGTTCCACCTCGGTGAAACCTGCCCTTGTCAGGCGTTCGGCGACGAGGTCGGCAGGCCAGCGGTAGGCCGTGATGACGGCGTGTTCGAACGCAGCCACCTCGTCGTCGCTATCGAAGAAGCCCAGGACCAGCATGCCGTCAACGGTCAGGTGCCGACGGAAGCCGGCGAGCACCCCATCGAGTTCGGCAGGCGGCAGGTGAATCGTGGAATACCAGGAAAGAATGCCGGCCACGGAATGAGCGGGGACCCCCAATTCGGTCATCGATCCGAGGCGGAACTGCGGTCCAGGATGGGCCGCCAGAGCATGAGCGATGAACTCGGGCACCAGATCGATGCCGCTCACGTCGACACCGAGGGAATGCAGGTGGGCGGTCCAGTATCCGGGACCACAGCCGACGTCCAGCACCGCACCGGGCAAGCCGGTCAAGTGCTGCCGAATGAATGCTGCTGCGTCGTCCTCGTGTTGCCGGCCGTCACCGTCGAAGAGGGCGATGTACTGCTCCGCAATGGACGAGTAGGCGTCACCAACCGACCTGAAGTCCACCACACCACAATAGGATCGAGCCTGTGCCACGCCACGACCGGACCCAGGTCGGGCCGGAGCACGATCCCGAGTGGCCGGGCGGCGTCCCCTTCGGCCGGCAAGGGCACCGCGCCGCCCACCAGCTGCACCCCGACTGCCACCACGGCGTGCATGACGACATCTCGTAGCAGACCGTGCCCGGCAGGGTCGCGTCCGGATTCCGGTGTAAAACGAGTTGTTGACCATTCGGCATATGGCTTCGCCTGATTGCGAGGGCACGAACTCGGGCGCGGGCACTCGGCGTCTCGGGCAGGGGACCCAGCGGCGATGCCGAATCGAGCAATGATCGAGACCTGTCGATGGCGTCCACCGGTCTCGATCATTGCTCCCGGACGCCGTGAGCGACCGCTCCTGCTCAAGGCTGCAGTGGGCGTATGCACGGCACGCTGCCACCGGGCGCCTGCACCACGCGGCAGCCGCAGCAGTGTCGGCAAGCAGACTTCCAGTGCGATCCGCCGACGCCCGGAGAGTCTCGTGGTACCATTTCTTGTACCATTCTCGGAGGTGTGCCATGGCGATCACGGCCAGCGAGGCCCGCAAGAACCTGTTCCCGCTCATCCAACGTGTGAACGACGACCGCACTCCCGTGGAGATCACCTCCAAGCACGGCGACGCCGTCCTGATGTCTCGGGCCGACTACGACGCCCTGGAGGAGACCGCCCACCTGCTGCGGGCACCCGCGAATGCCCGGCGGCTGCTCGAGAGTCTGCAGCAGGCCATGACGGGTCAGCGCGAGACCCACCAGCTCGCAGAGTGAGACTCGTCTTCACCCCCAACGGCTGGGAGGACTACACCTCCTGGCTCACCACCGACCGCGCCATCCTGAAACGGATCAACCGGCTCATCGAGGATGCTCTGCGCGACCCCACCGCTGGTATCGGCAAACCCGAGCCGCTGCGCCACCTCCTGGCCGGCACCTGGTCACGCCGGATCACCGAAGAGCACCGACTCGTCTACCTCGTCGACGGCGACGACCTCGTCATCCTCCAAGCCCGGTACCACTACCAGTAGCGCCGGAGAACACGCCTCTTGCCGTTGGCAGCAAAGGCCTGGCGTTACCGCTGATGCCACCTACGGCGGCTCCGATCCAGGCGGCCACAGCTCACGTACACGCCGGGCCTTCCTGCACGTCGTTCCCGACGACCCGTACTTCACCGCTGAGGAGATTGCCACGACGCAGCGGGCACTCCGCGACGCGCATGTGGCCGTCGAAACCTTCACCTACCCGAACAGCCACCACTGGTTCGCAGAGCCCGGCACCCCCGGCTATGACAAGACGGCCTTGGCGCTCGCTCGCTCCCGCATCACCGCAAACCTCCACGCCTAGAGGTCGTTTCAGGACAAGTCAGGGTGTGTGTGCCACATCGCGGCGTGATTACGGTTGAACGCGGCCACGCCGTCGTCACTCTCGACGAACGCCCACGACCTCCCGCCCTTGCGCACCTGCATCCAGGCAGAGCCGTACGCTCGAGTCGTGCAGTCCTTCCACCTGGAGACGAGGATCGCAGCACCCATCGAGGCGTGCTTCGACCTGTCGTTGTCGGTCGACGCTCACGCCGCGTCGATGGCCGGCTCGGGAGAGCGCGCCATCGCCGGCGTGACCACCGGCACGATGGGACTCGGCGACAGCGTCACCTGGCGAGCCCGACACTTCGGCATCCCGTTCACCATGACCTCGTTGATCACAGCCCACGACCGCCCGCACCGATTCGTCGACGAACAGGTGCACGGCCCGTTCGCGATGTGGTGGCACGAACACACCTTCACCGCCCGCGACAGCACCACCACGCTCATGGTTGACGTCGTCCGATTCGCGGCACCGCTGGGACCAGCCGGGCTGCTGGCCGAGCACCTCGTCCTGGCCAGGTACATGACCCGGCTGATCGAACGGCGCAGCCGCTGGCTCACGGAGGCACTCGAAGACCCCGGCATGCTCCGGTGAAACCCTGTGAAGCACCGGCCTGGCGCCTCACTCGACGAGCCACGGCTCAGCGCCAGATCCAGTGGAACACCGTCCACATGCCGATACCCAGCGTGCTCAGCACCCAGAGCACCGCGATGATGGCGCATCCTCCGAAAACGACCGGTTCCCACCACTTCTCGGGTGCAGCCGGCGAGCGCGAGTCACGTGCGGCCCGGCCGTTCCGGGCAGCTGCCGCCCTGAGCTCCTCGACGTGCCCCGCGCGGACGGTGCGACGCACCGGGCCCGGAATGCTGTGCCACCGGGCGAGGTCATGGCGATAGATCTGCCGCCACGCTTCGATGGCCTCGCGTGCGGCGTCGTCCTCACGCCCGAGGACGAACCACAGGGCACCTGCTGCTGGGAGGTCACGCATCTCGTAGTGGACCGACGCCAGCAGGTCGAGCACCTCGTGATCCTGGCGATGCGCAAGCGCGCCGTTGAGCCGGGTGCGGGCCATCCAGGGACGCCCGGCAGCCAGCTCGGCACGAGCCCGCTCCACGGCGTCAGTCACGCTCGCATCGTGCCAGCGCCTCACGATCTCCGACGATCACCGCTGGCCGTCGGCGGGTCGCGAATCGCCGCTCACACCGGCGGCAGCCGACGCCGCAACAGGCAGAACTCGTTTCCCTCGGGGTCGGCGAGCACATGCCATGACGCGTCGGCGGGCTGGCCGATGTCGATTTGGCGGGCGCCGGCGGCGAGCAGCCGCTCCAGCTCGTCTTCCTGATCGCGGTCTGTGGCGTTCACATCGAGGTGCAGCCGCAGCTTGCCGGCCTTGGGCTCGCGGGTCCGGAGGAAGACGATCGTGGGCTGCGGACCGCCGAAGCCGACACCGGGCGGCCCGATCTCGAGGCTGTCCTCGTCGCGCTCCAGTTCGACGTAACCCAGTACCTCGCACCAGAACCGGGCCAGCAGGTCGGGATCGTGTGCGTCCAGGACGAGTTCGGTGATGCGGCACGCCATGACGTCACCGTACCCAGACCTGCGGGGCTCACCAGATGAAGGGCACCAGCCGGGCGCGACGCTCCGCGAATGCCAGGTAGGCCTCCCCCAGGCCGGCGACCAGAGCATGCTCCTCGAAGCGAATCCGATGGACGAGCGCGGCGAGCACGACGGCGCACGACGCCAGCGCGCCCACGGCGTTGCCGAGCATGACGCCGAACCCGAGCAGGGCCAGCAGAAAGCCGGTGTAGCTCGGGTGGCGCAGCACCCGGTACGGACCGCGCTCCACCACGGTCTGACCGGACCGCGTCATCACGACCACCGTGAAGTACCGCCCCAGCGTGACGAAGCACCACCACCTCAGCAGCAGCCCCAGCCAACACATCACCGCCCCGACCACGAAAGCCAGTGCCCCGCCCGGAATCACGGCGCCGGGCACCACCGCGGCCCCGAGCGGCAGCAGCAGGATCGCCCCGACGAACACCAGCCGGAACAGCACCTCGCCACGCAGGTGGGACGGCGCAACGCCCCGCGGTACCCGAGCCGTTTGCCAGAGCTCGCCCACCGAGAACGCACCGACGGTGATCACCAGCGCGACCCCGGCGGCGTGGGACTGGATGACGGGCGTCAGGCCAGGCACGGACGCACCTCGCTGGTCAGCCGTGCAGCCCGGACATCGGCGCGAACCGCTGCCACGGAGCCAACGATTCCCATTGCGCCGCAACGGAGAGCAAGACATCCTCACGCCCGGGTGCCACCACGAGCTGGACGCCGATCGGCGCACCCGAGGAGTGCATGGCGGCGGGCACCGTCATCGCCGGGAACCGGGCGAAGTTCCACGCACCGGCGAACGGCGCCCACCGCAGATTGGCGGAGAAGTTCGCGAACCACGATCGCTCGCCCCACCGCGTGCCACCCGGTTCGGCCAGTAGCGGTCGGCCGGTGGTGACCGGGGTGATCAGCACATCGTGATCGTGGAAGAACTCCCCCACGCGCGCCGTCCATGTCTGCCGGTCGCTCTCCCGGACCCGCCCCCACCGCTCCAACTGGCGCCCGATCCGGGCGTGGTGGCGCTGCCGTCCCTCGAGCTGCGCGAACCCCTCGCCCACGCCGAAGACCTCATCGGAGGCCGCAGCGGCGAACCAGGCCGCGATGGCATTCGCCATCGCCAACGAGTACGGCGGGTCCGCCCGGACCACGGCGTGGCCCGCCCGCCGCAACGTGCCCGCGACCCGGACGACGGCGCGCGCGACCTCGGGATCGAGGCGCACCCCCGCGACCGGAACCCGGGTCGAGGCGGCGATCCGCAGCGCACCGGCCGTCGGCGCGACCGAGGCGAGCTCGCGGCGTCCGGCCATCACCGAGAGCACCAGGGCCGCGTCGGCAACCGTGGTCGCCAACGGCCCGTTCTCGGTCAATCCGCGCCAGGCCGTCGCCCCGATGTCGGCCGGGACGAGCCCGTCTCCCGGCTTGACGCCCACCACACCGCAGGCTGCCGCGGGGATGCGGATGGAGCCCATGCCGTCGTTGCCCTGCGCCACGGGAACCATGCCGGACGCCACCGCCGCCGCAGCCCCGCCCGAGGAACCACCCGCCGTCCGGTCGAGCTGCCACGGGTTACGCGTCACCCCGGCGGCGTCGTCCGTGGTGCCCCAGACGCCGAGTTCGGGCATCCGGGTCACGCCGACCACGATCGCCCCGGCGGCCCGCAGCCGAGCCACCACCTCGTGATCGTGTCGTGCCGGAGTGGCATCGGTGACGGCACAACCGTGCCGGGTCGGCTCCCCGGCCACGGCGGTGTTGCCCTTGACGGCGATCGGGACACCCGCCAACGGCAACCGGCTCAGCTCGGGGTTCGCGCCGAGCGTCTCGGCCTCGGCCAATGCCCGATCGCCGTCCACGCGAACGAACGCCCCGACCACCGGGTCGACGCGGCCGATCAGGTCGAGGTGATCACGGACGACGTCCCGCGGCGTCACCTCGCCCCGCTGCACCGCCGCGGCAATCTCCCGCGCGGTCCATCCGAGTGCGCTCGACATGTCGCTCTCCTCTCGATGCCTCGCCCGGTACCCGCTGGTACGTCGCAGGCCTCCCGACCTGCATGCAGGCTGCCACGTCCCGGCGACCATGTCCGGAGTCCGCGGAGACGCGCCCCGACGCGGCCACGTCCCGGGGTGAGGACAGCCCCACCCCCGAGCGTGGGGTGGGCTCCAGTGACCGGACGACGAAGCGCCCGCCATCGTGAGGGCATGACACGCAGTGGCCCAACCGTGGGGCGAGACGTGACCCTGCTCAGCGCTCTGTCGGCGGCCCTCATGGTCGCCTTCGTGGCCGTGCCACCCCGGTGGGCGGCGCGGGTATCCGGCGTCGAGATCGCCGATTCGCCCACCCTCCGCAGCACGTTCCAGCAGGCGTTCATCGCCTACTGGACCTCCGGCGATCGCGACTTCCCACCACGCCTGGCACGGGTCGTGGACTACTGGGCCGGCTTCCATCTGGCCAAGGCGGTGCTCGCGGCGCTGCTGCTGGTCGCGCTCACGGCCCTCGGTGTCCAGCTGTGGACGGCGTTCGTCAGGGCGGACGCTCTCGGGCCGGCAGGCAGGGCTGCCACGGCGGCGGCCGGAGTGCTCGTCGTCCCGCTCGCGGTGCTCTCGCTGCTGGTGGTGATGGCCAACATCCAAGGCGCCGCAGCGCCTTTCGCCTCGCTGCTGCCCTTCCTGGTGGAGGGCGAGCCCGGTGGGGAGCTGGGCGCCGTCCTGGGTCGCGTCGAGCAGTCGCTGGCCGTCGTCCCGCCGACGACCCAGTCGCCGCCCGCCCTCGCGACGATGATCGGCGACTTCTCCCGGTACCACGCGGTCATGGTCGTGATCGCCGCCATGGTGGCGATCGTCCTCGTCGTCCTGACGATGAGCTGCTGGCGAAGCCTGCGGACAACGCCGCCCGCCGACCGCCGGCGACGACACGTCGTGGGATCGTTCGGACTAGTCTTCGCGATGTTGTCCCTGGCGGCAGGCGTTGTGGCCGTGGCGAATCACAGCACCACAGCAGATCCCGCCCCGGCGCTCCGGGTGATGCTCACCGGCGGGTGGTGACCACCCGTCGGGTCGCCTTCGATCAGGTTCCCGTGAAGTCGAGCAAGGCGCGCACCACCGTCATCAGGTAGGCCGGAGCCCAGGCCTCGAAGTCCGGCTCCGGAACGCTGATCTGATACAGCACCAGGCCTTCCAGCGCGCTGAGGTACCGGTTGGCGGCCAGCTCGGGGTTCTGCGCCCCCAGGCGCTCGAAGGCCCGCACCTCGAGGTCGACGTGACGCCGCCGAGCGCTCGCCATCGCCTCGGCCAGCTCGGGACGCCGCGCCGCGTACAGGTAGAGCTCGTAGCGGGCAAGGGTGTTGTTGTGCCGGCCCATCAGTTCGGTGACGACCTCACGCGCGATCTGATGGTGGTCGAGCGTCGCCGGATCGGCCGCAGCCATGCGCTCACGGATCGCCGACTGCCAGGCCAGGAGCTCGTCGCCGACGAACTGCAGCAACGCCGCCAGCAGGGCCTCACGTGTCGCGAAGTGATACGTCGTGACGCCGTGCGAGACGCCGGCGCGCTGCTCGATCGCCCGATGGGTCAGCGCCGACAAGCCGTTCTCGGCCACCAGGTCACGGGCGCATTCGAGCAGCCGCTGCCGCGTCTGCTCCCCCTTGCTCCGTGCCATCGGTCCAGCCTAGATGGCCCGCGCCGATTCTTCGGGAGACCGTCCATCAATTACTCTCCAAGTGTAGAGTTTTCTGGACGACAGGAGCTGATCCCATGACCACCCCCGCTGCGACGCCATCGCAGGACCTCGACGGCGCGGTGCTCAGCGGCGTCCCGATCCACCTCCGCCACGGCCAGCCCCCGGTCGCCGCGCTCGGTGTCCTCGACGGCCACGTCCACGCAGCGGGAACCCTCGAGCAGGTGCTCGCGGCGATGCCGCCGAACCCCCCGCGGCTGACCCTCGACCGCGGCGCCCTGATGCCGGCGTTCGTCGATGCCCACCAGCACGCCTTCCTGGACGCCGTCGACTCACCGACCGCCGACCTGCGCCTGCACGCCCACGACCTGCCCACCCTGCTGGCGCAGGTGAGCCACCACGCCGAGCGGGACACCGCCCCCTGGCTGCGGTTGCACGGCTACCTGACCAGCGAGCTGCGCGAGCAGCGCAGCCCCACCGCCGCCGAACTCGACCGGGTGGTCGCCGATCGCCCGGCGCACGTGCTGTCGCGCACCTATCACGAGTCGGTGGTCTACTCGGCCGGCCTGGACGCCCTCGGCATCGGCCGCACCACCCCCGACCCGGTGGGCGGCCAGATCGTGCGCGACCGCGCCGGGCGGCCCACTGGCGTCCTGATCGAGACGGCCAGCTTCCTCGCCGAAGCGCGCAGTCGGCGTCCGCTCGATGCCTCCTGGGCCGACCGGCTCACCGCCCACGCGCAGCGGCTGCTCGCGCTCGGCATCACCCGGATCGCCGATGCCGCCGTGCCGGCAGCCGTTGCCGAGCAGGTCGTGAGCCTGTGCGGCGAGGCCGGCGTGGACGTCGTCCCGCTGCTGGTCGACGACCGGATCAGCGAGCCGGCGCTGCGGGCGGGTTCGACCGCCAAGGTGCTGATCGACGGCGGCGAACGCTCCCACCTCTGCTACACCCCGCGGCAGCTGCGCACCGGGATGATCTCAGCGCTCACCGCCCCGTTACGGGCCCGATCGCGCACGGACCTGGCGCTGGCGAGCGCGATCCTGCGCAGCGACCGGTTCCGCCGCGGCACCGACGGCACCTGGAATCACGGCACCTGGCAGTACGACCCCGACAGCCTGCTGGCCCTGATGCGCCGCGCCGCCGACGCCGGGTCGGCGCTGGCAATCCACGCCATCGGCAACGGCGCCCTGCACACCGTGCTCGCGGCCCGCGCCGCCGATCCCGGACTGGCCGAGGCGGTGCCGATGCGGCTCGAGCACGCCATGGTCGTCGACCCCGACCTGATCGGGCGCCTCGCCGAGGCCCGGCTGACCGTCGTCACCCAGCCGGGATTCCTGCCGGCGATGGGCCGCTCGCTGACTCTGGTGCCGCCGGCGCCGCCGCTGCAGCTGATGCCCTACCGGGCGATGCTCGATGCCGGGGTGGCCCTGGCGTTCAGCTCGGACCACCCTGCCGCCGACCTCGACCCCTGGCACTGGGTCGCCGCCGCCGTGAACCGCCGCGACGACACCGGTCGCACCGTCCTGCCCGGCGAGGCGCTCACCGTGGCCCAGGCGCTGGACGCCGCCACGCGCGGCGCCGCGGCCGTGCTCGCCGCCGCACCCGACGCCGCAACCGGTCCGGTCGGGGGCTCGCTCGAGCCCGGCGCGCGCGCCGACCTCATCTGGGCGGACGCCGACCCGCACCACACGGCGCCCGAGTCGCTGGCCTCGATTCGCGCCCTGGCCACCTGGCGTGCCGGACGGCTGCGGGCGGGCACCACCTAGACCTACCCTTCCGGCCATGAGATGGCGCCGGATCGTGCTGGCCCTGGTGGTACTGCTGGTCGCGGCCGTGACCGGGGGGCTGCTGTACGCCCGCCCGTTACTGCTGACCGGCACCGGATACGCCGCGCACAACGCCTGCGCCGTCCGGTTCGTGGCCGAGCGCGGCCCGGACGCCCCGGACGCCGACCTGCCGCCGAACCCGCTGGTGCCCTACCTGCGCACGTCGGTCTCGGCCGACGAACAGTCCGCGACCACCTCGGTGCTGGGGCTGCTGTTCCGGCAAACCGCCTACTACACGCCCGGTTCCGGCTGCACGCTGACCGATACCCGACCTGCCCGCGCGGCGGACGGCGCTCCGACCGGCGGGCCGGCGGCCGGCTCGGCCCTGCCGATCGATCCCACCGCGTCGAGTCCCGCCGTCGAAGCGGCCCTGGACGCCGCGTTCGGCGTCGGATCGCCCGCCGACCAGGTACAACGCCTGGGCACCCGGGCGATGGTCGTCGTCCATCACGGCCGGATCGTCGCCGAGCGCTACGCCCCGGGGTTCACCCCGCAGACCCGCCAGCTCGGCTGGTCGATGGGCAAGTCCGTCACCGCGCTGCTGGCCGGGCGCCTGGCCCAGCAGGGCAAGCTCTCGCTGACCGATGACCACCTGCGCCCGGAGTGGACCGATGCCCGGGGTCAGATCACCGTCGAGCAGCTGCTGCGCATGACCAGCGGGTTGCAGTGGGACGAGACCTACGACCTCGGCACCCCGATCACCCGCATGCTCTACCTGGAACCCGACATGGCCCGCTACGCGGCCTCGTTGCCGTCCGCGCACGCGCCGGGCAGCTACCAGCAGTACTCCTCGGGCACCACCAACGTGCTGTGCAGCGTGCTGCACCAGCGCAGCGGGCTGGGCGCTGACCTGGGAGCGCGACTGCTGTTCGACGATCTCGGCATCGGCTCGGCGGTCTGGGAGCCGGACGCCGCGGGGCACCTGGTGTGCTCGTCCTACCTGTGGGCCACGCCGCGCGACTGGGCGACCATCGGTCAGTTCGCGTTGCAGAAGGGCCGGTGGCAGGGACGGCAGCTGCTGCCCGCCGACTGGATGGCCCGCACCACGACCGCTGTCGCGGTCACCGGCGAGGAGGACGGCTTCGCCGCGCACTGGTGGGTCAACGCCCGCCCCGATGGCTCGCTGGTCATGCCGGGGCTACCACGCGACACCTACTGGGCCTCCGGGCACGACGGGCAGCGGGTGATCGTGATCCCCTCGTCCGATCTGGTCATCGTCCGGATGGGCTTCTCCCCCGTCGCCGACGACCTCGGCATCGAGCGGTGGGGTCACGATCTCGTGGGAGCGTTGTCGACATCTTGACTTGTCAGAGTGCGGGGCGTGCCGCGTCCAGGGATCTTTCAGCCGAGCATGCGAGGGCGAGCGCGTGACCCGGTACGACGACCCTTCATCGCCCGGGCCGGACGCGCCGCGTCGCACCATCATCGCCGCAGGCCTGGGGCTGATCGCCGCCGCGTCGGTGGGTGGTGTCCTGGAGGTGCTGCTGGACGACGCCCCGCTGGACGACGAGACCGTCACGACCGAGGCCGATCGGGTACCGACCTCGTCGTCGGTGTCGACACCCACGTCACCGTCGACGGATGCCGCGGGGCCGGGATCGGCCTCGCCGTCCATGGCGCCGTCCCGGTCACCGACCGCGACCGTCGACTTCGGCCGCATCGCCGAGGACTACCTGCGGACCCGGCCCGGCCAGGCTGCCGTGGCGGGTGTGAACCTGGCCACCGGCGCCGCGGTGAGCCACCGTGACAGCAGCCGGTTCACCTCGGCGAGCATCGTCAAGGTCAGCATCGTGATCAGCCTGTTGCTGCTCGACGCGGATGACGAACTGCCCGAGAGCTCCCTGCGGCCCGGCATCCGCCAGATGATCACCAGCAGCGACAACACGGCCGCCGACGTGTTGTGGACCCGCATCGGTGGCGACCGCGGCTACAACCGCGCCATGGACCGCCTCGGCCTGACCGACACCATCGCCGGCACGGGCGGTTACTGGGGCTCGACCCGTACCTCGGCGCGCGACCAGCTCCGGGTGCTGCGGGCGCTGGTACGCGAGGACGGTCCGCTGTCTGCCGCACGCCGTGACTACGTGCTCGACCTGATGCGCGCGGTGGCCCCCGAACAGGCCTGGGGCGTCTCGGCCGCCACCGGACGCGACGGGACCGCGCTGAAGAACGGCTGGCTGCCGTCCCGAGCGGACAACGGCCGCTGGGTGATCAACTCCATCGGCCACCTCCGGCTCGACACCGGCGAACCGGCCCTGCTCGCCGTGCTCTGCAGCGGCTCGCCGAGCATGAGCGCCGGCATCACCACGGTCGAGCACCTCGCCCGTGCCGCCGGTGCCGCGCTCTCGGGTCGGCCGCCGACCTGATTCGGCCCGGATAGCCCCTACCGCGCGCGTTACCGGCGGGTAACAATCACGTATGGCCATGGAGCTCACCTCGCAGATCTGCCGCATCGGTGGCCACGATCTGCACTACAAGTGCGGTGGCGACGGCCCCCCGCTCGTGTTCGTCCACGGGGTGCTGGGTTCCCATCGGGTCTGGGCCGACCTGGCCGCCGACCTGGCCGCCGAGTACTCCGTCGTCGTCCCGGACCTGTTCGGTCACGGCGCCTCGGCCACCCACCGCGGCGACTACTCGCTCGGCGCGCACGCTGCCGCCGTCCGCGATCTGGTGCAGGCCTGCGGCCTCGATCGGGTCACGATCATCGGCCACTCCCTCGGCGGCGGGATCGCGTTGCAGTTCTCCTACCTGTTCCCCGAACGGGTGCGCTCGCTGGTGCTGGTCGCCAGCGGTGGTCTGGGCCGCGAGGTCAACGTGCTGCTGCGCGCGCCGACGCTGCCCGGCTCGGAATGGGTGCTGCCGGTGATCGCCAACCGCTGGGCCCGGCGCCAGGGCAGCACGCTCACCCGCGGCCTGAACCTGGTCGGGGTGCGCGGCGGCCCGGACCTCGCCGAGGCCTTGAACGGCTTCGAGTCGCTCGGGGACGCCGAGCATCGCCGCGCGTTCCTGGCGACGATCAGGGCGGTGGTCGGGCCGGACGGTCAACGCCTGTCGGCCCGCGAGATCCTGCCCGCCATCAGCGTGCCCACCCTGGTGGTCTGGGGCGACAAGGACCGCATGATCCCCATGAGCCATGCCGTGCAGGCGGTCGAGCTGATTCCCCGAGCACGTCTCGAGGTGTTCCGGGACGCCGGGCACTTCCCACACCTGGACGAGCCGGAACGCTTCGCCTCACTGGTCCGCGAGTTCACCCGAGCGCTGGACGACGCACCGCTGGGCTGATCACAGCGCCTAGGCTGGTTCACCGTGACCGCTCAGATGCCTGCCTCGACACCCCGGTGGGGACCACGCTGGTTGGCGCAGGGCGAACGACCACCGCGACTGGCCGATGCCCGATTCGAGGATCTGCCCGCCGATCTGCGCCTGTTGCTGATCAGCGAGGGCACCCTGGCGCAGGCCCTCGAGGCGCACCAGCTCGGCCCGATCGTGGCCGACGTCGAGGGCCATGAACAGATGCTGCTGGACGTCGTGACCGCCCGCTGGCTGCAGGCCCATCCCGGCGATCGCGCCCTCAGCCGGCGCACCGCACTGCGCTCGGGCACCACCGGGCGGCTCATCGTGCACGGTGACTCGGTGCTGCTGCTGGACCGGTTGCCGCCGACGTTCCTGGAGGTGCTGGCCGCCGAACCGCTCGGCTTGGGCGGAGCACTCGCGACGCTGCGCCTGGAGACCCGGCGCGAGCTGCTCTGGTTCGGCCGGACGCCGCTGCGGGGCCTGCGCGCCGGCGATCGGGCGCTCGCCGGCGACTTCGGGGTGGCGCGCTGCTACCGGCTGATCGTGGACGGCACCCCGATCTGCTGCATCGAGGAGACCTTCCCCGACGGGGTGATCGGTACCGGGTGATCGGCACCGGGTGATCACGCCCGGGATGTTCAGGATCGGGTGATCAGGACCAGCGCGCGGTCGTCGTCCCCGGCGGCGCGCACGCCGTCCACGATCCGGCGGGCCGATCCGGCCAGCCCGTCGGTGACCACTCGCTCGGCCGCCCCCACCAGCCGGTCGATGCCCAGCACGATGTCGTTGTCCCGGCGCTCGACCATGCCGTCGGTGTAGAGCAGCAGGGCATCGCCGGGCTGCACCGTGCCCCGGTGGGCGGGGAACTCGGGCTGGGGCACCACCCCGAGCAACGGCCCCCGGCCGCCCTCGACGACCTGCCAGCGGCCGTCGCCGCCGTGATAGTGCGCCCCCGGCGGGTGACCCGCGCTGCGCAACTCATACTCGCCGGTGACCTGATCGACCACCACGTGGACCGCCGTGGCGAACCCCTCGTGCCAGTCCTGGCGCAGCAGGTACCGGTTGGCCTCCACCAGGAACTCACTCGACGGCAACGCGCCCAGCAGCCCGCCGAACGCCCCGCTGAGCAGCAGCGATCGGGTGCCCGCGGCCTGTCCCTTGCCCGAGACGTCCACCAGCACGATCTCGAGGTTGCGACCGTCCGGCGAGGTCGATGCCACCAGGAAGTCACCCGAGAACCGGTCGCCGAACGCCGACCGCAGCACGGTGTCGACCTGCCAGCCCGATGCCAGCGGCGGCACCGTCGCCTGGGCCGACAGCCGCTCACGCAGGTCGATCAGCATCGAGTCACCCACCGTGCCCTGCACGCCGACCCGCTCGCGCCCACTGGCGTAGGCGTAGACCAGGACGGCGCCCAGCAGCAGGCTGAGGAACACCCCGGGTTGGGCTCGCGGAGCATCGCGCAACGCCTGCGAGATGGCCGTCGCGGCGATCAGGGCGGCGAAGTAGGCCAGCAGGAAGCGCACCCGCAGGAAGAAGCCGCCCAGCAGCAGCCACACGATGACGGCGGCCGGCGGGAACCACGCCGGCCAGTGCGCCGCCCCGACGGTGTAGAGCGCGACCAACAGGCACAGCAGGCCCAGCAGCACCGGCTGCGAGCTGATCACCCGGCGGCCGCGGGCGCTGCGACGCAGCAGTCGCGTGATGCGACCCCGACCCGGCGCAGTGGACCCCACGTCACGACCCTAACCAGGCAGTTGCCACCCTCCTGCCGGATCGGACAATCCGGCAGGCGCCATCACGGTGCGTGAGCTGCTTCGACGCCTCGGGGTCAGCCGACGGGCAGTGGTGGCAGGTCGCCGGTGAGCTCGTAGTCGCGCAGCATGTCGATGCGGCGCTGGTGACGTCCGTCGCCCGAGAACGGCTCGGCGAGGAAGGCGTCCACGAACGCGGTCGACTCCTCGAGGGTGTGCATCCGTGCCCCCACGGAGACCACGTTGGCGTCGTTGTGCTGCCGGCCCAGCTGGGCGGTCTGCACGCTCCAGGCGAGGGCGCACCGTACCCCGGCAACCTTGTTGGCGGCGATCTGCTCGCCGTTGCCGGACCCGCCGATCACCACCCCGAGACTGCCCGGCTCGTCGACGACGCCACACGCTGCCCGCAGGCAGAACGGCGGGTAGTCGTCGAGCGGGTCGAAGTGGTGCGGGCCGTGATCGACGACCTCGAACCCGGCCTCGGTCAGGTGGGCGACGAGATGCTCTTTGAGTTCGAATCCGGCGTGATCGGATCCCAGGTGGACACGCATGGCTCAGAGTGTGTCAGGTGAGCGCTTCGTTGCATGACCTCGCGGTACTGGACGCCGCGGACGTCGCCCGGTGCGGTGACTACCTCGACCTGGTCGAGGCCCTGGAACAGGCGCACCGCGCCGAGCCGGCCCTGGTCGAGCGGCTGGTCTTCGGCCCGACAGACTCGCCGGACAGGTTCATGGCGCTGCCCGCGTGGCAGCCGGGTGAGGCCATCGCGGCCAAGCTGGTCACCGTCGTCCCGGGCAACCCCGATGCCCGCGGCATCCCCGCGGTGCAGGCGGTGCTGGTGCTCTTCGACGGCGTCAGCGGGTCGCCCTTGGCCCTGATCGACGGCACCGAGCTGACCTATCGCAAGACCGCTGCCGACAGCGCCCTCGGATCACGGCTGAGCTCTCGCCCGGACGCCACGACCTTGCTCATGGTGGGCGCCGGTGGCCTGGCGCCCCACCTGATCGCCGCGCACCGTGCCGTCCGGCCGGCGATCGATCGAGTGCTGATCTGGAACCGCTCCCCCGCCCGCGCCCGGGAGCTGGTCGAGGCGGGCCTGGCCGACGAGCCGGTCACCGACCTGGACGCCGCGCTGGCCCGCGCCGACATCGTCTGCACCGCCACCGGCAGCCGGGACCCGTTGATCCACGGGCGGTTCCTGCGGCCGGGCACGCATCTCGACTGCGTCGGCACCTTCCTGCCGGATCACCGCGAGGTGGACGACGAGGTGGTGCGCCGGGCGCGGATCGTGGTCGACTCCCGGCCCTCGACGGTGGCCGGCAGCGGCGATCTGGTGATCCCGTTGCGTGCCGGCGTGATCGGCGAGGACGCCATCCTGGGCGACCTCTACCAGCTGGTGCAGGGCGAGGTCACGGCCCGCACCAGCCCCGACCAGATCACCCTGTTCGAGAACGGTGGCGGTGGCCACCTCGACCTGATCGTCGCTCGGCACCTGATGGCCCGCTTCACCGGCCAGACCCCTGCCCCCGAGGAGGCGCAGCCATGACCCCCGACCAGCCGTTCCCGCACCTCGCACAGCCGCTGCAGCTGCGCCATCGCACGCTGCCCAACCGGATCACCTTCGGCGCCCACACCGCCAACATGAGCGAGGACGGGCTGCCGGGCGAACGGCATCTGGGGTACTACCGGGAGCGGGCGCTCGGTGGCGCCGGCATGATCGTGGTCGAACCCGTGCCGGTGCACCCGACGGGAGTGCTCACCCGCGGCAACTTCCGGGTCGCGGACGACGCGGTGATCGCCGGCTTCCGCCGGATCACCGAGGCGGTGCACGAGCAGGGCACGACGATCATCCAGCAGCTCTATCACGTCGGGCAGCACGGCGACTTCGACAACTCCTTCCGCGAGAGCTGGGCGCCCTCGGCGCTGCCGAGCTATCACGACGCGGACGGCGCGCACGCCATGACCGAGCGCGAGATCGCCGAGTTGCTCGACGGTTTCGTCGATGCCGCGGTGCGAGCCCAGGCGTCCGGCTTCGACGGGGTGGAGATCTTCGCCGCCTACAACGCCGTGGTCGACCAGTTCTGGAGCCCATGGTCGAATCGGCGCGAGGACCGCTGGGGTGGTTCGTTCGAGAACCGGATGCGGTTCTCTCACGAATTGCTCACCCGCATCCGCCGGGCGGTCGGCGAGGACTTCATCATCGGGCTGGCCAGTGCGGTGAGCCCGCGGGTCGAGGTGGCGATGCAGGTCGAGCAGTTGTGCGAGATCGCCGCCTGGCACGACGAGCGCGAGCTGATGGACTACCTCACCTGTGGGGTCGGCAGCTACTTCGACTTCGGCCCGCTGATGCCGACGTTCCTGTTCGGCGAGACGCTGGGAGCCGAGGCGGCGCAGGCGCTCTCGGGCGTCGTCCGGTTCGCGAAGGTGCAGTCCGAGTGCCACATCCGCACCCCGGACAACGCCGAGGCGCTGATCTCCTCGGGCGCTGCCGACCTGGTGAGCATCGTGCGCGGTCAGATCGCCGATCCGCAGCTGGCGGCCAAGGCGTTGTCGGGGCGGCCCGAGCAGATCCGGGGGTGCATCTCGTGCAACCAGATGTGCTGGGGTCGCCGGTCGCGCGACTACTGGATCTCGTGCCTGGTGAACCCGTCGGCGGGGCGCGAGTTCGCGTGGGGCGGTGACCGTTTCGAGGCGGCGCCGCAGCCGCGGCCGGTGCTCGTGGTCGGCGGCGGGCCGGCCGGGCTCGAGGCGGCGCGCGTGGCGGCCGAGCGCGGTCACCGGGTGGTGCTGGCCGAGGCCGGGCCGCTGCTGGGTGGGGCGTTCCGGTTGGCGGGGTTGCAGCCGCGCCGAGCCCAGATCACCGACCTGCTCGAGTGGTATCGCACCGAGCTGGCCCGCCTGGGCGTGCAGGTGCGGCTCAACACCCCGCTGGACGGCGCCGAGGCCGCGGCGCTGGCCGCCTCCCTGGGCGCCGACGACATCGTGGTGGCCACCGGGTCCCGCCCGAGCGAGGACGGCTTCCAACGACCGCTGCCCGCCCAACTCGCGCTGCCCGGCGTCCAGCGCCGGGACGTGGTCTCGATCGAGGACGTGCTGACCCGTGCCGCCCGGATCGGCGAGCGAGTCGTCGTCCTGGACGATCTGGGCGACTGGCGCGCCACCGGAACCACCTGGCACCTGGCCGAGCAGGGCCACCGGGTGCACCTGGTGACCGGCTGGCCGATGGTGGGTTACTGGATCCAGCGAACGGCGGGTGACGGCGAGCTGCGATCCCGCCTGGCCCGGCTCGGGGTGACCTGGCAGACGGAGGCCGCCCTCACCGGCTGGGACGACGCAGGCGCCCACGTGCGCAGCCTGCTGGACGGCGAGGAGCGGCTGGTCGCGGCCGACACCTTGGTGCTGGCGACCACGAACACCCCGGACAGCATGGTGTCCGACGAGCTGGCGGAGTCGTCCTTCGCCGGACGGGTTCACGTGATCGGGGACTCACGGGCGGCCCGGCTGGCCGTGCACGCGATCTACGAGGGCCGCCTCACCGGGATGCAGCTCTGACAACCACCCGGCCATGATCACCGTTGGATCGCAGTCTGCACCCGCTGAGCCGGAGCACGCTGCGACCTAACAGTGATCATGATGGAGGGCGGTGGATGGACGGCGGGGCGTTCCAGCGCAGCAACGCGCGCCGGCCGTGCGAGTCACCGAGGATGCTGATCGTGGCGGTGTCCAGCGGGAACGCCTCGCCATGGGTGAACTCCAGGTCGAGCCAGACCAGGGTCAGTGCCCGCAGGACGTGGGCGTGCGCGAAGCAGATCGCCCGCTCCACGCCGGACGACGCCACGCGCTCGATCACCCGGCCCACGCGCGCCCTCACCTGCTCGGCGCTCTCGCCACCCGGCACCTCACCGGTCCAGATCTCCCACCCCGGCACCCGTTCGCCGATCTGGTCGCGGGTCAGGCCCTCGTAGTCGCCGTAGGCCCACTCGGCCAGGTCCTCGTCCACCACGACCGCCGCCGGAGCGAACCCCGCCAGCTGCGCCGTCCGCTGCGCCCGCCGTCGCGGGCTGCACAGCACCAGCCCGAAATCCGCCGGATCGAGGTGGCCTCGCAGCGAGGCGGCCTGGGTCACCCCGGCCTCGGTGAGATCGAGGTCGGTGACGGAGGTGAGCCGGCGAACCCGTGACCACGCCGTCTCGCCGTGGCGCACCAGGTGGAGCAGGGTCATCAGTCGAAGATCGGACCCTGGGTGCGGCTGCGCTTGAGCTCGTAGAACCCGGGCACCGAGGCGACCGCCACCGCGCCGTCCCACAGCCGGGCCGCCAGCTCACCCTTGGGGGCCGGGGTCACCACCGGCCCGAAGAAGGCCACACCGTTGACGGCGACCACCGGCGTTCCCACCTGGTCGCCGACCAGGGCCAGCGCCTCGGCCGTGCTGTCGCGCAGCACCTGGTCGTACTCGGTGCTGTGGGCCGCCTCGGCCAGTTCGGCCTTCAGCCCGACCTCGGCCAGCGCCTCGGCGAACACCTCCGGGTAGCTCGCGGCGTCCCCGCGCCCGCCCGGGTGGAACCGGGTGCCCAGCGCGGTGTAGAGCGGCAGGACGACGTCCTGGCCGTGCTCGGCGGCCGCGGCGGCCACCACCCGCACCGGCTGCCAGCCGGTCAGCATCAACGCCTGGTAGTGCTCCGGCAGGTCACGGCCCTCGTTCAGCACCGACAGGCTCATCACGTGCCACCGGACGTCGACCGGACGCACCTGGGTCACCTCGAGCATCCACCGGGAGGTCATCCACGCCCACGGGCAGATCGGGTCGAACCAGAAGTCGGCTACGTCGCGCTCACTCATGGGGACGGTTCTCCTCGGGACAGGATCGGACGGAGTGGGTCTGGCTGACGATCTCGGCAGGATAACCACGCTGCCGACCGGTCCATTCCACCGGTGATGACGGCCGGGGCAGCCAACGCGCTGCGCCAGCATCAGGCGACACACCGTCACGACACATCGGCCCCGCCGGGAAGTCGTCCCACATGTCGTGGCAGGATCGCCTGATGCCGGACGCCAACCTCACGCGCGACGAAGCAGCGGCCCGCGCCGCCCTGCTCACGGTCGACAGCTACGCCATCGAGCTCGATCTGACCAGCAGCGAGCGCACCTTCACCTCGCGAACCACGGTGCGGTTCGGCTGCGCCCGGCCCGGGGCGGACACGTTCATCGACCTGATCACCCCCACGGTGCACGAGGTGATCCTCAACGGCCGGCCGCTGGACGTCGCCGCCGTGGTGAGCGAGGCGCGCATCGCCCTGCCCGGGCTCGCCGCGGACAACGAGCTGATCGTGGTGGCCGATGCCGCCTACATGAACACCGGTGAGGGCCTGCACCGCTTCGTCGACCCGGTCGACAAGGAGGTCTACCTCTACAGCCAGTTCGAGGTGGCCGATGCCCGGCGGGTGTTCGCCTGCTTCGACCAGCCCGACCTGAAGGCCACCTTCACGTGGACCGTGCTCGCGCCGTCCCACTGGCGGGTGCTCTCGGTCTCGCCCAGCCCGAAGCCCGAGCAGCCGCCGTCCGGCTCGCCCGACGGCACGGCCGTGTGGCGGTTCGAGCCCACGCCGCGACTGTCGACCTACGTCACCGCGATCGTCGGCGGCCCGTACCACCGGCAGTCCTCGACCATCCGGCTGCGTGACGGCCGCGAGCTCGAGCTCGGCGTGCTGTGCCGGGCCACGCTCGCCGAGCACCTGGACGCCGACGAGGTCATGGACATCACCGCCATCGGGTTCGCCCACTTCGAGGCGCTGTACGACTGCGACTACCCCTTCGCCAAGTACGACCAGGTGTTCGTCCCCGAGTTCAACGCCGGGGCGATGGAGAATGCCGGCTGCGTGACCATCCTCGAGGACTACATCTTCCGGTCCAAGCCCGCTCAGGCCACCGTCGAGCGCCGGGCGCTGACGATCCTGCACGAGCTGGCGCACATGTGGTTCGGCGACCTGGTGACCATGCGCTGGTGGGACGACCTGTGGCTGAACGAGTCGTTCGCCGAGTACGCCAGCACGCGGTGCCAGTCCGAGGCCACCCGTTGGCGCACGGCGTGGACCACGTTCCTGTCGAGTGAGAAATCGTGGGCCTATCGGCAGGACCAGCTCAGCTCGACCCACCCGATCGTGGCCGAGATCCGTGACCTCGCCGACGTCGAACAGAACTTCGACGGCATCACCTACGCCAAGGGCGCCTCGGTGCTGAAGCAATTGGTGCACTGGGTGGGCCAGGATGCCTTCGACGCCGGGCTGCGCGCCTACTTCGCCAAGAACGCCTGGGGCAACACGACTCTCGCCGATCTGCTGGCCGAGCTCGAGGCCACCAGCGGCCGTGACCTGACGGCCTGGTCGGCGGCCTGGCTGGAGCAGGCGGGGGTGACCACGTTGCGTCCGGAGGTCTGCGTGGACCACGACGGTGTCATCACCGCCGCCGCGGTGCTGCAGGAGGCCCCGGCCTCGCACCCGACGCTGCGTCCGCACCGGCTGGGCATCGGTGGTTACGACGTCATCGACGGTGCGGTGCAACGGGTCTGGCACCTCGAACAGACGGTGGACGGCGCCCGGACCGAGGTTCCCGAGTTGGTGGGGCGGCGGCGTCCGGACCTGTTGCTGCTCAACGACCACGACCTCGCCTACGCCAAGATCCGGCTGGACGACGCCTCGATGGCCACCGCCATCGGTCACCTCGGCGAGTTCTCGGATTCGCTGGCCTCGACCCTGATCTGGGGCGCGGCCTGGGACATGACCCGCGACGGTGAGCTGGCGCCGGGACGATTCATCGACCTGGTGCTGGGCAACCTGCTGGCGGTGACCGATGCCAGCGTGCAGTCGGTGCTGCTCAACCAGCTCTCGTCCACCCTCGCCTTCTACCTGCGGCCGGACGGCCGCACCGCCCGCCGGGACGACGCCACGCAGCGCGTGCTCGACCTGCTGCGCCAGGCGAAACCCGGCAGCGACACCCAGCTGCTGCTGGCCCGCTCGTTCGCTCGGCTGGCTCGGCGTGAGGACCACCTGGACGTCATCGCGGGCATGCTCGACGGCCGGCGCGAACTCGACGGCCTGGCGGTCGACACCGACATGCGCTGGACGCTGCTGACCTCACTGACCACGGCAGGCCGGTTCAGCGAGCGCGAGATCGAGGCCGAGCTCGACCGGGACGACACCGCCACCGGCCGGGTGCGGGCGGCGATGGCCACGGCCTCGATCCCGACCCCACAGGCCAAGCAGACGGCCTGGGCGAACGTGGTGGAGTCCGACGAGCTGCCCAACGCCATTCAGGGGGCGACCATCGCCGGCTTCCTGCGGGTGCACGACGAGCAGTTGCTGGAACCCTTCGTCGAGCCGTATTTCGCTGCCCTGGAACGGATCTGGCGTGAGCGTACCAGCGAGATCGCGACCCAGATCGTCGAGGGCCTGTTCCCGGCACAGCTGGCCAGCGAGGCCCTGCTGGCTCGCACCGAGCGCTGGCTCGACGAGGCCACCACCGCCGAACCCTCGATGCGCCGCCTGATCGCCGAGGGCCGCGACGGCATCCAGCGCGCCCTGAAGGTGCAATCCCGAGACGCCGGTTGACGCCTCGATTGTGTGCGGCGGAACTGGTGCCATAGCCCCAGTTCCGCCGCACACAATCCTCGGCTAGCGGCCGTTGACCGTCCTGGCCAGGGAGGCCGAGCGGACGGAGGCC
This sequence comes from Kineosporiaceae bacterium, assembly GCA_046330955.1. Classification (GTDB taxonomy): domain Bacteria; phylum Actinomycetota; class Actinomycetes; order Actinomycetales; family Kineosporiaceae; genus JADJPO01. The sequence goes on along the minus strand of JAXLRT010000020.1, from coordinate 40,216 downwards.
ATGACGTCCTCCAGCAGCACCGGACGACCGACGCCATCGGCCAGGGGCAGCCGCCAGTTCGGGTACTCCTGGTCGGTGCCCGGCTGGTTGATGGTGCGCCGGTCCCCCACCGCATCGGCGAGGGCCACGCCCAGCAGCTTGGCCGGCGTCCAGGTCAGGTAGCGGTGCAGCGCCTCGACCCGCTCGCGCTCGCTCGACTCCTCGCCCAGCAGGCCGAGTTCGCGCAACTGGGCCAGCACCGCGGCGCGGTCGGCCTCGTCGACGGCGATCTCCTCGGCCACCGGCCGGGTCAACAGCCCCAACCGGTCACGCAGGTCGATGTGCTCGCCGGCGAGGTATCCCGCGGTGGGCGGCAGGTCGTGGGTGGTCACCGTGGCCAGGCACAACTCGCGCCAGGCCTGCGGCCGCAACGGCTTCCCCTCGTGGTCGCGCTCGAACCACAGGATCGAGGTGCCCAGCAACCCTCGCTCGCGCAGGTAGTCCCGCGCCCACGGCTCGACGGTGCCCAGGTCCTCGCCGACCACGAACGCCCCGGTGCGCTGGGCCTCCAGCGCCAGGATGCCGATCAGGGCCTCGTGGTCGTAGCGCACGTAGGTGCCCGCACCGGCATGGGTGTCGCGCGGGATCCACCACAACCGGAACAGCCCGATGATGTGGTCGACCCGCAACCCGCCGGCGTGACGCAGCACCGTGCGCAGCATGTCCCGATAGGGCGCATAGCCCAACTGCGCCAGGCGATCCGGACGCCACGGTGGCTGGCTCCAGTCCTGCCCCTGCTGGTTGAAGGCGTCCGGCGGTGCCCCCACGCTCACGTCACCGGCGAGCACATCCGCCAGCGCCCAGGCGTCGGCGCCGTCCGGGTGCACCCCCACGGCGAGGTCGTGCACGATGCCGATCTGCATGCCGGCCTCGCGCGCCAGGCGCTGGGTGGTGGCCAGCTGCTCGTCCAGGCACCACTGCAACCACATGTGGAACTGCACCCGCTCGGCCAGCTCCTCGCGCAGCTGCGCCACGGCCTGCGAGCGCGCGTCCAGGGCGTGCGTCGGCCAGGTCGCCATCGGCAGCCCGTACTGCTCGGCCAGGGCGCACCAGGTGGCGAAGTCGAGCAGCCCCTCGCCCTCGCGATCGCAGAACGCCTCGAACGAGGCCTGCCGCGACCGCGACCTGGGCTGGGCGAACACGGTCTCGAGCGAGGCCCGCTTGGCCTCCCACACGCCGTCCCGGTCGAGTTCGCCCGGGTCGCCGTTCAGGCCGCGCATCGCCTCGGCCTGCCACTCGATCAGCGCCCGATCCGTGGACGGCATGTAGGCCACCTCGCGGATGTCCTCCACCCGCAGGTAGATCGGGTTGACGAACCGTCGGGTGGCCGGCAGGTAGGGCGAGGCCTCCATCGGCGGGATCGGCTCGGCGGCGTGCATCGGGTTGATCAGCACGAAGTCGGCCCCGTGGTCGCGGGCACTCCACGCGGCCAGCTCGGCCAGGTCGGCCAGATCGCCCAGACCCCACGAGTACTGCGAGCGCACCGAGTACAGCTGGGTCATGAAGCCCCAGGCGCGCGACGTTGCCAGCACCTGCGGCAGCTCGAGACGCTGCGGCGTGATCACGAGGGGACGGTCGTCCTCCCCGCCGGGAAAGCGCGCCCGCAACCGGTGCCAGCCCAACGGCAGATCACCGGGGACGGCGAACGCCGCCTCACCGACCAGCCGGCCGTCGATCTCGCGCGGGTCGACCCAGTTCTCCTCCTGCGGCAGCGCGAACAGGCCGCCGTCCTCGAGCTCGACCCACACCTCCACCGGGCTGCCGTGATCGACGTGCACCAGCACACGGCCTCGGGAGCCCTGCCGCACCACCAGGACGTCGGGCAGCACCTGACGCCACGGCCGGTCCCTGACCTCGGCGAGCGAGCGGGCGATCGCCGCCTCCGAGGAGGCGTCGACGTCCATCGCCGCCAGGACGGCCAGGATCGTCGAGCGCGGCACGACCGTGTGACGGCCCTGCCAGTCCCAGAACTCGGTCGCCACGCCGTGGGCCTGGGCGAGCTCGACCAGGGCCGGGAACAACGACTGGTCGCCCTCGGTCGGCACGGCCGCGCGGCGGGCGCGAGCAGGGGCCGCCGGCGCGGCAGCAGGTTGGGCAGCTGCCGGTTGTGGCGCCGGCGCCGGACGGGGAGCAGGTTGCGCCGGTTGTGCGGGTTGGGCGGACGGAGCCGACGCCGCGGGCTGCTGCGCCGGCTGCCCGGACGGAGCGGCCTGCGCCGGACGTGCCGGTGCTGCCGGTGGCGCCGGTTGTGGTGCCGGTTGTGGTGCCGGTTGCCGGGTCGGTGGCTGAGCGGGCCGGCGGGCCGGTTGCTGAGTGGCTTCTCGCGCCGGCCGAGTCGCCGCAGCACGGGGGCGGCCGGCGGCTTCTCGGCCTGGGACGCCGCGGGCTTGGCGGGCGCCTTCGCGGCCTGAGCAGGCGCCGCGGGATCGCCGCCTGCCGATGCGGCAGCCTTGGCCAGGCCGCCCGCGCAGCGGCGGGAACCGGGGCCGAGGCGGGCTTCTTGCCGGCCGGTCGCTGCCCCGTCACCTGGTCCGCAGCGGTCTCGGGCGCGGCGGACCGAGCCTGGGGATCCGGCTCGGGGGCAGCCTGGGGCGCGTGGGCGTCACTCACGCTTGGGCATCCTGCCAGACCTGGCCCCTTCGAGCCGAGCCCGCAGCCGACAGCTTCGGGTCCTGGGACCCTCTCGGACGACGTCCCGGCCGTGTCCGGCGATCACTCGGGACGAGCCGGATCGGCGCCTCACGGGCGTGTCGTCCCGAGTTGTCACCTCATGCCCCCCGGCTCGCCCTGCCTGCCCGATCCGGCGAACAGGGGCGCCTACCCTGGCCGCCATGAGCAGTCCCGACGAACTCGGCACCCTGGCCCCGCGCGAGGACCTGGTCGAGGTGATCCACGGACGACGCGTCGCCGACCCCTACCGCTGGCTCGAGGACGCCGACGACGAGCGCACCCGGGCCTGGTCGGCGGCCCAGGACGCGCTCTACGCCGAACACCTGGCCACCTGGGCCACCCGCGAGCACTTCGAGACCCGGATCACCCAGCTGCTCGGGGCCGGGATGATCGGGGTACCGATCTGGCGGGGCGAGCGCCGGTTCCAGATGCGCCGCGAGCCCGGCCAGGAGCACGCCGTCCTGCTGGTCAACGAACCGGACGCCGGCGAGCGGGTGCTGATCGACCCGATGGTGATCGATCCCACAGGGCTGACGACGCTGGACACCTGGCAGCCCAGCAAGGAGGGCGACCTGCTCGCCTACCAGCTCTCGGTCGGCGGCACCGAGGAGAGCGTGCTTCAGGTGATCGACGTGGCCACCGGTGAGCTGGTCGACGGGCCGATCGACCGCGCCCGCTACTCCCCCGTGGCGTTCCTGCCGGGCGGGCGGGCCTACTACTACGTGCGGCGGCTGGCCCCCGAGCTGGTGCCCGAGGACGAGCGTCAGTTCCACCGCCGGGTCTACCTGCACCGGCTGGGCACCGACCCCGCCGAGGACGTCGAGATCTTCGGCGCCGGGCAGGACCCACGCAGCTACTTCGGCGTCGGCCTCTCGCGCGATGGCGGCTGGCTCACGGTCTCGTCCGCCACCGGCACCGAGCCCCGCAACGACCTGTGGATCGCCGACGTCTCGGCGGCCACGAACCCGGCCGACACCCAGCTGGATCACCCCGCCCTCACCGACCCCACTTGGGTGCCGATCACGGTGGGCCTGGACGCCCAGACCGGCGTCCACGTCGGACGTGACGGCCGGCTGTACGTCGCCACCGATCTGGAGGCCCCCCGGGGTCGATTCGCCGTGACCGACCCGCACGATCCGGCGCCACCCACCTGGCGCACCCTGCTGATGGGGGGTGAGGACGGCTCCAACAGTGGGGACGGCTCCGACGGCGAGGACGGCGACGTCCGGGTGCTGGCCGACACCGCGATCCTGGACGGCGACGAGCTCGCCGAGCCGCTGCTGCTGGCCTCCTGGACCCGCCACGCGGTCGGGGAGCTGACCGTGCACCGCCTCGCCACCGGTGAGCAGCTGGACGGCGCCCGCGGCCGCGTGGAGCTGCCGGGCCTGGGCACCCTCGGCGGACTCGTGGAACGGCCCGAGGGCGGCCCTCAGGTGTGGTTCGGCTACACCGACCACACCACGCCGCAACACATCCACTGCTTCGACGCCCGCACCGGCGAGGTGTCCCTGTTCGCCACGCCGCCGGGTGCATCGTCCGGGCTGGCGGCGCCGACGGCGGCGGTACGCACCGACCTGGTGCCGTTCCGCTCGGCCGACGGCACCACGGTGCGCATGTTCGTGATCCGCCGGGACGACGCCGGCGAAGCGGCCGGCACGGCAGCCGACGCCGCGTCGTCCGGGCCGGCGCCGACGATCCTGTACGGCTACGGCGGGTTCGGGGTCTCGCTCACCCCCGGGTACTCGGCGGGCATCCTGGCCTGGGTCGAGGCCGGCGGCGTCTACGCCGTGGCGAACCTGCGCGGCGGCACCGAGGAGGGCGAGGACTGGCACCGCGCCGGGATGCTGGCCCACAAGCACCACGTCTACGAGGATTTCGAGGCCGCGGCGGAGCACCTGATCGCGACCGGCGTCACCACGGCGGCTCAGTTGGCGATCAGCGGCGGGTCGAACGGTGGCCTGCTGGTCGGGGCCGCGCTCACGCGCCGTCCGGAACTGTTCCGCGCGGTGGTGTGTTCGGCGCCGCTGCTCGACATGGTGCGCTACGAGAAGTTCGGCCTGGGCGCGACCTGGAACGTCGAGTACGGCTCGGCCGAGGTGGCCGAGGAGTTCGGCTGGCTGATCGCCTATTCGCCCTATCACCAGGTGCGCGAGCACACCGCCTATCCCGCGACGCTGTTCACCGTGTTCGACGGCGACACCCGGGTCGACCCGCTGCACGCCCGCAAGCTGTGCGCGGCGCTGCAGCACGCGACGTCCGCCGATCGGCGCGACGCGCCGATCCTGATCCGGGCCGAGAAGGACGTCGGCCACGGCGCCCGGGCGCTCTCGCGCTCGGTGGCGCTGTCGGGCGAGACCATGGCGTTCACCGCGCACCACACCGGGCTGACGGTGGCGCCGTGACGGCGGCCGCGCTGATCCCCGTGCGCTGGCCCTGGAACGGCACCTGGGCCGATCCGCTGTTCGGCATCCCGCTGCAGGTCGTCGGCATCGTGCTGGCCGGAGTGGTGGCGCGGTACCTGGCCCACCGCCTGATCGATCGCGTGGTGCGGGGCATCGCCGCCGGCACCGCCGGCCTGGCGCGGTTCGAGGACCGGGTCAGTGTGACGCGCATCGTCGCCGCCCCGCTACTGATGGAGCGGCGCGAGCAGCGCGCCCGTACCACCGCCTCGGTGCTGCAGAGCCTGGCGACGGCGGTGATCAGCACGGTCGTGCTGCTCACCGTGATGGACGTGCTCTCGATCCCGGTGGCGCCGCTGCTGGCCAGTGCCGGGATCGTCGGCGTCGCCGTGGGGTTCGGGGCGCAGTCGCTGGTCAAGGACGTGATCAGCGGCCTGTTCATGATCGTCGAGGACCAGTACGGCGTCGGGGACGACGTCGACCTGGCCGGCGTCAAGGGCATCGTCGAGGCGGTCGGGCTGCGGGTGACGCGGCTGCGGGCGCACGACGGCACGGTCTGGTACGTGCGCAACGGCGAGGTGTTGCGCGTGGGCAATGCCTCGCAGGGCTGGTCGCACGCCACCCTGGACGTCGCCGTGGCCTACGACGCGGACGTCGCGCGGGCCGAGCAGGCGCTGCTCGAGGTGGCCCGTGAGGTGGCGCAACAGCAGGGCCTGGCCGACCGGGTGCTCGACCCACCCAAGGTGGTCGGCGTGCAACAGCTGACCGCCGAGGCGGTCGTGTTGCGGCTCGAGGTGCGCACCGAGACCGAGGCCCAGGACGACGTGGCGCGCGAATTGCGCCGGCGGATCAAGGAGCGGTTCGACGCGGACGGCATCGCCTTGGCGCCGAGCCTGGACCGACCCGACTGGCCGGACCACGCCGGCCGGGCCGGCCGGGCGGGTCGCCCCGGCGGACCGCACTGACGCCCGGGTGGCTCACAATGGAGGGGTGCAGTCACCCGACACCACCGAGGCCACCAGCTTCTACGAGCTCATCGGCGGCCACGACACCTTCGTGCGGCTGATCGACACCTTCTACGAGGGCGTGGCCACCGACGAGTTGCTGCGGCCGATGTACCCGGCCGACGACCTCGGCCCGGCCAAGGAGCGGCTGCGGATGTTCCTGGAGCAGTACTGGGGCGGCCCGACCACCTACAGCGAGCAGCGCGGGCACCCTCGGTTGCGGATGCGCCATGCGCCGTTCCCGGTGGGGCCGCAGGCGCGCGATCACTGGCTGTCGCACATGCGGGTCGCAGTCGACGCGCTACGCCTGCCACCGCCCCAGGCCGCCGTACTGTGGGACTACCTGGAGCGCGCGGCGATCAGCCTGGTCAACCAGCGCGACGGCTGACGACCGATCGAGCATCCGAACGGCACGAGGGGGCGATGTGGACGAGTCCTTCGACACCCGGCGGATCGGGCTGGATCGACTCTCCCTCGGGCACCCTCGGCACGACCTGCTGAGCACCTACCGGCGTGACGGGTGTCATGTGGTGGTGCTGCGTGGTGATCTCGATCTCTACACGGGCCCGGCCGTCCGCCGCATCGTCGGCGAGATCGCGCAGAGCGATCCGCAGGCTCAGGTGGTCGTCGACATGACCGAACTGAGCTTCCTCGATTCCTCCGGGCTCGGGGTACTGATCGGTGGGCTCCGCCGGCTACGCGCCGGCGGGGGCAGCATGCACCTGGCCGGCTGCCGTGGTCCGGTGCGCGACGTGCTGACCATCACCGGGCTGCACCAGGCCTTTCCGATCCACGAGAACCTGCACCAGGCGCTGGCCGCCGTGGCTGGATCCGCTGGCACCGATGCGCCGTAGACGGCTCCGATGACTCATCACCTACTGCCGTTGTGTAACGAACCCACGACCCAGCGCGAATGAACCCCCGGAGGCCAGGACGTCGGTGGAGGGGAGGGGTCTTCACCGCCGTCTCCTCCGCACCACGGTCGACCGCTCCGCACCACGGACGACCCGCCGGGAGCCGCGCCGCGGCGCTCACTCTCAGGCCGGCAGGACCACGAGGCGCCCGGTCGTGGACCCCTCACCGAGCCGGCGCAGTCCATCGGCCGCGTCGGCCAGGGGCAGCTGCTCACTGACCAGCGGACGCACCGCACGCGCCGAGGACAACCGCACCAGGTCGTCATGGCACCGGGCGATCAGCTCAGGTGCCCGGGTGCGGTAGAGCCCCCAGTGGAGCCCGAGGATCGAGTAGTTCTTCACCAGGGCATGGTTCAACGCCGGGGTCGGGATCTTGCCGCTGGCGAAGCCGACCAGCACGATCCGCCCCTCGAAGGCCACCACCTTGGTCGACACCTCGAATGCCTCACCACCGACCGGGTCGAACACCACGTCGGCGCCGTGCCCACCGGTGGCCTGCATGACGGCCTCGCGCACGTCGGTGGTGCTGCGATCGATGACGGTGCCGCACCCCAGCCGCCGGGCGACCTCGACCTTGGCGGCGTCACCGACGACGCCGATCACCCGGGCCCCCGCGGCCAGCGCGAGCTGCACCGCCGCGCTGCCCACGCCCCCGGCTGCGGCGTGCACCAGCACGTGCTCACCGACCCGTAAGGCGGCCCGGCGGTAGAGCGCGAACCAGGCGGTCTGGTAGGCGATGTGCATCGCCGAGGCGTGGACGTCGTCCAGCCCGGGGGGCGCCGGCATGACCTCGGACGCCGCGCAGATCGCGTGGGTGGCCAGCGCGCCATGCGGCAGGGTCACCGTCCCGATCACCCGCTCGCCCACCTGGTGGGGCGAGACCCCCTCGCCGACGGCCACCACCAGTCCGCACAGCTCGAGGCCGGGGGTGAACGGGAGCTCGGGCCGCTCCTGATAGTGCCCCCGGGTGAGCAGGACGTCGGCGAAGTTGAGGGCGCCCGCCCACACCTCGACCAGCACCTGGCCCGGCCCGGGCTCGGGCACCGGCAGGTCGACGAGCTTCATCACCTCGGCCGGTTCGCCGAGAGATGGCACCTGCCATGCCCGCATGGATGTCGCAATACTGCTCATCCGCTCGCCCGACCTCCTGTCAGCCCACCGGCCATGCTCACTCCCCCGTCGACCACGAGCGTCTGACCGGTGATCCATGACGCATCGGGCGAGGCCAGGAACGCTACCGCGGCGGCGACGTCCTGCGGCACTCCCAACCTGCCGAGCGGATAGCTCGCTGCGACGTCCGCCTCGCGACCCTCGTACAGCAGCCTCGCGAAGGCGGTCTTGACCACGGCAGGGGCCACGGCGTTCACGCGGATCGCCGGAGCCAGTTCCAGGGCCAGCTGTGCGGTGACGTGAATCAAGGCGGCTTTGCTGGCGCCGTAAGCCCCCAGCGGTGGGGCCGGTGCCAGGCCGGCGACCGAGGTGACGTTGACCACAGCGGCCCCCTCGCGCTGCCCCAACCCGGCCTCGAGGGCTCGACCGACCCAGGCGATGCTCGCCCCCACGTTGACCGCGAAGGTCTTGGCCAACGCGTCGGGGTCGGTGGCCACGAGCGGGCCGGCGACCGGGTTGATACCGGTGTTGTTCACCAGCACGTCGATCGCCCCGAAGGTCTCGACGAGCGTGGTCACGGCGTCGCGGCGGTGCTCGTCGTCGTCCGCCTTGCCGGCGATCGCGACCGCGTGGTGCGAGCCGCCGAGGGTGGCGACGGCCTCGGCGAGTGCCTCGGCGCCGCGGGCGGTGATCCCGACGCGGGCGCCCTCGGCCACCAGGCGCGCCGCGATGGCCAGCCCGATGCCCCGGCTGGCCCCGGTGACCAGGGCGACCTTGCCCTCGAACCGTCGCTGAGTGCCCGCCCGCCCGGCGCCGTGGCCCTCGACCGGGTTCACAGGCCGAGCTCCCGACCGATGAGTTCCTTCATGATCTCGTTGGAGCCGGCCCAGATCTCGGTCACCCGCGCGTCCCGCCAGGCCCGGGCCACGCGGTACTCGTTCATGAAGCCGTAGCCCCCGTGCAGCTGCACGCAGACATCCAGCACGTCGTTCTGCACCTGGGCGCTCCACCACTTGGCCTTGGCGGCGTCGATGGCGCTCAGTTCGCCGGCCACGTGGGCCATCACGCACTGGTCGACGAAGGCCTGGGTCACCTCGACCATGGTGACCAGCTCGGCGATCTTGAACTTGTTGTGCTGGAAGGTGCCGATCGCCTGGCCGAAGGCCTTGCGCTGCTTGGTGTACTCGATCGTCTCGGCCAGGATCGTGCTCACGTGGGCGATGTTGCACACGGCCGCCCCGAGCCGCTCCTGCGGTAGCCGCTCCATCATGTGGATGAAGCCGCGGCCCTCGGTGCCGATCAGGTTCGCCGCCGGCACCCGGACGCCGGAGAAGAACAGCTCGGCGGTGTCGGACTCGTCCTGGCCGACCTTGTCGAGCTTGCGGCCGCGGCTGAACCCCGCCATGCCGGTCTCGACGGCGAACAGCGAGATGCCCTTGGCGCCCTTGGTCGGGTCGGTACGCGCCGCGACGATCACCAGGTCGGCGCTGTAGCCGTTGGTGATGAAGGTCTTGGAACCGTCGAGCACCCAGACGTCGCCGTCGCGCACCGCGGTGGTCTTCAGGGCCGCCAGGTCGGAGCCACCACCGGGCTCGGTCATGCCCATCGCGGTGACGATCTCGCCCGCCGCGAAGCCGGGCAGCCAACGCTGCTTCTGCTCCTCGGTCGTCAGCTCGACCAGGTAGGGGGCGTTCACGTCGCAGTGGATGCCCAGGCACGAGCTGAAGGCTGCCGAGACGGCCGACAGCTCCTCGGCGAACACGGCGGTGAACCGGTAGTCGTGACCGACCCCACCGCCGCCGTACTCCTCGGGGACCTGCAGGCCCAGGAAGCCTTGTTTGCCGGCCTCCAGCCAGATCTCGCGCGGGATCTGCTTGGCCGCGATGAACTCCTCGTGGCGGGGCCGGACGTGGCGGTCGAGGAACTCACGCACCGAGGCGCGCAGGGCCTGGTGCTCGTCGGTGAAGATGGTGCGCCGCATGGCGGCCTCCACGAACTGGTCGAGTCGAATTGTCGTATGGAGCTGGCGTAGGGAGCTGTCGAATGGAGCGGGTGTCGGTTACCGATGAGTCTTGCACCGACGTCCGACAGTCGATGATGAACCTCGACACGCACCGACGACAGGAGCCGGCGTGAGTGAGCAGCACGTGACCGACGCATCACATTCCGTCGAGGCACCTCCCGAGAGGGCGGGCGCGGACGACGCCGCGCCGTCCGGCACGCTCGAGGGCCTGCTGCGCCTGCTCGACCTGCGCGAGGACACCGAACCCGACACCTTCGTCGGCGAGAGCCAGCCCCAGCCGTGGCGGCGGGTCTACGGCGGCCAGGTGCTCGCCCAGGCCCTGGTGGCGGCGCAGCGAACCGTCGACGCCGTCGGCGAGGTCCGGCCGGTGCACTCGATGCACGCCTACTTCCTGCGGGCCGGGGACGACTCCGAGCCGATCAGTTTCCGTGTCGAGCGGTTGCGCGACGGGCAGTCGTTCTCGGCCCGCCGGGTGCTGGCGCTGCAGTTCGGCCGCGCGATCCTCACCCTGGCCGCCTCGTTCCAGGTGCCGGGCGAGGGCGTGGACCATGCCGAACCGATGCCGGACGGCGTCCCCGCACCCGAGACGCTGCTGCCGCTGGCCGAGCGTTACGCCCACCTGACCGGGGACGGCGCGCGCCGCTGGCTGCGCGAACGGCCGATGGATCTGCGCCACGTCAGCCCGCCGTCCTACGTCGAACCGTCACCGGACCACGTCGCCCGGCAACAGATCTGGATGCGAACCACCGGCCCGTTGCCGGCCGAGGTGGACACGCCCGCGGTGCACGCGGCGGTACTCGCCTATGCCAGCGACTACTCGATGCTCGAGCCGGTGCTGCGTCGCCACGGCCACACCTTCGCCGAACCGGGGATCAAGATGGCGAGTCTGGACCACTCGATGTGGTTCCACCGCCCCGCCCGGGCCGACGACTGGCTGCTGAACGACCTCACCAGTCCCTCGGCCCAGGCCGCTCGGGGGCTGGGCCTGTCTCGGGTCTACACCCGGGACGGCGTCCTGGTCGCCTCGGTGGCCCAGGAGGGCATGATCCGCCTTCCCCGCTGACCCGCCCGACCCGCTCCACACTGCCGTCCGTCGCACAACTCGTGCCGCTGGGACGACATCGGCGGGATCCATCGGCGACGACCCGTCGACAGTGCCCTGTTCAATGAAATTGCCCCCGACCCGACGGTCGGCCACGCCGGTGCACCTCGTCGACGCAGCCGCCCGTCCGTGGGGCTGAACACAATGGCGTGCTCGGCTCCTGGGGGCTCTCATGCAGCGTCCGTCCCGTCGTCGTCCTGGTGGCTCCCGTGCCCGCGGGGTGCCGGCCAGTTCGTTCGAGATCGTGGCCAGACAGGACTTCTCCGACGTCAGCTACCTGCTCGAGGTGCACCACCCGCTGATGGCCCGGGCCGCCCTGCCGGGACAGTTCGTCATCGTGATGTCGCATCCCGAGGGCGAGCGCATCCCGCTGACACTGGCCGACTTCGATCGCGAGGCCGGCACCATCACCCTGGTGGTGCAGGCGGTCGGCAAGTCGACCCTCGAACTGCAGCGCGACGCCCAGGTGGGCACCACGCTCTACGGCATCGCCGGACCGCTGGGCATGCCGAGTCCGATCCATCGGTTGCGCACGGTGGTCTGTGTCGGCGGCGGCCTGGGCGTGGCGCCGACGTTCCCGCAGGCGCGCGCGTTCCACGAGAACGGCACCCGCGTGGTCGGCGTCCTCGGGTTCCGCAGCGCGGGCCTGGTGTTCTGGGAGGACAAGTTCCGTGAGGTCTGCGACGACCTGATCCTGTGCACCGACGACGGCTCGGCCGGTATCCAGGGCCGCGTCACCGACGGGCTGACCCTGGCGCTGGACAGCTACGACGACGTCGACGAGGTGGTCGCGATCGGCCCGCCGGTGATGATGGCCGCGTGCGCCGAGGTCACCCGCCCACGCGGCGTCCGGACCAGCGTCAGCCTCAACCCGATCATGGTCGACGGCACCGGCATGTGCGGCGGCTGCCGGGTACGACTGAAGGACGGCGTCAAGTTCGCCTGCGTCGACGGCCCCGACTTCGACGCCCACCAGGTCGACTTCGCCGAGCTGATCAACCGGCTCGGCAGCTTCCGGCCGATCGAGTCCCAGGCCGTGGACGCCTGGGAGCACTCGTGTCAGCGCGCCGAGCAGGCCTCCGCGCAGACCCTGGTCTCCGGCCTGCCGACCGACGGGAGGGCCTGACCATGGCCAAGCGGACCATCCGCACCATCCCGCAGGAGCGCACGCCCGCCCGCGAGCAGGACCCCGCCGAACGGGCGCGCAACTTCTCCGAGGTGACCCTGGGCTACGACGAGGCCGAGGCCGCCCGGGAGGCCCAGCGCTGCCTGGACTGCGCCGACCCGGTCTGCATCCGCGGCTGCCCGGTGTCCATCGACATCCCGACCTTCATCCGCAAGATCAACGCAGGTGACCCGCGGGGCGCGTACGACACCATCGCCGAGTCCAACCTGCTGCCCGCCGTCTGCGGCCGGGTGTGCCCGCAGGAGAACCAGTGCGAGGGCGTCTGCACCGTCGCCGACTCCCTCGAGCCGGTGGCGATCGGGCGACTCGAGCGCTACATCGGCGACCTGGCCATCGCCAACGACTGGGCGCGGCGTCCCCACATCGTGGCGACCGACCACCGGGTGGCCATCGTCGGTTCCGGACCGGCCGGCATGGCCTGTGCCGCCGACCTGGCCAAGGCCGGCTGCGAGGTCACCGTGTTCGAGGCCCTGCACCTGCCCGGCGGGGTCCTGCGCTACGGCATCCCCGACTTCCGGCTGCCGAACGAGGTGATCGATGCCGAGATCACCAATCTGGAGCGGCTCGGCGTCCAGTTCATCACCAACACCGTGGTCGGCCGATTGTTCACCATCGAGGACCTGGTCACCGACCTGGGTTTCGACGCGGTGTTCATCGGCACCGGCGCCGGGTACCCCACCATGCTGGGCATCCCCGGGGACTCGCTCAAGGGCGTGCTGTCGGCGAACGAACTGCTCACCCGGGCGAACCTGATGCACGCCCGGGAGTTCCCGGTCTACGACACCCCGATCCCGCTGGGCCGTCAGGTCGCGGTGGTCGGCGCCGGCAACACCGCCATGGACGCGATGCGGATGTGCATCCGGCTGGGCGCCGAGCGGGTGCACTGCATCTACCGGCGCTCGCGGGCCGAGGCCCCGGCCCGGGTGGAGGAGGTGCACCACGCCGAGCAGGAGGGCGTCGAGTTCCACTGGCTGACCAACCCGATCGAGCTGCTGGACGACGGCACCGGCGCCGTGCGCGGCATGCGGTGCGTGCAGATGGAACTCGGCGAACCCGATGACTCCGGACGACGCCGCCCGGTGCCGGTGGCCGGCAGCGAGTTCGAGTTCGGGTGTGACCAGGTGGTCTTCGCCATCGGCACCAACGCCAACCCGATCATCGGGCAGACCTCGCAGCTGACCCTGAACCGGCGGGGGTACCTCGAGGTCGACGACACCATGGCCACCTCGATCACCGGGGTGTACGCCGGGGGCGACATCGTCACCGGCGCCGCCACCGTGATCGAGGCGATGGGCGCCGGGCGCCGCGCCGCGGCGTCCATCAAGGACTACCTGGCGATCCGCGACCCGCACCGGCGCTATCGCGAACCGGGCGTGCCGATCGTGTTCGGGCTGCCGGCCGGCGAACGCAACTTCGCCCCGCTGCAGCTGGTCGTCGAGGACCCCGACAGCCTCACCGCCGAGGTCGGCGGTCCGAGTGAGAGGACGCCGACCCCATGAGCACCGTTTCGGAGGCAGCCACGGCACCGGCCGGGGACGGCGGCGACGCGGGGGCGACGCCGGCGCCCGGCGACGCACACGGCGTCCCCGGGCCGGAACTCACCCGGATCACCGAGCACGTGGTGGAGATCATCAGCGACTCCGGGGAGGGCGCGCAGCGGTGCGGCCAGTCCTTCGGGGCGATCGCCGCCCGCTCGGGGTACGGGATCTGGACCGTCGAGATCATCCCCGCCGAGATCCAGCCGCCGGCACGCAGCGTCGCCGGGGCCAGCGGCAACCGGGTGCGGCTCGGGTCGGGCCGGATCACCAACGGCGGGGACGCGGCAGACCTGGTGGTGGCCTTCAACGAGCAGGTGCTGCTGGGCCGGGTGCGGATGAACGAGCTGCGTCCGGGCTGCACGATCCTGCTGGAGAACATGTGGCGTGAGCACCGCGACCCGGCGGTGGTGGCCTCCTACACCGAGACCTACGACGCCCTGGTCGCCGCCGGCTACCGGGTGATCGAGGTCCCGATGCAGCACGAGTGCAAGAAGATCGTGCGCGACCCGCGCAAGGGCAAGAACATGTTCGTGCTCGGCATGCTCAGCGCGATCTTCCGCTTCGACCTGGCGCTGGCCCGCGACCAGGTCGCGCTGACCTTCCGCAAGAAGTCCCGCCAGATGATCGAGAGCAACATCCGGTTGCTCGAGGCGGGCCACGCCTGGGCGCAGGCCAACCTGCCCTTCGCCTTCGACATGCCGGCCACCCTGACCGCCGGCGACCAGATCGTGGTCAACGGCAACACCGCGCTGGCGCTGGGGGTGGTGGCCTCGGGCATGGAGATCTGCGCCATGTACCCGATCACCCCGGCGACGTCGGCCTCGCACTACCTCTCGGAGATCTTCGCCAAGGTCGGCGGCATGGTGCACCAGGCCGAGGACGAGATCGCCGCCTGCACCTTCGCCATCGGCGCCTCCTATGCCGGCAAGTGCGCAGTCACGATCACCTCCGGCCCGGGGTACTCGCTCAAGCAGGAGGCCATCGGGCTGGCGGTGATGGGCGAGATCCCGTTGGTCGTGGTGAACGTCCAGCGCGGTGGGCCGAGTACCGGCCAGCCCACCAAGGTCGAGCAGGGCGACCTGATGACCACCATCTTCGGCAGCCACGGCGATGCGCCCAAGGTGGTGATCGCGCCGAGCTCGATCGAGGACTGCTTCTACTCGGTGATCGCGGCGCGACGGATCGCCGAGACGTTCAACATGGTGGTCGTCGTCCTGTCGGACGCCAGCCTGGCCACAGCCCAGCAACCCTTCCCCCGGCCGAGGTTCGACCCGGCCTGGCTGGCCCCACCGGTCGACCAGAGCCAGGTGCCCGAGGGCCTGGCGCCGTACGCCTGGGACGCGAACACCGGGCTCGCCCGCCGGTTCGTCCCCGGCCAACCGGGCGGCATGTACACGATGACCGGCCTGGCCCACGACGCCGAGGCCGGGGTGGCCTACGACCCCACCTCCAACGAGCAGGGGATACATGCCCGCAGCCTCAAACTCGCTGCGCTGCAACGCACCCTGGTGACGCCACCGGTGGTGGGCGGTGACTCGGGTGAGCTGCTGGTGATCGGCTGGGGCAGCACCAAGGGGGCCATCGAGGAGGCCACGGCACGCGCCCGGGACGAGGGCCGTCGGGTCTCGTCGCTGCACCTGCGCTTCGTCAACCCGCTGCCCGGTGGCCTGAAGGAGATCATGCAGCGGTTCGAGCGGGTGATGACCGTCGAGGGCAACTGGAGCGACAACCCGGACGACGCGCTCATCGACGAGTCCAACCGGCGTCACTCGGCGCTGGCGATGCTGCTGCGCTCGCGCTACCTGATCGACGTCGACTCCTGGAGCGAGGTCGGCGGCAACCCCATCAAACCCGGCACCGTGCACCGCGCGATCCTCAGGAAGTTGGGCCAGCCATGACGGATCTCCTCCACGACAGTTCCACCGCGCATGGTGCCGCAGAGTCCCTGCTGCGGCTGTACGACGAGCGCGTCGAGCTCGAGGGCTACCAGAAGGCCATCCCCCGCTGGTGCTCGGGGTGCGGCGACAACGCGGTCCTCGCTGCGCTGCAACGCCTCCTGCGCGACGAGGGGCTGCGGCCCGAGAAGACCGTCTTCGTCTCCGGCATCGGTTGCTCCAGCCGGCTGCCGCACTACATGAACACCTACGGCTTCCACGGCATCCACGGCCGGGCGCTGCCGGTGGCCGAGGGCATCCGGCTGGCCCGGCCCGACCTGCACGTGTTCGTCAACACCGGGGACGGCGACTGCTTCAGCATCGGCAGCGCGCACTGGATCCACGCCATCCGTTACAACATGAAGATGGTCGTGATGGTGCACGACAACCAGATCTACGGCCTCACCAAGAAACAGGCCTCCCCCACCTCACCGACGAACACCATCTCCAACACCACCCCTCGCGGGTCGCGGCTGCAGGCGCTGAACCCGCTGACGGTGACCCTCGGCGTCCAGAACGTGTCGTTCGTGGCCCAGGCGGCCGACTGGATCCCCGAGGTGCTCTACGACATCGTCCAGGCCGCCTTCCACCACGACGGGCTCGCCTTCGTCCGGATCATCCAGCGCTGCCCGGAGTGGATGCCGTCGCTGCTCGACCCGTGGCTGCACGACCCGAGCCGGGTGCAGTTGCTGCATCACGAGAAGGCGCTGTCGCTGAGCGCGTCGACGAAGTTGCTGTACCGCAACACCCTCGAGCACGACCCGTCCGACATTCACCGGGCCCGCGAGGTGGCGTCCTCGATCGACCCGCTGCCGATCGGCATCCTCTACCACGACCCGAGCGTGCCCCGCCATGACCAGATCCTGCGCGAGAGCGTGACCCACTCCGCCGAGTCGGTGCACCGGCTGCTCGAGGCCGAGTTCGACAAGTTCGCGGTGGGCGAGCGGGCGGGTTCGCATGAGTGAGATCGTCGAGGCCCTGCGGGCGAAGGCCCGGCAGCGCCGTCCGAACCGTCAGCAGGACCGGGCCGCGTTCTACCTCACCGGCCGGACGGCGCACACCCAGCTCGGCGACGTCGCGAACCTCGGACTGCGGGCCGCGCCGCTGGCCGCCTACCGGCGGCTGGAGGAGCTGCGCCACGACTTCCCGGTGATCCTGGTCGACGACCCGGTGCGGCCGGTGATCGCCCTGTCCGCGCTGGTCGACGACCTGGTGGACGACCTGATCGAGCAGTCCGGTGACGAGACCGCCGAGCAGGCGCGACCGGCCGCGTTGGCGCTCGAGGGAACGTTGCGTCGGGCGGCCGAGGCCGGCGTGAGCCGGTTGTCGGCGAGCTGGTCCGCCGCCGTGGCCGCGCTGACGGCGCAGGACGCCGTCTGGGAACCGGCGCTGGCCCAGCTCACCGCCGCCCGGGGCCGGCGCGGCGTGGACGGCGAGCTGGTGGCCTGCACGACCGACAGCCCCCGCCGGATCGTGATCCACGCCTGGACGGTGGTCCAGGCGGCCCGGGTGCAGCGCCTGGCCACGCATGGACCGGCTGCGCCGGGGGCTGGCCGACATCCTGGACGCCGAGCAGGCCAACTCCCCCGCCGGCCTGACCCCGGACCGGCTCGCGCAGTCGATCGGGGTGGGATTCGCCGACGACCTGGACGCCGCGGCGCTGTCCCGGTTGCTGACCGAGAACCGGCCCGCGTTCGTGCTGTCCGGACACCCGGCGTGCCCGGGTTCGCCGGCTGTTGACGGTGCTCGAGGAGCAGCAGTTCGTGCCGGTGGCCGGGCACGAGGGGTACCCGTTCGTGTACCAGACCCCGCGCGAGGCCATCGCCGCCCATCACGAGCGGGTGGCGGCCACGACCGAGCTCGCCAAGGCGCTGGTCATCGCCGAGCTCGAGATCGACGGCCGCTACCACGGGCACACCCACGACGCCCTGTTCGAGACCTGGAGCGTCGCCGACCTGGACGCGGACCTGCTGCAGATGTTCCCGGAGTACCTGGTGCACTGCGACGCCGAGACGCTCGCCGCCGGGGACGACGTGGCGCTGCTCGAAGCGCTGGCGGACGGGTTGCCGATCAAGGCGCTGGTGTGTGTCAACGACCTGATGCCGCACCGGATCAACGCCGGCGCCAGCGGACTGTCCCCCCGCCTGATGACCGGTGCGGCGCTCGGTGACGGCGAAGCGTTCGTGTTGCAGGTGCCGGTGTCGGCGCTGGCGGTCGCCGCCGGCCAGGTGGCACGCGGGTGTGCCACCCCGGGGTCGGCGCTGTTCACCGTCTACACCGGCGCCGGGCAGTGGATGGGTGATCTGCCGCCGTTCATCGCGGCCGCCGCTGCGCTCGAGTCACGGGTGTTCCCGGCCTACTGCTACGACCCGGCGGCCGGGCCGACCTGGGCCGACCGCTTCAGCCTGCGCGGCAACCCGCAGCTCGAGGCCGACTGGCCGGTGCACCCGCTGCAGTTCGCCGACGAGGAACTGCAGCGGCAGCAGGTCGACGTGCCGTTCACCGCGGCCGACCTGTTCGCCGGGGACGCCCGGTTCCTCCCGCACCTGGCCCTGGCCAGTGACGACGAGAGCACGGGGCTCGCCGTCCCGTTCGCCGAGCACCTGGCCAAGGGCACCGACGCCTGGGCGGGTGAGCTGCCCTACCTGCTCATGGCCGATGCCGAGGACGGCCTGCACCGCGTCCTGGTGGACCGGCCGATGCTGCGCCTGGCGAGTCGCACGGTCGAACACTGGCGCCGGCTGCAGGAGCTGGGCGGCGTCCACAACTCCTTCGCCGCCCGGGAGGTGGACCGCGAACGCGCGCAGTGGGAGATCGAACGCGCCGAGCTGCTGGCGGCGCGGACGACGTCCGCGGAGACCGGAACGGAGGCGACGCCGTCCGCGGGTGCCGCCGTGCATGCCGTCGGTGCCGTCGTCATCGTCGACGCCGAGGACGAGGACGACGAGCTGCCCGACGAGCGCGACCCGTACCTGCCCTGGATCGAGACGGCGCGGTGCTCGACGTGCAACGAGTGCACGCAACTCAACAGCCGGATGTTCGCCTACAACGAGAACCGCCAGGCCTACATCGCCGACCCGGACGCCGGCACCTACGCCGAACTCGTCGAGGCCGCCGAGAACTGCCAGGTCGCGATCATCCACCCCGGCAAACCCCGCAACCCCGCCGAGCCCGGCCTGGACGAACTCCTCGAACGCGCCAAACCCTTCGCCTGACACCCCCGAGCGAGAACCTGCTCATGCTCCGCTGGTGACTGTTCATGCTCCGCTGCGACGTCCGCATCGGCGTCATCAGCGGAGCATGATGTGGCGCCCACGGAGCATGAGCAGGTTGTGTGGGGTGAGCCGGTCAGAAGAACACGTCCTCGAGGAGCAACTGTGTCTTGGGCTGCAGTCGGTCGGCACCATAGAAGCGCTCCACGAGCGCAAGGGCCTCCGCGAGGCTGCGCAGCCCGAGGACGTCGCGCAGCCGCCGGAGATCATCCCCGTCGGTTTCCTGCCGGGCGGCAAAAGCCTTCATGGCGAACAGGTATTCCGCGGACGCCACACCAACCTGAATCCCCGGCGCGGTGAAACTGCCCGTACCGTCCGTCGGTGGCTGACGGTCGGGCAACAATCCCTTCACCCCGTCATTCAGCCAGTCATCGGGCAGCCGAAGTTCCGACGCCATACGGGCCGCCTCGTCGTAGATGGTCTGCTCGGGCTCGAAGACGGCGTCCAGGTCTCGGGTCACGCGGGAGCGCGCGAACGCCAACGCCATGGCCGCCCCACCCACCAGGAACAACCGGGCTTCGACGTCGCGCTGGACGAGCCGCCGACCGAGCTCCACCAGCAGCTGACGGATGCGTTCTGCGTCGAGCATGCCGTCGAAACCGGCGCCCGAGACACGTCCAGGTGGCGGACTCACACGGCCACCAGATCAGCTGGATCGACCATGACACCGCGTACCAGCATCGAGATCGGCGTATGCGAGAAGGCATAGGCATGCAGACTCGGTGACGAGCCCACGAACCAGAACGTCGGCAGGACGTGGCCCGGCGTCCAGGGCGCGGGGTCAACACCCGTCGTCAGGGCGAGGTCCTCGGCGCTCGCCGCCAGCATCGCATCCCAGCGCGCGTCGCCCGTGGTGGACGGCTCGGCGAAGAAGATCTCCCGGTCGGCCCGCGTCTGCAGCCACTTCGCGTCCGAGCGCGTCTGTCGCACCACGCGCAGCAGGTCAGCCGTCGACCGCCCCTCCCGCAGGCCCCGCCGAAGTTGCGCCGCTGCAGCCGGAAAGGTCTGCAGGCCTCGAGCATGGACGACGCTGCGCGACCCGGCGTCGATACTCGCCACCACGCGGGCCGCCGTCCGCGGCGCGGGCACTTTCGAGCCACGCTCGTACGCCGAGATGTTGCTCTGCGCCGTCCCGCTGGCCCGCCCGACCTGGGCCAGCGTCAACCCGTTGCGTCGTCGTCGCTCGCGCAGCTCCCAACCGTGCATACATATAAGTTATCACTTCGCTCTCGGCAGGCTGCTGGCCAGGCCGACAACGACATGCTTGTCGGTGGTCAGCCCTACGGTTCGGACATACGTTCGATACCACTGACGAGGGGACGTCATGACCACACCGGCCATCACCGCCTGGAGCGACCAGGTCCGCCGACAGACCACCGCGATGATCCGACAGCACGGCTGCTCGATCACTTATGTCCTGGGCTCCACACCGGATCCGAGTGAACCGGGCTGCCCCTGCTGCGCGGCGTTCGGTGAGCCACCGGCGCCGAATCGCGCCCAGCGCCGAGCAGCAGCTCGCACTGCGGGACGACGCGGCACGCTGCCACCGAGCCAGCGCCCCGAGACCGGGCCGCCCGCGGACGCCACGCCGTCCCCATCGTTCGCCTACACCGTGGGTCTGTACGGGGTCGGCCACCCCGAACTGTTGATCTTCGGTCTGAACCAGCGCGACACGAGCCAGGTCTTGAACTCGATCACCCACGAGGTCATGAGTGGGAACGATCTGACCATCGGCGAGATCGTCGACATCGGCGGCTGGAGGCAGCTGCTGGTCGAACAGGTACCCAACCCGGGCGAGATCCTGCTCGGGGCGAACGACTACTACAACCGCCCCCGTGAGTACCCGGTACCGGCCGTGCAGCTCACCTGGGCGGACGACGCCGGACGCTTCCCGTGGGACGCCGACTACGCGCACCCCGACTGGATGCAACCACGGCCCGGCACGTTCCGAGCCTGACGTCCAGCCGTCGCCCGGAAAGCCCTCCAAAACCTGCTCATGCTCCGCAGGCGCGGCGCCATGCTCCGCGGCCGACGCGATTCGACGTCACCAGCGGAGCATGGCGCGTCAGCAGCGGAGCATGAGCAGGTTTGGTTTGGCGGTTTCGGGTTGGGAGGGTGGTGCGGTCAGGTCAGTCGCGGGTGAGCTTGCGGTAGGTGACGCGGTGGGGGCGGGCGGCGTCCTGGCCGAGACGGGCGATCTTGTTCTCCTCGTAGGAGGCGAAGTTGCCCTCGAACCAGAACCACTTGGCCGGGTCCTCCTCGTCACCCTCGTAGGCCAGGATGTGCGTGGCCACGCGGTCGAGGAACCACCGGTCGTGCGAGATCACCACGGCGCAGCCGGGGAACTCGAGCAGCGCGTTCTCCAGCGAACCCAGCGTCTCGACGTCCAGGTCGTTGCTCGGCTCGTCGAGCAGCAGCAGGTTGCCGCCCTGCTTGAGGGTCAGCGCCAGGTTCAACCGGTTGCGCTCACCGCCGGACAGCACCCCAGCCGGCTTCTGCTGATCCGGACCCTTGAACCCGAAGGCGGAAACGTAGGCGCGAGAGGGCATCTCGACCTGGCCGACCTTGATGTAGTCGAGCCCGTCCGAGACCGTCTCCCACACGTTCTTCTTCGGGTCGAGGCCGGCGCGGCTCTGGTCGACGTAGGAGATCTTGACCGTCTCGCCGATCTTCAGGTCCCCCGAGTCGACCGGCTCGAGCCCGACGATGGTCTTGAACAGCGTGGTCTTGCCGACGCCGTTCGGGCCGATCACGCCGACGATGCCGTTGCGCGGCAACGAGAACGACAGGCCGTCGATCAGCACCCGATCGCCGAAACCCTTGCGCAGTTTGCCGGCCTCGATGACCACCTGGCCCAGCCGCGGACCCGGCGGGATCTGGATCTCGTCGAAGTCGAGCTTGCGAGTGCGCTCGGCCTCGGCGGCCATCTCCTCGTAGCGGGCCAGACGCGACTTGCTCTTGGTCTGGCGCCCCTTGGCGTTCTGCCGCACCCAGGCCAACTCCTCGGCGAGGCGTTTGGCCAGCTTGACGTCCTTGCGGCCCTGCACCTGCAGCCGTTCCTGCTTCTTCTCCAGGTACGTGGAGTAGTTGCCCTCGTACGGGTAGAGCCGGCCGCGGTCGACCTCGGCGATCCACTGCGCCACGTTGTCGAGGAAGTACCGGTCGTGGGTGACGGCGATGACGGCACCGGCGTAGGCGGCCAGGTGCTGCTCCAGCCACTGCACGCTCTCGGCGTCCAGGTGGTTGGTGGGCTCGTCCAGCAGCAGCAGGTCGGGCTTGCTCAGCAGCAGCTTGCACAGCGCGACCCGGCGGCGCTCACCCCCCGACAGCACGGTCACGTCGGCGTCCGGCGGCGGGCAGCGCAGCGCGTCCATCGCCTGGTCGAGCTGGGCGTCCAGGTCCCACGCGTCGGCGTGGTCGATGTCCTCCTGGAGGCGCCCCATCTCCTCCATGAGCTCGTCGGAGTAGTCGACCGCCATCTTCTCGGCGATCTCGTTGTAGCGGTCGAGCTTGACCTTGATCTCGCCGAGGCCCTCCTCGACGTTGCCCAGCACGCTCTTGTGCTCGGTCAGCGGAGGCTCCTGCAGCAGGATGCCGACGGTGTAGCCGGGCGAGAGCCGGGCCTCACCGTTGGAGGGCTGGTCGAGCCCGGCCATCATCTTCAGGATCGTGGACTTACCCGCGCCGTTCGGGCCGACCATGCCGATCTTCGCGCCAGGGAAGAACGACATGGTGACGTCATCGAGGATGACCTTGTCCCCGACGGCCTTGCGAGCCTTGGTCATGGTGTACACAAACTCCGCCATACCCAAAGGCTATCCGGCCCGGCACGCTGATCTCGCCACGCCAGCTCCGCGTGCAGGTGTCAGGCTGAGACATGACCGAGCATGACCACGCTGTCCAGCACGCCCCCGGCGGCCCGGACCGCAACCCCCGCCGGATCGAACGCGACAGCATGGGTGAGGTGTCGGTGCCGGCCGAGGCCCTGTTCGGCGCGCAGACCCAGCGCGCGGTCGACAACTTCCCGATCAGTGGGCTCCGGCTCAGCCGGTCGATGATCTGGGCGCTGGGCACGGTCAAGGCCGCGGCGGCGACGGCCAACCGGGAGCTCGGGGTGCTGGATCCGAGGATCGCGCTCGCGATCGAGGGCGCGGCCCTCGAGGTGGCCGGCGGCGCGCACGACGCGCACTTCCCGGTGGACGTGTTCCAGACCGGGTCGGGCACGTCCTCGAACATGAACGCCAACGAGGTGATCGCCCACCTGGCCTCGGCGCGGCTCGGCGAGCCGGTGCACCCGAACGACCACGTGAACGCGAGCCAATCGAGCAACGACACCTTCCCGACCGCGATCCACCTGGCCGCGACCCGGCTGGCGGTGCGCGACCTGCGCCCCGCCCTGGCCCACCTGGCCGCGATGCTCGAGGACGTCGCCGCCCGCACCGACGATGTGGTCACCGCCGGGCGCACCCATCTGATGGACGCCACGCCGGTCCGGTTGGGGCAGGAGTTCGGTGGGTACGCCGCCCAGATCCGCCGCGGCATCGAACGGCTGGACGGCGCGTTGCCCCGCCTGGCCGAGGTGCCTCTGGGGGGCACCGCCGTGGGCACCGGCCTCAATGCGCCGGCGGGGTTCGCCGAGACCACCCTCGCCAGGATCACCGAGTGCACCGACCTGTCCATCACGCGGGCGCGCAACGCCTTCGAGGCCCAGAGCACCCGCGACGCACTGGTCGAGGCCTCGGGCGTCCTGCGCACCCTCGCGGTGAGCCTGACCAAGATCTGCAACGACCTGCGGTGGAAGGCCTCCGGGCCGACCGCCGGGCTGGCCGAGATCCACCTGCCCGACCTGCAACCGGGTTCGTCGATCATGCCGGGCAAGGTCAATCCCGTCGTCCCCGAAGCGGTCTTGCAGGTCTGCGCCCGGGTGATCGGCAACGACGCCACGATCGCCTGGGCGGGGGCGAGCGGCACGTTCGAGCTGACCGTGATGATGCCGGTGATGGGCCACGCGCTGCTGGAGTCGATGGACACCCTGACGAACGCCGTCCAGCTGCTCGCCGACCGTTGCGTCGCCGGCATCACCGCGGACGCCGAGCGCTGCCGGCGCTACGCCGAGTCCTCCCCCGCGCTGGTCACCGCGCTGAACCCGCTGATCGGCTACGAGGCCGCCGCCCGGATCGCCCACCACGCCGTGGCTCACGGGACGACGCTGCGCGAGGCGGTGAGGGAGTTGGGCTTCCTCGACCGCGGCGAACTGACGGCCGAGCAGCTGGACGCCGCGCTCGACGGGGCGATGACCGGGCGGGTCGCTCACTGATCACGGCAACGCTCGCCATCCCTCATAACGCGCATGATCACGTTGAAGATCACGATGAAGGAATCCGTCAACCTCGAGCACACGCATCCCTCAACGTGATCTTGTCGGCACGCGGAATCCCTCACCGTGATCTTCAACGTGATCTCTGCCGTGATCAGGCCCCCGGAACGAGGCCGGCGGTCAGCTCAACAGCAGCTTCGCCAACCGGCGCGAGACCCCGGCCAGCCCGATCAGGCCCAGCGCACCGAGGTAGACCACGTGGCCGAGGATTCCCCACCCGACCTCACCCAGCATCAGCGACCGTTCCAGCGCCACCCCGTGATAGAGCGGCGTCACCTGCACCAGCCAGCGCAGCGAGTCGGGGTAGGTGCTCAGCGGGAAGAACGTCGCCGAGAACAGGAACATGGGCTGGATCGCCAGCGTGATGTAGTCGAAGTCGAGGAACGAGCGCATGAACGTGGTGGCGAACATGCCGACCGCCGCGAACGCCAGCGCGATGAACACCGCCGCCGGCAGCGCGGCCAGCGCCCACCACGAGTCCACGGCGCCGATCAGCGCGGCGACCAGCAGGAAGGCCGCCGAGTAGATGCCGCCGCGGATCAGCGACCAGGCGATCTCCCCCAGGGCGACGTCCCGCACCCCGATCGGCGTGGCCAGCATCGCGTGATACGTCTTGGCGTACTTGAGCTTGAAGAACACGTTGTAGGTGCTGTCGAACACCGCTCCGTTCATCGCGGACGACGCCAGCAGCGCCGGCGCGACGAACGTCGCGTACGGCACCCGCGTGCCGCCGTCCAGGGTCACCGAGTGCACCAGCGCACCCACCCCGAGACCGAGCGAGAACAGGTAGAGCACCGGTTCGGCGAACCCGGTCGCGAAGGCGACCCACATCCGCCGGTAGGCCAGCACGTTGCGCTCGACCACTCGAGCCGCCAGCCCCGGGTCGAACGCCCGCCGCAACGCGGGTCGCATCACCAGCGCGAGCATCACGGCACCAGCCGTCGGGTGAAGGTGCGGTGCGCCGCCCAGCCGCCGAGACCCACGTAGAGCAGCAGGACGGCGAGGTGCGCCACCGCGGTCCCCGCGCCGAGACCGCCGATCACCGCACCGCGACACAGCTCGACGCCGTGCCACAGCGGCGTCACCCACGCCACCGGCTGCAGAATCCCCGGCAGGCTCGTGATCGGGAAGAACGTGCCGGAGAACAGCATCAGCGGCGTCACCACCAGCCGGAACAGGATGCTCATCGCCGCATCGGATTCCTGGGTGGCGGTGAAGGCGAACAACGGCACCGCGAACGCCAGCCCCGTCAGCACCGCCACCGGCAGGCAGACCACCAGCCCCCAGCCACTGACCGCGCCGAGCGCGGCGCACACCCCGATGAAGATCACCGAGGCCAGGCTCAGATGACCGGCCACGGCCGTCAGGTGACCGACCAGCACGTCGGCCACGCTCAGCGGGGTGGCGAGCATGGCCCGGTACATCTTGTTCCACATGATGTAGGTCATGACCTGGTAGGTCGACTCCC
This sequence comes from Kineosporiaceae bacterium, assembly GCA_046330955.1. Classification (GTDB taxonomy): domain Bacteria; phylum Actinomycetota; class Actinomycetes; order Actinomycetales; family Kineosporiaceae; genus JADJPO01. The sequence continues at coordinate 14,180 of JAXLRT010000020.1, read as the reverse complement.
CCATGGCCACCCACATCGCCTGGTTGGCGATCAGGGCCGGCACCACGAAGTGCAGGTAGGGCACCCCGTTCACCCCACCCGAGGAGGAGTCGACCAGCGCCCCGAGGCCCAACCCGAGCGAGCCGAGGAACATCAGCGGCGAGGCGAACCGGCTCATCAGGCTGCCTCGCCAGGTGCGCCGGAAGACCACCCAGAAGTACTCCAGCACCGCGGCCAGATGCCGCTGGTGCACCTGAGCCCGCACGAGCACCTCGGCCCGGCCGGACGCGCTGACCAGCAGGTTCGGCGCCATCAGTCGACCAGGCTTCGGCCGGTGAGGTGCAGGAAGACATCCTCCAGGCTCGCCCGGCGCACCAGTGACGACATCGGCCGGACGCCGCGCGCGTGCACCGTGGCCAGCGCCGCCTCGCCGTCGTCGGCATAGACCAGCACCCGGTCGGGCAGCACCTCGACCCGGTCGCCGATGTCGACCAGCCGGGCGGCGATCGTCGGCGCGTCCGTCGTGGCGTCGGTCGCCGGGTCGGTCGGCGCGGCGTCCAGCTCGGCATCGAAGCGCAGCTCGAGCACCTCGCGGCTGCAGTGCCGCTCGATCAGTTGCCGGGGTGAACCCTCGTCGGCGATCCGGCCGCCGTCCATCACCACCAGCCGATCGCACAACTGCTCGGCCTCGTCCATGTAGTGGGTGGTGACGATCAGCGTGACGCCCTGGCGCTTGAGCCGGAACAACCGGTCCCACAACAGGTGCCGGGCCTGCGGGTCGAGCCCGGTGGTGGGTTCGTCGAGCAGCAACAGCTCGGGTTTGCTGATCAGTGAGCGGGCGATCGTGAGCCGGCGCTTCATGCCCCCCGAGAGCGGCTCGACCCGGTCGCCGCGGCGCTCGGTGAGCTGGGCGAAGTCGAGCAGCTGGACGGCGCGATCCTTGGCTTCGCGTCGGGACAGGCCGAAATAGCGCCCGTAGATCCAGAGGTTCTCCTCGACGGTCAGCTCGCCGTCCAGCATGTCCTCTTGCGGGCAGACCCCGAGGCGGGCGCGGATCGCGGCACCGTCGGTGGCCGGGTCGAGCCCGAAGATGCGCAGTTCGCCGGCGGTGACCGGTGAGACGCAGCCGATCATCTTCATGGTCGAGGACTTGCCGGCGCCGTTCGGGCCGAGGAAGCCGAACGACTCGCCGGCACGGACCTCGACGTCGATGCCGTCGACCGCGGTGAAGTCACCGAAGCGCTTGGTCAGTCCCCGGGCACGCAGCAGGACGCCGTCCATGCCGTCGTCGCGCTGCGTCGCGTCCTGCGTCGCATCCTCGTCCACGTCACCAACCGCCTCGATCCCCGCCATCTGTTCGACGGTACCCGCGCCCGGCCCGCCCGAGCCTGAGCCGCCTCGGCGGGTCATCGGTCAGTCCGCGTCGGCATTCCGGCCCCCCGCCGGCGACGGCGCGGCTAGGGTCGCCCTCGGACGAACCAGCCCGGTAACGAAAAGGATCTCGACGATGACCTCCCTGTCCCTCGTGCTCACCGACCCCGCCCGACGCCCGCAGGCGGTCGAGGCCCTGGCCGGCGTGGTCGAGAGTGAGGTGCGCGACCGGTCCGGCATCAGCGGGGTGGCGCTCAAGACGGCGTTCAAGGCGGTCACGGCGATCAAGTCGGACATCGTGTTCAAGGCCGTCGACTACATGCTCCCCGACTTCGCCGACGCCCTCGACCCGTTCTGGACCGCCCGTGGCGAGCAGCCGTTCGGCTCCTACCTCGCCGGTCGCGGTGCCGAGGCCGCCGACGCGCTGCTCGGCGTCACGGACAAGCGCGCGAACAAGCCGGAGCATGCCACCGTCGCGAAGATCTACAACTCGGTGCGACCCAAGGCGCAGGGCATGGTCGAGGCAGCCCTGCCCCGACTCGGCGCGGCCGTGGAGTCCCTCGCCTCCTGAAGCCCGTCATGAAGGGTCTTCGCCCACCCACCCCCGCACCCGCCCTCCCGTGATCGGGTGATCCGGGCGCCACGACGTACCTGGATGCCCGGCAGGTGGACGTTTTCCGCGTCAGCCCTCGACGCGGGTCGATGAGCCGTAGAGTGGGCGCTCGTGTCGTCCATCACCGCTGCGCCGCAGAGCCTCAGCACGCCCACCGCCACCGACTGGTGGCGCCACGCGGTCACCTACCAGGTGTACCTCCGCAGCTTCGCCGACGGCGACGGCGACGGCATGGGTGACATCGCCGGGATCCGGTCGCGGCTCGGCTACCTGGCAGATCTCGGGGTCGACGCCCTCTGGATCAACCCGTGGTACCCCTCGCCGCAGGCGGACGCCGGCTACGACGTGTCGAACTACCGGGACATCGAGCCCGTGTTCGGCACTCGGGACGAGGCCGAGGCCCTGATCGCCGAGGCGCACGCCCTGGGGATCCGCGTCCTGCTCGACGTCGTGCCCAACCACACCTCGGACGAACACCCGTGGTTCGTCGAGGCCCTGGCCTCGGCCCCCGGTTCACCCGAGCGCGAGCGCTACATCTTTCGCGACGGCAGCGGCCCGGACGGCGCCGCACCCCCGAACGACTGGCTGTCGGTCTTCGGCGGCACCGCCTGGCAGAAGGTGGACGACGCCACGCGCCGTCCGGGTGAGCCGGCGCAGTGGTACCTGCACCTGTTCGACACCAAGCAGCCCGACCTCAACTGGGACAACCCGGCCGTGCGGGCGGAGTTCGAGGACATCCTGCGGTTCTGGTTCGATCGCGGCGCCGACGGGTTCCGGATCGACGTGGCGCACGGGCTGATCAAGGACCCGGCGCTGCCGAACCTCGACGGTCGCAGCACGATCCCGATGCTCGAACCGGCCGGGCAGGCACCCCACCTGTTGGACGCCGCCGACCGCGCCGACCATCCGCACTGGGACCGGCCCGGGGTGCACGAGATCTACCGGAGCTGGCGTGCGGTCGCCGACGGCTTCGCCGACCGGCCGAACGGTGCGCCGATCTTCGTGGCCGAGGCCTGGGTCGCCTCGCCGGAGCGGTTGGCCCACTACCTGCGCCCCGACGAACTGCACACCGCGTTCGACTTCGACTTCGTGATGTCACCGTGGAACGCCGAGGCCTTGCGCCGCACCGCGACGGCCAGCCTGGCCGCGCACGACACCGTCGGCGCGCCGGTGATGTGGGTGCTCTCGAACCACGACGTCACCCGACACGTCACGCGCCTGGGCCGGGCCGGCGCACACCGGGACGAGGACCCGTTGCACGGCCACGACGCCGAGCCGAGCGATCTGGCCCTGGGCCGGCGCCGGGCACGCGCCGCGCTGCTGCTCGAGCTGTCCCTACCGGGTGGGGTGTACCTGTACCAGGGCGAGGAACTCGGCCTGGAGGAGGTCGACGATCTGCCCGCCGAGCTGCGGCAGGACCCGGTCTGGTTGCGCTCGAACGGCGCCGAGCGCGGCCGCGACGGCTGTCGGGTGCCGTTGCCGTGGACCCCCGACGGACCGTCGCTGGGCTTCGGGACGGCGCCGGGCTGGCTGCCGCAGCCGGCCGAGTGGGCCGGACCCGACGGGCTGTCGGCGCAGGTGCAGCAGGCCGACCCGGCCTCGATGCTCACCTTCTACCGCACGGCGCTGCGCCTGCGTCGCGACCTCGTCACCACGGGGCACCTCGGCGCCGGTTCACCCACGGCCTCGGGCGGGCGCGCGCTGACCTGGGTGGAGACGGCCGGTGAGGCGGCGACGGCGAACCTGGTGGCGTTCCGCCGACGCGGCGAGGCCAACACCGCGGGCGGGACCGACTCGACGGCAACGGGTTTCGCGTGTGTCGTGAACGTCGGCCGGGAGCCGTCGGACCTACCGGACGAGTTGATCGGCGCGCGGGTCCTGCTGGCCAGCGCGCCGCTGCCGCTGGCTGCCGGCGGGACCTGGGACGTCGTGGCGCCGGGCACTCAGCTACCGGGCGACACCGCGGTGTGGCTCGCGCTCGACTGATCGGCGGCGAGCGCCGGGCCGGCGTCGAACGACGCTGACGACGTTCCACCGAACGCGGCGACGGCGCCGACCACGATCACGGCGGGCGCCCGGATCCCCTCGACGCGAGCCACCTCGACGATGCGGTCGAGCGGCGCCCGAACCGCCCGCTGCCCCGGGAGCGAACCGTCCTGGACGATCGCGACCGGGGTGGCGGCGTCCCGGCCGTGGGTGATCAGGGCGGCGACGATCTCGGCCAGATGCTCCACGCCCATCAGCACGAGCAGGGTTCCCTGCAACCGGGCCAGCGCCGCCCAGTCGACCATGCTGCCGGGCGCGCCGGGGGGCAGGTGCCCCGAGACGATCACCGCCTCGTGGGCCAGGCCCCGGTGGGTCAGCGGGATGCCGGCCAGCGCCGGCACCGACAGCGCGCTGGTCACCCCCGGCACCACGGTCACCGGGACTCCCGCCTGCACGCAGGCGTCGACCTCCTCGCTGCCGCGGCCGAACACGAACGGATCGCCGCCCTTGAGCCGGACGACGAAGGCACCGGCCAGCGCCCGCTCGACCATGAGCTGGTTGATGCGTTCCTGAGCCATGGCGCGGCCCCGGGGCAGCTTGGCTGCGTCGATCACCTCGACGTGCGGGCCGAGGTCGGCCAGCAGGCGCTGCGGGGCCAACCGGTCGGCGATCACCACGTCCGCCGTGGCCACCAGCCGATGACCGCGCACCGTGATCAGCTCGGGGTCGCCCGGCCCACCCCCGACGATGGCCACCCCGGGCAGCCGGCCGGGGTCACTCGCATCGGCGGGGCGCTGCGGCGTGAGGTCGAACGCGTTCTGCCGCAACGCCTCGGCCACGGCATCGCGCACGGCCACGGCGCGCCGCGGATCCCCGCCGCCGAGCACGGCCAGCTGCACCGGGCCGGGGGTCACGGCCGAGGTCACGGCCGAGGTCGCAACCGGGGCCACGGCCGAGGTCACGGTCGCTGTGGCCGGGGTGACGGCGGTACCCCCGGCGGCCTGATCGGCTCGCACGCAGAAGATCCGGGCGCTGTGCGCCTCGTCGGCGACCGCGGCATTCACGGCCGGGGCGTCGGTCAACGCCAGCACGTACCACGCGCCGTCCAGGTCGCCCCGACGGTAGGAGCGCTGCTGCCAGGTGATCACCCCGTCCCCGGCCAGACCCTCGAGGGTCGGGGTGAGCTGGGGAGCGATCACCTCGACGGCGGCGCCGGCGGCCACCAGAGGCGGCAGCCGTCGCTGGGCCACGGCGCCCCCGCCGACCACCACGACCCGGCGGCCGGTGAGGTCGAGCCCGGACAGGTAGTACCCGCTCATCGGCTCGCCGATGCTCCGTTCGCGGGCTCGGCCCGGTCGTCGCCCTCACGGTCGGCAGCATCCGGGCCGGGAGCATCCGGGCCGGCGTCCGCGACCCCGGCATCGGCGAAGGTGGCCATGTCTCGCAGGATGCGGGCCGCCGCGGCCACCAACGGCAGGGCGAGCACCGCGCCGGTGCCCTCGCCCAGCCGCAGGTCGAGATCGACCAACGGCCGCAATCCGAGGCGGGCCAGGGCCACGGCGTGACCCGGCTCGACGGAGCGGTGCCCGGCGATGCAGGCGACGACGACCTCGGGTGCCAGTGCCTGGGCGACCAGCGCGGCGGCACCGGCGATCACGCCGTCCAGGATCACGGGGACCCGGCGGGCCGCTCCGGCCAGGATGAACCCGGCCAGCGCGGCGTGTTCGAGCCCACCGACGGCGGCCAGCGCGCCGATCGGGTCGTCTCCGGCCCGCGCCACGACGTCCTGGTGACGATGCAGTCCCGCCTGAACCACCTCGATCTTGCGAGCGTGGGTCCGGTCGTCGACCCCGGTTCCGCGCCCGGTCACCACCGCCGGGTCGGCCCCGGTGAAGGCGGCCACGAGCGCCGCGGAGGCCGTCGTGTTGGCGATGCCCATGTCACCCGTCATCAGGCAGCGCGCCCCGGCGGTGATCAGGTCGTCGGCCACCTCGGCCCCGATCCGCAGCGCCTGTTCGGCCTCCTGGCGCGTCATGGCCGCCTCGACGGTCAGGTCGCGAGTACCGGCCCGCACCCGCCGCTGCAGCAGACCCGGCGGGGTCGGCTCGGCCAGCGGCAGCTCGGTCGCCACCCCGACGTCGACCACCACCAACTCCGCACCGGCCTGGTCGGCCAGCACGCAGACGGCGGCGCCGCCGTGCACGAAGTTGGCCACCATCTGCGCGGTGACCTCCTGCGGCCAGGGCGTGACCCCTTGGGCGTAGACCCCGTGGTCGGCGGCGAACACGGCGACGGCGGCCGGCGTCGGCATCGGCGGCGGACAGCTACCGGCCAGGCCACACAGCTGCACCGAGACGTCCTCGAGCACCCCCAACGCCCCCGGTGGCTTGGTCAACCGGGCCTGACGGGCCAGCCCGGCCGCCACCGCGGCAGCGTTCTCGGGCCTCACCGCCTCGACGATCCGGCGCAGATCGTCCGGTAGCTCACTCACAGGACCTCCCTCGGGCACGTCTCCAGCTTCCCAGGCCCCAAGCCGTCACCACGGCCAGCCCGCTCGCGGCCGCGCCGACGGTGCGGATCAACCGCACCGCGCGCTGCACGTCGGCGGCCGTCACCTCGTGGCCACCGGCGCCCAGCATCGGACGACGCTCGACGGCGCCGTGATAGGTGTTCGCCCCGCCCAGCTCCACCCCCAGCGCCCCGGCGGCCGCCGCCTCGGGGAAGCCGGCGTTGGGGCTGGGGTGGTGGGCGGCGTCCCGGCGCATGGTTCGCCAGGCCTGCCGAGCGGACCCGCCGACCACCGGCGCGCAGCCCGCGACCAGTGCTCCGCTGAGCCGGGACGGCACCAGGTTGACCAGGTCGTCGAGCCGCGCGGCGGCCCAGCCGAAGCGCAGGTACCGCGGCGAGCGGTACCCCACCATGGCGTCCAGCGTGTTGACCGCCCGGTACCCGAGCAGGCCGGCCGGCCCCGCCACGGCTCCCCAGAGCAGGGGAGCCACCACGGCGTCCGAGACGTTCTCGGCCAGCGATTCGACAGTGGCCCGGCTCAGCTCGCCGCTCGACAAGCCGGTGGCCTCCCGGGCGCACAGATGGCTGAGCCGGGTCCGGGCGCCGTCCGGCCCGACGAGCCGATCAGAGCTGATCAGGGCGGCCATGACCTCACCCTCTCGGGCCAGGCTGGTGCCGCCCAGCACCGTCCAGGTCGCCGCCGCGGTGACGAGCAGCCGAGCCAGCGGACGACGCCGGGTCATCTGGCCGGCGACCAGGCCCACCCCGACTGCCCCGCCCACGCAGCACCCGACGAGGGCCACCCCACGAGCTCGGTGATCGGCGTACAGCCCGCGTTCGAGCCGGGAGGCCGCTCGGCCGAATCCGGCCACCGGGTGGCAGCGCCGAGGATCGCCGAACACCGCGTCGGCGGCGGCGCCGAGACCCAGGCCGAGCGCGCCGGCGGTGAGGACGTGCATCCGACAGATCCTGCCGCACTGCTGGACCTGCCGCAGACGCTCGTGCCCCGCCGCACCCGCCGGGGCTCACACCCCGACCGGCTCCCGGTCCTCCAGCCCCTCGAGGTCGTCGTCCAGGTCGTCGTCGAGCTCGTCGTCGGCTGCCTCGTCGAGGTGGTGCCCGCCGCCGAACGCGCCGTCCACCCCGGCGAACTCCGCCGGGAACGAGTCGTGCTCCACCTGGTCGGACAGCTCGTGCTCCTCGGGCCGGTCGACGATCTGGTTGGGCTCGGACCAGCTGACCTTGTGGAAGTCGACGGTGCCGAAGGTGAGATCGACGGCGATGCTGTCGGCGTCCACCTCCACCCGCGACCGCGGCTGGCCCTCGGGCGTGGTCCATTGGGAGGAGACCAGCTTGCCGGTGACCACCACCCGCGATCCCTTGGCCAGGCTGGTCATCACGTTGCGGGCCAGCTGCCGCCAGCACTTCACCGTCACCCAGGTGGTGCGGCCGTCGACCCACACCCCGGTGCGGCGATCGAGGTGACGCGGGGTGCTGCCGAGCCGGAAGCTGGCCAGCAGGCTCTCGCCGTTGACCGTACGGCTCTGCGGATCGGTGGCGACGAACCCGCTGAGGCTGACGTGGTTCTCCTTCATGGCGATCTCCTCTCGACGCCGGCGCGCTGCCGGACGGGAGTCAGCCTGCGGGCAACGACAGCGCGCCGCGACGGGGCCGCCGCGACCTGTGGACAGTGGGACGAACCAGCCGAACTGTGCACGCAACGACGCCGACGTTGCGAGGTCCGGACGGCGCCGAAACCCCACCGAACCCGCGAACGGCGCGTCAGATCGCGCGCTGTAGCGCCTCGCGCACCGCGCGGTGATCCGTGAGCACCTCGGCGATGGGGGCGATCACATGCGACCACGCGACGTCCTGGACGGCCTCGCGCATCTGGGCCGCCACCGCCATGCGATGCCGCACCGCCCCGACGGCGGTCGCGCGCCAGGCCACCAGGGTCAGCACCCCGCCGCCGACCAGCCCGACGATCAGCAACATCGTCGGCAGCGGCAGGCCGACGACCTCCGGGGTGTTCACGCCCCCCACCCCGAGAAACGCCAGCAGCCCCAGCATCGCCAGCCATCCGAACCCGACCACGGCCAGGGCCGCGAGCGCCAACTGCCCGGCGCCGACCGCCATCCACCAGGTGGGGCGCACCAGGTTCAGGTCCACCGCGGCGACCGATCGGTCCAGCGCACCCGACAAGTCGGCCTCGGGCCGGGTGGCCACGGCACGCACGCTGTCGGCCCACGGTCGCGGCAGGGCCTCGGTGACCCCGCTGACCACCTGGCGCACCGACAGCTCCACCCGCGACTTCTGCGAGGGCGTCGTCTCGGGCACCGGTGAGGTCGCCAGCTCACGCAGCTCCCCCTCGGCGCCGGTGTCCAACCCCAAGCGGCGCAACGGATCCGGTCGCAACCGCCGCCACCACCGCAGGAACGGCCACCCCAGCGCGGCACTCGCCCGGCGGCGGTAGTCCGCCGTCACCGAGTCCAGCACCACGGGCACTCCCGCAGCCTGTGCGAGCGCCCCGACCAGCTCGTCGGCACCCTGCAGGTCCTTGGCCTCCGGCTCGGTGGTGGCCACCGACTGCATCAGTCGCCGGGCGGCACGGTCCATGTCGGCCGCCGCCCGTGCGGCCACGGCGCCCTGGACGTCGACCACCTCGGCCAGCAGTTTGCGCAGGTCGTCGACCCCCGTGCCCTGGGTCGCCGAGGTCACCAGCAATCGCACGGACTCGAGCCCGTCGGAGTCGAGCAACCGGCGCAGGTCGCGCTTGCACGTCTCGGCCTCGACCGGGGCCAGCTTGTCGATCTGGTTCAGCACCACGATCATCACGCCGTCGTGGTTGGCCAGCCGCTTGAGATAGCCGTGGTGCAACGCCTCGTCGGCGTACTTCTGCGGGTCGACCACCCACACCAGCAGGTCGACGAGTTCGACCAGGCGGTCTACCTCGAGCCGGTGGGCCACCTGGGTGGAGTCGTGGTCCGGCATGTCGAGCAGCACCAGTCCGTGCAGCTCGGACTCGCGGTCGGCGTCCAGCACGGTCTCGCGCCGGGTGCGATGGCGGCGCGGCACCTCGAGCCAGTCGAGCAACGGCTCGGCGTGATCGTCACCCCACACGCAGGCCATGGCCCGGCCGGTGGTCGGGCGGCGCACCCCGGTCTCGGCCAGATCCATGCCGGCCAAGGCGTTGAACAAGGTCGACTTGCCGCTGCCGGTGGCGCCGACCAGCGCCACGATGGTGAAGTGCGGACCGAGCCGCAGTCGCTCGCCGGTGCGATCGATGACCGCGCGGGCGTAGGTGACGGCCTTCGCGTCGAGGCGGTCACGACCGGCGGCCAGCGCCTGCTCCAGGCTCTCCGCGCGGGTCGCCAGATCAGGGCCACCTCCCGTGGACCCGACGTGTCCGGCCAACCTCACCTCAGCGTGCCTCCTCGATCGCCAGGGCCAGTGCTCTGAGCATCTCACCACGCCCGTCACGAACCTCGGCACGATCCAGCAAACTCTCGATCCGCGCACGCTCGGCATCGAGCACCGAGGCTGCCCGGGCCACCAGGTCGGCACGGGCCTTGGTGGCCAGCGACCGGACCGCCTGGTCACCGAACACCGCCTCGAGCACGCGCTGCGCCACCGCCGTGCTGCCCGCGGCGTCCGGCGCACCCGCGGCCGGCCGGCCGGGACCCAGCTCGGGTGCGCCGTGGGTGAACACGGAGAGCATCACGATCAGCGCCGCGGCGTCCAGGCCCAACGGCATCGCGCGGGCGCCGCCGCGCCGGTTGGCGCTCTCGTCACGCACCAGCTCGAGCACCCGGGCGTGCCAGTCGCGCAGGCTACGGCCCAGACGGGCGTCGAAGTCCGGGGCGAGTCGCTGGTCGATGATCGAGGCGCCGCCGGCCGCCTCGAGCAGCGAGGCACCCTCCGGACGGGCCCGCCACCGCTGGACCGCCTGGTCCGCGCAGCGCTGGGCGGCGACCCGGACGAGCGCGGCAACCCCGATCTGCAGCGACTGGTCCAACTGCTCGGTGGGCACCGGTTTGGTGGCCACCCCGGCGGCCACGCTCTCCTTCGGGCGGGACGCCGTGGCGTCCAGGCTCTTGTAGAGGTCACCGGTGCCGACGAACTCCTGCCAGCGGGCGAGCAACTCGCCGCGCATCAGGGTGCCGTCGCAGAGCCGCTCCTCGAGTTCGTCGGTGGCGGCGGTGTAGACCTCGTCGAGGTCGTCGCGCAGCCGCTCATCCGCGGCGACCTGGTCGTCGGCGCAGCCCGCGATCGTCGGGATCCGGTCGCGCAGACTGTCCAGGGCGCCGACCAGGGTCCGCCGGATCACCACGTCCCGGCTGCGGGCATCGCGGGCCAGCCGGGTCAGCCAGGTCACCAGGGGCTGGATGACGTCCTTGGGCAGGAATCCCTCGGCCGAGCGCGGCGTCTCGGGGATCGTGAACATCGGGGACGTCGCCAGGCCGCGGTCGCGCAGCAGCGTCGCCAGGTGGGAGCGCACCTCTTGCATCGCGCTCGGCGGCACCCGGTCGAGCACGACGGCCACCGAGACCCCCCGCTCGACGGCCTTGCGCAACATGTCCCACGGGACGGCGTCGGCGTAGCGGGCGGCGGTGGTCACGAAGATCCACAGGTCGGCGGCGGCCAGGAGCTGCTTGGCCAGCTCACGGTTGGTCTCGACCAGCGAGTCGATGTCGGGGGCATCGACGATCGCGATCCCGGTCGGCATGCCCTCGTGCGGCACCAGCCGCAGGGCGGTGGCCCGGGGCGCGTCGACGTCGATCGGCTGCGCCGGTTCGGGAGCCTCGGAGGTCACCCGGGCCAGCCCGGGCAGGATCCGCTGGGAGAGGAACGCCCCGGAGTCGTAGGGGTGATGCACCAGCACCGGCGAACGGGTGGTCGGCCGCAACACGCCCGATCGGGTCACCTCGCGCCGCACCAGCGAGTTGACCAGGGTGGACTTGCCGGCCCCGGTGGACCCACCGACCACCGCGAGCACCGGAGCGTCCATCCGGCGCAGCCGGGGCAACAGGTAGTCGTCCAGCTGAGCGATCAAGATGTCACGCTCGCGCCGTCCCTGATCGACGCCGGCCAGGGTCAGCGGCAGCCGCAGCGCCCCCAGTTCGGTGCGCAACAGCTCACTGGCCTCGAGCAGGTCGAGCGGGTCGTCGTGGTCCCCCGGCAACGAACGGGGCATGCCCGCCGAGGCATCGGCGGAGTCGGCCGAACCGGACGACGCGTAGGCGGCGCCGACATGCTGCTCCACCCTGCCTCCCGTCCCTCGTTCGGGCCCCGATCCCCCAGCGGATCGCGACGCCGACTCCATGGTCGACCTCCAGCCTGCCCTGAGCGGCACATCTTGCCAAAACAACTACCCGGCGCAGCGGGTAGGCACCCATCCGTCGCCCAGCGGCTACCCTGAGCGGTGCGATCGCACTCGTCGTCCCTGGACGCGCCCGGATTGTGGCACCTCTGGTGACGACGGGTCGATCCCCGCACGGGGGCCCGTAGCTCAATGGACAGAGCATCCGGTTTCTACCCGGCTGGTTGGGGGTTCGAGTCCCTCCGGGCCTGCTGTCTCCCCCGGCTACACCCGCCGTCCCGCGAACACCTGGCGCAACCCGGCCATGGTGGTCAGCATGGTCAGTTCGTGCTGCCGGGCATCCGGCGCCCCCGCGCCGCGCACCATGCGTTCGCGCAGGAACGCCAACTCGCTGCCCAGGTCCTGGAACTCGTCCATCGCCCGCTCGGCCAGTGACCCGCCCGTGCCTCGTGCCCACGCCCGCGCCTGGCGGCGCTCGGCCAGCGACCCGAGCATGCGCACCTCGGCCGCGCTGAGCCAGCCGGTGCTGGCGTACACCGTGAGGTTCCGCTCGATCAACCGGCCCTCGCGCCGCCGGGCCATCACCGCCATCACCCCGAAGAGCACGAACACCGGCAGCTGCAGCAGCACGTAGCCGGTGAGGAAGCCGTTCAACCCCGACGAGGCCGACAGGTTCCAGGCGCCGTGCAACGCCACGGCGACCGCGAACCCCAGGATCGGCGCGAACAGGGCCACCGCCACGTTGCGGGTGCGCGAGGCGATGCCCAGCCCGATCCCGGTGGCGCAGGTGAACAGCGGGTGGGCGAACGGCGAGACGACACAGCGCAGGATGAAGACGGCCGCCGTCGCCACACCGCCGTCCCCGAGGGTTCGTCCCAGATAGAGGATGTTCTCGACGAAGGCGAACCCGATGCCCGCCAGCCCGGCGTAGACGATCCCGTCGACGATGCCGTCGAACTCGCGACGGCGCAGCAGCAGGATCAGCAGTACGGCCAGACCCTTGAAGAACTCCTCGGTGAGCGGGGCGACCACGATCGCCCCCATCGTGGCGTCACCCCCCGCAGCGGTGATCGCACTGACGGACGCCGTGTTGATCAGCAGCGCCGCGAAGGTCGCCACCCCGGCACCCCAGGCGAAGGCGAAGGCCAGCAGGTGCGTCGGCTCGGCCTCGTACCGATCGAGCCAGAGGAACGTGGCGATCACCGGGAAGGTCGGGACGGCGGCCAGCACCAGCCCGGTGACCAGGCCGGTGAACCCGGTCTCGCTCGAGATGGCCGCGATCGTGAGCAATCCGCTGCCGACCGTGAGCAGGCTGACAGCCGCCCGGGCGATGGTGCTGCGGGCGCGGGCGGGGCGCACGCGAGGTCCGGGGGGCGGTACCGGCCCGGGCGGCTGGTACGGCGAACCACCGAAAGGCTGCGGAGTCGTCATGGCCATCGGAGCGAGGCTAGTCCCCCCGACGATGTTGCGGGCACCCTCCGCCGCGGCGAAGCGACCGATCAGCGACCAACAGTCACGATCAGCTCCGGCGCGTACCGGCACGCGCGCCGTAGAGTGACGGCCGTGCCCACAGCAAGCAGCCCTCGCCCGGGCGAGCGTTCGCAGGATCGGATCGTGTGGATCGACTGCGAGATGACCGGACTCGACCTGGTCGCCGACGCGTTGATCGAGGTCGCCGTCCTGGTCACCGACTCCGAGTTGACCGTACTCGGGGACGGCGTCGACGTCGTGATCCGTCCGCCCGAGGCCGCCCTCGAGCAGATGCAGGACGTCGTCCGGCAGATGCACACCACCTCGGGACTGCTCGACGTCCTGGACGGCGGCGTGAGTCTGGACGAGGCCCAGGCGATGGTCATGGAGTACGTCCGGACCTGGGTGCCGGAGGCGCGCAAGGCCCCGCTGGCAGGTAACTCCGTGGCGACCGACCGCGGCTTCCTGGCGCGCGACATGGCCGAGCTGGACGAGCACCTGCACTACCGGATCATCGATGTCTCCTCGATCAAGGAACTCGCCCGCCGCTGGTTCCCTCGGGTGTACTTCGCCTCGCCCGAGAAGAACGGCGGGCACCGGGCACTGGCGGACATCCGCGACAGCATCAACGAGCTCAAGTACTACCGTGAGGTGCTGTTCGTGCCGCCGCCCGGCCCGGACAGTGATCATGCCCGCACCGTGGCCGCCAAATACCGTGGCGCGCAGGTCTGATCCGGGACGGTATGCTTCCGCACGACCGATGGTGATGCCCCGGAGTGAACGCCCCGGGTCCACCACTCGGCCATGGTGGGTGTAGCTCAGCTGGTAGAGCATCTGGTTGTGGTCCAGAGGGTCGCGGGTTCAAGTCCCGTCACTCACCCCATGGCCGCCCCGAGGCGGCGCAGAATCCCGGCAGCGGTGACCGGCGCCTGG
>JAXLRT010000019.1:0-127863 GCA_046330955.1 Kineosporiaceae bacterium | reverse complement strand
GACGCCGCGCAGCGCGTGGCGTCGTTCGTGGCCACGTGCCAGCTCGTTCAGCAGCATCATCCGGCCGCGACGGACGCGTTGTTTCGCGGCGGCCAGGCTGACTCCCTGGATCTGGGCCACCTCGGGAACCGTGAGTCCCTCGGCGTCGTGCAGCACCACCGCGGTGCGGTACCCCAGGGGCAGGTGGACGAGGGCATCCTCGAGTTCCTCCCGGGTCTCGGCCCGGGCGACGAGGGCCTCGGCGTCCACGCTGTAGGCGTCCTCGGCCCACTTGCGCTCGACGGCCTCGACCGCCGCCGGGTCCTCGACGGGAACCTCGCGGGATCGGCGGGCGCCGTCCACGGCGAGGTTGTGCTGGATGCGGTGCAACCAGGTGGCCAGCGAGGACTCGCCGCGAAAGGATGCTGCCCGTTCGATCGCCCGGGTCAGCGTCTCCTGCACCAGGTCCTCGGCGTCGGCGCGGGTGCGGGTCAGCCGGTGGGCGAACCGGAGCAACCCCGGGACCTGCGCAGGGAGGAGGGATCCCAGTTCGGCGGCGTCCACGACGGCGACGGTAGCGGTGGCGCGCCGATGGCGACGATATTTGGCACATGGAGTAAGTGACAAACTACCCTCAGTAAGAGAATCGGATTTCTCCCACCTCGTGCAGGACGTCGACCGAGGCTCGAAGGAGGCGGGCTCCATGCCCGAGACGACGATGCAGGATGATCAGCGCTCGGCGCGCCGTCCGGCCGGAGCCGACGGCCCACGCGAGGATCCATCCGACAGCGCGCTCAGGGCCGCCGCGACCGTCGCGGAGGGGACGGGCACCCAGGAGGTGGACGTGGAGTCGACCGCCACGGAACCCGGCACCGACGAACCGCTGGACGCCGCACGGGAGCTGGCCGAACAGCTGCGGACCCAGGGCGTCGTGGTGGTGGCCAGCCGGGCGCTGACGGCGGCCCGCCCGAACGGGATCGACCTGCTCGGGGCGCTGGGGGTGCTCACCGCCGAGGTGGCGCACGAGTGGATCGAGGCGGCCGAGCGGCTGCAGGTGCTGGACGTCGACCGGTTGCAGGTGCGTTCGGCCGCGGCGTTGCTGTCCCAGGCGGCGGCAGCCGCCGGTGGCGACGGGTTGCCGGCCGATGCGCTCGACCCGGCCGCCGTCGCCCGGGCGGTGGCACTGCGCACCGCGCTGCAGTCGGTTCATGCCTCGGCCGAGAGCGGGCTGCCCGAGGCCAATCCGCTGCTCGACCGGACCTGGGCGGTCCTGTGCGATCTGCGGCGACTGGCGGCCGATACCGGTAACGGTTCGGCGGCAACGGATTCGGCGACGTCGAGTACGCCGCCACCGGTGGTGCCCAGCGCGGCCGAGGTGGACGCCGACCAGGCGCGCGCGCTGCCGCCGGCCCTGCACCGGGCGGCCTGCGCCGGTGCCTTGGTGGGGTTGCTCTCCCCCTGGCTGCCGCCGCCGCACGCCGAACCGTTGGCTGCCGTCGATGCCCTGCTGGAGTCGGTCAGTGCGATGGCCCGGGCCGGTCACGATCGTGCCTGGTGGGCCGCCATGATCACTGTGGGACGGGTCGCCGCCTCGCTGTCGGTGGCGGCGGCGCATGCCGCCGCCGTGGGGTACGCCGGGGCACCCGCCCGGGCCACCGCTCTGACCCTGTCCGAGCCGGCCTTCGACCTGCTCGTCTCGCAGGCGCTGCAGTCGGCCACCGGCGTGGTCGGTTCGCCGGCGACCGGCGAGGGGCATGGTGCCGACGAACCGGTGCGAGGCATGCCACAGGCATCCCCGTCGCAGCAGGCCCGGGCTGCCGCCGAACGAGCCGCGGCCGAACGCCGGGCGACCCAGCAGGCCTTCGTCGAGCGGGCGAACGCGACCCGTGCAGCAGCTCGCCAGGAGCCGCCGGTCCGTCCGGCTGCCGTGCCCGACACGCGGCCCATGGTGGCCGTGACCCCGACCCTGCCCTCGACCGTGCCGCCACAGTCGCCGACTCAGCCGGCGCAGCCGGCGCAACCGGGCCACCACGGTGAGCAGAGTCAGCAGAGTCAGCCCGTCGAGCCCGGGGAATCCGTCGAGTCGGTGACGATGCCGCCACCGTCCACGGTGACCGTCGAGGACGCCGCCGCCCGCGACGTCCCACCGATCGCCCAGGTGCAGGCCGACCTCGGGGAGCTCGAGGACGACGAGATCGACCTCGGGGTGTGGGACACCCTGATGCGCCCCCGCTGACCGGCTATCCCCGACCCGGCGCCGACCCGGCGCCGACTCCGTTCCCCGACCCGGGTCCTCCAGGCACTCCCCTGACGCCGTGGTGCGACGCCCGGCGGCGGCGTTCGCTCAGCGCCGCCGACTCGCGGCCCCGCCGACCTGCCAGCGCAGCGTCCGGGTCTCGGCGTCGTCCAAGTCGAGCAGCAGCCGATCGCTGGAGGATCGAGGGGCCACCAGTGGCTCCCATTCGCTGCGCCGCGGCGAGAGCACCATGACGAAGCCCGAGGGATCGCCGTGGTCGCCGATGGCGGTGATCAGCAGGGTCACCGGGCGGACGTCGCCGTCCCGGGTGAGCATGCGCCAGCGCTGCTGATTGGGCAGGCCGGACCGCGTGATCTCCAGCAGCGGGTCGACCCCCGGCGGCAACCGCAGCTCGGCCCGGACCGCATCCACGTCGTCCGGGTGGGACAGCGCCGTGGTGGGCTTGCCGACGATGTCCTCGCTGCGGTAGCCGAGCAGCTTCTCGGCCGCGCGGTTGAGCGAGGTGATGTGTCCGTCCGGATCGGTGAGCACCACGGCCCGGTCACGCAGGGCGCCGGTGACCGCGGTGACGGTGTCGCGCAGCGTCGCGACCTCACCGAGCAAGGCCTGGCGGGCGGCGTGCGCGGCGTTGCGGTCGGTCAGCGTGCGGACCGTGGCATACAGGCTGAGCGGCCGGCTGCGACTGTAGGCGGGCGAGATCCACACCTCGACGGGCAGCATCGTCCCGTCCGGTCGGCGTGCCACCGTCTCGACGGCGGGACCCGCCGTTCCGGGGGCCGTCTGACCGGTGCGGCGGCGCGTGACGATGTCGCGGATCACCGCGGCCAGTTCCGGCAGCAGCTGCATCGCGGGCGCGCCCACCAGGTCCGCCTCTCGCCGGCCGAAGACCTGCTCGGCCACGGCGTTGGCCAGGATGCACGCGCCCTCGTCGTCGACCCCGATCACGGCGTCCGGGCAGGCATCGAGCACGGCGCGGGTGTCGGCGTCCAGCCAGGGTCGACCGGCCCGCTGATGGGGCCGTCGGCTGCCGAGCCAACGCTGTAGTGCACCGCCGGGATGTTCCCGCAACACGGCCAGCCCTCCGATCTGGCGGCGCGACACAGCACCACGATGTGGTGTGTTGTGCGCCAAGGTCGCCCACTGCGGTTCGCTGCCGATCGAGCCGCCTGGAGCTGTCGGCGGAACGTGTGATCAGAAGATCACCACAGGCCTCACATGTTACCTCATGTGTTCGGGCAACTACGTTCAGTATGCATACGTGTCGGTCACCGCGTTGCCTGATCGGGGGCTGCTCGCCCACCGGTGGGTGGACGCGGCGAACACGGTTGAATGGACGTGTGAACACGACCCCTGAGGACCCGGTCGATCCGCTGGGCGAACCCCGATGGGAGGACGAGGTCGCCCGGCTGCTGCGCCGGCCGGAGTCGCTGCGGTGTGTCTACCAACCCGTCGTCGATCTGCACACCGGTGACTGCGCCGGCTACGAGGCCCTCACCCGGGTCGCCGACTGGCCGGCCCGCTCCCCTCAGCCCTGGTTCACCGCCGCTGCCCGCACCGGCCTGGCCGGCCGGCTCGAGGCGGCCTCGCTCACCAATGCCTTCACGGGTCGTGCCGAGCTGGACGCCGAGCAGTTCCTCGCCGTCAACGTGGCTGCGCCCCACCTCGACGAGGAGGTCGTGGTCGAGGTCCTGCGCAGCCAACCCGACCTGGCCGGCGTCGTGATCGAGCTGGACTGGCCGGACGGCGTCCCGTTCGACTACGAGGCCAATGCGGAGGTCGCCGCCTTGCGGGTGGCCGGGCTGCGGGTGGCCTGCGACGTCGCCGAGGCCGGGCGAGCCGAGCTGGATCGACTGCACCAGGTGCGGCCCGATCTGGTCAAGCTCGATGCCCAGCTGGTCAAGGGCGCCCACCAGGACCCGGTCCGCGATCGTCTGGTGCGGCTGGTGGTGGCGATGGCGCAGAGTATGGGCGCCGTGGTGCAGGCCGAGGGCGTCGAGAGCCTGGACGACGCCCGCCACCTGCAGGCGGTCGGGGTCCGGCTGGCCCAGGGGTGGCTGTTCGGCCGGGCCCGACCCTCGTTCCTCCCCCCGGCAGCCGAGGTGAGCACCTGGCTGCGCACCAGCTGGGAGGACACCATCGCGCGGACCCGGGCCGGCCGGCTGGCTCGTCCCGTGCAGCCGGGCGATCCCTGGTCCACTCGGGTGGACGACGAGGGCCGCCTGGTGGCACTGGTCGACGCCGACGGTGTGACCCAGCCCGCCTCCCGGCTGCTGCGGTTGCGGTCGAGTCAGGACCTGCGGTCGGCCGCCCTGCGGGTGCTCGCCTCGGACGCCGAGCGGCGCGCGCTCGGCGTGGTGGTCATCACGGATGACGAGGGACGTTTCCTCGGCCTGAGCGAGGTGGACGCGGTGATGCGCGAGGTCCTGGCCGAGATTCGCTGATCGGCCGGTCGACGGGTCCGCTGCCGACGCAGGCCCTCGGCGGGCGGCGAAGGACCAAGGCCCTGTTCGACGGGAGTTCCGGCTGCCTAGCTTGGGCCCAGACGACTTGCCCCGCGGGAGGCTCTCATGGCCGCTGCCACGGATCACAGCTCCGATCTCGTCGGTCAAGGCCAATGCCTCGATGCGACGGAGATCTCGATCGTGGGCGAGGCTGCCCGCTGGGCGCCCTCGATCCACAACAGCCAGCCGTGGCATCTGCGGCGGCTCCCCGACGGGATCGCGGTGCTGGACGACCCCGAGCGGGCGCTGCAGATCATCGATCCCCAGGGCCGGGACCGGGCGATCTCGTGCGGCTCGGCAGTGCTCAACGCCCGGGTGGCGCTGCGCGCCTGTGGCTACCTGACCCACGTCGACCTCGTGCCGGACCACGTCCCCGGACTCGACCACCACGACGAAGAGCTGGTCATGGGCGTGGTGCGCGCCGTCGGCCGGCGTCCCCCGTCGGCCGACGATCTCGCCCTGGCCGAGGCGGTTCGGCAACGGCACACCCATCGTCGCGTCTACCGGTCCCACTCGGTGGCCGAGGAAGACCTGCTGGAGCTGCACCACGCCGTGACGGAGGAGGGCGCCCAGCTGAGCGTGGCGGACTCCGCCGCGCGCCGCCAGATCGCCCACCTGCTGCGGCAGACGGCCGGCATCCAGGCCGCGGACGCCGAGCTGCGCCGCGAGGTCGAGCAGTGGGTTCGACGCGGCACCCAGAACCGAACCGGTCCGGTCGACGGCATCCCGAGCGTGGCTCTGGGCACCTCGCCGTTCCCGGTCGACTCCTTGATTCACGCCGGTCAGAGCACCCTGCCCGAGGCCGGTGAGATCGACGCCGAGTTGGCCCGGAGCACGGTGCTGGCCGTCTCGACCCGAGGCGACTCGCGGCGCGACTGGGTGCTGGCCGGGCTGGCGCTCGAGCGCATGCTGCTGACGGCGACCATCAAGGGACTCGTCGCCACCTTCACCGATCAGGCGCTGCAGAACCCGGAGTACCGGCCCGCCGTGGCCGAGGCGCTGGGCATCTGGGGCAACCCACAGGTGCTGCTCCGGGTCGGCCGGGCGTTGGTGGAGGCCCCGCCGACACCGCGCCGTCCGCTGTCGGAGCTGTTCGAGTAACTCCCGCGCTCGGTCACCTGCCTCACCCGGGGCGGACGGCCCACAGGGCCACGGCGGCGGCAGCCGCCACGTTGAGCGAGTCCACCGCGCCGGCCATCGGAATGCGCACCGAGAGGTCGGCCCTCGCGAGGGCCGCGCGGCTCAGCCCGTCGCCCTCGGTGCCGAGCACCAGGGCGAGCCGATCGGGGGTGTCGCGGGCCAGGTCGTCCAGGGTGATCGCCTCCGGCGCCAGCGCGAGCGCGGCCACGGTGAACCCGGCCCGGCGCAGCTGGTCCAGGCCACCCGGCCAGGCATCGAGCCGCCCCCACGGCACCTGGAAGACGGTGCCCATCGAGACCCGCACCGAGCGTCGGTACAGCGGATCGGCACAGCGCGGGGTGACCAGGACGGCGTCGGCCCCGATCCCGGCGGCCGAGCGGAAGATCGCCCCCACGTTGGTGTGGTCGACGATGTCCTCCAGCACCAGAACGCGCCGGGCGCCGGCCACCAGCTCGGTCAACGGGCGTGGTTCGGGCCGGTGCATCGAGGCGATCGCCCCGCGGTGGACGTGGAAGCCGGTGATCTGCTCCAGGACGGCGTCCGGGCCGGTGTAGACCGGTGCCCCGAGCGCGGTGACCTGCGAGACCAACTCCGCCAGCGGATCGAGCCAACGCTCGGCGAGCAGCAACGACCGGGGCCGGTGCCCGGCCGCCAGCGCCCGGCGGATCACCTTCTCGCTCTCGGCCAGGTAGAGGCCGCGCTCGACGTCCAGCAGCCGGCGCAGCGCGACGTCGGTGAGCCGGGCGTAGTCCGCCATCCGCGGGTCGTCGATCGCCTCGATGCCGACGGGGCCGGGTCCGCTCATCGGGTGACCAGCCGCACGATGGCCACCGTGCCGACCACCACGATGAACCCGCGCAGCACCGGTTGGGGCAGCCAACGCCCGATGCGCGCGCCCAGCACTCCCCCGAGGATCGATCCCGCCGCGATCAGCGCGATCACCGCGGGGTCCGCGGCCCCCGGACGCACCGCGAGGAAGGTGAGTGCCGCGACCAGGTTGACCACCACGGACAGCAGGTTCTTGGCAGCGTTCACCCGCTGCAGCGACTGGGGCAACAGCGAACCGAGCAGGCCGATCAGCAGCACGCCCTGGGCGGCGCCGAAGTAGCCGCCGTAGACCCCGGCCAGAGCGGTGCCGACGGTCAACGCGATGCCGGTGCGCCCGGACGGCCCGCGGTCGGTCCGCGCCGAGACATCGTCCTGGGGGGCACGTTCCGGCGCGGTCGCTCCCCGGCCGGCGCGGCGCTCGGCCATCGCCGCGGCGATCCGCGGCTGGGCCACCACCAGCACCAGCGCGAGGCCGATCAGCACCGGCACGATCGTCTCGAACGCCGTGGCCGGCAACCACAGCAGGGCGAGCGCCCCGGTGACGGCCCCCGCCGCCGACATCGGCGCCAACCGCCGCAGCAGGCCCTGTTGACCGGCCAGCTCGCGCCGATATCCCCAGGTGCCGCTGATGCCGCCGAAGACCAGGCCGATGTTGTTCGACACGTTGGCGGTCACCGGCGGGTAGCCCAGCGCGAGCAGCGTCGGGAAGGTGATCAGCGTGCCCGAACCCACCACGGTGTTGATCGCCCCGGCACCCACGGCCGCCAGGGTGATCGCCGCCGCATCCGTGAGGTCCACACCAGGAGGCTATCCGGGTGGCTCTGCCCGCCCGCAGCTGGAGTCCGTTGGGCGCCGTGCCGACAGCACCCAGGTGGCACGGGTGCGGCGTACGGGGTGGATGGCGGTGGCCCTGGCCCTGGTGTGCCCGGTATGGACCGGGGCACCGAGCGCGCAGGCCCGGGCCGGAGCCACCTCGCCAGGGCCTCGGACCTCGGCGGCCGCCCGGGCCGAGGCCGCGCAGGCCGGCGCCCAGGTCCAGGCGCTGACCGCCGAGTACCGTCGCCGGAGCAGCGCCGCCCAGGCGGCGATGCGCGACCTGGCCGCGGCGTACTCGGCCGTGGCGAGTACCGACGCCGACCGCGAGGCGGCCGATGCCCAGGTGCGTGCGGACCGTGCCCGGCAGGCGGCGCGCGTGCGCGCGCTCTACGTGGACGGCGGCACCAGCCTCACCGCGGCGGTGCTGGACGCCGGGTCGGTGCAGGACGCGTTGTGGCGCCTGAGCGTGGGCCGACGGGTCGGCGAGGGCGTGGTGCGTGAGGCGGGCCGTGCCCTGCAGACCTCCGAGCAGAGCGCCACCCTGGCCACGGACCGCGCCCTGGCGGCCGACGCGGCAACCAGCGCGATGGCTCGGGCGGCCGATCGACTGGCCGAGGAGAGCGAGGCCGCCCAGCTCATCCTGCGCCAGGCCCAGGCGCGCCTCGCGACCCTCTCGGCCCAGGCCCGCCGGCTGCGCGCCGCCGAGGAGGCCGCGGCCGCCCTCGCCGAGGCCCAGCGGGCCGCCGCGTCGTCCACGCCGGTGGGTCCGGTGACGGCGCTGGGCATCCCGGAGCCGTTCGAGAAGGCCTACCGCAGCGCGGCCACGACCTGCCCCGGCCTGCGCTGGACGCTGCTGGCGGCCGTCGGCCAGGTCGAGAGCGGTCACGGTCGCAACAACGGCCCCAGTTCGGCCGGAGCCATCGGGCCGATGCAGTTCATGCCGGCGACGTTCGCCGCCTACAGGGTCGACGGCGACGGCGACGGGAAGGCCGACCCCTGGAACTACGCCGACGCCATCCCCACGGCCGCGCGGTACCTGTGTGCGAGCGGTCTGGACGCCTCGGACGCCGGCGTGCAACGCGCGCTGCTCGCCTACAACCATGCCCAGTGGTACGTCGACCTGGTGCTGGCGGCCGAGCGCGCGATCCTCGCCCGAGGGGCCTGATCGCGCGCCCGATCGCGCGGCTCGACCTCAGGCAGACGGTCCGGACGGCGCCGGCGGCGACGGCGGTTCCGAGGTCGGTGGCTGGGGCGGGTAGGCGGGATGCGTCGGCGCGCCGTGTCGCCCGCCGGACCCGATCTCGGCCTGGCGCACCTCGCCCTCGGCACCAGCGGCCTCCGCTCGCGCGCGCTGCAGGGCCACGTTCGGGTCCTCCAGGGTGGCAGCGCCCAGGCCACCGAGTTCGGCCGCGCCCATGGGTCCGGGGGTCCAGGTGCCGCTGCCGTCGGAGTCGCCACCCAGCGCCGCGCCGATCCCCTTGAGGGCCTGGGTCAGCTCGGTCGGCACGATCCAGACCTTGTTGGACGGGCTGTTGGCGATCTGCGGCAGCATCTGCAGGTACTGGTAGGCCAGCAACTTGGAGTCCGGGTTGCCGCGGTGGATGGCGTCGAAGACCTGCTGGATCGCCCGCGCCTCACCCTGGGCCTTCAGGATCGCGGCCTGCGCCTGGCCCTCGGCCCGCAGGATCGAGGACTGCTTGTCGCCCTCGGCGGTCAGGATCTGGGACTGCTTGACGCCCTCGGCGTTGAGGATCGCGGCCCGGCGGTCCCGTTCGGCCCGCATCTGCTTCTCCATCGAGTCCTGCACGCTGGGCGGCGGGTCGATGGCCTTCAGCTCGACCCGGTTCACCCGGATGCCCCAGCGGCCGGTGGCGTCGTCCAGGACGCCGCGCAGCTGGGCATTGATGTTGTCGCGGCTGGTGAGGGTCTGCTCCAGATCCAGCGAGCCGATCACGTTGCGCAGCGTGGTGACCGTGAGCTGCTCGATGCCCACGATGTAGTTGGCGATCTCGTAGACCGCGGCCTTGGGGTCGGTGGGCTGGAAGTAGATCACGGTGTCGATGTGCACCACGAGGTTGTCGGACGTGATCACCGGTTGCGGCGGGAAGCTCACCACCTGCTCGCGCAGATCGACGACGGCCCGGGGTCGATCGACGAACGGCACCAGGAAATGCAGACCGGGGCTCAGGGTCCGCGAGTAGCGCCCGAGCCGTTCGACGATCACCGATGTCGCCTGCGGCACGATCCGCACCGCGCGTGACACGGTGACCAGGACGAAGATCACCAGAAGGAGAAGGACGACGAGCGCCGCCACTCCGGGAAGTTCCATGACCTCTCCAGACAGTTCTCTCGTGAATCACTGCCGGCCGGCTGATCGGCCGGCGGTTCGATCAATCGGACGGTGACACCACGGGGGCACCGTGCGGCGGGGTGTCGGGGTACTGGTAGCGCACGACGGCCGTGGCGCCGTCGATCCGCAGCACGCGGACGGTGTTGCCCGGCGCGACGGCCGGTTCGCCGTCCTCGAGCCGCGCGCTCCACACCTCACCGCCGAGCCGGATCCGGCCGGTGGCGGCGTCGACCGCCTCGGTGACCTCCGCGAGTCGCCCCACCAGGGCGTCGGTGTGCATCGCCTCGGCCGGCACGCCGCGCACCATGTAGCGCCGCAGCGGTGGTCGGGCGCCCAGCAGCAGGGCCACGGTGGCCAGCGCGAAGGCGAGGATCGAGAGGGTGATGCTGCCGGTGACCACCCCCGTGAGCGCCGCCACCAGGCCGCCGCCGGCCACCATCAGGAAGATCAGGTCGAGGGTGAAGACCTCGACCACCCCGGCCACGATGGCGATCGCCACCCAGATCAGGCCCAGTGACTCGTGCGGTTCCACCGCTCCCCCTTCCGGGCCGGCCGACCCTCGGGCGCGAGGGCCTGGGCCAGGTGCGTCAGCCGTCCGAGCGCTTGCGCGCCGTCCAGCGGTCCTCGGTGCGTTCGATGTGCAACGGGACGTCGAACGTGGCGCTCAGGTGCTCGTCCGTCATCACCTGCTCCAACGGGCCGCCGGCCACAACGGTGCCCTGGCGCAACAACAGCGCGTGGGTGAAGCCGGGCGGGATCTCCTCGACGTGGTGGGTGACCACCACGAGCACCGGTGAACGGTCATCGCGGGCCAGCTCGGCGAGGTCGGCGACCAGGGTCTCGCGGCCCCCCAGATCGAGCCCGGCACCCGGCTCGTCGAGCAGCAGGAGCTCGGGGTCGGTCATGAGCGAGCGGGCCAGCTGCACCCGCTTGCGTTCGCCCTCGCTGAGCGTGCCGTAGCGCCGCTCGGCCAGGTGCCCCACTCCGAAGGCGCCGAGCAGGTCGCCGCCGCGACGGTGATCGACGGCGTCGTACTCCTCGTTCCAGCGACCGGCCACGGCGTACGCCGCGGTGAGGACGACGTCGCGGACCTTCTCGTGCGGCGGCAGCGAATCGGCGAAGGCCGCGCTGGACAGGCCGATCCGCGGCCGCAGCTCGAACACGTCGACCGCGCCCAGCCGCTCGCCGAGCAGCACGGCCACACCCGATGTCGGGTGCAGGCGGGCGGCGGCGATCTGCAACAGGGTGGTCTTGCCGGCGCCGTTCGGGCCGAGGATCACCCATCGTTGGCCCTCGTCCACACTCCAGGTGACCTCGTCCAGGAGGCGCGCGCCGTCCCGGACGACACTGACCGAAACCAGGTCGAGAACGTCACCCATAGGGCCAGACCCTAGGGGATCGGACGACAGGTCGGCGCGCGTAGGCTCGCTGGGTGTCGTGGCTCGAACTCCCCCGTGCCGTGCTTCTCGCCACCTGGGGCACGGCGGCACTGCGCGACGAGGTCACCCCGTCCCGCGCGGCCGCCGCGGCCGCTCTGCCCGATGACGAGCCCGGGCCGGGCGGCGTGGAGCTGGGCGACGTCCTCGGCCAGTGGCGTCGGGCGGGGGTGGCCGGCCTGCGCGTCGTGCTGCCGGTGCCCGGCGATCCCCGAGGGTTGCCCGGGCCGCCCGCCTTCAATGCCCTGGCCTGCGATGCCGGCGAGTGTGTGATCACCGACACCTCCTGGCCGCCGGCCGGTCCGGGACTCGCCGGATCCGCCGAGGCCATCGGGTTGGTGCCGCAGCTGCAGCCCTTCGGTTCGGCCGTCGAACCCGGCTGCCTGGTCACGTGGACCAGGCACACCGTCCGATCGGGCCCGCCGACCGAGGTGCAGACGCTCGCCGAGGCCGATCGTGAGCTGCGGACCGGGCTGCTGCAGGCCACCCGGTTGCTCGAGACCCTGGACGTCGCCCGCTGGCGTGAGGACCTGGCCGGCAGCTGGGCCGATCTGACCTCGGCGCTGCTGGATGGTCGCCGGCTGCCGGCCGCGGTGACGCCTCGGGCGATCGAGACCCTGGCCACCGGATTGCGGCTGCGGGCACTCGTCGCCCTCGCCCTGGCCGACGACGGCGGCGCGCTGAGCGGCTGGGAGGCCGGGCAGCGCCGGGAGGTGCTGCGTGGCCTGGACGACGTCGCCCGGCGGGCGGTGGCCGCCGCCGCGAACAGCGCCACCGTCAGTGGCCGAGCAGCAGGTGATTCACCCCCGAGAAGCGGGTGATGGCCTCGTCCAGGGTGGCCACGATGCAGTGGTGCTCGGCGGCGATCGCCGCGACCACCGCGACCGGCACCAGGGACGACAGCGCCGCGGCATCGACGCACAGGCTACGCAACAGGCGCAGGTGGCGTGGGCCGGCCTCGACCGGCAGGAACTGGGGCTGGGCGCAGACCGCGTCGATGAAGTCGAAGGCCGCCGCGGCCGGCGTCGGCTCGACGAAGATCGCCGGGTCGGTGGCGTGGCGCAGGAACGAGGCCCACACCGGCCGAGGGACGGCGAACTGATCGGTGCCGTCCAGCAGATCGTCGAACCACGGCCGAACCAGGTCGTGGGCGGGGTGGTCGGCACGGTGCACGGCCAGCACCACGCCCATGTCCAGGACGTACACGCCGACCTCAGCGCAGGGCGTCCAGGCCGCGCCGGCGGACCGCCGGAGTGGCCGGCGGACGGCCCGAGGCGGGATCGACGCCGGCCCGCAGGCCTCCCTTGCCGGGGAACACGGGGACCTCGGGACGGGCGGGCAGGGTCTCGGGCTGGGTCAACTCGCGACGCAGGGCCGCGTCCACGAGATCGCCGAGGGTCTGGCCTCGTCGGCGCGCCAGGCGCTTGGCTGCCAACAGCAGCTCGTCCGAGATGGACACCGTGGTGCGCATGTTTCGATGCTAGAGGCGTCCGCACGCCTCGTGGCCGGAGTGTGATCCGATGCTCACGACAGGTCAGGGCAAAGCGGACGTCTCCCCCGGCCGTTCTCGGGACCCGCCCTGCAGGTCAGCGGGCGACCGCCCGATAGACCTCCATGGTCCGATCCGCGATGGCGTCCCACGAGAAGTGATCCTCGGCACGCCGCCGTCCGGCCCGTCCCATCTCGCGGGCCCGGGCGGGATCGGAGGTCACCTCGGTGAGCACCTCGGCGAGGTCGGCGACGAAGCGCTCCTCGTCGGTCGGGGTCCCGGTGCCGTCCTGCACCTGCTCGATCGGCACCAACCGACCGGTGACACCGTCGTCGACCACCTCGGGGATGCCGCCGGTCGCCGTGCCGACCACGGCGGCCTCACAGGCCATGGCCTCGAGGTTGACGATGCCCAGCGGCTCGTACACCGAAGGACACACGAACGTCGTGGCCGCCGAGAGCACCTGGCAGAGCTCGTCACGCGGCAGCATCCGCTCGATCCACACCACCCCGCTGCGCTCGCTCTGCAGCTCGGCGACCAGACCCGCGACCTCGGCCATGATCTCCTTGGTGTCCGGGGCACCGGCGCAGAGCACCAGCTGGACGTCGGCCGGTAGCCGGCGCGCGGCCCGCAGCAGGTAGGGCAGGCCCTTCTGCCGCGTGATTCTGCCCACGAAGACGATGGCCGGCCGGTCGGGGTCGATGCCCGCCGCGCGGACGGCGTCCGGGTTCTCGTCCCGGTTCCAGCCCGACAGGTCGATGCCGTTGTGCACCACGTGCACCGTGTCCGGGTCGACCTGCGGATAGCTGCGCAGGATGTCGTTGCGCATGCCGCCGCTGACCGCGATCACCCCGGCGGCACCGAGGTAGGCGGTCTTCTCGACCCACGACGACAGCGCGTACCCGCCCCCGAGCTGCTCGGCCTTCCAGGGCCGCAGCGGCTCGAGGCTGTGCGCGCTGAGCACGTGCGGGATGTCGTACAGCAGTCCGGCGAGATGGCCGGCCAGGTTGGCATACCAGGTGTGCGAGTGGACGACGTCCGCCCCTGCGCAATCGGCGGCGATGGTCAGGTCGACGCCCATCACGCGCAGCGCCGCATTGGCCTGCGCCAGTTCGGGCAGGTCCGGGTAACCCGACACCCCGGCCTCGGACCGAGGTTCGCCGAAGGCCCGGACGCGCACCTCGGCGCGGGTTCGCAGCACCTCCGCGAGGTTCTCCACATGGACGCCGGCGCCGCCGTAGACATTCGGCGGGTACTCCCTGGTCAATAGGTCGATGCGCACACCGGTCACCGTAGTGTGCAGGCCTCCGCAAGCCATAGGGTCTGAGGCATGCCTAGTCCCAGAGTGATGGCAATCGTCCTCGCCGGTGGCGAGGGCAAGCGTCTGATGCCCCTGACCGCCGACCGCGCCAAACCCGCGGTGCCGTTCGGCGGCGTGTATCGGTTGGTCGACTTCGCGTTGAGCAACCTGATCAATGCGCGGTACCTGCGCATCGTGGTGCTGACCCAGTACAAGTCGCACAGCCTCGACCGTCACATCTCGCAGGCGTGGCGGCTGTCGACGATGCTCGGCAACTACGTCGCCCCGGTGCCGGCGCAGCAACGTGTCGGCAAGCGGTGGTACCTGGGGAGTGCCGACGCGATCTTCCAGAGCCTGAACCTGGTCTACGACGAGAAGCCCGACATCGTCGTGGTGGTCGGCGCCGACCACGTCTACCGCATGGACTTCGCGCAGATGGTCGACGCCCACATCGCCTCCGGGGCGCGCTGCACGGTGGCGGCGATCCGGCAGCCGATCTCGCTCGCCGATCAATTCGGCGTGATCCAGACCTCGGCCGACGACCCCACCCGGATCGCCGAGTTCCTCGAGAAGCCCAAGAACCCGATCGGGCTGGCCGATGCCCCCGACCAGGTGCTGGCCTCGATGGGCAACTACGTCTTCGACGCCGACGCGCTGATCGAGGCGGTCACCACGGACGCCGACCTCGACTCCTCCAAGCACGACATGGGCGGCGACATCGTGCCGGCCTTCGTGGCCAAGGGCGAGGCGGCGGTCTACGACTTCATCGACAACCAGGTGCCCGGCTCGACCGATCGCGACCGCGACTACTGGCGTGACGTGGGGACCATGGACGCCTACTTCGACGCCCAGATGGATCTGGTGTCGGTGCACCCGGTCTTCAACCTCTACAACTACGAATGGCCGATCTACACCCACCTCGGCCCCTGGCCACCCGCCAAGTTCGTGCACGGCTGGCACGGTCGGATCGGGCACGCCGTGAACTCGATCGTCTCCCCCGGGTGCGTGGTGTCCGGGGCACTGGTCGAGAACTCGGTGCTCTCACCGAACGTCGGGGTGCACTCGTGGGCCACCGTCAGCGACGCCGTCCTGATGGACAACGTCGAGATCGGACGGCACGCCGTGGTGCGCCGGGCGATCCTGGACAAGAACGTGGTGGTCGCCGAGGGCGCCCGGATCGGCATGGACCCGGACGAGGACCGTGACCGCGGCTACACCGTCACCGAGTCCGGAATCACCGTGGTCGACAAGAACGTGGTGGTCAGCGCGTGAGCCGGCCGGTGCGGATCGGGGTCCAGATCCAGCCGCAGCACGCCGACTACGCCGAGATCCGCCGGGCCGTGGCCGCGGCGGAGGAGGCGGGTGCCGACGTCGTCTTCAACTGGGATCACTTCTTCCCGCTGTACGGCGAGCCGGACGGGCTGCACTTCGAGTGCTGGACGATGCTCGGCGCCTGGGCCGAGGCCACCTCCCGGGTGGAGATCGGTGCGTTGGTGACCTGCAACAGCTACCGCAACCCGGAGCTGTTGGCGGACATGGCCCGCACCGTCGACCACATCAGCGGGGGGCGGCTGATCCTGGGGATCGGGGCGGGCTGGTTCGAGCGCGACTACGACGAGTACGGCTACGCCTTCGGCACGCCGGGTTCTCGGCTGGCCGACCTCGAGGCGGCCCTGCCCCGCATCGAGAAGCGGTGGGCGGCGCTGAACCCCGCCCCGACCCGGGACATCCCGGTGTTGATCGGTGGCGGCGGGGAGCGCAAGACGCTGCGCTACACCGCGCGCCACGCCGACATCTGGCATGGTTTCGGTGACGCCGAGACGATCACCCGCAAGGGGGCGATCCTCGACGAGTGGTGTGTCACCGAGGGTCGCGATCCGGCGGCCGTCGAACGCTCCACCGGGGTCCAGCCGGGGTCGAGCCCACAGGAAGCGGGGGCGGCGCTGCTCGCCGCCGGGGTGACCTTGTTCACCGTGGGGCTGACCGGGCCGACGTACGACCTCGGCCAGGTCACGGACTGGCTCGCCTGGCGGGACGAGGTCAACGCCGGCTGAACGGGTTGTCTGATCGGCCGACCGACCCCGGCCGCCGATCAGGCGCGCGGGACGGCGAAGCTCGCCAGTGCGGCCTTGCCGAAGGCGAGCGAGGCCCAGCTGCCCGTGAAGGACAGCACGGCCACGGCACTCGTGGGGAACTTGGTCGCGATCTTGGCCAGGGCCGTCGGGTCCGAGCCCTCCCCCGCCAGCAACAACGCGGTGGCCGACAGGGTGGGTTCGTGGCCCACCACGACCACCGTGTGCACCTCATCGTCGTGATCGGCGCAGGCGTGCACCGAGGAGATGATCTCGCCGGGCGTCGCGCCGTAGAGCGACGGATCGAGACGCACCGGTGCCGGAGCCGCCAGCCGCGACGCCACGATCTCCCAGGTGTGGCGAGCCCGCTGGGCGTCGGAGCACAGCACCAGGTCGGGCCGCGGGCCCTCGGTGACGAACCAGTCGCCGGCCGCGGCGGCGTTGCGTCGTCCCTTGCCCGCCAGCGGGCGGTCGTGATCCGGGACGCCGTGCGGGTAGGCAGACTTGGCGTGGCGCAGCAGGACGAGTCGACGCTGGACGTCCGCGGCAATCATGGGGAGCATCTTGCACCCCGTGGGTACCTCTGCGTCAGCCCCGATTCACCCCGAGTTTCACCCCATGGCGTGGAATCCACCGTCGACGTGCAGGATCTCGGCCGTGGTGGCGGGGAACCAGTCGGACATCAGGGCGACGCACGCCTGGGCCGTGGGGGTGGGGTCGTCGATGTCCCACCCGAGCGGTGAGCGCGACGGCCAGCCCTCCTCGAAGGCGATGAAGCCGGGGATCGACTTGGCCGCCATGGTGCGCAGCGGACCCGCCGCGACCAGGTTCACCCGGATCCCCTTCGGGCCGAGATCCCGCGCCAGGTAGCGCGAGGTGGACTCGAACGCCGACTTGGCCACACCCATCCAGTCGTAGACCGGCCAGGCCCGCGAGGCGTCGAAGGTCAGGCCGACCACGCTGCCGCCGGTCCCCATCAGGGGTAGCGCGGCCACCGCCAACGCCTTGAGCGAGTAGGCCGACACGTGGACTGCCGTGGCGACGTCCTCCCACGGGCAGTCCAGGAACCCCCCACCCAGCGCGGACTGGGGCGCGAACCCGATCGAGTGCAACACGCCGTCCAGCCCGTCGGCGTACTCGCGGACCGCATCGGCCAGGCCGTCGAGGTCCTCCGGCCTGGTGACGTCGAGCTCGACCACCGGCGCGGCGGTGGGCAGCCGGCGGCTCACCGCCTGGGTGATCTTCATCTGGCGTCCGAACGAGGTGAGGATCACCTGGGCACCCTGCTCCTGCGCCAGCCGGGCCACGGAGAAGGCGATCGAGGCGTCGGTGAGGACGCCGGTGACCAGGATGCGCTTGCCGTCGAGCAAACCCATGGGGTGGACTCTCGCTCTCGTTCAGGTGTGGGTGGGTGGGGCTGCTGAGGATCAGATCGGGATCAGATCAGGATCGGATCAGGATTGGATGAGGAGCAGCTGGGCGGTCGGGCGTACTCGTCAGTGACCCATGCCCAGCCCGCCGTCGACCGGGATCACGGCGCCGTTGACGTACCCCGCGCCGTCCGAGGCCAGGAAGCGCACCGCTGCCGCGACGTCGTCGGTGCTGCCGAACCGGCCGGCGGGGGTCAGTTTGGCGTACGCGCTGCGGCGCTCGTCGGGCAGGGCCGCGGTCATGTCGGTCTCGATGAAACCGGGCGCGACCACGTTGGCCGTGATGCCGCGACCGCCGAGTTCGCGCGCGACCGAGCGGGCGATGCCGACCAGGCCGGCCTTGCTGGCCGCGTAGTTCACCTGGCCCTGCCCGCCATAGAGGCCGACCACGCTCGAGATCAGCACGATCCGGCCGCGCTTCATGCGCACCATGCCCATCGAGGCCCGCCGGACGCAGCGGAACGTGCCCGCCAGGTTGGTGTCGATCACGCTGTCCCACTCCGCGTCGCTCATGCGCAGCAGCAACTGGTCCTGGGTGATGCCGGCGTTGGCGACCAGCACCTCGACCGGGCCGTGGGCCTGCTCGACCTCGGCGAACGCGGCGTCCACCGAGGCGGTGTCGGTGACGTCGCACCGGACGCCGAACAACCCCTCGGGCGCCTCGCCGCTGCGGTGCGTGATCGCCACGGCGTCCCCGTCGGCCGCGAGTGCCCGGGCGATGGCCAGGCCGATGCCTCGGTTGCCGCCGGTGACCAGCACGCTGCGCGCCATCTCGTGTCCTTCGGGGTCGGGGGCTGACGATCGGCGCCCAGGATACGGTCGGGCGATGCGTGCCGTGCGAATCACAGAATTTGGTGGCCCCGAGGTGTTGCACCTGGCGGAGGTCCCCGAGCCCGGGGCGGGTGAGGGCCAGGTGCTGATCGACGTCCGGGCGGCCGGGGTCAACTACGCCGACACCCACCAGAGCGAGAACAGCTACCTGGCCGCCCAGACCCTGCCCCTGATCCCCGGCGCCGAGGTGGTCGGTGTGGCCCGCAGCGGGCCGCACGCCGGACGCCGCGTGGTCGCCCTGGTGACCGGTGGCTACGCCGAGGTGGCCGTGGCCCATCCGCACCTGGTCTGGCGGGTCCCGGACGACGTGTCGGACGGCGCCGCGCTGGCCCTGGTGCTGCAGGGCACCACCGCCTGGCACCTGCTGCGCACCAGTGCGCATCTGGCGCCGGGTGAGTCGGTGGTGGTGCACGCCGCAGCTGGTGGCGTCGGCACCCTCGCCGTCCAGCTCGCCCGGCTCTGGGGCGCCGGGCGGGTGATCGCGGTGGCCTCGACGGCGGACAAGCGCGCCCTGGCCGACGAGCTCGGCGCGCACGCCACGGTCGACCTGACCGGCGCCGACCTCGCGGTGCAGGTGCGCCACGCTCTGGTGACAGCCAACGACGGCGCCGGGGTGGACGTCGTCCTGGAGATGACCGGCGGCCAGATCTTCGTCGGCTCGCTCGCCGCGCTGGCCCCGTTCGGGCGGCTGGTCGTCTTCGGCATGGCCTCGCGGCAGCCGGCACCAGCGGTCGATCCGCGACTGCTCATGGGCAGCTCGCGAGCCGTGATCGGGTTCTGGCTCTACCACCTGATGACCCGGCCCGGTGCCCTGGACGAGGCGATGACCGAGTTGCTCGCGCTGGTGGGTCAGGGGCGATTGCGCCCGGTGGTCGGGACGATCTACCCGCTGGATGCGGCCCGGCAGGCGCACCTGGACCTCCGGGAACGCCGCACGGTGGGGAAAGTGGTGCTGCAGGTGAGCCGGGATGGCGGCTGAGGTTTACCGTGGGGTCATGGCCTTCCGCAGGCGAGGCGCCGAACCCGAGGTGCACAGCATCACCCAGGTTCGCCGGCCGCACACCGACGACATGGACCAGCGCATCTCGCGCTACCTGGTCTCCATGGCGATTCGTACCGCGTGCGTGCTGCTGGTCTTCGTCGTCCCGGGCTACTGGAAGGCCGTGGTCGGTGTCGGCGCGGTGTTCCTGCCCTACATCGCCGTGATCATGGCCAACGCGGGGTACACCCGCAAGACGGTTCAGGTCTACGACGAGGTGCACGACATTCCGCCCGAATCCGTGGAGCCCACCCGAGCCATGCCCGGTCCGACATCTGCGGGCAATAGCTGATCCGGTGCATCACGTGGACATCTCGCAGTGCCATACTGGCCGTGCGCATCCCGCGCCCCCCGTCGGGACGCGCATCGAGAAGGACGCCGGGTGGCTTCCCCCCGTGGCTGCCCGGCGTCCGCTTCTGGCCGCACCCGTGGGGAACGCTCGATGATGATCACCGCGGCTGATGTCCGGGGGGCACTCCGGCTGCTGCGCGAACGCGGGTGGCTGACGGCACTGTTCGCCGTGGTGGTGCTCTCGGTGGCCTTCGTCCGGCTGGGCGAGTGGCAGCACGCCCGCTACGAGTCCAAGGTCGAGCGCAACCGGTGGATCGACACCAACTACGGCGCCGACCCGGTTCCCCTGGCGCAGGTACTGCCCTCGGCCACGGCCCCGTTGATCGCTGATCGGCAGTGGACGCCGGTGAGCGTGCGCGGGGTCTACGAGCCGGCCGCCCAGCTCCTGGTCCGTAACCGTCCGCTGGGCAACGACGCCGGCTTCGAGGTCGTGGTGCCACTGCGCCTGGCCGACGGCTCGGCCCTGCTGATCGATCGCGGGTGGCTGCCGACCGGGGAATCCAGCGGCGTCCCCGACGTGGTCCCCGCCCCGCCCACCGGCACCGTGGACGTCGTGGCGCGCGTGCGGCCGAGCGAACCGGCCCTGCAGCGCGACGCGCCCCCGGGCCAGGTCTGGCGCATCGACACCCCCTCGATCGCGGCCCACCTGCCGGGGCAGGTCTACCTCGCCTACGGGGTGCTCGCCTCGGAGTCCCCGGCCGCCACGGCGGCCCCTACCCTGCTCCCCCGTCCCGACGAGGACCTCGGCCCCCACCTGGGCTACGCCTGGCAGTGGTGGCTGTTCGCCGTCGCCGGCTACGGCATCCTCGCCTACTACCTGCTGCGCGAGGCCCGGCTGCGAGCCGGCAACACCGAGCCGATCCGCCTGCGGATCCCCACCGCGCTGGCCGCCCGCACCCGCAAGGGGCGCGGCGAGCTCAGCGACGAGGAATGGGAGGACGCCCTCCCGCGCTGAGCTCAAGCTCGGCGCTGTCGAGCCGATACGTCGAAGGTGCGCGCCAGATCTGCTCCGACGACGAAGGCGACGGTATGGACCTCGGGTTGACCGATCGCGTGTACGTCGTGAGCGGTGCCGGCCGAGGCCTGGGCCGGGCCAGCGCGGTGCAGTTGGGCGCCGAGGGCGCCCGACTGGTGCTCACCGATCACGACGAGGCGGCCCTGGCAACCGTGGCCAAGGGGCTGGGCGGGTCGGAGCGGGCGATCGCGGTCAGCGGCGACCTGGCCGAGGGCGGCTTCGAGACCTGCCTGACCGCCGCCGCGGTGGCCCGCTACGGGCGGCTGGACGGCGCCGTGATCTGCCTGGACGACGAGGAGTCCGGCACGCTGGCGGCCACCTCCGACGAGAGCTGGCGGGTGGCCTTCGAAGGGACCTTCCTGGGGCCGATCCGGCTGGCACGCTCGGTGGCGCACAACGTGTCCAACGAGGGCGGCTCGGTGCTGTTCATCCTGAGCCGCTCGGCCCGCGAACCCCGGGCCAATCACGCCATCGGTGCCGGGCTGGTGCCGGGGGTCGCGATGGCCGCCCGCGGCCTGGCCGGTGAACTGGGCGCCCGCAACATCCGGGTGAACATGCTGCTGCCGGGTCACGTCGAGCCCGATGCCGGGCCCTTCCCCGGGGCACTGGGCCGCGCCCGGGACGACCTCGCGGGGAACGAGCGTGACCCGATCACAGCCGAGGAGGGACGCCGCTTCGCCGAGAACGCCACGGCCCTGGGTCGCTTCGGCGAGGCGATGGAGTTCGCCCGGCCGGCGGTGTTCCTGCTCTCACCGGCGTCGAGCTACGTGACCGGCTCGGTCCTGGTCGTCGACGGCGGGCTGGCCAGATCGGGCTGACCCGGTTGCTGAACCGGCTGCCGATCGCGGTCCGAGGCCGTGAGCTCGGCGTCCGACTGCGCGAACTGCGTGGTGTAGAGGTCCGCGTACAGGCCGCCGCGGGCGAGGAGCTCCTCGTGCCGGCCGCGCTCGACGATCCGGCCGCCGTCCACCACGACGATCTGGTCGGCTGCGCGCACCGTCGACAGCCGGTGGGCGATCACCAGGGCGGTGCGTCCTGCCAGGGCGCTGTCGAGCGCCCGCTGCACCGCGAGTTCGGACTCGGAGTCCAGGTGTGCCGTCGCCTCGTCGAGGATCAGCACATCGGGCGCCTTGAGCAGCAGCCGGGCCAGGGCGATGCGCTGCTTCTCGCCTCCGGACAACCGGTGGCCACGGTCGCCCACCACGGTGTCGAGACCGTCCGGTAGCGCCTTGACCACCGACCACACCTGGGCGGCGTCGAGGGCCTGGATCAACTCGGCCTCGGTGGCCTCGGGCCGGGCGTAGAGCAGGTTGGCCCGCACCGTGTCGTGGAACAGGTGGGCCTCCTGGGTGACCACCCCGACCGCGCGGTGCAGCGAGGCCTGGGTCAGGCTCCGGACGTCGTGCCCGCCCACCAGCACGGCCCCGCCGGACACGTCGTACAGCCGGGCCACCAGGGTGGTGATGGTGGTCTTGCCGGCTCCGCTCGGGCCGACCAGGGCGATCAGTTGCCCGGGCTCGGCCCGCAGGCTCACCCGGTCCAGCACCAGGGCGGGCTCGGCCTCCGGCCCGACGTCCGATGCCCCGACAGATGCTCTGTCAGATGCCGCGCCCGACCGGCTGGCGCCGTCGTTGCGCTCCGGGCGGGCGATCTGCTCCAGCGAGGCCAGCGAGACCTCGCGGGCCGTGGGGTAGCGGAAGCTCACCTCGTCCAGCTCGATCGACATCGGCCCGCGGGGCAGGTCGACGGCCTGGGGGGCGTCGGCGATCAGCGGCGGCAGATCCAGCACCTCGAACACCCGCTCGAAGCTGACCAGCGCGGTCATCACGTCGACCCGCACCGTCGACAGCGCGGTGAGCGGGCCGTACAGCCGGGCCAGCAGCGCCGCCAGGGCGAGCAGGGTGCCGACCGTCATCTGCCCGCCGATGGTCGACAGGCCGCCGACGCCGTAGACCAGGGCCGTGGCCAGCGAGGCCACCAGGGTGAGGGCGGTGAAGAAGACCCGGTTGCTCATGGCGATGCGTACGCCGATGTCGCGGACCCGGCCGGCGCGTTCGCCGAACTCCCGGTCCTCCTCGACCGGACGACCGAACAGCTTGACCAGCAGGGCGCCGGCCACGTTGAACCGCTCGGTCATGCGCGAGCCGAGCTCGGCGTTCAGCTGCATCGACTCGCGCGTCAGCTCTTGCAGCCGGGCA
Source organism: Kineosporiaceae bacterium (assembly GCA_046330955.1). Lineage (GTDB taxonomy): Bacteria > Actinomycetota > Actinomycetes > Actinomycetales > Kineosporiaceae > JADJPO01. The sequence goes on along the minus strand of JAXLRT010000019.1, from coordinate 104,831 downwards.
CCCACGCGGCGCGCGGGCAGCAGGAACAGGGGCAGCATCAGCAGCGCCCCGACCGTGATCGGCCACGAGAGATAGAGCATGGCCCCGGCCACCAGCACCAGCGAGACCGCGTTGGAGACCACCGCGGACAGCGTGGAGGTGAACGCCTGCTGGGCACCGATCACGTCACTGTTGAGCCGGGAGACCAGGGCGCCGGTCTGGGCGCGGGTGAAGAAGGCCACCGGCTGGCGCAGCACGTGGCCGAAGACCTCGGTGCGCAGGTCGTAGATCAACCCCTCACCGATCCGGGAGGAGAGCCAGCGCGAGAACAGGCCGGCGACGGCGTCCAGGATGGCGACGGTGGCGACCAGGAGGGCGAGCCGGACGACGAGCGATCGATCGCCCGGGGTGACGCCGTCATCGACCAGCCGGCGCAGCAGCAGAGGGGTCAGGACGATGAAGACCGAACTGGTGACGGTCAGCAGCAGGAAGCCGAGGATGGCCGACCGGTAGGGCGCGGCATAGCCCAGTACTCGTCGCCAGGTGCCGGGAGCCAGCTTGCGGTCGGTGACCCCCGGGTCGCGCGTGTAGGAACGCAGCGTGGACCAGGCGGCATGACCGGACATGACCTCAGCGTGTCAGAGACGCGACGTGGGCGCGCGCCACACCTGGGTGTGGCGCGCGCCCACGTTCCCCCGTCGTCCGTGAGGGTTCCTGACCGCCCTGACGGACACCGGCTACTTCTTGGCCTTACCCCGGGTGGCGCCGCCACGGCTGCGCAAGGTGACCTTGTTCTCGGTCAGCAGCCGATGCACGAAGCCGTAGGAACGGCCGGTGGACTCGGCCAGGGCGCGAATGCTCGCCCCGCCCGAGTACTTCTTCGTGAGATCGTTGGCCAGCTTTGTCCGGTCCGCACCGGTGATCCGAGCGCCCTTCTTGACGGTGTCGCTCACTGCTCCTCCTCGACGATGACGGTACGTGGTCCATGCTCGGGCGCGATCGCTGCCTGTGCCATTCCAGATCACGCATCGCGCAGGACGACACTGACCAGCAGGAGCAACGAGTCCGCGACGTCGTACACGGGAAGCTCGTTGCCCCCCGGGTCGCGCAATGAGTGATCGTTCGAGCCAGACATCTCATCGGTGAACCCCTCCGTTCACCGATGATCGCTTGACAGTGGATTATGCCATCGGAGCCCGAGGTCCGGTGCCGTATCTGATCACGCGAGGGCGACGAGTTCGAGGTAGTCGGTCGTCCACAGATCCTCGTCGCCGTCCGGCAACAGCACGACACGCTCGGGGGCCAGCGCGCGAACCGCCCCCTCGTCGTGCGTGACCAGCACGACGGCCCCCCGGTAGCGGTGCAGCGCGTCGAGGATCTCGGCCCGGCTCGCCGGGTCGAGGTTGTTCGTCGGCTCGTCGAGCAACAACACGTTCGCCCCCGACACCACCAGCGTCGCGAGCGCCAGCCGGGTCTTCTCTCCGCCGGAGAGCACCGAGGCCGGTTTGTCGACGTCGTCCCCGGAGAACAGGAACGAACCCAGCACGCTGCGCACGCCGGTGTCCCCCAGTTCGGGCGCGGCACTGCGCATGTTCTCGAGCACGGTGCGGTCCATGTCGAGGGTCTCGTGCTCCTGGGCGTAGTAGCCCAGCTTGAGGCCGTGACCGGGCTCGACGGCGCCGGTATCGGGCTCCTCGATCCCTCCCAGCAGCCGCAGCAGCGTCGTCTTGCCGGCCCCGTTCAGCCCCAGGACGACGACCCGGCTGCCCCGGTCGATGGCCAGGTCGACGTCGGTGAACACCTCGGTCGAGCCGTAGCTCTTCGACAGCCCGGACGCCGTCAACGGCGTCCGCCCGCACGGCAACGGATCCGGGAAGCGCAGCTTGGCCACGCGATCGTGACGGCGCTCCCCCTCGACCGAGCCGAGCAGCCGTTCCGCCCGCCGCGCCATGTTCTGGGCCGCCGTGGCCTTGGTCGCCTTGGCGCGCATCTTGTCGGCCTGGGCCAGCAGGGTCGCCGCCTTCTTCTCGGCGTTGGCGCGCTCCCGTTTGCGGCGCCGCTCGTCGACCTCGCGCTGCTCGAGGTAGGCCTTCCAGCCGACGTTGTACAGATCGAGGACGCACCGGTTGGCGTCGAGATGGAAGACCTTGTTCACGCAGGCATCGAGCAACTCGACGTCGTGGCTGATCACCACCAGGCCGCCCGACCAGGCCTTGAGGAAGTCGCGCAGCCAGGTGATCGAGTCGGCGTCCAGGTGGTTGGTGGGCTCGTCCAGCAGCAGGGTCGGCGCCCCGGAGAACAGGATCCGGGCCAGCTCGACCCGGCGGCGCTGCCCGCCCGACAGGGTTCCCAGCGGCTGGGCCAGCACCCGCTCGGGCAGCCCCAGGCTGGAGCAGATGGTGGCCGCCTCGCTCTCGGCCGCGTAGCCACCCCGACTGGCGAACTCGGCGTCCAGTCGGGCGTACCGGGCCATCGCGGCGTCCCGGGTCTCGTCGACGGCGCTGGCCATCTCACCCTCGGTGCGCCGCAGCCGGGCCAGGATCTCGTCGAGCCCGCGCGCCGAGAGCACCCGGTCGCGGGCCAGCATCTCGAGATCACCGGTGCGCGGATCCTGCGGCAGGTAGCCCACCTCACCGCTGCTGGAGACGGTGCCGGCCGCGGGCTGGGACTGCCCGGCGAGCACCCGGGTGAGCGTGGTCTTGCCGGCTCCGTTGCGGCCGACGAGGCCGATCCGGTCGCCGGGACCGATGCGGAAGGTGGCGTGCTCGAGCAGGACTCTGGCGCCCGCGCGAAGCTCGACGTCGTGGGCGAGAATCACGATCCACCATCGTACGGGCCACATCCCCGACGCTCGGACCGGGCAGGCATTACCGTGTGACCGGCGGGGCCGGGTGTGATCGCACCTGCCCGAGGGTCGCAGGAGGACAGTGTGCCGATCGAATTCGACGACCAGGGCATCGACGTCGGTGGCGTCGATGACCGTCGTGGTGGCGGTATGGGTGGCGGATTGGCGATCGGTGGTGGCACCGGGGTCGTCGGCCTGATCGTGTTCCTGCTGTGGTCCCTGCTCGGCGGCCAGGGCGCCGCCCCGGTCATCCCGCAGACCAATCCGCAGCCCGGGGCCAGCGCCGAGTCGGCCGCCGAGCTGAAGGCTCGTTGTGGCCAGACCGGGGCGCTGGACAAGTACACCGACTGTCGCCTGATCAAGGTGTACAACATCGCGGACGACGTCTGGCGGGCGGAGTTCAATCGCCGGGGCATCGAGTACTCCAGCCCCAAGCTGGCGTTCTTCTCGAGCCAGACCCAGACCGGGTGCGGTGGCGCCAGCGCCGAGGTCGGCCCGTTCTACTGCCCGGCCGACCACGAGATCTACTTCGAGCTCGGCTTCCTCGAGGTGTTGCAGACCAAGTTCGGTGCCCAGGGTCAGTACGCCCAGGCCTACATCGCGGCCCACGAGTTCGGCCACCACCTGCAGAGCCTGCTCGGCATCGAGCCCCAGGTGCGCCAGATCCAGCAGGCCAACCCCGACCGGGCCAACCAGTTCTCGGTGGCCATGGAGCTCCAGGCCGACTGTTACGCCGGGGTCTGGGGCAAGCTGTCCGACGAGGCGAAGAGTGGCATCAACCTGCGCCAGCAGGACATCGCCGAGGCGGTGGCCGCCGCCGAGGCGGTGGGCGACGACCGGATCCAGGCCAAGGTGCAGGGCCGGGTCGACCCCGAGGGCTTCACCCACGGCACCGCGGATCAGCGCAAGGAGTGGTTCGTCACGGGGTTCCAGAGTGGCGACATCGACTCCTGCAACACCTTCAAGCACTACAAGCTGACGAAGTAGCCGGTCGGGCAGAGGGCGCGCCCACCGCGCCCGGCCCGGCGGCCCGAGGAGTTCGAGCCATGAAGGCGCCCCTGACCGCGCGCGACCTCGCCCAGGTGGCGGTGTTCGCCGCCCTGATCGCCGTCCTGGGCTGGTTGGGCACGCTCTACCCGTTCGGCGCCGTGGTCCCGATCACCGCCCAGACCCTGGGCGTGATGCTGGCCGGCTCGATCCTCGGACCCTGGCGCGGGTTGCTCGCCGTGGCCGCGTTCCAGGCGCTGGTGCTGGCGGGGTTGCCGTTGCTGGCCGGCGGCCGCGGTGGCCTGGGGGTGTACACCGGGCCGACCGCCGGGTTCCTGATCGGGTGGTTGGCCGGGGTGGTCGTGATCGGGCTGCTCGCCGGGCCGGCGCTGCGGGGGGCCGTCGAGACCTCCGGCCGCTCGCGCACCCTGGTGCCGGTGCTGCTCGCCGCGAACGCCATCGGCGGCATCGCGGCGATCTACGCCTTCGGGGTGCCGGTGCTGGCGGCCCGCACCCATGTCTCGCTCGGTAAGGCCCTGACCGGCTCGGCCGTCTACCTGCCCGGCGACACCATCAAGGTGGTGGTGGCCGCCGTGGTCACCGCCGCCGTGGTCCGGGGTTACCCCAAGGCCATCGCGGGCCGATGACGGCGGAGAGTCTGTACCACCGCCTGGTCGACCTCGCTCGGGCCTGCCCCACCGCAACGGCCTGGATCGGCCCGGACGGTCAGCGACTCACCCGGCAGGACCTCCTCGACCGGGCGGACTCCCCCGGCACCGACACCGCGGTGTCCGACGCGCCCCACGCGCCTCAGGTAGCCGACGTGCCCGGAGGGGACCCGCTGCGCGACGTGGTGCTCGACCAGTTGGCGGCTCAGCGGCGCGGTGATCCCTGGCTGACCCTGACGACCTCGGGCAGCAGCGCGCGACCACGCGTCGTCCGGCGGAGCGTGCGGTCCTGGACGGCGAGCCTGCCGGCGTTCGACCGTGCCGTGTTCGGCACCTCGGTTTCGGCTGATGTGTCCGAAGAGAGCCATCACGCCACGTTATGGGCACCGGGTACGGCCGGCTCGACCCTGACCCTCTACGCGGCCTGGCAGGGGCTCGCGGCGGGGGTGCCCGTGGTGGCCACCGGCCCCTGGCGCGGCGTCCCGGACCGCGACGTCCACCCCGACCTCGATCGGGTCACGGTGGTGCAGGCGGTTCCCGCGGTGCTGGACGACGTCCTGGCCGCGCGAGCCACGGGCCGGCTGCCCGCGCTGCGCACCGCAGTGGTCGCCGGGGCCGGTGCGCCGGCGCCGCTGCGACAGCAGGCGCAGGCGCTGGGCCTGCGCTGGGTGGAGTACTACGGCGCCGCGGAGCTGTCCTTCGTGGCGATCGATGTCGACGGCTCAGGACTGCGGCCCTTTCCTGGGGTCGAGATCGCGCTACGCGAGGACGTGACCGGCGGGCAAATGCTCTGGGCGCGCTCGCCGTATCTCGCCGACGGCGTGGCGGACGAGGACGGCTGGGCCAGCGTCGGTGATCGCGCCGCCTGGGCCGGCGACGGCACCCTGCGCATCCTGGGCCGGGCGGGCACGGCGAGCGTGGCCGGGCACACCGTGCACCTCGCCGAGGTGGAGGCCGGCCTGGCCCGGGTGGCGGGGATCGCCGAGGTGGTCTGCCTGACCCAGGTCCGGCCCCGCATCGGCGAGCGGGTGCTGGCCGTGATCCGCCCGGTCCCCGGGGCCGACCCGCTGCCCGCCGTCCGGCAGGTCATCGGGCAGTGGCCCAGCCCGGTGCGTCCGGCGCGCATCGTGGTGCGCGACGTACTGCCCCGTACCGCGGGCGGCAAGGTGGCCCGCGCCGAACTCGCCGCGGAACTGGCCGCCGAGAGCCGGGCGGGCTGACGTCGTGAGCGGGTCGCCGGCAGCAGGTCCGGTCATCATCGCCGCCCGCCGGACGCCGGTGCGCACGGCGAGGCCCCCCGCGGTCGACCCCGTCGACCTGGCCGCGCCGGTGCTGGCCGCGGTGCGAGCCGAACTGGCCGGCGTGGGCATCACCACCGTGGACGACGTGGTGCTGGGCAGCGCCCGCGGGCCCGGCGGCAACCTGGCCCGGGTGAGCGCGCTGGCTGCCGGGCTGGGGATCGAGGTTCCCGGGGTGAGCGTCGACCGGCAGTGCGGGTCGGGACTCGAGGCGCTGCGCGTGGCGGCCGCCCTGGTCGGCTCGGGCGCCGCCGAGGTCGTGCTCGCCGGCGGGGTCGAGAGCGCGAGTGCCGCCACCCCCGGCCGGGCCGCCTTCGCGCCACCCGGATTCGCCGATCCCGAGATGGGAGCGGCCGCCGAGGAGCTGGCCCGCATCGCGGGGATCACCCGCGAACGCCAGGACGCCTATGCGCTGCGCTCGCACCGGTTGTCGGCGGCCGCCCAGGACGACGGCCGCTTCGCCGCCGAGCTGGTTCCCGCCGCTGGGACCACCCGCGACGACCGGCCCCGGCGCCGACTCACCCCCGAGCTGCTGGCCCGGATCCCGGCGGCCTTCTGCCCCGGCGGCACGGTGACGGCCGGCAATTCCTGCGGAATCAGCGACGGTGCGGCGGCCCTGGCGGTGGTGAGCGAGCCGGTGGCGGCCGGGCGGCCGGGACTGCGGATCATCGCCACCGCGGTGGCGGGCGTCGACCCCGCCCTGCCCGGGCTCGGCCCGGTGCCGGCGATCCGCAACCTGGTGCGTTCCCAGGGGATGAGCCTGGACGACGTCGACGCGATCGAGATCACCGAGGCGTTCGCCGCGCAGCTGCTCGCCTGTACCGACGCTCTGGAGCTGGACCCGCTGGGCGCCGACGCCGAGCGGATCTGCACCGAGGGTGGCGCCATCGGGCTCGGCCACCCCTGGGCGGCGTCCGGAACGCTGCTGATGGTGCGGCTGTTCTCGCGGCTGGTGCGCCGGGACGGCGGCCGGCGGGGTCTGGCCGCGTGCGCCATCGGCGGTGGGCAGGGCATCGCCGTGCTGACCGAGCGGGTCGGCCCGTGACCGCGGTGGCGGTGCGGTTCGAGGCGGTCGGCCACCGGATCGGGGCTCGGCAGGTGCTCGCCGACCTCGAGCTGACGCTGACCGAACGCCGCATCGGCGTGATCGGCCTGAACGGCTCGGGCAAGTCGACCCTGGCCCGGCTGATCAACGGGCTGGTCGTGCCCTCGTCGGGACGGGTGCTGGTCGACGGGCTGGACACGGCGCGGCAGGCGGCCGCCATCCGGCGCCGGGTCGGCTTCGTGTTCACCGATCCGGACGCCCAGATCGTGATGCCGACCCCGGTCGAGGACGTCGCATTCTCGTTGCGGCGCAGCGGGTTCGGCAAGCAGCAGGCCCGGGAGCGCGCGCTGGCCGAGCTGGCCGACTTCGGCATCGCGCACCTGGCGGACTCCCCCGCCCACCTGCTCTCCGGCGGCGAGAAGCAGCTGCTCGCCCTGGCCAGCGTGCTGGTGTCCGAACCGGCGCTGGTGGTCTGCGACGAGCCGACCACGCTGCTCGACCTCCGCAACGCCCACCGGATCGGCGAGCGGCTGGCGCGCATGGCGCCGTCGCTGGTGCTGGTCACCCATCACCTGGACCAGCTGGACGGCTTCGACCGGGTGCTGGTGGTGCACGAGGGTCGCGTGATCGCCGACGACACCCCGGACGCCGCCCGCGCGGCATATCTCGCCCTGGCCCGGGCGCCCTCGTGATCGGCTTCTACGTTCCGGGTGACTCACTGCTGCACCGGGCGCCGGTAGGCGCCAAGCTGGTGGTGCTGGCGCTGGGGCTGAGCGCGTTCACGGTGTTCGCCGGGCCGAGGGCGGTCGCGCTCACCCTGCTCGCCGAGATGGTGGTGGCCGCCGCGGCCCGGCTGCCGGCGCCGGCCGTGTTGGCCCAGCTGCGCCCGTTGCTGTGGATCCTGGTGCTGGTGGCCGCCGTCCAGGTCTGGATGGCGGGGTGGCGAGCCGCCGTGATGGTGTGCGGCTCGATCGTCGTGGCCGTGCTCGGCGCCGCCCTGGTCACGTTGACCACCCGGACCGATGACCTGATCGACACCCTGGTGCGCGCCCTGAACCCGTTGCGGCGCTGGGGAGTTCACCCCGAGCGGGTGGCGCTGGTGCTCACCCTGGCGATCCGCGCCGTCCCGGTGCTGACCGGGATCGCGACCGAGGTGCAGCAGGCCCGCGCCGCCCGGGGGGCGCAACGGTCGGTGCGCGCGTTCGCCGTCCCGTTCGTGATCCGCAGTGTGCGCTACGCCGATCGCCTCGGCGAGGCCCTGGTGGCCCGCGGCGTCGACGACCTCTGACGATCGGCCCCCGGTACCGGGGCGGACTGCCATCATGCGGCCATGACCAGCTCACCCCGCGATCGGATCGACCCTGCCAGCCGCGTCGTGCTCGACGAGCTGCTCGCGGCGATGCCGGGCGGGCTCAACTCCATCGCCGACATCGTGGCCCGCCGCGCCGCGGTGGCCGAGCTGCTGGCGGCCGTCGAGGTGCCGCCGAACCCGCGGGTGACGCGTGCGGACCGGACGGTCCCCGGGCCGGACGGCGCCCCGCCGGTGCCGGTGCGGATCTATCGCCCGGTGGACGCCGCGGGCGTGCTGCCGGGGGTGCTGTTCATCCACGGCGGCGGCATGATCATGGGCGATCTGGACGGCGAGGACGACGTCGCGAGCCTGATCTGCGACGAGGTCGGCGCGGTGGTGGTCTCGGTGGACTACCGGCTGGCGCCCGAACACCCCTACCCCGCCGGCCTGGACGACTGCTACGCGGCCCTGGTCTGGACGGCGCGCCAGGCCGGTGAGCTGGGCATCGACCCCGATCGGATCGCGGTGTACGGCGGCAGCGCCGGGGGCGGGTTGACCATCGCCACCGTGCTGACCGCGCGCGACCGCGGCTACCCGCGGGTGTGCTTCCAGATGCCGATCTACCCGATGATCGACGACCGCCACGACACGCCGTCCAGCCACGAGATCATCGACATCGGGATCTGGGACCGGGCGGGCAACATCGAGGCCTGGGCCTGGTACCTCGGGGGCGCAGCGGCGGACGGCTACGCCGCCCCGGCCCGGGCCGAGGACCTGACCGGCCTGCCACCGACGTTCATCGACGTGGGCACGGTCGACCTGTTCCGGGACGAGGACATCGCCTTCGCCACCCGGCTGATGCAGGCCGGCGTGCCCACCGAGCTGCACGTCTACCCCGGCAGCTACCACGCCTCGGAGCACTTCGCCGTCGAGGCCGAGCTGTCGCAACGGATCCGGGCCACCCGGATCGCGGCGCTGCGCCGCGCCCTGCACCAGACCTGATCCCCGGCCTGATCGCGAGCCCGTCTCGTCAGGCGTCGACGTCCAGGGCCAGCAGGTCGTCGATGGTCTCGCGCCGCACGATCACGCGGGCCACGCCGTCGCGCACCGCCACCACCGGCGGACGCGGCACGTGGTTGTACTGGTTCGACAGCGACCGGCAGTAGGCACCGGTGCCCGGGACGGCGATCAGGTCACCGGGCTGGACGTCGGCCGGCAAGTACTCGTCCATCACCACGATGTCGCCGCTCTCGCAGTGCTTACCGACCACCCGGGACAACCGGGGCGGGGCCGCCGAGTAGCGGTTGGCCAGGGTGCAGGAGTAGTCGGCCTCGTAGAGCGCGGTGCGGATGTTGTCGCTCATCCCGCCGTCCACCGAGACGTACCAGCGCTGCGACCCGCCGTCCAGATCGACCACCTTGACCGTGCCGACCTCGTAGAGGGTGAAGGTGCTGGGGCCGACGATGGCCCGGCCCGGCTCGATCGAGACCCGGGGCACCGCGACGCCCTCGACCCGGCACTCCCGCTCGATGATCGTCGCCAGCTGGGCGCCCATCACGGCGGGCGGAACCGGCTCGTGCTGGGAGGTGTAGGCGATGCCGAACCCGCCGCCGAGATCGATCTCGGGCATCACGTGGCCGTGCGCCCGCGCCACGTCGGTGTGCAGGCCGACCACCCGGCGCGCGGCCAGCTCGAACCCGTCGGTGCCGAAGATCTGGGACCCGATGTGGCTGTGCAGGCCGAGCAGGTGCAGCTCGGGGTGGCCCAACACCGCGGCGACCGCCTTGGCGGCATGGCCCGAGGCGAGCGAGAAGCCGAACTTCTGATCCTCGTGAGCGGTGGCAATGTAGTTGTGGGTGTGGGCCTCGACCCCGGCCGTGACCCGCACCATGACCGAGACCTGCCGTCCCAGCGCGGCGGCGACCCGGGCCAGCCGCTCGATCTCGTCGTAGGAGTCGACGATGATCCGGCCGACGCCGTAGCGCACCGCGGCCTCGAGCTCGGCGGCGGACTTGTTGTTGCCGTGCATGCCGATGCGCTCGGCCGGGAACTCGGCGCGCATCGCGACCGCGAGTTCACCGGCGGAGCACACGTCCAGGCCGAGGCCCTCCTCGGCGACCCAGCGGGCGACCTGGGTACTCAGGAATGCCTTGCCGGCGTAGTACACGTCCAGGCCGGCGAGCCGTTCGAAGGGTGCGGCGAAGTCGTGGCGCATGGCGTGCGCCCGCTGCCGGAAGTCCTCCTCGTCGAGGATGTACGCCGGGGTGCCGAACTCCCGCGCCAGCGTGAGCACGTCGATGCCGCCGACCTCGAGCACGCCGTCCGCGGTGCGGTCGACGGTGCGGGCCCACAGCTGCGGCATCAGGGCGCAGACGTCACCCGGCGTCGGCAGCCACTGGGGTGGGCCGCCATATCCCTCGGCGTGCAGGGCGCCGGCTTCGTGTGCTCGCATGGGCAGAGAGTCTAATGAGCGGCCGGATGGTCACCGGACGGCCGCGCCGTCAGCGGCCGCCCGTGACATCGACGATGGACGCCGTGAGGTAGCTCGCCTCGTCCGACAGCAACCACACGATGGCGTTGGCGATCTCGTCCGGCCGGCCCGCGCGGCCCATCGGCAGGCTCGGCCCCATGGTCCGGGCTCGGTCGGGATCGCCTGAGGCAGCGTGGATCTCGGTGTCGATGACCCCCGGTCGGACGGCGTTCACCCGCACCCCCTCGCCGGCGAGTTCCTTTCCGAGCCCCAGGGTGAAGGTGTCGACCGCGCCCTTGCTGGCGGCGTAGTCGATGTAGACCCCGGGCGCCCCGATGCGGGCCGCCCCGCTCGACACGTTGACGATGGCGCCGCCCGCCCCGCCGTGACGGGTGCTGATCCGGCGCACCGCCTCCTGGGCGCAGAGCATGGTGCCGAGCACGTTCACGTCGAACATCCGGCGCAGCCGGGCCAGGCTCATCTGGTCGAAACGCGCACTCGCATCGACGATCCCGGCGTTGTTCACCAGGTCGGTCAACCGGCCCAGCTCGGAGTCCACCCGCAGGAACATGGCCTTGACCGCCGCCGGGTCGGCGACGTCCGCACGCACCAGGACGGCGCGCCGTCCAGCCCCGCGCACGTCGGCCGCCACCGCCTCGGCGGCGGCCAGGTCACGCGCGTAGTTGATCGCCACGTCCCAGCCCCGCCGGGCCGCGAGCCGGGCCGTGGCCGCCCCGATCCCCCGGCTCGCCCCGGTGACCAGAACCACCCGCGCCGCATCGCCCATGGAACCCTCCTCGTCCGGGCTGCTCAGCATGCCAGGGGCACCACCCAACCCGCTCATGCTCCGCAGGGAACGCGTCATGCTCCGCGGGGAACGCCCGAACGCGGTCTCAGCGGAGCATGGAGGTGTCACCCGCGGAGCATGAGCGGGTTGGTGGGGGGTTCTTCAGGGCGTGGGGTCACTGCTGGGTGGGGAGAGGGTGATGGGGACGGCGGTGAGTCGGGTGGGGAGCGCGTCGACCAGGCGGCGGTCGGGGTCGCCCACGGCGAGGTGTCCCCAGGCAGGCAACGCGGTCAGCGGCGTCAGCCGGGGGTCGTCGAGGACGTCGCGCACCAGCGGCTTGTCGCCGCCGGTCGCCAGCCAGGTGCTCCCGTCGGCCACGGCCGGGAGCAGCAGCCGGACGGCGTGCTCGACCACGCCGTGCACCAACTCGTCGGCCTGCTTGGCCCGGCGGCGGGCGAACCGTTGTTGCGACCAGCCACCGGCCGCGGTGCGGCCCTGCACGTGACGCGAGCCCACCTTCGAGGCGGTGACGCCGCCGCCGTCGGCCCCGTGGTGCACGACGGCGCAGGCATATCCGCCGCGGCGCACGATCAGCACCAGCGTCCGGCGAGGGACCGCCAGGTGCTGCGCGGCGTCGTCCAGCGTGCCACCCGGCCACGGCAGGTAGGGCAGCGTGGCCTCGGCGCGCTCACCGTCGGCGCCGTCCAGGACGAAACCCGATGCCGTGGCGGCCCACACGAACCCACCATGGCGCTCGCCGAAGCCCGCCACCCACCGCGCCAGCCGGGACGCCTCGACGCTGACCGTCCGGGACGGCGACGCCGCCACTCTCAGACGTTGAAGCCGAGCGCCCGCAACTGGTCGCGGCCGTCGTCGGTGATCTTGTCCGGACCCCACGGCGGCATCCAGACCCAGTTGATCCGGGTGCCGCTGACGAGGCCCTCGAGCGCCTGATGCGCCTGCTCCTCGATCACGTCGGTGAGCGGGCAGGCCGCCGACGTCAGCGTCATGTCGATGATCGCCTGGTTGTTCTGATCGATGGTGACGCCGTAGACCAGGCCCAGGTCGACCACATTGATACCGAGTTCAGGGTCGACGACGTCGTGCAGCGCCTCCTCGACGTCGGCGACGTTCGCCGGCGTGGGAACGGTGGTGGCGGGCTCGGTCATCGGTTCTCCTCGGTCACGGATTCCACAGCTGAATTCTCGGCCCCCGACGCCGCGCGGGCCGCCAGGACGGCCGCCTCGAACGCCGTCCAGCCCAGCATCGCGCACTTCACCCGGCTCACCAGCCGGCTCACCCCGTGGAAGGCGACCCCATCGCCGAGCACGTCCTCGTCGCCCTCGACCTCACCGCGCGAACGGATCATCGTGCGGAAGGCGTCGACCACCTGCTCGGCCTGCCCCAGCGGGTGCCCGCTGACCAGGTCGTGCAGCACCGACACCGAGGCCTGGCTGATCGAGCAGCCCTCGCCGTCCCACGAGACGTCCAGCACCCGCGGGGTGCCGCTCGCCAGGTCGGTGAGCGCGACCCGCACGGTGACCTCGTCGCCGCACAGCGGGTTGTACTGCTTCGACTCGCCGAGGGCGGCCTCGGGGACGTCACGCAGCCCACGGCCGTGACGTTCCTTGGCGTGGTCGAGGATGACCTGCTGGTACATCTGGTCCAGGGAGCTCATCACGCCACCCCGAAGTAGCCGCGCACCTCGGCCAGGGTCTCGACGAACCGGTCGACCTCGTCGGCGGTCGAGTGCAGGTACAGGCTGGCCCGGGTACTCGCGGTGGCACCGTAGCGGCGGTGCACCGGCTGCGCGCAGTGGTGACCGACCCGGACGGCGATGCCGCGGCTGTCCAGGTACTGCCCGACGTCGTGCGGGTGCACCCCGTCGACCACGACACTGACCGCGCCCGAGCGATCGACAGCACGACCGTCGCCGTCCAGCGTGGGGCCGAGCACCCGGACGCCGGCGACCTGCGCGACGCCGGCGAGCAGCCGCTCGGTGAGGGCATGCTCGTGCGCGGCGACCCGGTCGATGCCGAGGGTCTGCAGGTAGCGGACGGCGGCATGCCAGGCGACGGCCTGGCTCACCGGTGGGGTGCCGGCCTCGAACTTCTGCGGCGGCTCCCGGAAGGTCGTCGCCTCCATGGTCACCTTCTCGACCATCGACCCGCCGGTGATGAACGGCGGCAACGCATCGAGCACCTCGCGGCGTCCGGCGAGGGCCCCGATCCCGTTGGGGCCGAGCATCTTGTGGGCCGAGAACGCCGCCAGGTCGACACCCAGGGCGGCGAAGTCGACGCCCAGGTGCGGCACCGACTGGCAGGCGTCCACCACGGTGAGCGCCCCGACGGCCCGCGCCCGGGCGACCAGCTCGGCCACCGGGTTGACCGTGCCCAGCACGTTCGAGACGTGGGTGAAGGCCAGCACCTTGGTGCGCGCGGTGACCAGCTGGTCCAGCCGGCCCAGGTCGAGCCGGCCGTCGTCGGTCAGGCCGATCCAGCGCACGGTGGCCCCCGACCGGGCACAGGCCTGCTGCCAGGGCACCAGGTTGGCGTGGTGCTCCATCTCGGTGACCAGCACCTCGTCGCCCGGCCCCAGGGCCAACGGACCCGAACCCGATCCGGCCGACAGCCCGTAGGTGACCAGGTTGAGCGCCTCGGTCGCGTTGCGGGTCCAGATCAGCTCGTCCTCGCCCCGCCCGACGAAGGCGGCCACGGCGGCCCGGGCGTCCTCGTAGGCGATGGTCGCCTCCTCGGCGACGGTGTGTGCCCCGCGGTGCACCGCGGCGTTCGAGCGCTCCAGGAAGGCCCGCTCGGCGTCCAGGACGGCGCGCGGCCGCTGCGAGGTCGCCCCCGAGTCGAGGTAGGCCAGGGGGAAGCCGTGCACCTCGCGGGACAGCAGCGGGAAGTCCGCCCGGATGCTCGCCAGCTCGGCGTCGTCGAAGGGCCGCGCGGCAGCCGCCCCGGTCACCAGGGCCGTGCCCGGAGTCGTGCCCGGTGCCGGGCCGCTGCTCGCGGGGTCGGTCAGGGTGGTGCTCACGAGGTGGCAGCCCCCGCCCCGGTGAACCGGTCGTAGCCCTCGGCCTCGAGCCGCTCGGCGAGCTCGGGGCCGCCCTCCTCGGCGATCTGGCCGTCGACGAAGACGTGCACGAAGTCGGGCCGGATGTAGTTGAGGATGCGGGTGTAGTGGGTGATCAGCAGGACGCCCAGGTCGCCACCGGCCGCGGCCCGGTTGACCCCTTCGGAGACCACGCGCAGCGCGTCGACGTCCAGGCCGGAGTCGGTCTCGTCCAGGATCGCGATCTTCGGCTTCAGCAGCTCGAGCTGCAGGATCTCGTGGCGCTTCTTCTCCCCGCCCGAGAAGCCCTCGTTGACGTTGCGCTCGGCGAAGGCAGGATCCATCCGCAACGCGTCCATGGCGGCGCGCACGTCCTTGACCCAGTGCCGCAGCGCGGGGGCCTTGCCGTCGATCGCGGTCTTGGCGGTCCGCAGGAAGTTCGACACCGTCACCCCGGGCACCTCGACCGGGTACTGCATCGCCAGGAACAGTCCGGCCCGGGCCCGCTCGTCGACGGTCATCGCGAGCACGTCCTCGCCGTCCAGGGTGATGCTGCCGGACGTCACGGTGTACTTGGGGTGGCCGGCGACCGAGTAGGCCAGGGTCGACTTGCCCGAGCCGTTCGGCCCCATGATGGCGTGGGTCTCACCGGCGCGAACGGTCAGGTCGACCCCGCGGAGGATCTCCTTGACTCCCTGTTCGGCCTCCACGGTGACGTGCAGGTCGCGGATCTCCAGGGTGGACATTCAGCTCTCCTCCAGAACCAGGGGTGCACTCACGTCGACCAGCACCTGGCCGGCCTCGATGCTCACGGGGTAGACCGCCACCGGCCGGATCGCCGGGAGCGCAAGCGGTTTGCCGGTACGCAGGTCGAATCGCGACCCGTGCAGCCAGCACTCGATGGAACAGTCCTCGACCTCCCCCTCGGCGAGGGAGACGTCGGCGTGCGAACAGGTGTCGGCGATGGCGTGCACCTCGCCGTGGGAGTCACGCACCACGGCCACCGCCACGCCGTCCACCATCACCCGGACGGCGCCCGGGCTCGGCACGTCGTCCAGGGCCACGACGGCCTGGGCGCTCACCGGGCACCCGCCTCGCCGGTCGCGCTGCCCGCGGCCAGTTCGGCATCGATGGCCGACTCCAGCCGCTCCGTGAGCTCGGGGACGCCGACCCGTTGCAGCAGCTCGACGAAGAACGCCCGGACCACCATGCGTCGGGCCTCGTCGGCCGGGATGCCGCGGGCCTGCAGGTAGAACAGCTGCTCGTCGTCGAACCGGCCGGTGGCGCTGGCGTGGCCTGCCCCGACGATCTGGCCGGTCTCGATCTCGAGGTTCGGCACCGAGTCGGCCCGGGCGCCCTCGGTGAGCACCAGGTTGCGGTTGAGCTCGTAGGTGTCGGTGCCCTCGGCCTCGGCCCGGATCAGCACGTCGCCCACCCACACGGTGTGGGCGTTCGCGCCCTGCAACGCGCCCTTGTAGATCACGTTGCTGCGGCAGTGCGGCATGCCGTGGTCGACGAACAGCCGGTGCTCGAGGTGCTGGCCGGCGTCGGCGAAGTACAGCCCGAGCAGCTCGACCTCGGCGCCGGGGCCGGCGAAGGCGACCGACGGCGTGATCCGGACGACGTCCCCGCCGAGAGTGACCACCACGTGCTTCAACCGCGCGTCGCGGCCCAGCCGGATGCGATGGCCGGACAGGTGCACCGTCTCGGCGTCCCAGTCCTGGATGCTCACCACGGTCAGCTCGGCGGCGTCCGCCACGTCGATCTCGACGTTGGCCGCGACGGTCTCGGCACCGGTGTGGTCGAGCACCACCACACCGCGCGACCGCGGCTGCGCCAGCACGGACACGTGGGCGTACTGCAGGCCTCCCCGGCCGGCGATCGCCACCGTCGTGGGCCGGGCGGCGTCCAAGCCCTCGGGAAGGGTGACGACCAGTGCCTCGGCGAAGGAGGCCCAGGCCTGGGCGGCGACCCGATCCTCCGGCGCGCCGCACCGGCCGAGCCGGACGTCGTCCCGACCGACGACCTCGACCTGCACCCCGTCGGCGGCGTCGATGCTCACCCGGGCCGGCTCGCCCCGGCCGGCCGCCCCGGCGTGCAGTTCGTGCAGCCGGTCCATGGGCGTGAACCGCCAGTCCTCCTCGCGCCCGGATGGCACGGCGAAGTCGGCCGGGTCGAAGCTGGTGCGGCGTTCGGCCCGCGACTGGTCGGGCACCCCGGCGTGGTGCGTGTGTGGCCGGGCCAGCCCGGGGGCCATGGGCTGGGCCGCGCCCGGGGCCGGCCCGGAGGCCGTGGCCTGATTCCCGGCGGCCTCCCCCGTGGTCGCCGCCTCGGTGCCTGTCGTGGTGGCCGTCATCAGCCGACTGCCCCTTCCATCTGCAGCTCGATCAATCGGTTCAACTCCAGGGCGTACTCCATCGGCAGCTCGCGGGCGATGGGCTCGACGAAGCCCCGCACGATCATCGCCATCGCCTCCTCCTCGCTCATGCCGCGCGACATCAGGTAGAAGAGCTGATCGTCGCTCACCTTCGAGACCGTGGCCTCGTGACCCATGCGCACGTCGTCCTCGCGGACGTCGACGTAGGGGTAGGTGTCCGAACGGCTGATGGTGTCGACCAGCAGCGCGTCGCAGCGCACCGTCGAGGCGCTGTGGTGGGACCCCTCGAGCACCTGCACCAGACCGCGGTAGGAGGTGCGGCCACCGCCGCGCGCCACCGACTTCGACACGATCGAGGACGACGTGTACGGCGCCGCGTGCACCATCTTGGCGCCGGCGTCCTGGTGCTGGCCCTCGCCGGCGAAGGCGATCGACAGCGTCTCGCCCTTGGCGTGCTCACCGACCAGGAACACCGCGGGGTACTTCATGGTGACCTTGGACCCGATGTTGCCGTCGACCCATTCCATGGTCGCGCCGGCCTGGGCGACGGCTCGCTTGGTCACCAGGTTGTAGACGTTGTTCGACCAGTTCTGAATGGTCGTGTACCGCACCCGGGCGTCCTTCTTCACGATGATCTCGACCACGGCCGAGTGCAGCGAGTCGGACTTGTAGATCGGGGCGGTACAGCCCTCGACATAGTGCACGTACGAACCCTCGTCGGCGATGATCAGCGTCCGCTCGAATTGGCCCATGTTCTCGGTGTTGATCCGGAAGTAGGCCTGCAGCGGGATCTCGACGTGCACGCCCTTGGGGACGTAGATGAACGAGCCACCCGACCACACCGCGGTGTTCAGGGCGGCGAACTTGTTGTCGCCCACCGGGATCACGGTGGCGAAGTTCTCGCGGAACAGGTCCTCGTGCTCGCGCAGCGCGGTGTCGGTGTCGAGGAACAGCACGCCCTTCTCCTCCAGATCCTCGCGGATCTGGTGGTAGACCACCTCGGACTCGTACTGCGCCGCCACCCCGGCGATCAGCCGCTGCTTCTCGGCCTCGGGGATGCCGAGGCGGTCGTAGGTGCGCTTGATGTCCTCGGGCAGCTCCTCCCAGCTGGTGGCCTGCTTCTCGGTGGAGCGCACGAAGTACTTGATGTTGTCGAAGTCGATGCCGCTCAGGTCGCTGCCCCAGGTCGGCATCGGCTTGCGGCCGAACAGCCGCAGGCCCTTGAGCCGCAGGTCGAGCATCCACTCCGGCTCGTTCTTGAGCGCCGAGATGTTGCGCACGACCTCTTCGTTCAGCCCCCGGCGCGCGGTGGCACCCGCGGCGTCCGGGTCGGCCCAGCCGTACTCGTAGCGGCCGAGGCCCTCGAGTTCGGGGCGGGCTGTGGTGGTCATCGGCTCTGCCTCTCGGTGGACGGGTGGTTCGGTGGCACGTCGCGGGACGACGGGATCTCGGGGACGTAGGTGGTGCACACGTGCTCGCCGTGGGCCAGGGTGGCCAGCCGCTGCACGTGCACCCCGAGCAGTCGCGAGAACGCGTCGGTCTCGGCCTCGCACAGCTCGGGGAATTCGCGGGCGACGTCCTGTACCGGGCAGTGGCCCTGGCACAACTGGACGCCGAGCGAGCCGGCCCCGGCGGCCGGTACCGGGACGGGCCGGGTGGTCGCGGCGTAGCCGTCGCTCGACAGCGCCTCGGCCAGCGCCGTCGCGCGCTCGGACGGGCTGTCCCCCGCGGCCTCCACCACGTCGCGGTGGCGCTGCTCCAGATCGGCGACCCGCAGGTCGGCGAACCGGCGGACGGCGTCCGGCCCGGCCACGTCGGCCAGGTAGCGCAACGCGGAGGTGGCCAGGTCGCCGTACCCGGTGGTCATCTCGGCGTGCCCGGTGTCGGTCAGCACGAACGCGCGCGCCGGACGGCCTCGCCCACGTTGGCGCGGGGCGGTGGTCTCCCAGGTCGTGACCAGCCCGGCGGCCTGCAGCTGGTCGAGGTGCCGGCGCACGCCGGCGGCGGTCAGCTCGAGCTGCTCGGCGATGTCGGCAACAGTCACCGGCCCGCGGCGCAACACCACCTGGGCGATGCGGTCGCGGGTGCGCTCGTCGCTCTCCGGGAGCGGTGGCGACTGCCCGACGAATTTCACGACGTAAGTATTGCGTTAATCGAGGCACGTCTCAACTCGGGCTCGGATTCCCCCTCCCCGTCGAGGGCATCCACCGCCGACCTAGACTGCCGGGCGTGACCCCGGACGCCGCGCTGCAGCTCGACGAGCTCACCGTGCGCTACGGCGGCCCGGACGGTCGGGTGGCGGTCGACGGGCTCACCGTGGCCGCTCCCCTGGCCCGGGTCACGGCACTGCTGGGACCCAACGGGGCCGGTAAGACCACCACCGTCGAGTGCTGCGAGGGGCTGCGGCGAGCCACCTCGGGCCGGGTCCGGGTGCTCGGGCTGGATCCGGTCGCCGACCATCGCCGGTTGCGCCACCGGGTGGGCGTGATGCTGCAGGACGGCGGCCTGCCCACCGGCGCCCGGGCGGGCGAGGTACTGCGCCACGTGGCCTCGCTGCACGAGCACCCCGAGGATCCCGCGGAGCTGATGGAGCGGCTCGGCCTGACCGAGCACGCCCGCACCATGGTGCGCCGGCTGTCCGGCGGGCAGCGGCAGCGGCTGGCCATGGCGTCGGCCCTGGTGGGCCGCCCCGACCTGGTGTTCCTCGACGAACCCACCGCGGGCCTGGACCCGCAGTCGCGCCACGCGGTCTGGGACATCGTGCGCGAGCTGCGTGAACGGGGGGTCAGCGTGGTGCTCACCACCCACCTGATGGACGAGGCGGAGACACTCGCCGACCACGTGGTCGTGATCGATCGCGGTCGCCTGGTCGCCGAGGGCAGCCCGGACGAACTCACCGGCGGCGCGGCCGACGCACTCACCTTCTCCGGCCCGCCGGGGCTCGACCTGATCGACCTGGCCGCAGCCCTGCCCGCCGGGGCCACCGTGGCCGAGACCACGGCCGGGCGGTACAAGGTCTCGGCCCGCCCCGACTCGCCGCTGGACGCCGCCGCGGTCGCCGCGGTCACCGCCTGGTGCGCGGCACGCCAGGTCTTGCCCGAGGGCCTGACCCTGGGACGACGCAGCCTCGAGGACGTGTTCCTGCACCTGACCGGACGGGAGATGCGATGACGGCCACGAGCCGGGCGCTGGCCCAGGCCCGGTTCGACACCCGGATCATGTTGCGCAACGGCGAGCAGTTGTTGCTGACCATGATCCTGCCCTCGCTGATCCTGATCGTGCTCAGCCGGGTGGCGCTGCCGGGGGTTCACCTGCACCCCGGTGAGCACTGGGTGAACCTGATCGCCCCGGGGGTTCTCGCCCTGGCGGTGATGTCGATCTCGTTCACCGGGCAGGCCATCGGGACCGGGTTCGACCGTCGTCACGGGGTGCTGCGGATGCTGGCCACCACTCCCCTGGGACGCAGCGGGCTGCTCACCGGCCGGATGCTCGCCGTGCTGGCGGTCGAGGTGGTGCAGGTCGTCGTCCTCGGGGTGCTGGCCTCGCTCCTCGGCTGGCACCCCCGCGCGGCGGGAGTGGGCGCGGCCCTGGTCCTGATCCTGCTGGGGACCGGCGCCTTCGTGGCGCTCGGCCTGCTGCTCGCCGGCACGCTGCGGGCCGAGGCGGTGCTGGCGGGAGCCAACCTCGCCTGGGTGCTGTTGCTGGCCGGCGGCGGCGTGGTGGCCCCGAGCAGCGCCATGGGGTCGTGGGGGCAGGTGGCCCGTCTGCTGCCCTCCGGCGCCCTGGGCGACGGGTTGCGGGCGGCCCTCATCGACGGGCGTTGGGACGGTTTCGCGGTACTCGTCCTGCTGGCCTGGACCCTGGTCGCCACGGCGCTGACCATCCGGTTCTTCCGCTGGGAGTGAGCGGTTCTAGGCTGCAGGCATGACGACCGGAACAACCCCGGACCAGCTCTCCGTGTCGACCTCCGCCCCCTGGGGCGCCGCGCGCATCGCGCTGCTGGCCAACCTTGTCTCGCAGGTACTGATCGTGCTCACCGGCGGCCTGGTCAGACTCACCGGATCGGGCCTGGGCTGCCCCACCTGGCCGCAGTGCACGCCGGGTTCGTTCACCCCCGTGGAACACCAGGCCGAGGGGTATCACAAGAACATCGAGTTCGGGAACCGCACGCTGACGTTCCTGCTCACCGCCGCGGCCATCGCCGTCTTGGTGACGGTTGTGCGCATCAACCGTCAGCAGTGGAAGGCTGCCTCCCTGCCCCTGCTACTGGTCGTCGCCCAGGCGGTGCTGGGTGGCGTGACGGTGCTGCTCGACCTGTCGCCGTCCATCGTGGGGGCCCACCTGCTGCTGTCGATGATCTCGATCGCCGTGTCGACCTGGCTGTGGCTGAGCCTGCCGCCGCGGGCGGCCCTCACCGAATCGGCCCTGCCCGCCGCGGCCTGGCCGCTGGTCTCGCTGGCGGCCGTGGCCGGCAGCGCGGTACTGGTGCTCGGCACCGTGGTCACCGGGTCGGGCCCGCACTCCGGGGACGCCGACACCCCGGCCCGGTTCGGCTTCGACCCCCGCCTGGTGAGCATGATCCACTCGGGATCGGTGTGGATCTTCGTCATCGGACTGGTGGCACTGCTGGTGATCCTGCGGCGGGCCGGGGCCACCGGCACGCTCTACCGCTGGACCCACATCGCGTTCGGCATCGCGGTGGTGCAGGGCGTGGTGGGCTACGTGCAGTACGCCACCGGGCTGCCCTGGGGCGTGGTCGCCGTGCACATGCTGTTGGCCGGC
The DNA here is from genome assembly GCA_046330955.1 of Kineosporiaceae bacterium. Taxonomy (GTDB): domain Bacteria; phylum Actinomycetota; class Actinomycetes; order Actinomycetales; family Kineosporiaceae; genus JADJPO01. The sequence goes on along the minus strand of JAXLRT010000019.1, from coordinate 83,245 downwards.
ATGATCGTCATCCCGGTCACCGCCATGGTCGAGACGCTGCGTCGCTCCCCCCGCTGACCTCGGGCTCGATCGGTCGGCGGGCAGCGAGGCCATCGGGGTCTGTCGAGGTCACTCGGCGTCCGTCGGTGGGGCCGTGGGCTCGGCGAGCAGGATCAACGGGACCACCACCCCGAAGGGGACGAGCGCGAGCAGCTGCCACCAGCCACTGCGGCCGGCGTCGTGCAGTCGCCGCGTCCCGGCGGCCGCCAACGGCAGCAGGAACACCAGCAGGACGGCGGCGCCCAGCACCTCGCTCGCGAGGGTGCCCAGCGACGCCAGCAGCAGGACGAACAGGAAGAACCACCAGTACTGCGGCCGGGACGAGAACCCCTCGAAGTCGTCGTAGCGGCGCAGGCACGCCGTGACGGCGCCACGCAGGTCCTGCCGCTCGGGCAGCTCGCGCCGCGGGTCCGACAGCTCCTCGACGTCGACCTGGAGCGCGTTGGCGAGGGCTGTCGCCGAGTTCAGTCCCGGCGTCCGACCGTTCTCGATGCGCTGGATGGTGCGCACGCTCAAGCCGCTGCGTTCGGCCAGCTGTTCCTGGGACCAACCCCGCTGCACCCGCAGCTGTTTGATGGACACCCGAGCATTGTGTTCACAACCGCCCAGCGCAGGGAACGACACCAACCCGACAACGACCCGTCACTGCCCCGACCTGGGGCGATCTGCACGGATTGCGACCAGGGCGGCTCAGGCGTCGACCGCCCGGTGCACCGGACCGTGGGTCTCGACGCAACAGGTCGCGGCCACATCGGTGGCACCCGCGACGTGGTCCCCGAGATGGTCGACCTGCAGGGTCGTGTGCATGATCTGGTGTTCGGTGCGCAACAGGTCCTCCACCGCCGTCCGGATGCGATGACAGTCACCGTGATCGGCCACGATCACGTGCGCGCTCAGGGCCGCCTGCCCCGAGGTGATCTGCCACAGGTGCAGGTCGTGTACCTCGACCACGGCGGGCAGCCGCACCAGCTGGGCGCCGACCGCGTCGACGTCCATGCCCGCCGGTGCCGCCTCGAGCAGGATCCGGCTGGAATCGCGCACCAGCCCCGAACCCGAACTCACCATCAACACCACGACGATCAACGAGGCGATCGCGTCCGCGCGGGTGAACCCGGTCAGCACCATGACCACCCCGGCCACCAGCGTGGCGAGGAAGGCGAACAGATCGTTCAGGATGTGCTGGAACGCACCCTGGATGTTCAGGCTCGACCGGTTGGCGCGCGACATGCAGGCCACGGCCAGCAGGTTCACCACCACCCCGACGGCGGCGGTGATCAACACCAGCCCGCCGACCACGTGCGGGGGTTCGAGCAGCCGGCGGACGGCCTCGAAGGCCAGCCAGGCCCCCAGCAGGAGCAGCGTCCACCCGTTGGCCTGCGCGGACAGGATCTCGGCACGCTGCAGGCCGAACGTGTAGCCCCCCTGGGGCGGGCGCTGTGCCAGTCGCATCGCGATCAACGCGAGCACGATCGACATGGCATCGGTGAGCATGTGGGCCGCGTCCGAGAGCAGGGCGAGCGATCCGGCGATCAGCCCGACCACCACCTCGCCGAGCATGAACGCCACGATCAGGCTCAGGGCGGCGAACAGCCACCGGCGATCCGCGTCGGGGCTGATGTCGGGCCCGTGATCATGGCCGTGATCGGCGGTCATGGCGACCTCAGAACAGCGCGATCCGGAGGAAGGGGTCGACGGCCACGGCCGTGAACAGCAGCGTGAGGTACGTGATCGACAAGTGGAACAGCCGCATCGGCGCCAGTACCACGCTCTCCCCCGCGGCCGAGCGTTTCGCCCGTGAGAGCAGTCGATGCGCCTCGAGCAGGAACATCGCGCCGGCGATCACCGCGGCGCCGGCGTAGATCAACCCCGTCGCCGGGATGAGCAGCAGGGAACAGGCCACCATGGCCCAGGCGTAGATCACCGATTGGCGGGCCACGGTCACCTCCGAGGCCACCACCGGCAGCATCGGCACCCCCGCCGCGGCGTAGTCGTCCCGGAACCGCATCGACAACGGCCAGTAGTGCGGCGGCGTCCAGAGGAAGATCACGCCGAACAGCACCAGGGGTTGCCACGAGATGCTGTTCGTCACCGCTGCCCAGCCTATGAGCACCGGCATGCACCCGGCGGCACCGCCCCAGACGATGTTCTGCGAGGTCCGGCGCTTGAGCAGCAGCGTGTAGACGAAGACGTAGAACAGGATGGCCGCCAGCGCCATCGTCGCGGCGAGCGGGTTCACGACCACCGCGAGCAGCACGATCGACAGCACGCCGAGCAGCACGCTGAAGACCATGGCGTGCCGGGGTGGGATGACCCCGGTGGCCAGCGGGCGGTGCGCCGTCCGGTTCATCACGACGTCGATGTCCCGGTCGAAGTAGCAGTTGAGCGCGTTGGCGCTACCGGCGGCCAGGGTTCCACCGATCACGGTCATCACCATGGTGACCACCGAGGGCATGCCCCCGGCCGCCAGGATCATGGTGGGCACGGTGGTGACCAGCAGGGTCTCGATGATCCGGGGCTTGGTGAGGGCCACGTAGGCCTTGGCCATGGTCGCGAACGACGGCCGAGGGCGGGTCTCGAGGCGCACCTGGTCCGACGGGATCGCGTGTACGCGGGGATCGACGGTCGTCACGGCGTCCTTGGCTCATCGTTCCGGCGGGGCTGGTGGGGACGGCATCACTCTACGCGGCCGCCCGACGCATCGAGTGCAGTGGCTCGCACTCGCCACGATCGGCGGCGCCGGGACGGCGCCGGAAGGCCACAGGAGAGCCGCGCCGGAGCGCCACGACGCGAGGAGGCCGGCGCGTTTGCGCAGGAGAACGCCATGGCACCGGGGGTAGGCTCCGGCTGGGGACACCGGCCGGGGCCGGGAGGCGAGACCGATGGCGATCCTCGCTGAAGTCGAACCGGGCAGCGACCGAGAACACACACCTGCGAACCATCGGCCCGACGGCTGGCCCCGATCCCTCACCGACAGCAGCACGACTTCACCGACAGCCAGCCCGGCCAGCCGAGCGGGTGGCATCTCGAGCCGAGGATTGACGTGACCATCGACCAGGAACTCGATCAGCGCACCGCCGGCCACCCCAGCACCGAGCTGGTCTGGGACGACCTGGACCGCCGCGCCGTGGACACCGCGCGGCTGCTCGCCGCGGACGCCGTCCAGAAGGCCGGCAGCGGCCACCCGGGTACCGCGATGAGTCTCGCGCCGGTGGCCCACCTGCTCTACCAGCACGTGATGCGGCACGATCCGGCCGACCCGCACTGGGTCGGCCGCGACCGGTTCGTGCTGTCGTGTGGGCATTCCAGCCTCACCCAGTACATCCAGCTCTACCTGAGCGGCTACGGCCTCGAACTCGCCGACCTGCAGGCCCTGCGCACTTGGGGTTCGTTGACCCCCGCCCATCCCGAGGTGCACCACACCGCCGGGATCGAGATCACGACCGGCCCGCTCGGGTCGGGGCTGGCCAGCGCGGTCGGCATGGCCTACGCCGCGCGGTTCGAGCGTGGCCTGTTCGACCCCGATGCCGCACCGGGGAGCAGCCCGTTCGACCACACCATCTGGGTGCTCGCCTCGGACGGCGACATCCAGGAAGGGGTGTCGAGCGAGGCCTCGTCCCTGGCCGGCCTGCAGCAGCTCGGCAACCTGGTGGTGGTCTACGACCGCAACCGGATCTCGATCGAGGACGACACCCAGGTCGCCCTGAGCGAGGACACCGCGGCCCGCTACGCCGCCTACGGCTGGCACGTGCAGACTGTCGACTGGACCGGTGGTGCCGGGCCGGAGAGCGGCAAGGCCGGGACCTACCGCGAGGACATCCCGGCGTTGTTCGAGGCGTTGCAGGCGGCCAAGGCCGAGACCGGCCGGCCCTCGCTCATCGTGCTCGACACCGTGATCGCCTGGCCGGCACCGAACCTGATGAACACCGGCAAGGCGCACGGCTCCGCGCTGGGCACGGGCGAGATCGAGGCCACCAAGACCCTGCTCGGGTTCGATCCCCAGGCGACCTTCCAGGTGGACGACGAGGTGCTGGCGCGCACCCGCGCCGTCCGGGATCGCAGCGCTGCCGACCGCGCGGCCTGGGCCACCCGGTTCGAGCAGTGGTCGGCGAGCGCCGGCCCGGAACGGGTCGCCCTGTTCGAGCGATTGCGCGAGCGCCGGCTGCCCGAGGGCTGGACGGCGGCGCTGCCCACCTTCCCGGCCGGCAAGGACGTTGCCACCCGCAAGGCATCCGGCGAGGTGCTCAACGCGATCAAGGACGTGCTGCCCGAGCTGTGGGGCGGCTCGGCCGATCTGGCCGAGAGCAACAACACCACACTCGAGGGCGAGTCCTCGTTCCTGCCGTCCTCGATCAGCACGCACGCCTGGGGCCAGGGCAACCCCTACGGCCGGGTGCTGCACTTCGGCATCCGCGAACACGCCATGGGCGCCATCCTCAACGGCATCGCGCTGCACGGCGGCACCCGGGTGTTCGGCGGCGCCTTCCTCGTGTTCAGCGACTACATGCGGCCCTCGGTGCGCCTGGCCGCCCTGATGCAGCTGCCGGTCACCTACGTCTGGACCCACGACTCGATCGGCCTGGGCGAGGACGGCCCCACCCACCAGCCCGTCGAGCACCTCGCCAGCCTGCGCGCGATCCCCGGGCTGGACGTCGTCCGGCCGGCCGACGCCAACGAGACCGCCTGGGCCTGGCGGCTGGCGCTGGAGCACACCGACCGGCCGACCGCGCTGTGCCTGAGCCGGCAGAACCTGCCCACCGTCGACCGCGCCACCGGTGAGTTCGCCGACGCGGCCGGGGTGGCACGGGGCGGGTACGTGCTGGCCGAGGCCTCCGGCGGCACCCCGGCGGTGGTGCTGGTGGCCACTGGCTCAGAGGTCCAGCTGGCCGTGGAGGCACGCCGGCAGCTGGAGCAGGAGGGCATCGCCACCCGAGTGGTGTCCCTGCCCTGCCGGGAATGGTTCGACGCCCAGGACGCCGGGTACCGCGACCAGGTGTTGCCGCCGGCTGTCCGGGCCCGGGTCTCGATCGAGGCCGGCGTGGGCCAGGGGTGGCGCGAGATCGTCGGCGACGCCGGGCAGATCATCTCGCTGGAGCACTTCGGTGCCTCAGCAGCCCCGGCCCGGCTCTACGCCGAGTTCGGCTTCACCGTCGAGGCGGTCGTCGCGGCCGCCCGGCGGAGCCTGCAGACCGCCGACTCCACGGGAGGCACCCGATGACTGCTACCAACCCCGCCGTGCATGCGCTCAGCGCTGCCGGCGTCTCCATCTGGCTCGATGACCTCAGTCGTGAACTGCTCGCCTCGGGCGAGCTCGCGCGATTGGTGGCCCAGGACGGGGTCGTCGGAGTGACCTCCAACCCGACGATCTTTGCCGCCGCGCTCGCCAAGGGCGACCGCTACACCGACCAGGTCCGGGCGTTGGCCGCCCGGGGCGCCGACGTCGACCAGGCGGTCTTCGAGATCACCACGGACGACGTCCGGTCGGCCTGCGACCTGCTGCGCCCGGTCCACGAGGCGACCGACGGCCTCGACGGGCGGGTCTCGATCGAGGTCGACCCCCGGCTCGCCCGTGACACCGAGGCCACCATCGCCTCGGCCCGTCGCCTCTGGGCCACCGTCGACCGCCCCAACGCCATGATCAAGATCCCGGCCACGGTCGAGGGGCTGCCCGCCATCACCACGGCGCTCGCCGAGGGCATCAGTGTCAACGTCACGTTGATCTTCAGCCTCGACCGCTACCGCGCCGTGATGAATGCCTGGCTGCACGGGCTCGAGGGCGCGCTCGAGGCCGGGCACGACCTGTCCCGGATCGACTCGGTGGCCTCGTTCTTCGTCTCGCGGGTGGACACCGAGATCGATCACCGCCTCACCGCCCTGGGCACGCCGGAGGCACTGGCCGCCCGCGGCGAGGCCGCGCTGGCCAACGCCCGACTGGCCTACCAGGCCTTCGAGGAGGTCATCGCGACGGCCCGATGGCAGACGCTGGCCGCTGAGGGAGCCCGCCCGCAGCGCCCGTTGTGGGCCTCCACCGGGGTCAAGGATCCGAGCTACCCGGACACCATGTACGTCAGCGAGCTCGTGGCACCGGGCACGGTGAACACCATGCCGGGCAAGACCCTCGAGGCGGTGCTGGATCATGGGCCGGGAGCCGCCGCAGGCAGCGATGCCGCCACCGACACGGTGCGTGGCACCTATGACGAGTCGGCCGAACTGCTCGACCGGCTGGCGGCACTGGGCATCGACTACGCCGACGTGGTCGAGGTGCTCGAACGCGAGGGCGTGGACAAGTTCGCCAAGAGTTGGGCCGACCTGCTCGCCACCGTCTCGGACGAGCTGGCCCGAGCCGCCGCCCTCGACGAGGGTGAGTCCGGTCAATGAGCCCTGCCGCCATCACCAAGGGCCGCAACCCGCTGCGCGACGAGCGCGACAAGCGGCTGCCGCGCATCGCCGGTCCCTGCGGGCTGGTGCTCTTCGGGGTCACCGGTGACCTGGCCCGCAAGAAGCTCATGCCGGCGATCTACGACCTGTCGCACCGCGGGTTGCTGCCGCCGGGATTCTCGCTGATCGGGTTCGCCCGCCGGGACTGGGCCGATCAGGACTTCGAGAAGATCGTGCACGACTCGGTGCGGCAGTACGCCCGGACGCCGTTCCGCGAGGCCGTCTGGCGCCAGCTCGCCGAGGGATGCCGGTTCGTGCCCGGTGAGTTCAGCGACGACGCGGCGTTCGACGACCTGGCCAAGGTGGTGAGCGAGCTCGACTCGGCGCGCGGCACCATGGGCAACTTCGCCTTCTACATGTCAATCCCGCCCAAGTTCTTCCCGGTGGTCACCAAACAGTTGGCACGGTCGGGCCTGTCCGAACCGGTCGGCGACCAGTGGCGGCGGGTGGTGATCGAGAAGCCGTTCGGCCACGACCTGGCCTCCGCCCGGGAGTTGAACACCGTGGTCGAGGCGGTGTTCCCGCCCGACTCGGTGTTCCGCATCGACCACTACCTCGGCAAGGAGACGGTGCAGAACCTGCTGGCGATGCGGTTCGCCAACCAGCTCTTCGAACCGATCTGGAACGCCAACTACGTCGACCACGTGCAGATCACCATGGCCGAGGACATCGGCATCGGTGGCCGTGCCGGGTACTACGACGGCATCGGCGCCGCCCGGGACGTGATCCAGAACCACCTGCTGCAGCTGCTCGCCCTGACCGCGATGGAGGAACCGGTCTCGTTCGACGCCCAGGCCCTGCGGGCCGAGAAGGAGAAGGTGCTCAGCGCCGTCCGGGTCCCGCGTGACCTGGCCAAGCACACCGCGCGCGGCCAGTACGCGGCCGGGTGGCAGGGCGGTCAGAAGGTGATCGGCTACCTCGAGGAGGAGGGCATCTCCCCCACCTCCGCCACCGAGACCTTCGCGGCGATCCGAGTGGACGTCGACACCCGCCGCTGGGCCGGCGTGCCGTTCTACCTGCGCACCGGTAAGCGCCTCGGCCGGCGCGTCACCGAGATCGCCGTGGTGTTCAAACGGGCACCACACCTGCCCTTCGAGCACACCGCCACCGAGGAGCTGGGCAAGAACGCGATCGTGATCCGGGTGCAGCCGGACGAGGGCGTGACCATCCGGTTCGGGGCCAAGGTGCCGGGAACCCAGATGGAGGTGCGCGACGTCTCGATGGACTTCGCGTACGGCTCGGCCTTCACCGAGGCCTCGCCCGAGGCCTACGAACGGCTCATCCTCGACGTGCTGCTCGGTGATCCACCGCTGTTCCCGCGGCACGAGGAGGTCGAGCTGTCCTGGCAGATCCTCGACCCGATCACCCAGTTCTGGGCCGCCAAGGGCACTCCCGAACCGTACGGCTCGGGGACCTGGGGTCCGCCCTCGGCGGACGAGATGATGGCCCGTGACGGGCGCGTCTGGAGGCGGCCGTGATCATCGATCTGCCCGACACGACCACGGCGGCACTCAACCGCAAGCTGGTCGAACTGCGCGAGAGCGGCGGCGCGGTGGCGCTGGGCCGGGTACTGACCCTGGTCATCGTGACCGACGACGGCGAGACCGAGTCGGCCATCGGCTCGGCCAACGACGCCAGTCGCGAACACCCCTGCCGGGTGATCACCGTCGTGCGGGGCACCCGTCGTGGTGTGAACCGGCTGGATGCCCAGATTCGGGTGGGTGGCGATGCCGGGGCCAGCGAGGTGATCGTGCTGCGGCTGTACGGGCCGCTCGCGGAGCACGGGCACAGCGTGGTGGTGCCGTTGCTGCTGCCCGACGCCCCGACCGTGGCCTGGTGGCCCGGGACCCCACCCGAGATGCCCGCCTCCGATCCGATCGGCGCCATGGCGCAACGCCGGATCACCGACGCCGCGATGGCGTCCAAGCCGGCCCGGGCGCTGGCCCAGCGCGCTGCGACCCACCGCCCGGGTGACACCGACCTGGCCTGGAGCCGGGTCACGTTGTGGCGTGGGCTGCTGGCGGCGGCCCTCGATCAGCCACCGTACGAGCCGGTGCGCTCGGCGACGGTCACCTCGGGGATCGACAGCCCGAGCGGTGACCTGCTCGCCGCCTGGCTGGCGCTCTACCTGAAGTGCCCGGTCAAGCGGGTCCGCACCCGGGCCGGCTCCGGCCTGACGGGGGTTCACCTGGACCGGGCCTCGGGTCCGATCGACCTGGTGCGCCCCGACGGCCACGTGGCACACCTGACCCAGCCCGGCCAACCCGAGCGCCGTATCGCCCTGGCCCCGCGCGCCGATCGTGACTGCCTGGCCGAGGAGCTGCGCCGGCTCGACCCGGATGACGTCTACGGCGACGTGATCACCAAGGGCATGGCGTTGCTGGCGGTCAAGCCGTCGGCGGCCACCTCCAAGGCCGCGCCCAAGGCCGTGGCCGCGAAGAAGCCACCGGCGAAGGCGACGCCGTGACCCCGCCGACCGTCGTCGTCCATCGGGACGGCGAGCTGCTGGCGCACGCCGTCGCGGCTCGGCTGGTGACCCGGCTGGTCGACGTGCAGACGGCGCGCGGGCATGCGCACCTGGTGCTCACCGGGGGCGGCAGCGGCGTCGCCTGTCTCGCCTGCCTGCGGGACAGTCCGGCGCGCGATGCCATCGACTGGTCGGCCCTGGACATCTGGTGGGGTGACGAGCGGTTCCTGCCCGCCGGACATGCCGATCGCAATGCCACCCAGGCGCGCGAGGCGCTGCTGGACCACGTGCCGATCCCGGCCGAGCGGATCCACGAGATGCCGGCCGCCGACCAGGCCACGGACGTCGATGCCGCGGCGGCCGACTATGCCCGGACCCTGCGGCGCCACGCCCGCCCGGAGGATCACGCCGAGGTGCCCTCGTTCGACGTCCTGCTGCTCGGCATGGGACCGGACGGCCACGTGGCCTCGCTGTTCCCGGAGCACCCGGCGTTGCACGCGGGGGTCGAGGACGGGCTCACCGTGATCGGGGTCCGGGGCAGCCCCAAGCCACCCCCCGAGCGGGTGTCGCTGACCATGCCGGCCATCCGGGCGGCGCAGGAGGTCTGGCTGGTGGTCGCGGGGGCGGACAAGGCCCCGGCCGCTGCCGCCGCACTGTCCGGGGCCGGCGAACTGGCGCTGCCCGCGGCGGGTGCCCAGGGCCGTCGCCGAACCCTGTGGCTGATGGATCGGGCGGCCGCACCCCGGATCTGAGATCCCCGGGCCGATTCCGCGACTGACCGGTTGAACGAGAGCTGCACGACGACCGAGAGGTCGCACCTCGAACCCGTGGGGGTCCGAGGCGCGACCTCTCGGTCGTCGTCCGGTCAGCGGATGATCTTGCGGCTGCGCAGCGACTCGAGGGCCTCGGCCAGGATGGCCTCGCCGTCGGCGTCGCTCCGCCGCTCCTTCACATACGCCAGGTGGGTCTTGTAGGGCTCGTTCTTGGGCGCGGAGGGCGGGTTGTTCTGGTCCTGACCGGCGGGGAAGCCGCACCGCGGGCAGTCCCAGATCTCCGGCGGCGAGACGCCGGCCTCCTCCGAGAAGCTGGGCTGGGTCTCGTGCCCGTTGGCGCACCAGTACGACACCCGGAACCGGGGAGCCGTCTCCCCCCGCTCGGCCTCGCCCATGGGCCCGGCACCGACACGACTCCCCCGGATGGCGTTGCCACTGGCCACCGATGTTCCTCCTCAGGTCGAGAACTTGCCGAACCGCGCGACTACGCGGCGAATCGATCCATCACGCCGAGCAGGATGATGACCACCGTCCACACCAGGGCGATGCCGATGGTGAACCGGTTGAGGTTCCGTTCGGCCACACCGCTGGAACCCAGGGACGACGCCGAGCCGCCTCCGAACATGTCGGACAGACCGCCGCCGCGACCCTTGTGCAACAGGATCAACAGGGTCAGCACCAGACTGGTCAGCAGCAGGAGGACCTGCAGCGTGATTCGAGCCGCCGTCATGGAGTCAGCCTAAGCGATGTCCGGCCGTGCTCCGGCCATTGCGCACCGCTGTGGTGCCGTCCGCTCACGCCGTGACGTGGCTGCGGTACCGGGCGATCGAGGCGAACTCGGCGGCGTCCAGGCTGGCGCCACCGACCAGGGCGCCGTCGACGTCCGGCTCGGCCATGATCGTGGCCACGTTGCTCGACTTCACCGAGCCGCCGTAGAGCACCCGGACGCCGGCCGCCAGCTCGGCCGAGTACAGCTCGGCCAGCTTGGCGCGGATGGCTCCGCAGACCTCCTGGGCGTCGGCCGGGGTGGCCACCTCGCCGGTGCCGATGGCCCACACCGGTTCGTAGGCGATGACGATGGTGGCCGCCTGCTCGGCGGGCAGCCCGTCGAGGCCACCGACGACCTGCGCCAGCGTGTGCTCGATGTGCCGGCCTTCCTTGCGGATCTCCAGCACCTCGCCGACGCACATGATCGGGGTGAGCCCGTGCTTGAAGGCCGCCTTGACCTTGGCGTTCACCACGGCCTCGTCCTCACCGTGGTACTCACGCCGCTCGCTGTGGCCGACCACGGCGTAGGTGCAGCCCAGCTTGGCCAGGAACGCCCCGCTGATCTCACCGGTGTAGGCGCCGGAGTCGTGGGCGGAGATGTCCTGCGCGCCGTACTTCAGGCCCAGCTTGTCGCCGTCCACCAGGGTCTGCACCGAGCGGATGTCGGTGAACGGCGGGATCACCGCCACCTCGACCTGGTCGTAATCGTGCTTGCCGTCGGACAGCGTCCAGGCCAGCTTCTGCACCAGGTGGGTCGCCTGCTGGTGGTCCAGGTTCATCTTCCAGTTGCCCGCCATCAGCGGGACGCGCGAGGTGGCCACGAATCAACCTTCCAGGATCGAGATGCCGGGCAGGGTCTTGCCCTCGAGGTATTCCAGCGACGCGCCGCCGCCGGTGGAGATGTGGCCGAAGGCCGAGTCGGCGAAGCCGAGCTTGCGCACCGCGGCCGCGGAGTCGCCACCGCCGACGACGGTGAGACCACCGTTGGCGGTGACCTCGGTCAGCACCTGGGCCACGGCCCGGGTTCCGGCCGCATACGGCTCCATCTCGAACACGCCCATCGGGCCGTTCCAGAAGACCGTCTTCGCGTCGGCGATCTTGGAGGCGAACAGCGCGGCCGACTGCGGGCCGATGTCCAGGCCCATCCGGTCGGCTGGGATGTCGTCGACGCCGTACACGTCGTGCTCGGCGTCGGCGGCGAAGGCGGTCGCGGCCACCACGTCGACCGGCAGCACGACCTCGACGCCCTTCTCGGCGGCCGTGGCGAGGTAGCCCCGGACGACGTCGAGCTGGTCGGCCTCGAGCAGGCTGGTGCCGACCTCGTGGCCCTGGGCCTTCAGGAAGGTGAAGAGCATGCCGCCACCGATGATCAGGCGGTCGGCGGTGTTCATCAGGTTGGCGATGACGCCGAGCTTGTCGCTCACCTTCGAGCCGCCCAGGACGACGACGTAGGGACGCGCCGGGTCGACGGTCAGCCGGCGCAGCACCTGCACCTCGGCGGCGACCAGGCCGCCCATGGCGTGCGGCAGCCGCTGGGCCACGTCGTAGACGCTCGCCTGCTTGCGGTGCACCACGCCGAAGCCGTCGGAGACGTAGGCGTCGGCCAGGGCCGCGAGCTGGTCGGCGAAGGCGCCGCGCTCGGCCTCGTCCTTGCTGGTCTCACCGGCGTTGAACCGGATGTTCTCGAGGACGGCGACCTGCCCGTCGGCCAGGCCGGTCACCACCTGCTGGGCGGACGGCCCCACGGTGTCCGTGGCGAAGGCCACCGGGGCGCCGAGCAACTCGCCGAGCCGTGCGGCCACCGGGGCCAGGGTGAACTTGGGGTCCGGGGCGCCCTTGGGCCGGCCGAGGTGCGCGATCACGATGACCTTCGCACCGGCGTCCGTGAGTGCCTTGATCGTCGGGAGCGAGGCCCGGATGCGGCCGTCGTCCGTGATGGTCGTTCCGGTTTCCTTGTCGAGCGGGACGTTCAGGTCGGAGCGGACCAGGACGCGCTTGCCGCGCACGTCACCCAGGTCGTCCAGCGTTGTCATGACTTCGGCTCCCAGTTACGGCGAGATGTGGCTGCGGTGTCGGTGACGTGCGGATGCCAAGCGGGTGGGCGTGCGCCGTGGCGCACGCCCACCCGGGTGTGGCTGTGGTCGTGCGGAGAATCAGGCGCCGACGATCTTGGTCAGGTCGACGAGGCGGTTGGAGTAACCCCACTCGTTGTCGTACCAGCCGACGATCTTGGCCTGGTTGCCCTGCACGGTGGTCAGCGAGGCGTCCAGGGTGCAGGAGGCCGGGGAGGTCACGATGTCGCTGGAGACGATCGGGTCCTCGGTGTACTCCAGCACGCCCTTGAGCGAGCCCTCGGCAGCCTTCTTGTACGCCGCGTTGATCTCTTCCTTGGTGGTCTCGCGGCCGAGTTCGACGGTGAGGTCGGTGGCCGAACCGGTCGGCACCGGCACGCGCATGGCGTAGCCGTCGAGCTTGCCCTTGAGCTCCGGGATCACCAGGGCGATCGCCCGAGCGGCACCCGTGGTGGTGGGGATCATGTTGGTGGCGGCGGCACGCGCCCGACGCAGGTCCTTGTGCGGGAAGTCGAGGATGACCTGGTCGTTGGTGTAGGCGTGGATCGTGGTCATCAGACCCTTGACGATCCCGAACTCCTCCAGCAGCACCTTGGCCATCGGGGCCAGGCAGTTGGTGGTGCAGGAGGCGTTGGAGATGACGTGGTGCGTGGCCGGGTCGTAGTCACCGTCGTTGATGCCGATGACGAAGGTGGCGTCCTCGTTCTTGGCGGGGGCCGAGATGATGACCTTCCGCGCGCCGGCGTCGATGTGCGCCTTGGCCTTGGTGGCGTCGGTGAAGTGCCCGGTGGACTCGATGACGACGTCGGCGCCGAGTTCCTTCCAGGGCAGGGCGCCCGGGTCGCGCTCGGCCAGAGCCTTGAACGACTTGCCACCCACGGTGATCGAGGTGTCGTCGTAGGCCACGTCCAGGCCGAGCCGGCCGAGGATGGAGTCGTACTTGAGCAGATGAGCGAGTGTCTTGTTGTCGGTGAGGTCGTTGACCCCGACCACCTCGACGTCCGCACCCGAGGCGAGCAGAGCCCGGAAGTAGTTGCGGCCGATGCGGCCGAAGCCGTTGATGCCAACCCGAACGGTCACGTCACGATCCTCCCTGAACGCCGGTGATGGCGTCACTACGTGTGGTCAGATACGGCAACCCTATGGGTTACCCCTGCCTACGACCCAACCGGGCCCGGAGGCCGCAGGTGCAGGTCGATGGTCCCGAAGGTGTGCCTGGCCGGATCGCCTCGCAACGTTTTCACGCACTGTTCAGCTCCCGGTCGGGTGACCGGCGTGCGTCGCTCGCACCGGCGCGTGTCCGGCCTCAGGCGTCGAGCATGTCCGGGGTGAGATTGGCCTCGGTCCCGGGGACGCCGAGCTCGCCGGCGCGCTTGTCGGCCATGGCCAGCAGCCGCCGGATCCGGCCCGCCACCGCGTCCTTGGTCATCGGCGGGTCGGCGAGCTGACCCAGCTCCTCGAGGCTGGCCTGCTTGTGTTCCAGCCGCAGCGTGCCGGCCGCCCGCAGGTGGTCGGGCACCTCGTCGCCCAGGATCTCCAGTGCACGCTCCACCCGGGCGCCGGCGGCCACCGCAGCCCGGGCCGATCGGCGCAGGTTGGCATCGTCGAAGTTGGCGAGCCGGTTCGCCGTGGCTCGCACCTCGCGGCGCATCCGCCGCTCCTCCCAGGCCATCACCGCGCCGTGTGCCCCGAGCCGGATCAGCATGGCGCCGATGGTGTCGCCGTCCCGGATGACGACCCGGTCGATCCCTCGAACCTCGCGGGCCTTGGACTGCACCCCGAGCCGGCGCGCGGCACCCACCAGCGCCAGCGCGGCCTCCGGACCGGGACAGGTCACCTCGAGCGCCGAGGAGCGTCCCGGTTCGGTGAGCGAGCCGTGGGCCAGGAACGCACCCCGCCAGGCCGCCTCGGCGTCGCAGGTGGCTCCGGAGACCACCTGGGGAGGCAGCCCCCGCACCGGCCTGCCCCGCGAGTCCAACAGCCCGGTCTGCCGGGCCAGCGACTCGCCGTCGCGCACCACGCGGACGACGTAGCGGCTGCCCCTGCGCAGCCCCCCGGGAGCGAGCACGATCACGTCGCTGGTGTGGCCATAGACCTCGGCGATGTCCTTGCGCAGACGCCGGGCGGCATGCCCGGTGTCCAGTTCCGCCTCGATCACGATGCGACCGCTGACGATGTGCAACCCACCGGCGAAACGCAGGGTGGCGGACACCTCTGCCTTTCGGCAGCAGGGCTTCGTCACCGGGAGCCGGCTGAGCTCGTCCTTCACCAGCGCCGTCAGAGCCATGGCTGACATCCTGCCATCGCCTCCGCCGCCGTACGTCCGGGCTGCTGATCCCAACTGACGATCCTGGGCCTCCGCCATTCGGCCCCGGTTGCCCACGAGGTGTGCTGATCGGGGCTGGGTGCGGGTCATCGGCCCCCCTCGCGGACCACGTCGCCGACCACACCGGCGAAGGCGTCCCGGTAGGCCGCGGCCAGGCGCAACGCGTCGTGACGGGCGGTCCCGTCGCCCAGCCCGACCTGGCGCATCACCAGCCGGGCGCCCAGCCGGCGGGCGACGCGGTCGAGGGCGTCGGCGTCCTCGACGGCCGAGGGATCGGCCAGCACGAGGTCGATGGGCAGCCCCGGCGCGTGGTCGGCCAGCACCTCGAGATGTGCCTGGGCACTGAGCCCACGGGTCTCCGCCTGGGCGCTGAGGTTCATGGTCACGCAGCGCCGGGCCGAGGTCTCGTACAGCGCCGCGGCCAGGTCGGGCACCATCAGGTGAGGCAGCACGCTGGTGAACCACGACCCGGGCCCCAGCACCACCCAGTCGGCGTCGCGGACCGCGGCCACCGCCTCCGGGCACGCAGGAGGCCGGCGGGGCACCAGGTGCACCTCGACGACGTCCCCGGCGGTCTTGGCCACGGCGACCTGCCCCCGCACGGTGCGCACGGCGTCCGGATCGGCCGGGTCGAGACCGCGCACCGAGGCCTCGATCTCGAGCGGGACGGCGGCCATCGGCAACACCCGACCGCGCGCACCGAGCAACCGGCCCACCCAGTCCAGCCCCGCCACCGGGTCCTCCAGCCGCTGCCAGAGCGCCACGATCAGCAGGTTGCCCAGAGAGTGGTTGTCCATCGGCCCGGTGCTGTGGAACCGGTGCTGCAGGACGTCACGCCACAACCGCCCCCACTCGCCGTCCTCACACAACGCCGACAGCGCCATGCGCAGATCGCCGGGGGGCAACACGCCGAACTCACGACGCAGCCGCCCGGAGCTTCCGCCGTCGTCGGCCACGGTCACCACGGCGGTGAGCCGATCGGTCAGGTGCCGCAGGGCCTGCAGCGAGGCAGCCAGGCCGTGGCCGCCCCCCAGCGCCACCACCGCACCCGGGCCGCTGCGCCCGATCACTCCCGCCCCAGGTCTCGGTGCACCGTGGTGGCCCGGACGCCGCCCTCACCGAGCATCCGGGCCAGCGCCTCGGCCATGGCCACCGAGCGGTGCTTGCCGCCGGTGCACCCCACCGCAATCGTGGCGTAGCGCTTGTTCTCGCGGACGTAGCCGCGGAGCACCGGTTGCAGGGTTTGGGCGTAGTACTCCAGGAACTCCTTGGCCCCTTCTTGCGAGAGCACGTAACTGCTCACCGGGACGTCGAGTCCGGTGCGAGGGCGCAACTCGGGGATCCAGAACGGGTTGGGCAGGAAACGCACGTCCGCGACGTGGTCGGCGTCCAGCGGCAGGCCGTACTTGAACCCGAACGACATCACCGTCAGCCGCAGCCCCGGGCCGCCCGCATCACCGAACGCCTGCGCAACCTTGGCCGACAGCTGGTGGACGTTCAGGTGCGAGGTGTCGATCACGGTGTCGGCCTGGCCGCGCAGCTCGGTCAGCAGCTCGCGCTCGCGTTGGATGCCGTCGAGCAGCCTGCCCTCGCCCTGCAACGGGTGCGGGCGGCGCACCGACTCGAACCGCCGGACCAGGGAGCTGTCCTCGGCGTCCAGGAACAACAACCGGTGGCCGATCCCCCGTTCGGCCAACTCGACCAGGGCCTGGTTGAGCGCGGAGAAGAACGACCGGCCGCGGACGTCGACGGCAACCGCCAGGTGCCCCACCTCGGGGGCGGTCTTGCTGACCAGGTCGACCAGGGAGGAGATCAGCGCAGGCGGCAGGTTGTCGACCAGATACCACCCCAGATCCTCGAGTACCTTGCCCGCGGTCGAACGGCCGGCCCCCGACATCCCGGTGATGACCAGCAGTTCCGCGTTCTCACTCAAGAAGCTCTCCCGTCGCCGCGTCGAATGCCGGCATCACCGCCGGCTGCTCGGAACCCCGCCCGAGCTCGCTGCCCACCCCGACATCAGTGCCCACCCCGAGCGCCGCAACCACCGATGCTGCCACGCTCGGACCGATTCCCGGCACCGAAGCGATCTGTTCCAGGTCGGCGGCGCGCAACCGCTTCACCGATCCGAACGCCGTCAGCAGCGCCTTCTTGCGTACCGGCCCGAGACCGGGGACGGCGTCCAGCTCGCTGACGGTCATCGCCTTGCTGCGGCGCTGGCGGTGATGCGTGATGGCGAACCGATGCGCCTCGTCGCGCAGCCGCTGCAGCAGGAACAGTCCCTGGCTGCTGCGGGGCAGCACCAGGGGCAGGTCCTGCTCCGGCAGCCAGACCTCCTCGAGCCGTTTCGCCAGCCCGCACAACGCCACGTCACCGATGCCGAGTTCGGTCAGCGCCCGTGCCGCCGCAGCGACCTGTGGCTGGCCGCCGTCCACGACCACCAGGTGGGGCGGGTAGGCAAACCGGCGGCGTTCGGCCGGCTCGCCGTCCAGGGTCGGGGACTCGGCCAGGCGGGTCTGATCCTCGAGGTACCGGCGGAACCGCCGGGTGATGACCTCGTGGATCGAGGTCAGGTCGTCGCTGCCCTCGCGCAGGGTGAACCGGCGGTACTCGGAGGTGCGGGGAAGACCGTCCTCGAAGACCACCATCGAGGCAACGACGTGCTGGCCCTGGATCGTGGAGACGTCGTAGCACTCGATGCGCAACGGTGCCTCGGCGAGCCCGAGTGCTTCTTGAATCTCCTGCAGCGCAACGCTCCTGGTGGTCAGGTCGCCGGCTCGGCGGGTCTTGTGCAGGGCCAGGGAGGCGCTCGCGTTGCGTTCGACCGTCTGCAGCAGCGCACGCTTGTCACCGCGTTGCGGCACCCGGACGTGGACCCGGCTGCCGCGCAACCGGCTCAGCCAGGTCTCGACCAGCTCGGCCTGCGACGGTTCGACCGGCACCAGCACCTCGCGCGGCACCGGGGTACCGCCGCCTCCCCCACCGGTCGCCGGGACCTCCGCGTCACCGTTCTCGCCGCCGGCGTCGCCGTAGACCTGTTGCAGCAGGTGCTCGACCAGGTCGGCCGTGGTGAGGTCCTCGACCTTCTCGACCACCCAACCCCGCTGGCCCCGGACCCGTCCGTCGCGCACGTGGAACACCTGGACGGCGGCCTCGAGATCGTCCTCGGCCAGACCGAACACGTCGGCGTCCGTGCCGTCGGGCAGCACCACGGCATTGCGCTCCAGGGCGCGACGCAGGGCGGCGGCGTCGTCGCGCAGCCGGGCGGCCCGCTCGAACTCCAGCGACTCGGCGGCCTCGGCCATCTCGCGCTCGATGCGCCGCAGGAATCGTTGGGTCTGACCGGACATGAAGTCGCAGAAGTCCTCGGCGAGGCGCCGGTGCTCCTCGGCATCGACGGTGCCCACACAGGGTGCCGAACACTTGCCGATGTACCCGAGCAGGCAGGGGCGACCCACCTGCCCGGCACGTTTGAAGACCCCGTTGCTGCAGGTGCGCACCGGGAACACCCGCAGCAGCAGGTCGACCGTCTCGCGGATGGCCCAGGCATGGGCGTACGGGCCGAAGTACCTGGTGCCCTTGCGTTTCGCGCCCCGCATCACCTGGACCCGGGGGTAGGTCTCACCCATCGTCACGGCCAGGTACGGGTAGGACTTGTCGTCGCGGTACTTGACGTTGAACCGCGGGTCGAACTCCTTGATCCAGGCGTATTCCAACTGCAACGCCTCGACCTCGGTCGCGACCACGGTCCACTCCACCGAGGCCGCCGTGAGCACCATGGACTGGGTGCGCGGGTGCAGCGTGGTGAGGTCGGCGAAGTAGGAGGTCAGCCGTTGGCGCAGGCTCTTGGCCTTGCCGACGTAGACCACGCGCCCGTGCTCGTCCCGAAACCGGTACACCCCAGGCGATTCCGGGATCTCCCCCGGTCGGGGGCGGTAACTCGCCGGGTTGGCCACGGCGACGACCCTAGGCCTTGGCGGCGGCCTTGCGCGGCCGGGCTGCAGCCGCCGTCCGCCGTCCGCCCGAGGTGCCGCTCGCCGAACCGGACGATGCCGTGGCCGCCGGGGCGGCACGTTTCGCGGGTGGCTTGGCGGCAACGGTTCCCCGACCGGCCAGCACCGGGGCCAGGAACCGCCCGGTGTGGCTGGCCTCGATCCGGGCCACCTGCTCCGGGGTGCCCTCGGCGACGACCAGGCCACCCCCCGAACCGCCCTCCGGGCCGAGGTCCACGATCCAGTCCGAACTCTTGATCACGTCGAGGTTGTGCTCGATGACGATCACCGTGTTGCCCTTGTCCACCAATCCCTGCAGGACCCCGAGCAACTTGCGGATGTCCTCGAAGTGCAACCCGGTGGTCGGCTCGTCCAGCACGTAGACGGTGCGCCCGGTGGACCGCTTCTGCAACTCGGCGGCGAGCTTGACCCGCTGGGCCTCACCGCCCGACAGCGTCGGTGCCGGCTGACCCAACCGGACGTAGCCCAGGCCGACCTGGGCCAGCGTGGTCATGTGCCGGGCGATGGCCGGCACCGCGGCGAAGAAGTCCGCGGCCTCCTCGATCGGCATGTCGAGCACATCCGCGATGGTCTTGCCCTTGAAGTGCACCTCGAGCGTCTCGCGGTTGTACCTCGCCCCGTGGCAGACCTCGCAGGGGACGTAGACATCGGGCAGGAAGTTCATCTCGATCTTGATCGTGCCGTCACCCGAACAGGCCTCGCACCGACCGCCCTTGACGTTGAACGAGAACCGGCCCGGCTGGTACCCGCGCACCTTGGCCTCGGTGGTCTGGGCGAACAGTTTGCGGATGTGGTCGAACACCCCGGTGTAGGTCGCCGGGTTCGACCGCGGAGTGCGCCCGATGGGGCTCTGGTCGACGTGCACCACCTTGTCGAGGTGCTCGAGGCCGGTGACGTTCTTGTGCCGGCCGGGCACCTGCCGGGCCCCGTTCAGCTTGTTGGCCAGCACCGTGTAGAGGATGTCGTTGACCAGGGTCGACTTGCCCGAACCACTCACCCCGGTGACCGCCACGAAGCACCCCAGCGGGAACGAGACGTCGATCCCCGCCAGGTTGTGCTCGCGGGCACCCACAACCGTCACTCGACGGCTCGTGTCGACCGGACGGCGCAGCAACGGCACGGCGATCTCGCGTCGTCCGGACAGGTACTGACCGGTGAGCGAGTCCGGGTGGGTCAGCAGGTCGGCCACCGACCCGGAGTGCACCACCTGGCCGCCGTGCTCACCGGCACCCGGGCCGATGTCGACCGCCCAGTTGCTGGCCCGGATCGTGTCCTCGTCGTGCTCCACGACGATGAGCGTGTTGCCCAGGTCGCGCAGCCGGGTCAGGGTCTCGATCAGCCGGCGGTTGTCGCGCTGGTGCAACCCGATGCTCGGCTCGTCGAGTACGTAGAGCACCCCGACCAGGCCGGACCCGATCTGGGTGGCCAGCCGGATCCGCTGCGCCTCCCCACCGGACAGCGTGCCGGCCGCCCGGTCGAGCGAGAGGTAGTCGAGGCCGACGTCCAGCAGGAAACCCAACCGGGCGTGGATCTCCTTCAGCACCCGGTCGGCGATCTGCCGTTCGCGTGCGGTGAGGTCGAGTGCCCCGAGGAAGCCGGCCGCCTCGCGGATCGGCAGGGCGCAGACCTGCGCGATCGATCGGCCGCCGACCAGGACCGCCAGCGACTCCGGCTTGAGCCGGGCGCCCTGGCAGGCCGGGCACGGGATCTCGCGCATGTAGCCCTCGTAGCGTTCCCGACTCCAGTCCGACTCGGTCTCGGCATGCCGGCGCTGTACGAACGAGACGGCGCCCTCGAAGCCGGTGGAGTACGAGCGCTCCCGGCCGAACCGGTTGCGGAACTTCACGTGCACCTTGTGGTTCTGCCCGTGCAGCAGGGCCTGCTTGGCCCGCTGCGGCAACGCCCGCCACGGGGTGTCCATCGAGAAGCCCAGGTCATCACCCAGCGCGGCCATCAACCGGGTGAAGTAGTCCGCACTCCCCTGGGTCCAGGGAGCGATGGCCCCCTCGGCCAGCGTCAGGTCCTCGTCGGGGACGATCAACTCCGGATCGACCTCGAGCTTGGTGCCGATCCCGGTGCACTGGGGGCAGGCACCGAACGGATTGTTGAACGAGAAGGTGCGTGGCTCGATCTCGAACGAGCTGAGCTGATGCTCGTTCGGGCAGGCCATCTTCTCGCTGAACCGCCGCTCCCGGTCCGGGGAGCCCTCGTCCTCGTCGACCAGATCGATGGTCAGGATGCCGCCGGCCAGCTGCAATGCGGTCTCGACCGAGTCGGTGAGCCGGCGTTTGGCCGACGACTTGGCCACCAGCCGGTCGATCACCACGTCGATCGAGTGCTTGAGCTTCTTCTCCAACTGGGGCGGCTCGCTGAGCGAGACGATCTCGCCGTCGACCCGGGCGCGCGCGAACCCCTTGGTCTGCAACTCACGGAACAGGTCGGCGTACTCACCCTTGCGTTCCCGCACGACGGGAGCCAGCACCTGGAACCGGGTGCCCTCGGGCAACTCCAGCAACCGGTCGACGATCTGCTGCGGGGTCTGCCGCTGGATCGGTTCACCGCAGGTGGGGCAATGTGGCCGACCGGCCCGCGCCCACAGCAGGCGCAGGTAGTCGTACACCTCGGTGATCGTGCCCACCGTCGAGCGCGGGTTGCGGTTGGTCGACTTCTGATCGATCGAGACCGCCGGGGAGAGACCCTCGATGAAGTCGACGTCGGGCTTGTCCATCTGGCCCAGGAACTGGCGGGCATAGGCGGAGAGCGACTCGACATACCGTCGCTGGCCCTCGGCGAAGATCGTGTCGAAGGCCAGCGAGGACTTGCCCGAGCCGGACAGGCCGGTGAACACGATGAGCGCGTCACGCGGCAGGTCGAGCGAGATGTCCTTGAGGTTGTGCTCGCGGGCGCCCCGCACCACCAGCCGATCGGAGGCGCGGCCGGAGAGAGTGTCGGTCACGTTCCTCATGCTAGGTGGGCCCACCGACAATCCCCGATTCAGCCCTGACTCGGCCCCAGCCCGGGACCGGGCCCGCGTCAGCCCTCGAGCAGCCCCTGCCCGAGGTAGTGCCCCTCGTCCACCCCCGGTGCGATGGCATACACCGCCGACCCGATGTGGGTGATCCAGGTGTTGAGCAGGTCCTTGCCGGCCAACCGGCGCTGCACGGTGACGAAGGCGGCGTCGGCGTCGGCCTGGAACGCGGCGAACAGCAGGCCCACCTCGGGGACGCCCGCGCCGTTCACGCCCTCGTCGTAGCTGAACGGACGGCGCAGCATGGTCTGGGCCGGCGTGGCGGCCTTGGCCAACCGGATGTGAGCCAACGGTTCGATCACCGGGAAGCCGAGGCCGTCGACGGCGTCCAGATCGGGCACGTCCTCCTCACGAGTTCCGGTGAGCGGCGCCCCGGTGTCGAGCCGACGGCCCATCACCCGTTCCTTGCCGTCCCGGTCGAAGGCATCCCAGGTCTCGAGGTGCATCGCGATCCGGCGCAACACGAAGACGCTGCCGCCGGTGAACCACCCCGGCCCGGACGCCCACACCGCTCGGTCGAACTCGGGCGTGCCGGGCGTGGGGTTGACCGAGCCGTCGACCTGGCCCATGAGGTTGCGCGCGGTGCCGCGCGCGGTGGCCCCGGGTGAGGCGAACCCGCGCTGCACCCAGCGCAGGGTGCCGAAGGCGCGCTGGTCCTTGGTGAGCATGCGCACCGTGTGGGCCAGCGTGGTGGGGTCGTCGGTGCAGACCTGGGTGACCAGGTCGGTCTGCCCCCAACGCGGCTGCAGCTTGTCGCCGGCGAACGCCGGCAGGTCACGCACGCTGGCCGGGCGCTGCACACGGGTACCGGTGACATCGAAGAAGCCGGGACCGAACCCGACGGTGATGGTGAGCCCGGCGGGACGTGCGGCCAGTTCCGGCTCGGTGTCGCCGAGCGCCGGGAGCCCCTGGGTGAGTCGGCGGGCGTCGTCGGTCAGCACCCGCACCAGCCGGACGGCGTCCGCCCGGCTGGTGCCGGCGGCCAGATCGAGGCCGATGAAGGCACCGAACGCCTGGTGCCGGGTGGCGATCCCCGCCTGGTGGGCGCCGTGGAACGGCACCACCTCGGCGGCGGCCGCGGCGAGCGAGACGGCGGAGCCACCCGACGAGGGTGTGGTGGCGTCGTCCAGTGTGGCAGTGCGGCTGGGGCGACCGGTCGAGGCGAGCGCGAGGCCCGCGGCGACGGCGCCCCCGGCGAGGGCTGCCGACGAACCGGTCAGCAGCCCCCGACGGGAGAGGTCATTCATGGCGCGGCGTCCTCACATGCCGGACATGGAGGCGCTGGGCGACGCCCCACCCGACGGCTGGTAGCTCTCGTTGCCGGCCGAGAAGTCCTTGCCCAGGCCGGTCACATCCACGGTGGATCCATCGCCCAGCTTCAAGGTGATCTTCACCTGGTCACCGGGTTTCACGGCCTTGGTCAGTCCCATCAGCATGATGTGGTCGTGCCCCGGGGCCAGGGTGTGGGTGCCGCCCGGCGGGATCTCGAAGCCGCCCTTCTTGGGCTGCATCTTCGCCGCGCCGTCGACCATGACCACCTCGTGGGTCTCGATCATGCCGGCGATGTTGCTGCTGCCCCCCACCACGGTGACGGGCGCGGAGCCGGTGTTCTTCAGGGTGCCGAACAGCGCGGTCATGCCGGTGTCGGCGGCCTTGACCCAGCCATCGGTCAGGGTCAGCGCGGCGGCCGCGGCCGGTGCGCCGGTGGCCCCGGCCGAGGCGCTGGAGGCGCCGGCGGGGGTTGTCGTGGTGGCGTCGGACGAGCAGCCGCTGAGCAGCCCGCCGGACAGGACGAGGGCGAGGGTGAATCCGGCGACGGCCGGACGACGTGCGGACAACTTCATGATCGTGGGTTCTCCTCTGGCGTGCGGGCACGCCCGTGATCCCGACCCGGGCCGCAGGCGGCCGTCTCGGTCGGAGGGGTTCCGGTCGGATCCGTGCCCGCCCGCACAGGGGCGTCACGGGGCGAGCGCTGAGCTCAGACCAGAACCGGAGGCCCGCGCAGGCCCCGCCCGCCCGGAACCAACCCGGCCACCGGCACCGGGACCGGCGACCAGAAGGCCGGCGACGCGGCGTCCGGCAGGTCCGCGGGCGTCGTCCAGCGCGGGGCGAGCCAGCGCAGCCGATGACGCAACAGCGCGACGGCCCGCTCACCACGCTCGGCGATCAGAGCGGTCAGGACGGCGGCCACGGCGTGGCCGAGCATCATCCGGACGACGTGGTGACCCGCCGACGGCATCGTGGCCGTGTGGTGTGTCGCAGGTTCGGCACCGACCAGGACCACGTGCTGCGCGAGCTGCATCGCCGTCAGCGCCGAGGCGATCACCCACCAGGGCTGGCGCCGCCGACCCAAGGGCACCACACCGGCCACCGAGATCAGGGCGAGCAGGCCCCACGAGGACCGGGGTGCCGCAGCCAGCAGGGCCGACGGGGTGAGGCCGGACATCAGGGCATGGGCGGTGGCGGAGAGCACGAGACCGACCACCGCGATCGCGACGGTTCGGCCGACTCGTGCCACGCGGCACAGGTTACCCCTGCCCAGCCATAGGCAGCCCGCTGCCCTGCCTGCGAGGCTGGAGGCCAGCCAGGCAGCACAGAGCGCGGGGAGGACTCATGCCGTACACCGGTTCCGTTCAACCAGGTGGTCCGATCGCCGTCCGGGACCTGGACGACGTCGTGATCCGCAAGGCGAGCGTGTCGGAGCAGGACAACAACGCCTATCTGATCACCTGCCGTGCGAGCGGCTACCAGATGCTGATCGATGCCGCGGACGACGCCGCGCGGCTGCTGGCCCTGGTCGACGAGGGCAGTCCGCGGGGACGCCGCGGCCTGCAGGTGCTGACCACGCACCGCCACTGGGATCACCACCGGGCACTGCTCGAGGTGGCCGAGGCCACCGGCGCGTGGACCCTGGCCGGCGTCGAGGATGCCCCCGAGCTGCCGCTGCCCCCCGACCAGCCGCTCCGGCACGGCGACACGCTCGGCCTGGGCGAGTTGCGCCTGGATGTCATCGCGCTCCGGGGGCACACCCCGGGATCGGTCGCCGTGGTGCTGCACGCCAGGGACGGCAGTCGGCACGTCTTCACCGGCGACAGCCTGTTTCCCGGAGGTCCTGGACGGACAACAAATCCGGTGGACTTCAGGTCTCTCATGGATGACCTCGAGGAACGAGTCTTCGACCCACTTCCTGACGAGACCTGGGTCTACCCGGGGCACGGCGACGACACCACGCTCGGCGCCGAGCGAGCTTCGATCCCAGAATGGCGGGCGCGCGGCTGGTGACCGTGACCGGGGCCTCCGACAAGGCCGGCCCCGGTTCGCGCTGACACGCTCCCCGGGGCCTCGATGACCCCAGGAGGTCACCGTGCCCGACATCTTCCCCGCCCCCGACCAGGACGACAACGCGCTCGACGCGCTGTTCGCCACCCCGCAGATCCGCACCGACGAGGACGGCCGCCACTTCGACGCCGAGGGCCGCGAGTACCGCATCGCCACGGTCGGCATCGACGGCGAGTTGACCTTCGAGCCGCTCGAGCCCGAGCCGTCCCGCGGCGCGCCCAGCTTCGAGCAGGTCACGGCGCTGGTGGCGTCGTGGTCGGCGCCGTCGTGGGCGTCCCGCTCGAGGGTGGACGACTCCGGCATCACCCACTCGTTCGAGCCGTCGACGGTGTGCACCGCGCTCGGCGACCACGACGAGGAGGTCGTCGTCACACCGTCGCTGGTTGCACTCGACGACATCGACGTCGACCGGGACGGCCGGATCACGGTCACCCGCTCGCACGCACCGGTGATCGCGTTCGACACCTTGCGCTTGACGATCGCGCAGGCCGAGCACCTCGGCGCCGTGCTGCAGGGGCTCGCACGGCGGGCGGCCCGGTCGTGAGCGGGCAGTTGGTGACGATCGCCGCCGACACCGACGCATCGCGGCTGCGCGTGATCGTGGCCGAGGTGTTGCCCGGAAGGGATCTGCAGGTCTGCGGTGGACGGCTGGCCACGCTCACCCTCGACGCCGACGCGGCCCGCGCCGTCACGACCGCCCTCGGGCTGCGCGGCATCGCCTGGGGCTGGCAGTGACCGCCCCGCCGGTGTGCCCGTGCGGGTGCGGCGCTTCGCTGCGTGGATGGTCCCGGGCCGGGGCGCACCTGCGGGTGGGTGTCGCGCGGGTGCACCGCGTCGAGCACGGACTCTGCTCCGGCTGCGGCCGGGAGCTCGACCAGTACGGCGAATGCGACCAGTGCCTGTGAGCACCACGCGCTGAGCCGTTTCCGTCGCCCCCGGGTGTCTCCCTCTCGCCCGGGGTCGGCGGTGGCCGCTCAGCCCCCCACCTGTCACGCGAAAGTCACACCGTGACAACGGATGTCGCGAGTCAGGCTGCCTCGCCGCGCCCCGAGGGGGCGAGTCGGTAGTACTGCCCGCCCCACGTGCCCAACGGCCTGTATCGGCTCGCGTAGTCCGCACATGCGGCACGTACTGGGCAACCGGTGCACACCATGGCCGCGAGCGTGCGATCGGCGGCCGGTGCCTGATAGTCCCACGGCCCCGGTGCCCAGGCGACGCACGCGGCATCGGGCCATGGGCCGGGCGCCGGCCAGACGGCGCGCAGGGGCTGGGCGACAGGTGCGGGCGTGGTCACGCGGCCATGATGCGCCACCACACGAGCGCAGGCCCCGCCGCGCGCCGAAGCGAGCGGCGGGGCCTGTCCTACAACCGGCAGCCCTGAGCCTACGGGGGTCAGGCGCTGTAGTTGGTCAGCCGGAACGCGTCACCGACCACGACGTCACCGCCCGCCCGCCAGTGCATCAGGAAGCCCCGCTGTCCGGTCGGGCGCTGGTTGGCGCCCACGAGCACCGGCACGAAGTCGAGGCTCACGCCGAGACGGTCGACCACGATGTAGTTGCTGAAGTCCCCGGACAGCAGCACGTAGTCGTTGGTCGTGCCGGCCGCGATGGTGCCGTCCATCGCGGAGTTTTCGACCACCTCCCAGCCCAGCATCCGTGGCGGGGTGGTGGCGTCGGACACCATGGCCGGGCCGTTGGTGTAGAGGGGTGTGGTCCGGCCCTGGTTGATGACCGACAAGTTCGCCATCCACCTCGCCCGGGGGCGCCAGCGCGCCGGTAGCGCGTTCTGGTTGGCCGTGGCGTCGGCCGGGGTGAGCGCCGAGCCGGCCGAGGTCACCACTGAGCCACCCACCGCGGACACGGCCGTGATCACGCCCTTGGGCTGACCGGTGCCCGTGCCGAGAGTGAACGCGTTGGACTCCAGCTGAGCCTTCGCGTCCGCGAACAGCGCGCCGACCTGCTGACTGATGTCGGAGTCCTCGAACACCTCGAACGACACCGGCACCCAGGCTTGACCCTTGAAGGCAGTGATGCTCGGCTGCGCGAGGGTCGGGGAGTCGTCGGAGACCTCGACCGCCTCGGCGTCCCAGGACGCTGTGACGCCCGCGCTGGTGACGAACCTGGCCTCGTTCAGCACGGTGGTTTCGACCCGCGACACCGAACGCATCGGGTCCACCGACCCAGCCGCGCTGATGACGATGTTCGGGTCGAGCTGGTAGGGCAACAGGAAGCCGCCGGCCGCGCCGGTGCCCAGCGCCATGGCCCGCTCGAGCGAACGGACGCGCCGCACGGCGTCCACCTCGGCGCCGGACCACTCACGGTGCCCGGACACCGGGTCGCGCAGCCACGACGCGAACGCCGAGACGTACTCGGCTCGAGAGGTCTCGATCGTGAACGTGGCCAGGCGCCCGAGCTCGTCGTCGTCGCGCTCGAGGGCACGGATGCCGTACTCGCGGGCCGCGTCGCTCATACCGCCAACGCACCGCTCGACGGCGGTGATGGCCCGGGCACGAAGCTCGACCGGGCGCCCCGGCGAACCCAGCCCGGGAACCGATGCCTGCCACGGGTCACCCCGGAACAGCGGCTGCGCGCCCCATCGGGACACCGCCGCAGGCTCCCACGACCCGGCCTCGCGCGAGCCCTGCTCGCCGCTGCGGGCGATCTCCTGCAGCCGCGCGTCGCGGGCCTCGAGCTCCGCCAGCGCATCCTCGTGCTCGCGCAGCTCAGCGGTGTTGTCGTCCCAGGTCGCCTGCAGTGCCGGCGGGAACGCATCCCCGCGGAACTCCTCGTGCTGAGCGTCGAACCAGCGACGCAAGTCGGCGACGCGAGCCTCACGCTCTGCCCGGGTCATGTTCTGGGTCTGACGCGTCTCGACGCGCCTGGTGCGTGGCATGTGCCACTCCTTCGATGTTGAGCGCGCACGACGGCGCGCGAGAACGGGGGGGGAAACGGTGGTCGTGCTCAGGACCCGGCACCCACGGCACTCGGACGGCCCGGCACTCCACGACGCCAACTCGGTCGGGCGGCCCGCCTCGAGCTCCACCAGGTGACCGGCGCCGGCCCCTTGGAGCTCACGGCGCGCATCAGCAGGATCAGGATGTCACGTCCTGCGCGATCGCGGCGGGATGCACGTGCGCCAGGTCGCGGCCGGCCCAGCGCACCACGAACCACGGGTGACCCGTCCAGCGCTCGGGAATCGCGCCCGACTCGGGCAACAGAGTCAGTGCACCCTCGGGCGGCACAGGCACCGCGCCCGCCACGACAATCCCGGGCTCGGCCTCGCCACGCTCGATCGCGGCGAAGCCGTCCGCCACCCATTCGGGGCCGCGGATCTCCAGCGCGTGTGCGAGGGCGCCCTGCAGTCGTTCCGGGTCGAGGCGCCATTCCGGACCCTCCACCTGACCGGCATCGTCCAGGTGCTCGACGTGTTCCGCCATCTCGGCGCTCCACTGCTCGAAGTGCTCGGTCATCGGTTCCTCCAGGGGGTTGGGTCGGGTGGGGATGGGGGGTGGGGGCGATCACGGGGCTGCGGAATTGGCCACGACGCCTGTCGTTGCCGTCTGCGCGCGCGGACTGCCGTTGACATGTCGTCACGTCATTTCGGGCCAAATCGGTTGTGCAGCAGGGGATTTCGAGCCTGTTGACATGACATGGCGTCATCGGACCTTCGGGGGGGTGGTTGGGAACGACAGGTGTCGTCCGTCTGTGCCGTTCCCGTTGCGCCCCCCGCCCCCCGTCGCGGCGAGCAGCACGCGCAGCGCGGCAACGACGGCGGCCCCTCACCGTGCACCGCGGCGCGGGTTACCGAGCAGGCCGACGAGGCGCTCGGCGAGGTGCTCGTGCCCGTTGCCCTCGAGGTGCTCGAGGACGGCCGCACCATGTCGCGCCCACGTGCGCTCGGGGTGTGGCCAGCGCCATGCCAGCCACGCCCGTGCGCCGTCATCGGACAGTGCGGCAGCGCGAGCGAACACATCCACCAGCACGAGCACACGCCGGCTCACCGGGGTGCGGGTCATCGCGGGTCCTCCTCGTACTCGGCGGGCGCGGGTGGGTCGAGCTGCCACCACGCGCTCGGTGTGCGCCAGGCGTCGGCCTCGGCTCTGGCACCTTCGGCGCCCAGCCACCACCACGGTTCAGAGCTCGGGCTCGAGGTCACGGTCAGAACCCCCCCTCTTTCAGAGGGGGGTGGGTTTCGTGACCCCCGGCGCCGTGAAGTGCGTGAGCCCTGCCGTGACCCTCTGACCTGCACTCTTCAGTTGTGGCGTGACCCCATCGTGAAGTGCGTGCGCCACAGTCTCCGAGAACCCCCGTGACCCCGAGCGTGACCCCCACAAACCCGGACATCACGCCCCCTCGCCGAACAGGTCAGAACCCGGCTCCGCCGCACCCGAGCGGGCCGCCGGCCGATACAACGCCGCGCCGCCGGGCTCGACCGTCGGCGGCAACAACAACCCGGCCTCGACCAGGCGGGCGAGCTTGCGCCGCGCCTTCTCCTGCTGCGCCCGGCTGGCCGGCTTGTCGAGGCCGAACATCGCCGCGGCCGCCGCGCCCACGGTCAGCGACCCGACCGCGCGCGCCAGCTCGAGCAGATCGGCGCCCTGCATCACCGTCGTGACGCCGGTGTCGTGGTCGTGGCGTAACGTCCAGGGGCCGACCTCCTCTGCGGGTTGCTTGAGGTGGCGGAACATGACCACCGGGTCGCCCGGGTCGCCGTGCAGGCCGATGACCGAACCGCACCCGCCCGTAAGCCACGTCGACCCGTAGACGTCGGCCAGCGATGTCGGAGGGCCACCGGCAGGGCCTCGCTTGACGTTGTGGTGGTCCTCGACCACCTCGATTCCAGCGGTCAGGCATGCCTGGCGAGCCCTGTTGTACCCGGCGCCCACGACGTCGTCCGACAGGCCCAAGGCGGCATCCTTCAGGCTGTCCACGAACACCGTGTCGGCGCCGGCCGCCTCGCACATCTCCGCCAGGACACCCGGCGCCTTCGCCAGGTCAACCGGCGGTGGCCCCTTCCATACGATCAACCGGCGCTCGAGGATGTCGCGGTCGGCCGAGTCGAACCGGCGCCGCATCGCACGCTGCACCTGCGCCGGCCGATCCATGGCGAGGTAGAGCACCCGCGCCGCACCGGGCTCGACCGGCAACCCCAGCACCTCGGCCTGCATCCCGAGCCGGGCACGCACCAGCTGCACCGACAGCGTGGTCTTGCCCACGCCGCTGCCACCGGTGAGCATCAAGGCCTCACCACGAGCCCACAGCACCTCGCCATCCCGGCCCCACACCGTGGGGACGCCTGCAGGTGCATCGAGCACGAACCGGCCACCCGGGACCATCAGTCGCCGCAGGGATTCGGTGCCCGATGCACTCTCCTCCTGCCGCAGGCCCGATGCCCTGGCCGCGGCGATCGCGGCCAGGCTCTCGCCGGCCGCGTGGCGCTCGAACTCGGCCTCGGTCAGCTCGTCCACCCGCAGGGCCGTCACGACCGACCACCCTGGGCGTGCCTATGCCGGACCTGTTCAGGTGGGGCAGTGTCGTCACCTGAACAGTCATTGCACCGCCAGTCCCGAAGCCAGGTCGAGACCGTGCCGACCGAGCGGCGCACGCCAACGTCTGCCAGGTACCCGATGACGCCTCGCACTGACAGACCGGCATGGCTGAGGCGATGCACCACCTCGATCAGCGCGAGCCGGTCGGGCTGTCGCCGCGCCGGGTAGATCTTCCCGTCCAAGCCGGTTACATACTCGGGCAGATCGACGCTTCGTGTGCGCATCGTGCGCTGGACATAACTGGAACTTGCGCCGACGCGATCCGCAATGGCTCGCGTCGACAATGCGCCGATACCCACAGCGACGTCGCTCACCAGGCCACCCGCCAACGCTCGGCCAGCACCTCGCGCACCTCGGGGAGCATGCCGACCCCGGCGAAGTGGTCCGCCGTGATCTCGATGGCCGAGCGTGACGCTGGCCGAACCTGATGCCGGGCGCAGCGGGAGTCGTCGCGGACACCGGGCACCGTCGAGCACCCGCACGGGCAACCGGGGCGGTAGCTGACCAGGCCGCGCCGCAGGCCCTCGAGCAGCGCCTCGGCGCGCCTGCGCGCTACGGTGTTCGCGTCGTCCTGCTCGACATCGGGGCCGCCCTGGCCGGGGCGGCCTCTGTCGTGTCCGGGGCTCACGCGGCGTCACCGGCCGAGGGCGAGGCGGACGGGCGTAGGAGGAGCGCCAGACGGTCGCGCTGTTCGGCTGTGAGCGGCGGCGCTTGGGCGACAACACGCTCGATGTGCTCAGCGAGGCGCTCGGCGGCCATGGCCGTGCGTAGTTCGCCGAGCTCTTCCTGTGGGAGGTTGCTCCTGACGCCGTTGGCGTAGGCGGATCTGGCCTTGGTGAAGGACACGCGGGGCTCCGAGGGTGTGCGGAACTCCGCGCTCGGCTAGAGCGCGCTGCCGTCCCACAACCCGGGAGCGAAGGCGTGTTGCTACGGCGAACCTACCGGCTCCTAGGCATAAGTGACAGGTACGACACGTCCACCTCGGCCGGGTCTGCGTCGAGAATCAGCCTCAGCCGCTCTTCACCTACTGGCGGCTTGTCCCTCCGGCACCGAGGGCAGTAGGTGACCACCTTCGCCGTGTCAGTCCGGTAGAGGTACATCAGCACCGCAGTTTCCGGCGTGCGGCCCACCGGTGGACGCCCTTCCATGCCGAGGAGAGCGGACCGGTTCCGGTTCTGCGGGGTCCATTGCCCCCGCGCCACAAGGGAATGCGTGGCGGCGGTGTGCATGTCGCCCGACCGGTCGAGCGATGCGGTCTCAGCGGTCGCAGGGTCGGCGCGCAGCTCGGCAATCCACGTGAGGTGCTCAGCGGTGAGTCCCCCAACGTCGTCCTCCGGTGCTGGCCGCGATCGGTACAAACAGGCGGCTTGTCACGACTGCACCCACGCGATCTCGACCGACTCAGGGTCGAACCCCGGCCCACGGCGCTTGACGGGCATGATGCGTACCGTCATGCCGAGCGTCTCGAGCACGGCACGTCGTACCGCAAGAGACGCACCTCTCCAAGCGTCCTCGGCGGCCGGCCCGGCCATCGCCGCGAGGGTCTCGTCAGACACGGTGAGCGCACGCACTCGACTGCGGGCGAGTGCGTCTTCGAGATCCGGCCGCAGACGAGCAGTTATTCGCTCCAACTGTCGGGCGTCGATACGTCCCTCGGCGTAGGCATCGGCCGCATGGTCGAGCCGGGCGCGCAGATCGTCCGCGAGCTGCGCGGCCTCGTGCGCACCGTCGTCCTTCCTGCGCAGCCAGTCGAGCGCGTCTGGGCGCGCCAGTCGTGCGATGGCGATGCGGCGCACGAGGTCGTCGACAGCAGCCTCGCTCCGACCCACACACCCGCGCGGGCTGTCGCAGACGTACAGCAGCAGCTTCGCGGCGCTGCGCTTGGCGACCCGTAGATGAGCGCCGCAGACCCCGCACTCGCCGATGCCCCACGTCAACAGATGCTGCCGGCTGGCCGGTCGCTCTCGGTTCCGTGCCGGGTCGCTCAGGATGGCCACAGCCGTCTCCCATTCGTCGCGCTCGACCAGTGCTGGCCACGCCGCGGGGAGCAGCTCCTCGTCGGCCTGGCCCCGATGCCAGACCCGCAGGCCGGCGTTCGCAGGCCGCATCGCGATCTTCTTCACCGTTCCACGTCCCCATCTGCTCCCGTCGTCGTTGCCCTTCGCCCGACTCTTGTTCACGAATCGCAGCGCCACACCCGGTGGGGCACTTCACGTCGTGTGAGGTCCTGGGCGATGACGGTCAGCGACTCGCGGCCCAGGATCCTGCGCACAATCTCGCGGACCACGGCGGCCGGCTCCTCGTCGATGACGTCCTGCGACGCGACGACCCGACCGCGCTCGTCGGTGGAGTAGGTGCGCGACCAGCCGTACAGCACGGGGCCATTGGCACGTCCTTCCAGCGCCCGCTCGCGCGCCTTGCGTTGTACCCGCTCGCCCTTCACCTCGGACTCCATCGTGTCGAACTCACCAAGCAGTCCGGCCAGCCCGCGCCCGTAGGCGGTCGACAGGTCGAGGTCCGGCCCCTTGACCGCGGTCACGGACACCCGATGACGTGCGAGCGCCTCGATGCCGGCGGCGCGCTCGGTGCGGCTGCGCCAGAGCCGGGACGGGTGCCAGACGATGATGCGATCGGCGCGCCCAGTCGTGGCAGCGGCCATGAGCGCCGCGTACTGCGGCCGTCGCCCCGCCTCGAGTGCGCTGATGTCGTTGTCCGAGTATTCCCCCACCACGCGCCATCCCCGTGCGGCGGCGAGCGCTCGGCCGTCCTCGAGCTGGCGCTCCACCCCGGCCCCGTCGCCAAGGTCGTCTTGACTGATGCGGGCATACAGGAGGACCTTCGCCGATTCGGTGGACATATTGCCACTCTAGCGCCTAGCCTGTTTCCCGGCGGGCCGGGCAAGACGAACTCCCCCGAGGACTTCCGCAGCCTGATGACCGATCTGGAGCAGCGGGTCTTCGACTCACTGCCGAACGACACCTGGGTCTACCCCGGCCACGGCAACGACACCACGATCGGCGCCGAGCGCGGTTCACTGCCGTCGTGGTGGGCGCGAGGCTGGTGAGCCCGGCCTGAGTCAGGCCGGCATCACGCCAGGTCGCCGGCTTCCTCCTGGGCCTTCATCCGGGCCTCGTGGTGGCGACTGTGCATCAGGCTGGCCACCGTGGTGACCGCCAGGACGGCGACGATCACGGACAACGAGACCCAGATCGGGATCTGGGGCGCCCAGCCGACCGGCTCCCCGCCGTTGATCCAACCGACCTCGTTCAGGTGCAGCGCCTCGAGCACCAGTTTGATCCCGATGAACCCGAGGACGACGGCCAACCCGATCGACAGGTAGACCAGCCGGTCGAGCAGGCCACCCAGCAGGAAGTACAACTGCCGCAGCCCCATGAGGGCGAAGATCGTGGCGGTGTAGACGATGAACGGGTCCTGGGTCAACCCGAAGATCGCCGGGATGGAGTCGAGGGCGAACAGGACGTCGGTCGTCGCGATGGCCATGAAGACCAGCACCATCGGGGTGAGCGCCCAGGTGCCACCGAATCTGATGAACAACTTGCGCCCCTGATAGGTCGGGGCGATCGGCAACACGCGACGTGCCTTACGGATCAGGATGTTCTCCTCGAAGTCGCTCTCCTCGGTCTCGCCCTGGCGGGCGAGCTGGATCGCGGTGTAGATCAGGAAGGCGCCGAACAGGTAGAACATCCAGCTGAACCGTTCGATGGCCGCGGCACCGACCACGATGAAGCCACCGCGCAGCAACAGGGACAGGATGATGCCCACCATCAGCACCTCTTGCTGATGGTGACGTGGCACCGAGAACCGGCCCATGATCACCACGAACACGAAGAGGTTGTCCACCGAGAGGCTGTACTCCGTGAGCCACCCGGCCACGAACTGACCCGCCTCGCGGGAACCCGCCACCAGCAGCAGGATCAGCGCGAAGATCAGGGCGAGTCCGACGTAGAACCCGACCCAGGCCGTGCACTCCCGCATCGAGGGCACCCGGGAGGACCGGGCGACCAGGACGAGATCGACGAGCAGCAGCACCGCCAGAGCGGCGAAGGTCGTGACTTCGAACCAGACGGGCACGGCGGGGAACCTTCCGAAGCACGGACGTATCTCTCGATGGTAGTCGCAGAGCCCGGACCACCCCCATCGGCACGAGCCCTCATCGGCCGGCGGCCCGCATCCCGCGCAGTTCCTTCTTCAGCTCGGAGATCTCGTCGCGCAGGCGGGCTGCGAGCTCGAAGTGCAGCTCGGCCGCCGCGGATTTCATCTGGTCGGTGAGCTGCTGGATGAGATCGGCCAGATCGGTCGCCGGCAGGTTGCGCAGGTCCGCGGCATGGCTCCCCACGCCGCGGGCACCGCTGGCACCCATTCCCGGAACCGGCGCCTTGCCGCGGCTGCGTTGCCGGCCCGCGCCGATGAGCTGCTCGGTGTCCTCTTCCTCGCGGGCGATCAGATCGGTGATGTCGGCGATCCGCTTGCGCAAAGGCGCCGGGTCGACGCCCCGTTCGAGGTTGTACGCGACCTGCTTCTCACGACGGCGGTTGGTCTCGTCGATGGCCTGGGCCATCGACGGGGTGACGGTGTCGGCATACATGTGCACCTCACCGGAGACGTTGCGTGCCGCGCGGCCGATGGTCTGGATGAGCGACTTGGACGACCGCAGGAAGCCCTCCTTGTCGGCGTCCAGGATGCTCACCAGCGACACCTCGGGCAGGTCGAGCCCCTCCCGCAGCAGGTTGATCCCGACCAGGACGTCGTAGTCCCCCTGCCGCAGCTCGCGCAGCAGTTCGACCCGGCGCAGGGTGTCGACCTCGGAGTGCAGGTAGCGGACCCTGACCCCCTGCTCGAGCAGATAGTCCGTCAGGTCCTCGGACATCTTCTTGGTGAGCGTGGTGACCAGCACCCGTTCGTCACGGGCGGCGCGGTCGCGGATCTCACCGAGCAGGTCGTCGATCTGGCCTCGGGTCGGTTTGACCACCACCTTGGGATCGACCAACCCGGTGGGACGGATGATCTGCTCCACCACCCCGCGGCCCTTGGCCAGCTCGTAGTCTCCGGGGGTCGCCGACAGGTAGACCGTCTGGCCGATGCGATCGAGGAACTCCTCCCACTTCAGCGGCCGGTTGTCCATGGCGCTGGGAAGCCGGAAGCCGTGATCGACCAGGGTTCGTTTGCGGGACATGTCCCCCTCGTACATCGCCCCGATCTGCGGCACCGTGACGTGGGACTCGTCGATGACCAGCAGGAAGTCCTCGGGGAAGTAGTCCAGCAAGGTGTTCGGCGCCGTCCCCGGACCTCGGCCGTCGATGTGCCGCGAGTAGTTCTCGATGCCGGCGCAGGAGCCGACCTGGCGCATCATCTCGATGTCGTGGTCGGTACGCAGCCGCAGCCGCTGCGCCTCGAGCAACTTGCCCTGCCGGTTCATCTCCTCCAGCCGCTCGGCGAGCTCGGTCTCGATGCCGGACAGCGCCCGCTCCATCCGCTCCGGGCCCGCCACGTAGTGGGTGGCCGGGAAGACGTACATCTCCCGCTCCTCGCGGATGACCTCACCGGTCATCGGGTGCAGGGTGTAGATCCGATCGATCTCGTCCCCGAAGAGCTCGATGCGCAGCGCGAGCTCCTCGTAGACCGGGATGATCTCGATGGTGTCCCCCCGGACCCGGAACGTGCCCCGGGTGAAGGCGAGGTCGTTGCGGGTGTACTGCATGGTCACGAAGCGGCGCAGCAGGTCGTCGCGCTCGATCTCCTGCCCGACCTTCAGCCGGGCCATCCGGTCGACGTACTCCTGCGGGGTGCCGAGGCCGTAGATACACGAGACCGAGGCGACCACGACGACGTCCCGCCGGGTGAGCAGCGAGTTCGTGGCGGAGTGCCGCAGCCGTTCGACCTCCTCGTTGATCGAGGAGTCCTTCTCGATGTAGGTGTCCGTCTGGGGGACGTACGCCTCGGGCTGGTAGTAGTCGTAGTACGAGACGAAGTACTCGACCGCGTTGTGCGGCAGCAGTTCACGGAACTCGTTGGCGAGTTGGGCCGCCAACGTCTTGTTCGGCGCCAGCACCAGCGTCGGGCGTTGCACCTTCTCGATCAGCCAGGCCGTGGTGGCCGACTTGCCGGTGCCGGTCGCGCCGAGCAGGACGATGTCCCTCTCGCCGGCCTCGACCCGCCCGGCGAGTTCCGCGATCGCCTGCGGCTGGTCACCACCGGGTTCGTACTCGGCGACCACGCGGAACGGGGCGACGGTTCGCTGCAGGTCCGTGACAGGGCGCATGTCTCACACCGTAAGCGCCACCACCGACAACCTTCGCGTCGGTGCCGGACACCGACCCCGACACCATCCTCAGCCGACGATGGTCACGGCCGTCCCGGCCCAGGCCGGGTCGCAGGTCAGGAAGGCCCCCGCGGCCGTCGCGTCGGCCGACGGGGCGTACCCCGCCCGCTCGACGGCCGCGACGAGATCGTCGTCGGGCACGCCGCGCACCTCGAGGTCCGTCCCACAGACACTCACCACGGCGCGCTCGCCCACCGCCCGTTGCAGCCGCGCCACGAGCCGGCCCTGCGCGACGTCGTACGGCCGGTCTCCCGTGCCCTCAGCCGGACGGCGCATGGCCAGGTTGGTCGCGAACGGGGCCACGCGCCGCCGCCAGGCGGTGTCCACCAGCTCCAGCAGGTCGGCACTGCCCCGGGTGTTGTCCAACCAGATGTCGGCCACCCGCCGCCGCGCGCCGTCCGAGGCCTGAGCGGCCAGGCGCGAACGGGCCTCGGCCGCGGTCATGCCGCGGTCGGTGACCAGACGCCGGATGCGTTCGTCGACGTCCGCGTGCACCACCACCACGAGGTGATAGTTGGCCGCCAGCTGCTTCTCGACCAGCAGCGGCACATCGTGCACCCCCACCGAGTCGGCCGGCACCGCGGCGAACGCCGCCGCCGTGGCGTCGGCGATCCGCGGGTGCGTGATCGCCTCGAGCCGGTGTCGAGCCGCCTCGTCGCTGAACACGATCCGGCCCAACGCGGCGCGGTCGAGCTCGCCGTTGGGCGTCAACACCTGGGGACCGAAGGTCGCCACCACCTCGGCCAGCCCCTCGGTGCCCGGGGCCACCACCTCGCGCGCCATCTGGTCGGCGTCCACCACGACGGCACCCAACTCGGCCAGCCGGGTCGCAACGGTCGATTTGCCCGCCCCGATGCCACCGGTCAATCCCACCCTCAGCACGGCACGAGCGTACGTCGCCCGCACGGGGGGGGACGACGTCACGTACGTCCTGAATCGTGCGCTCGGAGCGGGGCGGTCAGTAGGCCCCGCGCCGGGCCAGCACGGCCACGACCGTCCGGGCGATGATCGACAGATCGAGCCCGAGGGACCAGTTCTCGACGTAGCCGAGATCGAGTCGCACCGATTCCTCCCAGGTCAGGTCCGAGCGTCCCGAGACCTGCCACAACCCGGTGATACCCGGCTTGACCAGCAGCCTGCGGTGCACGTCCTTCTCGTACTCGGCGACCTCGCGGGCCAGCGGCGGGCGGGGCCCGACCACCGACATCGTGCGGCAGAGCACGTCGAACAACTGCGGCAGCTCGTCGAGGGAGTACTTGCGCAGGAACGCCCCGACCCGGGTCACCCGCGGATCGTCCTTCATCTTGAACAGCGGTCCCCCGCCGTGCTCGTTGAGGTGGGCCAGCTGGGCCAGCCGCTCCTCGGCGTCGACGTACATGCTGCGGAACTTGGTCATCTTGAACGGCCGGGAGTCCTTGCCGACCCGCTCCTGGCGGAAGAACACCGGCCCGGGTGAGTCGAGCCGGACGGCGATCGCCACGGCGAGCATCACCGGGGCGAGCAACACCAGCGCCACACTCGCGATGATCAGGTCGAGGCCGCCCTTGGCCACCCGTCGCAGCCCCGTGAACTCCGGTTCGTCGACCGACAGCAACGGCACCCCGCCGATGGTCTGCAGGTGCATCCGGGGCACCGCGACCTCGGTCAGTCGTGGGGCGACGAACAGCTGGATGCCGCTGCCCTCGAGATCCCAGGACAGCCGTCGCAGGTCGTCCTCGCCGACCTCCGACCAGGCAGTGATCAAGATGGCATGGGCGTGGTGGCGCCGGACGACGGTCCGGGCCTCGTCAGGGGTGCCGGCCACGGGTACCCCGGCCACGGAGTCCCCCGTAGCGCTGCGCAGGCATGCGGCGACGACCTCGACCCCACCGTCGGGTTGGCGCCGGAGCCGGGTGATCAACTCATCGACCGAGCGCTCCAGGCCGACGACCACCACCCGGTGGGTGCACAGGCCTCGGCGGCGCAGCGCATAGAGCACCTGCCGGGCCACGGCATGGACGACTTGGCCGGTGACCGCTGTCAGCGTCGAGCCGGCCAGCACCAACCCCCGAGCGTCCGCCCGGGTGGCGTAGGCGACCGTGCTGCCGAGGGCCAACACGATCAGACTGGACGCCGCCAGGCGCTGGAACTCCTGATTGCCCACGCCGATGAAGCGGTGCTCATAGGCCCGAGCGACGACCGCCACGGCCGGGAACAGGGCACCGAAGGGGAAGGCCCACCACGGGGACTCGCCGTCGCCGACGAGGGCGATGCCGACCAGGCAGGCCAGGATCGCCACCACCAGGTCGGCCCCCACGAGCACCAGGGTGTAGGGACGCAGCCAGGCGGCGGCCACCCGCTGCCGGGCCACCCACTGCGAAGGGTCTCGTCCGGTGTCGGCCGGCGCTCCGGCGAGCTCGAACTGTCGACGCGCCTCGCTGTCGGCCTCGCGATCACGGACGGACTGCACCTTGGCGGCCAACGACCCGTCCCGCGCGCTCATCGGATCCTGGGGCACCCGGGGCGCCGGTGCCGAGCGGGCAGCAGCGGTCTTGCCGGGCTGCGTGAAGGCTCCGTCCTGGCTCATGACTCCTCTTCGCCCCGAACGCCGACCGACCGTCGACCTGTGAATCGGTCGACGGTCGGTGCGGCTTGAGACGGCCACCGCGAATCGTCGCGGCGGCGATCAGCCCGGCGAGCCCGTGGTGGTGCCCTGGCCGACCGGGGCGAACCCACCCACCCGTACCGTGTCGACGCACACCGTGCCGGTGCCCGCGGCGACCGACAGCTGGACGGCGTCGACGCTGTCGGTGACGACGGCGCTCACCTCACCGACCCCGCGGGACACCGGCAGCTCGGTGGTCACCCTGCGGGTGGTGACCCGCAGCACGCCGTCGGTCTGGGCCAGATAACCCACGGTGATCCCCCACGTCCACGGGTACACCGCCCTGGTCATCGGCACGAACGCCCGCTCACCCGGCTTGATCACGTAGCCGCAGTTCGGCACCGGCCCGGGCAGCGCCGCGGCGTAGCGGCCCACCTCGGCGGGTCGCAGCCGCCCCTGGTCATCGATCATCATCAGGCGCTCGGCCGGGACATCGAAGCGCAGCCCGTGGTGCAACGGGCCGAGGAGATAGGACACCCGCGCCGTGCCGGGGAAGAACGCGGGCGTCATCACGGTGTTCGGCGTGTTGCCGTCGACGACGGCCACGCCCCCGGCCGAAGCGGCCTCACCGAGCAGCGCGTCGACCCACGGCTTCGGGGAGGTCGCGCGCAGCCGCTCCCACTGGGCGGTGTGGGTGGACAGCGCGGAGACGGCGAGGACCGCGGCCAGGCTCGGGGCAGCCCACCGGGGCACCCGCACCGGGCCGGCACCGGCTCGGCGCCAGCCCCGTTCGCCGACCGCAGGGACGAGGAGCAGCATGCCGAAGAGCACCACGACCGGGACCAGGTCGAGGTGGTAGCGCGGGTCCACGGCGATCGCCACGCCGATGTCGAACCGGTGGCTGCTCAGCACCAGGCCCCAGTCGATCGCCAGCAGCGCGAGCGCAGTGGCGGCGATGATGGCGCCGTGGCGTCGGCGTGAGAGCGCCCACAGCCCGACGCCCAGCGCCAGCGCGAACAGCAGCCACTGCAGGAGTGCGGGGGGCGCAGCCGGTGACCGGGGCGATCTCGCGTCCACGCGCCACGGGCCGCCGACGAGCAGCGGCAGCAGACTCTGGGTCAGCGCCGCCCACACGTAGCGGGCGACATCGCTCGCCGAGCGGAGCTGGCCCAGTTCACCACCGGGCGAGACGTGCGCGGTCGGCAGGTACCAGGCCACCAGCGCGGCCGCCGGAGCGCCCAGTCCGGCGACGAGGCGCGCGACTC
This sequence comes from Kineosporiaceae bacterium, assembly GCA_046330955.1. GTDB lineage: Bacteria > Actinomycetota > Actinomycetes > Actinomycetales > Kineosporiaceae > JADJPO01. Next base: position 42,251 of record JAXLRT010000019.1, on the reverse strand, counting down.
GACGACGGTCCAGGCGGCCGTTCGGATCACGAGCCAGCAGCAGCGCGAGGCCGATCGCCGGCACCGCCAGCAGCAGCGCCTTCTGCCACCAGAGCAGCACACACCCGAACGTGACGACCAGGCGCCACCACGAGCCGCGGCTGCCGGTGCGCGTGTGGGCCACCACCGCGAGCAGCAGCAGGGCCGCCCCCAGGTGCATGCCGTACAGCTGCAGAGCCGCCGCCGTCCAGATCGTGAGCGGGGTCAGCGCGGGCGCGAGGGTGATCGGCACCAGGGCCACGATGACGCACCACCGCCGCCCGAACACGCGCCGCAGCAGCACCGCCCAAGCGCTGGACGCCGCGGTGGCCAGCATCCAGACCAGGACGACGGCCCATTCGTGGCGCAGCGGGGCGAGGCGCTGCAACACCCAGACCAGGGCGAACTGCAGCGGCATCAGGTGGCCGTTGTACGGCGCGGTGACGTACTGCCGAAACGGTGTCGCGGACGCCGCGTGCAGGTAGACCCAGTCGTCCTCGTACCAGCTCCACTGCACCAGGATGACCAGGCGCCACAGGGCGACGGTCGCCAGCAGGGTCACCAGACCGGTCCACCACGGCGTCCAGGGTTGGCGCCAGCGAGCCCGGGCAACGGTGGACCCCGACGTACGCAGCTGCCACCGCACGTGGTCACCATCCCGGGATCGGCACGTCGAACGGTAGCGCCGGGGCCGACCGCACGTGGTTGCAACCCGCTCGACAGCTCCGAGAGCCCGGGAGCCGAGGCGCCCGGAACGCCCGAGGGCCGGGCTGCCTGCAGCAGCCCGGCCCTCGAGGGTCCGTCGGCCCCGTGCCCGGGGCCCTCGGTCGTGCTCAGTACCCGCCGGTGAGCTTCTCGCGCAGGGCGGCCAGGGCCTCGTCGGAGGCCAGGGTGCCCTCGGCGACAGGAGCCTGCGAGCTGTAGGTCGACGGGGCCTCGCCGGCCTCGGTGCGAGCCTCGGCGTCCGCCTTGGCCGCGTCGTCCATCTGCTTGCGGTGGGCCTCCCAGCGGGCGTGGGCCTCGGCGTACTGCCGCTCCCACTCCTCACGCTGCGACTCGAAGCCGGGCATCCACTCCTGGGTCTCGGAGTCGAAGCCCTCGGGGTACTTGTAGTTGCCGGCCTCGTCGTACTCGGCCGCCATGCCGTACATCGACGGGTCGAACTCCGCCGCGTCGCCGCTGGCGCCCTCGTTGGCCTGCTTCAGCGACAGCGAGATGCGGCGCCGCTCCAGGTCGATGTCGATCACCTTGACGAAGATCGCGTCGCCGACCTGCACCACCTGCTCCGGGATCTCCACATGGCGCTCGGCCAGCTCGGAGATGTGCACCAGACCCTCGATCCCCTCGTCCACCCGGACGAAGGCACCGAACGGAACCAGCTTGGTGACCTTGCCCGGCACGACCTGGCCGATGGCGTGGGTGCGTGCGAACTGCTGCCACGGGTCTTCCTGGGTCGCCTTCAGCGACAGCGAGACCCGCTCGCGGTCCATGTCGACGTCCAGCACCTCGACGGTGACCTCCTGGCCGACCTCGACGACCTCACCCGGGTGGTCGATGTGCTTCCAGGACAGCTCCGAGACGTGCACCAGACCGTCGACCCCACCGAGGTCGACGAAGGCACCGAAGTTGACGATTGAGCTGACCACACCGGAGCGGACCTGGCCCTTCTGCAGCGTCTGCAGGAAGGTCTGACGAACCTCCGACTGGGTCTGCTCCAGCCACGCCCGGCGGGACAGCACCACGTTGTTGCGGTTCTTGTCCAACTCGATGATCTTGGCCTCGATCTGCTTGCCGACGTACGGCTGCAGGTCACGGACCCGACGCATCTCGACCAGCGACGCCGGCAGGAAGCCGCGCAGCCCGATGTCGAGGATCAGGCCACCCTTGACCACCTCGATGACGGTGCCGGTGACGATGCCGTCCTCTTCCTTGATCCGCTCGATGGTGCCCCAGGCGCGCTCGTACTGGGCGCGCTTCTTGGACAGGATGAGCCGGCCCTCCTTGTCCTCCTTCTGGAGAACCAGGGCCTCGATCTCGTCGCCGACGCTGACGACCTCACCGGGGTCGACGTCGTGCTTGATGGACAGCTCACGCGAGGGGATGACGCCCTCGGTCTTGTAGCCGATGTCCAGCAGGACCTCGTCGCGGTCCACCTTGACGATCGTGCCGGCGACGATGTCGCCGTCGTTGAAGTACTTGATCGTCTCGTCGATGGCGGCGAGGAAGTCCTCCGCGGTGCCGATGTCGTTGATGGCGACCTGCGGGGTGCCCTTGGGGGCGGGGATGCCGGCCGATGCGGCGGCGGCAGAGTCCAGGGTGGGGCTCATCGTCGGGCTGGTGGTCATGAAGTAGGGGCTCCGATGCGGACAGGTGTCGAGTGCGGACAGGAGAACTGGGATGATCTGGCGAACGGTGCAAGGCGTGCGATCGGATCGCGGCTCCGATCGCTTTCGGATCAAGGCCAGTCTCGGTCCGCGCACACGCTGTGCGCCATGGTTACCGTACCCTTCGGCCGGATCACAGGTCAAAGCACGCCAGGGGGTGGATTTAAACCGTTATGTCCGGCATTGACGACGGGCTCCCGCAGGCAGGCTACGCGGCTGCCGGCGCGGAGGAGAGCGTGCTCGCGAATCGGTGTTGGTGGGACGTCGAGGCCGCCGACTATCTGGCCGAGCACGGTGCCTTCCTGGGCGGGGATCGCTTCGTCTGGGGCCCCGAGGGTTTGACCGAGGACGACGCCCAGCTGCTCGGCCCGACCGCCGAGCTCGCCGGACGCCGTGTGCTCGAGATCGGCTGCGGCGCGGCTCAGTGTTCCCGGTGGCTGGCAGCGCGCGGGGTTCACGCCGTCGGCGTCGACCTGTCGGCCCGGATGCTGAACCAGCTCCCGCCGGACGACGGCGCGCGGCGTCCGTGCCTGATGCAGGCCGACGCCCGGCGGCTGCCGTTCGCCGATGCCAGTTTCGACCACGCGTTCAGCGCCTACGGCGCGGTGCCGTTCGTGGCCGATCCGGAACAGATCATGGCCGAGGTGGCGCGGGTGCTCCGGCCGGGCGGGCGGTGGGTGTTCTCCGTGACCCATCCGATTCGGTGGGCCTTCCCCGACGATCCGGGCCCCAGGGGGCTCACGGCGGTGCGTTCCTACTTCGACACCACGCCGTACGCCGAGCGGGACGCTCAGGGGCGCTTGGTGTACGCCGAGCATCACCGCACCCTGGGGCAGCGGGTTCGCGACGTGGTCGCGGCCGGCCTGGAACTGCTGGACGTCGTGGAGCCGGCCTGGCCCGCCGGGCACGACCGCAGTTGGGGTGGGTGGAGCCCGCTGCGCGGCAGGCTGCTGCCCGGGACGGCCATCTTCCTGACCCGCCGGCCACGCTGACCCCGACGGGTCGACGTCGGTGGCTGAGGGGTCGTCCGGGGCAGCCGCCGCAGTGCTCGGCTCAGGCGTTACGACGGGTCCGCTCGCGCAGATCGACGGCCAGATCAGGGTCACGGCTCGAGCCGGACGCCGAGCGTGCGCCGAAGCCCAGCCAGAGCCCGAGCGCGGTGAGCAGCAGTCCCAGGGCGATCCCCACCGGCGGCAGGATGGAGTGGATCAGCCGCAGCGACCGGGCGTTGTCCCGCTGCGCCGCGACGTTGGCCTTGACGGTCGCGTCGGTGTAGCCGATGGTTCCGACGAGCGCCGGCACCGGCTCTGCAGCACCAAAGACGAACTGCATGGTGAGTTCTTCCTGGCCACGGATGATCACGCCGGTCTGCGGTTCGACCCACAGCGTGCGCACATTGGCGTAGTGCTGATCGGCCGTGACCGTGGCGTCGGGCGACCCGAACAGCGAACCGGGCAGGTCCTGAGTGCCGATCACCCGGTCCGGGATGGTCTGCACGAAGGTGTAGACGGTGAGCCCGTCGATGACCTCCTGCCGGTTGTAGAGCGCCGGCACCGCCTCCCCTGCGCGGCCGTCCCAGAACGGGTAGGACGTCTTCTGGGTGTCGAACGGGAACTTGTAGATCTGTCCCGTCGGCTCGAAGGTCTTCCCGCCGTCCGGCTCGGGGCGAGTGTAATTCGGCTTCGCGCAGCCCTTCGCCGCCGCGCCGCTGACCCGGTCGAAGCAGATGCCGTCCACCGTGGTCTGGAACATCGGGGTGCCGGTGAGGTCGGTCGAGCCGGTCTCGACCGAGCTCTCCCAGTAGATGGTCTCGCCCCGGGCGGCCTCGGGTAGACCCCGCGTGATCCGGGCCGAGGTCACGGTGAGGGTGCGAGGCCCGATCTCGGAGGTCTCACCCACCTTGCGTGCCACGAACACCTTCACGCCCCGGCCCTCGGAGACCATCGTGCCCGCGGGCGGGGTGGAGTTGCGATCACGGTCCGCCTTGGTCGGGAAACCCGCCGGAGCCTGGGCCAGAGCCGGGTAGATGAACCATCGACCGGCAATGCCGAACGTGAGGGCGGCCACGCCCACAGCGACGAGCAGGATACCGGCGAGCCGACGCATGGCCACTCCGCAGGGGGTGAGGGCGTGAACGGGGAGCGAAGCTGATGGCAATTCACATTGTGACGTGGAGCACCCTACCAATGGGTAACCTCTGGTCAAGCACCTTCTCGGAGATCGCGAGGTCAGCTACCCGATGTCCTCGATCTCCCCGGCAGAGGAGTCTCTCGACGTGCCCCCTGCGGACGGCATCGTGGCACCCCTTCGTCCCACGGGTACGGCGTTCGGCGAAGGTCGGGGCGGATCGCCGACCGGCACGCCACCGGACCCGTCGCCGGCGCACGACCTCCCCATGCTCGAGAGCCTGCGGGCCATGGCCGCCGGACTGGTGCTGCTCACGCACGTCGGCTTCGACAGTGGAGCGTCGCTGCGCGATCCGTGGGGAGCCTGGTTGGCCAGAGGGGACGCCGGGGTGGCCGTGTTCTTCGTGCTGTCGGGGTTCTTGCTGATGCGACCCTGGGTGCTCGCCGCCGCCGGACGCCGCGGCCCGGTGCGCGTGCGGGCCTACCTGTGGCGGCGGGCGGTCCGGCTGATTCCCGGCTATCTGACGGCGCTGGCGGGGCTGTGGCTGCTGGTGCCGTCGGCGCGCCGGGCTGCCGGCGACGTCTGGCTGTCCGCCGCCACACTCACCACGACGGTGGTCGGCCGGCCGCTGTTGCCCGGTTTCGGGCACACCTGGAGCCTCGGCACCGAGGTGTCGTTCTACCTCGCGCTGCCGCTGCTGGGGCTGGCGGTCGTGGGTCGGGGCCGAGCGAACAACGGCCGGCGATGGCGGGCGCCGCTGGTGCTCGCCGCGATCGCCACGGGTGCCCTGATCTGGCGCGTGCTGCTGCTGGGTGACGCGCACAGTCCTCGCGGCGCCGGGTACTGGTTGCCAGGCCACCTGGACTGGTTCGGCGCCGGCATGTTCCTGGCCTGGATCCGTGAGCGGGGCCGCAGCCGGTCGGCCGACCTGCTGCGCGCCGCCGCGGCCGCCCCGGGAGCCTGGTTGGTGATCGCCGGCAGCACCTACTGGGCGGCGACCACGCCGCTGGCCGGCCCGCGCGGGCTGTCGCTGCCCTCCACCGCCGAACTGGTCACCAAACACCTGCTCTACCTGATCTTTGCCGTCGCGCTGCTGGTGCCGGTCGCCTTCGCCGACCCGGATGGCCGGTTGGCGCGGTTACTGTGCCGCCGGCCCCTGGTGTGGGCCGGAACCATCAGCTACGGCTTCTTCCTGTGGCACGTGATCGTGCTGACCGCCGTCCGGGAACGGTGGGGTATCGAGCCCTTCTCCGGGCATTTCCTGCCGCTGCTGGTCGGCGTCACGGGGTTGTCCCTCATCGCCGCCACCGGGTCCTGGTACCTCGTCGAACGACCCGTCGGACGCCGGCTGCGCGGCATCGTCCCCTGAACCGACGGTGGCCTCGCGGCCCTCGCCACCGGCGGCGGGCGACCCGACGCCGATCACCCCCACGGTGGCCGCGGTCATCACGACCCACACCGCGGCGTCGCAGACCAGGCGTGCCGATCCGGCGCCGGCTCTCCCGGCAAACGCCGTGGACACAGCCGCGGACGCGGTGGCGGTCAGGGTCGCCAGCACCAGTCCCACGCGCTGCAGCCGGGACAGGCCGCCGACGCGTCGCAGCAACATCAGGATCGCGGCGCCTCCCACCGCAACCGGACCCGCGCCGATCACCAACGCGGTCGACGTCAGCACCCACACCAGCACCGGCTCGGTCTCCCCCGCCGGGCCGAGCAATGCCCCGTGGTGCCGATCGCCCGTTCGACCGGGCCAGGGCATCGCGGCCGCGAGCAGCAGCACCAGCAGCACCGCGCCCAGCCCGAGGGCCCACCGATAGGTGGTCCCGGGCACGAAGTCGAGCCGAACCGTGCCCCCGACCCCCGCCGGCACCAGCCAGGCCTGTTGCCAGCCGTCGACGCGCACCGCCCGCAGTTCACGCCCCGCGACCTCGGCCCGCCAGCCCCGATTGAGGTTCTCGTGCACGACCAGCACCCGGTCGTACGGCAGGGCGGGTACCTGCACCACGCGGTGCTCGGCCTCCCATCGACCCACTGTGGCCGCTGTCGGTTCCAGCTGGTCCGGATCATGGTCGGCCGCGCCCAGCACGAGGGTGTCCGGTTGCCACAGCTCGGTCTGCTCGACCGCCACGGCCACCTCGCCCACCGGCAACGTGACCCCGGGCAGCGTGCACGGCACGAGCTGCAGAGGTCGCCGCTGCTCGACGTCCGCCACCGTTCCCACGACGCGCGTGGGCAACGCGCGTCCGCCGAGCACGATGGCCGGCCCGAATCCGCACGCGGCCCCGCTGGCTGCGGCCCGCTCCGGGCCGCGGATCAGATCATGCAGGGCTGGGACCACGATCTCGCTGACGCCGAACGGCAGGGTGCGCACGCGACCGTCGCCGTCCCAGGACAGTTGCGGCCGGGTGCCGGTGATCGTGATCTGCAGCCGGCGGGCTCGCACCGCGCGGAACCGGGCCCAGCCGTCGACGCCGACCGCGACCGTGCGGACCTGCTGCCCGGCGGTGATCGTGAGCTGCGTGGCGCGCGAGACCGCGAGCGCGGCGTCGGTCTGCAGCTGCAGCTCGGCGATCTGCCGCGAGCTGCCCCAGTCGAGGGTCAGCGTCGGCTGCGCGTCCCCCGGGGCGGCGACCCAGGCGGTGCCCAGATCGCGGTCGACGGCCGCCTGCGGACGCTCCGCCGGCTCGTCGCTGCGCCGCGAGCCGGACGTGGCCAGGACCGCGTCCCCCAGGGGTGCGAGCAGCTCGTCGAGCGCCGCGGTGGCCTTGGGGCGCACCGTGCCCCGGACGTCGACGCTCCACGGCGTGGCCAGGGTGAGGGTCCGCCGCAGGGCCGACTCCTCGGCCGGCCGGGCCAGCTGCGGGGCACACAGCGGCCGGCCGCCCAGGAAGGCGCAGCCGTCGGTCCCGCTGCGCGCGACCCGCAGCACCGCCAGGGAGCGGGCGTCGGACACCGGCGGGACGCGCAGCGGCCGGGGCACCACCAGGCCGTCGATCGCCAGCTCACGCACCATCAGCGACTGCCCGGGCCTGGGGCGCAGTCCGGTGAACTCCACCCGCAGCCAGCGGGTCTGCCCCGGGGGGATCGCCACCTCGAACCGGGTGCCGAACGGATCGTCCGTCGTCGGCAGCCGGGTGCGGCGGCGTCCCTGTTCGGTGACCACGTCGACCTGCGCGATGCCCACGCCGTCGCCGGGGGCGAACTGGAGCGAGGCCGGTAGTGCGCGGGCGGCCGGAAAGGTCAGGCTGATCCACGGCAGCCCCTGCTGCAGCACGCTGGTGGCCCATCCGGTCTGCGGGTCGCCGTCCAACGCGGCCCACGCGGAGTGCGCGGCATCGGCCTCGGAGGAGGCACTCAGATCGCCGAGCGGACCGAAGTCGGCCACGACCTGGGGTTGGGCGAACGGGATCCAGTCGTGGGCCGCGCGCCGGGTGCGCCACGGGGTCTGCGGCCCCAGTGGCGCCGAGTACACCTCACGGACCCGGGAGAAGTCGGCCTCGCGCCGCTGCGGCCCATCGGTGACGATCACCGGCCCGGACGCGAGCGGCCCGGCCAACGGGTCGCCGTCCAGCACGGTCGGCCGGCGGTGCAGCGCACCGGCGTCGGCGAGCGCGAGCAGGTCCTCCACTCCCCCGGCGACCCGGGCCACCGCCGCGGCGGGCCACACCTCGGCCGCGGCCCGGGTTCCGACCACCTGCCAGATCTCGATCGCCGGCGTGGCCAGGTCGAGGCCGGAATCGACCACGGCCGTCCCCAGCCGTGCGCCCCCGATGTCCGGGCCGAACCGGGCGATCGGCAGCAACCCCGGCGACCCGGACAGCGCCGAGCGCACCGTCAGCGGCCGGATCGGCGGTCCGTTGTTCCCGGCGAGATCCGCGCGCACCAGGAGCCGGCTGATGCCGGCGCGGGCGAGATAGTCGGCCAGGCCCGGCGAGGGGCGTCCGGTCGCGAGCTGCGCTTCGACCGTGGTGAGCATGCGGATGGCGCCCGGTTCCGACAACGGCACCACGGTTCGGGCGGCCCACGGGGTGGTGGCCAGGGCCTGCAGCGGCTCGTCCCGGGTGTCTCCCCAGTAGTTGGTGGCGAACGACGAGCCCGGAAGCACCAGGGTGCGCCCACCGTCGTCGTGCGCGGTGAGCCAGGCCGCCGCCTGCCGCCAATAGGGCGGGATCTCCGCGAACGGCGAGCGGGCCGCCAGGTTTCCGGCGAGGACCGGCGCCGCGCAGCCGAGCACGCCGGAGATCGCCACCCAGCGGACGGCGTGGCGCGACCAGGGCGCCCAGCGGGGTGGTCGCAACCGCACCGCGGCCACCGTGTGCGCCAGGCCGAGCGACAGCGGCAGCCGCAGCAGGACGTCGAACTTGTGGGTGTTGCGCAGCGCTGCGCCCGGGCCGTCGAGCAGGTCCCGGATCAGGCCTGCCCACGGTGCCCCACCGGGCTGGACGTGGCCCATCGTGAGCGCCGCCAGCCCGATCACGGCTCCCCCGACCAGGAACGTCCGGTGCGGGGTCGAGCGGTGGAAGAAGGCGGCCAGGCCGAGGGCGACCACGCACCAGCCGAGCACGATCAGCTGGGGTGACCCGGCCACCTGCGACGCCGCCGGCCACACCGCGGCCGAACCGCCCAGCCACCCCACCCAGTGCGAGACCCCCCGTAGCGCGTTGCCCGGGCCGGCCATCGACGTGGTGACCGCGGCCGATTCGATCCAGTCGAGGAAGGGCGGGCTGTACCTGCCGAGCAGCACCAACGGGCCGAGCCACCAGCCGATCCCGGCGGCCGCGGCGAGCGCCCACCAGGTCGCGAGGCGACGCCGAGCCCGGCCGCGCGGCACCTGGGCGAGCCAGACCACCGCCAACGGCAGCACCGCGCCGGCGGCAATCGCGTTCACCCCACCCGCCAGGGCCACCGCCAGACCCGATCGAGCCGCAGCGCGGCGCTCCGCACCCGGAGGAACGCCGATCAGCGGCAGCACCACCCACGGCGCCACCGCCGTGGGCCACAACTCCACACTGATCCCCCCGAGCTCGGTCAGCACCCGCGGACTCAGGGCGAAGGCCAGCCCGGCGAGAATGCGGCTGCCCTCGGTGCCGATGTCGAGCCGTTCCGCCAGCAGCACCAGCCCGAGGAACGCGGTCACCAACAGGCAGGCCCACCAGCACCGCTGGACCACCCAGACCGGCAGGCCGAGCAGGTGTCCCAGCGCGAAGAACGGCCCCATCGGCAGCAGGTAGCCGTAGGCCTGGTTCTGCAGCTGGCCGAAGGCCCCCAAGGGTTCCCAGAGGGTCAGGGCGCGGCCGAGGAACCGGGTCGGGTCGACCAGGAGGTCGAGCTTGGTGTCGGCCGAGGTCCAGCGGGGCGCCTGCACGAACGCGGCCACCGTCAAGGCCGCGCAGCCGGCCAGCCGTCGGGTCCAGCGAGTGGTCGCCGCCTCGCTCATCGCCGCCGCAGCACGATCACGACGTTCCAGCTGGCGAGCTCGGCCAGACCGGGTACCCGAGCCACCGGCGCCGCCCAGTCCGGGTGATAGCGCGCCCTCAGGTCCACCATCCGGCAGCTGCCGACCCGCTGCTGCTCCCGGGCCCAGCGGGTCATGCGCGCCGCCGAGAGGGCGAACAGCGTCCGGCCGAAGTCGTTCTTGGGACGACGACCGTGCCGACGGGCGTACCGATCCGCGGCGCGACGTCCGCCGAGGTAGTGCCACGGTGCGGTCTCGTGGCCGCCCCACGGCGAGAGCCACGGCGTCCAGGAGAGCCACACGATGCCACCGGGCCGCACCACCCGCAGCATCTCGGCCGCCATCACCTCGGGCTCGGGGACGTGCTCGAGCACGTTGCTGGACATCACCACGTCCAGGCAGGCATCCGCGAGCGGCAAGGCCAGGCCACTCGCCCGCAGGAACCCTGCCGGTGCCTTGCCCCGGGCCGTGAGCTCACCGGCATCCGGGTCGATCCCCGCGTACCGCGCGCCGGCCGCCCGGAACTCCTCCGCGAAGTACCCGGGGCCGCCGCCGACATCGACGATCCGCGTGCCGTCGAGTTCCAGGTAGCGAGAGAGCTGCCGCACGGTGTCACGAGCCAGCAGCGAGTAGAAGCGATCGGGATCGGTCTGCTCGACCCGGAACGCCGCGAACAGGTCGAGCGAACGACGCAGACCGTTGCCTGGCAGGGACCGACGCATGTTACCGGAGAGTAGCGAGAAATCCGGCCCAGGCCTTACGGTGTCCCCCACGTTCACCCACTACGGCAGGTGACGCAGCCTGGTCAACGACGGGGAACGACTCCACGGCGACCACGGTACGTGTCCACAGTGAGCCCCAGCCGGAGGTTGCCGATTTGTCCACCACATCACTCAGGGTAACCATCCTGAACTGGCGGGACCTCTCCCATCCCGAGGGTGGGGGGTCCGAACGGTACGTCGAACGGGTGGCAGCCGGGCTGGCTGCGGCGGGGTGCGACGTCGTCCTGCAGTGCTCGCGTGTGGACGGCGCCCCGCGCACCCAGCGGCGTGACGGGTATCTGATCCGTCGGGCCGGCGGACGGCTGGGGGTCTACCCCGCCGCGCTGGCAGCCCTGCTGCGGGACCGGCTGCGTGGCCGCGGCCCGCAGGTGGTGTTGGAGGTACAGAACGGCCTCGGCTTCTACTCGCGCCTGGTCGCCGGATGTCCTGTGGTGGTGCTGGTCCACCACGTGCACCGCGAACAGTGGCCGATCGCGCTCGGGCCGTGGGCGGCTCGGTTCGGGTGGTGGACCGAGTCCCGACTCGCACCGCGGCTGCACCGCGGCTGCCAGTACGTCACCGTGTCCGGGGTGTCGAAGCACCAGCTCACCCAGCTCGGGGTGCGTGCGGGCGACATCGCGGTCGTGCGCAACGGGCTCGATCCGGTGCCCCCGGGCGTGGCCGAGGCGTCCGGGACGACCGATTCGCCGGAGGCGCCGCAGCTGGCGGTCCTGGGTCGACTGGTGCCGCACAAGCGGGTCGAACACGCCCTCGAGGTACTGGCGCGGCTCCTGCCGGACCACCCGGGGCTACGGCTGCACGTCATCGGTGACGGGTGGTGGCACCCGCAGCTCACGGCGCACGTCGAGCAACTCGGCGTCCGGGACGCGGTCACCTTCCACGGGTTCGTCAGCGACATCGACAAGCATCGGCTGCTGGCCGGGTGCCAGCTGTTGTTGGCGCCCTCGGTCAAGGAGGGCTGGGGACTGATGGTGGTCGAGGCGGCCCAGCACGGCGTCCCGGCGATCGCCTATCGCCACGCAGGCGGTCTGGCCGAGTCGATCCACGACGGGCTGACCGGACTCTTGGTGGACGACCTGGACGAGCTCGTGGACCAGACCAGGGCGCTGTTGGCCGACGCCGCTCGACGGCGCGCACTCGGCGAGAACGCCCGGCTCGCGAGCGGCGATCACACGTGGGCGGCAGCCTCGACGGCGATCCTGACACTGTTGCGCCGAGCTGCCTCGGGCCGACCTGCCACGGATCGCCCCGAGGTCGCCGAGCCGCTCGGCTCAGCGGCTGGCCTGCTCTAGTCCGCCGTACTCGAGAATGGCATCCGACGGTCCCTCGACGATGGCTGCCGGCCGGCCCACGGTCTCGGCCGCCGGCTGCTGGCTGCTGATCACGGCGGAGCTGGCGGTCACGGCAGCGCCGCCGCCGATGAGGGCGGCCAGAACGGCCAGTACCGCCGGCACGCTGACGTTTCCGCTGTCACGCGACGATCGGGACATTGATCCTCCAGGTCTTCAGATCGGCGCCGGGCGCCGGGACGAACCCGGCCATCGACGTCGCAGCAAGGCTGTCCAGGTCAGTGCGCCCAGCGCGAGTAGACGCAATGTAGCGCTACTGGCGAGTAAGGCAAGCAACAACTGCGAACCGACGACGCAGCGTACCCGCCAGCGTCCCAGCGGGACCGGTGTGGCGCCGTCCAGCCGGTACAGCGTGAGATCGGGGCCCGAGATCACGACCTCGGCCTGCTCCGGCACCTGCGGCAGGGCACCGGGAGTGCCGTGTTCGATCAGGATCCAGCCCACTGCGAGCGGGCGGAGTTCGTCGGCGGAGAGCCGCTGGTCGGCCAACGCACGGCGCACCGCGCGAGACCCGGCGCCCTCGGCGGGCAGGCTGCGACCGCCGACGGTCAGCGAGTCGTCGGTGAGCGTGGCGCGCGGCATCACGCGACCTGCGGGGTCCAGCACGTTCTGCGGGCCGGCCCAGGCGAACCGGCGGAAGGGCTGCCACGGCAGCACCACGATCCGATCGTCGTCCGCGTGCCGGGTCAGCGCGATCCGGGTGCGCGCCCAGTCGAGCGGGTACTCCGACGTGTGCAGCCGCCCGGCGAGGCCGCCGGCCAGGTCCGGCGCCAGCGCGATCACCGCCGCCGATACCAGGACGGCGGCGGTCCCTGCCGCGGCGTGCGGTGACACCCCTCGGGCCTCGACCAGGTCGGCGAGCCGGCGCGCTGCCGACCCGGCGAGCACCGCGAGGCCCAGCGCCGGCCAGGCGAGCCAGCGGTGCCCGTCGCGCAGCAACCCGGCGCCGGGCACCTCGCCGACGACCCGCAGCAGCGTGGTCCCCCCCGGCAGCCGGGGCATCAGGGCGATCAGGTATCCCCCGGTCATCAGGGTGAGCAGCGCCGGCAGCGGCAGCGCCCACTCTCCTCGGCCCGCCTGCGCCGCCTCGCCCGCCGTGCGTCGCCGCCCGCTCACCCGGCCCGCCAGCCCGAGAACGGCCAGGGTCAGCAGCAGCCCGGTCGTGGCCGGTCCGAGCCAGGTGCTGCGGCTGGCGGGCAGCGTCGCCTGTGCCCAGTTGCCACCGAGCCCGAGCACGTCGACGATCACCCCGGCAGCCGACTCGGCGCGCACCGCGAACGGCGAGTCGGCCTCGGCCACGGCCCGATTCGCCGCGGGGTGCATCACGCCCGCCACCACCCAGGGCAGCTGCAGCACCAGCACGGTGACCACCGCGACGGCCACCCCACGATCACGCCGTGGTCGACCGTCGTGCCACCAGTCCGTCAGCGCGACCACGATGACGGTGGCGCAGCACAGCAGCCCTCCGCCCGGGGTGAGTGATCCGAGGACGACGGCGAGCACCGATCCGCTCCATCCCCCGGGCCGGCCCCGGCGCAGCGCTCGGGTGGCGATCACCAACCAGGCCAACGCGCCGTAGGCGAGCAGGTGAGGCACGTGTCCGATGGCGAGTTGCTCCATGACGAAGGGATTCCAGATGGCCACCAGCAGAGCCACCCAACGCTCGATCCCATGGGAGTGAACGGCGCCGTCGCGCTGCGCCAGCCGGGCGGCGCCCGCGCCGGCCATCGTGAGCGCAAGCAGTGCCGCGAGCTGACCGACGAGTCGGTCACCACCCAGAGCTCCCACCAGGGCCACCGCGCCGTCCCACGGCACCGCCCGGGGCAACCGGTCGCCCAGGCCGACGGTGTCGACGGTGACGGCCGGATCGGGACCGGTGATCAGGTCGTGGTGCAGCAGGTAGCCCGGGCGCAGCGCGGGTCCGAGAACCACGGCCGCCAGGGCCAGCGCCAGCGGCCAGGGCCAGCCGGCCGCGACCCGGTGCCGCAGCGCTGCGGGCAATCGCGGTGCGACCACGGCGCTCCAGAGGTGAGGACGACGACCACGATGCGGGCGAGTCGGCAGTGTAGTGGTGCCCGATCGAGGGATCGGGAATCGCGCCGGTGACCGCGTCGTCGCAACCCGCCGGCAGCATGCCGCAGCAGGTCGCCACCGACCCCGGCGGCCTGGGCCGGCTCGCCCGGCAAGCCTCCTCCGGGGTTGCCGTGGGCGTCGCCTCGGCCGTGGGAAACGTGGCCGGGTACCTGCTGGTGCTGGTGCTCGCCCGTCGGCTCGCGCCGGCCGACTTCGGCGCCGTCGGCGCATTGCTCAATCTCGGCGTGATCGCGGCGGTCCCCGCGATCGGGTGGCAACTCGTGGTGGCGCGACGTACCGCGGCCGATCCCGGCGGGCGGCTCGCGGTGGTGCGCGGCTCCCTGGTGATCGGCTGGGGTGTCGCCGCCTCGGTGGTGGCGGCGGCGCCGTTGCTCACCCGGTCGCTCCGGCTCGAGGACGACGTGCTCGCGGTGATCCTGGTCGGCCTGACGGTGGTCCCGGTCACCCTGGCGTTCGGGGCCTACGGACGGATGCAGGGTGCAGGTCGATTCCTGCCGCTGGCACTGGGCATGGTGACCGCGACCTGCGGGCGGTTGCTCGGCGCCGGTCTGGGTTCGGCGCTGCACCCGTCGGCACCCGCCGTGGTCGCCGGGGGGTTCGTCGGCGCCGTCGTCGGCGGTCTGGTGACGCTGCAGCTCGCCCGCGGCGTGCGCGCCGCCCGCGTCGCCCGCACCGAGCGGCCGGACGACGCGCGCCCGGTGCCCTCGACCCGCCGCCTGCTGGCCGAGGCCGCGACCACCTCGGTGAGCATGGCCGGGCTGCTCACCCTGGCCAATCTCGACGTCCTGCTCGCTCGGGGCCTGCTGTCGGCCGACCTGTCGGGCCGCTACGTCGTCGGGTCCCTCTTCGCGAAGGCAGCCTTCTGGGGGCCACAGTTCCTGGCCACCGTGTTCTATCCGCGCATGGTCTCGGCGGCGGGACGCGCCACCGCCCTGCGCCGGGCGGTGGAACTGACCTGCGCCCTCGGCGGGCTCGCCGTGGCGATCACCGCAACGGTGCCGGCGGCCTTGATCCGGCTCAGCGCCGGGCCGGGGTACGCCGAGCTCGCGGGCGACCTGTGGCTGTTCGCCGCGCTGGGCTCCGCGCTCGCCGTGGTGCAGGTGCTGGTCTACGGCCGGGTCGCCGTGGCGGACCCGTGGTTCGGGTGGTTGTCGTGGCTCACGGCGGCCGGGGTGGCACTGGCGACCGTGGTGCTGCGGCCCGGCAGTATCGCCGGCGTGGTGCAGGTCTCGCTGGCCGGGGCGGTGGCCCTGGCCGCAGCGGGACTGGCGATCGAGGTGCGCTCACACCGCGGATCTCGAGGTCAGTGACCGGCCTCGTGCCACGACCGGCCGATGCCCACCGAGACCTCGAGCGGCACCGACAGCTCGGCGGCCCCGGCCATCGAGTCACGCACCAGGCCTTCCACGACCTCCCGCTCACCAGGGGCCACCTCGAGCACCAGCTCGTCGTGCACCTGGAGCAGCAACCGGCTGCGCAGACCGGCCTCGGTCAGGCCACGGTCGAGGGCCAGCATGGCGACCTTGATGATGTCGGCCGCGCTGCCCTGGATCGGGGCGTTGAGGGCCATCCGCTCGGCCATCTCGCGGCGTTGCCGGTTGTCGCTGGTCAGATCGGGCAGGTAGCGGCGCCGTCCCAGGATGGTCTCGGTGTACCCGGTGCGCCGGGCCTGGGCCACGACGCCCTGCAGGTAGTCGCGCACCCCGCCGAAGCGGTCGAAGTAGTCCTCCATCAGCGTCTTGGCCTCGTCGACCGGGATGTTCAGCTGCCGGGACAGGCCGAATGCGCTGAGCCCGTAGGCCAGGCCGTACGCCATGGCCTTGATCTTCGAGCGCATGGCCGGGGTGACGCCGTCCGTCGGGACGCCGAACACCCGCGACGCCACGAAGTTGTGCAGGTCCTCCCCCGAGCGGAACGCCTCGATCAGGCCGGCGTCGGCGCACAGGTGCGCCATGATCCGCATCTCGATCTGGGAGTAGTCCGCGGTGAGCAGGCAGTCGTAGCCCGGCCCGACCACGAAGGTCTCGCGGATCCGCCGCCCCTCGTCGGTGCGGATCGGGATGTTCTGCAGATTGGGGTCGGTGCTCGACAGCCGCCCGGTCGCGGCGATGGTCTGCTGGTAGGTGGTGTGGATCCGACCGTCGTCCGAGACCGAGCGCAGCAGGCCCTCGACCGTCACCCGCAGCTTCGAGGCGTCCCGGTGGCGCAACAAGTGCAGCAGGAACGGGTGCTCGGTCTTGACGTACAACTCGGCCAGCGCCTCGGCGTCCGTGGTGTAGCCGGTCTTGGTGCGCTTGGTCTTGGGCATGCCGAGCTGGTCGAACAGCACGGTCTGCAGCTGCTTGGGTGAGCCGAGGTTGATCTCGGTGTCGATCACCGCGAACGCCTCGCCCGCGGCGGCGGCCACCGCCTCGGCGAAGTAACTCTCGAGCGCCTCGAGCGCCTCGGTGTCGATCGCGATGCCGGCCTGTTCCATGCGACCCAGCACGCGCACCAGTGGCAGCTCGACGTCCGCCAGCAACTCGGCACCACCGCGGTCGGCCAGCTCGACGTCCAGTGCCCCGGCCAGCTCCAGGACGGCGCGCGCCCGCACCATCGCGGCCTCGGCCGCTGCGCCGTCCGCCTCACCGGCGGTGACCGCGTCGACGTCCAGGGTCAGTTGCACCTCGTCGGCGGCAGCGGCCGCCGTCCCCGCGGTCTCGACCCGCAGCTCGCGCCCGAGGTGGCGCAGGCTGAGGTCGGCCAGGTCGAAGCTGCGCTGATCGGGGCGGCACAGATAGGCGGCCAGAGCGGTGTCACATACCACTCCCTCGACCGTCAGGCCGCGCGCCCCGAGGGCGGCCACCGGCCCCTTGGCGTCGTGGAACACCTTGTGCCGGGCCGGGTCCGCGAGCCAGCCGGCCACGGCCTCGGTCGCCTGCTGGTCGGCGTCCACCAGGTCGATGAACCCGGCCGCGCCATCGGCACTGGCCAGCGCCAGGCCCCGGGCATCGCCGGTACCCCGGCCCCACTGCCCCACCACGTGCACCCCGGTCCGGCTGCCGGACGGCGCGTGCTCGGCGAGCCAGAGCGCGGTCTGTTCCCCGGTCAACCGGGACTGGTCGAGCGCGAAACCGCCCTCGGCCTCGGGTTCGGGGGCCGCCAGGTAGTCGAACAACCGGTCGCGCAGCACCCGGAACTCCAGGCCGTCGAAGACCCGGTGCACCTCCTCGCGGTCCCACGAGCGCCAGTGCAGGTCCTCGATGCCCAGCGGCAGGTCGAGGTCGTCGACCAGCCGGTTGAGCCGCCGGTTGGTGAGCACCTGGGCCAGGTGTTCGCGCAGGGTGCCGCCCACCTTGCCCTTGATCTCGTCGACGTGGGCCACGATGCCGTCCAGGTCGCCGTACAGGTTGATCCACTTGGCGGCGGTCTTGGCGCCCACGCCGGGTACCCCGGGCAGGTTGTCGCTGCTCTCGCCCACCAGGGCCGCCATGTCGGAATAGCTCTGCGGCGCGACGCCGTAGCGCTCCTGGGTGACCGCCGGCGTCATCCGGATCAGCTCGCTCACCCCGCGCACCGGGTAGAGCAGGGTCACGGTGTCACTCACCAGCTGGATCGCGTCCCGGTCGCCGGTGGAGATGACCACCTCGAGGCCGGCGGCGGTGGCCTGCCGGGTGAGGGTGGCGATGACGTCGTCCGCCTCGTAGCCCTCCTTCTCGAGCACCGGCACCCGCAGCGCGGCGAGTACCTCCTTGATCAGGGCCACCTGCCCGGAGAACTCCTGCGGCGAGCTCGAACGGTTGGCCTTGTACTCGGGGTAGACCTCGCTGCGGAACGTCTGGCGCGAGATGTCGAAGGCCACCGCCACGTAGTCCGGCGCCTCGTCCCGCAGCACGTTGATCAGCATGGAGGTGAAGCCGTAGACGGCGTTCGTGCTCTGCCCGGTACTGGTGGAGAAGTTCTCCACCGGCAGGGCGAAGAAGGCCCGGTAGGCCATCGAGTGCCCGTCGACCAGCAGCAGCCGAGCCGGGCGGGCGGCGTCCGGGGCGCGCTTCGACGTCGAGCGCGGCGAGGTGGCAGAGGCAGGGGTGCGCGTCGCGGTGGGGCTCACGGATGCCACCCTAGGGGCCATGTCCGACAGTGCGAACCTGGCCGATCAGTTCAACGCCTCCTCGCCCGGCACCCTCGCCGAGCGCATGGGAATCGTCTTCACCGAGGTCACCACCGACCGCGTGGTGGCCACCATGCCGGTGGCCGGGAACACGCAGCCCTACGGGCTGCTGCACGGTGGCGCCTCGTGCGTCCTGGCCGAGACCGTGGGGTCGGTGGCAGCCGTCGTGCACGGCATGCCCCACGGCCGGATCGCGGCCGGCATCGACATCAATGCCACGCATCACCGCGCCGTCCGATCGGGCACGGTCACCGGCGTCGCCACGCCGCTCTCGCTCGGCTCGTCCCTGGCCAGCTACCAGGTCGAGGTCACCGACGAGTCGGGACGCCGCACCTGCACCGCCCGGATCACCTGCATCCTGCGCGAGCGCCCTCCCGGCGACCCCACCTGACCACCCCCACCAAACCTGCTCATGCTCCGCAGGTGTGCACTCATGCTCCGCAGCTGCCGCGGACGGCGGCACCTCAGCGGAGCATGGAGCGTCACCCACGGAGCATGAGCGGGTTTGGTGCGGTGCGGTTTGGTGCGGTGGTTCGGGGGTGGTGGGGTGGGGTCAGCCGCCCAGGTAGGCGCGGGTGACCTCGTCGTCCTCGGCCAGTCGGCGGGCGGCGCCCTCCAGCTTCAGCGAGCCCGACTCCAGCACGTAGGCGTAGTCGGCGATGCCCAGCGCTGCCAGGGCGTTCTGCTCCACCAGCAGGATGGTGACGCCCTGGTCGCGAATCGTCTGGATGGTGTCGAAGATCAGGTCCACCAGCACCGGGGCCAGACCCATCGACGGCTCGTCCAGCAACAACAGCTTCGGCCGGCCCATCATGGCCCGGGCGACGGCCAGCATCTGCTGCTCGCCGCCCGACAGGGTGCCCGCCTTCTGCGCGATCCGCTCGCGCAACCGGGGGAAGAGCTCGAGCACCCGCTCCCGGTCGGCGGCGATCTCCTCCTTGTCGTTGCGCAGGAACGCACCCATGTCGAGGTTCTCGTCCACCGTCATCCGCGGGAAGATGCGTCGGCCCTCGGGTGAGTGGCAGATCCCCGCCTCGACGATGGCGTGGCCCGACATCGTCGAGGCGTTCTTGCCCGCGAAGGCGATGCTGCCCTGGCGCGGCTTGAGCAGCCCCGAGATGGTGCGCAACGTCGTCGACTTGCCGGCGCCGTTCGACCCGATCAGGGTGACGATCTCGCCCTGACGTACCTCGAAGTTCAGGCCCTTCACGGCGGCGATCGCGCCGTAGTACACGTGCAGGTCCTCGATCCTCAGCAGGACCTCGCCCGTGCCCCGGGTGTCTCCGGCTGCCGGAGTGCTGCTCTGCGCGCTCACTTGTCGCTCCTGTAGCCCTCGGTCCCGGTCTTGCCCAGGTAGGCCTCCACCACACGCTGGTCGTTCTTGATGTCGTCCGGTGTGCCCTCGGCGATCTTCTTGCCCTGATCGAGCACCGTGACCCGCTCGCTGACCTTCATGACCACGCTCATGTCGTGTTCGATCAGCAACACGGACAGGTCCATCTCGTCGCGCACCCGGTACACGAACTCCACGAACCGGGCCGACTCCTGCGGGTTCATGCCGGCGGTCGGCTCGTCGAGCAGCAGGATCTTGGGCCGCAGGGCGAGCGCCCGGGCCACCTCGAGCCGACGCTGGTCACCGTAGGACAGGTTGCGGGCGTACTCGTCGGCCACCTTGGGGATGCCCACGAAGGCGAGCAGTTCACGAGCCCGCTCGCGACCCTCCTTCTCCTCCCGTCGCTGACGCGGTGACTTGAAGACCGTGCCGACGATGCCCGACTTCATGTGGGAGTGCATCGCCACCATCACGTTCTCCTCGGCCGTCATCAGGTTGAACAGCCGGATGTTCTGGAACGTGCGGGCCAGGCCCAGGTGGGCGACCTGGTGGGTGGGCAGACCGGTGACGTCCTTGTCGCCGAGGTGAACCCGGCCGGACGTCGGGTGGTACAGCCCGGTGAGGATGTTGAAGAAGGTGGTCTTCCCGGCCCCGTTCGGCCCGATCAGACTCACCACCGAACCGTGCGGGATGGTGAAGTTGACGCTGTCGACGGCCACCAGACCGCCGAACCGGATGGTGATGTCGTCGGCCCGCAGATCGAGCGTCGACGAGAGCGTGCGCTCGGCAGGTTGCGTGGTCATGCCTGGCCACCCTCCATGTCGGCCCCGACGGCTTCGAGCTCACCGCGTTCGGGTTCGGCGAGAACCTGCTTGGTGCGGGTCTCGGGGATCAGTCCCTCGCGGCGGAACAGCATCATCAGCACGAGGATCAGGCCGAACAGCAAGAACTGGTAGTTCTTGAAGTTGACGTTGGTGCCCAGGGCCTCGTTGAAGGTGTTGCCGAACTGTTCCAGGCCCGTGGAGTTGATCCAGGCCAGGGCCAGCGCCCCGACGGTCACGCCCCACACGTTGCCCATGCCGCCGAGCACCACCATCGCGAGCAGGATGATCGAGATGGCGAAGTCGAACCGGCTGGCATAGATGCCGTTGACGAAGGTCGCGAAGGCAACCCCGCCGATGCCGCCCGCGAAGGCGCCCACCGCATAGGCGGCCAGCTTGGTGCGCATCAACGGCACGCCCATCATGGACGCCGCCAGCTCGTCCTCGCGGATCGCCAGCCAGGCCCGGCCGAGGCGGCCCTCACGGATTCGCAACGACAGGAAGACGATCGCCGCCGCGAGCAGGCAGTAGACCAGGAACTTGAACGGCAGGTCCTCGGCGCGCAGCCCCAGTTGATCGGGCACCCCGGGGATGTAGCTGAACGGCCACGTCGGGATGGTGTCGATCGGCGTGATGCCCTTGTCGCCGTTGGACAGGTTGAAGTTGCCCCCCGCACCGAGGCGCTCACCGTTGCGGAAGATCTGCGGGATGATCTCGCCGAAGCCGAGGGTGACCAGCGCCAGGTAGTCGCTCTTCAACCGCAGCGTCGGGGCACCGATCAGGATGCCGAAGAACGCACACACCAGACCGGCGATGGGCAGCACCAGCCAGAAGTTCAGGTGGATGCCGCGGTCGAGACCCTCGATCGCCGGCGGGTGACCGAGGAAGTTGACCTTCAATCCGGCCCAGCTCTTGTCGTTCATCATCTCGGAGGCGAACGGCGACATGATCCAGCCGGCCACGTAGCCGCCGATGGCCCAGAACGCGACGTAGCCGAGGTCGAGCAGACCCGCGTACCCGACCACGATGTTCAGGCCCAGGGCGAAGATCACCCAGAGCACCATCTCGCTGGCGGCCGAGACCGACAGCCACTTGCGGAAGAAGGTCGCGGTCTCGCCACCGACGGCGGGCAGGATCTTCCAATAGAGCAGGAAGAGCACCACGACGGCCACGGTGAGCCCGAGCGCCCAGCGCAGATTCGAGCGCCGCGCGTGGGCCGCGGCGTCCTTGACCGAGACCGTGGGGGCGCCGGAGGGAGAGGGAGTGGTAGCGGTCGCCATGATCACACCTTCTCCGTGGTCGGCTTACCGAGGATTCCTTCGGGCTTGAACACCATCACCATGATCAGGATGGCGAACACCACGGTCTGGGACCAGGCGTTGCCCAGCAGGAACGCCTCGTTGAGCTGCTGGATGAACCCGATGACGAAACCCCCCAGGACGGCGCCGTTGAGGTTGCCGATACCGCCGAGAACGGCCGAGGTGAAGGCGATCAGACCGAGTTGGAAGCCCAGGTCGTAGCGGGTGGTGCCGATCGACTCCAACCACAACATGCCGGCCGCACCGGCGAGGGCACCGCCGAGGGCGAAGGTGAAGGCGATCGTCCGGTCGACGTCCACGCCCATCAGCCGGGCGGCGTCCTGGTCCTGCGCCGTGGCGCGCATCGCCTTGCCCTGCCGGGTCTTGTTGACCAGGAAGGTCATCGCCAGCAGCAGGGGGATGGTGATCGCCAGGACGACGATCGCGGACCACTCGACCTTCGCACCGCCCAGGGTGAACCCCCGGTCGCCCAGGATGGTGCGCCAGTTGCGCTGGCCCGACCCGTTCATCTGGATGCCGACGGACTGGTAGATGAAGCTCAGACCGACCGCGGTGATCAGCGGGGCCAACTTGGGCGCTCGTCGCAACCGTCGGTAGGCCACGCGCTCGGCGAGGGTGTTCACCCCGGCCGCGGCGGCCATGGCGACCAGCATCGCGCCGATCATCAGCAGGAAGGCCGTGACACTGGGGTCGACCTTCGACAGCCACGAGACCATGATCAGACCACTCATGACCGTGGTCAGCATGAACAGGTCACCGTGGGAGAAGTTGATCAACTCGATGATGCCGTAGACCATCGTGTACCCCAGGGCCACCAGCGCGTAGAGCGCGCCGAACTTCAGCCCCCGGAACACGACGGTCAGGAAATCAGCTGGTTCGGTGAAGCCCTTGTACAGGACCCACACCCCGGCCCCTGCCAGCAACACGTACGACAGGACCCGGATCATCAGTGCCCGGGTCTCTGCCGACGTGCGCGTCGAGGTGACCGAGGCCGTGGCCGTCGCTTGACTCATGCGCTGTGGCCCTTCGCTCGATGGACGCAGCCGTCGTTCTGGCTGGCGGAACACTACCCAGTGACGGCGCTGGGCGGGGAGCATTCGCTCCCCGCCCAGCCCCTCGGTCACCGATCAGGAGACCGGCTGTGCCTGGACGAACGCTTCCTTGCCCGCCTTGAGCTGCAGGACGGAGATGTCCCTGGCCGAGGTGTCACCCGTGGCCGGGTCGATCTTGATCTCCTTGCCGATCGCTGCCTTGTCGGCGGGGATGGTGATGCCCTCGCCGCTGAAGACCGCCTCGTTGACGCCCTTGCGGGTGCCGTCCGACTTCTCGATCGCAGCCAGGATGACCTGCACCGCTGCCACGCCGTACAGGGCGTAGCTGGTGGCCGGCTCGGCACCGTACTTGGCCTTGTAGTCGTCGAGCAGCTTCTTGGCCGCGCCGCCGTTGGCCAGCAGCTGGTCGGTGGGCAGACCGCCGAAGGTCAGGTACAGACCCTCGCCCTGGGCCAGCTTCTGCAGCTCCGGGTACCCGGTGAAGCCGTCCGGCGCCATCATCTTGACGGTGGCGTTGTCACCCAGCACGGACACCTTGTCCTTGACCAGCTGACCACCGTTGTTGTCGTAGATGCCCGCCAGGTAGACCAGGTCCGGACCCGCAGCCTTGATCTTGGTGAACAGCGACGCGTAGCTGGTCTGCTTGGCGTCCCACGGCTCGTTGCCGAGCACGGTGATGCCCTGCTTCTTGGCCTCTTCCTCGAAGGCCTTGCCGACGCCCTGACCGTAGGTCTGGTTGTCGTTGAGGATGTAGACCTTCGTGGTGTTCAGCTTCTGCTTGGCGAACTGAGCCGCCGCCGAGCCCTGGTAGTCGTCGGTGGTGATGACGCGGGCGTAGTTGCGCTTGCCCGCCGGGAAGTACTTCTCGGGCTCTCCGGCGTCCCACTTCTTGGTCAGACCGGGGTTGGTGTTGGCGTGCGACACCATCAGCATCGGCCCGTTCGGGTCCGCGTTGAGCACCGGAACCTCGATCTTGGCGCACCCGGAGTTGTAGGTACCCATGACCGCGACCTCGTCGGCGTTGGCCACGTGGTCGGCCGCGTTCTTGGCGCACGTCGCGTCGTCCCAGGCGCCCTTGGCCGCCGTGGAGTCGTCGTACGTCTTGAACTCGATGTCGTACTTACCGGCCTTGTTGCCCACCTGCTCGAGGTAGAGCCGGATGGCGTTGTTGGTCGAGTCGGAGGCGTCCTTCGAAGCACCCTGTAGCGGCAGGTCGCTCGAGATGATCAGCTTCTTGCCACCACCTCCGCTGCTGCTGCCGGTGGAGCCGCCGCCTCCGCAGGCGGCGAGAGCCATCGATGCCAGCGCGATACCAGCGATGGCCCGAATGGACTTTTTCATGTGCATACCTCTCCCCATGAGCCCGGTCCTGGGCTGCCGTTGGTCCGGGAAACTACCACCCGTTCCGGCGGTGCAGGCCGCGAGCGTGTCACCTCGAGGTCAAGGCTCCACAACGATTTCGAGTAGTCCGGCGTCCCGCCGCACCAGAGCGCGACAGGACGCCGGACATGCCCGACTTGTGACGGATCAGCCGACCGGCTGAGCCTTCAGGAACGTCTCCTTGCCACCGGTGAGGGTGAGGATGGAGATGTCCTGCGAGGTGAGGTCACCCGACTTGGTGTCGATCTTGACCTCCTTGCCGGTGAGCGACTTGTCGGCCGCGATGGTGATCCCGTCGCCGCTGAACACCGCGTCGGTGACGCCCTTGCGGGTGCCGTCCGACTTCTCGATCGCGGCCAGGATCACCTGGGTGGCGGTCACGCCGTACAGCGCGAAGCTCGACGTGAGCTCCTTGCCGTACTTCGCCTTGTAGGCGTCCAGCAGCTTGGCGGCCTGGCCACCTGCCGCCTTCAGCTGGTCGACGGTCAGCCCGGTGAAGCTGAGGTAGAGGCCCTCGGCCTGGGCCAGCCCCTGCAGCTCGGGGTACCCGGTGAAACCGTCGGGGGCCATCATGGGCACGGTCTTGTTGTCGCCCATGACCGAGACCTTGTCCTTGACCAGCTGGCCACCGTTGTTGTCGTAGATGCCCGCCAGGTAGATCGCACCCGGGTTCATCGCCTTGATCTTGGTGAACAGCGAGGCGTAGCTGGTCTGCTTGGCGTCCCACGGCTCGTTGCCGAGCACCTTGATGCCGGACTTGCCGGCGCCCTCGACGAACGAGGTCGCCACACCCTGACCGTAGGTCTGGTTGTCGTTGAGGACGTAGACGCTCTTGATGCCCTTCTCGGCCAGGAAGGCTGCGGCGGCCGCACCCTGGTAGTCGTCGGTGGTGATGACGCGGGCGTAGTTGCGCTTGCCGGTCGGGAAGTACTTCTCGGGCTCTCCGGCGTCCCACTTCTTGGTCAGACCGGGGTTGGTGTTGGCGTGCGACACCATCAGCATCGGCCCGTTCGGGTCCGCGTTGAGCACCGGCGCGATGATCTTGGCGCAGCCGGAGTTGTAGGTGCCCATGACCGCGACCTCGTCGGCGTTGGCCACGTGGTCGGCCGCGTTCTTGGCGCACGTCGCGTCGTCCCAGGCACCCTTGGCCGCCGTCGAGTCGTCATAGCTCTTGAGCTCGATGGTGTACTTGCCGGCCTTGTTGCCGATCTGCTCCAAGTAGAGCTTGATCGCGTTGTTGGTCGAGTCGGAGGCGTCCTTGGACGCACCCTGCAACGGCAGGTCCGTGGCGATGATCAGCTTCTTGCCGCCGTCACCACTGCTGCCACTGGAACCCCCGCCGCAGGCGGTCAGGGCCAGTGCTGCCATCAGCACCGCCGCAACCGCGGGCCTCGGATTGACCATCGATGCCTACCTTTGCGCTCGCCGGGTCTGTCGATGCCCGGATCGGCGGAAGGTATCACCCTGATGTTTCCCCCGAAGGCTTATCCGCCCTCGGGTCGCGCCTGACGGACGGCGGCCGATCCCTCGGCGGGCGTAGCCGAGGCCAGGATCGCGCTGGCCACCTCACGCATGGTGAGGCGTTTGTCCATCGAGGTCTTCTGGATCCATCGGAAGGATTCGGGCTCGCTCATCGCGAACTTGGTCTGCAACAGGCCTTTTGCCCGATCGATGAGTTTGCGGGTCTCGAACCGCTCTGCCAGGTCGGCGACCTCGGATTCGAGTGCGGCGATCTCCTGGTGACGGCTCAGGGCGATCTCCAGCGCCGGGATCAGGTCGGTGGCGTTGAACGGCTTCACCACGTAGGCCATCGCACCGGCGTCGCGAGCCCGCTCGACCAGCTCACGCTGCGAGAAGGCGGTGAGCATGACAACCGGGGCCACTCGTGCCCCGACGATCCGCTCGGCCGCCGAGATGCCGTCCAGGACCGGCATCTTCACGTCCATCACCACGACATCGGGACGCAGCTCCTCGGCGAGCCGAACGGCCTCCTCGCCGTCCGCGGCCTGCCCCACCACCTCGAAGCCCGCCTCGGCCAACATCTCGACGATGTCCAGGCGGATCAGGGCCTCGTCCTCGGCGACGACGACGCGTCGAGCGGTCGTGGCCGTCGCCAACGGTGCCGGGTCGACGGCGGACGTCGGCTGTTCGGTCGGGTCGATCGCGTCGGCTACCACGGCATCAGCCTAATGAGTCGGAGAGGGGCTCGGGAGTCGGTAGAGTCTGCGGTGAACGAGTTCGGCGCCGGGTTGGTGGAATTGGCAGACACAGCGCACTCAAAATGCGCCGCCGAGAGGTGTGCGGGTTCGAGTCCCGCACCCGGCACCCTGATGGGCCCGAGGCCCATCCTCAGGCCCACTAGTGGTATTCCTGCCGGTACGCCGGGGCCATCCCCCGCACGGCATCGCCCATGCGGTGCAACCGCATGGCGTTGAGCGAACCGGGGATCCCGGGCGGCGAGCCGGCCACGATCACGACCAGATCGCCCACCTGGCAGCGGCCGGTCTCGAGCAGCAGCTCGTCGACCTGGGCGACCATCTCGTCGGTGTTCTCCACCACGGCCGTGAGAAACGTCTCCACGCCCCAGGTCAGCGTCAGCTGCGAACGCACGGCCGGATCGGGCGTGAACGCGGTCAACGGGATCGGCGAGCGCAGTCGCGCCATCCGCCGGGCCGAGTCACCCGAGGTGGTGAAGGCCACCAGGTGCCGGACGTCGAGCAGCTCGCCGACCGCCGCCGCCGCGAAGGTGATGGCACCACCCTTGGTGGTCGGCCTGGTGCCCAGGGCCGGGATCTGATCCAGGCCCTGGTCCTCGGTGGTCTCGATGATCCGCGCCATGGTGCGCACGGCCTCCAGCGGGTACCGACCCACGCTGGTCTCACCGCTGAGCATGATGGCGTCGGCACCGTCCAGGACGGCGTTGGCACAGTCGGACGCCTCGGCCCGGGTCGGCCGGGGCAGGGTGATCATCGAGTCCAGCACCTGGGTCGCGACGATGACCGGCTTGGCGGCCCGACGGGCCAGGGCAACGGCGCGCTTCTGCACCATCGGCACCTGTTCCAGCGGCAGTTCGACCCCCAGGTCGCCGCGGGCGACCATGATCCCGTCGAACGCCTGGACGATCTCCTCGAGGTTGTCCACCGCCTGCGGCTTCTCGATCTTGGCGATCACCGGCACCCGGTAACCGACCTCGTCCATGATCTTGTGGACATCGGCCGCGTCCGCGGCCGAGCGCACGAACGACAGCGCCACCATGTCGACCCCGAGCTGCAGCCCGAAGCGCAGGTCCTCGGCGTCCTTGTCCGACAACGCCGGCACGCTCACCGCGACGCCGGGCAGGTTCAGGCCCTTGTGGTTGCTGACCGAGCCGCCCACCTCGACCCGGGTGATCACCTCGGTGTCGGTCACCGAGGTGACACTGAGAGCCACCTTGCCGTCGTCCACCAGGATCAGGTGGCCGGGGCGGCAGTCCCCGGGCAGCCCCTTGTACGTGGTCGAGGCTCGCTCGGCGGTGCCGGGGATGTCCTCGACGGTGATGACGAACCGGTCACCCTCGCCGAGGGCCACCGGGCCGTCGGGGAACTCCCCCAGCCGGATCTTCGGACCCTGCAGGTCGACCAGGACGCCGACGGCCTTGTGGACGGCGTCACTAGCGGCCCGCACCTCCTCGTATCGCAGCCGATGCTCGTCGTAGGAGCCGTGACTGAAGTTGAGCCGGGCGACGTCCATGCCGGCGCGGACGAGGTCCTCGACCCGCCCAGCGACGGCCGGACCCAGGGTGCAGACGATCTTGGCTCGACGCATGGCCGATGTGATTCCCTCGATGCAGTGGACGGGCCGGCGGCCGGTCACGGTGGACGCGTGGACGGTCGAGATCGACGGCCGAGACGACCGTCAGATGGTGAGCTGACGCGCCGATGGCGAGATGGGCGCAGGCAGCACGGTACTCCCCGTGAGCCACCGGTCGACCGCGGCCGCGCACGCGCGTCCCTCGGCGATCGCCCAGACGATGAGGGACTGCCCCCGCCCGGCGTCCCCGGCGACGAACACCCCGGGCACCGAGGAGGCATAGCTCTCGTCGCGCACGATGTTCCCGCGAGCGTCCAGTGCCAGGTCGGCCTGCTGCACCAACTGGTCGACCAGCCCGTCCCGCTGCGGCCCGAGGAAGCCCATCGCCAACGTCACCAGCTGGGCGGGCAGCTCGCGCTCGGAGCCCGGGATCGGGTTGAACGAGCCACCGGAGAACTCCACCTCCACCAGCTGCAACGCCCGCACCCGGCCGTTCTCGTCGCCGAGGAACGCCTGGGTCTGCACGGCATAGACGCGTTCGCCGCCCTCTTCGTGAGCGCTGCTGACGCGGTAGGTCATCGGATAGGTCGGCCACGGCTGGTTCCCGGGCCGGTCCTCCGGCGGGCGCGGCATGATCTCGAGCTGGGTGACCGAGCGAGCCCCCTGGCGCAGCGCAGTGCCCAGGCAGTCGGCCCCGGTGTCCCCACCGCCGATCACCACGACGTCCAGGCCCTCGGCACTGATCACCGGTTGACCGTCCAAGGGCTCCTCGCCCAGGGCGGCGCGGTTCGCCGGCGGCAGGTACTGCATCGCCTGCACCACGCCGTCCAGCTCGCGGCCCGGCACCGGCAGGTCCCGCCAGTCGGTGGCCCCGATGGCCAGCACGACGGCGTCGTACCGGTCGCGCAGCGCCTTGGCCGAGACGTCGCGCCCGACGTCGACCCCCGGCCGCAGCCGCGTGCCCTCGGCCTCCATCTGGGCCAGCCGCCGGTCGAGGTGGCGCTTCTCCATCTTGAACTCCGGGATGCCGTACCGCAGCAGCCCGCCGATCTTGTCGGCCCGCTCGTAGACCGCCACGGTGTGGCCGGCGCGGGTCAGCTGTTGCGCGGCCGCCAGACCGGCCGGACCCGAGCCCACCACGGCAACGGTCTTGCCCGACAACCGCTCCGGCGGCTTGGGCACGACCCAGCCGGCGTCGAAGGCGGCGTCGATGATGGACACCTCGACCTGCTTGATGGTCACCGCGGGCTGGTTGATGCCCAGCACGCAGGCGGTCTCGCAGGGAGCCGGGCAGAGCCGACCGGTGAACTCCGGGAAGTTGTTGGTCGCGTGCAGCCGCTCGACCGCGGCCTGCAGGTCGCCTCGCCAGGTGAGGTCGTTCCACTCGGGGATCAGGTTCCCCAGCGGACACCCGTTGTGGCAGAACGGGATTCCGCAGTCCATGCACCGACCGGCCTGCCGCTTCAACACCCCCGCGTCGCCGGGCTCGTAGACCTCGTGCCAGTCGAGCAGCCGAACCGGCACCGGACGGCGTGCCGGCAGCTCCCGCTCGCGCGAGTTCAGAAAGCCCTTGGGGTCAGCCATGCGACGCCTCCATGATCCGCTTCCAGACGATGTCGCCGTCCAGGTCCAGTCCCTCGAGTTCGGCCACGCGGCGTACCTCGAGCACCCGCGCGTAGTCCCGTGGCATGACCGTCGAGAACCGCTCCCGGGCGGCCGGCCACTCGGCCAGCAGCCGCTTGGCCACCGCCGACCCGGTCTCATGGCGGTGTCGCTCGAGCAGCCCGTGCACCTGCTCGGCCTCCTCGTCGGTCAGCGGGCGCACCGTCACCAGCTCGGTGTTCACCCGCTGGCTGCGCAGGTCCAGTACGTAGGCCACCCCGCCGGACATCCCGGCGGCGAAGTTTCGGCCGGTGCGGCCGAGGATCAGGGCCACCCCGCCGGTCATGTACTCGCAGCCGTGGTCACCCACCCCCTCGACCACCGCGGTGACCCCGGAGTTGCGCACACAGAACCGCTCCCCCACCTGACCGCGCACGAACAGCTCGCCGCCGGTGGCGCCGTAGGCGATCACGTTGCCGGCGATGATGTTCTGCTCGGCCGGGAACGGCGCCGCCCGGTCGGGCCGCACCACGATGCGCCCGCCCGACAGGCCCTTGGCCAGGTAGTCGTTGGCATCGCCGAACAACCGCAGCGTGATGCCGCGGGGCAGGAAGGCCCCGTAGGACTGCCCGGCCGAACCGGTCATGGTGATGTCGATGGTGTCGTCCGGCAGGCCGTCGACGCCGTAGCGCTTGGTCAGCTCGTGGCCGAGCATGGTGCCCACGGTGCGGTTGACGTTGCGCACCGGCACCTCGAACGCCACCGGTTGGGCATTCTCGAGGGCATCGGTGGCCAGGGCGATCAGGCTGTGGTCGAGCGCCTTGGCCAGACCGTGATCCTGCTCGGTGACACACCGCCGGGCCATCTGGGCGAAGGCCTCCGGCGGCTCCACCTGGGTCAGGATCGGGCTCAGGTCGAGCCCGGACGCCTTCCAGTGGTCCACTGCCTCGGCGGTGTCGAGCAGGTCACTGCGCCCGATGGCCTCATCCAGGCTGCGCAGGCCCAGGGCGGCCAGGTAGGCGCGCACCTCCTCGGCGATGTACTCGAAGAACGTGATCACGAACTCCGGCTTGCCGGTGAAGCGCTTGCGCAGCTCGGGGTTCTGGGTGGCCACGCCCACCGGACAGGTGTCGAGGTGACACACCCGCATCATCACGCAGCCCGAGACCACCAGCGGTGCCGTGGCGAAGCCGTACTCCTCGGCACCGAGCAGCGCCGCGATGACGACGTCGCGCCCGGTCTTGAGCTGGCCGTCGGTCTGCACCACGATCCGGTCCCGCAACCCGTTGAGCACCAACGTCTGCTGGGTCTCGGCCAGGCCGAGCTCCCACGGGCCGCCGGCGTGCTTGAGCGAGGTCAGCGGGCTGGCGCCGGTGCCGCCGTCGTGCCCCGAGATCAGGACGACGTCCGCGTGCGCCTTGCTCACCCCCGCGGCGACGGTCCCCACGCCGACCTCGGCGACCAGCTTCACGTGCACGCGCGCCGCGGGGTTGGCGTTCTTCAGATCGTGGATCAGCTGGGCCAGATCCTCGATGGAATAGATGTCGTGGTGTGGCGGCGGCGAGATCAGCCCCACCCCGGCGGTGGAGTGCCGGGTGCGAGCCACCCACGGGTACACCTTGTGCGCCGGCAGCTGGCCGCCCTCACCGGGCTTGGCCCCCTGGGCCATCTTGATCTGCAGGTCGTCGGCGTGGGTCAGGTACATGCTGGTGACCCCGAAGCGACCCGAGGCCACCTGCTTGATCGAGCTGCGCCGCTGCGGGTCGAGCAGCCGGTCGACGTCCTCGCCGCCCTCACCGGTGTTCGACTTGGCACCCAGGGCGTTCATCGCGATGGCCAGCGTCTCGTGCGCCTCGCCCGAGATCGAGCCGTACGACATCGCACCGGTGGAGAACCGCTTCACGATCGAGGCGACCGACTCGACCTCCTCGATCGGCACCGGCGGCAACGCGCCCTCGCGCAACCGGAACAGCCCGCGCAGGGTCATCAGCCGCTGCGACTGCTCGTCGACCCGGGCGGTGTACTGCTGGAACACGTCGAAGCGTCGCTCGCGGGTGGCGTGCTGCAGCCGGAAGACGGTCTCGGGGTCGAACAGGTGCGGCTCGCCCTCACGGCGCCACTGGTACTCACCCCCGGTCTCGAGTCGGCGGTGCGGCGCCCGGATGCCGTCGCGCGGGTAGGCCCGGGCGTGCCGGCGGGCGACCTCCTCGGCCAGTACGTCCAGGTCGATGCCGCCCAGGCGCGAGGTGGTACCGGGGAAGTAGGTCTCGACCAGCTCGCGGCCCAGCCCGATCGCCTCGAAGACCTGCGCCCCGGCGTAGGAGGACACCGTCGAGATGCCCATCTTGCTCATCACCTTGAGCACGCCCTTGCCCAGGGCCTTGATCAGGTTCTTGACCGCCTTCTCGGGTGCGATGCCGGTGATCACCCCGGAGCGCACCAGGTTCTCGACCGTCTCCATCGCCAGGTAAGGGTTGACCGCGGCGGCACCGAAGCCGATCAGGAGGGCCACGTGGTGCACCTCGCGCACGTCACCGGCCTCGACGATCAGCCCGATCCGGGTGCGGGTCTTCTCGTTGATGGTGTGGTGGTGCACCGCGCTGGTCAGCAGCAGCGAGGGGATCGGCGCCAGATCGGCGGTGGCGTCCCGGTCGGACAGGACGACGAACCGGGCGCCGTCCGCGATCGCCGCCGAGACCTCGGAGTAGATCTCCTCGATCCGCTGGCGCAGGCCGTCGCCGCCCTTGGCCACCGGGTAGAGACCCTTGATGGTGACCGTGGCGTAGCCGGGCAGGTCGCCGTCGGCGTTGATGTGGACGATCTTGGCCAGCTCGTCGTTGTCGATCACCGGGAAGTCCAGCACCAGCTGGCGGCAGTGCGCCGGCGTCGCCGCGAGCGGGTTGCGCTCCGGGCCGATCGAGGTGCTCAGGGCGGTGACCAGCTCCTCGCGGATGGCGTCCAGCGGCGGGTTGGTGACCTGGGCGAACAGCTGGCTGAAGTAGTCGAACAGCAAGCGCGGGCGCTGCGAGAGCACCGCGATCGGGGTGTCGGTGCCCATCGAGCCGATCGGCTCGAGCCCGGTGCGGGCCATCGGGCCGAGCAGGATGCGCAACTCCTCCTCGGTGTAGCCGAAGGCCTCCTGGCGCCGGGTGACCGACGCGGGGGTGTGCACCACGTGCTCCCGCTCGGGCAGGTCGTGCAGGAAGATCCGCCCGGCGTGCAACCACTCGTCGTACGGGTACTGGCCGGCGAGCTCGCTCTTGATCTCCTCGTCGTCCACGATCCGGCCGTGGTCGGTGTCCACCAGGAACATCCGGCCCGGCTGCAGCCGGCCCTTGCGGACGACGCGCGCCGGGTCGACGTCGAGCACGCCGACCTCGCTGGCGAGCACCACAAGACCGTCCTCGGTCACCCAGTAGCGCGCCGGACGCAGGCCGTTGCGGTCGAGCACGGCGCCGATCACGGTGCCGTCGGTGAAAGCCACACAGGCCGGGCCGTCCCAGGCCTCCATGACCATCGAGTGGAACTCGTAGAAGGCCCGGCGGGCGGGGTCCATCTCCTCGTGCTTCTCCCAGGCCTCCGGGATCATCATCAGCACCGAGTGCGGCAGGCTGCGACCACCCAGGTGCAGCAGCTCGAGCACCTCGTCGAAGCTCGCCGAGTCGCTGGCGCCGTCGGTACAGATCGGGTAGAGCCGCTTCAGATCCCCGGGGATGACGTCGCTGGCGAGCATGCTCTCGCGGGCGTGCATCCAGTTGCGGTTGCCCTTGACGGTGTTGATCTCACCGTTGTGGGCCATCAACCGGAACGGGTGCGACAGCGGCCAGGAGGGGAAGGTGTTGGTCGAGAACCGGGAGTGCACGATGGCCAGCTCGGTGGCGAACCGGCGATCGGACAGGTCCGGGAAGAACGGCTCGAGCTGGCCGGTGGTGAGCATGCCCTTGTAGATCAGGGTGCGGGCGGACAGCGAGGGGAAGTAGACCTCGACCTCGTGCTCGACCCGCTTGCGCAGGCAGAAGGCCATGCGCTCGAGCGCCATGCCGACCACGCGGCCGCGGGCCGAGGTGACGAACAGCTGCTGGAACCGCGGCTGGCACGCCCGCGCGGTGTCGCCAACCAGGCCCTGGGTGATCGGGACGTCGCGCCATCCCAGCACGGTGAGGCCCTCGTCGGCGGCGATCCGCTCGATCGCCGCGACGGCGTCGCTGCAGCGCTGGTCGTCGTCGGGCAGGAAGGCCATGCCGACCGCGTAACCGCCCTGGTCGGGCAGCGGGAAGTCGACCACCTCACGCAGGAAGGCGTCCGGGATCTGGGTGAGGATGCCCGCACCGTCACCGGTGTCCACCTCGGCGCCGACCGCACCGCGATGGTCGAGATTGCGCAGCGCCATCAGGGCGTGCTCGACGATGTCGTGGCCACCCTCGCCGCGCATCGTGGCGACGAAGGCCACGCCGCAGGCATCGTGCTCGTGCTCACCGTCGTAGAGACCCACGGGGGCGGGCCGGGTGGTGAACAGGGGCGCAGACGTGGGCATGCACATCACCTCGTCGTCCAGGTGCGCTGAGCGCAGCTCGAGCGTGCGCAAAAGAAGCGCACAGGGGAAAACTGGGGACGCCGATGGCCCGCGGGTTCTGTCACTCTAACTGGTGGAGGCCCGCTCGACCATGCTCTCTCGACCCGGGCGTTGACGTGCGGAGATGACGATGTAGGTCACAGCGCCGAGGAACACCACGATCGAGGTCCAGACGTTGAGCCGAAGACCCAGCACCTCGGTCGCCGGATCGGTGCGCAGCATCTCGATCCAGAACCGGCCCGCGGTGTAGAGCGCCACATACAGGGCGAACAATCGACCGTGGCCGATCTGGCGCCGGCGGTCGATCCAGAGCAGCACCAGGCAGACGCCGACGTCCCAGAGCAGTTCGTACAGGAACGTCGGGTGATACAGCCCTTCGAGCAGCCTGGCGTGACCCTGCGCATCGACCAGGGCCCGGCCGGCCGACTGGTCCCACTCGTGGACCTGCAGCCCCCACGGCAGCGTGGTGGCCGAGCCGTAGAGCTCGTTGTTGAACCAGTTGCCCAGCCGCCCGATGCCCTGCGCCAGCACGATCCCAGGAGCGATCGCGTCGGCCACCATCGGCAACGGCACCTTGCGGCGCCGGGCACCGATCCAGCCGCCCACGCCACCCAGCACCACGGCACCCCAGATGCCGAGGCCGCCCTCCCAGATGCGCAGCGCCTTGGCCGGGTCACCGTGCGGGCCGAAGTAGGCCGACCAGGTGGTGACGACGTGGTAGATCCGGCCGCCGATCACCCCGAACGGCACCATCCACACCGACAGGTCCGTGATCAGACCCGGCTGACCGCCCCGAGCCTGCCAGCGCCGCTCGCCGAGCCAGATGGCCACCACGATGCCGATCAGGATGCAGAACGCATACGCCCGGATGGGGAAGAACCCGAGGTGCCACACCCCTTGTTCCGGGCTGGGGATCGAGAACAGCCTCACCCCGAGCCACCGGCACACGCGGCCGCCAGGGCGCGCGCCAACTCGCGCACCGCGTCGAACCCCTCGGCCGGCGACGGCGCCTCGGCCAGGGCCTTCACGAACGCCGACCCCACGATGACGCCGTCCGCGTACTCGGCGACCTCCGCCGCCTGGGCCGGGGTCGAGACCCCCAACCCGACACAGACCCGTTCGGCGCCGGCGGCGCGAGTGCGCTCGACCAGCCCGCGCGCACCGGCGGAGACCGCCTTGACCCCGGTGACGCCCATCAGGGACGCCGCGTACACCCAGCCGCGGCAGGCCGCCGAGGTCGAGGCCAGCCGCGCCGGGGTGGACGACGGCGCCACCAGGAACACCCGCTCCAGACCGTGGGCGTCGCTGGCCGCGATCCAGTCGCCGGCCTCGTCCGGGATCAGGTCGGGCGTGATCAGGCCCGCTCCCCCGGCGGCGGCCAGGTCCTTGGCGAAGGCGTCCACGCCGTAGCGGTCGACCAGGTTCCAGTAGGTCATCACCAGCGCGGTCGCGCCACCGCTCGACAGCTCCTCGATCGCCCGCAACACATCGGCGGTGCGGGTGCCCCCGCGCAGCGCGGCGTCCACCGCGTGCTGGATCACCGGGCCGTCCATGAGCGGGTCCGAGTAGGGCATGCCGAGTTCGAGGACGTCGGCGCCCCCCTCGACGGCAGCCCGCGCCGCGGCGATCGAGGTCGGCACGTCGGGGAACCCGATCGGCAGGTAGGCGACCAGGGCGGCCCGGCCGGCGGCCTTGGCCGCGTCGAGGGCGGCCGCGCTGGAGCGCGGCCCGGCGGCGATCACGGGTTCCGTCACGGGTTCACCAGACCGAAGTAGCGGGCGGCGGTCTCGACGTCCTTGTCGCCGCGGCCGGACAGGTTCACCAGCACCACGCCGTCCGGCCCGAGCTCGCGCCCGGCGGTGATCGCCCCGGCCAGGGCGTGGGCGCTCTCGATCGCGGGGATGATGCCCTCGGTTCGGCAGAGCAGCTGGAATGCCGCCATCGCCTCGGCGTCGGTCACCGGCAGGTAGGTGGCGCGCCCGGTCTCGGCCAGCCAGGCGTGCTCCGGGCCGACCCCCGGGTAGTCGAGACCGGCCGAGATCGAGTGGCTCTCGATGGTCTGGCCGTCGGCGTCCTGCAGGATGAAGGTCCGGCTGCCGTGCAACACGCCCGGGGTACCACCGGTGATGGACGCCGCGTGGCGCCCGGTCGCGACGCCGTCCCCGCCGGCTTCGAGGCCCACCAGCCGGACCCCGGGGTCGTCGAGAAAGGCGTGGAAGATGCCGATCGCGTTCGACCCGCCGCCGACGCACGCGGTGACGACGTCCGGCAGCCGCCCGACCAGCTCGAGCACCTGGGCCCGCGCCTCGTCGCCGATCACCTTGTGGAAGTCGCGCACCATGCTCGGGAACGGGTGGGGACCCGCCACCGTGCCGATCAGGTAATGGGTGCGCTCGACGTTGGTCACCCAGTCGCGCATCGCCTCGTTCATCGCGTCCTTGAGGGTGCGCGAGCCCGCGGTGACCGGCACCACGGTGGCGCCGAGCAGGTTCATCCGGGCCACGTTGAGGGCCTGGCGCCGGGTGTCCTCCTCGCCCATGTAGACCACGCACTCGAGGTCGAGCAGCGCGGCGGCGGTCGCGGTGGCCACCCCGTGCTGGCCCGCCCCGGTCTCGGCGATCACCCGGGTCTTGCCCATCCGCTGGGTCAGCAGGGCCTGACCGAGCACATTGTTGATCTTGTGGGAACCGGTGTGGTTCAGGTCCTCGCGCTTGAGCAGCACCCGGGCACCCCCGGCGTGCGCCGCGAACCGCGGCACCTCGGTCAGGATGCTCGGCCGGCCGGTGTAGGTGCGGTGCAACCGGTCGAGCTCGGCGCCGAACGCCGGATCGGCCGAGGCCTTCGCGTAGGCGACCTCGAGCTCGTCCAGGGCCGCGATCAGGGCCTCGGGGACGAATCGTCCGCCGAACCGGCCGTAATAGGGGCCGGTCTGTGCCGACAGCGCCGCGGCCACCGACGGGGTCGCGCTCACTTGCGGGCCGCCCGCAGCGCGGGGTGGGCACCGGCCGCAACCAGGTTGGCGACGGCGGCCCGGGGGTCGGCGCCGGTCACCAGGCTCTCGCCCACCAGGACGGCGTGCGCCCCGGCCCGGGCGAAGGTGTGCACGTCATAGGGACCCCGCACCCCGGATTCGGCGACCTTCACGATGCCGTCCGGAATCGTCGGGGCGACCCGCTGGAACTGGTCGCGGTCGACCTCGAGCGTGCGCAGGTCGCGGCAGTTGACGCCGATCACCCGGGCCCCGGCGTCCACCGCCCGGGGCACCTCCTCCGCGTCGTGCACCTCGACCAGCGCCGTCATACCGAGAGAGTGCACTCGTTCGACCAGGGACACCAACGCATCCTGATCGAGGGCGGCCACGATCAGCAGCACCAGGTCGGCGCCCGCGGCCCGGGCCTCCCAGACCTGGTAGGCCGAGACGATGAAGTCCTTGCGCAGGATCGGGATGTCCACCGCACGGCGCACCGCCTGCAGATCCTCGATGCTGCCGCCGAAGCGGCGCCGTTCGGTGAGCACGCTGATCGCGCTGGCCCCACCGGACTCGTAGTCGCGCGCCAGGGCCGCCGGATCGGCGATGGCCGCCAGCGCGCCCTTGCTCGGGCTGGAGCGCTTGACCTCGGCGATGACCCGCACCGCGTCGGCGTCCTCCAGGGCGGCCAGCGCGGCCAGGGCACCCGGCTGCCGCTCGGCCTGCTCCTGCAGCCGTTCCAGCGGAACGGACTGCTGCCGCTCGACGAGGTCCTCCCGAACGCCCGAGATGATGTCGTCGAGAACAGTCACGGATCCCCCTGGTCGGCGGCGGTCACTACGTCACGATCGTACCGACCCACAGGACGTGCTCCGACCGCCGTACGGGGCCGGACGACCTGTGGAGATCAGCGGTGACCAGCGGCGCCGTAGCCCATGGCGGACATCACCTTGCCGAGAATGGCGCCGATGACGACCACGACGCCACCGGCGATCGACAGCGTCGAGTTGGCCACAGCCACGCCCCAACACGAGATCAGCGCGCCCAGCATGATCACGATGACGCTGGTCCACGCGGCAACGCTGTTGCCGTGGCCCTCGTGCACCTCATGGGCCGCCTGAGTGTTCACCATGGTGCTTGCTCCCTTCAGCTGTGGTCATTGTTGCAGGCCGTCATGGTGCGACGCTGTAGCCACCGGCGTCCGGTAGCTGCGGCGCGTCAATCGGTCGGATCCTCACCGCGGCCGATGGCCTCCCAGAGCGGTTCGGGCGATTCCTCCCGGGCGCTCCCGGATCCGGTGGCGCGCGACGATGCCGTCATCGCCGTCATCGCTGTCGTCGCCGTCTTGGCGGAAGCTCGCATCGTCCAGCGGCCGGCGCCCCACCAGACCGCCAACGCCGCCAAGGTGATGACCGCTCCGCCGGCCAGGCCCACCCCCACCCAGGCGGTGACGGCGGCTGCGGGCGGGGCGGTGTCGACCAGGCCGGTGGCGCCCCGCGTGGCCTCGCGGGCCACGCTCGCCGGGTCGGTCAGCACCTGTGTGGCCAACGCCACCACACCCACCCCCGTCAGGGCGAGCAGGACGGCGCAGGCGCGAGCCAGGCGCCGTCCGGCCAGGGTCACGGCGACCGCACCGGCCGCGGCGACCAGTGCC
The DNA here is from genome assembly GCA_046330955.1 of Kineosporiaceae bacterium. Taxonomy (GTDB): domain Bacteria; phylum Actinomycetota; class Actinomycetes; order Actinomycetales; family Kineosporiaceae; genus JADJPO01. The sequence continues at coordinate 3,401 of JAXLRT010000019.1, read as the reverse complement.
AGCGCGAGCACCCCGGGGGCGGCCTGCTCACCCGAGAGCGAGCCGTCGGTGACCGCGGTGACCACCCCGGTGGCCGGTACCCGGTCGAGCCTCACCCAGGTACGTCCCTGCGCCAGCAGCACAATGCCGGCACCCCCCAGCACCCCCAGGACGGTGCTGCGCCGGGTCAGCCGGCTGGCCACGGTCATGATCCGGGCGCCCGCAGCGTCGAGGCGGTCGCCACGGCGCGGAGCACCGCGGCAGCCTTGTTGCGGCACTCGTCGTGCTCGCGCTCGGGCACCGAGTCGGCCACGATGCCGGCCCCGGCCTGGACGTGGGCGACCCCCTCCCGGATCAGGGCGGTCCGGATCGCGATCGCCAGGTCCATGTTGCCGGCCAGGTCGAGATAGCCCACCACACCGCCGTACAGGCCGCGGCGCACCGGCTCGAGCTCCTCGATCATCTCCATGGCGCGGGGTTTGGGCGCGCCGGACAGCGTGCCCGCCGGGAAGGTCGCCTGCAGCACGTCGTAGGCGCTGCGCCCGGGGGCGAGGTCACCCTCGACCACCGAGACCAGGTGCATCACATGGCTGTACCGCTCGACCTGCATGAAGTCGACCACCTCGACCGACCCTGCCCGGCACACCCGGCCCAGGTCGTTGCGGGCCAGGTCGACCAGCATGATGTGCTCGGCCCGTTCCTTGGGGTCGGCGAGCATCTCGGCGGCCAGGGCGTTGTCCTCGGCCGCGGTCGCCCCGCGCCAGCGGGTGCCCGCGATGGGGTGGGTGACCACCCGGCCGTTGGTGACGGTGACGAGCGCCTCGGGACTCGACCCCACGACGTCCAGCCGCCGACCCTCGGGGTCGATCGCGCGGTACAGGTACATGTAGGGGCTGGGGTTGGTGGCCCGCAGGATGCGGTAGACGTCGAGGGCGTCGGCCGGGCAGTCCAGGTCGAACCGCTGGGCCAGCACCACCTGGAACACCTCGCCGTCCCGGATGCCCTCCTTACCGGCCCGCACGGCGTCCAGGTAGTCGGGTTCGGTGGTGCGCGAGCTCGGCTCGACGGCCGATGCCGCGTGCACCGCGACGGTCGAGGGCGCCGGCGCCGCGAGCTGGGTGGTCATCCGATCCAGGCGCTGGACGGCGTCCGCCCAGGCCTCGTCGACCCGTTCGTCGGTGGCGTCGTAGTTCACGGCGTTGGCGATCAGCAGCAGGGTGCCGTCGCTGTGGTCGAGCACCGCCAGGTCGGTGGCCAGGCTCATCGACAGCTCGGGCACCCCCAGCTCGTCCACCGTGGGGATGGTGGGCTCGGGGATGCGCTCCCAGCGACGCACGGCGTCCCACGCCACGAAGCCGACCATGCCCCCGGTCAGTGGCGGCATGCCGGGCAGCCGCGGCGTGGCCAGCGTGGCCACGGTGTCGCGCAGTGCCAGCAACGGATCGCCCGCCGTCGGGACGCCGACCGGCGGGTTGCCGATCCAGTGCGCGGCGCCGTCCCGGCTGGTCAGGGTGGCCCCGCTGGCGGCACCCACGATGCTCCAGCGCGACCAGGCCCCCTGCTCGGCGGACTCGAGAAGGAACGTGCCGGGGGCATCACCGGACAGCTTGCGGTACACCCCGATCGGGGTCTCGCCGTCGGCCAGGAACCGGCGCACCACCGGGATCACCCGGCGGTCCTTGGCCAGCACCCGGAAGGTGTCGAGGTCGGGCCAGGTCCGGCCCAGCGGCACCTCGGCGAGGGTGGTCTCGGACAGGGTCTGGCTCATCGGGTGGCCTCGCCATCGTGAAGGACCGTCGGGTCGGGCAGCAGGTAGGTGTCGAAGCACGAACGGGTGCCGTTGTGGCAGGCGGCGCCGACCTGATCGACGCTGACCAACAGGGCATCGCCGTCACAGTCGAGGCGGATCGCCTTCAGCCACTGCACATGGCCGGAGGTGTCGCCCTTGCGCCAGTACTCGCCGCGACTGCGACTCCAATAGGTGACCCGGCCGCCGGCCAGGGTGCGACGCAGTGCCTCGTCGTCCATCCAGCCGACCATCAACACCTCTCCGGTGTCGTGCTGCTGGACGACGGCACACACCAGGCCGTCGCTGGTGCGCTTCAATCGCGCGGCGATCGCGGGGTCCAGCGGTGCTGCCGGTAGAGGGGAACGTTCGGTGGACACGACCCGATCCTTTCATCCCGGCGCGCATCGGTGCCGCCCGTGATCGTCCGATGGCAGCCGAGCTACTGCTCGCTGCGGCGCCGTTCCAGGACGCCGAGGTCGCGTTCGGCGAACTCGCGGTGGGACCACTCCTCACTGATGATCGCCCCGAGGCATCGGCGGACCGGGAACGACTCGGACTCGGGGTACCCGGGCTCGGCGACCGGCGTCGTCCCGGCGTCGAGCTGCTCGTCGGTGAGCTCGTCGAGCACCCGGGCGACCGTCCGCATCCGGTCGGCGCGGATGGCGAGGATCTGCTCGAGCGAGGGGCGCGCATCGTGGTCGTTCGGCACGTGCGGCGTGTCCGGGGGCATCTCGGTGTGGGGCAGGCCGAGTGGGTGGTAGGGCACCGGCTGCCCGAGGACGGCGCGCCGTACCCAGGCATCGGTCGCGAACACGAGGTGGCGCAAGGTCTCCACGAACGAGTACTCCCCGTCGACCCGCTGGTGGAGATCCTCCTCGGGCAACGCACGGGCGCGCTGTACCGCAGCGTCCCAGCGTCGCGCGACGACCTGCCACGCCGTCCGGAACCCGTCGGCGTCGTGGGGTCTGGTGAGCGCCCGGTCGGGGTCGCGGCGGTCGAGTTCGGCCTCGACGAGCGGGCCGACGTCGACGCCGTTGACGACGAGCCCATCGACGTAGCCGTCGATGTCGACGCGCTGGAGGAAGGCGCCGCGCAGGACGACGTCCTGGAAATAGACGTTGTGAAACCGCGACCGACTGAAGTCGACCTCTTCGAAACGGCTACCGCTCCAGTCCTGACGCAGGTGGTCCGTCATGGGGCGATCCTGCCACGGCCGACCCACGCACCCAGCTGGCGTGCAGGCGTTGATAGACCTCACAACGGGTCAGCAACTCCTGATGCGTTCCCACGTCGACCACGTGACCGGCGTCCACCACCACGACGAGGTCGGCCGCCTCGGCCGTACTCAGCCGGTGCGCGATGGCGACGAACGTGCGTCCGGCGGTGACGCCGTCCAGGGCTCGTTGGATGCGTACCTCGGTGCCGGGGTCGACGGCCGACGTGGCCTCGTCCAGCACCAAGAGGTCGGGGTCGGCCAGGTAGGCGCGGGCCAGTGCCACCAGTTGCCGCTCCCCCGCCGACAGCGCCTCACCGCGCTGTCCGGCATGGGTGGCCAGGCCGTGCGGCAGGCCGTCGACCCAGTCGGCCAGACCGAGTTCGGTGATCGCCAGCCGCAGATCGTCATCGCTCGCCT
>JAXLRT010000018.1:0-135614 GCA_046330955.1 Kineosporiaceae bacterium | reverse complement strand
GGCCGCCGTCGTGGATCGCCGATCCGAGCGGGTCGACCGAGATCTCGGCGTCGTGGTAGGCGCCGATCGGTTGCCACACCCGCGCGCTGATCAGGTCGGCCATGCGCGCCCCGGCGGCGCGTTCGCAGACCCAGCCCAGCACGTCGGTGTCGATCGAGCGGTAGACGAAGATGCCGTCGTGGTCCTGCTCGCCGGCCACGGTGAGGATGTAGGGGTACATGCCCAGCGGGTCGCCGTGGTTGCGGGGTGCCCAGCCCATCGAGCGTTCCATCACCCGCACCTCGGAGTTCGGGTCGAGGTAGGTCTCGTGGAACCGGATGCCCGAGCGCATGTCGAGCAGGGTGCGCACGCTCGCCCCGGCGTAGCCGCAGCCGCTGAGCTCGGGAACGTAGGTCTCGACCGGGGCCTCGGGGTCGAGCAGGCCCTCGGCGGCCAGCGAGGCGGCCACGCACGAGACCACTGACTTGGTCACCGACATCACCAGGTGGCGGCGTCGCGCGGTCATCGGCTCGCGGTAGCGCTCCTCGAGGATCTCGCCGTTGTGGATCACCAGGAAGCCGTCGGTGTCCGTGGTTTCGACGACGTCGTCCACCGTGCTCGCGCCGTCCGGGGTCTGGACGGCGATGGCACCCAGGCTCTGGGGCTGTACCGCCAACGGGCGGGGGGTGTCGGTGCCGTCGATGACGTGGCTGGGCATCAGCTCACGCATGTGCTGGAAGGCCCACTCCTGGTTGGGTGCCTCTTGCCAGTTGGCCAGCGTGATCAGCGGCCGTCCGGGCGGCATCACGCCGCTCCAGGCATCCACCTGCGCCCACGCCGTGCCGGGCTCGGGCCGGTAGTAGGGATGCTCGACGGGCAGATCGCGCGTTGATTCGGACACAAACGGATCCTATCCGCCGGGGTGCCGCGCCGTCTCGGGACGGCGGGGCACACTGGACGCCATGACGGTGGAGACGTGGGCCGAGCGCATCTGGACGGCGCGTGGCGACGGGGCGCTGCTCGACCCGCCGAGTCGGAGTTCGGGCGAGCTCGGGCTCGCGGCGGCGTACGCGGTGCAGCAGGAGCTGCACCGGCGCCGGCTGGCCCGGGGCGAGCGGGCTGCCGGGTGGAAGCTCGGGTACACCTCGGCGGCGATGCGCGCCCAGATGGGCATCGACGAGCCGAACAGCGGGCCGCTGACCGACGCCATGATCCTGCGGTCGACCGGGGACGATCCGGCGCGATTGCCGGACGACGTGCGCCAGCCGCGGGTCGAGCCCGAGGTGGCGTTCGTGCTCGGCGCCGACCTGGTCGGACCGGTCGGCGGCGCGGACGTGCGGTCGGTGGTGGTCGAGGCGCGAGCCGCGCTCGAGGTGGTCGACAGCACCTGGCGGGACTACCGCTTCACGTTGGCCGACAACACCGCCGACGGGTCCTCGGTCGCGTATGTGGTTCTGGGCGAGGCGATCCCGCTGGACGCCGTCGACCACCTCCCGGTGCGGCTGGCCGTGGGTGAGGCGGTGTCCGAGGCGACCACGGCAGCCGCCATGGGCTCACCCTGGACGGCGCTGGCCTGGTTGCGTGATCACCTCACCGCCCGGGGGCTGCACGCGCCGTCCGGGTCCCTTGTGATCACCGGCGGCCTCACGGCGGCGGTTCCGATCGCGACCGGCGACCGCGCGTTGGCGCGCTTCGGTGACGTTGCCTCGGTCGCGCTGATCCGGTGACGCCGAACGGGTTCCAGTGCTGAGGGCGCCGTGATCGGAACGCCTCAGGCCGGGGCGCAGGCCGCTCGTTCGACCTCGATGATGGAGGCCTGGTGCAGCCGCGCCTCGTGCGCCGCCCGGCCGCCGCGGGTGCCGAACAGCCGCTTCGTCCAGACCAGGTAGGCGACGGCCGCCAGGTTGACGATCAGGGCACCGACCCGGGTCGGCGTGACCTTCTCGATGATCTCGTAGATCTCCAGGGGCAGGAACAGCGACGTGGCGATCACGGCCACGTACTCGCCCCAGCGCTTCAGCAGCCACAGGCCGACGGCCTCGGTCAACTGCAGGGTTCCGTACAGCAGGATGGCCAGCCCGATCCAAGTCAGCGTGCGGGCGTGCACGCTGAGGGCCTGCCGGAAGAGCCTCAGCGGCCCGGAGTCGGTCAGGTCGTACCCGACGCGATCGGCGATCGGGGTGAGCAGCGGCAGGTAGGACTCGAGCATCTGGCGCAAGGTGCCCTGCGAGCTGCGGAACCGGTAGACGCCGTAGGCGGCCGCGACCAGGGCCAGCCCCCGGATGCCCCGCTCGGCGGCGAGCAGCCGCAGCACCAGCGCATCGCGCAACGCCGGCCCGCGCATCACCAGCGGGGCATGGTCGGCGGGTCCGGTGCCCGACGGCTCACCCGGCACGAAGTCGCCGCAGCGAAGGCAGCGCCAGGCCTCACCGGCGGGGGTGGCGACGTGCAACCGTGCGGCCAGTTCGGGTTCGTCGGGACGATAGGTGACGTGCCCGTGCCGACCACAGGCGCGCAGGTTCCAGTCCACGATCACACCCTAGGCGGCGGCTCCCAATCGAGCAGCCAGCCGTTGCGTGAGCGCAGCAGTGAACCCGGCAGCAGCCGCATCAGCGCCGCTCGCGCCGAGGTCGTCACCGGGTCGTCGAGTTGGGCGAATCGGCCGATCCGGGCCGCGGTGCGCGCGATGCGCTGGGTCCGTGGGCGTCGGGCGGCGTCATAGCGGCGCAAGGCGAGCGCGACGGCTGCGGCGTCCGGGGTCTCCGAGCTGTCTGGGGTGTCCGGGCTGTCCGGGGTGGTGGACCTCAGGGCCGGGACGAGTTCGGCGGTGAGCACCGCGGCGTCCTCGACCGCCTGGCACGCACCCTGCCCGAGGTCGGGCGTCATGGCGTGGGCCGCATCGCCGAGCAGCGCCACCCGACCCGAGGCATAGCTGGTCAGTGGCGGATCGAGCGGGCTGATGTCGTGCTGCAGCACCTCATCGCGGGCAGTGGCCGCCAGCAGCGCCGGGATCGGGTCGTGCCAGTCGCCGAACCGGCGGGTGACCTCGGCGTGCCGTTGCGCTCCGGTGAGACCCGCCATGCCGCCCCCAACCCGCTCATGCTCCGCGGGTGACTGCTCATGCTCCGCAGCCGACGCCTTTGGGGCCTGTTTTGCGGGCGAGACGTGTCACCTGCGGAGCATGAGCGGGTTGGGGTTGGGGTGCCGTCGGTCGGGAGGGAAGGAGCAGGGTCAGCGATAGGCGGGGATGCCGGTGAGGGCCTGGCCGATCATCAGGGTGTGCATCTCGACGGTGCCCTCGTAGGTCAGCACCGACTCCAGGTTGTTGGCGTGCCGCATCACCGGGAACTCGCCGCTGATTCCGTTGGCGCCCAGGATGGTTCGCGCCGTCCGGCAGATCTCGAGCGACTTGGTGACGTTGTTGTACTTGCCCAGGCTGACCTGGTCGGGGCGCAGGCCGACCTCGTCCTTGCGCCGGCCCAGGTGCAGCGCCAGCAGCTGGCCGTTGATCAGCTCCACGGCCATGTTGGCCAGCTTGGCCTGGGTCAGCTGGAAGCTCGCGATCGGCTTGCCGAACTGCTCACGCTCCATCGAGTACCGGCGCGCCGCCTCGAGGGCCGAGCGTCCGGCGCCGAGGGCACCCCAGACGATGCCGAACCGGGCCTCGTTCAGGCACGACAGCGGACCCTTCAGCCCTCGCACCTCGGGCAGCACCGCCGAACCGGGCAACCGGACGCCCTCGAGCACCAGCTCACTGGTCACCGAGGCCCGCAACGACATCTTGTGTTTGATCTTCGGCGCCGAGAACCCGGGGGACGCGGTCGGGACGACGAAGCCGCGGATGCCGCCGTTCTCCTCACCGGCGTTGGCCCACACCACGGCCACGTCGGCGATCGAGCCGTTGGTGATCCACATCTTGGCGCCGTCCAGCACCCAGTCGTCGCCGTCGCGGCGCGCGCTGGTGCGCATCGAGCCCGGGTCGGATCCGGCGTCCGGCTCGGTCAGTCCGAAGCAGCCGATCGCCTCACCGGTCGCCATCCGCGGCAGCCACTCCTGCTTCTGCTCCTCGCTGCCCCAGCGCCAGATCGCGAACATCGCCAGCGAGCCCTGCACCGAGACCAGGCTGCGGATGCCCGAGTCGGTGGCCTCGAGTTCGAGGCACGCCAGGCCGTAGTCGACCGCGCTCATGCCGGCGCAGCCGTAGCCCTCGAGGTGCATGCCCAGCAGGCCGACCTTGCCGAACTCCTTCGCCAGTTCCCGCGCGGTGGGCAGTTCGCCGGCCTCGTACCACTGTGCGATGTAGGGCTCGACGGCGTCGTCGCAGACCTGCCGGACGGCGTCGCGCACCGCCTTCTCGTCCGCGGTGAGCATGGCGTCGATGTCGGCCAGGTCATGCGGGTTGACGCTGCGGGGGGCGGAGGTCTTCATCGGTTCGCTCTCGTCTCGGTGGTGGGAACTCGGTCGTCGGACGGCGTGGTCAGCCAGGCGCGCAGGGCGGCATCGTGCTCGCCCAGGGCTGGTGGTGGAGTGGGCTCGGCGGTGCGATAGGCGTTCCAGCGCACCGGATGCCGAACCTGGCGGGTGCGCGGGGCGTCGTCCGAGGCGACCTCGATGAGCGGGTCGAGGCCCAGCTGCTCGGCCAGCTCCACGCCGTCCAGGATGGTGCCGACCCGACCCGCCGGGACGCCGGCAGCGGTGCACGCGGCGACCCAGGCGTCGGCGGTGTCGGTGGCCAGCAGCGCCTCGAGTCGCTCGACCAGCGCCGGGCGGTGGGCCACCCGGGCGGCGTTGGTGGCGAAGTCGGGTTTGGCGGCCAGTGCCGGATCACCGAGAACCGTTGTCAGCCGGGCGAACTGGCCGTCGTTACCGCAGGCGACGGCGATCAGGGCGTCCTTGCAGTGCAACGTCTCGTACGGCGCGATACTGGGGTGCTGATTGCCCAATCCGGACGGCGCGCGCCCGGTCTCGAGCGCGCCTTGGGCCTGGTTGACCATCGCCGCGAGGGACGACGTGAGCAGGGTGACCTCGATTCGCTCGCCGCGTCCGGTGCGGGCGCGGGCGGTCAGCGCCGCCAGGATGCCGATGGTGGCGTCCTTGCCGGTGAGGACGTCGACCAGCGCCACCCCGGCCTTGGTGGGCTCGCCGGGGTTGCCGGTGATGCTCATCAGCCCGCCGACGGCCTGCACCACGAAGTCGTACCCCAGCAGGTCGGCCCCGGCTCCGGACCCGAAACCGCTGATCTCGCAATAGATCACGCCCGGGTTGACCGCGCGCACCTGCTCGTAGCCGAGGCCGAGCCGCTCCATGGTGCCGGGCTTGAAGTTCGAGATCACGACGTCCGCGCGCCGCGCCAACTCGAACGCCAGCGCCCGATCGCCGCCCTCGGAGGTGTCGCCGAGATCCAGCGCGACCGACTCCTTGGTCCGGTTGATCGACTCGAAGTAGGTGCTGGCCTGCGGCGGGTGGGCCGAGTACGGCGGACCCCAGGCACGGGTCTCGTCGCCGACCCCGGGACGTTCCACCTTGATCACGCGGGCGCCGAGGTCGGCCAGGGTCATCGTGGCCAGCGGTCCGGCCAGCACCCGGCTGAAATCGGCGACCAGCACGCCGTCCAGCGGGTGGCCGGCGTCGGGGACGGCAGGATCGGGGGGAGCAGCGCTCACGCTGCCACGCTAGGTGCTCGGCGTCCGGGTTGTCTGTGGATGTTCCGGCCATGCTCGATAGAGCTATGGATACTCTGCACAGATCATGCCCAGCTTGCGCCGACTCGTCCGCTCCCTGCCCGGTGACCTGATCCCGGTGGGCGACCCGGCGCCGGCCCGGCTGGACGCCGAGGTCAGCGCGGTGCACGTCAGCGAGCTGCTCGACCCCACCCCGTACCTGGACGGCGGCGAGCTGCTGCTGACCACCGGGTTGGGGTTGACCGGGCAGATCACGCAGGCGCGTGCCTATGCCACCCGGCTGGCCGAGCGGGGGCTGGTCGGGTTGGCGATCGGGCTCGGGCCGGTGCATCAGCAGGTACCGCCGGCGTTGGCCGCGGCCTGCGCCGCGGCCGGGCTGCCGCTGCTCGTGGTGCCGGTCCCGACACCGTTCCTCGCGGTGACCAGGGCGTACTGGTCGTTGCTGACCGCCGCGGGGCATGCCGAACTGAGCGCCGCCCTGGGTGCCCACCGTGACCTGGCCCGGGCGGCCACCACGCGTAACCCGGTGTCGGCGGTGGTGCGGGTGCTGGCCAACTCGGTGCAGGGCTGGGCGGCGCGGCTCGGCCCGGACGGTGAGTTGATCGAGGTCTGGCCCCGCCGCCGGCACGCCGTGGCGGTGCGGCTGCGCGGGGACGTCGAGCGGTTGCGCGCCGCGGGTCCACACGCCTCGGCGACGTTCTCGCTCGACGGCGAGGACGTGATCGTGCACCCGTTGACCCGCACCGTCAGCTCGGCCGCAGGTGCCGGGCCGTCGGCGCTGGTCGGGTTCGTCGCGATCGGCTGTGAGCGGCCGATTCGCAGCCCGGATCGGGGCGTGGTGCTGACCGCCTGCACGCTGCTGTCCGCGGTACTCGACCATGGCCTGGCGCGTACCGCTGCCCGGCGGGCGGAGCGAGCCTGCGTCGTCCGGCTGGTGCTGGCGGGGCGGGTGGACGCCGCGCGGGAGCTGGCGGCCCAGCTCGGCGAGGACGCCCTGCCGCACCGGGCGCGGGTGGTGCTGGTGGCCGGTGCCCACCCGCTCACCAGCGACGAGGTGCTCGATCGGCTCGAGGAGGAGCGCGGGGGCACCTTGCGCCGCCTCTGGGCCTGGACCGACGGCGACGTCTTGGTGCTGCTGGTGCCGGACGGTGTGGCGGAGCCGGTCGAGCGGGCGTTGCGCCGGGTCCGGGACGGCGCGGCGGCCGGCCTGCGCGCGGTCGGATCGCCGGTCGCGCCGCTGGGATCGGTGCCGATGGACCCGCTGCGCGCTGCGCTCGCCGGTGTCGCGCCCGGTGAGATCGCGCTGGACGCCGCCGGGGCGTCGTCGGCCGAGGTCGAGGTGATGGCGCGTGAGCAGCTGGCCCGGCTGGCGGCCTATCGCCGCGCGCCGCTGGTGCCCGCCGTCGCCGCCTACCTGGGGCATCGCGGAAACTGGGAGCAGGCGGCGAAAACCCTTGGGGTGCATCGCAATACGCTGCGTCAGCGCATCGCCAGGGCGTCCCGGGTGGCTACGGTCGACCTGGACGATCCGGACACCGCGGCCCACCTCTGGCTCGCCCTGCGCGCGACGGGCCACGCCTGATCAGCGTGGTCTCGCCCGGGCTTAGTCGGGTTGACCACCGTAGTCGGTGGACAACCCGACGAAGCCTCACGGAGCCGCCCCCGCTCCACCCGAGATGTCGACTCCGAGTACGCCGAGTCCCTCGGCCTCGCCGTCCTCCACCGCTCGGCCCGGGATCGGTTCAACTCCCTCGCACACGGCCTCGCCGGTGCCCGCACCCTCGGCCCGAAGCCCCAAGAAGCCGCCGGCCGCAGCCGCTGTACCGACCCCGCCGGCCGCTCCGGCGTCCGGCGGCTGGGGGACGATCACCCGGCAGCAGCGCATCGCTGCCTACGGCGCTTACGTACAGCCGAACGAGGCTGAGCAAGGCCCAACGGTCCGCCATCACCCCGCCGCAGCTCGGTTGACCAACGGGGAGTTGCGCCGGGTTTGCCCTCGTAGTCGCGGGCAAACCCGGCTCGATCCGAGCGGCAGGGACGAGAAGGCACACTCGCGGCGATCTCGGCGAGTCCGGACACGGAACCACTCCATGATCAGCAGGTCGGTTAGCGTGTCGATCATGGGGGTTTCGACAACACGATGGAGGTCCGCCGTCGCGGCGGCGGTTCTGGCGATCACCTGGGGCATCGGGGGTGGTGTGGCGCCCTCGAGCGCCGCGGACACCGCCGAGGTGCTGGAGCTCTCGGCCAGTCCCTCGACGGTGACGCTCTCAGGGTTCGATGCGGCGGTCGTGACCGTGACCATCCGGCTCCGAAGCACGGTCGTCCCCACTGTGGTGGGTGTCGGCGACTGTTGGGGCGGGAGCGTGACGCCGTTCGACTACGCCAGCCATGTCCGCACCGTCGGTTCCGACAGCGAGTGGGCGTTGCCCTACCGGGTGGGCTCGACGAACTCGGGCACCCATCAGGTCACGATGATCGCCGCGTGTGACTCCTTGGCTCGTCCGCTCAGCGTCAGCCAACAGCAGGTGCCCGCGTCGTACACGGTGGTGGGCACGCACCAGCCTCGTCTCGTCACGGCGGTGGCGCCGCGCACGGTCTCGGGCAATTCCGCCTATGTCCTGTCGGGGCGTGTGATCGACTCGGACACGCGTGCCGGCGCGCCGGCGAAGGTGAGTCTGTGTCCGCAGGCACGGTGCGGTCGCCCGGAATACGAAGGATCCGATGACGAGCCGTTGATGCCCACGGATGGCGCGGGTCGGTTCTCGATGACACGGACTGCCTCCGCCAGCGTGGTGACCCTCTGGTCAGACCCGATACCTGGCGGCGTCAACGGGACCCCGGCTCGCGCCATTCTGGACCGGGTGGAGGTGGCTGCACCCACACGCCAGCCCCTGATCTCGGCGGGCAGCACCGTGCGGCAGGGTCGCACCGGACGACTCTTGCCGCTGGCCGGATCAGCGATCGGCGTGGACCTGTGTCCGGCATGGGCGGGCCTCCTCATTCAGTATCGAGCAGGTCGTGACCGGTGGCAGACGGTCTCCTCCGTTGCCGTCCGTCGTAGTGGGCGCTGGTCGATCCTGGTGCGACTGCGCGCCGGCCGCGGCGCCTACCGTGCGGTCTATGAGAGGTCCAGCTACGTGACTCCTGGCAGAGCGGTCTGTTCCGGCTCGACCAGCCCAGTTGTGATTGCCACCGGCACCTGATCCATGGGGTCGTCCCCTTCTGGCAATTTCGCGGATACGCGAAGTTGCGCATCCGCGAACTTGCCGAAGATGGAGGCCTCGCCTGACGCAATGGTTGGCAACACGGGATGCGATCACGGACCGCCTCGCAGCTGCGCCGCCGCGCACTGATCCTTGGCCAGGTCATCGTGCCGAGGCGCCTGCCCCTGGAAGACTCGACCGGGTGAGCGCCTCGTCGTCCCTGCCGCCCAGCCGGCACCTGGTGCGCGCCAAGGACCTGGCCGACGCACGGTATGCCGACGAGATCACGGTGGCCGACATGGCCGCCGCCGCGATGCTGTCGGCGGCGCACTTCAGTCGGCAGTTCAAGCGCGCCTTCGGGGAGAGCCCGCATCAATACCTGCTGAGCCGTCGGCTCGAGCGTGCCGCCACCCTGCTGCGCACCACCGACTGGCCGGTCGCCCGGGTCTGCGTCTCGGTCGGATTGACCAGCGTGGGGTCCTTCACGTCCAGCTTCAGCCGCATGTTCGGCAGCACGCCGACGGCCTATCGCGCCGCCTACCCGCCCGCCGTGAGCCTGGCGCAGGTACCCGCCTGTGTGTTGCGGGTCTACGGCCGTCCGGTGATCCGCACCTCGCGCGAGGTGCGCACGTTTCGAGAAGACGTGGCGTCCGGCTGACCCGTAGAACTGAGTCCTGGAACCCGTCCACCCCCGATCGAGGAGTTTCTGATGATCCGCATTGCCACGGCTCAGCTGTGGGTTCACGACCAGGACGAGGCGCTGGCCTTCTACACCGAGAAGGTGGGCATGGAGGTCCAGACCGACGTCACGATGCCCGAGATGGGCAACTTCCGCTGGCTCACCGTCAGCCCGCCCGGGCAGAGTGACATCGCCATCGTGCTCATGGCCATTCCCGGCCCGCCGATCGCCGACGAGGCCACCGGCGAGGCGATTCGCGACCTGATGGGCAAGGGCATGGCCGGCACGGTCTTCCTGACCACCGACGACTGCCAGAAGGCCTACGAGGAGATGTCCGCGCGCGGCGTCCCCTTCACCGAGCCGCCGCAGCAGCAGCCCTACGGCATCGACTGCGGGTTCCGGGACCCCTCGGGCAACAACCTGCGGCTGAGCCAGCTCAACCCCTCATTCGGCGCGTGAGGCTCGGCCGCTGACGGTCGAGGCAGACCGAGGCCGGTCGGCTAGCGTGATCCGATGGACGTCGCCCAGCAGGTTGCGGCGATCGACGCCGAGATCCGTGATGCCGGCCGGCGCGAGCGGGCAGAGGCCGAACGCCGCTACCTGAAGAGCGCCTTGGTGCACTACGGCGTGCGGGTACCGGTGCTGCGGACGACGGCACGCGCCGTCCTGAGGACGCATCGCGACCTCACGCACGACCAGCTGATCGAGCTCGCCACGCGGCTGTGGGACGAGCCGGTCGAGGCCCCGGTACACGAGCGGCGGTTCCTGGCGACCGTCCTGTTGTCGAGTCGGCTGGACCTGCTCGTGCCGGCCGATCTCGTTCTGCTGGAACGACTCCTGCGCGAGTCGCGCACCTGGGCGCTGCTGGATCTGCTGGCCGCCGACGTCGGCAGCGCATTGCTCGACGATCAGCCGTGGGCCGACGAGGTACTCGATCGCTGGGCCGATGACGGCGACTTCTGGATCCGGCGCAGCGCCCTGCTCGCTCACCTGCGACCACTGGGTGCCGGCCGGGGCGACCTGGTGCGGTTCCTGCGCTACGCCGATGCGATGCTCGACGAACGGGAGTTCTTCATCCGCAAGGCCATCGGCTGGGTGCTGCGTGCGACGTCCCGTCATCGGCCGGACGAGGTGTATGCCTGGCTGCTGCCACGCGCGGCCCGGGTCAGCGGCGTCACGTTCCGCGAGGCCGTCAAGTACCTCCCCGACGCCCCACGAAACCTGCTCATGCTCCGCAGGGGACAGGCCGAGGCGGCAAAATGCCCGAATTGACCGTCAGCTGCGGAGTATCGCCGGGCACCCGCGGAGCATGAGCGGGTTGGGTGGGTCAGGTGTCAGGTGGGTTGGACTCGGCCGCCGAGGTGGGCGGCCAGGAAGGCCTCGGCGGCGGCGTACATGCGTTCGCGGTTCTCGGGTTTGGCCAAGCCGTGGCCCTCGTCCTCGAACAGCAGGTACTCGTGCGGCAAGCCCTTCTCGGTCAGTGCCGCGACGATCTGTTCGGCCTCCGCCTGCTTGACGCGCGGGTGGTTGGCGCCCTGCACCACCAGCAGCGGGATCCGGATCTTCTCGACGTGGCTCAGCGGTGAGGCCGCCTGCAGCAGGTCGGGTTCGGTCTCGGGATTGCCGACCCGCTGGTGCATCATCGCGATCAGCGGCTTCCAGTACTCCGGCACCGAGGCCAGCAGGGTCAGCAGGTTCGACGGTCCGACGATGTCGATCCCGCAGCGGTACAGGTCCGGGGTGAACACCGCGCCCGCCAGCACGGCGTACCCGCCGTAGGAGCCGCCGTAGATGCCGACCCGCTCGCGATGCACCCACCCCTGGGCGATCACGTGCTCGACGGCATCGGTGAGGTCGTCCTGCATCGCCAGGCCCCACTGCTTGTCGCCGGCGTTGAGGAACGCCTTGCCGTACCCGGTCGAGGAGCGGAAGTTCACCTGGATGCAGACGTAGCCGCGGTTGGCCAGCCACTGCGCCTCGGTGTGGAACCCCCACAGGTCACGCGCCCACGGCCCACCGTGCACATTGAGGACGGCGGGCAGCCCGCGCCGCTCGACCCCCGGCGGAAACGTGAGGTAGCCGTGCACCTCGAGCCCGTCGCGCGCCGTGAACGAGAACGGCTCCATCGGTGCCAGCGTGCCAGAAGGCAACGCGGCCAACTGCTTTCGGTGCGGGAACAGGAACTGGCTGCTCCCCGACTCGGCGTCATAGAGGTGATAGGCGATGGGGCCGTCACTGGGGGCGACGCTGACGATCCACCACCGGCCGGTGCGCTCGCGGCGTCCGATGTGGAGGTCGCCCTCGCCGAGAGCGCGCAACCGGTCGAGGTGAACCGCCAGCGCGTCGTCCAGCAACTGCACGTCCTGGCGTGCCC
Source organism: Kineosporiaceae bacterium (assembly GCA_046330955.1). Classification (GTDB taxonomy): domain Bacteria; phylum Actinomycetota; class Actinomycetes; order Actinomycetales; family Kineosporiaceae; genus JADJPO01. The sequence goes on along the minus strand of JAXLRT010000018.1, from coordinate 123,695 downwards.
GCACCACCTCGACCGCCTGCACCTCGAGCGTGGCCGGGTCCTGCCAGACGCCGCCGATGTCGTAGGCCTCGTCGGCGGCCAGGACGGCGCGCTCGCCGGTGGCCAGGTCGTGCCGTTCCAGCCGGGTCGCGTTGACGCCGACGCTCGACAGCACCAGCAATGCCCCGCTGCGGGTGAAGCCGAGCACGCCGGTGTTGCCGGCGTCGTCCGGCGGGATCTCGAGGAAGGGCTGGTAGGCGCCGTCCGCGACACCCGGCGCGCCGAGATGCACGGTCGCCGAACCGTCCGGCGCCATGGTGGTGCCACCGCGCAGCGCGAGATCGGCGTCGACCAGCCACTCGACGAATCCGGGGTTCTCGGCCAGCAGGGTGAGCTCACCGGTGGACAGGTCGAGCCGATGGACGTCGTGCAGCTGCGGCACGCGGTCGTTCAGCGCGATCAGCACGGTGGACGGGTGCCACCGGTTGTGCCCGAGGATGCGGGCCTGGATGCCGTCGCCCGGAGTGATCAGCCGGGCCTCGTCGTCCGTGGTCAGGTCGAGCAGGTAGAGGCGCCAGTTCTCGTCGCCGTCCCGGTCCTGGGCGTAGATCAGGTGCCGGTCGTCGTGGCAGAACAGGTAGTCGCGCACGCCTCGGTCGCGGTCGTGGGTGATGGCGCGGGCCTGTCCGAGGTCATCGCGCGACGCGACCCAGACGTTGAGGACGCCGTCCTCGGGAGCCACCCAGCCGAGCAGGGTGCCGTCGGGGGACACGGTCGGCGAGAGGTGATCGGGGTTGCCGAACAGGACCGACCGCTGGATCAACTCGGGAAGCGCCATCTTCCGACCCTAGTGCGAAACCCGCTCATGCTCCGCAGGTGACGAGTTCGGCACTGATGTAAACGTTGCCAAGCGTCAGCTGCGGAGTATGAGCGGGCAGCTGGGGAGCATGAGCGGGTTCAGTGGCGGCGTTGGCAGCGGCCGCACCAGAACAGGTTGCGGCCGGCCACCAGTTGAGTGCGGATGGTGGCGCCGCAGACCGGGCACGGTTGGCTCTGTCGCTTGTAGACGGACGACGCGCGCTCGCCGGGGCCGATGCGTCCGGTCGCGGCGAGCTCGGCTCGGGCGGCCTCGACGTCGTCCGGCACGGTGATGATGCGGCCCGAGGTGACGCCCAGCGGCATCAGCTCGACCAGGTCCGCCCAGATCGCCTGCCAGCTGCGCCGCCGCAGGTCGGCGCCCGGGGTGAACGGGCTCAGCCGCAATCGGAACAGCACCTCGCAGCGGTAGACGTTGCCGACGCCGGCGATGATCGACTGGTCCATCAGCAGCTCGGCGATGCTGCGCTTGCTGCGCTGGATCCGGGTCCAGGCGAGGTCGGGGTCGGCGTCCGGCTGCAACGGATCCGGCCCGAGCCGCCCGCGTACGGCCGCCGCCTCGTCGGGCGTGATCACCGCGCACAGCGTCGGCCCGCGCAGGTCGGCCACGTGGCACTCGTTGACCAGGCGCAGCCGGATCTGGCCGGTGCGCGGGATGTCGTCCCAGGCCGGCCGGGGCAGCGGCCGGGCGAACCGGGTGATCGAGAACTTGCCGATCAGGCCGAGGTGCACGTTGAGGAACAGGTCGTGGTCGAAGCTGATCAGCAGGTGCTTGCCGTGCGCCTCGGCGCGCACCACGCGGTTACCGTCCAGCAACGCGGCGCCCTCGGCGAAGCGGCCCTGGGGGCTGGTGACCTGCGGAGTGGTGCCGGCGAACGCGGCGTCCAGGTCGCGGGCCAGCGCGTGCAGGGTGTGACCTTCGGGCATGGCGTGAGCCTCTCACGCCGCCTGGTCCTCGTGGTCCGGGCGGTCCGGAGGGGGCGAGTCCGATTGCGCCCGAGCAGGTCAGGGGTAGCGTCGCGAGAACGGCGGGGGCCGCCGGTCGGATCCGGATTCCTGTGGGGTGGGGCATGCCCGAATGTGAACTGGACGGTTGCGGGATCTCGTGCGAGTTCGGCTGCGCCTGCATCTCCGATCTCGCCGGATGTGAGTGCTGGTGCGAGAACATCACGCTGCCGCCGCTGGTGAAACTCGCGCTGCGACAGGCCCCCGACCCCGAGCTGTTCGTCGACTTCACCGCCTCGCAGATGCCGCTCACCCGGCTCGCGGCGGTGTTCGACGACCTGTTCCCGGGGCAGATCCTGGTTCCGGCCTCGCGGTTGAACGACATGGTCACCACGGACGGCCGGATGCAGCACGTGCGCGTGGGCGAGCTGATCGAGTCCCTCGGCCTGGTGCCCCGCGATCGGCCCTTGCGCGGTCGCACCCCGGCCGCCGAGTCGGGCGGCTGAGCCTCAGCGGGGGAAGGCCCCGGCTCGCCCGAGCAACGCGGGTGCCGGCCGGCCCAGCCGCTCGCCGATCCAGGTACCGGCCTCGGCCAGTGTGTTCAGTTCGAGGCCGGTCTCGTACCCGCTGCGCTGCAACAGGTATTGCAGATCCTCGGTGGCGATGTTGCCGGTGGCGTTCGGCGCGAACGGGCAGCCGCCGATGCCGCCGATCGACGCGTCGAGCACCTCGACCCCCGCCTCCACGGCGGCGAGGGCGTTGGCGTAGCCGGTGTTGCGGGTGTTGTGGAAGTGCGCCCGCAGCCGGACGCCGGCATCGATCGACCGGACCCCCTCGACCAGCTCGCGCACCCGTGCCGGCACCCCGACCCCGATCGTGTCGGCGATCGCGATCTCGCGGTAGCCGGACGCCACGAGCGAGCGGACGACGTCCAGCACCTCGCTCGGCGCCACCTCGCCGTCGAACGGGCATCCGAAGCAGGTGGTGATCACCACGGACGCCGCCAGTCCGGCGTCCCGAGCACGACCCGCGATGTCGGTCGCGGCGTCCAACAGCTCTGCCCGAGAGGCGTTCTGGTTGCGCTGCGCGAAGCCCTCGCTGGCCGAGACCACCACGTTGACCTCGTCGACCCCGGCGGCCAGCGCGCGGTCGAACCCGCGGGGGTTGAGTACCAGCCCGATGAGGGTCACCTCGTCCCGGGGGGGCAGGTCCGCCCAGAACTCGGGCGCCTGCATCGCCGCCATGACCGCCTCGGCATCGGCCATCTGGGGCACCAGCCGAGGGTGCACGAAGCTGACGGCCTCGATGCGCCGGACACCGGCGGTCACCGCCCGGCGGATCAGCTCCACCTTGGTCTCGGTCGTGAGGACGGCCGCCTCGTTCTGCAGCCCGTCGCGCGGACCCACCTCGACGATCTCGACCCGGCGTGGGTGCTCAGCGAAGACGCTCATGGCACCACTGTGCTGGCATGCTCGGCAGATGACCACCTCGACCGGCTCGATCGGTTCGACCGGCTCGGCACGGACCCGTCCGGCGACCGTGCGCGCGCTGTCGGTGTTGTTGCTGGTGGAGACCGCCATCGCGGTGATCCTGGCGGGGCTCGCGGTGATCGCGGCGGCCATCACCTGGCTCAACCGCACCTCGGGCGACTGGAGCGACCTGGCCCTCGCCGTGTTGCTCGCGGTGGCGGCCGGTGCCGGGGTCGTGGGCGCGATCGACCTGACGGCGTGGCTCGCCCTGCGCGCGCGCCGCCGGACGCCGGCCACGGCGCTCTCGCTGCTCGCTCACCTGCTACCCCCGCTCGCCCTCACCTGGCTCGGCGCCCGCGACGTCAGCGGTCGCATCGTGACCCTGGTGGCCGCCGCCGCGCTCGCCGTCCTGGGCACCGCCCTGACCGTGGCGCCGTCCACCCGAGCGTGGCTCGCCGTCCCTCGGCGCTGAACGTCACCCCGCGTCACCGCGGTGCCGTCGTCCCGCCACGTCGCGCTGGTGGGAGGGGCGCGTCGGGGGAGGGCGGCTCACCCGGGGCGGCTCAGCCGGGGAGGGCGGCGGCGTGGGTGAGGCGGAGGGCGCGGTAGTGGGCGGCGTTGCGGCGGATGCGGTCGACGTCCTCGTCCGACAGGGCGCGACGGACCTTGCCGGGTTGGCCGAGCACCAGGGAGCGCGGCGGGATCACCACGCCCTCGGGCACCAGGGCGCCGGCGCCGATCAGTGAGCCGGTGCCGATCATGGCGCCGTTCATGACAATGGCGCCGATGCCGACCAGCACGTCGTCCTCGACGGTGCAGCCGTGCAGCACGGCGCGGTGGCCGACCACGACGCCGGCACCCACGGTGCACGGGAAGCCCGGATCGGCGTGCAGCACGCTGCCGTCCTGGATGTTGCTGCCCGCCCCGATCCGGATCGCCTCGGTGTCGGCGCGCACCACGGTGCCGTACCAGAGGCTCGCCTCGGCGCCGAGGACGACGTCACCCGCCACGGTCGCGGACGGTGCCACCCACGCGGTGGGATCGATCCGTGGCACCCGCTCTTCCAGCTGAATGATCATGGTGTGGCCCCTCCGGCGACGGTGATCACTGGTGTGCAGGGATTCTCCCCCCTCCGGCGGGGGAAACACCCTGCGAGACAGTGATCACGACCGAGCGGATCACGACCGAGCGGATCAGCCGGGCAGGCCACCGGGGGGCAGCAGGCCGAGCAGCGCCGTCCAGCGACCGATCTCGCAGCCGTTCTCGAGACTCAGCTGCGCGGCGACCTTCGTGCCCTTCCAAGTTCCCGTGATCTTGGCCTTCTGCGGCCCGCCGTACTGCTCGGTGCAGACCGTGCCCTTCGGCGCGGGCAGCGCGGCGGCCCCCCTGGCACCGAGTACCCCGCACGCCGCGGCCGGGTGTGGGTGGGTGCCGCCGGCCGGGTCGCAGGTCAGGGTCCAGGTGGTGCGCACCCCGAAGCCGTCGTCCAGCAGGATGGTCAACGCGGCCTTGCCCGAGGCGCGCTCGGGCAACGAGGCGGTCGGCATCGGGCTGCCCTCCCAGGGCACGGGGGCGCCGCGACCGGTCGCACCCTGGGTGCCGGTGACGACCTGGGTGACCCCGCCGGTCGGCGTGGCCCCCGAGCCGGGGCTGCCGCCGACCACCCCGGGTTCGCCGTCCGGGGTGGTGACGGCGCCGGTCGCCGTGGCTCCCGCCGGGGCACCCGTGGACGCCGCGGTGCCGGTCGACGTGGCGGTCTCACCGCCCCGGCCGCAGCCACTCACCCAGGCGAGACTCACCAGGGTGGCACCGAGCACTGCCGCCGTCCTCGCTCGCCGTCCGCCGGTCATCGATCGCTCCCTCGCACCCTGATCCGCTCTGTCTGTCCTCGGCAGGTGGGATGGCGAGGGTGAGGCCTGCGGTTCCCCGCTCGGTGAGCCCGCGCTCCCGGCTCGACAGGTGAACCCCACGAAACCCTCTCATTGTGTGCCAGAAGGTCAGGCTCGCGTCGTGAATGATCGTCAGGTCCCGCCTCGTGACCGAGCGTCGTGCCCGCGGTCGGCCGCTCCCGTTTGGAAGGATGACGCGGGCGATTCCGCCGGGGTGGTGTCCCGTCGGGCCGATCCGCGGGTCGGTCGAGGAGGTTGTGTGTCAGGCTCGAGGCATGTCGGCCGATCGGCGGCGGCGTCCTCGCACGCCCCGGCGCGACGTGGCCGACGGGCACACCACCGACGAGAGGCTGGGGCAGCGGACGACATGACGCTCTCGGCCGCCGACCTGCGCGTTCCCGGTGCGGGTGAGGAGCTCATCGCGCACCTGACCCCGGTACTCGCCGGGCTCGAACGCCACCGCCCGGACGCCGCCCCCGCCGGCTCGCCGTCCGGGTCGCCCGCCTCGGCCGCGACACTCCCCGGCGCTCGCGCGCCGCACGACCCGCGGGTCGTGGCCGCCGAGGAACGTGAGGCGTTGCTCGACCTGTTCGACGCCCAGGCGTCGAGCCGCTGGCTGGACGTCGCGGCGCGACGGATGCGGGCCGCCGGCGAAGGCTTCTACACCATCGGTTCGGCCGGCCACGAGACGAACGCGGCCGTCGCGCTGGCGATGCGCCGCGACGACCCGGCGTTGCTGCACTACCGCTCCGGGGCCTTCTACCTGGCCCGGGCCGCGCAGCGGCACGCCGAACCGACCGCCGGGTCGGCCGCGCGTCGCCTCGACGGCATCATGGACGTCGCGCTGGGCCTGGCGGCCAGTGCGCACGAACCGATCGCCGGCGGGCGGCACAAGGTGTTCGGCCATCCCGAGCTGGCCGTCATCCCGCAGACCTCGACCATCGCCAGCCATTTGCCGCGCGCGCTCGGCGTCGCCTGGGCCATCGGGCGGCAGGCGGCCCTGCCCGCCCGGCTGCGGCGCCGGCTGCGCTGGCCCGACAACGCCGTCGCGGTGGCCTCGTTCGGGGACGCCTCGGCCAATCACTCCACCGCCGTCGGGGCCATCAATGCGGCGCGATGGGCTGCGCACCAAGGGATCCCGATCCCCCTGCTGTTGTTGCTGGAGGACAACGGCATCGGGATCTCGACCCGGACGCCGACCGGGTGGCCCGAGGCGATGTTCGCCGCCGCCCCCGGGCTGGTCTACCGGCACGACGACGCCGAGGACCCGTTGGTCAGCCTGCGGACGGCGCGTGAGGCGGTCGATCACGCTCGGGAGCAACGGGTTCCGGTGTTGCTGCACCAGCGCACCATTCGGATCGGCGGGCATGCCGGATCGGACGTCGAGTCCGCCTACCGCAGCCCGTCCGAGATCGCCGGTGACCTGCTGCGCGATCCGGTGGCGGCCACCATGCGCGCCCTGGTCGAGCACGGGGTGCTGACCGCCGAGGACGTCCGGCGTCGCTGGGCCGAGCGTCGCGACGAGGTGAGCGAGGCCGTGGCCGAGGCGCTGCGCCGTCCACGGCTGACCTCCGCGGCCCAGGTGATCGAGCCGCTGTCGCCGCGGCGTCCCGAGCAGGTGGCCACCGCCGCGGTGACCAGCGCCGACCCGGCCGAGCGGGCGCGGGTGTTCGGCGAGAAGCTGCCCGAGGCGGAGGGCGGGCTGACGCTGGCCACCAGCATCAACCGGGCGTTGTTGGACGTCGGCGCCGCCCACGCCGAGTTGCTGGTGCTGGGTGAGGACGTCGCCCGCAAGGGTGGGGTGTACGGCGTCACCCGTGGGCTGCAGCGACGACTCGGTGCCTCTCGCGTGATCGACACCGTGCTGGACGAGCAGACCGTGCTGGGCATGGCGCTGGGTGCCGGGGTCAGCGGCCTACTGCCGGTGCCCGAGATCCAGTACCTGGCCTACCTGCACAATGCGCTCGACCAGATTCGAGGCGAGGCCGCGAGTTTGCAGTTCTTCTCTCAGGGTGCCTACCGCAACCCGCTGGTGGTGCGGGTGCAAGGGCTGGCGTATCAGAAGGGCTTCGGCGGCCACTTCCACAACGACAACGCCGTCGGCGCGCTGCGCGACATCCCCGGACTGGTGATCGCCTGCCCCGCGCACCCCTCGGATGCCCCGGCCATGATGCGCACCTGCCTGGCGGCCGCGCGGGTCGACGGCACGGTGAGCGTGGTGCTGGAACCCATTGCGCTGTATCACGAACGTGACATGATCACCCCCGGGGACGGCGGCTGGTTGGCGCCGTACAACCCGCCCGAGCTGTGGTCGATGACGCATGTGCCGATCGGGCGCGCCGCGACCTGGGGTACCGGTACCGACCTGACGATCGCGACCTTCGGCAACGGCTTGCGGATGTCGCTGCGAGCCGCAGACACGTTGGCCCGCAAGGGAATCGGTGTTCGGGTCGTCGATCTGCGCTGGCTCGCGCCGTTGCCGGTGGACGACGTGCTGCGCGAGGCCCGGGTCACCGGCCGGCTGCTGATCGTCGACGAGACCCGGCGCAGTGGTGGCGTCAGTGAGGGCCTGGTGACAGCGTTGTTCGAGGCCGGTTTCGACGGCCGCCTGATGCGGATCGCCGGCGACGACTCCTACGTGCCGCTGGGTGATGCCGCGAACCTGGTGCTGGTGCAGCAGAACGACATCGAGGACGCCGCCCAGCACCTGATGGAATGACGCCGCCGCGCGATGGACTGACGCCGCCGCGCTGGGCTCAGCGCAGCCGGATCTCCACCCGTCGGTTCAGGGCCCGGCCCTGCGCGGTGGTGTTGTCGGCGATCGGCCGGGTCTCGCCGAACCCGACGGCAGTGATCACGACCGAGGGGCCGACCAGTTTCTGCAGCGCTGCTTGCACCGTCTGGGCACGCCGTTCGGACAGTGTCTGGTTGTAGTCGTCGCTGCCCTGATCGTCGGTGTGCCCGGAGACCGTCACCGTGGTGGCGTGAGCGCGAGCGGTCCGGGTGGCGGCGTCCCGGAGGAGGTCCATCGCGCGGGGCGACAGGTCGGCCTTGTCGACGGCGAACAACACATCGGCGGCGAGGCGCAGCTCGGCGCCCAGATCGGTCAGCGAGCCGTCGGCGTTCGCCTCGCCGAAGACCAGGTCCTCCACCGGCAGGATGAGATCCTCGACCGTGCCGCCGTCCGAGTCCGTGGCGGCCGCAGCGGTCACCGGTGTCGGGCTCGGCGTGTCGGCCGCCGCCGTCCCGGCCCCGGTGGCGAACACGGTGAGCATCACGGCACCGCATGCCCAGGTTCGACGGTCGCGCACCCACGCCCGATTGGTCATCGCTGAACCGGGACGCCGGTGAAGGCCTTCGCGTGCGGCACCTGCACGGTCACGGTGGTGACCTCCGGCGGGGGCGCCTTGAAGGTGGCGGTCACCGTGATGGACCGGCCCGGCGTGGCGAAGACCCGGGACAGGTCCCCCGTGCACACGCACAGCTTCTGCTGGTTACGGGCGACGAGGTACCGCTTGGCGTTGGTGTCGTCCAGGACGTAGATGCCGTCTGCCGTGTTCGCCTCGGGCACCGACAGCGCGTCCGTGGCGTCGAAGATCCCGTTGCTGAAGAAGCCGCTCACCTGCCAGCTCTTGGTCTCCGGCGCCGCGAGGAGATTGGTGGCGGCCACCGAGACCGTCAGCAGCTGACCGTGGACCCGAACCTCGGTCAACGCGATACGCAACGGGATGCCGTTGTCACTGGTCTCGGCCTGGGCCAGCACGGGGCCGGGAGAGCTCGCGGCGGCCGCCGAGGCCGACTCGACCGCTGAGCCGGCCGTGCCGGTCGAGCCCGAGACACCGGCCGAGGCGGCGGACGTCGCCCCGCTGGGGGATGAGCCGGGGGCAGCGGAGCCACCGGACCCGGAACAGCCGCCGACCAGCACCACGAGGGCCGCCATGCCGGCTGCCGCCAGGGCGCCGGCTCCCGTGTGGGGCGTGCTCGACTTCTCGCGCGACACCATGGACGACGGCCCTCCCGCGGTCGACATGCCCGAATGATCACGTTCGGGCTACGCCGGACCTTACCGCAGGGCGCAGCCGACCACCGTGGTGGCCAGGGTGTCGACCGCGAGCCGCACCGAGGTGTTCTTGCCGACGATCCCGTTCTCCACGAAGGCGAACACCCGGTCGCGGCCGTCGGCACCCTGCGCCACCCCCGCCAGCGCGACCGCGTCGTCCAGGGTGCCGGTCTTGGCCAGCACCTGGCCCTGCGCGCAACGGTGCTGCGGCGTGTGGTACCGCTTCGCCAGGGTCCCGCTCTGCCCGGCACGCGGAATACCGTTGGGCGAGAAGACGATCGCCTTGTCCGCCGGGGTGGTCCACAGCAACCGGACGACGCCGGTCAATGCCGCGGGGGTCACCCGGGCCAGCCGGGACAGTCCGGTGCCGTCGACGATGCGGACGCCGCCGAGGGGGATGTGGGCCGCGGTGAGCACGGCGATCTCGTGGGCCGCCGCGCCCTGCCAGGTGGCGGGCCGGCCACCGGCCCGCGCGGCATGGCGCAACAAGAACTCGGCGTAGTCGTTGATGCTGGCGTTGAGCATGCTCGCCACCAGCCGCGAGATCGGCGCGGAGGCCGTCGTGGCGAGTTCGGTGCGGGTCGCGGGCGTGGTGGTGATGGTCGCCAGCTTCGCCGTGACCCCGCGGGCCTTCAGGGCGGTGACGAACGCGCGTCCGGCGGCCAGTGCGCCGTCCGGCTTGCGATAGCCGGCCAGGGTCAGGCCCTGCGGGGGCTGGACGTCGCTGCGGTAGCTCGCCTTCCATCCCGGCGCCATGGTCGGTGCCGGGAAGATCGACCGGTCGACGTACAGCACCACCGAGGTGCGCTTCTGCAGAGCCAGCCTGCGGGCGGTCGCCTCCGCCAGTGCCCCGATCCGGGCCACGCCGAGCGAGGGGTCGCCGCCGCCGCGAAGGTAGATCCGGCCGCGGTCGGCGGTGCTCTGGTACACCCGCGTGGTGAGCACCGCGTCCGGTGTCAGCGAGTGCAGCACGGTGAACGCGGTGAGCAGCTTCTGGGTCGAGGCCGGCAGCCGGGTCCGACCGTCGAGGTGGCGCCAGATGACGGTGCCGTCCTCCGGGTCGATGACGAGGCCCGACAGCGCCGGGCCGAGGTAGCGGCTGCCGTCGGCGGCGCTCGTCAGCGTGGTGGTCATGGCCGCGGCGAACTGGGCGGCATCCAGCGCCGTGGTGCGGGCGGCGAGGGCGCGCGGTCCGGGCGTGGCCGGTCCCGCCGTCCACCCGGGGACGACGACCGGCTCACGGGTGTCGTCGGACGCCGAGGCGGGCGATCCCGAGACCAGGACGATCGCCGAGGACAGGGCGAGGGCGGCCAGGGTGCCGTACGAGGAGCGTCTCACCCGTGCTGCCTCGGCAGGTCGGGCCTCGGACGTGAGTCCGAGTGCTGCGAACCGTCCGAGATCGGTGCGATCGGCTCAGGAGCCTGATCTGCCCGAGAGCGTCAGCGGTTCAGGAGCGTCGTCGGTTCAGGAGTCCACGCGCTCCCAGCCCCGGCGCGCCGCGGAAGTGCCCAGCGGGCGCTCGTCACGCGAGCGGTAGACGATGTACGGCCGCGTCAGGTAGCCGACCGGGGCCGAGAACACATGCACCAGGCGGGTGAACGGCCAGAGCGCGAACAGCGTGAACGCGGCCAGTGCGTGCAGCCGGAAGCCGATCGGTGCGCGGGCCATGAGCGCGGCGTCCGGCTGGAAGGCCAGGAACGAGCGATACCAGACCGAGACCCCCTCGCGGTAGTTGTACTCCCCGCCGAGGTTCATCACCGACCCGGCGACCGTATTCCACAACCCCAGCGAGATCACCACGGCGAGAACGAGATACATCACCTTGTCCATCACCGTGGTCGCCGAGAACACCGGGCCCACGGTGCGCCGGCGGTAGATCAGGATGGCCATGCCCACCAGGGCCATCGCCCCGGCGATCAGGCCGCCGATGACCGCCACCAGGTGGTACAGGTGATCGTCGACGCCGATCGCCTCGGTCCACGACCGGGGCACCAGCAGCCCGATCACGTGCCCGCCGACCACCCCGAGCATGCCGAAGTGGAACAGCGGCGAGCCCAGCCGCAGCAGCCGCGCCTCGTACAGCTGGGACGAGCGCGTGGTCCAGCCGAAGGCGTCGTAGCGATAGCGCCAGACGTGCCCGATCACGAAGGTGGCCAGGCAGAGATAGGGCACGATCACCCAGAGGAACGTGCTCATGGCCGCACCCCCGTGAGGTCGGCCCCGGTCGGCGTGGGGTTGGCCGGCCGATCGAGCTGGGGATCGAGCAGGTAGGGCTGCAGCCCGACCTCCTCGGCCGGCGGCCCCTGCTCCACCAGGCGGCGGACGGCGTCCACCTCGTCGCCCTTCAGCTCCGGCAGGGTCGAACACAGCGCCAGCAGCGCGTCGTGCCACGGGGAGCCGGGAGGATTGCCGTCGCGGCGGTCCCAGGTGGCGAGCGCCAACCGCAGCATCTCGATCCCGGCGCGGTGATTCAGCAGCAACCGCCAAGCGGTGCGAGCATCGATCGTCGCGCCGAACTGCAGCACTGCGCAGAGGTGGTCGGGCAGTTCCCCCGCGTCCTCGTCCCAGGCGGCGCCCCCGCGCCGGTAGGCCTGCTTGAACTCCAGCAGGGCCACTCCCCGGCGCCGGGTGTCGCCGTAGGCGAAGTAGGTCAGGTAGAGCGCGCAGGCGCGGGTGTGATCGAAGGTCTGGACATACTCCTCCTGCAGTTCGCGCAGACCGGCGGCGGCGCCGTCCCCGGTTCGTTCGGCCAGATGGTCGATCAGCCGGATCAGCGGCACCCCGGCCGACCCGGGTAATCCGACGGCTACCCGGCGCAGCACGGGCAGGGTCGCCACCAGCTCTGCGGTGGGGTAGTCGAGCAGCAGCGAGACCGCTGCCCACACCGTGGGGGCATGAGCCGGGCGACTGTGCCGGTGGGCGGCGCGGAACATCACGACCCCCGCTTCGGGGGGAACAGGCCGTCGGGGCGACCCTTGCCGTCCCAGTTGAGCAGGTTCACCCGACTCGCCGCCGGATCGGTGGTGTGCTCGTTGGTCTGGCGATCCTGCAGCATCTGGAAGTTCTCGACGGCGACCGGGGTGGGCCGTCCGGAGCCTTCGCCGAAGGCGCCCTGCTGGCCGCCGCCGTAACCCGAGACCGGGCAATCGGTGGCCAGTTCCTCGAGCGCGTGCGCCTGCTCGGCATGCGCCGTGGGGATGACGTAGCGCTCGTCGTACTTGGCCAGGGCGAGCAGCCGGAACATGTCGTACAGCTCCTCCTCGCTCATGCCGACGGCGGCGGGGATGGCGGGGTCGCCCTCGCGGCCGAGGTTGAGATCGCGCATGTACGAACGCATCGCGGCCAGCCGGCGCAGCACGAGGTTCACCGGTTCGACGTCGCCGGCGGTGAACAGCTTGGCCAGGTACTCCACCGGGATCCGCAACGCCTCGATGGCGGCGAACAGATTGCCGCGGTCCTCGGCATCGTGACCGGTGTCGCGCATCACGTCGACCACCGGTGAGAGTGGCGGGATGTACCAGACCATGGGCAGCGTGCGGTATTCGGGATGCAGTGGCAGCGCCACCCGGTAGCGGTTGATCAGCGCGTACACCGGCGACCGCCGTGCCGCCTCGATCCAGTCGCCGGGAATGCCCGCCGCCTCGGCCGCCGCCTGCACCGCCCGATCCTCGGGGTCGAGGAACACCGCCCGTTGCGCCTCGTACAGATCGGTGTCCTCGGCCACCGATGCGGCCGCCAGCACCCGATCGGCGTCGTAGAGCACCAGGCCGATGTACCGCAGCCGCCCCACGCAGGTCTCCGAACACACGGTCGGCAACCCGACCTCGACCCGGGGATAGCAGAACGTGCACTTCTCGGCCTTGCCGGTCTTGTGGTTGAAGTAGATCTTCTTGTACGGGCAGCCCGACACGCACATCCGCCAGCCCCGGCAGCGGTCCTGATCGACCAGCACGATGCCGTCCTCGGAGCGCTTGTAGATCGCCCCGCTCGGGCAGGACGCCGCACACGACGGGTTCAGGCAGTGCTCGCAGATACGGGGCAGGTAGAACATGAAGGTCTTCTCGAACTCCATGCGCACCGTGTCCTCGATGCCCGTGAGCAGGACGTCGCGCGCGGCGTGCTCACGCGAGCCGCCGAGGTTGTCGTCCCAGTTCGCCGACCACTCGACGTTCATGTCCTTGCCGGTCAGCAGGGACTTGGGGCGCGCCACCGGGAAGGTGTCGGTCGCGGGCGAGTTGGTCAGCGTCTCGTAGTCGTAGGTCCAGGGCTCGTAATAGTCGTGGATCGAGGGCAGCTTGGGGTTGGAGAAGATGGTGAGCAGCTTCTTGAACCGGCCGCCTGCCCGCAGCGCCAGCCGGCCGTTGGCCTTGCGGATCCAGCCGCCCTGCCACTCCTGCTGGTTCTCGTAGGTGCGGGGGTAGCCCAGCCCGGGCCGGGTTTCGACGTTGTTGAACCACACGTACTCGGTTCCGGTGCGGTTGGTCCAGGCCTGCTTGCAGGTGACCGAGCAGGTGTGGCAGCCGATGCACTTGTCGAGGTTCATCACCATCGCCAGCTGTGCCATGACGCGCATGTCCGTTACACCCTTCCTCAGTACCGCACGGGCTGAGTTCGCTTGCGGATGACCGTGACCTCGTCGCGCTGGTTGCCGGTGGGGCCCAGGTAGTTGAAGGCGAAGGCCAGTTGGGCGTAGCCGCCGATGATGTGGCTCGGCTTGAGCATGATCCGGGTGAGGCTGTTGTGGATGCCGCCGCGCTTGCCGGTGGTCTCGGTGCGCGGGACGTCGACCAGCCGGTCCTGCGCGTGGTGCATGTACACCACGCCTTCGGGCATCCGGTGGCTCACGATGGCCCGGGCGGCGACCACCCCGTTGCGGTTGACCGCTTCGATCCAGTCGTTGTCCACGATGCCGACCTTGGCCGCGTCGATGTCGCTCATCCAGATCGCCTGTCCGCCACGGGACAGCGACAGCATGAACAGGTTGTCCTGGTACTCGGAGTGGATCGACCACTTGTTGTGCGGCGTGAGATAGCGAACGGTCACGCCGAGCTCGCCGACCGACCCGATCGCGGGCTCGCCGAAGATCTCGGTCATGTCGAGCGGTGGTTTGAACACGGGCAACATCTCGCCCAGTTCCTGGATCCAGTCGTGGTCGAGATAGAAATGCTGCCGCCCGGTGAGGGTGTGCCACGGCTTGAGCCGTTCGGTGTTGATGGTGAAGGGGCTGTAGCGTCGCCCGCCGGTCTCCGAGCCGGACCACTCCGGTGAGGTGATCACCGGGACCGGTGCCGCCTGGGTATCGGCGAAGGTGATCCGCTTGCCCTCGTGCTCGCGGGCCAGGTCGGCCAGCCGGGTTCCGGTGCGCTTCTCGAGGGTCTCGAATCCCTGCGTGGCCAGGTGCCCGTTCGTCGTCCCGGACAGCGCCATGATGGTCTCGGCGGCGGCGATGTCCTTGACCAACGATGGTCGACCGTCGGTCACCGTACCCGGGGCCCGGACGACGCCGAGCTTGCCGCGCAGGTAGTCCACCTCGCGGGTCACGTCGTAGGTGATGGCCTTGGTGGTGGCGCCGAGCTTCTCCATGAGCGGCCCCAAGGCGGCCATCTTGTCCGCGATGGCGCCGTAATCCCGTTCCACCACGATCAGTTTGGGCATGGTCTTACCCGGAACCGGATCGCACTCGCCGGCGCGCCAGTCGCGCACCACGCCGTGGGGGGTGGCCATCGCCTCCGGGCTGTCGTGCAGCAGCGGGGCGGCGACCAGGTCGCGGCGCACGCCGAGGTGCTTCGCCCCCATGGGCGCGAAGGTCTGCGCCAGGGTGTGGAAGATGTCCCAGTCGGTCTTGGTCTGCCACGGCGGGTTGATCGCCGGGTTGAACGAGTGGATGAAGGGATGCATGTCGGTGGTCGAGATGTCGTGCTTCTCGTACCAGGTTGCCGCCGGCAGCACGATGTCGGACAGGATCGTCGAGGAGGTCATGCGGAAGTCCAACGTGCACAACAGATCCAGCTTGCCCTCGGGTGCCTCGTCGTGCCAGACAATCGACGTCGGCCGCTGCTCGGGCGGCGTCTCGCTGGCCTGCACCGAGGAGTCGGTGCCCAGCAGGTGCTTGAGGAAGTACTCGTTGCCCTTGCCCGAGGAGCCGAACAGGTTGGCCCGCCACATGGTCAGCATGCGGGGGAAGTTCTCCGGCGCGTCCGGGTCCTCGCAGGCGAAGCGCAGGCTGCCGTCCTGCAGCGAACGGACCACGTACTCGGCCGGTTCGAGACCGGAGGCCGCCGCGTCGTCCGCCAGATCCAGGGGATTGCGGTCGAAGGTCGGATACGACGGCATCCAGCCCAACCGGGCGCTCAACGCGAGGGCATCCGCGGTGCCCATGCCCCGGAACCGGCCGGTGGCATTCGGCGCGGCCAGGTGCTCGACGTCGTAGTTGTCGTAGCGGAACTGGTCGGTGTGCAGGTACCAGTACGCGGTCTGGATCATCTGCCGCGGCGGGCGGGACCAGTCCAGGCCGAACGCGAGCTGTGCCCAGCCGGTGATCGGGCGAGCCTTCTCCTGCCCCACGTAGTGCGCCCAGCCGCCGCCGTTGACGCCCTGGCACCCGGTGATGGTGGTCAGCATGAGCATGGCGCGGTAGATGGTGTCGCTGTGGAACCAGTGGTTGGTGCCGGCGCCCACGATGATCATCGACCGGCCCCGGGTGTCGGCGGCGTTCTGCGCGAACTCACGGGCGATCCGGCTCACGGCACCGGCCGGCACCCCGGTGATCGACTCCTGCCAGGCCGGGGTGTACGGGGCCGAGGCGTCCTCGTAGCCTGCGGCGAAGCTGCCCGGCAGCCCGGGGCGGCCCACGCCGTACTGGGCCAGCATCAGGTCGAAGACCGTGGTCACCAGCCGCCCGGCCACACGCCGCACCGGGACGCCGCGGCGCAGCAGGGCATCGGGGCCGCGGACGTCGAACCGCGCCAACTCGACCTCGACGGCCTCTGCGGTGGCGCCGTGCAGGGTGAGCGCCGGATCGACGTCGCCCAGGTCGAGGTTCCAGCGTCCCGCGCCGTTGTCGCCGAAGCGGTGCCCCAGGGACCCGTTGGGTACGAACGGTTCCGCGGTGCGCGCGTCCAGCAGCACCGGCCGGAAGGCGGCGTTCTCCCCGGCGGTGTCCGCGTCGCTCGCCAACTCGGCGGCGGTGAGGAACTTGCCCGGGCGGTATGCCGTCCCCGACTCGCCGGCGACCTCGTCGAGGGTGATCAGGTACGGCAGGTCGGTGTACTTCTTGACGTAGTCGGTGAAGTAGTCGACCTGGTTGTCGACGAAGAACTCCCGCAGGACGACGTGCCCCATCGCCATCGCCAGCGCGGCGTCCGTGCCGGGCGCGGCGGGCAGCCACTCGTCGGCGAACTTGACGTTGTCGGCGTAGTCCGGCGCGACCACGATCACCTTCTGACCGCGGTAGCGCGCCTCGGTCATCCAGTGGGCGTCCGGCGTCCGGGTGACCGGGATGTTCGAGCCCCACATGATCAGGTACCCGGCGTCCCACCAGTCGCCGGATTCCGGGACGTCGGTCTGGTCGCCGAAGATCTGGGGTGAGGCCACCGGTAGGTCGGCGTACCAGTCGTAGAACGAGAGCATGGCGCCCCCGAGCAGGCTGGTCCAGCGGGCGCCGGAGGCGTGCGAGACCATCGACATCGCCGGGATCGGGCTGAACCCCGCGATCCGGTCCGGACCCCACCGCTTGATCGTGTGACAGGTTGCGGCAGCGTAGATCTCGGCGGCCTCGGCCCAGCTCGCGCGCACCAGGCCGCCCTTGCCCCGCGCCGTCTTGTAGCGCGCCGCGCGCTCGGGGTCCTCGACGATGTCGGCCCAGGCGAGCACCGGGTCGCCCAGGCGCGCCTTGGCCTCGCGGTACATCTCGAGCAGGACGCCGCGCACGTACGGGTAGCGGATCCGGGTGGGGCTGTAGGTGTACCAGGAGAACGCCGCACCCCGGGGGCAGCCGCGTGGCTCGTAGTCCGGGCGGTCGGCACCGGCCGAGGGGTAGTCGGTCTGCTGCGCCTCCCAGGTGATGATCCCGTCCTTGACGTAGACCTTCCAGGAGCACGAGCCGGTGCAGTTGACCCCGTGGGTAGAGCGCACCACCTTGTCGTGGCTCCACCGGTCGCGGTAGAAGGCGTCGCCCGTGCGCCCGCCCTCCGTGAACAGTGCGCGCTGATCGTCCGAGACGGTGGCCCGGGTGAAGAACTTTCGGCCGGCGATGAGCGCGGTCGACAGCGGGCCTTCGAGAGAACTGTCCCTACGGACGTCCTGGGTCACGACGAGCTCCTGGGGTTCGAGGTCGAACGGGCGGTGCTGCGGAAAGGCGTCGGGGTGCGCACCAGTGCCCGGCAGAGGTCCGGCTCGACGAAGGGCTCGAGCCCCACCTGGGCCTCCGGCTCACCGAGCTGCTCCAAGGTGCCGTGAATGAGCCCTCGGTGAATCCCGCACACGACAGCCGGGTTGGTGTGCGCCAGATCGATGAAGGGGCAGCGCCGCAGGTTGATCCGGATCGTGTGGCCGCCCTCCTCGGAGGCCACCTCGGGGGTGTACCCCCAGTCGGCCAGGATGTCGATCATGCGGCCGACCTTGGTGAGCCAGCGTCCCGCGGTGTCGGCCGGCTCGTCTGCCGACTCGGCCGCGACGTGAGCGCGGCTCCAGCGCCGGCCAGCCTCGGCGGGGGTGAGGCCACCCTCGCCGAAGCTATCGGCCAGGAGCCCGATCAGCATCCGCCGGGCTCGCTCGTCGTCGGCGGAGGTCAGCGATCCCGGCGCGATGCGGTACAGCTTGCGCGGCCTGCCCACCCCGGCGTCCTTGGCGTCGGCGGCGGTCAACAGGCCCGCGGTGACCAACTGATCGAGATGGAACCGCACGGTGGTCACGTGCAACTCCAGCAGCTCGGCGAGCTGCGCGGCCGTCAACCCGTCGGGATCCTCGGCGCCGGCCTCGGCGAGATGATCGACGATCGCTCGCCTGACCGGTGAGGTGAGCAGCAGCGCCGTGCGCTGCGGATCGGGGGACTTCCCGGGGGTCACGGACCCGACTTTAGAGGAATCCCATCCTGATAACAAAGCGGTCCGGGACGGTTGCGGACAATCGACCGATCCCGGGACAAAGCCGCTGGTCGCAGGTGATGCGCCTCACGAGTGGGGATTTCGCGGCCCGGACGCGCCGGGTGTAGCCTCCCTCCCGAGGGACATTTAAAGGAAACAAGTCCTCTTATCTGGAGGGTAGTGATGGTGTCGCCGTCAGGCACCGCAGTGAGCGAACGCATCGGCGACAGCGCAGATCGGCGAGGCGACGACCCCTCCGGATCGCGCCGGGTGCTGGGACTGTCCACCGCAGGGTTCACCCTGATGTTCGCGGTCTGGCTGATGTTCGGCATCCTCGGCAAACCGATCAGCAAGGAGTTCGGCCTCAGCGAGGTGCAGCTGTCCTGGATCATCGCGGTGGCCGTGCTGAACGGATCGATGTGGCGGCTGCCGGCGGGCATGCTCGCGGATCGTTTCGGCGGCCGGGCGGTGATGACCTTCCTGCTGGCCTCGGTCGCGATCCCGGCCTACCTGGTCTCGCAGGCCGGCTCGTATCCCATGCTGCTGGGGTTGGCGTTCCTGGTCGGGTTCGCCGGTAACTCCTTCTCGGCCGGTATCGCCTGGAACTCGGCCTGGCACACCCGGGCGCACCAGGGCTTCGCCCTCGGGGTCTTCGGTGCGGGCAACGTCGGGGCCTCGGTCACCAAGTTCATCGGGCCGCCCATCATCGCCGGGACCGCCGGGGCAACCTATCTGGGCTGGGTGCGTGGCGGGTGGCGCCTGGTGCCGGTGGTGTACGCCGTCCTGCTGGTCGTGATGGCGCTGGCGACGTGGTTCCTGGCGCCGCGACACGACCGCCGACCCGGCACCGGTGTCCCGCTGCGAGACCAGTTGGCCCCGCTGAAGCAGCTGCGGGTGTGGCGGTTCAGCCTGTACTACGTCGCCGTGTTCGGCGCGTACGTCGCGCTGGCGGCCTGGTTGCCGACCTACTACCTCGACAACTACGACGTCAGTCTGCAGACCGCGGCGTACCTGACCGCGCTCTACATCTTCCCGGCCTCGCTGCTGCGGCCGTTGGGGGGCACGCTGTCCGACCGGTTCGGCGCTCGGCGGGTGATGTACGGCACCTTCGCAGCGATGCTGGTGCTGACCGGCGTCCTGATGATGCCGAACGGTCACGTCGTCATCGCCCACCCCGACGGGCGGCTCAGCGAGCACCTGGCCTACACCCTGGGCATCGTGCCGTTCACGGTGCTGGTGTTCCTGCTCGGCTGCGCCATGGGAATCGGCAAGGCGGCTGTGTTCAAGCACATCCCGGAGTACTTCCCCGACAACGTCGGCTCGGTCGGTGGGCTCGTCGGCATGCTCGGCGGGTTGGGCGGGTTCTTCCTACCGCCGCTGTTCGCCTACACCAAGGTGTGGTCCGGCTTCCCGTCGAGCACCTTCTTCGTGCTCTTCCTGCTCACCGTGATCTGCACGGCCTGGATGCACTGGGCCGTCGTCCACATGCTCAACCAGCAGTCGCCCGGACTGAAGCGACACCTGGAGCGACCCGCCCCCGAGGAGGCACCGGCATGACCGCCACATCCACCACAGCCCCCCGCGGGGGCGAGTGGCTCGATTCCTGGGACCCCGAGAGCCCCTCCGGCTGGGACTCCCGGTTGGCGTGGAAGACGTTGTGGGTCACCACGTTCTGCCTGACCCTGGCCTTCATCGCCTGGTTCCTGCCGAGTGCGATCATCCCCAAGCTGAACGCCCTCGGGTACACCTTCACCAAGAACGAGCTGTACTGGATGGCCGCCATGCCCGGGCTGTCTGCAGGCCTGTTCCGGCTGGCCTGGATGGTGCTGCCGCCCATCCTCGGCACCCGCAGGCTGGTCTCGCTGACCACCGGGCTGTTGATCTTCTCCACCCTGGGGTGGGGGGTGCGGGTGCAGTCGCCGACCGCCCCGTACTGGGAGCTCATGATGCTGGCCTTCCTGGCCGGCATCGGGGGCGGCGCCTTCTCGGGGTTCATGCCGAGCACCTCCTACTTCTTCCCGCGCAGCAAGCAGGGCACTGCGCTCGGGCTGCAGGCGGGGCTGGGCAACTTCGGTGTCTCGCTGGTGCAGTTGCTGACGCCGTGGCTGATCGGCCTGTCCGCGCTGGCGCTGTTCGGTGGCAGTCAGAAGATGGCCGTGCCGGGCAAGCAGCCCCGGGAGGTGTGGTTCCAGAACGCCGCCTTCGTCTGGATCCCGCTGATGGTGATCGGTGCCGCGCTCGCATGGACGATGCTGCGGTCGGTGCCGATCACGGCGAACATCCGCCAGCAGTTCGACATCTTCGCCAACCAGGACACCTGGTGGATGACGCTGCTCTACATCATGACCTTCGGCACCTTCTCGGGGCTGGCCGCGCAGTTCGGGCTGCTGATGAGCAACCTCTACGGTGCCGGCAACTCCGAGATCGTCAAGGGCGCCGGGGCCTCCGCGCAGATGCTGGTCGAGGGGTATGCGGTCCCCGACCCGGTGAAGTACGTCTTCCTGGGGCCGTTGATCGGAGCCGGTGCGCGGGTGCTGTTCTCGCCGCTGACCGACCGCATGGGCGGGGCGATCTGGACCCTGGTCTCGGGGATCGGTCTGGTCGGCGCGATCCTGTGGACGATTCCCGCGCTCACCCCGGACGTGTCCTCGGCCGCGGCACTGCAGGGCGGCTTCAGCCAGTTCCTGTGGGGCATGCTGGCGATCTTCCTGTTCGCCGGGATCGGCAACGCCTCGACCTTCAAGCAGATGCCGATGATCTTCGAGCGTCGCCAGGCAGGTGGCGTCATCGGCTGGACCGGGGCGATCGCCGCGTTCGGGCCGTTCTTCTTCGGTCTCGGGGTCACCACGCTCGGCCCGGTGGCGTTCTACGGGATCGGGGTGGCCTGGGCCGTGATGTGCGTGGCCCTGACCTGGTGGCGCTACGCCCGCCCGGGGGCGCCGAAGCGCAGCTGACCGCGGCACCCGGGCGCGTGCAGCTCGGTGCGTGACGGTTCGGTGTGACAGTTCGGGTGTGCAGCTCGGGCGTGACAGATCGGTGACAGGTGCGTGGCAGGGGGCTCTCGCAGCCTGATCGAGTTCACTCCACTCGATCGTGAGGTCACCGATGTTCGATGCACTCACCGGCCTGGCGTTGCGCCGGGCACGGGCCGTCCTGCTGTTCACCCTGATCATCACCGCGCTGGCCGCCGCCCTGGGGGCCGGAGCCCTCGACCGGTTGCGGGCCGGCGGTTTCGACGACCCGGGCGCCGAATCCGCCCGTGCCACCCAGGTGCTCGAGCGTGACCTCGGTCTGCCCGGCGCGAACCTGGTGCTGCTGGTCACCGCGGCGTCCGGCGCGAACGTCGATGCCCCCGAGACGGCGCGCGCCGGCCTGGCCGCGGCGCGTCGCCTCGACGCCGCACCCGATGTCACCGTGCTGAGCACCTACTGGCAGGCGCCCCCCGGCGCCGCGGAGGCCCTGCGCAGCCGTGACGCTCGCTCGGCCCTGGTGGTCGCCCACCTGGCCGGGGACGACGATGCGCTCAGCGAGCGGATGGCCGAACTCGAGCCGGCCTTCAGCACCCCGAGCGGATCCTCCGGGGCCGGCGATGTCGGCGTGCAGGTCAGCACCGGTGGCTTCGCCCAGTCGGTCACCGACATCACCGGTCAGGTGCGCACGGACTTCGCGCGTGCCGAGGCGATCGCCGTCCCGCTGACCTTGATCCTTCTGGTGCTCACCTTCGGCTCGGTGCTGGTCGGCCTGCTGCCGCTGATGATCGGCGTGATCTCGATGGTCGGCACCCTGGCGGTGCTGCGGCTGCTGACCGGCGTCACCGACGTCAGCATCTTCTCGCTCAACCTCACCCTGGCCCTCGGGTTGGGGCTGGGCATCGACTACGCGCTGCTCATCGTCAACCGATTCCGCGAACAACTGCACCACGGGGACGACGTCGAGTCGGCATTGCGCACCACGCTGCACTCCGCCGGACGCACCGTGCTGTACTCCGCGGCCACGGTCAGCGTGGCGCTGGCGGCCCTGCTGCTGTTCCCGATGTACTTCCTGCGGTCGTTCGCCTACGCGGGCATCGCGGTGGTCACGATCACCGCCCTCGCCGCGGTCGCCGTCCTGCCGTCGGCACTGCGGCTGCTCGGTCACCGGGCCGCTCGGCGCCGGTTCGGCCGTCCCACCACGGCCCGGTCGGCGTTCTGGGAGCGGCTCGCGGGCCTGGTCACCCGCCGTCCGGTGCTCACCGCCGTGCCGGCGCTGGCGCTGCTGGCGCTGCTCGCCGCGCCGCTGGGTGCGGTGGCCTTCGGCCTGCCGGACGACCGGTCGGTGCCGGCCGAGCTCTCGCAGGCCCGCCGGGTCGGGGACGTGCTGCGCGGGCAGTTCAGCAGTCGTGAGAACGACGCCATCGTGATCGCGCTGCCGGCCACCGCGCCACAGGCCACGCTGCCCTACGCCGCCGCCCTGTCGCGGCTCGAGCACGTGGCACGGGTGGACGCGCCGTCCGGGACCTTCGTGGACGGCGTCGAGGTTGCTCCGGCCCGCCGCGGTCTGACCGCACCCACCGGCCCGGGGCGTCCCGCCTCGGCGGTGCGCGTGGTGCCTGACGTCGAGCCCTACAGCCGCGATGCCCAGCAGTTGGTCGACCGGGTCCGGGCACTGCCCGCGCCGGGCGAGCGGCTGGTCGGCGGCCCCACCGCCCGGTTCGTCGACGTCAACACGACCATCGGTGCCCGGCTGCCGCTGGTGGCCCTGGTGATGGTGCTCAGCACCTTCGTGCTGATCTTCCTGTTCACCGGGTCGGTGGTGCTGCCGCTGAAGGCCCTGGCCACCACCGTGGCCGGCATCGGCGCCGTGCTCGGCGCCATGGTGTGGGTCTTCCAGCAGGGTCACGGCTCCGAGCTGCTCGGCTTCACGCCGACGCCGCTGTCGGTCTCGATCCCGCCGCTGATGTTCTGCCTGGCGTTCGGCCTCTCGATGGACTACGAGGTGTTCCTGCTCGGGCGCATCACCGAGTACCACCGGGCCGGTCTGGACACCTCGTCGGCCGTGATCGCCGGCACCGCCCACACCGGTCGCATCGTGACCGCTGCCGCAGCGCTGATGTCGGTGACCTTCCTGGCGTTCGCCACCAGCTCGGTCAGCTTCATCCAGATGCTCGGCCTGGGCTGCGCGTTCGCGGTGCTGCTGGACGCCACGGTGATCCGCGGCGTCCTGGTGCCGGCCGCGATGCGGCTGGCCGGTCCTGCCAACTGGTGGGCGCCGTCGGGGTTGCGCCGGATACACCGCCGGATCGGCCTGACCGAGGTGAGTGCCCCGGCCGCACCCGCAGCCGACGCGGTCGCCACGCCGGCCGGTTCACCACGGGTCGAGATCCTGATCAACGGTGCCTCGATCGGTACCCGATCATGACCGCGGCCGAGGGGTGCACCGACCCGGGCATCACGCCGGCAGCGGCCACCCGCAGCATGACCGCGATGCAGGTGCTCGCGCACGGCGGCCCCGATGCCCTGACCCCGGTGCGGTTGCCCGTGCCGGTGCCCGGGCCGGGCGAGGTCCTGGTGCGCAACGCCTGGATCGGGGTCAACTACGTCGACCTGCAGCACCGGGCCGGTGAGGCGTTCCCGGTGCCGTTGCCGCTGGTGCCGGGCACCGAGGCCGGCGGCGTGGTCGAGGCGGTCGGCCCCGGGGTCCACCCGTCGCTGCGGGATCGCCGGGTGGTGCACCTCGGCCATCTGGCGGGCGTGTACGCCGAGTACACCGCCGTGCCGGTGGAGTACCTGAGCGTGGTGCCGGATGACATCTCGCTGGACGTCGCGGCCGCCGTGGCGATGGCCGGCAGCACGGCGCACGTCCTGGTGCGCATGGCCACCTGGGTGATCGCACGCACCATCGTGGTGCACGGCGCGAGTGGTTCGGTCGGCGGGGCCGTGGTGCAACTCGCCGCGGCCGAGGGGGCTCGGGTCATCGGGATCACCTCGACCCGGGCCAAGGCCGCGGTGGCCCGGGCGTTGGGGGCGCACGACGTGATCGTCGGCGGTGCCACCCCGGGCCCGGCACAGCGGGCCCAACTGGTGGCCGAGGTGCGCCGGCTCACGGGCACCGGGGCCGACGTCGTGTTCGATGCCACCGGTGCGCGCACCTTCGAGGCGAGCCTGGACATGCTGGCCACCGGCGGCAGCCTGCTGCTCTACGGGGCGATCACCGGGCACCCCCGGCCGTTCGCTCCCCAGGCGCTGTCCGGGCTCACCGGCTCCACCGGGCGGTCGGGTTCGCTGGGGGTGCGCTGGGTGTCCGCCTCGGACTACCTGGCCGGCCCGGCCCGCGGCCAGGTGATGGCCCAGGTGCTGGACGACGTCCGGGCAGGCCGGCTGTCGGCCCGGGTGGTGCAGCGGTTCCCGTTGGTCGAGGCGGCGGCTGCCCACCGGGCACTGGCCCGGCGGCGGCTCACCGGCAAAGTGCTGCTGGACAGCGAGTAGGCCGGACCGGGTTCGGCGTGCTGTCATGAACTGGTGCAGATCGGGGTGCTGGGGCCACTGCTGGTGCAGCGGGACGGCGCGCCGGTGACGCCTCGGGGTCAGCGGCCACGCGACGTCCTGGCGGTGCTGCTGCAGCGGCGTGGTCAGAGTGTGCCGCCCGAGGCCATCCTCGACCTGGTCTGGGGGCACGGACCGTCCGGTGCGCAGCTGTCGGTGGCCGCGGTGCACACCGTGATCGCCCGGTTGCGCCGCCACCTCGGGGTCGACGCGGTCGAGACCCACGACCTCGGCTACCGGCTCACCGGCGCGGCCACGACGGACGCCGAGGCGTTCGTCGAGCGGGTGCGCCGGGCGCGGGGTCTGCCGGCGGACCAGGCGGTGCCGCTCTACCGTGAGGCGCTGGCACTGTGGCGGGGCACACCGGCCTTCGACGGGATCAGCGTCGATCTGGTTCTCTCCGAACGGGTTCGGCTCGATGAGCTGCGATCGGCCGCGATCGAGGACCTGGCCGCCGCCCTGCTCGACCCGGCCGCCGCGGGCCACGGCGGCGAGGCCGCTGCCGAGGAGGCGTGGGAGTTGGCCGCCGAGGCGAGCCGGCAGAACCCGTTGCGCGAGCGGCCGCACGCGCTGGCGATGGTCGCCGCCTACCGGCTGGGACGGCAGGCCGAGGCGCTCGAGATCTACCGGCTGTTGCGGCTGCGGCTGCGCGAGGAACTGGGCATCGACCCCAGCCCGGCGCTGACCACGGTGCACGCCCAGGTCCTGGCGCAGGATCCTGCGCTGGCGCCCGGATCGTCATCGCAGCGATCGGCCGATGGCCACCGCCCGGTGGGGGCGATCGTCGAGCGGTCGCCGGCGCGGGTGCTGGCTCGGTGCGTGCCGGTGCCGAGCAATCCGACGATCGGGCGGGACGCCGAGGTCGAGGCGGTCCTCGCGGCACTGCGCCAGGGGCATCGGCTGGTCACGGTGCTGGGGCCGGGGGGTGTGGGCAAGTCACGCGTGCTGGCCGAGGTCGGTTCGGCGCTGCTGAGCTCGCACGAGGTGGCCTACCTGGATCTCTCGGGCGCCGAGGCGTTGAGCCCCGCCGAGCTCGCCGAGGCCTCGGCCATGGGCTTCGGGGTGGCGCTCGCCGGGCAGGATCCGGTGGCCGCCGTCGCGAGCATGCTGGCGGCCTCCGACCTGGTGATCCTGATCGACGAGGCCGAATGGTCGGTGGGCTCGGTGGCCGCCCTGGGGCGCCGCCTGCTCGATGACTGCCCCGGGCTGCGGTTCGTGGTCACCTCGCGAGTGCCGCTGGAGATCGTCGGTGAGCGGCGCGTCGTCCTGGGGCCGCTGGCCTGCCCGGCGCCGGAGGCGTCCGTGGCCGAGATCGAGCAGGCGCCCGCGGTCCGGCTGCTGCGCGACCGGCTCGGCGACGAGGCCGCGGGGCCGGCGCTGACGGACGCCGATCACCGGGCGCTCGCCCGGATCGTGCGCCGGGTCGACGGGTTGCCGCTGGCTCTCGAACTCGTGGCCGGTCATGCCGCGAGCCACACCCTGGCCGAGTTGGTGGAGCTGATCGAGGCGCCGCTCGACGTCCGGGCGGACGACCGCGATCGGACACCGCGGCACCGGTCGCTGCGCGACACCTTGACGTGGAGTTTCGATCGGCTGGATCCGGTGCAGCGGAAGGCGTTACGCCGCCTTTCGGTGTTCGCCGGGCCGTTCGACCCGGCCGCGGCGAAGGCGGTGATCGGACCGCTGGGGCGGGGGGTGGCCGCCGCGGGCGACGGGACGGACGCCGTCCTGCGCCGGCTGATCCGTGAGGGGCACGTCGCCGCCGATCGTCGCGGGTCGGTGCTGCGCGCCCGGCTGCTGCGGACCGTGCGCGACCTGGCGCTGGAAGAGCTGGTCGCCGCCGGTGAACTCGACGCCACCCGGCGCAGGCATCGGGAGTGGTTCGCGGCGCGCTGGCGCTCGGCGCCGCTGCACGACGACCTGGTGGAGGACGTCCGCGCGCACTACGAGGACTACCTGGAGGCGCTGCGGCAGGCCATGGCCGCCGGGGACGCCGCCGGGACCGCCGATCTGGCGATCACGCTGGGGCGGTGGTGGGTGTTCACCGAGTGCCTCGGGGCGGGTCGGCGCTGGACGTCGCGGGTGCTGGACTCCGGCCTGCTCGACGGCTGTCTCGGCGGGGTGTCTCGTGCTCGGGTGATGGTGTTGCACGCCTCGATGGGTCAGCAGGGGCCGCGGTCGGACGCCGCCGCGCAGCTGGTGGAGGCCATCGAGGTGCTGGCCGCGGCCGAGGACGACGACTGGCTGGCCCAGGCGCTGACAGCGCACGTGGTGGGGATGTACCTCGCCGGGGACTTCGAGCAAGCGGTCGAGGTGGCCACGCGACTGGTGCAGCACGCCCGGGTGCGGTCGCGCATCCACCTGCCGGAGGGGCTCTCCGCGCTGGCGGCCGCGTGCGCTGCCTGTGGCCGTGCCGAGGAGGCCAACCGGGCCGCCGGTGAGGCCTGGCAGTTGATCCGGGCGGAGCCGTCGACCACCGGGACCATCTCGGTGGTGGCCAAGATCGCGTTGGCCCACCTGGAGTCGGGTGAGAGTCTGCAGGCCCTGGTGGTGTTGGAGGACGCCATCGCCACGGCCGGCGCCCTGGTGGGGTCGATGACGGTGGATGTCCTGGTGATCAACGCCGGCTGGGCGGCGCTCGGCTGCGGTCGGCCGCGGCTCGCGGTGGGGTACTTCGTCCAGGGGCTGGGCGCCGCGCCCGGTGTCGATCCCGGGTGGACGGCATTCGATGGTGATCTTCCTGCGGGGCCGGTGCCCGGGCCGGGTGAGGGGAACCTGGGGTGGGCCGAATCCTTCGTGGGGCTCGGCTGCGCGCTGGTGGCGCTCGGTGACCCGCGAGCCGAGTCCACCCTGGTCAGGGCTCAGGCCGTGCGTCGCGACGTCGACCTGCAGCTGTCGCCGTGGCAGCAGGGCCGGCTCGAGCTGGCGTTGGCTACGCTCCCCGCGACGTCCGCCGCAGACCGTTGACGATCAGCCAGCCCAGCAGCACCACCTCGCCGACGAAGGTGAACCGGCCCAGGTCGAGGGTGTAGGTCTCGCCGAGCAGCTGGCCCAGGCCGTCGACGAGGTAGCCGAGGCCGGCCACCGCGACCAGGACGCCGATCCAGCGCGGGACGAAGCCCGAGCGCCAGGCCAGGAGAGCGACCAGCAGCAGGTGCACCCCGAACAGCCCGAGCGCCGGGTCCCAGATGGCGTGGAAGTCCTCGAGGCGGGACATCACGCCGGCGCCGGCGGCCGGGGTGACGCTCGTCGGGCCGTCGAGCCCCCCGACCACCCGGGCCGCGCCCACGAGCTCGGCGATCGCCACGGCGAAGACCACTGCGTAGATCCCGCGCAACCAGCCGGCCAGGGCGGCCAGCCGGCGGTCGACCGGGGCGAGGAAGACCCACAACTGCCAGGCCACGACGATGTCGAGCACCACCACTGCGGCCATCGCCGCCGTGGCAGCGGGGAATTGCCACCCGGACTCGATCAGGTGCCGGGCGGTGAGGTCGGCGTCGTCCGGCACGACCAGCGCCTCGAGGACGGCGAGGTTGGCCCAGCCGGCCAGGACCGCCATGGCCAGCAGGCTGACTCCGGCCAGGAGTCCGGCCCGCCGGTGTCGGGTGGTCCGGGCGGTGGTCGACACCGTGGTCGTGACCACGCCGCCGTCCGGGTGGTGGCGGTCGGGAGTGTGCCAGGACATGGGATTCCTCTCGTCGGGCGCCGAGTCGGCGTCACCGTACTAAGTACGGCGTACTAAGTACGGTAACCTGCGATGAGGGCAACGGCAAGGGCAGCCCACTCACCTCGGCCCCGGTCGGATGCCTCGGAGATGGTGTTGGAGGTGTGGCATGGGCGAGACGAGGGCGCCGCTCAGTCGTGAGCGGGTGCTCGAGGCGGCCGTCCGGATCGCGGACGACGCGGGGATCGCGGCGCTGACCATGCGCTCGCTGGCCGAGGAGCTCGGCGTCAAGCCGATGTCGCTCTACCACCATGTGCGCAACAAGGAGGAGATCCTCGACGGCATCGTCGACGTGGTCTTCGCCGAGATCGATCTGCCCGATCCGAGCGGGGACTGGCGCGAACAGGTGCGTCGCCGGGCCGGCTCGGCACGCCAGGCGCTCCGCCGCCACCCGTGGGCTCTGGCCCTGCTCGAGACCCGTACCCGGCCAGGGCCCGAGACGCTGCGGCAACACGATGCGATGCTCGGCACGTTCCGTGCGGCCGGATTCTCGCTCCCGGCGACCGCTCACGCCTATGCGGTGGTCGACGCCTTCGTCTACGGATTCGCCCTGCAAGAGGCGAGCCTGCCGTTCGACGGCTCGGACGACGTCACGCAGGTTGCCGAGCCGATCCTCGCGGAGATGCCGCTGGCGCAGTACGCGAACCTCGCCGAGTTCGCGATGGGCCACGTGATGCAGCCGGGATACGACTTCGGGGCGAGCTTCGCGGTCGGGCTGGAGTTGGTCCTCGACGGGTTGGCCGACATGGTCGCCCGGGACGGCGGTGCGCGCCGCCCGGGTAAGAAGGGTCGGAAGAAGGCGGCGACGGAGGGAGCAACTCGGTGAGGAGTCATCGCTATGAGGTGTCGCTGCGCTGGACCGGAAACGAGGGCAGCGGCACGAGCAACTATCGTGCCTACAGCCGCGATCACGAGCTCGCCGGCGCCGCAACGGTCCCTGCGCTCCCGGTGGATGGCGGCGTGCCCAAGCCGGTGATCCTCGGATCGTCGGACCCGGCCTTTCGGGGTGACCCCACGCGCTGGAACCCCGAAGAGTTGCTGGTCGCCTCCCTCGCCCAGTGCCACATGCTCTGGTACCTGCACCTGGCCACCACGGTCGGCGTCGTGGTCACCGACTACGTCGACACCCCGTTCGGGGTGATGGTCGAAGACGGTTCGGGCGCAGGACATTTCGAGCGCGTGGTGCTGCGACCCGAGGTCACGGTGGCCGACGCGTCGATGACCGAGGCCGCGCAGGCGGCTCACCATCGGGTGGGGGACTACTGCTTCATCGCCCGCTCGGTGAACTTCCCGGTCGAGCACGCACCCACGGTGTGTCTGGCCTCCTGAGCTCAGTCTGGTCATGGTGGTTCTTCCCTCAGGTCGAGTTCGAGTTGGTCGACCGGCCCGTTGCCGAGGTGTGCGGCGAGTCGGTGTGCGGTGTGCTCGTCGTCGTGAATGGTGTTGCGTACGGGTCGTTGTAGCGGGTCGATCCAGGGTGGTGGGATCACCCACGGCACGCCGTTGATCATTCGTATGGTCCAGATGCCGGCGTGGATGGCGGTGTGGTCGCGGCCGCAGGCCGCGACCATGGCGTCGACGTCGGTCAGTCCGCCCTCGGCCCAGGGGGTGGCGTGGTGGACGTCGCACCAGTCCACCGGTGCGGTGCACCCGGGGATGACGCAGCCGCGATCTCGGGCGAACACCGCCCGCCGTTGAGCGGGGGTGGCCAGGCGTTGGGCTCGTCCGTGGGCCAGGACCGCTCCGTGGCCGTCCAGGATGGTCGGGGAGATCAGCGAGGTGCACAGCATCTGGGCCAGGACGTGGCGGGGTAGGGGTCCGCCGCCGGGTCCGAGGTCGCTGCCGAGTCCGGCGCCGGGGGTGGGTTGGGGGTGGAGGGCGGCGGTGAGTTGGTCGAGGGTGGCGATCAGCGAGATGTGGACGCCGCCCGAGGGTTTCGGTGTCGAGGTTCGTCGGGTGGACGATTTCGCCGTCGTCGCGGTGCTGGATGCTGTGCCGTCGGTGGTGCTCGTGTCCGCTGCGGCCCCGTCTCTGGTGCTGGTGTCGGTGGGACTACCGGCGTCGGGGTCCTCGACCTCGCCGGAGTCGCCATCGCCGCCGGTGGTGCTGCCGCGTAGGGCCAGGCGGGCGAGGTGGGCCAGGGCATCAGCGCGGCGTTGCGCCGCGGTGCGCGGATCGCGCAACGGTAGCTCACCCTGAACCTGCGAGCCGTCACTGGTGCCCGTGCCCGCGGGGGTGGGCTTGCTCAGCGCGTGGATCACGTTGCGGACGATGAGCCCATCCGCCGGGGACAGCGCGAACCGTCCGACCAGCATCCCGGTGCTGTCGGTGCCCAGGTGCAGGTACCGCTTCTCGTGGGCCTTGGGGTCGAAGCCCTTATCGGGGTTGAGGGCTTCTTCCAGCTGGGTGCACAGTCGCCGGAACACGTGGGGGGCGTGCTTGCGGGCATGCTCGGCCAGGAACTCATCCACCCGCTGGATCCCCGCGATCCCCTCCGGATCGACATGCGCCAACACATCGCTGTCGATGCGGCCCACGCAGCCCACGGCGTGATCGACGTGGCGGCGGGAGATGTCCCCGGCCGCCAGTGCAGCCCCGACCTCGGGCAACCCCATCCCCGTGGCATCCAGGCCACCAGCCGGGTCGGTGCCGCCGGTGTCGACACCGACGCCGGCGCCGTCCGGGTCGAGGCGCCGCGCCGCGGCGACATCGCGGGCGGCGGTGCCGGGATCGAGGCGCAGGGCGTGGACCAGGAAGGTGGCGGCGACCTTGCCCGCCGGGCAGGTCGGCATCGCCTCGGGCCGATCATCCAAGGCACGGACCAGGTGCAAGGTGGCGGCCTCGAGTTGATTCGCGACCCGGTGAACGGCGATCACCGCGGTGCGCAGTTCGCTGTCCGACAGGGTCAGGGTGGGCGTGGTCTGTAGTTGCACGATCTGCGCCGACACGGCGTCCAACACCGTGGTGACGGGCGAGGCCGTGGTGCCGGCGGTGGCGGAGTCCGGGGTGCTGGCGGTAGCACCGTCATCGGTCGCCGCGGCATCGTCCGGAGTCGTGGGGGCAGCACCGTCACCGGCGGCGGTCTCGCCGTCCGGGGTGGGGTTCTGCTCGGGCTCCATGAAGCGGACACTACGGGCGACCACCGACAACCAAGCCGCCTATGAGCCTGATGAAAGCCATTGCAGCGCAACGACTTCTTGTGCAGAACATCACTGTCACAGAACGGCCGCTGCGACACCTTTGCCACCGGAGGACTCTGCGTCCCGCCAGCCGGATGACCGGCCGATCCGGCAGTCTGGTCTCATGACGCCGGTCACCATCAAGGGAGTCCTCGTCCACGAAGGGCTCGTGCTGCTGGGCCGCAACCCGCGCCGGCTCCAGCTGGAGCGCCCGAACACACTGCCCTGCAGTGGTTTCCACGATCCGGGCTGCCGGATGCCCTGCCAGAGGTCTATCGGCGAGCCATCGACGCCACGACCTGATACCGCCACGACCTGATACCGGCGCCCAGACCGCCCGGGCCTCGACCTCAGAGCAGCCCGGCGTCGTGCACCCGGATGGCGATCTGCACCCGATTGGTGGCCTCCAACCGCGTCAACAGGTGCGTGACGTGCGACTTGACCGTGGCCACCGACAGGTACAGCTCGGCAGCGATCTCGGCATTCGACTTGCCCTCGCCGATGGCCAACGCCACCTGACGCTCCCGCTCGCTCAAGCTCGCGAGCTGGGCCTGGGCCGCAGCCCGGCGCGGATCGGCGTCCGCGGCCGCCACCAGGCTCATCATCTGGCGCGTCACGGACGGCGAGAGCATGGGTTCGCCCGCCGTCACCCGGTGCACCGCGCTCAGCAGGCGCTCGGGTGAGGTGTGTTTGAGCAGGAACCCACTCGCCCCGGCCCGGATCGCGGCGCGCACCAGCTCGTCGGCGTCGAACGTGGTCAGCACGATCACCTGGGTGCGTACGCCGTCCGGTCCATCGGGCATCGCCGTGATCCGCGCCGTGGCCTCGATCCCGTCCAGCACCGGCATCCGGATGTCCATCAGCGCCACGTCCGGTCGCAGCGAGCGGACGGCGTCCACGGCCTGCGCGCCGTCCGCGGCCTCGCCGACCACCTCGATCATGGGGTCCGCGCCCAGCATCAGGCGCAGCGCCGATCGCACCAGCGGGTCGTCGTCCACGATCAGCACCCGGACCACGGTGTTCCGGTCCTCACTCATCCCGACTCATCCCGGGCAATCCCCTTCCAGGGCAGCCACACCCGCACCCGATGACAGCCGCCGGCCTCGACGCCGTGCTCCGTCGTCCCGCCCAGCGCCTCGGCGCGTTCGGTGATGCCCAGCAGCCCGAAGCCGGAGCCGGCCGTCGAGAGCACCGTCCGGCCGTGGGGCGGCTGGGTGATCACCTCGATGGTCAGCCCGTGGCGGGGGCTGCCGGTCAGCTGCACCCGGACGGCGCTGCCCGGCGCGTGTTTACGGGCATTCGTCAGGCATTCCTGCACGATCCGGTAGACGTGGCGACCCAGCTGGCCCGGCACGTCGGACCGAAGGTCGCGGACGACCTCGACCGGATTGCTGGCGCGAGCCTCGGCGAGCAACGCCTCCAGGTCGTCGAGGGTGGGCTGAGGGTGCTCGACCCCGCGCTCGGTCCCGCGTTCGTCCGTGCCGCGCAGTACGCCGAGCACTCCCTGCAACTCCTCCATGGCCTCGTGCGCCGTGCGCTGGATCAGCCGAGCCTCGGCCTGCACCTGCTCGGCCGTGAGATCCTCGCGCAGCGCCAGCACCCCGGCGTGCATCGACACCAGCGAGATCCGGTGACCCAGGACGTCGTGCATCTCGCGGGCGATCCGGGTTCGCTCACCGGTGCGCACCTGCTCGAGCATCAGTGCCTGTTCACGATCCGCTGCCTCGGCTCGCAGTCGCCACGAATAGGTCAGCTCCCGGCGGGCACCGACGTACATGCCGAACCCGACCGACACCGCCATGATCAAGACATCCGGTATCAGCTGGGACCAGTAGGAGTCCGCGGCTTCGGGATAGATGGCGAACGAGATCGTGCTGGTCACCAGGCCGAGTACGACCACGGCCGCGATCTCCCGCAGACGGCGCCGGGCGGAGATCGACATCAAGCAGAGCGTGGCGGCCGGCGCCGCGAAGAGGGACACCGCGCTGAGCGCGGTGACGGCAATCGCCACCGGCATCGGGAAGCGCCGATGAAAGGCCACGAGCACCCAGGACGCCGGGCCGAAGAGCAGCGGATCCAGCCAGAGCAGCACGTGAATCCCCGAGGGAACCGGAGGCTTCTCGCGCAGGGAGTCCACGGCGACGGCGAACAGCATCAGGCCCAGTAGTGCGCAGATCACGATCCGCCAGATGTGACCGGCTCGACCGAGCGGTGGTTGACCCGGCATCGCAGGGACAGCCGGAGCGGCGGTCGTGATCACACCGACAGCCTACGAGCGGCGGGCCGCCCCCGGTCACCGCCACAGGTCGACCTCGGCATCGACTTTGGTCGACCTCGATCCCGCCCCTTGCCCGATGTGGGCGTCGGGCCACGGGTCCGAGGCTGGAGCCATGATCCGTATCCAGAATCTGACCAAGCGCTACGGCGCCTTCGCCGCGGTGGACGACATCTCGTTCGAGGCGCGGCCCGGGGTGGTGACCGGCTTTCTCGGCCCGAACGGTGCCGGCAAGTCCACAACACTGCGCATGCTCTGCGGGCTCACCCCGCCGACGTCCGGCTCGGCCACCGTGTTGGGCCGTCCCTACCGTGAGCTGCCCACGCCGTCCGCCCAGGTCGGCACGTTGCTGGACGCCAGTGCGCAGCATGCCGGACGCACCGGCCGCGAGGTGCTCACCCTGGCGGCCATGGGTGCTGGCCGCCCACGCGCCCGGGTGGACGAGATGCTGGCGTTGGTGGGCCTGAGCGACACCGAGGCCCGGCGCCGGCTTCGTCACTATTCGCTCGGGATGCGCCAACGTCTGGGCATCGCGCAGGCCCTGGTCGGCGATCCGCAGGTGTTGCTGCTCGATGAACCCGCCAACGGCCTCGATCCGCAAGGAATCCACTGGATGCGCGAGCTGCTGCGGTCGATCGCCGATCGCGGCTGCACGGTGCTTCTGTCGTCCCACCTGCTGCACGAGGTCGAGCTGGTCGCCGACGAGCTGGTCGTCATCGGGCGGGGCCGCATCGTCGCGCAGGGGTCGAAGGCATCCCTGCTGCAGGCCGACGGCAGCACCGTGACCGCGGTGGACCCCGACCGGTTGGACGCCGCGCTGCGGGCTGCGGGTCACGTCGTCCGCTCGCGCGCTGGCTCCACGTTGACGGTCGATGCGGACGGCGAGCAGATCGGCCGCGCGGCCGCCTCCGCCGGCGTGGTGCTCACCGAGCTGCGGCCCGCCCGCGAGGCCGGCCTGGAGCAGCTCTTCCTGGAACTGACATCGGACAGCGATCGGTCGAGCGGACGCCCGACCACGACGGCAGGGGTGGCGGCATGAGCACCACGACGGCAACGCCGACGCAGCGACAGACGCCGCCGATGGTGGGCCGGCCGGGGATCCCGTTCACCCGGCTGGTCCGGTTGGAGGCCCGCAAGCTGGTCGACACCCGCTCGGGACGCTGGCTGATGGTCAGCATCGCCCTGCTCACCGCGGGGCTGCTCACCGCCGTGATCGCCCTCCGCGAGAACGGGGACGAGCTGGCCTTCGCCTCGTTGATCGAGGTGACCGGCCTGGTGCAGGCAGCGCTCTACCCGCTGATGGGCATCCTGGCCATGACCGCCGAGTTCTCCCAGCGCACCGGGCTGGTGACCTTCACGGTCGAGCCACGGCGGATCCGGGTCGTCGCCGCCAAGCTGCTCGCGGCCTCCGCCTGGGCCGTGGTCGGCCTCGGGGTCGCGGTGGGGTTCGCCGCCCTCGGGCACCTGGCTGCCGTGCAGTTCCGTGACGCCCCCGCCCAGTGGCACGTCGCCGGCGACGCGTTGGCCGGATTCGTTCTGGCGCAGGTGCTCTCGGTCGTGCAAGGCGTGGCCTTCGGCCTGCTGCTGAGCAGCCCGGCGGTCGCCATCGTGGCGTTCCTCGGCCTGCCGACGGCCTGGGCGATCCTCACCTCGATGATCAGCCGCCTCGGCCGGGTCGCCACCTGGCTCGATCTGGATCGGGCCACCGATCCGCTCACCTCGGGCAGCATGACCGGCGAGGCCTGGGCACACCTCGGCACGGCGTCGGCGGTGTGGGTGCTGGTTCCGCTGGTCATCGGATCGTGGTGGCTCACCCGTCGCGAGATCAACTGAGCGAGATCACCTGAGGCTGCGTGGGGTTTGCCACCGACTACGGTGGTGAACCCCACGCAGCCTGGTCGACGAGCGTCAGACGATGTTGTGCTCGGGTCGCGCGGTGCCGGCGGAGAAGCGATCGGCCGAGAACGGCGCGACGTCCAGGAACGGCTCGCGGCCCAGGTAGAGGTCGCGCACCACCTCGCCGACCGCCGGCCCCTGCAGGAAGCCGTGGCCGGAAAACCCTGTGGCATACAAGAATCGCGACACCCCGGCCACCTCGCCGATCATCGCGTTGTGGTCCGGGGAGTCCTCGTACAGCCCCGACCAGCCGTGCGCCATGCCGACCTCCAGCAGCGCCGGTGCCCGGTGCTCCATCGCCTCGGTCAGATCGGGCAGCCAGTCGTCCGACATGCCCATCTTGAAGCCCGGTTCCTCGGCCGTGTACGACATCCCGAGCAAGATGCTCGGCCGTGACGCCGGCCCCTCGGGGTGCAGGTAGAACGTGGTCGCCGCGTCGATGGTCATCGGCATGTCCCGCGGCACCAGCGCCTGCACCGACGCGGGCAACGGCTCGGTGACGATGATCTGCCGGCGCAGCGGGGTGATGGGCAACTCCACCCCGGCCATCTCACCCACCACCCCAGCCCACGGGCCGGCACAGTTGATCACCGTCGAACAGGCCACGTCGCCGGCCGAGGTTCGGACGCCACGGATCTCGTCGCCGTCCCGCTCGATGCCGGTCACCTCGACCCCGGTCACCACCGTCGCCCCGTGCCGGCGCGCCCCGGCGGCATACCCCTGCACCACCGACTCCGGCGTGCAGTAGCCGTCGCGGCCGTGGAACGCCGCCGCCAGCACGTCGTCCGTGGTCACGATCGGCGACAGCCTGGCCGCCTCGGCCGCGGTCAGCATCCGCGACGGCACGCCGAGGGAGTTCTGCAGCGCCACCGAGGCCTCGTACACCGCGACGTCCTGCGGGGTGGTGAGCAGGAACAGGTAGCCCACCTGCCGCAGGTCGATCTCGCCGCCCGGACGCGCGGTGAACCGTTCGAACGCCTCCAGGCTGCGCGCGCCGAGTTGGATGTTCAGTGCGTCCGAGAACTGCGCCCGCACCCCGCCGGCGGCCTTGGACGTCGACCCGCTCGCCAGCGCGTCGCGCTCCAGCAGCAGGACGTCGCGTACCCCCGCCTCGGCGAGGTGAAAGGCGATGCTGGCGCCCATCACGCCACCGCCGATCACCACCACCTCGGCCCGCGACGGGATCGGTTCACTCGGCGTCCGGGGCAGGCTCAGCGCGCTCACGGCGGCCAACCTAGCGGGCGCTCGCGCACGCCGTCCGGGGCATCGGGTGACGTCAGCCCGGCAGCAGGTCGGCGAAGTCCTGCTCGACGATCGCCCGGTCCTCGGCGTCCACGACCGGGACGGCGCGCGCCAGTGCCGCCGCCTGGCGCGCCTCGTCGAGCCGGCCGAGGGCCTCCAGGGCGCGGGCCCGGATCTCGTGGGCGTAGGCCAGGTCGAAGTCACCCAGCTCGTGGGTGCGGCAGATCGTCAGACAGCGATCGGCCGTGACCAGGGCCCGCTCATACTGCCCGGTCGCCAGCAGCGCCTTGGTGATCATGTAGGACGCCCGGGCCTCGTGCTCCGGTCCGGCACCGGCGGCTCGCTGCCAGTGGTAGGCCGAGGCGTAGGCGGTGCGCAGCAGGTCCTCGTCGCCCTCGGCCGTGCGCTCGGCGGCCAGCAGGTCCCAGACGGCGTTGTTGGCCTCGACCCCCTGCCTCCGGTGCCAGTCACCGGCCGGGTCGGCGCCGGATGCCGGCGCTGCGTCGTCGCGCTCGGGCCGGGGCAGCGGCGCGCCGGTCTCGAGCAAGGTCTTCATGCTGTCGAGGATCCAGACCCAGCCGTCCTTCACCGAGGCCCAGGTGATCGGGCTGCCGGCCAGGTCGCCGTGCACCAGACGCACCCGGGTGAGTCGTTCGCCCACCTGCTCGACGGTCCACTCGACCCGGCTGGGTGGCTCGGCCGCCATCGCCGCGTCGTAGAGCACGTGCCAGGTCTGGACGAACCGTCCCGGTCGCTCGCCGTCGGGCGGCGTCAGCTCCTCGACCATTCCGTCGACGGCCCCCGAGCCGTCCGGCAGCACGGTGCGATAGGGCTCGCCCGCCTCCGGCGGGGCGACGAACTGGGTGGCGTGGAAGTACTGCCGGGTCCACTCGCTGTCGGTGATGGCCCGCCAGACCGTCGGGGCGTCCGCGGCGATGTAGATCTGGTAGACGTGCGCGGTGATCCCCATCAGCGCTCCCTGTGCTCGATGAACTGCCCGTCTTCGACGTGCTGCTGCAGGCCCACCAGGGCGGAGGTGAACCGCGCGGCGTACTTGCCGATCCAGCGATTGGCGATCTGCTCGATCGGCACCGGGTTGAGGTGCAGGGTGCGGGTGCGCCCCGAGCGGACGCCGACCACGAGGTTGGCCTCCTCGAGCACCCGCAGGTGCTTCATCACCCCGAACCGGCTCATGGAGTCGGCGAAGCGCTCGGCGAGCTCGCCCACCGTCTGGCCGTCCTGCGCGAACAGCGCGTCCAGGAGCTGTCGCCGGGTGGGGTCGGCCAGGGCACGGAACACCTCGTCCACGCGGCGAAATTAGGTGACCAGATGGTCACATGTCAAGGTCTCGGCGGCGAGACGCGGGGGCAAACGCACAAGGTGGAGGGTTTGGCACCGTCTGCGTGCCCAAACCCTCCACCTTGTGCTCGAACCCGCCGGCGTGGTGGGTGACCCAGCCGGCGAAACTCAGCCGATGGCGGCCAGGGCGGCGTCGTAGTCGGGCTCCTGACCGATCTCGGGCACCTGTTCGGTGTAGGTCACCGAGCCGTCGGGCGCCACGACGACCACGGCACGCGAGAGCAGCCCGGCCATCGGGCCGTCGGTGATCGTCACGCCGTACTCGGAGCCGAAGTCGCTGCGGAAGGCCGAGGCCGACTCGACGTTCTCGATGCCCTCGGCGCCGCAGAATCGGGCCTGGGCGAAGGGCAGGTCGTGCGAGACGTTGAGCACGGTGACGCCGTCCAGTCCGGCCGCGCGCTGGTTGAACGTGCGCACGCTGGCCGCGCACACCCCGGTGTCGACGCTCGGGAAGATGTTCAACACCAGGGTGCGCCCGGCGTAGGAACTCGACGCGACCTCGCCGAGATTGGTGCCCACGAGGGTGAACGAGGGGGCCGGGCCGCCGACTGCGGGCAGCTCGCCGACGGTGTGAATGGGGTTCCCGCGAAGGGTGATCTCAGCCATGGCCTGATCCTGACAGATCCAGCAACCATCGGGGACCGGCCACGACCACCCCGGTCGGCAGTCGGTCGCGCAATCCGCGGTCGGCCGTGACCACCAGGACTCCGTCCGGCGCGCTCCCGGATGCCTGGCCGGCCCCGTGGGTGGCGCGCTCGACGATCGTGGTGTCGCCGTCGCGCTCGGCCCGGACGACGCGCACGGGCTCTGCCGCTGCGGCGTTCACCGCGCGGGCCTGGCCCTCGACGACGGCCTCGATCGCGGTGAGCGTGATCGGTGCGCCGTCCGGGCCGACGACCACCGTGCCCACGAGCGGGGCGAGGGCCTGCAGCAGCCGGGCGGTCGCCCCTACTCGATCACGCCACCAGCCGTCCGGACGTGACCCGACGACATTGGCCATGTCGACGATCACGGTCACGCCCGGCGGTGGTGGCACGCGGAAGCCCGCACTCAGATCCGGAAGTCCATGTCCGCCGGCGGGATCTCGATGTCCATCTGCGCCTTCTGCAGCTTGCCGCTGAAGTCCCAGTTCATCGACTGCCAGCGGGTGAACTGATCCAGCACCCAGATGCCGGACTGGCGAGACCCGTTGCCGCTCTTGCCGTTTCCGCCGAAGGGCAGGTGCGCCTCGGCGCCGGAGGTCGAGTTGTTGACGCTGACCATGCCGGCTCCGATGCCGATGCGGTAGCGGAACGCCTCGGTCGGGTCGGTGGTGTAGATGGACGACGACAGCCCGTACCCCGGGGCGTTGGCCATCGCGAGCGCGGTGTCGAAGTCGTCGTAGGTGGCGATGCCGACCAGCGGCCCGAAGGTCTCGGTGCGGAACAGCTCGTCGTCCGGGCGGACGCCGTCCACGATCACCGGGTGGTAGTACAGCCCGGCCTCGCCCAGCTCGGGGTCGCCGACGAAGCCCTCGCGCGGGTTGTCGGCGGTGATGCGCCCGACCCCGGTGGAGCCGAGAACCGTGTGGTGCGAGCCGATCCAGCCCAGGTAGTCCTCGTAGCGCTCGGCGAAGCGCGGCGCGAGCAGCGGCCCCATCACGACCGCCGCGTCCTTCTCACCACCGGGTTCGCCGACCGGCATCGCCCGCACTGCGGCGTCGAACCGGCGAACGAACTCGTCGTGCACCGAGGAGTGCACGATGACCGTGCCCAGGGAGGTACAGCGCTGGCCCGCCGTCCCGAAGCCGCTGAACAGGGCGCCCTCGACGGCCAGGTCCAGGTCGGCCGACGGCGTGATCACCATCGGGTTCTTGCCGCCGAGCTCGAGACACGGCGACTGCAGGTGGCGGCCGCACAGTGCGCCGATCGCCCGGCCGATCTCGGTCGAGCCGGTGAAGCCGACCTTGTTCACCACCCCGGCCTCGAGCGCGGCCTCCAGCCCGGCCGAGGTCGCCGCGCCGTCCGCGTGGACGACGGTGAGCAGCCCCTCGGGCAGGCCGCCGGCGATGAAGATCCGGGCCATGGCGTCGGCGCAGGCCGCGGCGTACTCGGCGGGCTTCCACACCACGGCGTTGCCGGCGAGCAGCGCGGGCACCAGGTACCAGCTCGGCACGGCCATCGGGAAGTTGCCGGCCGTGATCACCATCGCGGTGCCCACCGGCACCCGGAAGGTGAACAGCTGCTTGTCCGGCATCTCGCTCGGCACGGTCTGGCCGTAGAGCCGTCGGCCCTCGCCGAGGAAGAAGTCACAGGTGTCGACGACCTCCTGCACCTCGCCGCGGGACTCCGCGATCGGCTTGCCGACCTCGCGGGTGATCAGCTGGGACAGTGCCTCGAAATTCGCCTCGACCAGCCGTCCGATCGCGGCGATCACCCGCCCGCGGATCGGTGCCGGGACGGCGGCCCAGGCCTTCTGGGCCTCGGTACCGGTCCGGGCAGCGGCCACCAGGGTGTCGGCACCGGCCAGGTCGACCCGGGCGACGACGTCCGAGGTGTTCGCCGGGTTGATCGAGTCGACGGTGGAGACCGTGGGCGCCGCGGCGCCGGGGACGAGGGAGCTGAGCGTGAGCATGGCCGAAACCGTACCTGCGCCCAGGGCCGGTCGTCGGATGGTCGGGCAGCCGGGGTGGATCGCTCCACAGGTCTGGTCTGTCCTCGATCGGCCCTGTCGGTCGGATCGCGACCTGTGTCACGATCACGCGCCATGGCCATGTCTCCACCGCCTCACGACCCCTTCCTCCGGGTCGATCCCACGGGTGGTTCCGGTGCGAGCGGCGGACCCACGGCTCGTCGAGGCTGGTCGAGGGAGCAATGGGTTGCCTTGGCGGTCAGCATGGCGATCATCCTCGGCGGGGGAGCGGTGGCGATCCGGCAGTTGCGGCCGGTGGTCACCGCGTTCGGTCGGGGGTTCGCTCAGGGCGTGGCCGATGGTGTGGCCGGCCGCACTCCTCAGCCCGCCGGGTCCTCGGCCGGCGCCACCTCGCCCTCGGTCGGCGCCGCCCCGCCTGACGCCACCACGGTCTACCCCGCCGTGGTGCCGCCCGGTACGCCGGTGGTGGCGGTGTTCCTGCCGAGTGCGGATGAGGTGGGCGAGCTGGGCCGCGAGGCGTGGGACGCCCTGACCTACTACCTCGACCGATTCGGCCGCACGCCACCCGTGCAACTGCGCCGGTACGACACCCACGATGATCAAGATGCCGCACGGTGCGAGCAGCAGGCTCGGTTGTCCCTCGGGCATCGCGCCGAGGTGGCTGCCCTCGGTTCGATCGGGGAGCTGTGCACGTACGCGTTGGCCATCGAGCTCAATCGCCCCGGAGCGCAGGCTCCGCTGCTGGTCACGGGGGGCAGTACCACCGGGGCGTTGACGGTGGATCGGCCCGGCACCGGTCTGCCGGACCAATTCCGCCCATCGCACCAGCACACCGTGGCGCGGATCATCGCCACCGATGCGCAGGAGGCCGCAGCCGTCGCCGATCACGTCCTGAAGGTGGTGCACGCCAAGCGGTGTGCGGTGCTGGAGGACCACTCGGCCGAGTCGGCGATCATGACGGAGGCCTTCAGGTCCCGCGCCCGGAAGATCGGCCTGACGGTGCCCTGGGTGGCCACACGTGCCGATGACGAGGCCGGACTGCGCCGCCAGTTCGAGCAGATCAAGCGGCTGAAGGCGAACTGTCTGTACCTGTCAGGGGTCGACAGCCATCGGGTCGAGCAGGTACTGACGGTCAAACGCGCCGTGCTCGGCGACCAGCACCGAACGCCGGTCGTGATGAGCGCGTACCAGGCCGCCGAGTTCGACTGGGAGAAGCCATCCGTGGCCACCGGGGTGTGGGTCGCCAATCAGCTGGTCTGGCCGTATGACGACCTGCCGACGCCGGTGGCCGAGGAGTTCATGGCGGACTACGACCTCGCGAACATCGATCAGGCCAACTGGCCCAGCTCGCTGCTGAACGTCGCGGCGCTCCAGGTGATCATCAAGGGAATTCAGCAGTCCGACCACTCCCGAGCGGGCATTCGCCGAGCGGTGCTCAACGGACGCGAGTTCGTGCTGCCCGCGCGAACGAGCATGCTCGGGGAGCTGCGCCTGGACGGCCGTACCGGCGATGCGGTGCATCCGCGGATCCAGTTCATCACCCTCGACAGTGCGTCCGACTCGAAGGTGTCCACGCGGCTGGCGCCGTGACACGTCCGCTCGACGGCAGACAGATTCGATGTACCATTTGGTACATGACGAAGACGATCGAGGTGCGCCGGACGATGTCCGCCGCGCCGAATGCGGTCTGGCGGGTGTTGAGCAACCTGGACGCCTGGCCCGACTGGTTGCCCACGGTCGACCGGGTGGCGCGCGGTGAGGCCGGCGTCGGCCCCGGGCCGGACGCCGTGTACCGGGTCGAGCAACCCAAGCTGCCGCCGACCGACTGGACCGTGACGGACTGGCGACCCGGCACGGCGTTCAGTTGGCGCTCACGTCGCCCGGGCGTGGTGACCACCGCCGACCACGTGATCCGGCCGCTGGACGCCGGCGGCAGCGAGGTCACGCTGCGGATGACCTTCGACGGTCCGCTCGCCTGGCTGGTCCACCGGCTCTACCAGGGCATGACCCGCAACTACATGCAGACCGAGGCCGAGGCGCTCGCCGTCCGGGCTGGCGCCGGGGCGGGCGCCGGGGCACTCGACGCCGGGTGAGCGCCGCCCCCGTCGAGCCCCCCGGTCCGCGAGAGGCGTTGCTGGCCAAGGCGATTGCCTGGTTTGCCGCGCACGGCGTGGGTGACACCAGCCTGCGCACGTTGGCCACCGCGCTGGGTACCAGCCATCGCATGCTGATCTACCACTTCGGTTCTCGGGAAGGCCTTCTGGGCGCCGTGGTCGAGGCCGTCGAGCGTGGCGAGCGAGCGGTGATGGCCGACTTCCTGGCGACTCACGACGACCCCTTCGAGGCCGGCGCGGCGTTCTGGACCCACGTCGCCGATCGGGCGCAGATCTTCGCCCCGCTGTTCTTCGAGCTGTCCGGTACGGCCATGCAGGGCAAGCCCTATGC
The DNA here is from genome assembly GCA_046330955.1 of Kineosporiaceae bacterium. Taxonomy (GTDB): domain Bacteria; phylum Actinomycetota; class Actinomycetes; order Actinomycetales; family Kineosporiaceae; genus JADJPO01. The sequence goes on along the minus strand of JAXLRT010000018.1, from coordinate 80,122 downwards.
GGCCTCGCTGCGGCAGTGGTTGGCCACCGGCTGGGTCGAGGAGCTCGCCGACGGCTTCCGCCGCAGCGGGTTCGGCGACGAGCAGGCCGTGCGCCTGGCCCGGCTGTCCCTCGGGACGGCGCGTGGCCTGTTGTTCGAGCTCGCCGCCACGGGGGATCGTGCCGCGACGGACGATGCGATGGCCGAGTTCACCGCGATGGTCCGGACGGCGTCCCGCTGACCTGGATGAGCCTCACGTGAACGGTGCCCCGTCACGGTTCAACCGTGACGGGGCACCGCAGGTGGACCGGGTGGTCTCAGCTCGCCGTGGTCGAGCTGGGCGAGACGGTGCGGGTCACGCCGGCCCTCGCCCCGCGGTTGTCCTTGACCGTCAGGGTCACCGGCTTGGTGCTGCCGGACCTCACGGTGATGGTGAGCACCTTGCCGGTACCCAGTGTCGTCGTGCCCGACGTCCAGGTGTAGGTGACGATGGCGCCGTCCACGTCGGCCGAGGCCGAGGCGTCCAGCACGACGCGGTTCGTCGTCCCGGTCTTGCGCTTGAAGGTGAAGGCGGCCTTCGGGGCGATGTTGGGCGCCACGGCGTACCGGGTGAGGTAGGAGGACATCCGCGCAGCCATCGCGGTGTAGCCGGCGGCCGTGGGGTGACCGGATTCGGCGGTCAGGTCCGAGCCGTTGAGTGAGATGGGGTTGACCTGCTCGGTGGTGGTGCACAGCTCGTGCCCTGCCAGCACGGTGAGCATCGAGACGTACTCCAGGTGGGCCTTCTTGGCTGCGGCGGCGAGCGCCTTGTCCAGGTCGACGATGTGGGCGCGCAGTTCGGAGAGCCGCTCGACCGTCATGTCCGAGCACTCCGCGAGCGCGGCCGGGGTGGGAGCGGCGTAGATCTGCGGGTAGCCGACGACGATCACCCGGGCCTTGGTGGCGCTCCTGACCTGGGTGAAGACTCGTTCGAGCCGGCCGGGCAGCACGGTACGGGTCAGGGTGCGGGCCGAGCTGAGGGTCGTCGCACACTGCTGGTCGGTGCGGCAGGCCTTCATCACGGTGCCGAGCCGGGCGTCGTTGGCGCCGATGGTGAGGGTGACCAGGCTCGGCTTGGGGGTCATGCTGCGCAGCTGGGTGAGCTGCGCGGGCTCGCCGTTGGTCGCCGTCGTCGTGATGCTGGCCGTGTTGGCGCCACTGCAGGCGATGTGGCCCGCGATGGTCGAGGTGTGTCCACCGTTGGTGGTCTCGAGCGAGAGCCCGCGGGCGGCAGCGAACACCCGCGGCCAGGCGACGCCGTCCCGGTGGCACGAGCCGGACACGACGTCGAAGCCGGCCAGGCTGGTCGGGCCGCCCTCTCCGGCGGCGAAGGAGTCGCCCATGGCGACGTACTGCGTGGTGGCAGCGCCGGCCGTGGCCGCACCGAGCGTGCCACCGGCGGCGAATCCGGTCAGGCCGAGGGCCGTGGCCACCGGAAGGGACAGGCGTGTGAAGGTGGTGCGACGCATGAGGATGACTCCGCCAATCGGGGTAGACCGACACAACGATTCGGGCGTGACTCGGGCTGAGTGTCGGCGCGACACGTGGTCGCGGCCGTTGGTGCAAGCCCCCGCTGCTCCACGACCTTCCTAGCACAATTGGCCACTCTTGGTAACGGTCTAGTCACAATGAGTGGTTGGTTTGGGGCGGTTGGGCGTGGTGTGGACCGCCGGAGTTCGGTCCGTGCGGACGGCGCGGGCTCGCCGTCCGGCACCTGCGTACCCTGGATGCTCGTGACCGAACCGACCACAGGGCCCCTCAGCCTCGATCGCACCCGCGTCGCCTATCAGGGTGAGCCGGGCGCCAACTCGGACGCCGCCGTCCGCGAGGTCTTCCCGCAGTTCGCCCCGCTGCCCTGCCCGACCTTCGAGGACGCGTTCGAGGCGGTCACCACGGGCCTGGCCGAGTTCGGCATGATCCCGATCGAGAACTCGATCGCCGGTCGGGTGGCCGACATCCACCACCTGCTGCCCGAGTCGGGGCTCTACATCATCGGTGAGCACTTCGTGCCGATCCACTTCCAGCTGATGGTGGTGCCCGGCACTCGCCTCGAGGACATCCGCCAGGTGCGCAGCCACATTCACGGCCTGGCGCAGTGCCGCAAGATCGTGCGGCAGTACGGCTGGACGGCGCACGTCGCCGACGACACCGCCGGCGCGGCGCGCGAGGTGGCCGAGCTGGGCGACCCGAGCGTGGCCGCGCTCTCGCCGCGCCTGGCGGCCTCGTTGTACGGGCTCGACATCCTGGCCGAGAACGTCGAGGACGAGCACCGCAACACCACGCGCTTCCTGGTGCTGGCCCGCGAGCCGCGCGACTACCCGGCCGGCGACGGGCCGATGATCACCACGTTCGTGTTCCGGGTGCGCAACGTGCCGGCGGCGCTCTACAAGGCGATGGGCGGGTTCGCCACCAATGGCGTCAACATGACCAAGCTGGAGAGCTACCAGCTGGGCGGCACGTTCTTCGCCACACAGTTCTACTCCGACGTCGAGGGACACCCGAAGGACCCGTCGCTGGCCCTGGCCCTCGAGGAGCTGGGCTTCTTCTCGGTCGAGACCCGCATCCTGGGCACCTACCCGGCCAGCCCGTTCCGGGCACAGATCGCCGAACCCGCCGAGAACCGGACGCTGCGGCCGCAGACCCCCCGCTGAGGCCTGTCTTGGATTGGCGCTAGAGCGTGGAATATCAGGCGATCGAACGGCGGGCACCACGTGCGATCGAGGAGTCCTCGGATCACCTCACGCCGGAACTAGCATCCTCTACCGCTCTATGGCTCGTTTGCTAGAGAGCCATAGAGAGCACTCGCGACGTCAATCGAAGCTGCGGCGGACGAGGTCGAGCGCCTCCGCCTGGCCGATTCCCAGGGCTCGAATACGGACGACGAAGTCGACCGCCGCGCGCCGGGCCTCCTGGTGCACCCGGTCGCCGGAGACGAAGGTGCCGGAGCGACCGCGGGTGTCGAGCAGGCCCGACTGCTCCAGCTCGCGGTAGGCGCGGGCCACGGTGTTCGGCGCCAGGCCGAGGTCGGCGGCCAAGCGTCGCACCGTCGGCAGTTGGTCCCCGGCGCGGAGCGTCCCGTTGTCGACCAGTTCCGTGATGCGCAGTTCGAGCTGCTCGAACAGCGGCTGCGCGGCGTCCGGGTCGAGCTGGATGGCGAGGTCGCTCATCAGGTCATCATCGCGGTGGCGGGGGACGACTTCGAGTTGAAGATCACGATGCGTGGATCCGTCACGTCCACGCTGACGAAGTCCTCAACGTGATCTCGAGGATTGCGCGAAGTCCTCAACGTGATCTTCAACGTGATCACCGGAGGTTGTCGAGCGCGCCGCAACGGGGGACGGATGCGGCGAACCGGGACAAGCCGCGACACGCTCGCGTCGTATGGCTCAATATCGGGTTCTCGCTAGATGCCCGGATACCGTTTCAGAATGGATCCGGTCCGCAATCCCTATGCCCCCGGAGCAGGTCAGCGCCCGCCCGAGCTCGCCGGCCGTGACACCGAACTGGCGACCTTCGACGTCGTCCTCGAGCGGGTTGCCAAGCGCCGGCCCGAGCGCAGCGTAGTCCTGACCGGGCTGCGCGGGGTCGGCAAGACCGTGCTGCTCAACACCCTGCGCTCGGCCGCCGTCCGCCGGGGCTGGGGCACCGGCAAGCTCGAGGCCCGACCCGACCAGTCGCTGCGCCGTCCGCTGGCTGCCGCACTGCATCTGGCGGTGCGCGAACTCGCGGCTCCCGCCTCCGAGGCCGAACACGTGCTCGGCGTCCTGAAGTCCTTCGCGCTGCGCGACAACGCACCCGCGGCCAAGCTGCGCGACCGCTGGCAGCCCGGCATCGACGTCGCCACCGTGCCCGGACGCGCCGACTCCGGGGACATCGAGATCGACCTGGTCGAGTTGCTGGTGGACGTCGGTGGCCTGGCCGGCGATGTCGGGCGTGGCGTCGCGGTGTTCATCGACGAGATGCAGGACCTGGCACCGGACGACGTGTCCGCGCTGTGCGCCGCCGCCCACGAGATCAGCCAGACCGGCCTGCCGTTCGTCGTGGTCGGCGCCGGGCTGCCGCACCTGCCCGCCGTGCTCTCGGCCAGCAAGTCCTACAGCGAGCGGCTGTTCCGCTATGCCCGGATCGATCGGCTGGACCGCGCCGCGGCCGACCGCGCGCTGAGCGCCCCGGCCAAGGAGGAGGACGCCGAGTTCACCGCCGAGGCGCTCGAGGCGATGTACGAGGCCACGGCCGGCTACCCCTACTTCGTGCAGGCCTACGGCAAGACCGCCTGGGACGTCGCCCCGCGCAGCCCGATCACGGCGGACGACGTCCGCGTGGCCGCTCCCGAGGCCGAGGCCGAGCTCGCGGTCGGGTTCTTCGGATCACGATTCGAGCGGGCCACCCCGGCCGAGCGGGAGTACCTGCGGGCGATGGCCGATGTGATGGACGCCGAGGGCGGCGCCATGGACGACCCGGATGCCACGGCGTCCACGGCCGACGTGGCCAAGGTGCTCGGCCGCCGGGCACAGTCGCTCTCACCGGCGCGGGACGCCTTGATCAAGAAGGGTTTGGTGTACAGCGGCGAGCGCGGCCGGATCGCCTTCACCGTGCCGCACTTCGGCCGCTACCTGCGCCGGCACGGCGACTGAGCCCACTCGGCGGGCCGTGCGGCCGACGGGTCAGCGCACCTCGATGAAGGACGCCTTCTCGATGGTCGACAGGAACTGGGTGGTCGCCTCCGAGGCGGTGATCAGTCCCGACGTGAGACCCACGTCGATGACCTCGAGGTTCGCCCGGACCGCCTGTGCCCGAACGATGTTCTCGTCGTAGGCGTGCGACTTGTGGACCTGAGTGGCGATCGTGGCCGCCACCGAACAGATGGAGGCCAGGGCGCAGAGCACGCGCCACGACTCGGCCTGGGTCGAGAAGGCCGCGGAGAGCCAATCGGTCAGGGACTCGCCGCCGAGTGCCGGGGCCGCGGTCAGGGCTGCTGCGGCGGTGCCTGCCAGGATCGACACGTTGACCAGCCGGCGTCGTTGCTTGCCGGTGGTACCCAGGTAGCGATCGACCTCGGCGGACTTGGTGCGGATCCGCTCCAGCAGCGCGGCCTGGCGGGACTCGTCCCCCAGTTCGTTCGGCGTAGTCATCGGCGTCCTCGGTGATCCGGGATCATGCAGGCTCTCCAGAGCATCGCGGACCCGGCCCGCATCGCGCACCGGATTCGTCAGAAGCATCCGCACCAGATTCGTCAGAAGTAGGCCTACGTGTCTCGGAACCCCTCGACAGCGCCGGTTCTGACGAATCTGGTGCGATCCCGCTCCGGCGCGTCGATGCCGGGGTCGCGGGCCATGACCGAGCATCATCGCCCAGGTGATGGCGGCCGGACATCGAGCGTTGGGAGCGGTGTTCGGGCTCGGCTACGGCACGGCTGTCGGCCTGCCGGTGGCCGGAGTATTGGGCTGCGGTGTCCTGGGCACCGTCACCGCCGCGGGGCGGCTCTCACCGGACGTCGACCTGCAGCGCGGCTGGCGGCTGGCCGACCGCTGGACCCCCGATGAACTGCTGGGTCGTCGCGGTCCGCTGCAACATCGGGGCCTCACCCACTGGTGGGGCCTGGCGCTGGCCGTCACCGTGCTCTGGTGGGTGGCCGTGGTGCCACTCGCCGACGGTGGGCGCGGCGCCCTGCTCGCCCACGGCGTCGGGGCGCTGCTGGCCGGATGGTGGTCGCACCTGGCCGCCGACCTGCTGTTCGGCAGGGCCGACCGCCGCAGTGGTCGCGGCCCCGGCGTCCCGCTGATGCCGTGGTGGGGGCATGTCGGGCTGTCGCTGAACGTCGGGGGCGTGCTGGAACGGCTGGTGAGCGTGGCGCTGTGGGTGGTCGCCGCGGGTCAGGTACTGGCCCTGGCCGGCCTGCTCGATCGGCTGCTGGCCGCGGGTCGCACCGTCGCCGGCCGCTGACCGCTGACCGCTGACCGTGGACGCCAATCCACATCAGGGACGCCGCCGCGCCCGTCGTCGCCGGGCCAGCGCCTCGCGCATCGGTGGCACCACGACTCCTCGGTGGGCCATCCGCCGCCGCACCAGCTGCCGGGTGTGCAGGATGCCGATCAACCCGACCAGCCACACCGCGTACTGCACCAGCAGCGCCACCCGGAAGTCGTTCAGGCCGTAGGACGGTGCACCCCCGGTGCGCACGTCGAGCAGCATCCCCACCAGCAGGATCGTCACCAGCGACGCCACGAACCCGCCCACGTTCACGATGCCGGTCGCGGTGCCGAGCCGGCTCGCCGGGTTGAACGTGCGGGCGAAGTCGAATCCGATCATGGACGCCGGCCCGCCGGTCGCCAGCGTGGCCACCAGGATCGTCAGCAGCCACATCGGTGCCCGCCCCGGCCAGGCGAGTACCGCCGTCCAGGCCAGCACCATCGCCGCGAGGATGGTCAACACCAACCACGAGCGGCGCAGCGGATGGCGTTGCACCAGCATCCCGATCGCCGGGCCGCACACCACGCCCACCGGCACCATGGCACTGAGCAGGCGTCCGGCGTCCTGCTCGGTCAGCCCCTCGCCCGAGACCAGGAACGGGAAGCCCCACATCAGCACGAACATCGTTCCGGAGAACTGGGTGGTGAAGTGCGTCCACAGGCCGAGCCGGGTTCCGGGGTGCAGCCAGGCGATGCGCAGATCCCGTCCCGCGCGGCGGGCATCGACCGCGCGACCCGAGGCGACCGGCAGCCCCGGCCCGTCGTGGACGGCGACCGCCGCGGTCAGGCCCACCACCACGCCGATCGCGGCCACCCCGGCGAACGTCGTCGTCCAGCCGCGCGCGTGGAGCATTGCCACCAAGGGCACGGCCGACAGGATCTGCCCGACCTGGCCGATCAGTCCGGTGAGCTGGGTGAACACCGGCACCCGGTGCGGCACGAACCAGGCGGCCACCAACCGCAGCACGCTCACGAAGGTCGCGGCGTCCCCGGCGCCGACCAGGGCCCGGCCGAGGTAGGCGATGCTGATCCGGTCGGCGAACGCCAGCACCAGCTGGCCCGCGGCCATGACCAGGGCGCCGATGACGAGCAACCGCCGGGGTCCGAAACGGTCGAGCAGGACGCCGACCGGTACCTGCAGGCCGGCATAGACCAGCAGCTGCAGCACCGTGAACCCGGCGAGCACGCTGGCGGAGACCCCGTAGCGGTGGGCCGCCTCGAGCCCGGCGACCCCGAACGAGGTGCGGTGCAGGACGGCGACGATGTACGCGGCCATGCCGACCGCCCAGACCCACCAGGCGCGGCGCGAGACAGTCATGACCCGTTGATTGTCGCAGGGCGGCCCGGCCCGCTCCGGTCGGGGCCGCCCGGGAGGGTGCGTCCCGCGCCGGTGCGGCAGGATCGGCGCATGGACGACGCCCCGATCATCCGGCCCCTGCATCCGGACGACGCCCCGCGGCTGGCCGAGTTGCTCATCCGGAGCGAGGCGTTCATGGCGCCGTTCGAGCCGGAACACGGCCCGGACTGGTTCACCGTGGCGGGTCAGGCGACCGCCATCGAGCGCTCGCTGGCCCAGCAGGAGCTCGGCCAGGCGGTGGCGCAGGTGATCCTGTCCGAGACCGGCGAGGTGGCCGGCCGGATCAACCTGAACACCATCGTGCGCGGGCCGTTCCAGTCCTGCTCGATGGGCTACTGGCTCGATGAGCGGCACACCGGTCGGGGCTTGGCGAGCCGGGCCGTGGCGGCCATGCTGCGGCTCGCGTTCACCGAACTCGGACTCCATCGGGTCGAGGCCGGCACCCTGGTGAACAACATCGCGTCGCAGAAGGTGTTGCAGCGCAACGAGTTCGAACGATTCGGGCTGGCTCCCAGCTATCTCAGGATCGCCGGACGCTGGCAGGATCACCTGCTGTTCCAACGGATCTCACCGATCGCCTGAGCCTGCACCGCATCACGGATCGGAGTCGCGAGTGGACGTCGTCCTGGTGTCACCGGAGATCGCCACGAACACCGGGAACATCATTCGGCTGTGCGCCAACACCGGCGCCCGGCTGCATCTGGTCGAACCGCTCGGTTTCTCGATGGACGACCGGCTGCTGAAGCGCGCAGGTCTGGACTACCACGACCTGGCCAGCGTCACCGTGTATCCCGATGTCAGCGCGTGCCTGGCCCGACTGGGCTCGGGCCGCCGATTCGCGTTCAGCGCCGCGGCCGCCGACCGCTACGACCAGGTCGCATTCGCCCCGGACGACGTGCTGATCTTCGGCGCCGAGCGATCGGGTCTGACCGCCGACCAGGTCGAGGCCCTGGGACCGCTGCGCGCGCTGCACCTGCCGATGCGCCCCGACAACCGCAGTCTCAACCTCGCCAACGCCGTCGCCGTCGTGGTCTACGAGGCCTGGCGGCAGCTCGACTTCGCCGGGGCCGCGCGGCCCGTCGCCCCGCACTTCGGGTCGGGCCTGACCAGCGAGACCCTCACGAGCCGCCCGTTCGACCGGTGAGGGTGCGGCGAGGCCATCGGTGAGTGCGGCGATCGGGTGAGCCGTGTCGGTCCGGCTCGCCGGGGCCGCCTCGCAGCCGACGGGGTCGCTGTCCAGCCCGCCGCCATGCCCGGCCGCGGCCGGCACGGGAGGGAGCGCCTGATGATCGCTCGAACCAGCCACCGGACGGCGCCGGCTCCGCTGTGCCCGGCGGGTTCGTTCACCCTCGCGGCGACGCTGCCCGCGACCGAGGGGCCCGGCGAGGTCGGCAACCCGGGCTGGGACGCCGTGCTCGACGTGATGGCCGAACTGGTGGCCGCCGACGGTGACGGTGGTGTGGATCTCTACCGACAGCTGGCCCGCGGCCTGCGAGGCAGTCTTCCCGGGGCCGGCCGGCCCCAGGACGCCGCCCTGGTCGAGGCGGCGCTGGAGCAGGCCGCGGTGTCGGACGCCGAGTCGGGCGCGGCGCCGCAGGAACCGGCGGCAACGGCGGCGCCGGGTACCGCGCGGGCGGCGTCCCCGCTCGGCCTGGTGATGACGGCGTACGCGCCCGGCGTCGTCCGGCCGGAACCGGACCCGATCACCCCCACCCGCGGCTGCCCGCAGGCCGCGACCTGCCGGGAGCGACGCGTCGCCGGCCGCTGCCTGCGCTGCGGCGAGCGCCGGGACGGCTGAGCTCGGCTGACCCTCAGGCGAGCTGCTTGCAGTAGAACGTGGTCGGCGCCAGCACGCCGTCGGGGCGGGCCGAGTGCGCTGGGACGACGCCGTACGGCTGCCAGCCCAGGCCGCGGTAGAGGGTCTCGGCCGGGCTGTCGGTCTCGGTGTCGAGCATCAGCAGGGTGAGTCCCTCGGCGCGGGCGGCGTCCTCGACGGCGGTCATCAGGGCGGTGGCCAGGCCGCGGCGCCGGGCCCGGCGGTGCACCAGCAGCTTGACCACCTCGCCGCGGTGACGGCCGTTGGGGTACTCGCTGCGGGCCAGCTGGACGCAGCCGTCGAGCCGACCGTGCTCGGTGCGCGCCAGCCAGATCGTACGGCCGGGCAACTGCCGGCGCCAGAAGGCCGCCGCCTCGGCAGGGCTGAACGGGTGCAGGAAGCCCGTGCTCGCCCCGTCGTCCAGGCTGTCGCACAGCAGCTCGGCGAGTTCGGCGGCCAGACCCTCGGGCGGGGGCGCGACGTCCGGGTCGAGGCGTTCGATCACCGATCACTCCTGGGTTCGGGTGAGCACATCGTGCTGCACGCCCGTCGTCGGCGCGCCGTTCACCCCTTCGGGGGTGTTCTTCGCCGAGAGTGATTCGAGATTTCTCAGGGTCACCAGTTGACACGTCCGCGAAAAAGGTTTACGTTTCAACTAACAACCCCGACATCACGAGGAGCACCTCCCCCATGAGCGCCTTTCCCGCCGAGCTGACCGGTACCTGGGACATCGACGCCGCCCACTCGACGGTCGGCTTCGCCGTCAAGCACGCCGTGGTTGCCACCACGCGCGGCAACTTCGGCGTCTACGCCGGTGGCGCCACGATCGACGCCGAGAACCCCGAGAACTCCTCGCTGTGGGTCGAGATCGACGCCGCGTCGGTCAACACCGGCAACGAGCAGCGCGACGGCCACCTCAAGAGCGCCGACTTCTTCGACGTCGAGAACAACCCGAAGATCACCTACAAGAGCACCTCGGTGTCGGTCAAGGGCGACGAGATCGTGACCGTCGGCGACCTGACCATCGGCGGCCACACCGCCCCGATCGAGCTCGTCTGGGAGTTCGGCGGCATCGCCAAGGACCCGTGGGGCAACACCAAGGCCGGATTCGAGACCTCCGCGACCATCAACCGCAAGGACTGGGGCCTGCAGTGGAACGCCGCCCTCGAGACCGGTGGCTTCCTGGTGGGCGAGAAGGTCAAGCTGGTCATCGAGATCGAGGCCGGTAAGCAGGCCTGATCCAGCACCACCCCGAACCACCCAGCACCACCCCCGCGTCACCCCCGCGTCACCCCGAGGACTCGAGGTCGAGCAGCCACTGCTTGGCCTCGAGTCCTCCGGCGTATCCGGTGAGTTTTCCGCCCGCCCCGGTCACCCGGTGGCAGGGCAGCACCAGACACAGCGGGTTGGCGCCCAGCGCCGTCCCCACCGCCCGCGCCGCACCCGGGCGGCCGATCCGGCGAGCCAGGTCGCCGTACGTGGTGCGATCGCCGTAGCCGACGGACGCCGCCAGCCCGGTCAGCACCTCGCGCTGGAACGGTGCGGCCAGCACCGGCTCGAACGGCAGGTCGAGGGAACGGCGGCGTCCGGCCAGGTACTGGTCGAGTTGGTGGCGGACCTCGTCCAGCCCGGGTCCGGTGCCGCGGATCACCCGAGGCGACACCGCACCGGCCAAGCGGTGCAGCACCCCGCTCGCGCCACCCAGCGCGGTCGAGCCGGCGTAGGCGCAGGCCAGCAGGACGCCGTCCCGCCGGGTGGCCAGCAGCAGTTCGCCGACCGCGGTGGGTTCGATCAGGTAGGTGACGTCCGCGCCGTCCGGCTGCGGTGGTCCCGCCGCCTCGGCCGGGACGGGCTCGGTGCGCAGCGCGCGCAGGGCCTGCTCGAGCTGGTCGCTCATCGGGACTCCTCGGGTCGATCGACGGCTTCGGTGGTGGTGACGCGCAGCCGGGCCAGCGCGTCCGAGACCAGACGGCGCGTCGCCCCCGGCGTGGTGCCCAGGGCGCGGGCCACGTCGGCGTGGTCCAGATCGACGACGTAGCGCAGCGCGATGGCAGCGCGCTGCCGCTCCGGCAGCGCGCGCACCGCGGCCCACAGTCCGCTCGCGCCGGACTCGGCCAGGCGCGACTCGACGGCCGCGGCCGGGTCGAGACCGGAACGGGGCGGTGAGTCCGGCAGCGACTCGACCGGCACCGCCCGCCTGGCCCGCGCCCGATGGGTGTCGGTGGCGCACCGCGAGGTGATCGTCAGCAGCCAGCCGCGCAGGTTGGTCGCCGAGCGCAACGTCGGGTAGGCGGCCAGCGCCTGGGTCCAGGCCTGCTGGGCGACGTCCTCGGCGTCCGCCGGCCCGACCAGGGCATGGGACAGCCGGGCCACATCGCGCCAGTGGGCATCGATCAGGTCTTGGAACGGCGGCAGGCTCACGATGAACACAACGCTAGGGCTGCCCGATCTGTGAGGGACGCTCCAATCCCTCGATCCTCACCGAATCCGCGCGGTCGTTGTGCCAACATCACGTGCCGTGAAGGTCCCCGTCGCGCCGTTGCGTCCCCGGGTGATCGCCCATCGCGGCGCGAGCGCAGACCTTCCCGAACACACCCCCGCTGCCTACCGGCGGGCGATCGAGGACGGCGCGGACGGGCTCGAGTGCGACGTCCGGCTCAGCGCCGACGGGCAGCTGATCTGCCTGCACGATGCCCGGGTCGACCGCACGTCCTCGGGGCGGGGTTCGGTCTCGGGCCTGTCGGCCGACCGGCTCGAGGCCCTGGACTGGGGTGGTTGGCGGCTCGGCCCGGACGCCTCCGCCGACCCGGTGCCGGGGTGCCGGGAGCTGCTCACGCTGCGCGCGCTGTGCGAGCTGGTCCGCGACGCCGGCCGGCCGCTCGAGCTGGCGATCGAGACCAAGCACCCCAACCGGTTCGGTGGCCACGTCGAGCAGGCCCTGGCCGAGCTGCTGACCGAGTTCGGCTGGCACACCCCGGACGCCGGGGTCTCGGTGCGCATGATGAGCTTCTCGGCGATGGCCGTCCGGCGGATGCACCGGCTGACCCCCGAGCTGCCGCTGGTGTACCTGGTGGAACGGATTCCCCGGATGCACGGCGACGGCTCGCTGCCCGCCGGGTGCCGGATCGCCGGCCTGGACATCACCCTGGTCAGGGACCGGCCCGAGTACGTCGCCGACCTGGTGCGCGCCGGCCAGGAACTGCACGTCTGGACCGTCGACGAACCCGAGGACGTGCGGCGCTGCCTGGACCTCGGAGTGCAGGCCATCATCACGAATCGACCTCGCGAGGTGGCGAGCTGGATCACGGCCGACGGCCATCCGGGTGGCCTGGCGGGGGCCGGGGCGCTGGAGGGGTGATGGTCCTCGTGCGGAAGGTGCCGACGCCACCTACAGTCGCGGTCAGGAGCCCATTCGGCGAGACCGACCAGGACAGGGGTTTCACAGGTCACGGCGACGGGGTATTGAGTTCCGAGGGAATCGTTGTCATCGAGCCGGGAGGGTGCCGAGGATGAAGACCTCGAATGCGTGGTCGCACCCCACGGCACTGCCGCCGGCCGAGGTGTTGCGGCTGCCTCACCGGCCGGACTCGGTGACCGTGGCCCGTCGGACTTTGCGGGCCGCGCTCGGCAGGATGGGACTCGCCGAGCCGATCATCGACGACGCCGAGGTCGTGGTCTCGGAGCTGCTCGGCAATGCCGTCCGGCATGCGCGCGCCATCGCCGGCGGCGTCCTGGTGCTCGGCTGGCAACTGCGGGGCGGGCAGCTGCAGGTACGGGTCACCGATGGCGGCTCCGGTCGCGTCGTGGAGGCGCAGGAGCCCTCGCTCACCGCCGTCTCGGGTCGTGGCCTGCACATCGTCGAACGCCTCTCCGAGTGCTGGGGCGTGAACGACCACGCCGGTGGCCTGCGCACGGTGTGGGCCGCACTGTCGCTCGACCGCACGCCGGCCCTGCGCCTGGTCCGCTGACAGACCCGCTGGTCGGGATCGCCCCGTCCGAGGGACGCCGTCCGGCTGGCTAGATTGGGACCCCCGAGTCGAGGAGTCCGCGTCCCATGGGCAAGTCCGCACGCCGCGCCGCCACCCGATCCGCCACCGCCGTGCTCGACCCGAACGAGCCGGTGCCGGTCGTCGGCATGCGCGAGCCGTGCCCCTGCGGGTCGGGCAAGCGGTACAAGGCCTGTCACGGCCGGGCGGCCCGGTTCGAGGCCACCGCCCTGGTCACCCGCCCGTTCGAGGGCATGCCCGGCGAGTGCGACTGGGTGGCGCTGCGCGAGATCGTGCCGGCGGCCACCGCCCAGGTGCGCACCGTCCCCGAGCACGGCGCCCGCGAGGTCACGGTCACGACGGTGCTGCCGCTGGCCTGGCCCGGCCTGCACCGCGCCGACGGCGAGATCTTCGTCGGGTTGCAGACCCAGACCAACTCCGCGGACGCCGGCCGTGACGTGGCGTACGCCGTGCTGCAGGCGCTCGCCACCGAGCCGGGCAACCCGGTCGCCGACGGCGCTGCACCCGCCGGGACGCCGCGGCTGCAGGACGTGCTCGACACCTCGCTGCCCTTCGAGGTCACCGTGCACGACGGGTTCGACTTCTGGATGGCCCGCGACGTCGAGCTGACCACCGAGGCCCGCGAATCGCTCGAGCGCGCCAACGCGGCCGCCGTCCCGACGCGCCGGCTGGCCTCGGTGGCGGCGGCCTACTGGTGCGCCGTCGGCCGGCGCCGCCACCTGCGCTGGGTGATGCCGCACGACGAGGACGTGCTGCTCGACGGCATCGCCCGGCTGCACGCCGCCGGGGCCTCGGCGATCGTGGACGGCGCCCGCTACGTCGGGGCGTTCCGCGCCGACGGCCTCGTGGTGCCGGTGTGGGACCTGCCGGAGGACGCCGAGGCCGACGACCTCGAGGCCCCGGCCGAGACCTTCGCGTCGCGGCTGGCCGAGGCGATGGCCGACCAGTCCCCGCTGAACGCGCTGGAGCGTGGCGCCCGCGCCGGGGTGGTCTCGCGCCAGCTGACCCTGCGCTGATCGTCGCCGGCCGGTACGCAGCGGCACAGATCGACCGGGATTCCGCCGGGACGTCGCCCGTCGGGCTGACTAGGCTCGCCTCGATGAACACCAGCCCTTCGGTGCACCCCGGCCCGCTGTCGCGGCGGCCCACCGGGCTCGCGGCGATCATCCCGGCCTACAACGAGGCCGACTCGATCGCCGAGACCGTGCGCGCCGTCCTCGCGCTGGACGGCGTGCGCCGGGTCGTCGTGGTCGACGACGGCTCCCGGGATGCCACGCTGCGCCGGGCCGGCGAGGCGGGCGCGGTCGCCGTCCGGCTGCCGCGCAACGTGGGCAAGGGCGCCGCGCTGGAATACGGCGTCACCCGACTGTCGCGGTTCGCCGACGCCGGCGAGCTGGCCTGGTTGTTCGTGGACGCCGACCTGGGATCGACCGCCGCCAACCTGGCCCCGCTGGCCGCCCCGGTGCTGGCCGGTGAGGCGGACATGACCATCGCGATCCTGCCCGCTCAGGCCCGAGCGGGCGGCGGGCGCGGGTTCGTGGTGCGGCTGGCTCGCGAGGGCATCCGGCGGGCGACCGGCTGGACGGCGACCCAACCGCTGTCGGGCATGCGATGCCTGAGCGCCGAGGCGTTCGCCGCGGCACGCCCGTTGGCGCACGGTTGGGGCGTCGAGACGGCACTGACCATCGACGTGCTCAGCGCCGGGTTCACGGTGCTGGAGGTGCCGGTCGAGCTGCAGCACCGGGTCACCGGGGCCGACTGGTCGGGGCAGCTGCACCGGGCGGCGCAGTACCGCGACGTCGCCCGCGCGCTGGTGGTGCGCCGGCTGCGGCGCGCCACCCCGCTGCGGGTGCTCGCACGGTTGCCTCGGTGGCGCCGTGCCGGCTGACGGTGTGCGGGCCGACGGGTCCGGACGTCGCGCCGTCCTGCTCGGGGCGGCCAGCCTGGCCCTGCTGGTGCTGCTGGCCGCGCTGGGCGACTCCGCGGCCGTGCCGGGGCTCGGGCCGGCCACGCCGTCACCGCCCTGGGACGTCGCGGCCCACCCGGACTCGGCCACCGTCACCGTCCTGGGCATGCTGGCCTACCTGCTCGGTGGGCTGGCGGTGTGGTCGGGGCTTCGAGGGCTTCGTGGCCTCGGCGAGGCCTCGACCCGGTGGCCGGACGGCGTGCTGCCGCTCCGCTGGTGGCTGGCGGCCGGCATCGGGGCGGCGCTGCTGCTGACGTTGGTGCCCCCGGCGGGCTCGGCCGACCACCTGTCCTACCTGGCCTATGGCCGGATCAGCGCCGCCGGTGACGATGCCTATCTGGTCGCGCCGATCGACTGGCGCGGCGGCACCGACCCGGTCGCCGGCGCCGTCCAGCCGCCGTGGCAACACACCCCCAGCGTGTACGGGCCGCTGGCCACCGCGCTGTTCGCCCTGGTGGCGCGCCTCGGCGGCGGCTCGCTGCGGCTGAGCGTGTGGTGCTGGTCGCTGGTGTGCGCGTTGGCGTTCGTCGCCGTGGCCGTGCTGCTCGACCGGGTGCACCGCGGGGACGACGCCGCCCGGGCCCGCGCGGCGGTGCTGTGGACCCTGAACCCCGTGGTGTTGGGCCAGCTGGTGCTGGGGGCACACGTCGACGTGGTGGCGACCGCCGTGGCGGTGACCGGCCTGGTGGTCGCCGCGCGCTGGCCTGCCCCGGCGGGGATGCTGTTGGGCGCGGCGGCGGCGGTCAAGGCGCCCTACGCCCTGTTCGGGCTGGCCGTGGTGTGGAGCCTGCGGGCGGTGAGCGCCGATCAGCGGCGCCGGGTGCTGGCCAACGGGTTGTTCGGCGCGGTGCTGGTGGTGGTGCCCGCCTATGCCTGGGCCGGCCCGCACGTGGCAGATCAGCTGCGCACCGCCAGCGGGTTCACCTCCATCGCCTCGCCGTGGCGGGCGGTGGTGAACCTGGTCGAGCTGGCGGCGGGGCGCGGCGCGATGCGAGCGGTGGTGGTTCCGCTGGCACTGCTGGCCACAGCCGGGCTGGTGTGGCTGCTGCGCGACCGGTTGGGTGAGCTCGTCCGGCGAGCCCGGGCGGTGCCGGGTGGCGAGGCCGCGGCCGCTGCGGTGATGCTGTGCATCGCCTGGGTGCTGTGTGCGCCCTACGCGCTGCCCTGGTACGACGCGATGATCTGGGCGCCGCTGGCGCTGGTACCGGCCGCGGGCACCCTGGCCGGTCTGGAATCGGTTCTGCTGGTACGACTCACGGTGCTCTCGCTGGCCTACCTCCCGGGTCGGGTGGTCGGGCTGTCGCCGACCGTCGAGACGGTGACCCTGGGTTTTCGTCGCTACGTGGCGCCGGTGGTGCTGCTCAGCGCCGTCCTGGCCGTGGTGCGGTGGGCTGCGGCGGGTCGTCATCGCTCGCCCGGGCCGTGATCGCCACCAGCAACGGCATCGCCAGCAGCCCCGCGGCGGGTGGGATCGATGTCCCGGAATCGTTGGCGGCGAACGCGATGGCGAGCATGACGCCGAGCGCCACCAGGCCGTGGGCGAGCAGCGGCAGCCGGCGGTAGGCGGTGTGCAAGGCGCCGAACCGGAACCGCTGCGGATCGATCAGCAGCCAGACCAGCAGGGCCATCGCCACCGGGATCAGCAGCGTCCAGGGCGAGGACGTCAGGATCTCGAGATTCTGCATTCCCTTGCGCCGGATGACGTTCCACGCCCCGCCGTCGATCGCGGTCTGGACGAAGCGTCCCAGGTGGGTGCGGTCGGCCTCCGGTCGGAGCCAGTCGGCGACGGCCACGGCGACCACGAGAAGCACTGTGCCCGAGGCGATCAGCAGCCCACGACGCCAGGTCACCCGCAGCCCTGAGAGCCGTAGCGCGAGCACCGCGAAGGCCGGGATCAGGGCCGGCGCGCCGCCGACATCCGCGCCGAGCGCAGGCAGGACGTCGATCACCGCCGCCCCCAGGCCGATCGCGCTCACGGCGATCACGCCAGCCCGGACACCGCGTGGCGCGAGGGCATCGGCCACGGCCATCGCGAACACCAGGACGGCGGCGCCGAACACCGCGAACAGCGGGTTGCCGAAGCCGTAGAACCGCCCGCCGATCAACGGTTGGCCACCCATGAGCGTGGTCAGCGACAGCGGCGATCCGGCGGCGACATCGGCGGTGAGCGCGAGGGCGGTGAGGGCTCCCACGGCGCCGGCCGGGCCGAGCACCCGGCGTCGCCACGGCCCGGCCAGGGCGATCGCCGCCAGGACCAGCACCCACCCGGCGATGACCAGCCCGAGGACGCTACCGGGGGAGGCCGCGCGCCACCAGGGCGCCAACCCGGCCAGTACGGTGGCCGCCGGAAGACAGCCGCCGGCGATCCCGACCGCGTGCAGCCCCGCCCGCAGCCGGCGGCGCAGCGCGGGCGTGCGCACCAGGCGCAGCAGCCAGGCGAGCACGATCGCCGCGAACACCTCGATCACCACGCTCACCGCGATCACGGGGCCGAACAGCGGCTGCAACTCGACGGCGGCCAGGTCGAGGTCGAGCAGGTGCTCGAGGCGATCTGCCTCGTCGCCCGAGCCGTTGGCCGAGGGGTGCACCGGGGAACCGTCCATGGTGGTGGGGACGGTCACGCCGAGCAGATCGAGGATCGTCGGGGCGAGGTCCGTGGTCAGCATCAGACCGTCGTGCCGGGTACCGGGGCTGAACAGCAGGGCCGGGGGATGGTTCCCGCCCCCGGGCCGGGGCCCGACGATGGCGGTGAACTGCATCCGGGCGCCACTGGCGCCACCGGCCGAACCCGCGGTTTCCGACGCCGAGCTCGCAGCGGCCTTGCCGGACACCGCCCCGGTGGCTGCGGGATCGTCGGCGAGCGAGGTCACGATCACCGTGGCGGTGTCCGGCAGGGCCTCGAGGATCAGGGTCAGCCGGGCATCGAGGTCCTTCAGGGCGGTGGTGCGATCGGTCTCGGTGGCACCGGTGAGCGGTCCGAGGTCGATCGCCAGCACGTCCGGGCGGGCGGCCAGCGCGGCCTTCAACGGTTCGTCGGTGTCGAGGATGTCGTCCGCCGCCCAGGCGGGAGTGGTCGTGCCGTCGGCGCGAGCCAGCCCCAGCACGGCGCCCGGGCCGATGGCCGCGGTGCGCCGTCCGGCCCGAGCGAGGGCCTCGCCGAGCGCCCCCGGCTCGGCGTCGAAGCCCTGAGCCGCCGCGCGGGCCCGGTAGTCGGCCCAGCGCAGGACGTGTCCGACGCCGCCCGGCGTGGGGATGTCGAGGGCAGGGGCCGGACAGCTGCCGTCGTCGGCGCGGGCCGCATCGGCGCGGCGTCCGGCGGACAGCGCCAGCCAGCCGTCGACAGGGCAGGCGGTGAGCTCGACGCTGCGCGGCACCAGGGCGGCCAGCGATCCGTTGGCCAGCAGGGCCTGCAGGGCCGGGGTGTCGATGTCGACGTCGTCCCACCGCAGCCCCGCCGTCCCGAGCAGCACCACGGGGCCGGGCACCGGCGAGGTGGCCGCCCGGGCCGGGCCGGCGATCAGACCCAGCGTGACCAACAGGGCGCCGAGGGCGGCGATGGCTCGACGCAGGACGCGGGTCACCGGGTCAGCCTAGGCCGGGCGGGTCCCGGGACGGCGGTTGTCGGTGCCGCCCGCCAGAATGGCGCGGTGACCATCGAGCGCCCCTCGCGTGCCTCCGTCGCAGCGCTGACGGTGTTTGCGCTGTCGGCCGCGCAGGTGCTGTACCGCTACCTGGTCACCTACCCGGGTGAGCTGTGGCAACTCGATCTCGAGGTCTATCGGGACGGCGCCACCAGCCTGTTGGTCGGCCGGCAGGTCTACGACTGGCTCACCGGGGCGCCGCAGTTCCTGCCGTTCACCTACCCCCCGTTCTCGGCCCTGGCCGCGATTCCGCTGGCCCTGGTGCCGTTCGCGGTGGCGGGTTGGGCGTGGGCGGCGTTCCAGTTGCTGCTGTTGTGGTGGAGCACGGGCATCGCATTCCGGCCCCTGATCGAGCGTGCCGGGTCGCGGGGCACGGCGGTGCAGGCGTTGCTGGCGGCGGTGCTGGTGCACCTGGCGCCGGTGGCGGACGGGTTCCGGTTCGGGCAGGTCAACGCGGTGGTGGTGGCGCTGTGCCTGGCGGACGCCGCGCGCCGGGGGACCGAGCGCGACCGGTGGTGGCCGACGGGATCGCTGGTCGGGCTGGCGGCAGCGATCAAGCTGACCCCGGCGGCCTTCTGGCTGCACTATGCGGTGGCCCGGCGGTGGCGCGCCCTGGGTGCCTCGCTGGCCGCCGCTGCCGGCGCCACGCTGGTCACTGCCGCCGTCGCGCCCTCGGCGAGCGTTGCCTTCTGGACCGATGCGATGTGGGATCCGACGCGGCTCGGCCCCAACGCGGGGGTGTCGAACCAATCGGTGCGCGGGGCGCTGCTGCGGGTGGGGCCGTCGACGCCCGCGCTGCAGTCGGTGGTGTGGCTGGTGATCGTGGCCGTGATCGGCGTCCTGGGGTATGCCCTGTCGGTGCGGTTGCACCGCATCGGGCAACCGGTGGCCGTGGTGGCGGCGGTGGGCATGGTCGCGGTGCTGATGTCGCCGGTGTCGTGGATTCATCACTGGCACTGGGGGATCGCGGTGATCGGCGCCCTGCTCGGTGACGGCCGGGTGCGCGCCCGGCAGCTGGCGGCCGCCGCGGTGACGCTCGTCCTGGTGCTGCCGTTGCCGTGGTGGGGCGGGTCGTGGCCGGGCCACGGGCCGCTGGTCAGCGGTCTGGGCCACCTGGTCGAGCAGTCCTACACCCTGCTCGCCGTGGCGTCGCTGGTCCTGCTGTGGCGCCTGATCGCCCGGCCGGTGAGCGTGCCGGGCGCCGGATCAGATCGGGGTGGCGACCCCGGCGGCCGAGAGCAGGGTGAGCACGGCGAGGACGGCGCACACCGTGGCGCCGATGCGGCGCACCCGAGACAGCCGGACGAAGCGCAGTAGCGTGCGCCCGGCGAGGGCGCCGATACCCGAGACCAGCAGCAGGGCGAGCCAGGCGCCGGTGAACACCGAGACCGGGTCCTGGTAGCGCACCACCAGGCCGGCGGTGAGCAGCTGTGACAGGTCACCCCACTCGGCGAGGAAGAGCACCAGGAAGCTGGCTCCGACGGCCCGTAGCCCCGAAACCCCTTGACGCACCTTGCCTGCGAACTCCTCCTCGGTCTCGGCCTCCTCGGCATCGGCCTGTGCCGCGCCGCGCCAGAGCACGATGGCGCCCACCAGGAAGAGCACGCCCGCCGCCGCCGTCACCGGCCGGTGCGGCAGCCGGGTGAGCAGCCCGCCGAGCGTGACGGCGATCAGAGACTGGACGGCGAACGCCAGGCCCACACCGATCCAGGTCGGCAACGGGCGGTAACGCGTGGCCAACACCAGGGTGGCCACGAACGTCTTGTCCGGCAGCTCGACGGGGACGATGAGCAGGAAGGTGGTGAGTGCAACCGCGATATCCATCGGCGCGCAGGCTATCGGTCCGGAATCCGCTGCGTGCCGCGGAAGTCCCTGGTCACCGCACCATCGACCGTCTCAGCGGGGACGTGGCGGACTGACGGTCGTGTCGTGTCGGGTCAGCGACGAGGTCCCGCGGAGGGTTGCCGAGCGGTCGTGGACGCCGACGATGGTCAGAGCGCGGTCGAAGCAGTCAGCAGCCTGATCGGTGTGACCGAGAGCTACGAAGCGATCGCCGAGGTCGCGCCAGGCACGCGCCGTGGCGCGGGTGGGGCCGGCGCCCGTGAGGGTGGCGACGCCGGCCAGGTACTGCCGTAGCGCGCCCTCCCGGTCGCCGATGGCCGCCTCGACGTCCCCGAAGGTCAGCAGCGTGGAAGCCGTCTCCTCGTGGTCGTCGGGGGCGACCCGCTCGGCGGCGAGCCGGATGAGCTCCAGCGCCTCGTGACGCTCGCCCATGAGGAGTTTGGCCATGGCTGCGGTGCGTTCCCAACGCATCCGATCGATGGCACTGCCCAGGTCGTTCAGGCCCTCCCGCGCGACACTCAGGGTCTGCCACGATTCGACGGCCCGCGGTGGGTCGGCGCTCAGCAACAGCTGTCCGGTCGCGATGCGCAACCGGACGAGGTCGCGGGTGTTGGAGGATTCAGAGAGCTGCCCCAACGCCTTCTGGGAGAGGTAGATCGCCTCGTTCACCTCACCGAGGTCATCGGCCACTTTGGCGGCGTTCCAATAGATGGCGGCCTGTCCGTGGGTCGCGCCGTTCGCCTCCGCCTCCTGGATCAGCGATCGAGCCCACGACATCGCATGGGCCAGATCGCCCACCTCGGAGTAAGCCCACAGCAGGCTGGCGGCGAGCCGGTAGTACTCCTCGGTGCCCAGCAGCCCTTGGTGGGTGATGGCGTCCAATGCCGCCTCGCCCACCATCAGCGCCCGGTGGAAGTCGCCGCTGTCCGCGTGACAGGAGAACAAGGCCAGCGCGACGGTGCTCACAGGCAGATGGGTTGCCCGAGCACAGGCGCGTTCGAAGAGGGGGGTCAGCAGGCTGATGGCCGTGGGTCGTTGCCCGGTCTTCTCCTGAGCCTGAGCCAAGAGGAACGTGACCTCGTCCTCGTTGCGGACACCCAGCAGGCCCTCGTCGAGCAGTTGGGTGAGGCGGTCGCGCGCATCCGATTCCTCGCCGTGGGCCATGGCCAGCCGGGCATAGGCGAGTTCGAGCTCGATCCGGCGCTCACGCTCCGAGACCCGTCCCTCCCACAGACGCGTGGGGGAGCAGCCCAATCGCTTGGCCAGGATCTCGACCACGTCGCGACTCGGCTGACGCTTGCCGGACTCCAACAGGGACACGTAGCTCGCCGACAGATCATCACCGGCAAGTTCGGTCTGCGTGAGCCCGGCGTCGCGTCGTAGCCGGCGGAGACGACTGGCGAATTCGCGTTGAGCGCCCGTTGTCACAACCGAAATGTCCGACTCAGTTGTCATGCGTCATCACACTCCGTTGCAGACTCTGCACGCAGAGAAGTGACTAATGCGCAGAACGAGTGACTATGTCACGATGCTCATGACGCCCAGTCAAGAGAGCCTGTGACAGCAGGCTCGCGCATCGTGAAGGAGACACCCATGTCGCGCACTCGTCGCTCTCTCGTCGCCCTCCTCGCCGCTCTCGCACTTGCCCTTACGGGCGGTATGGCTGCCAGTGCCGGATCCGGCGCCGCATCCGCCAGCTTCAGTGGCTGCTGCACCTGATTCGAAACGCCTGACCACTCCCCGGGAGCCTGACCAGAGGCCAACCGAGGATGCGGCAGGGGGTCCGGCGTCGATGGCCCGAACGACTCCGGACCCCCTGCCGCTTTTGCGTGCCCTGGAGGAGTTCGCCGCGGCCAGGGCGGCGCCTCTTCCAAGGCCACGTCGTCAGCGTAGTCATAAATATCCTGACTGGCTAGTCATTCTGATGATGACAGTGCCTCCGTCATCGGTCATATGACGATGGTCGGTAGTTCCACCTGGGTTGGCACCTTGACGCAGGGCGAGCGCGTGGGACGAGTTGGGGACGTCTCACGTCCATGATCACGCCTTGGGGGCTGTTTGCCCCCGGTGAGTGGGCGTGAACTGCCCTCTGATGGTGATCAGGTGAGGCGAGACGGCGCGCTCAGCAGCGAACGGTCAGGGCCAGGGGGTCGGCGCTGGCCCGGAGCACTCGGGCGGTGCCGGCGGCGTCGCCGTCCAGCTGAACGTGCAACGGGTGTTCGGCGCGGATCTCGACCGACCGGGCGCGCAGGTGCTGCACCGTGGGGTGTCCGCGGCGGCTGCGGGTCAGCACCGTGGCGATCACGGCGCCCCAGCCGACCACCCCGCGGGGTGCCACCACGGCGAGATCGAGCCAGCCGTCGTCCAGTTCGGCGTCGGGCATCAGCGGGAAACCACCGATGAGCTGGCCACAGTTGCCCACCAGCACGCTGCGGACCCAGCGGTGCACGACCTCGTGGTCGTCCAGTTTGATCGCCACCCGGACCCGGGGTCCGCTGAGCTTGCGAGCGCCGGCCAGGATGTAGGCCCACCAGCCCATGCGCTGCTTCAGCTCGTGGCCGACGCTCGCCATGACCTCCGCGTCGAACCCGATACCGGCCATCACGCAGAAGATGTCCCGAACGGGATCGTGATCCTCACCGGAGCGATCGATCTCGACCCGGGCGACGTCGACCCGCCGCTCCCGGGTGCCCAGGGCGATGTCCAGGGCGGTGTCCAGGTCGGCGAGGGGCAGGGACAGGTTGCGCGCCAGCAGGTTGCCCGTGCCCGCGGGCAGGATGCCCAGTGGCGTGGACGTGCCGGCCAGGCCGGCGGCCACCGCGCGCACCGTGCCGTCGCCGCCGTAGGCCAGGACCGCGGCAGGGTGCTCGGCCAGGGCGCGCCCGGTCACGCCGGTGCCGGGATCCTCCAGGGTGGTCTGCCACCACGTGGCGGGGGCCAGCTCGTGCGCGACGGACTGCCGGGCGAGCCAGGCGGTCTCGACGTCCAGGTTCGTGATCTTGGTGGGGTTGACGACGACGGCCACGTGCGGGCGCTGTGCCCCGTCCCCGGCCGGCGGGGTCGGGTGGGACGCTGGTGCCCGGCGACGGCGCGCCCGGCGCAACGCCAGCCCCATCGCGGGCAGGGCGGTACCCAACACGACCACGGTGACGGCCCAGGTGATGCCGCCGCTGCCCATGGTCCGACCGTAGCGCGACCCGGGCAGCCACGCTGAACCATCTGGGCGGGGCCACAAATGACTGGCCGCGGGGCCAGGGGTCGATACCTTTGAGGGGTGATCGACCTGCGCCTGTTGCGCGAAGACCCTGACATCGTCCGTGCGAGCCAGCGCGCGCGTGGCGCCGACGAATCCCTCGTCGATGCGCTGCTCGCGGCCGAGGAGCGTCGCCGTGCCAGCCTGGCCGGCTTCGAACGGGCCCGCGCCGAACAGAACGCGCTCGGCAAGCAGGTGGCCAAGGCTGCGGGAGAGGAGAAGGCCGCGCTCCTGGCGACCACCCGCCGGCTCGCCGACCAGGTCAAGGCGCTCAAGGCCGATTCCGAGGCGGCCGCCGCCGAGCTCGACGCGCTCACCCTGCGGCTGGACAACGTGATCGAGGACGGCGCGCCGTCCGGCGGTGAGGACGACTACGTCGTGCTGCGCGAGGTGGGAACCCCGCGCGACTTCGCCGCCGAGGGCTTCACCGCGCGCGATCACCTCGAGCTCGGCGAGCTGCTCGGGGCGATCGACACCGAGCGGGGCGTCAAGGTGTCGGGTGCCCGGTTCTACTTCCTCACCGGCGTCGGCGCCCGGCTCGAGCTGGCGCTGCTGATGTGTGCGGTCGACCAGGCGGTGGCGGCCGGGTTCAGCCCGATGATCACCCCCACCCTGGTCAAGCCGGAGGTCATGCGCGGCACCGGGTTCCTCGGGGCGCACAGCGACGAGATCTACCACCTGCCCGCCGACGACCTGTACCTGGTCGGCACCAGCGAGGTCGCGCTGGCGGGCTACCACAGCGACGAGATCATCGACCTGTCGGCCGGGCCACGTCGCTATGCCGGTTGGTCGGCCTGCTACCGGCGCGAGGCCGGCTCGTACGGCAAGGACACCCGGGGCATCATCCGGGTGCACCAGTTCCACAAGGTCGAGATGTTCAGCTACTGCCGGCCCGAGGACGCCCACGAGGAGCACCTGCGGCTGCTCGCCTGGGAGGAGGACATGCTCGCCAAGGTCGAGCTGCCCTACCGCGTGATCGATGTCGCGGCGGGCGATCTCGGCTCGAGTGCGGCGCGCAAGTACGACTGTGAGGCCTGGGTGCCGAGCCAGGGCCGCTACCGCGAGGTCACCTCGACCTCGAACTGCACCACCTATCAGGCGCGGCGCCTGGGCGTGCGCGAGCGCAATCCGAATGCGCCCGACGGCTCGACCCGGCCGGTTGCCACGCTGAACGGCACCCTGGCCACCACGCGGTGGATCGTATCGATCCTGGAGAACCACCAGCAGCCCGACGGGTCGGTCGCGGTGCCGAAGGCGCTGCAGCCCTACCTCGGCGGGTTGGACGTCCTGGCCGCTCCGGGGGCCGCCGGCTGATGCTGATCGCCCTCGACATCGACGGCACCATCATCGACTGGAGCGAGAACCTCTCCGAGCGGGTCGAGGCGGCCATCCGCGGCGTGGTCGCCGCCGGGCACCACGTGGTGCTGGCCACCGGTCGTTCGCTCTGGGGCACCACCGCGGTGGTGCAGCGCCTCGGCCTGACGACCGGGTGGGCGGTGTGCAGCAACGGGTCGGTGACGTTGCGCCTGGACCCGCGCCGTCCGGGTGGGTACGCCATCGCCGACGTGGTCACCTTCGACCCGGCGCCGGCGCTGAAGCTGCTGCGCGAGTACCTGCCGGACGCGCTGTACCTGGTCGAGGGGGCCGACGTCGAGCGCGACCGGCTGGCGACCGCGTCCTTCCCCGAGGGCGAGCTGACCGGCCCGGTCGAGATCGTGCCGTTCGAGGACCTGCTGCACCGGCCGGCCACCCGGGTGGTGGTGCGCAGCATCGAGCACACCCCCGAGGAGTTCGGTGAGCTGGTCGCCGCCAGCGGGTTGCACGGGGTGAGCTACTCGGTGGGCTGGACGGCGTGGCTCGACCTGGCCCCCGACGGGGTGAGCAAGGCCAGTGCGCTGGACGTCGTCCGCGCCCGGTTGGGCGTGCCGCGCGAGCAGACACTGGCGGTCGGGGACGGCAGCAACGACGTGGAGATGTTCGCCTGGGCGGCCCGCTCGGTGGCCATGGGGCAGGCCCGCGACGACGTGCGCGCCGTGGCGGACGAGGTGACCGCCTCGATCGAGGACGACGGCCTGGCCCTGGTGCTGGAGCCCCTCATGGGATCCGTGTGACAGACGTGACGGGTGCGACACGCGCCAAGAATTGAGCTGAGAGTAATCGGTTGAGCACTCTGCGTGCGCAACAATCGGCCCGTGGCACTGCGTGAACTCCTTCCCCCCACAGCGTCCGAGTCGCCCGAGGCTCTCGCCGCGCACCCGGACACCGACTCGATCGAGCTGACCGAGCCGGCGCCGCCGCTCACCCGACGGCGGGCCCGACCTCGACGCCGCCGGCGCAGCCCGCTGGCCGTCGGGTTCGTGATCGTCGCGGCGGCGGCCACCGGCTCGGTGGCAGCGCTGATGACCTCCTCCGAGGAGTCCTCCACCGGCGCCTATCCCTCGGTTCCGCCCGCGCCCCCGGCCCCGCGCTCGGCAGCCGGCGGCCCGACGACCTCGCCGGTGCACGCCGCCCGATCGGTCACGTCGTCCCCGCGGTTGTCCGGTCCCGGGCTGGTCAGCCAGCGCGCCGCCGGGGCATCGACCGACCAGACCCGCCGGACGGCATCGACGCGCCGGATCTCCGACGTGCCCGATCGGCCGTCGACGGTCGTCGACTGGCCCGCCCTCACCTACACCCTGAAGGCGGCCGACGGGCCGATGGAGCCCCCTGCCTTCCCGGCAGCCCCGGCAGGGTTCGTCGTCAGCTCGTCGTCGTCCAGCACCGTCACCATCACCCGCGGCCGGTACTTCACCGCGGTCGGCAGGCTGCCGGTGCGCACGGCGGCCTACGACGTCTGCCGTCGCCAGCGGTTCTTCGTCCGGTGGCTGGCGGTCGACCCGGCCGCGGTGATCGCGGCCACCCTGGTGGACGAGCGGGTCAGCACCGTGCAGAACCGGCCGGTGCACGGCTCGGCCGGATGGATGTCGACCTTCGGGTGCGTGCAGCCGGCGCTGCGGATCGCACCGAGCACCCTCGGCCCGGGCTCGGCCACCGTGATCGTCGAAACCCAGGTGTGGCAGCGGCGATAGCTCGGTTGCGCTCGGCCATCGCCGCCGCCACGCCGGAGCCTTCAGGCGTGGAGCAGGCCGCCCTCGGGCGTGTAGCCGTCGGCCTCGGGATCGTCGAACCAGTCGCCACCCTCGGCGAGGTAGCGGAATCGGTACACCGAGCCCTGGGGCACGGTGACCGAGACACTGCGGGTGCCGTTGGTGCGTTTGACCAGGGTGTGAGCACCGGGAACCCAGGAGTTGAAGTCGCCCACGACCGAGACGCGGTCGGGGCTGGAGTCGGTGGGCAGGGCGAACGTGATCTTGACGTCACGTTCCGTCGGCTTGCGGCGGATCATGAAACCTCCTCGTGGCGACGCGGTGCCGCCACGGCATCCAGATGCGGCACCACGACAGCGCAGGGGAGCGCGACGTGCTGACCGCCGGGCAGGGAATCGTGCCATCGGCCTCGTGAGTGGACGCAACGCTGCAGCGATGGAGCGGAGCCGCGGGCCGGACCCCAGTATGCCCGGTGGGACGCCGTGGGTGGGGGACGCCGGAGGGCTAGTGGCTCGCGGCGACCGGTGTGCCGACCTGAAGGTCGACGAAAGGTGGTGGCAGGTAACGCGTTCCGGCCGGGTTGGCGCCGACCAGGACCAGCCCGTAGGCCGCCGGGGCGGGCTCGGGCAGCGGTGGCGGCCGGTCGAACGACGGCTGCCGAAGGATGTCCTCGGCGAGGATTGCGGCGGGTACCTCGGGTAGTCCGGCCGGAAGCCCAGTCGGGATCTCAGCCGGGACCTCGGCCGGGACCGCGGCCGCGACCTCGGCGTGGAAATCGTTGCTGCCGAACGGCTCCACCGACTCGTCGGGCGCGGCGGTGGGTGCGGGGGTGACGTCGTCCAGGGGGAGCCGGACCGATACCGGGGCCGGCAGATCCACCGCCTCCCGGGTCGCCGGGCGCGCCGTCGCGGTGGCGAGCGCCTTGGCCGGCAACTGTTCGGCGAACTGATGCCAGGCGAAGCGTTCCGCGTTGACGCTGCCGCGGTCGGCGACCAGCGGGGCCA
The DNA here is from genome assembly GCA_046330955.1 of Kineosporiaceae bacterium. Lineage (GTDB taxonomy): Bacteria > Actinomycetota > Actinomycetes > Actinomycetales > Kineosporiaceae > JADJPO01. Next base: position 52,163 of record JAXLRT010000018.1, on the reverse strand, counting down.
TCAGGTCCTCGGCGATCGAGGTCCAGGTACCGGCGTCGAACCGGTGGATGCCCTCGACCGGCAGGTAGACACACCCCGCGCCGCCGACCTCCTGGAACACCGGGTGATCGGTGGCGAGCACCGGCCGCCCGGCGCGGTGAGCCTCGGCGATCGGCCAGAGGAAGCTGCGCGGCCGGCCCAGGGCCAGGACGGCGCGGGCCCGGCCGTACAGGGCGCTCAGCTTCACGTCACTGATGTCGGTGAACACCGAGACGTGGCCACCGCACGCGGTGACCAGGTCCTCCTCGTCCGGGGTGAGCGGGGGGCCGACGACGACCAGCGAGGCGCCGTCCAGGTGTGCCGTCCGGCGCAGGTGCGACCAGGCGATGATGACCTCGGCCCGCCGGGTGTGGGGCTCGGGGCCGCCGACGGTCATCAGGTAGGGCCAGCCGGGCGGTGACCAGGCCTCCTGGCGGGACGGCCGCTCGGCCAGGCTCGGGTCCAGCGGTGGGTAGAGCAGCTGCGCTCGCCGTCCGGTGAGTTCCTCGACCGCGTCGGCGGTGAACCGGCTGGTGGCGATCAGGGTGTCGGCCCGGTTGAGGCCGCGGATCACGCCGCGGGCACGCAGCCGGCGCACCGGGTGGGCGCGCCGTCCCCCCTCGGCGGCCTCGGCCAGTCCCGAGATCTCGTGGCAGGTCACCGCGATCGGCACCCGCCCGGCCAGGGGGGAGGTGTAGAGGACGTCCCGGGCGTCGACCACGTGCACCAGGTCGAGGTCCGCGCTGGCCCGACGGACCTGCCGGGTGAGCCAGGTGGCGTTCTCGGCGGCGGCCAGCTGCTCGGCCGCCTGGGCGCGCGGTGCCCGGCGCGAGATGCCGTCGGGCGGGGTCAGGACCTGCACCTGTGCGCCGGAGCGCTCCCACGCCGAGGCTGTCAGCCGGGACAGGCGGCGCAGCGCGTGGCCGCGGGAGGGGTGAGCTCCGAGTACGAGAACTCGGGTTGGCATGCTGCGTCCTCTTGGCTGGAATCGAACCGATTCTTACCTAACTGTGACCGATCAGGTGCTCACAGTAGTGCCGAGATTCACGGGGAGTGAAGGACTCATTCGCATGGGTGACCAAAGATCGGTCGTTTGGAGGAGGAAGCGGACGGTGAAGGTGGCCCTGACCGCTCTGTGCCGCTTTGGTGGGGACGGCGGGTGCGGTCGAGGGGGTCCGCGGTTTCGCGCGGTGAGATCAGGGGGGCGTTTCGGGCACGGACCGCGTTCCAGGTACTTCGCAGAGTCACCGGGAGGCGGGGCGCGCCCGGACAATGAGCCCTACGGGGAGCCTCGGAGGACCCGACGGTGCCCCCAATGCGGCGTCGGGGAGGCATAGTGGTACCGCGCAGCGGCGTGCCGGGGCTTGCACCATGCACCCACTGGCCGCCAAAGTCACCTGTCACGCAGTACGGGTCGCAGTACGGAAGGACGTCGAAGTGACTCAGGACCACGCCAGCCCGATCTCGGGGGACTCGTCGATCGACAGCCTCTTCGAGACCACGATGCGCGGGTACAACAAGCGCCAGGTCGACGAATACATCGGCTGGTTGCGCGCCGAGCTCAGTTCGGCCCAGGAGGACGCGCACGCCGCCCGGGAACAGTCCGAGGGCACCGGGCGCGACCTGCAGCGGCTGCGCGAGGACATGGCCAAGTTGCGCTCCGAGTCGTCGCTGGCCAACCGACCGCAGCACGAGGAGGTCAGCGAGCGGCTGGCCCAGATCCTGCGACTGGCCGACGAGGAGGCCGACCAGAAGCGCGCTCGCGCCTCCGAGGAGGCCGACAGCACCCTGGAGGCGGCGCGGGACCAGTCGGCGAAGGTGCTCGAAGCAGCCCGCTCCGCCGCCGAGGGCATCATCTCGGCTGCCCGCGAGCGCGCCGAGAAGGAGGCGGCCGCGGCCAAGTCCGAGGCCGAGGCCCTGCTCGCCAGCGCCGCAGCGTCGTCGCAGTCGACCCTGGAGGACGCCGAGCAGCGCGCCGCCCGGGTGCTCGCCGACGCCGATCAGCGCACCGGTCAGATCAGCTCGCTGCAGGACGAGCGGCTCGCCGCGCTGCGCGAGGTGCACACCGACACCCTGCGCCGCCTCGAGGTGGTGCGCGGTGCCCTCGAGAAGGTGCTCACCGCCGAGATCGACGCCGGCCCGCCGGACACCGGGATCGACCCGGCCCCGCTGCCCGCCGCGGGGATGGCCCTGCGGGCCGTGGACGTCGACCTGCCCCCCGCGCCGGTGCACCACGACCTGGACACGTTGCGGGTACCGACCGAGGAGCCGGCCGTCGAGGACGCCGAGGAGCAGGCTGCGGAGTTCACCGAGGGCGGCGTCGACGAGTCGGCGCTCGCCACCGGGATGATCAGCACGGACGCCGTCGCCGCCGCGGCCCTCGAACAGGGCGTCGAGGCCGGTGACCTGGCCGATTCGACCGACCTCAGCGGAAACCAGCTGCGCGTCGGACGCTGACCACGCACTGCGGCGCGGCCCCACCCACCTCGGGTCGGGGCCGCGCACTGCGTGGGCCGCTCAGCCCTGCCGACCCCAGTGCTTGCGGTAGAACGCGGCCGACTTCGGGTTCTGCGAGCTCTGGAACAGGTCACCCTTGATGTAGGCGTCCGGTTCGCTGAAGTAGTTCTCGAAGACCAGCACATCGGTGCTGTCCGCGAACAGGTGCCACATCTTGTCCATGAAGTAGGTACTGTCGCCCGGCCCCTGCACGCCGTCCAGACCCCACTCCGGCACGGCGAAGCCGATGCCGTGGGTCCGGGCGAAGGCGATGCCGTCCCGCAGCCCGGGCGCCCAGCTGGGCGCGATCGCCCGCTGCCAGGAGGTCTCGTCCTTGGCCAGCAGTTTGAAGCGGTTGTAGTGATCCATCGAGAGGCCGTCCACCACGTCGCTGCCCGGGTACATCTGGTAGAGCGGGGCCAGCCGGTCGGTCGAGCCGGTGAGCACCGTGCCGCAGTTGATGTCCATCCAGAAGGTGAAGTCGGGCGACACCGCGGTCATGATCCCGGCCACGCGCCGGAAGGTGGCCTTGTACTCGTCCACCGTGGCGGTGGTCACCGACCAGGGGAACCAGTACCCGTTGGCCTCCACCCCCACGCGGATGGCGGCATCGCCGTGGCCGGCGGCGACCAGCTGTTGCGCGATCACCCGGAAGATGTCGTCGTGAGAGCCGTCGAGGACGTCCTCCCACTTGCCCTTGCGATCTTTCGGCAGCAGGGGCAGACCGTAGGCCAGCCGCCCCTGAAAGCTCGAGAAGCTGCGTACCGCCCAGGCGCTGTTGCGGATCTCGGTCCACGACGCGTACGCCGGGTAGACCGTGGCGAAGTCCATCGGGGTGCCCCGCCAGGTACCCGCCCGGTCGGCCAGCGCCCCGGTGACCGCGCCGCCGGTCCAGATCCCGCTGTGCCACGCCAGGCCGGAGCGGGGTTTGCCGTACATCCGTAGCGCCTGGCTCAGGGGTGCGGTGGCGGACGGGATCGGCGTGGCCGAAGGCGCCGACGATCCCGGCCGGGACGCGGCGGCCGAGTTGGGTGCCGCCGAGCTCGGCGTCGCCGGGCCGGGGGTGGCCGCCACCTGCGTGGCGTCGGATGAGGCGCTGCGCACCGCCAGCGTGACGATGCCACCGGTCAACAGCAGGGACGCCGCGACGCCACCGGCGAGGACCAGGCGCCGCCGCCGCATCTGGCGTTCCCAGCGCCGATCCTCGCGGGCCTGCCGGGCGAGCTGCGCCAGGGCGTCCAGTTCGTGACGCGTCGAGTGCACCGACAACTGGTGCCGCTCGTCGGTGCCCATGGCTGCACGGTAGGTGTCCGACGGGTGGAGCCACAACACAATGACAAAGCCCGGTGCCATCGAGTCGAGCGCGCCCTCGGAGTGCGGGGTGTGGTGGGCCAGGATGTGACCATGCGACTGGTGGCCTGCGACCTGGACGGCACCGTCGTCCGCTCCGACCACACCATCTCGGAGCGCACCCTCGCGGCCTTTCGAGCCTGCGAACGCGCCGGGGTGGACGTGCTCTTCGTGACCGGCCGGCCGATGCGGTGGATGGCGCCCATTGTCGAGGCCACCGGACACACCGGGGTGGCCATCTGTGGCAACGGAGCCGTGGTCTACGACCTGGGGACCGAGTCGGTGGTCGAGGTACGGGCCTTGACGGCCGAGGCGGTTCTGGCCAGTGTCAGCGCCCTGCGCGAGGTGTTGGCCGAGGTGACCTTCGCCTACGAGACGGTCACCGGGCCGTGTCGTGAGGCCGACTACCTGCCGCACATCGAGGCCGCCTGGCAGATGCCGGTGGGCACCGTCGAGGAGGTGTTGGCCGACGGCCGGCAGGTGCTGAAGGTGCTCTGCCGCAGCACGGTGCTGAAGGCGGACGAGATGCTCGCTCGGGCACGTCCCGTGCTGGTGGGCCTGGCCGAGCCGGTGCACTCCAACAGCGCCGACGGCCTGCTCGAGTTGAGTGCCCTGGGCGTCAGCAAGGCCGCCACGCTGGCCGACATCGCCCGGCAACGCGGCATCGCGCCGTCCGACGTGGTGGCGTTCGGCGACATGCCGAACGACGTCCCCATGCTGCACTGGGCGGGTCGGGGCTACGCGATGGCCGACGGTCATCCCGAGGCGATCGCCGCGGCGGATGCGATCGCCCCGGCGTGCGATCTGGACGGCGTGGCCCTGGTGCTGGAGCAGCTGTTGGCTTAGAGGTACTGCCCGGTCGAGTGGCCGGACTCGTCGCCGGCGGGGCCCGCTCCCGGCGGCATCCCGCCGGGGCCACCCGGCGCCATGCCCGCCATACCCGGGGCCAGGCCGCCGGGCAGGGCGCGACGCATCTGCTCCAACTGTGCCCGAGCAGCCATCTGCTGAGCGAACAACGCGGTCTGGATGCCGTGGAACAGGCCCTCGAGCCAACCGACCAGCTGGGCCTGAGCGATGCGCAGCTCGGCGTCCGAGGGAACGGTGTTCTCCTGGAACGGCAACGTGATCCGGCGCAGCTCGTCGACCAGTTCGGGGGCCAGGCCCTGCTCGAGCTCCTTCAGCGATCGTTCGTGGATCTCGGCCAGCCGGCTGCGGCCGGCCTCGTCCAGCGGCGCGCTGCGGACCTCCTCCAGCAACTGCTTGATCATGTTGCCGATCCGCATCACCTTGGCCGGTTCCTCGATCAGCTCGGCCGGGCCGCGCTCGCCCTCCTCGGTCTCGCCGGTGACGGCCATGCCCTCGGGGGTGACCACGACGATCCGCTGCCCACCGGCCGGACGCTCCGGGGCCTGGTCCGGCTGCTCGTTGGTCTCGCTCATGGGCACATCCTGCCCCAGGGGTGACGAACTCGTAGGCTGCGCTGTCATGACCGCCGCCGCCGAGTCCCCCGCGACGCCATCCGACCTGCCGTTCGACATCGCCACCGTGCGCGCCGGCTATCCGGCGCTCGCCGACGGCTGGGCCTACCTGGACGGCGCTGCCGGCACCCAGGTGCCCGAGGCCGTGATCGCGGCCGAGTCGGCCGCCTATCGCCGCGGGATCGGCAATCACGGCGGCTTCTTCGCGGCGTCCGGACGATCGGACGCCCACACCCGGGCGGCTCGCGAGGCGATCGTCGACCTGATCGGTGCGCCGGCGCCGTCCGGGGTGGTGCTCGGGCCGAGCACCACGGCGCTGACCTTCCGGTTCGCCGAGGCGCTGGCCAAGACCTGGCGCTCGGGCGACGAGATCGTGCTCACCCGGCTCGACCACGATGCGAACGTCCGGCCGTGGGTGCTGGCGGCGGCTCGCACCGGGGTCCGGGTGCGCTGGGCTGACCCGGTGCTGCCCACGCTCGACCTGCCCACCGAGGCGGTGACCGACCTGATCGGGTCGCGCACCCGGCTGGTGGCGGTCACCGCGGCGTCCAACGTGGTGGGTACCCGGCCGGACGTCCCGGCGATCGCGGCGGCGGCACACGCCGTGGGGGCGCTGGTCTACACCGACGGCGTCCATGCCACGCCGCACGGGCCGGTCGACCTGGCCACGCTCGGGGCCGACTTGTACGCCACGAGTGCGTACAAGTGGTCCGGCCCGCACCTGGCGGCGGTGGCCGGGGACCCTGGGCTGCTGGCCGACCTGCACCCGGACAAGCTCGACTCGGTGCTCGACGAGGCGCCCGACCGGTTCGAGCGGGGCACCTCGCCCTTCGCCCAGCACGCGGGGTTGGCGGCGGCGGTCGATCACCTGGCCCAGCTGGTGCCGGCGCCGTCGGCCACTGCCGGACGCCGCGAGCGCATCCTGGCGTCGATGGCGGCGATCGAGGCCCACGAGAGCGCCCTGCTGCAGCGGCTGCTCGACGGCATCGCGTCGATGGTTCACGTGGAACGCATCGGGGCGCCGGCCCGGCTGACCCCGACGGTCTGGTTCCGGGTGCGCGGCATGACCCCGGACGAGGTCGCGCAGGCGTGCGCGGCGGCGCAGGTCAACGTGTGGTCCGGGCACAACTACGCCTGGGAACTGGCCGGCTTCCTGGGCATCCGGGACTCGGGCTCGGCGGTGCGCGCGGGCATGTCGTGCTACACCTCGGCCGAGGACGTCGACCGGCTGCTCGTCGTGCTGGACGGGCTGGGCTGACGGGCTGGGCTGACGGGCTGGGCTGAGACGAGTCGGCTGAGAAAGGGGCAGGTGTGAGCATCGAGGTCGAACTGCCGCGATTGCTGGAGGTGGCCGGAGGGTTCGGCACCACGCCCATGTTGTTGACCACCGATGCCGACGGCCGGCCGCGGGCCGCCGCGACCTCGCTCAGCTGGCAGGGCACCGTCGCCACGGCCCGGGCCGGACGCCGGTCGCTCGGCAACGCGGGCGAACGACGGCTGGTCAGCCTGTTGTGGCCGGCGCCCCCGGGCGAGCGGTTCGCACTGCTGGTGGACGGCGAGGCAACCCAGGTCGCGCCGGACGACGACCCGCGCGAGGGTGGCTTCGTGACGATCGAGGTGGGGCGCGCGATCCTGCACGTGGTGGGTGGAGTTCACGCGTGATTGGTTGACAGATCGCGGGGGAGGCCTCGACCGTTGAAGCCTCAACTAACCGCGGAGGTCTTCACGTGTCATCCCTCGATCTCGCCGGCTCCGAGCCCGTCGTCCGGACTCGGGGCAGCCAGGAGCCCCAGGCGCCGCTGGTGGTGCTGCTGCACGGGCGGGGTGCCACCGAGGTGGACATCATCGACCTGGCCGAGCTGCTGCCGACCGGCCCGGCCTACGCCGCGGTGCGGGCGCCGCTGGCCGCCGAGCTGGGGGGCTTCGCCTGGTTCGCCAACCGCGGCATCGGCCGCCCGATCGCTGCCTCACTCCGGTCCACCATGGATTGGTTCGACGGCTGGCTGGCGCAGGTGGCCCCGGCGGGGCGCAGCGTCGTCCTGGTCGGGTTCAGTGGTGGCGCCGCCTTCGCCGGCGGGCTGATCCTGGATCGGCCCGAGCGCTTCGCCGGCGCCGCCATCCTGTTCGGCACGCTGCCGTTCGATGCCGGGCTCCCGGTGACGCCCGGGCGGCTGTCCGGGTTGCCGGTGTTCGTGGCCCAGGGGGACGCCGACACCGTGATCCCGGTGGAGTTGCAGCGGCACACCTGGAGCTATCTGCACGAGGAGTCCGGTGCCGACCTGACCGCCGTCCGGCACAGCGGGGGGCACTCCCTCGACCCGGGCACGCTGGGTGCGTTGAACACCTGGATCCAGCAGCTCTGCCGCCTCGATCGGGTCGATATCTCGGTGTAAATGCCGCGAATGCCACTGTTGTAGGAATCACCATTCCGAGGGGCAGAACGTCGGGGGGTGCGCGGGTTCTCGTACCGTAGGTTGCGGTCAGCAGGACTGCGTCCGCAGTCCGTTCGATCGCCACATCCGACCCACACAGCGAGGTGTCCGCCAGACATGTCCCTCATCGGTACTCAGGTGAAGCCCTTCTCCGCCACCGCTTTCCAGAACGGCGCGTTCGTCGAGGTCAGCGAGGCCGATCTGTTGGGCAAGTGGTCCGTGGTGTTCTTCTACCCGGCCGACTTCACCTTCGTCTGCCCCACCGAGCTCGGCGACCTGGCCGACAATTACGCCGAGTTCACCGAGCTCGGGGTCGAGATCTACGCGGTGTCGACGGACACCCACTTCACGCACAAGGCGTGGCACGACTCGTCCGAGACCATCAAGAAGATCCAGTACGTGATGGTCGGGGACCCCACCGCCACGATCTCGCGCAACTTCGACGTGCTGATCGAGGAGGCCGGCCTGGCCGACCGCGGCACCTTCGTGATCGACCCCGAGGGCACCATCCAGATCATCGAGATCAACGCCGGTGGCGTCGGGCGCAACGCGGCCGAGCTGCTGCGCAAGGTCAAGGCCGCGCAGTACGTCGCCGCCCACCCGGGCGAGGTCTGCCCCGCCAAGTGGGAAGAGGGCGAGCAGACCCTGGCGCCGTCGCTGGACCTGGTCGGCAAGATCTGACCGTCGCGCCCCAGCGTGATCACCGACAGATCGCAGTTCACACCGGGTCAGCCGGAGTGGGCTGCGATCTGTCGGTGATCACCACTGTTCCTCCTCGTTCCTCGCTCGACCCACGGAGACACCCCGCATGCTCGACGCCGCACTCACCACCCAGCTCTCGGCCTACCTGACCAAGATCACTCGTCCGATCGTGCTGCTGGCCTCGTTGGACGACGGCCCGAAGTCGCACGAGCTCGCCGGGTTGCTGGACGAGATCGCGGCGCTCAGCGACCGGATCACGGTGGTGCGCTCGGACGACGACCCGCGGCGTCCGTCGTTCGCGATCCGGCCCGCGGACGGCGATGCCGCCCCGGTCTCGTTGCGCTTCGCCGGGATCCCGCTCGGGCACGAGTTCACCTCGCTGGTGTTGGCGCTGCTGCAGGTCGGCGGTCACCCCTCGACGCTGGCGGCGGAGTTGCTCGACCGGGCGCGGTCGTTGCCCGGTGAGCACCACTTCGAGACCTACTTCTCGCTGTCGTGCCAGAACTGCCCGGACGTCGTCCAGGCGCTCAACCTGATGGCGGTGCTGAACCCGGGCGTCAGCCACGTGGCGATCGACGGCGCGCTGTACCAGGACGAGATCGACGCCCGGCAGGTGCTCGCGGTGCCGACCGTCTTCCACAACGGCCAGTTGTTCGGGCAGGGCCGGATGTCGCTGGACGAGATCGTCGCCAAGCTCGACTCCGGGGCGGTCGCGCGCGAGGCCGAACGCCTGAACGGCATGGCACCGTTCGACGTCCTGGTCGTCGGCGGCGGCCCCGCCGGTGCCGCGGCCGCGATCTACGCCGCCCGCAAGGGGATTCGCACCGGGGTGGTGGCCGAGCGGTTCGGTGGCCAGGTGCTCGACACGATGGCGATCGAGAACTTCATCTCGGTCGAGCACACCGAGGGGCCGAAGCTGGCGGCGGCGCTGGAGGCTCACGTCAGCTCCTACGACGTCGAGCTGATCCGGATGCAGCGAGCCGAGTCGCTGGTTCCGGCGGCGACCGAGGGCGGGCTGCACGAGGTGGTGCTCGACAGCGGTGCCCGGTTGCGGGCGCGCACCGTGGTGCTGGCCACCGGGGCGCGCTGGCGCACCATGGGCGTGGACGGCGAGGCGGACTACCGCAACAAGGGCGTGACGTTCTGCCCGCACTGTGACGGGCCACTGTTCAAGGGCAAGCCGGTGGCCGTGATCGGCGGGGGCAACTCCGGGGTCGAGGCCGCGATCGACCTGGCCGGCGTGGTGTCCCACGTGACCCTGCTGGAGTTCGACCCGCAGCTGCGCGCCGACGAGGTGCTGCAGCGCTCGCTGCGCAGCCTGCCCAATGTCGACGTGGTGGTCGGCGCCCGCACCACTGCGGTGATCGGGGACGGCGCCAAGGTCACCGCGCTGACCTACGAGGACCGCACCGATGGGTCGCTGAAGAAGCTCGACCTGAACGCGGTCTTCGTGCAGATCGGCTTGCTACCCAACACCGAGTGGCTGGGCGAGACGGTGGCCCGGACCCCGCGGGGCGAGATCGAGATCGATGCCGCCGGCCACACCTCGGTGCCCGGGGTGTTCGCCGCCGGTGACTGCACGACGGTGCCGTACAAGCAGATCGTGATCGCCCTGGGGGCCGGGGCCACCGCCTCGCTCAGTGCCTTCAACCACCTGATCCGGACCGGCCTACCGCAGGCCGGAGCGGAGAGTGAGGTCGTCGGTCAGCCGGCGTGACCGCTGAGCGCCACCAGCACGCCCGCGACGGCGAAGTACTTGTTGGCTCCGAGGTCGCGCACGGTCTTGATGCCGAATGCGGCGTTCAGGTGCTCGGCGTCCGCGTCGGTCACGCCGGCGAGAGCCGAGACCGGTGCGGCCAGGATCTCGTCGAGGGACTTGCCCTCCCAGGCCTTGTCCAGCGCCTTGTCCAGATTGATCGATACCGCCATGGTGTCCACCCCTTCGTGGTTGCCTGCGTGGCGCGACCGGTGTCGGTCGGTGGCACGAGTCTGCACCCTGACGATCAACCGGCGGGGCTGGTCGGGGGATGCAGTGCCCGTTATCTCATCGTGACCCATTCGTCGGCGGATGAGGGCAACCTTCGGGCGCGCCGGCGCGTCTGTGTCGGTACCGGGGGCGGCCAAGGAGTGGCCCGCCGCGTGGATCAGGACGCGGTTGGCCGCCCCTTGGCCGACAGCTGGGTGCCGTCCGTCAACTGCAGGCGGGATTGCCGCCGTACGACTTCCATGCCGCCAACGGCGATCCGTTCACCTACCCGCCCTTCGCGCTGCTCACCTTCCATCCCCTCGGCCGGCTGCCCGAGGCGGTCGTGGGCGTGGTCTGGACGGCGGCCACCCTGCTCGCCTTCGTCGTGCTCGCCCGGCTGGTGGTGAGCCACTGGCCGGTATCGGCCGTGATGTCGCGGCCGGACGTGACGTCGCGGACGGCGCTGACCTGGGCGGGTGCCGTCGCCCTGCTGCTCAGTGCCCCGGGGCAGAGCAACGTGCGGTTCGGGCAGGTGAGCGTGTTCCTGGTGGTGGCCGTGCTGGCCGATGCCCTGGGGGTGCTGCCGGCGCGCTATCGCGGGGTGCTCATCGGGTTGGCTGCCGCGATCAAGCTCACGCCACTGTTGTTCGTGGCGTCCCACCTGCTGGCCGGACGGCGTCGCGAGGCGGCCGTGGCGGCCGGAACCTTCACGGGCGCAACGGTTCTCGCCGCCGTGGTGTGGCCGCAGACCAGTTGGGTCTACTGGACGTCCGCGGTGAAGACCACCTCGCGCATCGGGGAGCTGGCCGCACTGGGCAATCAGTCGGTCAACGGCATGCTGTTGCGTTCCGGCGTGCCGGCCACGTCCGGCCGGTGGTGTGGGGAGTGGTTCTGGTGGCGTTGTGCGGCGCGGCGCTGTGGCGCGCCCGGGCCTGGAGCAGGCGGGGTTGCGGACGCACGCGGCGGTGCTGGTCGGCTGCGCCACCGTGGCCGCGTCGCCGGTGTCGTGGACCCATCACCAGTTCTGGACCGTGCTGGCGGCCATGCTGCTGATCGGCGGCAGCGAGCCGATTCGCCGGGTGGCCGGGGTGATGCTGCTGGCGGTGATGACGGTGGGCCTGGTCGACGTGGTGGCCAGGCTGCCGGTGGGCGACCATGCGCTGTTCCTGGTGGGGAATGCGCGGGGGTTGGCGGTGGCGGTGTTGTGTGTGGCCGGGTTCCGGGAGCTGGTGCGGGGCACTCGGACCAGTGCCGCCGGGCGAGTATCGGTGGGCGACGTGACGGCTCGTGGTCGATTGTCGTGGGTGCCTGCGCTGGTGCTCGGCTTGCTGTTCTTTGCCCTACTGCCAGTTCCAGGCGGGCCGGATCCGCGGTTGCGGCCGCTGCCTCCCCAGGAGGCATTCGCCGTTGTGTCCGGTGGGTTACCGCTGTGTCCGCCGGGCGTGAACCCGTGGACCATGCCGGTGGACGCCCCCAACGGGACGGAGTTCGACCCACCGAAGTGCTTCGCGGCTCCGTTGTGGGAGGACATGAAGATCAACTATTCGATGGGGCAGGTGAACGGCTCCGAGCAGGTCGAGGGATTCGTCTCGGCCTCCGTGACACGGCTCGACTACGTGCCGGCGCCCGGGGTCCGGGCCACCTCGATTCCGCTGACCCGCTTGGCGACCGGCCAACAGCTGTTCGCCTTCCGCGCGGGGGACACCAGCTTCGCCCAACTGCGCCTCATCGGTCCCGGTGGGCTCTACCTGGGAGACGTCGGGGACAAGCTCCGCACAGGATGACCGACGTCCGAGCTCCAGCGATGCGAAAATGCTTGGCGTAGAAGGAAATTGACCGAATCAATCGCTGTTCATAGAACATCTGTTCGACTAGAATGGATGCATGTTCATGCCCGACCTACTGCACGACGCCGACGCCGAGATCGCTCGGCTCGGGGTCGAGAACGACGCGTTGCGCGTCGAGGTCGAGGCGCTGCGGGCACAGGTGGCCGAACAGCAGGAACAGCTGGACGTCGAGGCCGCGCGGTTGTCGGCGCGGGATGCGGTGTGGAGCTGGTTCGGCGACGGTGGACCGGAGAACGAGGACGACCGTGACGCTGTGGCGGGGCGGATCTGTCGGACGTTCCTGAAGCCGGGCAATGTCGAGCCGTCGCTGGTGACCGTGGCTGCGGTGACGTTGGCGCAGTCGCAGCCGTCGGGACTCAGTGACGCGGAGGTGGTGTCAGCGGCGGTGGCGTGTCGGCAGGCGATCACCCACATCGAACTCACCCAAGCCCAACTCACCCGCGAACTCGCCTGGCGCTACCAGGCACGCCACCCGCACGAACTGGATCTGAACCTGGAGACGAAGCTGCCCGAGTGGGTCCGTGACCCCGAGGAACGTGCCTTGACCGCGGCGATCGAAGAGGTCGCGGCCGTCGCACGGACCAGCCCGTCGGGGTTGCGGGCGCGGGTGGAGATGTTGGCGACGTGGCCGGAGGAGCACGGTCGGCTGTACCGAGCGCTGCTGGAGGGGACGATCTCCACGACTCGGGCGCGGGACATCGCGCGGCAGACCGAACGGCTGGAGGCGGGTCGGGCGCGGGACTGGGTGGAGAAGATGATCCTGCCGGTGGCCGAGCAGCTGGGGGTTGTGGGGTTGCGGAATCGGGTCGAGCGGTTGATCGCGCAGGCCGACCCGGGCGCCTACCGGCGGATCCTGGACGACGCGGCGGCGGAGAAGGACTCGGTGAAGGTCAGCCAGCAGGGCTACGGCCGGGCCGCACTGACGTACCGGGGGTCGATCACGAGCATCGCCGACCTGCACGCCGCGTTGCTGCACCGGGTGCAGGCCGCGGCCTGCCCGACGGGGTCGGCCACGGGCACCGCTTCGGCATCGACCGGTGGGTCAGCGGCGGCGCGGGAGCGGCAGGCGGCGTCGATGGCGCAGATCGTGTTCGACCTGATCACCGACCCCGACACCATCACCCCACTCCTACCCACCCGACCGGCACCGACCACGACGGACCCTGCGCCACCCACGACGCCTCCGCACCGAAGGGGACGACCGGCAGTCTGCTCGGCGGCGATGCCATCAGCCCCCCACCGCCGGCCTGCCCGGGGATCCGGGTCGAACCCAAGGTGGCGTTGAACGTGACCATCCCGTTCCAGGTCCTCGCCGCACTCTGGGCGGGCAAGCCACCACCCACCGGCACCGGATGGGTCGAAGCTGCCGGCCACGGGCCGATCCCCACCGACGCCCTGGCCGCGATCCTCGACAAGTACGGGAAGCGGGCGATCTGGCGCTGCCAGGTCCTCGACGACCGACCCGACTCCCCGACCTACGGCACCCTGATCGCCATCGGACGCGCCGCCACCGACCCTGGGTACACGCCGTCGCCGTTCGTGAAGGCGTTGGTGAAGGCCAACCGGCCACGGTGTTCCCACCCCGGATGCGGACGGCCCGCGATCGACGCCGACCTCGACCACGTCACCGCCCACGGCAAGGGCGGCCCGACCAGCGAGCAGAACCTGGCGCCTCTGTGCCGGTTCCACCACCTACTGAAGACCCACGCCGGGTTCACCCCGACCCTCGACCCGGTGACCGGACAGATCACCTGGCGCACGCCGTCCGGGCACACCGTCAGCGAACCACCCGACACCCCACCACCGTTGGCAGCCGAAGGCGACCTGCCGGGTGCCTGGCCGCTCCCGCGGCAGGCGCGCCGTCCCGAGGGTGAGCCACCGCCGTTCTGAGTCGATGTCTCAGAGCGTGAGCAGCACCTTGCCGACGTGGCCGGACGACTCGACCAGCCGGTGTGCCTCGGCCGCCTGATCCAGCGGAAAGCGTTCGTGGATCACGGGTTTCACCACGCCATCGGTGATCAGCGGCCACACGTGCTCCACCACGCTGGCCACGATGGACGCCTTCTCATCCGCCGGACGCGACCGCAGTGACGTCGCCAGCACCGCCGCGCGCTTGGACAGCAGCAGCCCCAGATCGAGCTCGGCCGTGCGTCCACCCTGCAGTCCGATCACCACCAGCCGGCCATTGGTGGCGAGCAGAGATACGTTGCGCCCCAGGTACTTCGCGCCCATGTTGTCGAGTATCACGTCGGCTCCGCGGCCGCCGGTGGCCTCGCGGACGACGTCCACGAAGTCCTGCTCGCGGTAGTTGACCAGCACCGTGGCGCCGAGTTCGGCGCAGCGCGCCAGCTTGTCGGCCGACCCGGCGGTCACTGCCACGGTCGCCCCGATCTGGCGCGCCAGCTGGATCGCCATCGTGCCGATTCCACTGGACCCGCCGTGTACCAGCAGCGTCTCGGTCGGACGCAACCGCGCCAGCATGAAGACGTTGCTCCACACCGTGCAGGTGACCTCGGGCAGCGCGGCGGCGTCCACCAGGGACACTCCGGCCGGAACCGGCATCAGCTGTCCCGCCGGCACCGCGACCCGCTCGGCGTAGCCGCCGCCGGCCAGCAGTGCACACGCCTCGTCGCCCACCGCCCAGCCCTCGACGCCGTCCCCGACGGCGGCCACGGTGCCGCTGGCCTCCAGCCCGAGCCACTCCGGAGCCCCGGGCGGCGGCGGGTAGTGACCCATCCGCTGCATGATGTCGGCCCGGTTCACGGCGCTCGCCGCGACGTCGAGCACCACCTCTCCCGGCCCGGCCACCGGCTCCGGGACATCGGCCACGGTCATCATCTCCGGCCCACCCGGGGCGGTCACCACGACGGCTCTCATGCCCAGGAATCTAGCCTCCTGCTCACGAATCCAGCAGGTCCTGCCGAGCCACGGCCAAGGCCTGTGGGGTGTCGAGGTCGAGCGCCTCTCGCGCAGTGACCGGCAGCGTCCCCAGCCTCAGCCCGGCCAGCAGCGAGCGCATCGACGCGTGAGCCACCGGCAGCCCGGCCAGTGCCTCGGCCAGCGGAGTCCGGCGATAGATCGCCAGCAGCGGCTGGCGCACGCCGTCCGGATCGACACCGACCACGCCCGCCATCCCCGCGCCGTCCGGCTCGGCTCGCGCTGCCGCGACCAGCCGGGTCACCGCCGTCCGGACGCCGGGCATGTCCCCGGCCAGGACGACGACGAGGTCCGGCAGTCGGTCCGGCAGGAGCCCCGCCCAGGGCTCGGCGAGCGTTGCGAGCCCCGCCGCCAGGGCAGCGACCGGACCTCCACCGGCCGGCTGTTCCACCGTCCAGCGCACCTGAGGATGCTCTCGGTCGATCTGCCCCCGAGCCGGGTGCGCGGCGGGGGCGACGATCACCACGGGTGGCGGCGCGGCGTCGTCCGGGGCCTCGATCTCTGCCTGGATCGTCGACCGGATCGCCGCCTGGATCCCGGCCTGGATCCCCGCCACGCCGGCGGTCACCACGTGCCGCAGCACCGGCCGACCGAGCAGCAGTTGGGCGGTTTTGTCCACCCCTGCCCAGCGGGACGATCGGCCGCCGGCCACCACGATCAGACCGACCCCGGACGACGGATGCGAACTCACCCGGGCAGTCTCCCCCGGCGCGGAGTGCGGCGAACAGGTGACATCGCCGTCCAGGGGGTTCGGCGCGCACACCGAGTGGCCGAGGAACACATGGGCGCCAGGGAAGCGCTGCGCCGATCGGAAAGGGCCTCGATGCGTCGACAGCTGGGCATTCGATGGAAGGTCCTTGCCGTTCTGGCGCTGCCCGTCACCCTCTTGGCCGTCGTCGCGGGCAGCGAGACGCTCGATTCCCTGCACCAGGTCCGCGTCGCGCGCGAGGTCGGTGACTTCGCCGACGCCCAGGATCAGGTCACCCGGACGATCACGGCGTTGCAGCGCGAACGCCTGGCGTCGATCACGCCCTCCACCACGCAACTGACCAGCCTGCGGGCCGCCTCCGATCGTGAGCTGGTGGCGCTGGCCAGCGTGTTGCGGGACGGCGACCTCGGTGGTGCGGTGCCGCAGGTCGCCTCCGTGATCGACCACGTGCAGCAGATCAATGCCCAGGTCGCGGAGCAACGCCGCACCGTCGACGCCGGGGGTAGCCCCGACCGGATCCGCTCGGGGTACTCCGACATCATCGCGGCCGACGTCGAACTCGCCGGCGCCGTGGGCGACGCCCTGGCCGACCGTACGCTGGCCCGACGCTTCGCCGCGGTCACGTTGCTGAACCGCGCGGTCGAGGCCGCCGCCACCGCCCAACTCGTCGGGGGCACCGCCATCAGCACCGGCGGGGCCACCCCGGACGAGAAGGCCGATCTGGCGGTGGCCCTGGCCGATCACGCTCGAGCCCTCGCCGCGTTCAAGTCGAGCGGCAGCGTGGTGGAGCCACAGGTGCAGCAGCAGGCCCTGGCCGCGGCGGCCGCCTTCCTCGAGCTGGCCGATCGCCTGCAGGTCTCGGACGGCCAGAACGCCATCACCAGCGAGGTGTGGACGGCGATCGCCGACGATCAGACCGAGGCGCTGCGGCGACTGGCCCACGCCGTGGCGGCCGACGCCTCGACCGAGGCGCAGTCGTCGGCGGAATCCGCAGGTCAACGCGCTGCCCTGGTCGCCGGTGTCGCCGTGGCGCTGGTGGGTCTGATGGTGCTGCTGGCGCTGATGCAGTCCCGGCGGATCACGGCGCCGCTGCGCCGGCTGGCCGAGGTCACCACGCTGACCCGCGAGGAACTGCCGGCCGCGGTCGAGGCGATCTCGGTGCGCGGCGCGCCGTCCGCCGAACTGCCCACCGTCGAGCAGGACTCCGAGGACGAGGTGGGTGCCGTGGCCGCGGCGTTCGCCGAGGTGCAGGACACCGTGCTCGACATCGCGCGCCAGCAGGCGCAGTTGCGTTCGGCCCTGGCCGAGACGTTCGTCAACGTCGCGCGGCGCAACCAGGTGCTGCTCGCGCGCCAGTTGTCGTTCATCGATCGGCTCGAGCGCAGCGAGGAGGACCCGGACGCCCTGCAGAACCTGTTCCGCCTCGACCACCTGGCGACCCGGAT
This sequence comes from Kineosporiaceae bacterium, assembly GCA_046330955.1. Taxonomy (GTDB): domain Bacteria; phylum Actinomycetota; class Actinomycetes; order Actinomycetales; family Kineosporiaceae; genus JADJPO01. The sequence continues at coordinate 34,783 of JAXLRT010000018.1, read as the reverse complement.
GCGCCGCAATGCCGAGAGCCTGCTGGTGTTGGCCGGGATCGACTCGGGACGGCGCGCCCGCTCGGCGATGCCGCTGACGGACGTCATCCGCACCGCGATCAGCGAGGTCGAGCACTACGAGCGAGTGAAGCTCGACACCGGGATGAACCCCCTGGTCGTGGCCCACCTGACATTGCCCGCCGCCCACCTGGTCGCCGAGCTGATCGAGAACGCCACCAACTTCTCCGAGCCGACCACGCCGGTCGTCGTCTCGACCCACGGATCGCCCCACGGCGTCCAGATCAGCGTGCTCGACAAGGGGCTGGGGCTGTCGCCGGAGGATCTGGCCGCCGCCAATCAGCGGCTGGCGGACGTCGATTCCTCGGTGCTGGTGCCGGTCAACACCTCCGGGGTGCAACGTCTCGGCCTGTACGTCGTGGCCCGGCTGGCGGCGCGCCTCGGCGCGCGGGTGTGGCTGCAGAACGCCCCCGGCGGCGGCACCGTCGCGATCGTCGAGCTGCCCGGCGTGGTGTTCGTCGAGGGCTCGTCGCCGGCCGCCACCGGCGTGATCCACCAGATCGACGTGGCGAGCGTGGAGAACCCTCCGCCCGTGATCCTGCGACGTCCCGAGACGCCGGTGGACGACGTCCCGCAACCGCCCGCGCTGCCCGAACCGTTCCCCCGGCCGGAGCCGCTCGTGTTGCCGGAACCCGTCACGCTGACCGAACCGCCCGCCTTCCCCGAACCGCCCATGTTCCCCGAACCGCCCGTGCTGCCCGAGCCCCTCTCGATGCCGCCGGCGAACGCCGCGCCGGAACCGCTCGCCCTGCCGGAACCCGTCGATGCGGCCGACCCGGGGGAGCCGGCCGGCTCCGTGCCGCCGTTGCCCCGCCGCCGCCCGGCCGCACCTCTCGCGCCGTCCGCCCCGTTCGGGGTCGCGCCGGTCGAGGACGTCGCCGCCCTGCCGGTCGCGCCGCCGTTCCCGGTCGCCGGATACGGCAGCCAGTACGGGGCGGAGCGGCCGGCGGGCACGGCCGACCACGGCTTCCAGATTCCGCCCCCGCCCGGGGGGTACGGCTACGAACTGACCACGGGGCAGGTGCCGCCCCCGGCCTTCGTGGTGCCTCCCCCGCCTGCCGAGGTCGCGGACGTCGCACCGCCGAGTGAGCCCGCTCCGCAGGCCCAGCAGGCCGTACCCCTGGCGTCGACGATGCCGGTCACCATGGATGTGCTGCCGCAACGCCAGCACGGAGGGTTCTCGCTCGGCCGGTTCGGACGCCGCGGCCGACTGCAGCGGTCCGAGGATGACCACGTCGATCAGGTTGCCCCGCTGCTCCCGCCGGTGGCTGTGTCCGAGGCGGACTGGGGATCCCGCAGCGCCCAGACCAGGTCGGTGCCGTCGGTGTCGTCGATGCCGTCGATGTCGTCGATGCCGTCGATGTCGTCGATGCCGTCGGCGCCTGCCGAGCCGGTTCCACCGGCCGGACCCTCGGAGCGCGCCGAGCTGGCCTCGACGGCGCTGTCCGAACTGAGCATGTTGGCCTCGTACCGGCCCGAGGTGGGTGGCGGCTCGCCCGCCGCCCTGACCAAGCGCACGCCCGCGGCGTCCCCGGCGGCCGAGGTCGCGCCGTCCCCCGTGGTGCCCGAGATGGCGGTGGCGGAGCCGGACGCTCGGCCACGTAGCGCCGAAGCGGTCCGCAGCACGATGGCCGGCTTCCTGCGCGGCGCCAGCGCCGGGCGCGGGCTCGGCGGCATCAGTCCCCGGCAGGCGGCGTCCCCGGCGTCCGCTGCCGTCGGTTCCCCCCTGTCGACAACCGGCTACGGCACAACCGCCCCGACACCACAGGAGCAGATGTGAACCCGATCGAGGACGGCGCCGACGTCGCCTGGCTGCTGGACAACTTCGTCCGCAGCGTGCCCGGCTCGCGGCATGCCCTGGTGGTCTCCGCGGACGGCCTGCTGATGGCCATGTCGGCCGAACTCGACCGCACCAGCGGCGACCAGCTCTCGGCCGTGGTGGCCGGGCTGTCGAGCCTGACCCGCGGGGCCGCGCGGCACCTGCGGGCCGGGGACGTGCGGCAATCGGTGGTCGAGATGGACGACCGGTTCCTGGTGCTGATGAGCATCTCTGACGGTTCGATGCTCGCCGTGGTGGCCGACGGCGGCTGTGACATCGGCCTGATCGGCTATGAGATGGCCCTGCTGGTGACCCGGGCCGAGGCCACGCTCACGCCGCAACTGGTCTCGCACCTGCGGTCTCAGCTGCCGGTCTCGGGGCCGGTGCGCACGGTGGTCGGTGGGTGAGATGGGCGAGGACGAGCTGCGCATGATCAAGCGGATACCGGAGCCGTCGGAGGAGCACCACGCCTCGGACGTGCGGCCCTACACCCTGACCGGGGGGCGCACCCGGTCGACCGTCGGCGAGCTGCCGATGGAGACGTTGGTGGAGTCGCTGGCGCCGCCGACGTCCGGCCGGACCCCCGAGGAGCGCGACATCCTCGCGTTGGCGGCGACCGGGTACACCTCGATCGCCGAGCTGTCGGCCCACACCAGGCTGCCGATGGGAGTGGTGCGGGTGCTGGCCGGCGATCTCGAGCTGGCGGGCCTGCTCTACGTGCACGGATTGTCCACCGCGAACGAGGCGCCCTCGGCCCTGTCCGCCACGACCCTCCTGGAGAGTGTCCTCGATGGCATCTGCGCACTCTGATCTCAGCGGGTACGGCGTGTCGGCGGCTTCGGCGGCTTCGGCGGGGCCGGCTCGTCCGGCCCCGATGCCGGTGCCCGCGCCGCGCCACGCGATGAACACCCGCCCGGCGCCGCCCACGACGGTGAAGATCGTGGTGGCCGGCGGGTTCGCGGTCGGCAAGACCACGTTCATCTCCTCGATCTCGGACATCGACCCGTTGTCGACCGAGGCGGCGATGACCGAGCACTCGCTCGGGGTGGACAACGCCGGGGCCGCGACGGCGACCAAGACCACCACCACGGTGGCGATGGACTTCGGCCGGATCGCCCTGCCCGGCAACCTGTGGTTGTACCTGTTCGGCACCCCCGGGCAGGATCGCTTCCTGTTCATGTGGGACGACCTGATGCGCGGGGCGATCGGCTGCGTGGTGCTGGTCGACACCGATCGGCTGGACCAGTGCTTCCCGGCGGTCGACTACGTCGAGTCCCGGGGAATCCCGTTCGTGGTGGCGGTGAACTGCTTCAACGGCGTCGCGAAGCACACCCTGGACGACGTCCGGGACGCGCTGTCGATCTCGCCCGATGTGCCGATGATGTACACCGACGCCCGGGCGCGGGCGGCGACCAAGCAGGCGCTGGTGTCGTTGGTGCAGCACGCGATGCGGCGCGGCTGAGGTTCCGCCCGATAGTTATCCACAGTTTCAGATTCGCTCTGTCGCTCGTCCGGATCGGCTGGATACGGTCGAACCGATCTCGAACCGATCGGGGGAGCGGAGGGCATTGTGGCGCAAGGGTTTGGGGCCGACACCACGGCGGCCGGCGGCGTGGCGAGCGATCTGCGGTCGGTTTCGGCCGAGCTGCAGTCGATGGCGGGAACGGCCGTCATCGATTCCACCACAACGGGTTCGGCTCGGGTCACCGACGCGCTGCGGCGCTTCGTCGAGAGCACGAGTGAGCATCGTGAGACCGCCATCCAGCTGATCGACGCCGCGGCCGGACGGCTGCAGGGGCTCGTCGAGGGGTCGGCCGCCGTGGACGGCGTGCTGGTGGCGACGCTGTCATGACGCACTTCTCGGTGACCTTGCCGCCCAGCTGGTTCGAGTTCGACGGGTGGCGGGCGACGCACACCGGTGACCTGGCCCGCATGGTCGACCGGCGCCTCGAGGACCAGCCGTCACTGGCCCCGGCTCGGGGGCAGATCCTGCGGGCGCTGCGCGAGGTTGCGGTGCGCGCCGATCGTGCCGGGGTCACCTTTGCCGCGGCCATGGTCGAACCGCTGACCGAGCGAGAAGTGTTGGTGGCCAGTGCCTTCGGTGCCGTCGGGGACGTTGCCGAGGATGCCGGTGAGCCGGACGTCGAGACGATCGCGGCCCAGCTCGGCTCGACGCCGGGGCGCCAGGTGGAGGTGACCGAGGTGCCGGCCGGGCGATGCGTGCGCGTGCGGTCGGTGCACGCGTCGGACGACGCGGGCCGAGCGGTGACCGTGCAGACGATGCTGCCGATTCCGGGGCAGCGTCGCGTCCTGAACTTCGTGATGAGCAGCCCGCACGTCGAGCTGGCCGATGCGTTGCTGGAGCTGTTCGAGGCGGTCAGTTCGACCGTGCAGTGGAGCCCGTCCGCCGACGGCTGATCGCGACCCACCCACAGACCTCCACCCATTCGGGTCGGGAGGTGAATCACCCACACCCTGAAGGAGCTTCGCCATGCCCAACATCCATGTCGACTATGCCGAACTCAGCTCCACCGCGAGCCGGTTGACCAGCGGTCAGTCCGAGCTCGAGGGTCTGTTGCGGCAGCTGCACTCGGTGGTGCAGAACCTGGTGGCCTCGGGCTTCGTCACCGACCGCGCGTCCCGCAGCTTCGACGAGTCGTACGCCCAGTGGACCAAGGGCGCCACCGACGTCATCGGCGGGCTGAGCGGCATGTCCCAGTTCCTGAACAAGGCCATCGCCGATCACCAGTCGCTCGACGCTCAGCTCAGCACGGGCGCCTGAGACCCATGGCGGACTGGGGGATCCTCGGCCTGGGTGGTGATCCGGCACCCGGCGATCCGCCGGCGGTCGGCGCTGCGGCGCAGCGCTGGGCGGCGGACGCCGAGGCCGCGGCGCGGTCGGTGGCTCGGCTGCGGGGTGCCTCGGGGGCCGCCGACGGCATCGGGATGGTCGGCGACTATGCGCCGGTCTTCCGGGAGGCGCTGTCGGGCCTGCCGGGGGAGCTGAGTGCCGTCGAACGCTCCTACCGGCGGTGCGGTCAGGCCCTGGCGACCTATGCCGGATCGCTGGACCACGCCCAGTCGTTGGCCCACACCGCACTGCGCCGGGGCGCGGACGCACAGTGCACCTACGACGGCGAGCTGCACCGGATTCGCACCGTGCTGCCGCCGACCCATGCCCTGGACCTGACGCCGCGGGGGCTGGCGGCACCGGCGGTCGAGGCCGCGACCGTGGGGTTGGACGAGGGCCTCCGGGGGCAGATCCGGGCCGCCGCGGGCCGTGCCCGCCAGGCCGCCGCCGAGAAGGACGCCGCGCGCCGGCTCGCGCTGCAGGCCGCGGCGGTCCGGGGGGACGCCGAGACCCGCGCGGTGCGTGACCTGGACGACGCCGCCGAGGGCGTGCGCAACGCGTCGTTCTGGCAGCAGGCCTGGGATGTGGTGTCGAGCCCGTTCCGGTCCTGGGACGGCTTCGTCGACACCTGCGGCAGGCTGGCCGTCGTCCTGTCGATCGCCGCGCTGTTCTTCGGTGGCCCGGTGGTGTGGGCGCTGTTCGCGGTGTCGGCGGTGCTGGCCGCGGCGACAGCGGTGAAGTTCGCGCAGCATCGGGCGAGCGTCGGCGAGTTGGCGTGGTCGCTGGTGGGAGTGATCCCCGGTGGGGCCGTGATGGGCAGGGCGAGGTTGCTGTTGGCGGCCCGACCGGTCGCGCGGTTCGTGGCCCCGCTGCGCCGGCTGCAGGCCGTCAACCGGGCCGGCGTGGGGCGGCTGTGGGGTTCGGTGCGTCGCGGTGCCGTGACGACGCTGTCGACGCTGCGCCGAACCGTCACCAAGGACCCGATCGACCTGGCGTCCGGCGAGGTGGTGCTCACCCAGGTCGACCTGTCGCTGCCCGGCGCGCTGCCGCTGGTGCTGGCCCGCACCCACATCTCGTCGTATCGCAGCGGGCGCTGGTTCGGGCCGAACTGGGCGTCCAGCCTGGATGAACACCTCGAGATCGACTCGGGTGCGGTGCACCTGGCCCGGGCGGACGGCAGTGTGCTGACCTTCCCGCTGCCGAGCGGGGGCGAGGTGTCCCGGCCGGCAGCGGGGGAGCAGCTGGAGCTGACTCCCACCGAGGGCGGTTACGTGGTGACCGATCCACAGACCGGGGTGGCGACATGGTTCCGGCAGCTGGCGGGGTCGGACGCCGTCCTGACGGCGATCGTCGATCGCAACGGGCACCGGATCGACGTGGACTACGGCCGGGACGGTCAACTGCTGGCGTTGCGGCACTCCGGCGGGTATCACGTCGTGCTCGACACCGCCGAGGAGCGGGTGCGCGGCATCTCGCTGCTCACGGCCGGCGGTGCGCTCACCCCGGTGGTGTCGTTCGGCTACGACGAGGCGGGCCGATTGGCCGCGGTGGTGAACTCCTCCGGGTTGCCGCTGCGCTTCGACTACGACGGCGCCGGGCGGATGACCCGGTGGGAGGACCGCAACGGCAACTGGTACGCCTACTCCTACGACGAGCAGGGCCGGTGCGTGCGGGGCAGCGGCATCGGGGGAGTGCTCGATTGCACCCTCGAGTTCGACCCCGAGAATCGCCGGACGACGTACACCGACTCGTTGGGTCAGGTCACCAGCTACCGCGTGAACGAGGCCGGCCGGGTGGTCTCGGTCACCGACCCGCTGGGCGGTGTCGAGCTCACCGAGTGGGATGCGTTCGACCACGTCGTCGCGCACACCGATGCACTCGGCGCCACCACGCGCTACGACTACGCGCCGGACGGCGTCGACCTGGTCGGTGTCCGGCGGGCCGATGGCGCCCGGGTGCGCATCACGTACGACACGCATCGTCCGGTCGACGTCGTCGAGGCGGACGGGTCGGTGTGGCGGTACCGGCGGGACGGGCGGGGCAACCCGATCGAGGTCATCGACCCGGCCGGTGCCTCGACGCAGTACGTCCGGCGGGGCGACGGATGTGTGGTCGCCGTGGTCGATCCGCTGGGTCACCGTGTCGAGATCGGCTCGGACGCAGCCGGTTTGCCGGTGAGCATCGACGATGCCGTCGGTGGTCGGACGGTTCTGCGGCGCGACGGCTTCGGTCGAGTGATCTCGGTCGAGGGGCCGGCGGGCGCCGTCCAGGCCGCCACCTACACGGCCGAGGGGTGGCTGACCACGCTGCGGCTGCCCACCGGCGAGGTGGAGTCGTGGGTGCACGACGGCGAGGGCAACGTCGTCCAGCACCGGGACGGCGCCGGGCGGGTGACCCGCACCGAGTACGGCTGGTTCGACCAGCCGTCGGCGGTGATCCGGCCCGACGGATCACGCCTGGGGGTGCGGCACGACAGCGAGCTGCGGTTGACCGCCGTGGTCGATCCGCTCGGTCGGGAGTGGACCTACGCCTACGACGCGGCCGGGCGCATGGTGCGCGAGCGGGACGTGAATGGTCGCGAGCTGCGGTACCGGCGCGATGCGGTGGGCCGGGTGGTGGCCCGCATCAATCCGCTGGGCCAGCAGGTCGGCTACCGGTGGGACGTGTTGGGCCGGCTGACGGTCAAGGACGTCGCCGGGGTGCGCACCGAGTTCGGCTACGACCTGCTGGGGCGGCTGGTGTCGAGCACCGGCCCGGATGTCGCCTTGACCATCGAGCGGGATGCGCTCGGCCGGGTGGTGGCCGAGAGTTGGGACGGGCGGCGGATCGGGTTCGGGTACGACGCCGCGGGCCGCCGGATCGCCCGGCTGACCCCCAGCGGCGCCACGGCGGCGTGGTCGTTCGATGCGGCGGGACGGCCGGTGGAGCTGTCGACGGCCGGCCGGCGGGTGAGCTTCGGGCACGACGTCGCCGGGCGCGAGGTGGAACGCCGCGTGGGCGCGGTGCGGCTCGGTCAGGAGTGGAACGCGGCAGGGCAACTGGTGGCGCAGTCCCTCGGCTCCGGGCCGGCCGCGGCAGCGGAACCGGCCGCGCTGCGGGAGTTCCGGTACGAGGGTGGCGCGCGGCTGGTCGGGGTGGCCGACCGGCTGCGGGGGCTGCGCGAGTTCACCCTCGACCTGCTCGACCGGGTGGTTGCGGTCGCCGCGGAGGCAGGGCGGGAGGAGTACGCCTACGACGCGGCCGGCACCCTGGCGTTCGGACAGTGGTCCGGCCTGCCTGACGGTGTCTCGCCGGGGGGTGAACGCCGGGTGGTGGGCACGATGATCCGGCGGGCGGGCGGCGTTCGGTGCCATCACGATCGTGCCGGGCGGGTGACGACACGTCGGGTGGCCGGCGCGGCCGGTGAGGACCGGGTGTGGCGCTACACCTGGGACGCCGAGGACCGGCTGATCGCCGTGCTCGATCCGGACGGCGTGACGTGGCGGTACCGCTACGACGGCCTCGGCCGGCGGGTGGCCAAGCAGCGGCTGGCCCCGGACGGCGTGACCGTGATCGCCGAGGAGACGTTCGTCTGGGACGGCGTGCGCCTGGCCGAGTGCGTGGCGTCCGACGGGTACGTGACCACCTGGGACTGGCACCCGGATCGGCATCAGCCGGTGACCCCGGTGCACCGGGAGCTCGGCGGGGGACGTCCCAGCTGGGACGTCGGCGGTTCGGCAGCGGATGAGCAGGAATGGTTCGACGCCCAGTTCTACGCCATCGTCACCGACCTGATCGGCACCCCCACCGAGCTGGTGGACGACGCCGGTCAGGTGGTCTGGCACAGCCAGACCACACTATGGGGTGCGGCTGTCGACGACGAGCCGGAGCCGTTGTGCCCGTTGCGGTTCCCGGGCCAGTACCGGGACGCCGAGACCGGCCTCGACTACAACCTGCAGCGCTACTACGACCCACGCGTCGGCGCGTTCCTCAGCCCCGATCCGTTGGGCCTGCAGCCCGGGCCGAACCCCCACAGCTACGTCCCCAACCCCACGACGTGGAGTGATCCGCTCGGGCTGACTCCATGCCGCCCCTTGGGGTTCGCCAACGCCGAGGAGTTCGAGACATTCGGGCGGCAGTTGTACGCCGGGCTCGACCAAGCCGGCCATGCGGGGACCACCGTGGTCTTCCAGGGCAGCTCGGTGACCGGCTTCAAGTTCACGACGGGTGAGCCTTTCGATGTCGGCCGGCGCAGCGATTTCGACATCACCCTGGCTGGGCGCCCACTGCTGGAGCGGGCCGTCGCCCTCGGGTTGCCGACCCGATCCGGCGGCATGCGGACGGCGCCGTTGACGAAGCCGATACTGGAAGGACTGGGACTCGAGGACATGTGGTTAGGCCTGGAACAGCTGGCCGGGAGAGAGGTCCACTTCATGGTTTACAGATCCGTGGGCGATGCGCTGGGGCGAGGTCCTGGAATCGTGGTGCCGCGATGATGCGCAGCTACACCTTCGGCGCTCACGGTGACATGGATTCGGTCCAACAAAGACTGGGTCGACTCTGGGGAGTCACTCTCCAATTGCATGACAGCAGCTTCCGCGGAGGTGACTTCTACATGATCAGAACCCGAGAGTTGGAGATCATCGTCCAGCGGAATTTCATCGAGGATGACGGTGAGTTGAGCGAACCCGGTCTTCCTGATCACTCGGTGGTGGTCTACATAAGCCAAGACGTGGCCCTCCCTGCCTTCGACTTCGCCGACTCTGGACTCCACCTGCTGAAAGCGTGGGGAGTGCAAGGGAACTCCGGCGCCTGATCAGCTGATCGAGCGCCGATGATCCGAGTGTTGGTTGATGGCAGTGGGCTCCTGATGGGACAACATCATGATCAAAGCCCCGAAATGGTTGCTATGGCGGGGGAATGACAGCCGATTCGGGGCTTTGGGCGGGGGCTGAGCGAGGCGAGGCGCGCTCAGTGGTCGCGGAGATCGGTCGCGGCGCGGTCGAGGCGGTCGTAGGGCAGGAGCTGCCAGGTGGCGACCACGTCATTCCCCGCCATGTGCACCAGGTCGTCTGGTCCGATGGTGACGGAGATCCCTGATGTCGACCCGCAGAGCTGGAGCAGCCCGGCGGTGACCTCGTCGGGTGGTCCCACCAGGCCGACCAAGGTCGAGCCGCCGGCACGGTAGAACGAGCGATTCCCGCGGGTGGTCACCTCGACGAAGCTGTTCGCGTTGACGCCGTCATCGACCATCAGGAACGGCCCGTCGAACTCCATGCCCCACAGCCGCGGATCGGGGATGTCCACGTGGCGGCCGTCCACGGACAGGGCTGCGAGCTGATAAGGGGAGGGCGACATGCGCAGGGGGGTGGCCGGCGCCCGAGTCGACCGGGAAGGCTGAGGCGTTGCCGGCGCAGCGCGTGACGCCTGGGGCCGCCGCGCGACCGAATCCGCTGCAGCCCGGTCAGCCTGCCCGAGGCCGGCCAGAGACACCGCAGCCAGGCCTGTTGCCAGCACCACGCCGCTCAGCCCGGCCAGCAGCTGCCCCTGGACGCCGGCCGCCCGGCTCGTCCTCGCCATGATCGCCTCCCGGTCGGGAGCCGTCGCCGAGCCCCTCGTCCTGATCATCGGCAGCGGGACCGGCCGACCCAACCGCCGGCATGTCCAACAGCCGGCCCCACCCCGACCAGGGGTCAGCAGTCCGCGGGCGGCTGCGCGACCTGGATCAGGGTGGCGGTGCGTCCCGAGGCGAGATACCCGCGTCCGGGCGGAGCGGCGAACAGCTGGTCGGCCTCCAGCGAGATGCCGTGCTCGCGGGCATCCTGCAATCGGGTGGGGGTGAGCAGCAGCCGGTGGCCGGACTCGATCGCCCGCTCCACCAGCGGCGTCACACCTCGCCGTCGACGGTTGAGCACGGTCAACCCGTCGCCGGCCATGACCAGGCAGCGCCGCCCCAGCGCGTCGTCCGCGATCTCCTCCAGCAGGCTGGGCAGCTCCTCGAAGCCTTGCGCGGTGGGCTTCACCGACAGCTGGTGGACGTCGTCCACCAGCACCGCATACCGCGTCCCCAGCCGCTCGGCCGCCGCGCGCAGGGCGGCATCGTCCAGGGCCGGCCCGCGCGTCACCTCGACCAGCCCGGACGCCGCCACGCCCGCCAACGGGGACCGCGGCGACGCGACCAGCAGGACCGGTACCCCAGTCGCCGTCAGGCCGTCGAGCACGGTCCGCAGCGCGGTCGACCGCCCCGACCTGGGCGGCCCGGAGATCAGCATCAGGTGCGGTCCGTCGTCGAACAGCTGCACCGCCACCGGCTCCACCGCCGGCCCGCCGACGCCCACGACCACGACGTCCTCGGGGCCGTCGGCGTCCGGCTTCACTTCGGTCAGCGCGACGCGCGCGGGCAGCGCCGGGATCAGCGTCACCGAGGAGCCGACCGCGCCGATCGACCACGTCGCCGCCGCCACCTGGGACACCAGGTCCTCGGCCGACACCCCCGGCAGGCACAGCTGCACGTGATGCCCGGTCGCGGCGTCCACGGCTCGGCCCGGCAGCACCGGCGGCAGCGTCGTCCCGGACGCCACGCACGCCCGGCGATCCTCCTCCCGCGAGAACGGCAGCACCAGGCGCCGCTGATATTGCTCGGCCACCTTGCCGGTCGCCAACGATGGCCCGCCGATGGCCACGACGTGCACCCCCACCGTCACCCCGACCGCGATCACCTCGCGCAGCGTGGTCAGCAGGCTGGTCTCGACGAACGCCGGGTCGGCCCGGTTCTCGAACACCTCCCAGCCGTCGATCACCACCACAATGGCCGGCCCCACCACTGCCCCGGTTCCGTTGTCGGACAGGCGAACCCAGCGCCGCCGCTCCACCTCACCCGACAGCCACTGCACCAGCCGGCGCACCCGATCCGGCTCGGCGGCCGAGATCACCCCGCCGCAGTGCGGCAGCCCGGCATACGCCGCCAGCCCCGACGGCACCCGCTCGATGACGTACAGGTGCACCTGGTCCGGCCGAAACCGTTGCGCCAGCGCCGTGATCAGGGTGCGGGCGAACGTCGTCCGGCCGGTCTGCGAACCACCCGACACCATCACCCGGTCCGTACCGCCCAGATCGAGGACGGCGAGTGGCTGGCGTTGGCGTTCCGGCTCGTCGACCACCCCGAACGGCAGCACCATGGCATCCGCACGCGTAGACGAGCCGAGCCCGGTCAGCCCGATCCGATCGGCCAACGGCGGCAGCACCGGGCGGAACGGAGCCGTGAACCCCTGCGCCGCAGCTTCGATCGCGGCGATCACCACGTCCTGATCCGTTGGCCCAGAGGTCGGCTCGACCACCTCGGCCCGCGGCAATCCGACCGCCGACCAGGCCACCTGGCGCACGCTCACCGGTGCCGGACCGTGATCGCGAGCCGATCCCCCGAGATAGCCGGACTGGAACGCGCGCGGCAGCCGAACCTCGTCCGAGGTGCACAAGATCAGCCCCCGCCCTCGCAACCGCCCCGGGATGCTCGCCGCCTCGGGCGAGTCCAGCACCTCGATGCTGTCGGCGGGCTCGTTCTGGCGCAACGAGATCCGCAACGTGATGTTGTTCTTGAGCTCCGGCGACAGCTTGCCCTGCAACGACTGGGTGGCCAGCACCAGGTGCATCCCCAGTGAACGCCCCTTCGCGGCGACGTTCACCAACTCCTTGAGGAAGTCGCCGTCCACCTCGAGTACCCGGGCGAACTCGTCGAACACCAACACCAACCGAGGTAGTGCCGGCAGCACCGACCCAGCCGCCTCAGCCGCAGACGACCCGCCCGCCGCGCGCCGCGCCGTCCAATAGGCATCGATCTCACCACCGAACGGGGCCAGGATCGCCTCGCGCCGAGCGACTTCGGTGCGCACCGAGGCCAGCACTCGGCGCGCCGCCGCCTGGTCGAAGACGTCGGCCGCGGTGCGCCCGGTCGACCGGATCAGCGACACCACGTGCGGGCACCGCTCGAACGGCAGGAACGCGCTGCCTCCCTTGAAGTCAACCAGCACCAGGTTCAGCTCGTCGGGTGCATTGGCCAGCAGCAACGAGGTCACGAACGTCTGCAGCAGAATGCTCTTGCCCGCCCCGGTGGCCCCACCCAGCATCGTGTGCGGCCCCTGGCGCGCGAGGTCGACGTGCACCACGCCCTCGGCGTCCGCGCCCAGCGGAATCCGCGTTGTCGGCCCGGACTCGGTGCGCCACAGCGCCGCCACCTGACCAGCGGTGATCGCCGGCAGGTCGACCAGCTCGGTGAACCGCACCGGGAACGGCATGCTGCGTCCCGCGGTGGCCAGCATCAGCCGGTCGCGCAGCGGACACAGTGCCCGCGCCACCTGCTCGGCCTGTAGCGGCGTGCACCCCTCCGCCAGTGCGCTGATCGGCGCGTCGCTGCGGTCCCGGGTGACGCTCACCCGGGGCGGTGCCACCCGTCCCCCGGCCAGCCCGGGGATGGCGGTGGTCGCCTCGAGCCGGCACTGCGCCCGAGCCTCGTGCAGCGAGCCGACGTCCGTGCAGAGGGTGTAGACGCCCACGCCGGGTCCGTCGCGCAGCACCTCCTTCATGCCGCTGAGTTCGCGCAGGGTGAGCGCCCCGATCAGCACCACCACGACATCCGCGAACGCGACCCCGCCGGACGCGACCCCACCGGACGCCGTGCCGTCCCGTAGGCGTCGCCGTTGCTCGACCAGCTCGCGCAGTTCCGCCGCCCGCCGCAGCCGGGTGTCGGCGGTGGTGCCCACGCGCAGCGGCTCACCGTCGTCCCCGCCGGTCAGGTGCGGTAGCCAGCGCACCCACTCCCACGCGGCGCCGTCGTCCGCGGTGATCAGTACCAGCTGCAGGTCCTCCGGCGAGCGCAGCGTGGCCAGTTGCAGCAGGAGCCATCGGGCCATCGCGGCCGTCGGCGCCGGCGCCCCGACCAGGCTCAGCACGCCCGCCGTCCGCAGATCGATGGTGACCGGCGCGTCGGGCACGATCGGCTCGGGCAGCAACGGCCACGCCTCGCCGTCCAGCTGGATCTCGGCGGGCTGATCGGCGGTGCCCACCCGCAGCAGCAGCGCATCGGCGGACTCGACCGTCCGGGGCCACAGGCCCTCTGTGGTGCCGTCGGCGAGGTCCAGCACCTCGCCCAGCCCCGGCGCGACGCGCCGACGCAGCTCGGCCTCGCGGGTGACGTGGTCGGTGATCTGCCGCGCCGCCTCGGCCCGCCGGGCGGCGAGGTCGGCCTCGCGAGCCTGGCGTTGGCGACGTTCCAGCAGCAGGTGGCCCACCCCGCCGATCGGCCCGAGCACCGCCATCAGCAGGAAGAACACCTGGTGCATCAGCAGCGCCAGCGCGCCGGCCGCCAGCATGGGCAGCGCGAACGTCATCACCGTCGCCCAGACCGCCCGGACGTGCTGCTCGGCGGCCGGCAGCCGGACGGTCAGCGGCGCGAGGCGGGGCGTCGGCGCGAACGAGCGGTCGAAGTAGAGCCGGCCGTCCTCGCGTCGGGTGGCTCGGCGTCCCTCGCGCCGTGGCGACCAGGTCAGGGTGGTGGCGCCGACCAGCAGCTCCTCGCCGGGCGCGGGGCGCCGCTCGTCCGGACCGCCCGGTGCGACCACCAGATCACCTGTCGTGCCCACCGACACCTGCACCGGACGCTGCCGGCCGGCCTCGGGATCGCCCGCCAGTCCCAGCTGCGCCTGGCCGGGGTGACCCACGGTGTACTCACCCGGTCGCAGCCGAAACGTCGCGCCCGCGGCCGGTCCCCGGACGGCGCGCAGCGTGCCGACCGCGCCGGCTCGCTCGTGTGCAGGCCGTGGTCCCGGCGCCCCGCGGGACAGGTGGCAACCCGGGGTGATCGGGGACTCGGCGAACGTCGTCCGGGGGTCGAGCGGGACCTCGCCGACGAACCACGTGGGCACTGCCGGTCGGTGTCCCGCGTCCGGCGGCAGCGCCTGCAGCAGGTCGGCGATCGGGCTCGCCGGAGCGGCGTCGAGTTCGACGTGAGCCAGCACGCGTCGGGTTGCCGGGTCCCACAGGGTGACCTGGCAGGTTGGCACCGCTCACCCCCGGGCGTCCGAAAGGCTGCCAGTCTATGAGCCGATGAGTGACAAATGTCCGGCTCGGCCTGACCTGTGGACAAACCCCGTAGCCTGGGTACGTGGAGCGTGCCGAGTTACGGATCAGCACCGGACGACGACTGGTCACCGACCTGACCGACGAGGTCACCACGTTCTGCCGGGGGCGCGGTGACGGCCTGGTGCACGTCTTCGTGCCGCACGCCACCGCCGGGCTGGCGTTGATCGAGACCGGGTCGGGTAGTGAGTCCGACCTGGCCGAGGCCCTGGGCCGGATGCTGCCCCGCCAGGACATCTACCGCCACCGCCACGGCTCCATCGGCCACGGGGGTGATCACGTGATGCCCGCCTTCGTGGCGCCCTCGCTGAGCGTGCCGGTGGACGACGGAGCGCCGGCGCTGGGCACGTGGCAGAGCATCGTGCTGATCGACCCGAACGTCGACAACGCCATCCGGCGGGTACGGCTGTCGTTCCTGCCCGGCTGAGGACCCCTTCGGCGACCCGCCGGACGATGTGGGTTGCCGCACGCCGACGGCCCTACCGCAGGGCGTTCGCGCTGGTAGCCTCGCTGATGTCGGAGTTCGCCGTGCGCTGTGCACCCGGACCCCGGCGGCACAGCCGCAGCGAAGCCGGTGTGATTCCGGCGCTGTCCCGCAACTGTGAGCCGCTCGTGTGACGCGACCCGCGTCGTCCGGACGGCGAGCCAGGTCGCCTGCCCTGTGTCGACGTCCTCGACCCCGAGGTGATGGGTCGCGCGTCGGGCGAGGGACCCGAGTGCGTCCCCGCCCCAGATAGACGGAGATCTCCATGCGTCCCAGTTCTCGGCGGAGCCGGCTCGGCCTCGCTCTCATCGCCCCCGCAGTGCTGGCTCTGGCCGGTTGTGTGGGCACCACCTCGACCGGCGCTGCGGAGGCGCCGTCGGCCAGCGCGTCGTCCAGCGCCTCGGCGGCCTTCCCGGTGACGGTCACCGGCGCCAACGGACCGGTCACCCTGCAGGCCGCCCCCGAGCAGATCGTGGTCATGGGTCCCAGCGCCACCGAAACCCTGTTCGCCATCGGCGCCGGCCCCCAGGTCGAGGCCGTCGACGACAACTCGAACTACCCGGCGCAGGCGCCCAAGACCAAGCTGTCGGCGTTCCAGCCGAACGCCGAGGCGGTCGCCGGCTACACGCCCGACCTGGTCGTGGTCAGCAACGACGCCAACGGTCTGGTCGCCTCGCTGACCAAGCTGAAGATCCCCGTGCTGGTGCTGCCCGCTCCGAAGAACCTGGACGATGCCTACGAACAGATGCGCACCCTGGGCAAGGTCACCGGTCACGCGGACGACGCCGAGAAGGTCGTGACCACCACCAAGGACCGCATCGCCAAGGCCATCGCCTCGGTGCCCGCCTCGGCCAAGGGCAAGAAGGTCTACCACGAGCTCGATCAGACCTTCTACAGCGTCACCAGCACCACGTTCATCGGCACGGTGTACGCGCAACTGGGCCTGACCAACATCGCGGACGCAGCCAAGGACGCCGCCGCCTCGGGTGGTTACCCGAAGCTGTCGCCGGAGTACGTGGTCACCGCCGCGCCGGACCTGATCGTGTTGGCGGACACCAAGTGTTGCCAGCAGAACGCGGCGTCGCTCGCCAAGCGTCCCGGGTTCGCCGCGCTGCCCGCGGTGACGAAGGGGGCCGTGCTGGCCGCGGACGACGACATCGCCTCGCGCTGGGGTCCGCGGATCGCCGACTTCACCGAGGCCGTGGCCGCCGAGCTGCAGAAACTGGCGTGATCAGCAGGTGACCCGACGGCAGCAGTTGACGTGACCCAGAACTGAGGAACGATCGAGACGGAGGTCCGATGGGCCTGATGCAGCAGCGCCGCCCGGTGGCCCTGGCCGCCGCCGGGGCGCTGCTGCTCGTCGCCCTGTTGGTCGGCACCAGCCTGGGCGCCATCGCATTGTCGCCGTCCGGCATTGTCTCGTCTCTGCTGCACTCGATCGGGCTGCGGCTCGGTAACCCGTTGCCCGACAACGAGTTCAACCTGCTGATGCAGATCCGCATGCCGCGGGTGGTGCTGGCCGCGATGGTCGGCGGCATGCTCGCGGTGGCCGGGGCTTCGTATCAGGGCGTGTTCCGCAACCCGCTGGCCGACCCCTACCTGTTGGGGGCGGCGGCGGGTGCGGGGCTGGGCGCCACGGTGGTGATCGCCTACTCGCCCAGCGGGATCGGGCCGATCGCGACGCTGCCGATGGCGGCGTTCGTCGGGGCGCTGACCGGGGTCGGGTTGTCGTATGCCCTGGGCGCGGTGGCCGCCCGTCACGGCGGCGGCAGCGCAACATTGTTGCTGGCGGGGGTGGCGGTCACCGCCTTCCTGACCGCGATCCAGACCCTGGTGCAGCAGGCCAAGTCCGAGAGCCTGCGGCAGGTGTACTCGTGGATCCTGGGCCAGCTCGGCGCCGGTCACTGGGACGAGGTGCGCCTGGTGCTGCCGTACATGGTCGGCTCGACGCTGGTGCTGCTGTTCGCCGGTCGCGCGCTCGACGTCCTGTCGGTCGGGGACGACGAGGCCATCACCCTGGGCGTGCACCCGCGCCGGGTGCGGTTCGTCGTCCTGCTCGCCGCCTCGCTGGGGACGGCGTCCGCGGTGGCGGTCAGCGGCCTGATCGGCTTCGTCGGTCTGGTGGTGCCGCACATCGTGCGGCGGCTGGCCGGCAGCTCCTACCGCAGCGTGTTGCCGTTGTCGTTGCTGACCGGCGGGGCGTTCCTGGTGCTCGCCGACCTGCTGGCCCGCACTGTGCTCTCGCCGGCCGAACTGCCCATCGGTGTGGTCACCGCGTTCGTCGGGGCGCCGTTCTTCGCGGCGTTGCTGCGGGTCGGCGGCGGCTCGTCGTGAGCGTGTCATGAGCGCGGTGAGGGCGGCGTGAGCAGCGCGGCGTCCGGCGGCGTCCTGCTCGAGGTGCGCGGGGTGTCGGTGACGTTCGGCCGCACGGCGGTGCTCGACGAGGTGGAACTCGCCGTCACCGAGGGCGGCTGGTCGGCGGTGGTCGGCCCGAACGGAGCCGGCAAGTCGACGCTGTTGCGGGCGGTGGCCTCGTTGGTGCCCTACCGCGGGCAGGTGCTGATCGGCGGACTCGACGCGGGCCGGATGGCCGCCCGCGAGCGGGCGCAACGGATCGCCTACGCGCCGCAGACGCCGCTGATCCCCGAGTCGATGGTGGTGCGCGAGTACGTGATGCTCGGCCGGACGCCGTATCGGGCGCTGCTGGCCTCGCCGCGCGGCGCCGACCACGAGTCGGTCGCCCGGGCGTTGACCCGGCTCGATCTGGACCACCTGGCCGACCGGACGCTGCGCACCCTGTCGGGCGGGGAGCGGCAACGCGCCGTGCTGGCGCGGGCGCTGGCGCAGCGTCCCCGGTTGCTGCTGCTCGACGAGCCCACGGCTGCCCTCGATCTCGGCCATGCGCAGCAGCTGCTGGAGTTGGTCGACGGACTGCGTCGCGACGAGGGGTTGACCGTGCTGAGCACGCTGCACGACCTGGTGCTGGCCGGGCAGTACGCCGACCGGGTGGTGCTGCTGACCGGCGGCCGGGTGGTCGCGGACGGCGCCCCCGCCGAGGTGCTGACCGCGCAGGCGCTGGCCGAGCACTACGGGGTGAGCGCTGAGGTCGAGGCCGGCCCGACCGGGGTCCGGGTCCACCCGGTGCGGCCGGGGTCGCCCCGCCCTTCCGCCCATGATCACCGTCAGATCGCAGTTTCCACCGCCTCGGCCGGAGCAATCGGCGATCCAACGGCGATCATGGAGGACGGACGAGGGGAGACGTCGTGACCCCGGGGGTCGAGGATCGGGCACGCTCGGAGGCCGGCGAGTGAACGGGCCGTCGGCTCCGGATCTCCTACGGCACTGGGACGACGCGGGCGAGCGTCGTCCGGTGCTGGTGCGGGCGCTGCCCCCGGGCTGGCGGGCGATCTCCTCGGCGGTGCTCGGCGGCGGTCTCGGCCCGTGCGGGTGGTGGCTGAACGCCCAGGTGTCCAAGCACTACCACCACCCCGACCCGGTGGCGCACGCCGCCGAACTCGCCGCCTCGTTCGGGCTCTCTGGGCCGGGGGTGGCGATGCTGACCGCGGCCGATGCCTCGCGGTTCACGGTGGCCGACTGCGACGGCGTCGAGACCGTGGTGACGGTGGGGCTCGGACTGCCGATCCCGGCGGCGGCGACGCCACAGGCCACGGCCCTCGAGGACTACTCGCCACCCGTGGAGGGCGCCGTGCCCGAGGTCCACCCGGCGCCGGGCACGATCAACATGCTGGTCGCGGTGCCGGTGGCGCTCAGCGATGCGGCGCTGGTCAACGCGGTGATGACGGCGACCGAGGCCAAGACCCAGGCACTGGTCGAGGCGGGCGTGCCCGGCACCGGGACGTCGTCCGACGCGGTGTGCATCGCCTGCCCGGTGGGCACGGTGGACGACGAGGGCCTCTACGGTGGCCCGCGATCGGCCTGGGGAGCCCGCATCGCGCGCGCCGTCCACCGGGCGGTCGCCGACGGCACCACGGACTGGACCACTCAGAACCCACCCGGCGACCCGCATCGGCGCTGGGGTTCGCCCTGGCCGGAAGCGCGCGCAGCGCGCTGACCGCCGGCCGGGTGCCGATGCACCGGTTTCCCGGTGGGCGCCGGAGGTGATCGCCTACGGTCGGGGGATGTCCGCGCCCGAGCCCGGCGGCGCCGTCGAGGCGTCTCCTCCCGATCAGGCCGAGCTGGCGGTCGTCGTCGCGGAGTCGCCTCGGCGAGGTGGCGCGAGGCTGGTGCCGGCCGGCGTCCGGGAACTGCTCGAGCCGCTGGCGGAGCGTCCGGTATTGCTGCTGTGGGGCAGCCAGCTGGTCAGCGAACTGGGGGACTGGGCGGCGCGCATCGCGGTGACCGCCCTGGTCTACGAGCGCACCGCCTCCCCGACGCTGGCGGCGGCGGCGTTCGTCGCCGGGCTCTTGCCGTGGCTCGGCCCGGGTCAGCTGCTGGCTGCGCTGGCCGACCGGTACGGCCGGCGCGGGGTGATGATCGCGGCGGACGTCGTCCGGGCGGCGATCTTCGTGATCATCGCGCTGGTGTCGATGCCGTCCGGCGTGGTGCTGGGGCTGGTTGCGCTGGCCGGGCTGGCGACCGCTCCGTTCGAGGCGGCCCGCTCGGCCGGGTTGGTGGAGTACACCAGCGCGTCGCGCGTCGAGTCGGCCATCCGGCTCTCGGCCACGACCTACGACGCCGGCACGCTGATCGGCTACGCCGCCGGGGGCGTGCTGCTGGCGGTCGCCTCACCGGCCTCGGCGTGCCTGCTCAATGCCGTCACCTTCGCGGTCTCGGCCCTGTTGTTGCTCGGCCTGCCGCGCCAGGGGGTCACGCCGCCCGCCACCGAGGCGTCGTCCGGCTCGGAATCCGCGGTGCGCGCCGTGCTGGCGGCGGGCGGTGCGCTGTGGCGCGACCCGACGCTGCGCGCCGCGGCCTGGCTGGGCGTGATCCCGATCGCCGGTGGCACCGCGCTCGGCGCGCAGAGCGTGACCTGGGCGGACGCCGCCCTGCCGAGCCGGCCCTGGGTGCCCGGAGTGGTGCTGGCGGCGTCCACCGGGGTCTGTCTGGTCCTCACCGTGATGGTGCGGCCCCGGTCGCAGGCCGATGCCACGCTGCGGCTGGCGGGCCGGCTGGCGATCGCCACCGGGGCAGCGGGAGCGTTGCTGTGCCTGCTCGACCGGCCGCTCGCCGTCGGGGCAGCGCTGGTGGTGACCGGGGCGTTCTTCGTCCCGATCGTGTTGGCCCAGACTGTGATCGCGCCCCGACTCGACCCCGGACGACGAGCCGCCAGTTTCGGTCTGCTGATGGGACTGCTGACCCTGGCGCAGGCGGTGGTCTCGCCATTGGTCGGCCGGCTGGTCACCGCGGCGGGTGCTCCGCGGGCCTTCGCGATCACCTGCGCGCTGACGGCCGCCGCGGCGCTGGTCGTCGTCCTCGGCCCGGCGGTGCGATCGGGCCGATCGGGCGGAGTTCACGTGCAGCTGCCGGACGGCGCCTGACGCCTCGAGCACGTTAGCCTGCCGAGCGTGGTCGAACTGCGTCGGGCGCTCGCGGATCGTGACGCGGACGCGCTCGCGGCCATCGCCCGTCGCGCGTATGCGCCCTTCGTGGAGCGGATCGGTCGGGCACCCCAACCCATGCTGCTGGACTACCGGGCCGAGATCGCCGAATCCGAGGTGTGGGTTGCCGTCGACGCCGGCGCCATCGTGGGCTTCGTCGTCCTGAAATCGGCCGACGACCCATCCCACCTGCTGCTGGACAACGTCGCCGTCGACTCACCTCGGCACGGTACGGGCGTGGGACGAGAGCTGTTGCAGCTGGCCGAGAATCGAGCGCGGGAGCTGGGATTGACGGAGGTCAGGCTCTACACGAACGAGGCGATGACCGAGAACCTCGAGCTGTATCGACGCATCGGCTACCGAGAGATCGGCCGGGCGGTGAGCAATGGATATCGCCGGGTCCACTTCAGCAAGCGGATGCGTTGACGCATCACGCGGGCCGACGGCTCTCCGGCATCGTGAGACTCACCAGGCCGACGAGGATGAGGGCCACGGAGATCAAGGCCATGTGCCCGATGGCCTCGCCGAGTATCAGGTGTGAGAGCACGAGCGCGAACACCGGGATCAGCGTGACCGAGGCGCCTGCTGTCAGGGCGGTGACCCTGCCCAGCGCCCAGTTGTAGATCAGGAACGCGCCGGCGGTGCCCAGGGCGCCGGTCGCCAGCACGCCCCACACCGCCATCGGATCGGCGTCGGGGGTGATGGCCTGTTCGTGGCCGGTCAGCAGGGCGATGGCCCAGACCGGTGCGATGACGATGCCCCCGATGAGGAACTGCGCGGCGGTCAACGCCACCGCGTGAAGGTGGGCAGCGAGTCTGATGGTGAGCACGACCGACAGGGCGGCTGCTGCGGCGTCGAGCAGCACCAGAGCGTCCCCGACGATGCTGGCCCGTCCGGAGCCGTCACTGGCCAGGAGCGCCACTCCGCCCACCGCGACCGCGATCCCGATACCCGCCGCCGGACCGAGACGCTCGTGCAACACGAGCACCCCCAGCAGCACCACGAACACGGTCTCGAGACAGAGCAGGACGCCGGCATGGGTCCCGCTGGTGCGTTGAACGCCGAGGGTGAAGCTCAGGAACGCCACGGCAGGTTGCAGCAGGCCCAGCAGGAGCAGGGCAGGAGTGGGGCGCGGCACGGGTTGACCCGTGATCGCGCAGATCGTGACCAGAACCAGGACGGCCACCAGGAGCTCGGCGAGCAGCGTGGTCAAGGGTCCGAATCCGCGCAGCGATCGTCGTCGTGACCGAGAGCGATCCGAACAGGGCATTGGCGGCAATCAGGGCCAGCCCGCCGCGGGTCACGGCACGGCCAGCTCGATCGGGCACGCGTGGGGAGGGCAGGCCGTCACGTCACACAGCCGGCAGAGCCACTCTGCCTGCCGCCGATCCGTCGTCACCGAGGCGAGGACCTTCTCGGCCAGGTTCGTCAAGGTCACCTTCTCCTGGTCGGTCAGGGACGAGGTCGCCTCCTCGATCGCCGATCGGCGTGCCTGCAGTACCTCCTCGGCGGCGGTGTGACCCCGGGCTGTCAGCCACAAGGACACGCTGCGGGCGTCATCCCGGCCCGGCCGACGCTCCACCAGCCCTGCCTCGGCCAGGCGATCGGCCAGTCTGACCCCGCCCGAGCCGGTCAACCCGACCGTCTGGGCCAGCCGATCCACCGCGAGGCCGGGCTCGGCGTGCAGTGCCGCGAGTGCGGCCGGAGCCGCTCCCGACAAGCCACTGGCGGCTCCGACGGCTCGCACCACGGCGTCGCCGAGAGCCGTGCCCAGCACGGCGATGAGGTTGGTTCCGCGGTCCTGCATGGAGAAAATATATGACTGACTCAGTCATATATCAACGCGTGTCTCTCAGCGTTGTCGAGGATGCGTCCCCATGCTGATCAGGGCCGCGCCAACATCCATGATCACGATCCGGGGGCTGTTTGACCCCGATGAATGGGTGCGAACCGCCCCCTGGTCGCGATCAAGTCGGTTTGGCGGGCGTTTCGTGAGGCCGTCTCCACGTCCATGATCACGTTGACGGGGCGCTCTGACGCCGCTGGGTGGGTGGGTATCGCCCCATGAGAGTGATCGATCGACACCGATGCGCACCGTGACGGCGTGAGGACCCTGGCCCGTGAGGTCGCGCCGGGGAAGGAGTTACTCCCGGGAGAACGCGGCTCACATCGCGGAGCGGACCCCCTTGGCCAGCAGCTCGCGGGCCATCGGGACGTCGTGGGTGGCGATGTGGACCTCGAGCCAGTGGCGGATCTCGCCGATCAGCGACGGCGTGATCGTGAGGGATCCCTTGGCGAACTGCGCGGCGACGTCGCTCACCCAGGTGAGCATCTTCTGATGGGCCGTGCGATGTTGGTCGGCGTTCGCGATGTCGTAGGTGTCCATCAGGGATTGCTCGAAGGCGAAGTGCACCCTGACGTAGCGCGTCAGGTCGGTCAGCGCGTGCTGCTGCAGCGCACGAGTCGACCTCGAGGTCACGGTCCATTCCAGGGCGTCGACCAGCTCGGTCACCACCTCGTGCTGGCCGTCGACCTCGCCGTACCCGACCCGCAGCACGCCACCCGCGCCGGCCGCCGGCGGGGAGGCGGCTGCCATCGGCGCCGAGGTCGTGGCTCCGCCGTCGCCGAGCTGGTGCGCCACGACGGTCGTCACGCCCATGGCGCCCAGGGCGCTCACCCCCCACGTCAGGGCCTGGCGACGACCGACGCTCCCCGGTCTGCTGGACGACGCGGCTCCATGCGCCGGGGACATGATCGGCCTCCTGGTGGTTCCTGGTCGCTGCATCGATCGGCGAACCGAACCCACCGTGGCGTACCGCCGTCCCTCTCAGCCCTTGGGGAGCCTTAACGTCAGCTGAGACGCAGGTCTGCCCGCAGGCCGCGAGAGTGACCCCGGATCGGACCTCACCCCGCCAGGTGGCCCCACTGTTGCTGCAGGTCGGCCCACAGGCCCTGGTCGAGCACGGTCCCCCCGGCGAGGATCAACACCTTGTCGGCTTGGTCCAGCGCGGCCCGTTTGGACGTCGCGCCGATCACCGTGATGCCCCGCTCGCGCAAGGCCCGCCACAGCGCGAGCTCGGTGGTCACGTCGATCGCCGACGACACGTCGTCCGCGATCAGCAGCTCGGTGCGCGGCGCGAGTGCCCGCGCCAGGGCCACCCGCTGCAACTGGCCGCCCGACAACCGGGTGCCCTTGTGGCCGATCATCAGCCCGAGCCCGCCCCCGGAGCCGGACAGGTCGTGTTCCAGCTGGGCCGTGCTCACCGCGTGTCCGGGGTCGACCGAGTGGCCCAGGGTGATGTTCTCGGCGATGGTGCCGGACAGTACCCGCGGCAGCTGCGCCACGTAGGCCACCTGGTTCGGCCGCAGGAACTCGGTCGGGTCGGCCACCTCGCGGCCGTTCCACAGCAGCTCACCGGTGTGGTGCACGATGCCGGCCAGCGCTCGCAGCAGCGAGGACTTGCCCGAGCCGACCGGGCCGACCACCAGCACCAGCTCGCCGCGCTCGACCGCCAGGTCGACGTCCCGCGCACCCACCGTGCCGTCCTCGTGCACCGCCGTGAAACCACGCAACTCGAGGCGGGAGAGTCGTTGCCGCTGAGCCGGAACCGGTTCCGGAGCGGTGCCCGCCGAGATGTCCACCCCCGGTACGGACGACGAATACGCCGCCGCGCCGGACATGGCCACCGTGCGCCGGGTCCAGACCCGAGCCGACGGCAACGCCGAGATGAGCGAGGCCGTGGTCCAGGCGAACCAGTGCGCCGACCCGACGGTGGCCACCGCGATCAGGGCGGCCGCGGCATCGATGGACCCGCGCACGTACAGCGCCCAGATGCCGATCGGCGCCAGGCCGGCGACCATGGACGGCGTCGATCGCGCCCACACCTGCACCGCGATCTCGCGGCGCTGCCGGTCGCTGCGCACCCGATCCAGCCGGGCCAGGTGATCGAGCACCCCGCGGACGGCGCCCGACAGCTTCACCGTGCGCGCCGCCGACAGCGACGAGACCAGCGCCGTCGCGAACGCCGCGCGGGTGGCCACCGTGGTCGCCGCCCGCTTGGCCAGCTGCGGCCCGAACGTCGTCGCCGCCAGGGCCGAGATCACCACGGTCGCCAGGAAGAACAGCGCCGGCACCCCCGAGCCCGAGATCGCCGTCATGCCGAGCAGGATCACCATGATCGCCACCTGGTCGATCATGTTGTCGGCCAGGATCACCACCCGCTCGGTGTCGCCGCCCTGGGCCACCACCTCGGCCGGGGTGTGGGCGCTCACCCGGCGCGGTCCGGTCTGGCCGTGCACCAGGCGCAGGCTGATCCGCAACATCTGCCGGACCCACCACTCGGGGAACCAGCGCCCGGTGAAGTAGTTGACCGGCACGGTGGCCAGCAGGACGGCGACCAGCCCGGCGGCGGGCCACAGCACGTCACCGCGGGTGCCGCCTTCACCGGCGACCAGTCGGCTCCACAACCAGGGCAGCACGCTGCCGTCCAGCGCGAACAGCATGTACGGCAGGAACAGCGCCAGCGCCCCGAGCCCGAACCGCTTGTCGTTCAACGCCAACCGGGCCACCTCGCGCAGCGTGCGAGCCGGCGGGGCGGGGGGCAGCGGCGGCGCCTCGACCCGTTCGGGGTGGGTGGTGGCGAGTGGCGCCGGGGCGAGGTCCGTTGGGCGGGGGGCGTCGTCGTCCAGGAGGACGTCGGCGTCCCAGTCCTCGGCGACGGCGGCTGCGGGCGCATCGGCGACCGCGAGGCCGGTGCTGCCGGGCAGGGCACCGAGAACCGTTGCCGCAGAGCCGGTGCGCCCCGCCGAGAGCAGGTCCGCGAATCGTTGAGAGGTGCTCAGCGGGCCGGCCTCCACCACGCGGCCGTCGGCCAATACCACGACCTCGTCGCACTGGCGCACGGACGACAACCGGTGGGCGATCAGGATGCCGATCCGCCCGGTCAGCAACCGCTGGGTGGCGGCGTGCACCCGGGCCTCGGTCACCGGGTCGAGCCGGGCGGTGGCCTCGTCCAGGATCACCACCTGCGGGTCGCGCACCAGGATGCGCGCGAAGGCGACCAGCTGCTCCTGCCCGGCGGACAGCACGTGGCCGCCCTCCCCCAGCCGGGTGCCCATGCCGTCCGGCAGGTCGTGAACCCACTGCTGCAGGCCGAGTTCGGCCATGGCATCGGCCGCCCGAGGGAGCAACTCGGGCTCGAACAGGGCCACGTTCTCGGCCAGCGTCCCGGCCAGGATCTCGGTGCGCTGGGGCACCACGGCAACCCAGTGGCGCAGCGCCTCGAGATCGAGGTCGAGCAGGTCCACGCCACCCAGGAACACCGTGCCGCGGGGCGGCTCCACCGCCCGGATCACCGCCTTGGCCAGTGTCGACTTGCCCGACCCGGTGCGCCCGATCAGGGCATACGACCGGCCCCGCCGAAACGTCAGCTCGACGTCGCGCAGCGCCGGGGGACGACGCGCCGCCGCCTCGCCGTCGTAGCGGAACGTCAGGCCACGAACCTCCAGGTCGCCGCCCGTGATGGCCCGTCCCCCAACGGGTTCCTGCGGTGAGGCGGCCAGCAGCACCACCCGTCCCCAGGCTCCCAGCGCGTACTGCAGCTCGGGGATCATGCGGCTGACGTGCTCGACGGTCAGGCCGAAGGACACCGCCAGCAACCAGACGGCGGTGAGCTGGGCGGCGTCCACCCGGCCGGTGGCCAACCCCCAGGCGCCACCGATCACGACCACACCGATCGAGGCCCGCGTCAGGCCGGCCGCGATGACGGTGACGTTGGCCGACATCGACCACACCCGGCGCCCGTACCGCAGCACCGCGCTGGATCGCTCGGCGAACAGCCGCAACACGTACGGCCGGCCCAGGGTGGTGCGGACGTCGTCCTGGCCGTGGATCGACTCCTCCATCACCGCGGCCAGCGCCGACCAGGCCTCCTCCTCGGCCATGCGAGCATGCGAGATCCGGCCGACGCGGCCGCGCAGGCTCACCGCGAGCAGCCCCAGTGCGGTCAGCATGCCGACCCCGGCGGGCCACCAGACCACGAAGGCGGTGACCACCGCCGCGCCGCTGAGCGTCACCGACTGGATGATCCGGACCCCAGAGCCGCGCAGTTCGGAGCCCACCTGGTAGACGTCCTGGTCGATCCGGTCGAGCAACTCCCCGACCGGGGTCGCCTCGAGGGTCTGCAGGTCCTGCCCGAACGCCACGGCGCACAGCCGCCGCCGCACCCGGGCGGCCCAGTCGGCGGTGAGTCCGGCCACCGTCAGGCCGACCACCAGGTCGGCCACCACCCGGGTCGTCAGGGCGACGGCGAGGGCGACCAGTACCTGCGGCGAGCGTGAGGTGAGCAGCCGCCCGGCGAAGGGTGCCGCGACCGCCTGACCGCTGGCACCCAGCACGATGAGCACCACGAGCAGGGCCACCCGCCGCGGCGAGGTGGCCCACAGATCACGTAGCAGCAGCATGCGCCCGGCTCCGTCGGTGGACAGGGGATGGTGATCGAGCCTGCTCCTCGATCGGCCGGAGCTCAACTGAATATGTCGCCGGCACACCGAAGCCGAGGGCGCCACCGCGGACCATCCGGCGGCGTCCTCGGGCCTCGGATCAGTGGAGCCAGCGTACGAGGCGTTCGTACACCGAGTCGTGGCGTAACAGGCCCTGGTGCCCCACGCCGACCAGCCGGTCGAGGAACCCGGCCCCCTCCGGCACCGGCAGCAGGGCGCTGGCCGCCCGCACCATGCCGTCACCGATCAGCCACCCGATCAGCGGTGAGCGGGTCAGCGATCCGGCGATGCTGTGCTGGGCGATGTGCGACGGCAGCGGGCCGGCGGCGCGCCGTCCGCTGGCCTCGCGCGTCAGGTCACGAATGCCCGCGCTGCGCCCGGCGAACAGCCGCGCGAACGGCGCGCTCTGGGCCGTGGTGGTGAGCAGCCACTCACCGAACGGCACCAGGCTCGCCAGCGGCGCCCCCTGGTGCGGGGTGCCCAGGGCCGTGATGCTGCGGACGGCGCCCACCCAGGCCGCATCGCGCCGCGCGCCGACGAGAACGGCCTCGCGGGCCACCAGCCCACCCATCGAGTGGCCGACCAGATCGATGCGTTCCACCGGCACCGGCCAGCCGGCGTGGACGGCGTCCAGTAGGTCGTCGAGCAGGGCACCGTTGTCGCTGACCACCAGCCCGGAGTTGTAGCGCAGGTAGAGCGGGGTGACGCCGAGGTCCTCGCGCAGTCGCTCACCGAACGAGGTGTGCCGGCCGCCGCTCAGCCCGAACCAGGACTCGTCGCTCTCGACCAGGCCGTGCACGAACACCACCAGGTGCCCGCTCGGGGCCGGATAGGCCTCGGCCAGCCCCTCGTCGTCCGGGTCGACGTCGTCGTGGTGTACCCGCAGCGCCATCACCACGGCGAGCTCGGCGGCCCGATCCAGGACGGTGTCACCCCAGATGCCGTTGACCACCGGCTGGACGACGCGGCCGGCCTTGGTCTGCGACGGCAGCGGACCGGGCAGCACCGCGAGCAGCTCGGCCACGGTGCGCAGCCCGATCACGTTGACCGCCTCGACGGCCGAGTAGGTCAGGTTCACCACGCGGATGTGCAGGCCGACGACCTGGCGTAATGGCGGTGGCAGGAACCGTTCGACGTTGTGGGCCACGGACAGATGGACGTCGCGGGCCAGACCGATCACGCTGCGGGTGGCCTCGATCGCCAACTCACCCCCGGCTCGGATCTCCGTCGCGCGACTCATCGTCTGCCGGGCCTCCCACCGCTTGCCCTGATTGCCGTGACTGCTCTGCCTGGACTGGCCGCACCGGGGGCAAGGCCGCGAGTGCCTCGCCAGTATCCAACCCGGTGACCTGCAGCAAGTCGACCACGACCGATCTGACCTGAGCCAGTACCACTTCGGTGGACAAACCCCCGATGCGCTCGAGGTCACCCGTGGCGCGCCCGACGGCCAGCAACGCCGAGCGCCCCCGCTCGGGTGCCGCGTTGTCGGTGAGCGCCTCGGACAGGATCTCGACGGCGCGCGCCAGGTCGTCCAGCACCACCAGGTAGGACGGCGGCACCTGCTCCCGGGCGATCGCCGCGACCATGCGCCGGGTCAGCACCCGGGTGCTGCGCAGCGCCCGGTCGAGTGGTTCGACCAGGTCGCTGACCCGGGTCATGCCGGCGCGCTGGCCGCGGCGCAGCGGTGAGGAGGCGATCACCGACAGACCCTCGTCGGCCGCCTGCTGCAGTTCGCGCACCAGCACCTCGGTGGCGCGGGCGCGTCCCAGCACCTCGGCGGCGAGCGCCTCGTCGTGTTCACGAGCCGCCTGGGCGGTGCCGCGCAGCAACTCGGCGGTGGCCCGGGCCACGCCACCGGCCTGCACCCGGGGGCTGCGCAGCGGCGCCGAGGGCACGATCGCCGCGGCCACCAGCGCGGTGGCACCGCCCACCAGGGCGTCGAGCCAGCGGGTGAAGGTCTGCCCGGGGGCCGGGGCCAGGGTGACCACGAAGATGCTCTGCACCGCAGACTGCATGATCAGCAGGTCACCGGCGTCCATCAGCAGCGCGATGGTCATCGAGGTGGCGACCACCAGGGCGACCTGCCACACGCCGCTGCCGGCGATCGAGACGAACACGTCGGCCACCAGCACTCCGACGGCCACGCCGACGGTGACCTCGGCGACCCGGCGCAGCCGCTGCCGGTAGCTCATGCCCAGGCAGACCACGGCCACGATCGGAGCGAACACCGGGGCCGGATGCCCGATCACGTGATGGGCGATGAACCACGCGATGCCGGCGGCGATCGCCGCCTGGCCGACGTGCCAGCTCTTGCTGCGCAACCGGGCGGCGCGCACCCGCAGGGATCGGCGGCCGCGCACCCGGGCCCGTTCGACCAGGTCGTCGAAGGAGATCTCGGCGCGCAGCCGATCGGTGATCTGGGAGGAGTCCACGACCCCAGGGTCCCGGATCGCGGCCATCCCGCGAGATCCGGCGTTGCCAGATCCGGGTGGCAGGGCGGGGTCGGGGTGGTAGGCATGGCGGCGTGGACGTGTGGCGACCCCTCGACAGCCCGGTCGGGGTGCTGCTGCTCACGGCGACCGATGGGCCGGGCGATGGGTTGAGTGGTGGCGCCCTGACGGGGATCTACTTCCAGGACCACCGCGGCGGCGCCGATGCCCGGGTGACCACCGATCGGCTCGGTCAACGGGACGAGGACCACCCGGTGCTGGTCGCCGCGGCGGGTCAGCTGGCGGAGTACTTCGAGGGCACCCGGACCGAGTTCGATCTCCCGCTGGCGGCCGTGGGCACGGTCTTCCAGCGCCGGGTATGGGACGCCCTGCTCGAGATCCCGTACGGTCGCACCGCCAGCTACGGCGACATCGCGCGGCGCCTGGGCCTCGGGCCGGCAGCTTCCCGAGCGGTGGGCCTGGCCAACGGCGCCAACCCGATCTCGATCGTGGTGCCCTGCCACCGCGTGATCGGCGCGAACGGCACGCTGACCGGGTACGGCGGCGGCCTGGAGCGCAAGCAGTTCCTGCTCGACCTGGAGGGCGACCAGCTGTTCTGATCCGCACCGGATTCGTCAGAACCCGCCTCGATGGGGCCGTTGAGGCCGCCGGCGGCCGGTTGTGACGAATCTGGTGCGATGGCTCGTGCGTGCCCGGCGAGATTGGGCTGTGGACAACCCGAATCCGGCCTGTCGAGATCGCCATCCTGGTGCCCGTGGTGAGATCGACGGCTCGGTTCACGGCCGCGCAGGCGGTGCATCGCCTGGGTGGCCGCGCAGCTCGGGCCGACCTGCTGGCCCTGACCACCGGTCATGAACTCCGTCGCGCGGTGGCGGCGGGCGAGGTGGTTCGGGTGGCGGATGGCATCTACGTCCTGCCGGGCCTCGACCAGGCTCGCCTCGAGGCGGCGGCCAGTCGCGGGGTGGTGTCGCACGAATCGGCCGCGATGTTGTGGGGGATCGAGCTGGTCTCACCGCCCCGGGCCGTGCACGTGACGATCCCTCGAGGTGCGCGGCCTCCGGTCCGCAAGGGCGTCGTGTTCCACCAGCGCCGGTTGGGCGAGAGCGCCGTTCGTGGAGACGTGACCTCGCTGCTCCAGACCGTGCTCGACTGCTGTCAGACCTTGCCCTTTCCGCACGCGTTGGCCGTGGCCGACGGGGCGGTGCGCCTGGACCCCGACGTGCTCGATCAGCTCCTGGTCGCGAGTGCCCGGCCGGGCCGGGGACGGGCGCGTCATCGTCATCGAGGCGGACAGCTTCCGGTGGCACGGCGATCGCGCCGCGCTCGATCGTGACTGCCGCCGGTACGACGAGTTGGTTCGCGCCGGGTGGACGGTGCTGCGCTTCTCGTGGGAACAGGTGATGTTCGACGGCGCCTGGTTGGTGGCCGTGGTCCGTGATGTCGTGAAGCGGGCCGCGTGATCGCACCAGATTCGTCAGAACCACCGCCGGCGGGGCTGAGCGAGCCGGTGGGGGCCAGTTGTGACGAATCTGGTGCGGATTCGGCTGACCGTTGGTCAAGGTGGGCGGGCGAGTGGCCGATAGGGAGGCATGTCCCAGCCCTCGGTGCGCAGCGGCATGCCCGGACCACGCAGCCCGGGGGACCTCATCGCGGCGACCCTGAGCCGCACGCCCATGGCCGGCCTGATCGGGTCGATCACCCGCGGCGAGGCGGACGTCCCCACGATCCCCGCGATCCACCGGCTGACCGACGAGCAGCTGATGGCGGCGGAGGTGGTCGTGGTCGCCTCGGGTCCCTACCCCGGCCCCGACGCAGTCGCCGTCGCGCGGGAGATCTCCACTCGGCTCGAGGACGACCGCCCCGGCCGGGTCGTGGTGCTGGCGCACACCCCCTCGCGATGGCACGCCGACCTGCTCGCCAGCGACGAGATGAGCGTGCCGATCCCCGCGCACTGGGCCGGCCCGCTGCTGCGTGGCTGGGCCGCTCGCGGCCTCGATCGTCCTGCCGCGCACGCCGAACTCGCCTCGTTGCGAGCCCACCTCGACCGCTCGTTCGGCATCGCCGCACTGCACGGCAGCGGTGCCCTCATGGCCACCGGAGCCGTGGCGCTGATCTCGCGCGGCCGGATCGCCCTCGAGGCGCCGGGCCTTCGACCGGAATCCCACGTGCTGACACCGCACCGCATCGTGCTCGCCACCGGCGCCGGACCCCGCGTGCCCGACGTGCCGGGAATCCTCGAGACCGACTGGTACACCGCCTCCGACCTGTTCGACCTGCCCGCCTTGCCCGCCTCGGTGGTGATCGTCGGCGCCGGGTCGCACGGGTGCGAGGTGGCCCAGGGACTGGTTCGCCTGGGCGTCACGGTCACCCTGGTCGACAGCGCCGAGCGGCCGCTGCCGGACCTGTCGGACCGGGCCGCCGAGCCGGTGATCCGTGCCCTGGCCGCCGAGGGGGTGCGCATGATCTGCGGGGCGCCCCTGGCCAAGGTCGCCCCCACCCTGGACGGCGGCGCATGGGTCGGCACCGACGGTGGCGGGGACGTCGCGGCCGAGGCCCTGGTGCTGGCCACCGGGCGGCGCCCCCGCACCACGGGCATGGACCTGTCGGCCGGTGGCGTCCGGGTGTCCGGGCGAGGCGCCATCGAGGTCGACGAGCGGCTGCGCACCGCCACCAGCACGGTGCTGGCCTGCGGCGAGGTCACCGGCATGACGGTCTACGGCGCCGCCCCGGGGCCGATGGCCCGGGTGGTGGCGGCCAACGTGGTGGGACGGCGTTCCGGCATGCGCTGGACGTCGCCGGTCCCGGCGCTGGTGACCCGCACCGACCCCGAGGTGGTGGCCGTGGGCCAGTGTGAGCCGCAGCCGGGTGACGCGGTCGCCGAGGCGGAGGGTCCGCATCCGGACTCCTCGGTTCGGGTCGTGGTCGGCACCACGGGCGGCCGGGGGGTGTTCTCCGTCCTGGCGCCGCTCGGTGGCGGTACCGGCCGCTCGGTGGTCGGCGCGCTGCTGCGCGGGCCGGGCGCCAGTGAGGCTGCCGGCCAGCTGGTGCTGGCCCTCAATGCGGGCATCCCGGCGGCGTCGTTGCTGGACGTCGAGGCGCCCGACGGTACCTGGGCCGCCGCGGTGCAGGGGTGCATCGCCCGAGCCCTGGCCGGCTGAGCCGGCCGTCGAACGCTGCGTGGAAGCGCCGAGGACCTTCTACTGCAACGGGATTCCCTCGGTGTCACCCTCGGGACGGGGCCCGTGCAACCGGCGCTCGCTCGCCTCGATCGCCACGTCGTTGATGCTCGCCTCCCGGCGGCGCATGTAGCCCAGGTCGTCGAACTCCCAGTTCTCGTTGCCGTACGAGCGCCACCACTGCCCCTCGGCGTCGTGCCACTCGTACTG
This sequence comes from Kineosporiaceae bacterium, assembly GCA_046330955.1. Classification (GTDB taxonomy): domain Bacteria; phylum Actinomycetota; class Actinomycetes; order Actinomycetales; family Kineosporiaceae; genus JADJPO01. The sequence goes on along the minus strand of JAXLRT010000018.1, from coordinate 1,567 downwards.
GAACCGGACGGCGATGCGGTTGCCGCCGTAGGTCCACAAGTCCTTGCGCAGCACGTAGTCGAGTTCGCGCTGCCACTTGCGCTGCAGGAACTCGACGATCTGATCCCGGCCGGTGATGAACTCGCTGCGATTCCGCCAGACACTGTCCGGGGTGTAGGCGGCGGCGACGCGGTGCGGGTCGCGGGTGTTCCAGGCGTTCTCGGCGGCCAGCACCTTGGCGCGGGCGCCCGCCTCGTCGAACGGTGGCAGCGGCGCGCGCGGCGCCGGCTCGGGGGCAGGGGTGCTCATCGGCCCACTCTAGGAGTTCGCTCGCCGGGGTGGCGATCGCGATCGGACTACTCCAGCGGCGTGATCCGCAGGTCCGGGTCGACCGGTGGCGCGCCGTAGTCGGTGTCCCAGTCGAGCACGCCCCCGGCCGACAGCGCGCGCAGGTGGGTCACCGCGGCGGCGGCGTCCGGCCAGGCGGGGTCGGTGGTGCCGGGCGCGATCGGTGGCGTGAACCAGGTGGTCAGTGCCGCCGGCACCCGGTAGGACGCCGCGAGGTCGCTGTACAACGGCAATCGGGCGCTGATGTCCAGGCTCAGCTCGCGGTAGGCCCGCAGCGCCATGCGCAGCCGGATCCAGCGGTGCCGGTCGGTCTGGGTCTGCTCGGCGAGTTCCCCGTCCGGGCCGGTGAACCGTTGCCGCAGAGCCTGTCCGGCATGGAACCCGCGCAGGGCCAGGGCGAGGATGGTCGGCTGCGGCAGGAACAGGGTGCCGGCCGTCTCGCCCACCCCGTGACGCACCACCGCGATCCGGCCGCGGAACCCCGGCAGGTCCGCCTGCATGGCATCGCGCCAGGTCAGGGCGGTGCCGGTCAGGGCACCGACGAACGCGCTCGGCGTCGCCACCCGGCGCCAGGTACGAGCCCGCGGGACGGCGTCCTGGTCGGGCACGCTCACCCACTCGGCGAGTTGCTCCTCGCCCTGGGGCGTGGTCGGCAGGTGGGCCAGGTTGAACCCGAACGTGGGCCAGCGCGGCAGCAGGGCATCGAAGCTGTGGATCGGGAAGTTGCTGGTCACGCCGCCGTCGCTGAACCACTGCACCCGGGGGACGAACACCGCCGGGGGCGGCGGCACCGGGGCGACGACGCGCCCGTACGGATCCTGCAGCGGCCCGGGCGACTCGACGTCCAGGGTGTACAGCGGAACCGCCCGCACCAGACCGGGCATCGCCATGCTCATCCGGACGGCGGCCGTCACGGGCATGTCCCAGGGGTCGGGCACCTCGTGCAGGATCTCACCGTCGTGCCGGGGGCAGGTCGATTCCCGAGCCTGCGCCGGGGAAGCGAGGATCATCTGGCCGACGACCCGAACCGGCAGCACACCGGCAAGGCAGCTGCGGCAGAACAGGAATCGGCTCGCGCCCTCGCGTTCGGCCCGCTCCGCGGTCAGGAACGGCAGCGTGTAGGGCCGGCTCTGCGCGAGGTTGGTGGTGACCACGGCCAGGTCGATGCAGCGCACCTGGGCGTCGTCCGCGGCCCGCCGCAACTGGTTGACCTCGGCCGGGGACGGCGTGCCGAGCCGGC
>JAXLRT010000017.1:0-135608 GCA_046330955.1 Kineosporiaceae bacterium | reverse complement strand
ATATTGGCGGGCTATTGGGGCTCTTCATACCTGTGGTGGGTGCCGCATAGTGGATCATGGTTTCTCGGGGTTGAGGCCGCCGCCGATGAGGAGCATGCGTAGGCGGTAGTTGTCGCGGTTGCGGAAGCCGCGGGCGATGCGACGGTGGAGTTCGATGAGGCCGTTGACGGCTTCGGCGCCGCCGTTGCTGGCGCCGTGGGTGGTGAAGTAGGCCAGGAACGCCTGTTTCCACCGTTTCAGGGTCCGTCCGAGGCGGGCGATCTCGGGGATCGGGCACGACGGGAACGTCGCGATGATCTGTTCGGCGACCTTGCGGCCGGCGGCGGGGGTGTCGGCGTGGTAGACCGAGCGGAGCTGTTGGGCAGCTTGCCAGGCGATGTGGACCTCGTCGTGGCGTTCGTCGGCCGCGATCGCCTGCGCGAGACGGTGGTGTTGCTTGTCGGTCAGGCGTTCGGTGGCGCAGCGCAGGATGGTCCGGATCCCGTAGAGCGGGTCGTTCTTGCGGCCCCGGTGGCCGTGGATGGCCTGCTGGACGCGGCGGCGGACCTCATCGACGGCCTCGGTGCCCAGCTTGACCACGTGGAAGGCATCGAGCACCGCGACGGCGTCGGTGAGGTGGTCGTCGATGGCGTTCTTGTAACCCCCGAACGCGTCCAGGGTGAGCCTGTCAAGTTTCTTGTGTAAGAGTCGCTCTGCCTCTATTTGATCTTGCTGTTACAGGTAGGGGTTGATCCGGTCGGGGTAGACCAGGGCGAGCTCACCCAGGGCGGCGCTCCAGCCCTGGGTAACTGCTCCTTCGACCAGACGCGCCGGGGCGGTCCGCTGGTTCGCGGGAGTGCCGCGCTGCTCGTCGCGTTCCCGGGACCGCTTGTCCTCGATGTTCATGATCGCCAGCCAGAGCAGCTTGACCACGGCGGTGTCGTTCGGGAAATGCCCTCGATTCTTGATGATCTTGCGGAGTTGGTAGTTCAGCGACTCGATGCTGTTCGTGGTGTAGATCAACTTCCTGAGGGCCGGCCCGAACGCCAGGAACGGGGTGAACCGTTCCCACGCGTTCTCCCACGTCCTGACCGTGGCCGGGTACTTCGCCCCCAGGGTCGAGTCCGCGAACGCCGCCAACGCCATCAGGGCAGCCTCCTCGGTCGCGGCGGTGTAGATCGGACGCAGCAGCGCCGCGACGGCCTTGCGGTCCTGGTAGGCGACGAACCGGGTCGAGGCCCGGATCAGGTGCACCACACAGGTCTGGACCAGGGCGCCGGTCCAGGTCGCCTGCACGGCCTCGGGGAAACCGGTCAGACCGTCGCAGCAGACGATCAGGACGTCCTGGACACCCCGGTTGGCGAGCTCGGCGCACACGCTCGCCCAGAACTTCGCGCCCTCGCTGGCCTGGACCCAGATCCCCAGCACGTGCTTGATCCCGTCGGTGTCGACCCCGACGGCGATGTGCGCCGACCGGTTCATGACGTGCGCGCCGTCGCGGACCTTGACCACGATCGCGTCGAGGTAGACGACGGGGTAGAACGGGTCGAGGGGCCGGTTCTGCCACTCCTTGACCTTCTCCACCACCGCGTCGGTGATCTTCGAGATGGTGGCGTGGGACAGCTCCACCCCCAGCGTCCGCTCGAAGTGGTGACCGATGTCGCGCACCGTCATCCCACCCGCATACAGCGAGATGATCTGCTCCTCCAGACCCCCCAACCGGCGGGCACCCTTCGGGACCAGCGCCGAGGCGAACGACCCGGCCCGGTCTCGCGGCTGGTCCAGCTCGATCCGGCCGACCTCACTGGACACCGTCTTGGAGCTGGTCCCGTTGCGTGAGTTCCCCGACCCTCGACCCGCGGGATCGCCCTTGTCGTAGCCCAGGTGGTCGGTCAGCTCCACCTGCATGCCCCGCTCCAGGACACTCTTGACCAGCTCGGGCAAGAACCCGCCCGGCCCGGTCAACGACAACCCGCCCTCACCGACCCGGGCCAGCATCGAGTCGATCACCTCGTCGGTGAACAACTCCCGGCGCAACACCCGCGCCGCCGGCTCCTCCCGACCACCACCCTCCTGGTGATCATGATCGGCCGTCGCGGTCACCTCGAGATCCACATCGCTGGACTGAACACTCATCACGGTCATGCTCCTCATCTACAGGAGCGACCCCTTACACAAACCAGTAGACACGCCCCATCTCGCGGCGGCCGTGGCCCTTGTCGTGCTCGACGTGCCCGGCGGCTACCTGGCTCCAGGGCAGCCCTGCCAGGCGCCGGTACAAGGTCGGCTGGTTCGCCTTGACCACGAACAGGTAGTGCCCGCCGTGGCGATGCAGGTAGTGGGCATGGGCCCGTTGCGTGTGCAACGCATCCGCGGTCACTGTCACACCCCGCAGGTCGATCCGGTCCAACACCGTTGCGAACGCGGCGATCTCATCACCACCCTCGATCTGGACCTGCCCCAACGGCAGGCCGGTGGCTTGGTCGAGCATGGAGAACAGCTGCACCCGCGACCCGTCCGCGGCCACCGCCCCGCGACACGTCTTGCCGTCCGCCGAGACCACCCGCCCCGCCGCTGCGACGCTGGGCTCGCGGGCGGCCAACCAGGCATGCAGCACCGCGTCCACCACGTCCGGATCGACCACTGCCAGGACCCGACGGATCGTCGAGACCGCCGGCGGGCACCGCCGGATCCCCCACCGCGACCACGCCCACCGCGGCAGCGCCGCGACCCAGTCCGCGATCGCCGACAACGACCGCGCCCCAGCTGCGACCGCCCCCAACGCCAGACCCACCACCGTCGCCATGCCATGGCGGCGGCCCTGCGCACGCCGCGGATCGGGCAGCACCTCCAACGCCGTCACCACCGCCACCGCCAGCCCACCGACCAGTTCACCCAGCAGGTCACGGACCTCATCGACACGGCCGATGAGCGAAGATACCGATGCGGGCATGGCCGCCCTCCATGATCGAGATGGATGTCAGATACCCACCACGATCACCGGGCTGGCCATGCCCGCCCCGCACTACACCCACCACGGCGTGTCACCGCGACAACACGCCGCCACCCCAGAATGAACGAGCCCTGGACGCAGGCCGCCTCGACCATCGCGAACTCGAGCGAAATGATCAGGTCGAAGGCGCAGCCTTGCCCGACACGGTGATTGACCAACTCGCAACGTGGGTCGAGAACCTTCCGCATCTCCCGGACGGCATCCCTCCAACGGTTCAACTGCACGGCTACTCGGGAACATGGCGTATCGACACTCATTTCCAGATGTGGCGAGGGGTCCAGGTGGTCGCCCCGGACGCTGTGTACTGGTACGGCTATGCCTCCCTCTTCATCCCCACGGACGGCCGAGGTGGCAGAGGTGTCATGCATGGCTCGGCTCATGGCCAATGGGCAGATTATCGATTTCGCTACGATGTCGTGAACGAGGTGAGAGAGGCAACGGTTGACAGGGACGGCACTCTCACCCTGCGCGTGGTGATATTGCGTCGAGTCCTGGCCTTCGAGGAGGGCGTGGCGCCAGACGCTCGACTCAGCGGCGAGCTGCCACCGAAGGAATTCGACGTCATCCTCAAACCTGCACCCGGACAACCGAGAGAACTGCATGGCGCGCATTCCTACACCCGCGGAACGGAGGTCTACCAGGCAGCCATCGACCGGTACTTCCGAATCGATTGACGCCCAGAGTGTTCGGTGAGGCTGTGCCCTGGTCGACGGCGGAGATGAGCGCGCCCGACCCGCTCGCGCCGGCCACGGTGCCCAGGCCCGGCCAAAGGTCATCCCGCGACGGTCGCCCGGGTGGGCCGGATCGGTCCCGATGTTCGCCCATCCGTGGCCGCTCACCTCCGGGTCGCGACGTTCGTCGAGCCGCCCTGCGTTGCGCTGATCGGCCGTCGACGAATGGCCGCTACGGTAGCTCGGTGGCTGATAACGATTACGTCATTGATCCCGTGAAGGGCCCGCGCGTGGTCCCGACCCACGCGCAGGCGCTCGCACCGGTGCGGTCGCCGATCCCGAACGTCGACAGTTTCGTCGACGCGTTCCTGCGCGAATTGAACTTCGGCCAGGGGGTCTCGCTGGCCCGGGCCTCGGTCAACGACCAGCACCTGGCTCTCTCGCGGACCGTACGGCACTACCTCATGGCGCGATGGCTGGAAGCGCTGGCACAACAGCGCCGGAATCCGGTCAAATCGGTCGGGTACCTGTCGGCCGAGTACCTGCTGGGGCGGCAGCTGGACAACGCCCTGCTGGCCACGGGCCTGGTGGACGTCGTCCGGGAGGGTCTGGCCCAGTGCGGCCTGAGCCTGGACACCCTGCGTGATCAAGAGGTGGAGCCGGGGCTCGGCAACGGGGGCCTGGGCCGCCTCGCCGCCTGTTTCATCGACTCCCTCGCCACGATGAGCGTGCCGTGCATCGGCTACGGCATCCGTTACGAGTACGGCATCTTCCGGCAGACCTTCGTCGACGGCCGGCAGGTCGAGCAGCCGGACACCTGGCTCACCCTGGGTGGCCCGTGGGAGTTCCCGCACCCCGAGTCCTCCCAGCTGGTCAACTTCGCCGGTCGTACCGAGAAGTACGTCGACGAGGACGGCGAGGAGCGCACCCGCTGGGTGCCGGACTGGAACGTCGTCGGCGTGCCCTACAACTACATGGTTCCGGGGTATCAGAACGGCCGGGTCAACACCCTGCGGCTTTGGAGCGCACGGGCCACCAAGGCCTTCGATCTCGAGATCTTCAATTCCGGCGACTACGCCGACGCGGTGCGCGCCCAGACGTTCGCCGAGAACATCTCCAAAGTGCTCTACCCGGAGGACTCCACCCCGCAGGGCAAGGAGCTGCGGCTGCAACAGCAGTACTTCTTCGTGGCGTGCTCACTGGCCGACTTCGTGTTCGAGATCCTTCACGACGATTTCGACATGACCAAGCTGCCCGAGCGGATCATCTTCCAGCTCAACGACACTCACCCGGTGATCGCCGTCCCCGAGCTGATGCGGTTGCTCGTGGACGTCAAGAAGATGCCCTGGAACGACGCCTGGCAGATCACGAAGCAGTGTTTCGCCTACACCTGTCACACCCTGCTGCCCGAGGCGCTGGAGGTCTGGCCGGTCGACCTCATCGGTCGGTTGCTGCCGCGCCACCTCGAGATCATCGATCGGATCAACGAGGAGTTCCTGGCCGAGGTCCGCGCGACGTTCCCGGGCGACGAGATGCGGGTGCGCCGGATGTCGATCATCTCCGACTACCCCGAGCGCGCCGTCCGGATGGCCCACCTGGCCACCGTGGCCGCGACCAAGGTGAACGGGGTCGCTGCTCTGCACTCGGATCTGTTGCGCGACAAGGTGTTACCGGACTTCTCGGAGTTGTGGCCCGACAAGTTCATCAACGTCACCAACGGCGTGACGCCACGTCGCTTCCTGCGACAGAGCAATCCGAGGCTGTCCGAGCTGATCACCGAGGCGATCGGGGACGGCTGGATCACCGACCTCGAGCAACTGCGCGGCCTGGAACCACTGGCCGACGACGCCCAGTTCCGCGCCCGGTTCCGCGAGGTGAAGCTGGCCAACAAGACCCGGCTGTTCGACCTGTTGAAGCGACGTGACGGCTACGACCTGTCCAACGGGCACATGCTCGACGTCATGGTGAAGCGGCTGCACGAGTACAAGCGGCAGTCGCTCAAGCTGCTGCACATCGTCACGCTCTACGAGCGGATCATCTCGGGGCGCGTCGAACCGACCGAGGTGACCCCGCGCACCTTCGTGTTCGGCGCCAAGGCCGCCCCGGGCTACCGGATGGCGAAGGAGACCATCTTCCTGATCAACTCGGTGGCCTCGGTGATCAACGCGGATCCGGCGGTCAAGGGGGTGCTCCAGGTGGTGTTCCCGGCCAACTACAACGTCACCCTGGCCGAGACGCTGATCCCGGCGGCCGACCTCTCGGAGCAGATCTCCCTGGCGGGCAAGGAGGCCTCCGGCACCGGCAACATGAAGTTCGCCCTGAACGGCGCCCTCACCATCGGCACCGACGACGGGGCGAACGTCGAGATCCGCCAACTGGTGGGCGACGACAACTTCTTCCTGTTCGGCATGCTCGAACCCGAGGTGGCCGCGCTGGGCGAGGCGGGCTACGTACCGAGCAGCTTCTACGAGGCCGACGAGGACCTGAAGCGCGCGATCGACCTGATCTCGTCGGGTGCATTCTCGGACGGCGACCGGGGGGCGTTCGAGCCCCTGGTGTCGAACCTGTTGCACGAGGACCGCTTCATGGCCCTGGCGGACTACCGCGCCTACGTGGATGCCCAGGCATTGGTCGACACGGCCTACAGCGATCAGGATTCCTGGAGCCGGTCGGCCATCCTCAACGTCGCCCGGTGCGGGTATTTCTCGTCCGACCGATCCATGCGGGACTACCTCGATCGCATCTGGCACGCCCAGCCCGTGGTCTAGACGCGGCGGGGTTCCGCTCCGGCTGCTCGCGGGAGCGGAACCCCGACCACGATGTCGGCCTGCTCACACACACCCCGTTCACACGCTCGAAACGTGGCGCGCCATCAGCCTTCCTAGGCTCGACGAGACCGTGATGTTCGAGGGCCGGGCGTCGTGCACCCACGACGCGCACCGGCCGCGTGAGGAGTGCCGTGAGCGGCAACAACGTTCGTCTGCAAGCGATCAGGGACGTCGAGGCCTACGTGCCGCCGGCCGTCAGCTTCGAGCCCGGAGAGGCTCCCGGCGAGATCTTCGGCGAGAACGTGTTCAGCCGGGCGGTGATGCAGAAGCGGTTGCCCAAGAGGGTCTTCACCTCCGTCATGGCGACCATCGAGAACTCCGCGCCACTCGATCCCCAGGTGGCGGACGCCGTCGCCTCGGCGATGAAGGACTGGGCCCTCGAGAAGGGCGCGACCCACTACGCGCACGTGTTCTACCCGCTGACCGGGCTGACGGCGGAGAAGCACGACAGCTTCCTGGAGCCGGTTGGTGACGGGTCGGCACTGGCGGAGTTCGCCGGCAAGACCCTGATCCAGGGCGAGCCGGACGCGTCGAGCTTCCCCAGCGGCGGGCTGCGCAACACCTTCGAGGCCCGCGGATACACCGGGTGGGACGTCACCAGCCCTGCGTACGTCCTGGAGAACCCGAACGGCAACACGCTGTGCATCCCCACCGTGTTCGTCTCGATGACCGGCGACGCACTGGACCACAAGACCCCGTTGCTGCGGGCGCAGCAGGCGATGTCGGTGCACGCCGAGCGGATCCTGCGCCTGTTCGGCCACGAGCCCGATCGCGTCGTGTCCTACTGCGGCGCCGAACAGGAGTACTTCCTGGTCGACCGGCACTTCTTCCTCGCCCGGCCGGATCTGCTCAACGCCGGTCGAACCCTGTTCGGTACCAAGCCGCCCAAGGGCCAGGAGTTCGACGACCACTACTTCGGAGCCATCCCCGAACGCGTGCTCGGGTTCATGATGGACGCCGAGCGTGAGCTGTTCAAGCTCGGCATCCCGGCCAAGACCCGACACAACGAGGTGGCACCCGGCCAGTTCGAGATCGCGCCGATGTTCGAGCGCGCGAACGTGGCAGCAGACCACCAGCAGTTGCTCATGACCACCTTCAAGACGATCGCCCGCAAGCACGGCATGGAGTGCCTGTTCCACGAGAAGCCGTTCGCCGGCGTCAACGGGTCGGGCAAGCACGTCAACTTCTCCCTGGGCAACTCCGCTCAGGGAAACCTGTTGCTGCCGGGCGACAACCCGCACGACAACGCCCAGTTCCTGGTGTTCTGCGCCGCGGTGATCCGCGCCGTGCACCGCTACGGTGGGCTGCTGCGGGCCTCGGTGGCCTCGGCGAGCAACGACCATCGCCTCGGCGCGAACGAGGCACCACCAGCCATCATCTCGATCTTCCTCGGCGATCAGCTCGCCGACGTGTTCGAGCAGATCGCCAAGGGTGCGGCCACCTCGTCCAAGGACAAGGGCACGTTGATGATCGGCGTCGACACCCTGCCGGTCCTGCCGACCGACCCGGGCGATCGCAACCGCACCAGCCCGTTCGCCTTCACCGGCAACAGGTTCGAGTTCCGCGCCCCCGGATCCGGGCAGTCGGTCGCCGGACAGATGACGACCATCAACACGATCATGGCCGAGGCGTTGGACCACATGGCCACCAGCCTCGAGACGGCTCTCGCCGGGGGCACCGAGTTCAACACCGCCGTCCAGAACCTGCTGACCGAGATCATCACGACCCACGGTGCAGCGGTGTTCAACGGCAACGGCTATTCCGACGAATGGCAGATCGAGGCGCAGGAGCGCGGACTGCCCAACCTGCGCACCACCTTGGACGCGTTGCCGGAGCTCATCTCCGAACCCGCGATGGCCCTGTTCGAGAGGTATGGCGTGTTCAGTCATCGCGAGATGCACAGCCGCTACGAGGTCGGCCTCGAGCAGTACGCGCTGAGCGTGGGGGTGGAGGCCCGGCTGACCACCGAGATCGGCGCCACCCTGGTGCTGCCCGCGGCGGTCCGCTACCAGACCGAGCTCGCGACCAACCTGGCCGCACTGAAGTCGGCGGGCGTCGAGGGTGACCCGTCCTCCCTCGAGGCCATCTCCGCCCCGCTGGCCGAGCTGCGGACGGCGCTGGCCGCCCTGCGTGCCGGGCTCGCCGGCGACAGCGGGGCCGGCCCGTTGGAGCAGGCCACCCATGCCCAGGAGGTCCTGCTGCCGGCGATGGCCGCCGCGCGCGCCGCGTCGGATGCCATCGAGACGATGGTGGCCGATGACCTCTGGCCCCTGCCCACCTATCAGGAGATGCTCTACGTCCTGTGATCGAGCTACGCCGGTGATCGAGTGGCCGTCCGGTGATCGAGTGCCCGGCTCACGAGCCGAGTGATCGGTCGGCGTGACGACCGATCAACTCCTCGGCGCTGTCGATCGTGTGTCGGCGCAGCAGGTCCTCGATCTGCGCCAGGTCACCGGCGAGGATGGCCTCGACCAGACCCTGGTGCAGATCGTGCGCGCGCTGCGGATCGGAGTAGGCGATCTGATCCTGCGCCAGGGTGATGGTGGTGAGAGCCTCGATGACCGGCCAGAGCCGCAGCAGCATCCAGTTCTCCGAGGCTGCCCAGAGACCCCGGTGGAACGCCACATGGGCCTGGTGCTGCACCAGGGGATCCGGATCGAACGTCGAGGCCTGGAACCCCTCCCAGACCTCGCGGACCAACTGCAGTCGCCGGCCCGTGGCGTCATCGAGGATGGCCCGGATGGCGATCAGGTCGAGCGGCACCCGGGTGCGGGCGATGTCCCGGAGCGCAGCGGCGTCCAGCCGGCTGATGCTGAACCCTCGATAGGGCTCCTGCACCAACAGCCCGTCCTGGACCAGCAGGTTCAGGGCCTCCCGCAGGGTCGCCCGGCTGACGCCGAGTTCGGCGGCGAGTTTGACCTCGCGCAACTTCTCGCCCGGCTGCAGATCCCCCAGGACGATGGCGCGACGGATGTGGGTGACCACCGCTTCGCGCTGCGGGGTGGCGGCAGACGCGGTACGGGTCGCGGGCGGATGAGCGTTCACTGTGACCATTCTTCCGTGTGGGTCACGTCCTCCGCGGGGGGTCACGGTGGGTCCGGGGTATGCGGGCCGGACCCACCGTGACGTTCACGGCACCTCGGTCGCCAATACTCAGCTCAGGGGCTGAGCCGCGACGAAGGTCTCCTTGCCACCCTTCATCTGCAGGATGGTCATGTCCTTGTTGTTGGTGTCACCGGTGGCAGTGTCGATCTTGATCTCCTTGCCGATCACCGACTTGTCCTTCGCGATGGTGATGCCCTCGCCGCTGAAGACCGCGTCGGTGACGCCCTTGCGGGTGCCGTCGGACTTCTCGATCGCAGCCAGGATGACCTGGACGGCGGCGACACCATAGAGGGCGTAGCTGGTCGACGGCTCCGAGCCGTACTTCGCCTTGTAGTCGTCCAGCAGCTTCTTGCCCGCGCCACCGCCGGCCAGCAGCTGGTCGGTCGACAACCCGGCGAACGACAGGTAGAGGCCCTCGGCCTGCGACATCTTCTGCAGCTCCGGGTACCCGCTGAAGCCGTCCGGCGCCATCATCGGCACGGTGGCGTTGTCACCCAGCACGGACACCTTGTCCTTGACCAGCTGACCACCGTTGTTGTCGTAGATGCCCGCCAGGTAGACCAGGTCCGGACCCGCAGCCTTGATCTTGGTGAACAGCGACGCGTAGCTGGTCTGCTTGCCGTCCCACGGCTCGTTGCCGAGCACGGTCATGCCGATCTTCTTGGCCTCGGCCTCGAAGGCCTTGCCGACACCCTGACCGTAGGTCTGGTTGTCGTTGAGGATGTAGACCTTGTTGGCCTTGAGCTTCTGCTGGGCGAACTGCGCCGCCGCCGCACCCTGGTAGTCGTCGGTGCTGATCACCCGGGCGAAGCTGCGCTTGCCGCTGGGGAAGTACTTCTCGGGCTCTCCGGCGTCCCACTTCTTGGTCAGACCGGGGTTGGTGTTGGCGTGCGAGACCATCAGCATGGGGCCGCTGGGGTCCGCGTTGAGCACCGGCGCCTCGATCTTGGCGCAGCCGGAGTTGTAGGTGCCCATGACCGCGACCTCGTCGGTGTTGGCCACGTGGTCGGCCGCGTTCTTGGCGCACGTCGCGTCGTCCCAGGCGCCCTTGGCCGCCGTCGAGTCGTCGTACGGCTTGAACGTGATGTTGTACTTGCCGGCCTTGTTGCCCACCTGCTCCAGATACAGCTTGATCGCGTTGTTGGTGGCGTCGGAGGCGTCCTTCGAAGCGCCCTGCAACGGCAGATCGCTGGAGATGACCAGCGTCTTGCCGCCGTCACCAGTCCCACTGGTGGAGCCGCCGCCACAGGCAGCCAGCGCCACGGAGGCGAGCACCAGCGCGGCGCCCATCCTGATCGATGTCTTCATCGCGTGCCTTTCGAGCGACCGGGCCACGTCGAGGTCGGACGATCTCGACGTCATTGTCTGACAATCGGTTGACCATAGCCTCGTGGCGGCATAGTGTCACGAAGGTTGTCAGACAATATTTGGTCACGATTCGCGCTCGAAAGAGCTGACGAGATCCATGACCCCGACAGGGTGACGAGAGAGCCGCTACGACACCGGGAGGCGTGCCCGATGCACTCAGTGGTGATCGGTGGCGGGATCATCGGCCTCACGACGGCCTACCACCTCGCCCGGGACGGCACGGACGTCACGGTGCTCGACGCGCGAGCCACGGGCAGGGGCGCGTCCGCGGTGAACGCCGGCTGGTTCGTCCCGGCCGAGGCCATGCCGGTGCCCGGCCCCAAGGTCGTCGTCCAGACCCTGAGGTGGATGCTGCGACCCGACAGCCCGGTCTACATCCGACCCTCCCTGGATCCACACTTCATCGGCTTCATGCTGCAGATGTGGCGACACTGCACCGATCGCCACCAGCGCGCCGGGTTCCTCGCCCACCTGCAGCTGGCGCAGAACACCGGCCACCTACTCGATGAGTACCGGGCCGATGGCATGGACTACGAGCTGCACACCGCGGGCCTGCTGATGGCCTTCACCCAGCGGGAGAACCTCGACCACCACCTCCACAACCTCGATCTGGTACGGGAACACGACCTCGACCCCCAGGTGCTCGTCGGGGACGACGTCCGCGCTCACGAGCCGCTGCTCACCGATCGGGTGTGCGGCGGCATCTTCTTCCCCACCGAACGCCATCTGGATCCTCGGGCGTTCGTCGCCGCACTCCACAAACGCTTGCAAGAGAAGGGCGTTCGGATCGTCGAGAACGCCCGGGTCGAGCGCGCCGACGTTCGCGAGGGCTCCGGACGGCGCCGGCTGACCGCCGTCCATACGCCGTCTGGGATGTACGAGGGCGACACCTTCGTGCTCGCCACCGGGGCTTGGACCGCGGAGCTGTCCGCCCGGCTCGGACACCGCCTGCCGGTGCGCCCGGGCAAAGGTTACAGCGTGGACGTCGACCCGCTTCCGCTACGCAGCGCCACCAACTTGTCGGACGTCAAGGTGGCCCTGACGCCGTTCGCCGATCGGCTGCGGCTCGCCGGGACCATGGAGTTCGCCGGCCTCGACGAGAACGTCAACGAGGTACGGGTCGCCGCGATCCTGCGCGGGCCACAGGATTACCTGCGTGGCTGGCAGCCATCCACCGGCCCGCTGCGACCGCAGGCGGGGATGCGACCCATGACCCCCGACGGCCTGCCGGTGATCGGCGCCTTCCCGGGCCTGGACAACGCCTACGTCAGCACCGGGCACGGCATGCTCGGGGTCACCCTTGCGGCCGGCAGCGCCCTCGCGCTCACCGACCTCGTGCTCCACGGCATCCGGCGCCCCGAGCTGCTCCCCTTCGATCCGGCACGTTTCTGAAAAGCCTTGTCGTGCACCATCTTCCACCATCGAGCAGTTCGCGAGAGGATCCACGGTGACCACCCGACGTACCGCCGACCTGCACGGCATCATCGCCGCCGTCCCCACTCCCTTCACCCCCGACGGCACCGCGGTGGACGAGGTGAACCTGCGCGCCCAGGCCGACCGACTCGTGGCCGGCGGCCTGCACGGGGTGGTGGCCACCGGGTCGACGGGTGAGTTCTCGACCCTGACCCCGGCGGAGTACCGGCGCGTGATGACCGCCTGGGTCGAGGCGATCGATCATCGGGTCCCGGTGGTGGCCGGGGTCGGGGCACTGTCGACGGCCGAGGCCGTCTCGCTGGCCCGGCACGCCGAGGCTGCCGGCGCGGACGCCATCATGCTGCTGCCGCCGTTCTACGGCGGGATGGGCTGGGACGGACTGGTCACCTTCGTGACCGCGGTCACCGGGTCGATCACCATCCCGGCCGTCTACTACAACATCCCCTCCGCGACCGGCACCCAGCTGTCGGCCGCCCAGCTCGCGCAGCTCGGGGACATCCCGGGCCTGGACTACCTGAAGGACACCTCCGGGGACGCCGTCGGGCTCGCCGAGCTGCTCGTCGTCCACGGCGATCGGATCACCGCGTTCAACGGCTGGGACACGTTGACCTTCTTCGGGATCGCCTCCGGGGCCAAGGGGTCGGTGTGGGGGGCCGCGAGCATCGTGCCCGAGCTCGCCGTCCAGTTCTGGAACACGCTGGCCGTCGAGGGCGACCTGCCCGCGGCACGCGAGCAGTGGCGGCACCTCTGGGCGATCAGTGACTTCCTCGAGTCGGTCGACTACGCCGCCGGCATCAAGGCCGGGCTCGACATCGTCGGCCACTCCGCCGGGCCGACCCGAGCCCCGTTGCAGCCCTTGACGACCGCGCAGCGGGAGCGCTTCACCGCCATCCTGACCGCCGCCGGCCAGGTGCCGAAGGGGTGAGCTCGGTGTCATCCCTGCTTGCCCTGCACACCATCGAGGTCCACGCCGAGGGCGAGCCTGGACGCGTCGTGCTGGACGCCGCGCACCTGGTCGAGGGCGACACCATGGCGGAGCGCTTCGCCTCGTGCCGAGAGCGGCTGCACCCGTTGCGGGAGTTGCTGTTACACGAACCTCGGGGGTACCCGGCGTTGTGTGCCGTGCTGCTGGTCCCGCCGGTCACCCCCGGCGCCGACCTCGGTGTCATCGTGCTCGAACAGGGCGGCTTCACCCCGATGTCGGGCAGCAACACCATGTGCGCCGTCGCGGCAGCGGTCGAGGCGGGGCTGCTCACCCCGACCGGCCCGACCCTCGACGTCACGATCGACACCGCGGTCGGCACCGTGCAGGCCCGGGCGCAGCTCGAGGACAACCGAGTTACCGCCGTCACGGTCGCCAACGTTCCCTCGTTCGTGGTCGGGCTGGACCTGCCCCTCGAGGTGCCGACGCTGGGGACGGTGTCGGTCGACGTCGTCTTCGGCGGTCAGTTCTTCGTGCAGGCCGCGGCGTCCGACTGCGGCATCGATCTCGACCCGGCCCGCGGCCGGGAGCTCGCTCGCGTCGGCGCCCTGGTGAAGCTGGCTGCCCGCGAACAGGTCTCGGTCCGCCACCCGGTCAATCCGGACATCGACGAGATCTCCCTGGTGATGCTGCACTCCGGCCCGCGGCAACCCGGCATCGACTCGCGCAACACGGTGGTGCTCACCCAGGACCCACTGCTGCCCGAGGACCCGGCCACCTGGACCGGCATCCTCGACCGATCACCGTGCGGCACCGGAACCTGCGCTCGCATGGCCGCGTTGCACGCCCGCGGTGAGCTCGCCCTCGACGAGGAGTTCCGGCATCGCAGCATCATCGACAGCCTGTTCGTCGGTCGCCTCGTCGGGACCACCGACGTGGCCGGGACGGCCGCGGTGCTGCCCACGGTCACCGGTCGCACCTGGGTGACGGGCCGCGCCACCTGGCAGCTCCACCCCAGCGATCCCTACCCGACGGGATACACCGTCACCGACCTGTGGGCGCCGCCGCCACGTCGTCCGGCCCGTGCAGCAACCGCAGATCCACCCTGAGCAGCACGTCCTCGCCCGGCTCGAGCAGCCGCAGGGTGCCGGCATCCCGGGCCGCCGCGACCCCACCCACCCCGACGGTCGAGGGTTCGATGGCCGTCACGTACATCCCTGGGGCGGGCATCAGCCACTGCGCCAGGTGAGGCAGGGTCGCGGTGTCCCACGACACCAGCAGGCCGGCGGCCCGACCGTCCCCGAGGTCGTCGGTGACGACCGCGGCCCGGCACCAGCCGTCGTCCCCGGGCTGCGGTGAGTGCTCCCAGACCGCTTCGACCGCAGCGGGTTCCGGCTCGGGCACTCGCCGCCAGTCCCGCCGGCCGGCGCTGCCCAGACGAACCGTGGGCTCGCCCACGGTGGCGCTCACCCGGGCCCGAGGCGACACCACGGGCCAGCCGACATTGAGGTGGTAGAGCACCGCCAACGGAGTCGGCACATGGCCGTCGTTGCGCACCCGGTCGCGGATCCGCAGCGTGCGACCCCCCAGATCGGCCTCCAGCCGGCGGCGCAGCACCAGGTGCTCGCCGAACGGCATCGCCTGGCGCACCTCCCCCTCGACGACCAGGGTGGCGCCGTCGAGATCCAGGCGGGTCAGCCGTGCCTGAGCGGTCGCGATCCGCCCGTGCAGCGGGTGGTGGCGCCGAGGGCCGCCCGGCGGCCCGTAGAGGTCGGGCGCGTCCGCCGGGGCGTGTACGTGATCGAGCCCGCAGGTGGTCAGCAGCCCACCGGTGAAGGTGCGCAGGGGGCCGAGGCCATAAGGCTCGACGAACGCCGCGTTCCGGACCCCGGCCGGCGAGAGCCACCCCACCGGGACGCCGCGCACGCTCGCCCGGGAGATGTCCAACGCCCGGTCGACCAGGACGTCGACGTCGATCTCACCGGTCCGTAACCGCGCCACCCGGACGCCGCGAGCATCCCCGTCGAGCAACTCCACCAGCTCGACACCCGCGACCTGTTCGGGGTGACCGACCAGGTCACGCCAGTGCCTCGTGCCGGGATCCGCCCCGAAGAGCCGGCCCGGGTACGTCTCGTCCTCCACGAGGGCCACCTTGTCACGGATCGATCACGCCATCACGGCGCGAGCGGGTCGAGGAACTGCAGGTGCACCTCGCCCAGGATGTGCGCGGCCAGGTCGGCGTTGAAGGTCTTGTTCTCCGCCGCCGCCAGGTGCGCCTCGAAGGCGGCCTGGTCGCGATACCGCTCGAAGACGACGAAGTGCTCGGCGTGCCCGGCCACGGTGCTCGGCTCGAACAGGATCGTCCCGTCGGTCGTCCGAACGACGGCTGCGTAGGCCGCCAGAAGGTCACGGACGACGCTCTCGTGGCCCGGCCGGGCATGGAAACTGGCTGTCAGCTGCACCGTGGACGTCCTTGATCTGGGCCGATGGTCGAAGGCCATGGTGCGGACGGCGAGCCCACCGGCGCAAGCGGGTGATGCGCAGGCATACCCCCCGAGGTATCTCTTGCCAGGTCGCCTGGGTTCGCATAATGTACGTACATCCGCAACGCCGGATACTTGTCGTGAACGAGGAGAGCCTCCGTGAGCAGCCAGCTCGAGATCGATGCCGTGATCCAGCCATGACACCTGCCCTGACCGCCGCGGTGACCGTCGTCCTGGCCTTCGGGGTCGGGGTGTCGCTGGGCCTGCTGGGTGGCGGCGGGTCGATCCTCGCCGTCCCGCTGCTGGTCTACGTGGGCCGGCTCGACCCGCACCAGGCCACCGCCGCCTCGCTGTTCATCGTCGGGGTGACCAGCGCGGTCGGTTCGGTCTCGCACGCCCGGCAGGGCCGGGTCCGCTGGCGCACCGGGCTGGTGTTCGGCCTGGCGGGCATGGCCGGCGCCTACGCGGGCGGCCGCGCATCGGCCCTGGTGCCGGGCACCGTGCTGCTGGTGGCCTTCGCGCTGATGATGCTCGCCGCGGCCGCCGGCATGCTGCGCGGTCGGCGCGAAACCCGTTCCACTCGTGAGGAATTGCGCATCCCCGCCGCCGTCGGGCTGGGCACCGTCGTCGGCCTCGTGACCGGATTCGTCGGCGCCGGAGGCGGTTTCGTCATCGTCCCGACCCTGGTGCTGGTGGCCGGACTGTCGATGCCCGCCGCCGTCGGCACCTCACTGCTGGTCATCGCCCTGCAGTCCACGGCCGGGCTGGCGGGTCACCTCGCCGGCACCCGGCTGCCCTGGGGTCTGGTGCTGGCCGTCACCGCCTCCGCGGTGCTGGGAAGCCTCGCCGGCAGCCGCCTCACCGGTCGGATCCCCGCCGCGGCGTTGCGACGAGCCTTCGCCGTCCTCGTGATCGCCATCGCCGCCCTCGTCCTGATCGAACAGCTGCCGAGCGCCACGAGCCGTTGGCTCGCCGCGGTACTGGCCGCCGTCCTGGGCCTCGCGGCCCTCTACTCGACCCGCACGCCGTCCCCCACGTCATCGATCGCGACCCACAGCTCGCCCCAGATCTCGACCCGTCAGGAGAAGGACATGTCTGCCACGCCCGCCTCGACCATGATCTTCACCCAGTACTACATCGACTGCCTGTCCCAGGCCTCCTACCTGATCGGCGACACCGGCACCGGCCAGGCCGTCGTGGTGGACCCCCGTCGCGACATCACCGAGTACCTGGACGACGCCCGCGCCCACGGCCTGCAGATCGTCGGCATGATCAACACCCACTTCCACGCCGACTTCCTGTCCGGTCACCTCGAGCTGGCCCGGGCCACCGGTGCCTGGATCGGCTACGGCCGCGTGGCCCAGGCCGAGTTCGAGACCCGTTCGCTGGCCGACGGCGAGCGCATCTCGTTGGGCACCGTGGAGCTCGAGATCATGGAGACCCCCGGTCACACCCCCGAGTCGATCAGCGTGCTGGTCTACGAGCGCGCCGACGACGAGGTCGCCTACGGCGTGCTCACCGGCGATGCCCTGTTCATCGGCGACGTCGGCCGGCCCGACCTGCTGGCCTCGATCGGCGTCACCGCCGACGAGCTCGGGGTGCAGTTGTACGACTCGATCCAGCGCAAGCTGATGGGCCTGCCGGACGCCGTCCGGGTCTTCCCCGCCCACGGCGCCGGATCGGCCTGCGGCAAGAACCTGTCCACTGCCCGGCAGTCGACCATCGGCGAGCAGCGCGAGACCAACTACGCCTGCCAGCCCATGTCGCAGCAGGACTTCGTCGCGCTGGTGACCGCGGGCCAGCCGTCGGCCCCGGAGTACTTCGTCTACGACGCCATCCTCAACCGCAAGAACCGCGAGGTGTTCGACGACCAGGCACCGGCGGCGGCCCTGGACGACGCGGCGCTGGAGGCGGCCCTGGCGCGCGGAGCGGTGGTCCTGGACACCCGCGACGTGACCGAGTTCGCCGCCGGTCACCTGTGCGGCGCGCTCAACGTGCCCGCCGACGGCCGGTTCGCCGAGACCGCGGGCATGGTGCTCACCGCCGACATCGAGGTGGTGCTGATCGCCCCCGAGGGGCGCGAGGGCGAGGTGGCCACCCGCCTGGCCCGTATCGGCTTCGACCGGGTCGCCGGCTACCTCGCCGACCCCGCGGCCGTGATGCTCGCCCGGCAGGACCAGGTCGAGCAGGGCAGCCGGCTCACCCCCGGTCAGCTCGCCGCCCTGACCACCGGTGCCGCCGGCGAGCAGCCGGACGCCCCGGTCGTGGTCGACGTCCGCAACATCGGTGAGCGCGAGGGCGGGCACATCCCCGGCTCGCTGCACATCCCGCTGGCCGAGCTGCGCCGGCGGCTCGACGAGATCCCGACCGGGCGGCCCGTCGTCCTGCAGTGCGCGGGCGGGTGGCGGTCCAGCGTCGCCGCGAGCCTGCTGCGCCAGCAGGGACGCGAGGACGTGTCCGACCTGCTCGGCGGGTTCGCGGCCTGGCAGGCGATGCACGAGCCCGTGAGCGCCTGACCCGAATCACCTCGAGGTCGCCGTCCGGTGCCGCCGGGCGGCGACCTCGCGCTGTCACCCGGTCGGTGGGCCATCTGTACCTGGGTACGCTTGTCCGGTCAAGCACCTACTCCGGGGAGCCATCCGATGAGCGCCAGGGCGCTGGACCGCACGGACCCCTTGCCGTTGTGGGCTCAGCTGCAGCGCGACCTGTCCCGCCGGTTGACCGGCGGCGAGTTCAGCGGCACGTTCCCCGGCGAACTGGACGTCGCCCGCGAGTACGACGTCTCGCGCCACACGGTGCGAGAAGCGTTGCGGCGATTGCGTGAGGCCGGCGTGCTGGAGTCGGCCCGAGGGCGCCCCACCCAGGTACGCGCCACCATCGAACAGCCCCTGGGCAGCCTGTACTCGCTGTTCCGCGAGATCGAGAGCCGGGGCATGGTGCAGACCAGTGAGGTGCTCGACCAGTCCCTGACCACCAGCCCGGAGGCGGCGGCCGCCCTGGGGCTGGCCCCCGACGTCGAACTCTTTCAGCTGGAACGAGTTCGACTCGCCGACGGGGTTCCCCTGGCGCACGACAAGGTGTGGCTGCCGGCGTCGATCGCGCGGCCGTTGATGGCGGCGGATTTCACCCGCGCCGCGCTGTACGACGAACTCGCGGCCCGCTGCGGCGTCCGGGTGAGTGGTGGCCGGGAACGGATCACCGCCACGGTGCCGACGCCCGCCGAGCGGGCGCTGCTGCAGGTACCGCGCGGGGTGGCGTGCTTGTGTGTCGAGCGGGACGGCACCGCCGCGGGCGAGGTGATCGAGCGACGGCTCACCGTCGTCCGCGGCGACCGCTGGTCGGTCGTCGCCGACTGGACGGCGCGCGGGTGGTCGCTGGGAGCCGTCGCGGACCCCCGCTGAACGAGTCCGGCTGCGTTGTGGCTCAGTCGGTGCGGTGCAGCCATCGCAGGTGCTCCACCGGGCCGAGCAGCTCCAGCCGGCGCCACAGCACGCTGCCGGGAACGGCCTGACTCGGGTGGGCCGCCACGGCCTGCAGCTGGGTGGCCCGGTCGACCGGTACCACCAGGTCGATCTCGGTGTCCGGCCGGCCCACGAACGGCGCCCCGTACTCCGCGCGCAGGGTGTCGGTGACGGCCAGCGGCAGGGTCCAGGCCAGTACCGGCAGACCGAGTTCCCGACCCACCTCGATCGCGGCCGAGGTGGCGGCGACATGATCCGGGTGAGCGGTGATGCCGGTGTCGTCGAACACGACGAGCCCCTCGGCCGAACGCCGTGCCACTGCTCGCCGCACGGCAGCGAGCAACTGCTGCGAGCCGGTGGCGCCCAGCGCGCCGTCCGGCTCGTCGAGCAGGTCGACGTGCGCCAGTCCGAGCCGGCGCGCCGCCTCGGCCAGCTCACCGGCCCGGATCTCGCGCAGGTCACCGTCCACCCCGTGCAGCGTGGAGGCCTCGCCGTGGGTGAAGCAGAGGACGTCGATCTCGGCCCCGGCGGCGACGAATCCGGCCAGCACGGCACCGAGGCCGAAGGACTCGTCATCGGGGTGGGCCACCACCACGAGCAGCCGGGTCCACTCGGGCAGACCACCCGACGACGTGACCTCGCGATCGCTGGGCACCGTGGTCATCGCAGACACTCCTCCGGCAGGTCGAACCAGACCAGATCGGCGAACTCCGGGGACGGGCAGCCGGCCCGGTCGAGGTGTTCGCCCTCGGCATCGAGCCGCCGGGGCGCGGCGAGGGCGAGGACGGCGCGCGCCTCCCGGAGCTGGTCGGCCAGCACGGATTCGGGCACCCGGTCGTCGTGACGCGGATGGACCAGGCGACCGTCCGGGCCGAAGCTGACGTCCGCCAGCCGCATCGGCGGCTCAGCGGGCGCGTGACGGTGCCGCCAGAGCCCGGTGCGCGGGTCGAACCGGTAGTCGGGCAACACCTTCCAGCCCTCGCGGGCGACCAGGTCGACCGCCTCGATGAGATAGTCCGCGACCGGGTCGCTGATGAAGTAGTTGAGGCTCACCCGGGTCCAGCCCGGCTTGATGCCCTCGCACCCCCGATGGATCTCCCGTTGGAAGGCGTGGGAGGTCTCGACGTCGATGCCCAGCAACCGGTGGCCGTACGGCCCGGCACAGGAGCATCCGCCGCGCGCCTGGATGCCGAACAGATCGTTGAGCAGGGCCACGATCGCGTTGTGGTGCACGTACCGCCCCGGACGGCCCTCGGCATCGAGCCGGCGCACCACGAAGGAGATGATCGAGAGGCGTTCGGCGTCCACGTTGCCCAGCACCTCGATCGCCGGATTGGCCTGCCAGCGGGTCAGCGCCCGCCGCAGCAGGTCGGCCTCGCGCCGCCGGATGGCCGCCACCCCGACCTCCTGGCGCAGCCGGAACACCAGGCCCGCCCGGATGGACCCGATGATGTCCGGCGTGCCGGCCTCCTCGCGCCGCTCGACGTCGTCCACGTAGACCTGTTCGGTGGGGTTGACGTACTCCACGGTGCCGCCGCCGGGAACGACCGGAACCCGATTGCGCACCAGGTCCTTTCGCACCAACAGGACCCCCGGCGTGCCCGGGCCGCCGATGAACTTGTGCGGGCTGAGGAAGACCGCGTCCTTGTAGGCCGCCGGATCGGCGCCCGCCGCGACGTCCGGCACCATGCGCACCTCGACATACGGGGCCGCCGCGGCGAAGTCCCAGAACGCCAGGGCGCCGTGGCGGTGCAACAGCGTCGACACCGCGTCGGTGTCGGTCAGGATGCCGGTCACGTTGCTGGCGGCCGAGAACGACCCGATCCGTAGCGGCCGGTCGGCGTAGCGGATCAGCTCCTGCTCCAGCGCCTCGAGGTCGATGTGCCCATCGGCGTCCTCGGGCACGGTGACCACGTCGGCGATGCTCTCGCGCCAGGGCAGCTCGTTGCTGTGGTGCTCGTACGGCCCGACCAGGACGACGGGCCGCGCGGCCGCGGGCAGAGCCGCCGTCAGATGATGGCGATCATCCAGGTCGGGGGGCACGCGCAGGCCCAGGATGCCCACCATGCGGTCGATCGCGGCGGTGCTCCCCGATCCGACGAAGATCACCGCCGTGGAGTCGTCGCCCCCGACCACCTCGCGGATGATCTGCCGGGCATCCTCCCGCAGCCGTGAGGTCTGCAGTCCGGTGCCGCTGGCCTCGGTGTGGGTGTTGGCGTAACGGGGCAACACCTCGTCGCGGATGAAGTCCTCGATGAAGGCCAACGAGCGACCCGAGGCGGTCCAGTCGGCGTAGGTGATCCGCCGGGGGCCGTACGGGCCGGGCATCAGCCGATCGTCGCCGATGACCGCCTCGGCGATCCGTGCCATCAGGGCCGACTCCTGGGTCATACCCACCACCTTCCAGATACCCCCCAGGGTATAACTGTGAGTGAGCCCACATCGGGACCTTCAGCGGTGTTGCGCGGCTGCATAAGGTTCGACCATGACCCCCGCGCCGCCGTCCGAGCTGACGGTCGCGGCGCGGCGCGCCCTGGCGGATCATCGGCTCCACGGGTTGACCGTGCCGAACCGCTCCCAATTCCCGGCGGGGTACCTCTGGGACACGGCGGTGATCGCCAAAGGCCTCGCGGTGCACGATCCGGAGCTCGCGGCGCAGGACATCCTGCGATTCCTGCAGGCCCAGTGGAGTTCGGGCATGCTGCCGAACGAGGTCTACTTCGAACGCGCCCGCGGCCGAGAGGTGTTCCTCGGCCGCCAACACGGCGCCCCCCGAGGCATCACCACCAGCGGCATCACACAGCCACCCCTGATCGTCCGATCGGCACTCGAGGTCGGCCGGAGGTTGCCACCCGAGCGGCGACGGGCGTTTCACGAGGCCGTGTTCCCGGCCCTGCTCCGGCTCTGCCAGTGGGCGATCGACACCCGAGTGGGACGCCGCGGGCTCGCCGTGGTGATCCACCCCTACGAGACGGGGATGGACAACCGCATCGACCTGGCCGAGGCGATGACCGCGCATTGGCTGGCGGGGGGCGGAACCGTCACCGAGCTGGCCCGACGGTCCCTGCTGCTGGCGCTGGACGCCGTCCGGCGCGGTTGGGGTGATCTGCGCACCGTGTCCCTCGAGCACCGATCGAGCCACCGAGACGTACTGGCGGCCCAGCTGCAGCGCCGGCACATCCAACGCCTCGGCTACGACCTCGCCGCGATCGAGGCCAGCGGCCGGGGGGTGTTGATCGAGGACCCGTGCTTCAACGCCGTCCTGATCGATGCCCTGAGCTGCCTGGACGAGCTCGCCACCCAGTTGCCCGCCACCGCCCTGGCCGGGACGGGGCTGCCTGGGACGGCACTGGCCGGGCTGCGCTCGGCCGGCCGGCGGCTGGCCACGCAGCTGGACGACCTGTGGCAACCGGCCGCCGATGGCCGCCCGGGCCACTACGCGAGTCGCGATTACCGCACCGGGCGGCTCAGCAGCCGGCCCACCGTCTCCGGCCTGTGTGCCCTGCTCGTCGATCGCGGCGCCGAGCGCACCCGTGACCTGGTGCGGACGCTGACCGACCCCTCGGCGTACTGGACCCTGGTGCCGCCGCCGAGCGCACCGATCGGCTCCGACGGCTTCGATCCCGAGCAGTACTGGCGGGGGGCGGCCTGGAGCTTCCCCACCGACATCATCGAGACCGGGCTCGAACTGCGGGGCGAGCACGACGTGGCGCAGGCCCTTCGCCGGGCCTACCTCGCCCGGCCCCACGGAATCGAGTTCGCCGAGTACGAGAACCCGCTGACCGGTGCGCCGTTGGGCGCCCGGCCGTTCACCCCCGCCGCCGCCCTGACCCTCAGATTCGCTGACCGAGAAGGGGTTTGACTCGGCTCACGGATTCGGCGTCACCCGTTCATCGACCGGGTCGTCGTGCAGCAGCGGCAGCGGGAGCCGCCAGAAGCTGGTGTCCACCGGCACCACCAGGTAGCTCAGCATCGACAGCCGCAGCAGCCGCACCGACGGCGCCATCAGCAGGATGGCCACCGGCACCTCGATCAGCAGGGCCGCCACGACCGAGCGCCAGATGTCGAACCGCGAGGCGGTGAGCACGTCGAACCAGGCGTCGGCGAGGATCAGGACCCCGGTGGCCAGCGAGGTCAGCACGGCGGCGAGGCGGTGGCGCCACCCGAGCCAGGCCGTGAGGGCGAGCATGACGAACAGCAGGACGTCGTAGCCCACCCAGACCGCCTGCCAGTTCTCGACCACGGTCTGAGCCGGCAATGAGGTGGCCAGGTAGAGCGTCCACGGCACCAACGCCGCCGAGCCCACGATGGTCACCACCAGGCGGATGCGCCGCAGGCGATGCAACCCCTCGGGTGCGCGGTCGACCTCGTGCAGCGGCCGACGCAGCCGCCGGATCAGCTCCCGTCGCTGGTCCGGCGACAGGGCGGCTATCTGCTCATCCGACAGCATCTCGGGTCCCTTCGGGGGCGCGCCTGATCGAGCGCCCGCCCATCCCCGAGGTCCGCGTGCGCGGGGTCGAGCCTACGAAACCCGTGTCGTCGGCGCGCGCCGACCACGCCCGGGCCAACCTGGCCATCGCGCCGGCTCAGCCCCGGGGGGTGTTCGCAGACCAGCCGGCGGACGAACTCGCCCGCGCCCTCGGCCGGGACGGCGTCCCACCGGTCGACCTGCGCACCTCGGTACGGATCGTCGTCCGCGAGAGTGCCTGACTCATGATCACCGCCCGAATCATGATCACCGTTGGATCGCAGTTGGCCACCGGTCAACCGGAGCAGACTGCGATCCAACGGTGATCATGGGCGGGGGTGGGCACCCGGCTCACCGCGAGAGGCGGCTCACAGGTAGAGGTAGGTGCCGACGTCCGGGCGCAGGTCGGTGACGACGTCCACCTCGCGGCTCATCACCTCGGCCAGCGTCATCGGCCGGGAGATCGCCTCGCCCCGCAACGCCGAGGCCTCGGACGCCGACAGCGGCGCGAACTCCAGCAGCGACAGGCACCGGCCCGGACGCAGCAGCGCCGGGTGCACCTGATCGAGCCCCTGGTTCGTGGTGAGCAGGAACAGGCACCGCAACCCCTGGCCGAGCAGGCCGTCGGCGAGATTGAGCATCGTGCCCACGGTGCTGCCGCCCTGGTGCGCCCGCAGCAGCGCCTCGGCGTCCTCCATCACGATCAGCCGCCACGCGTCGTCCGACTGGTCGAGCAGGATGCGGCGCAGGTAACGGCCGTCGGTGAGCAACGCCCCCGGGTCGCTGATCACCACCGGAGCGGTCCACTCCCGCCAGGCATCCAGCAGTGCCCGCAACGCCGTGGTCTTGCCGGTGCCGGGGCGGCCGTACCAGAGCAGCAGCCGCGGGTCGTCGTCCACCGGCTCGTGATCGGCCAGCCGCTGCATCGAGGCGACGACCGCCGCGGGGTAGAGATGGCTGATCTGCGACCACGGCTTCACGTCGAGATCGAGGTGGCGAGAACCGGTCCGGGCGTCGGCGAACTCCACCCGCACCTGGCCCGGACCCGACGGCGGCGTCAGCCGGCTCAACAGCTGCTCGGTGACCCGGCGGGCGGCCTCGTGCTCGGCCGCGGCCACCCGCAACCGGCCGCCGCGATGCCAGCTCTCGAGCCACACCACGCAGTCCTCGATCAGGGCCACGTGGTCGTGCCCGGCGGTGTTGTCCACGCCGAGCACCAGGTGATGCCCCTCGGGCAGGACGTCGACGGTGTGCGCCACCGGCAGATCGCGCACCACGGCATGGACGTAGCCGCGGCTGGTCAGCTCGTGCAGGAACAGGAAGGCGGGCAACTCGGTGTCGACGCGACTGACCTCGGCAGCAGCCGTCGGCACGGGCAGGGCAACGGGATTCATGGCGGGCTCCGTGACCGGTCGGGCCCGCCGGACGCCGAGTCAGCGCGGGGCAGGCAGGGGGATGTGGGGTGATCGGTCGGACATGGGTCGGCTCCTTCGGCACGGATGCGTCGATCAGGGTGACAGCCGGCGGATCAGGACACAAGGCAGTTTCGGCACGGCCTTGGCACCCAGGGGCTGGTCCAAACGAAGATCACCGTTGGATCGCAGTTAGCTACCGGTCAGCCGGAGCAGACTGCGATTCAACGGTGATCATGGGACGGGGTGGGGGTGAGGCGGGGCGGGTGAGGTGGGGGGTGGGGCTCGGTCAGTCGTCCGAGCTCTCGGTCCGCGAGGGCTGCGGCAGCCACCACAGGCCGGCCTGCAGGGTGCTCGACCAGGCGGTGGTGGCCCACATCGCGGGCGCCCACAGCAGCGACTCCCACCCCGATGACCCGGACGACGCCGCCGGGGTGCGCGTGCTCGCCGAGTCCCCCGGGGGAGCCTCGGCGGTCGTGGCGTGGGGACCGGCAGCGTTCGAGCCGGCATCGTCCGCCCGCGAGGTGGTCGGTTCGGTGCGATTCGGATCGGTGGGATTCGGTTCGGTGGGATTCGGATCCGAGCTGTTGGTCCAGGGATCGCTCTGGCCGGGGGCGCCGGCGCCCGAGGCCTGGGCTCGGCGCCGGGCAGCGGCCGACCAGCCGTCATGGGCCCGCAGATGCGTCACCCCGGAGCGGGTGCGGTCGTAGCGGGCGCGTCGCGCCTGGTTGGACAGCACCGCATAGGCGGCGCCGACTTCCTTGAACCGGCGTTCGGCGCGGGGACAGCCCGAGTTGGTGTCGGGATGGTGTTGGCGCGCGAGCTTGCGATAGGCGCGTCGCAGGGTGTCGTCAGTGGAGTCGCGGGGGACGCCGAGCACGGCGTACAGGTCTTTCGTCAGCCACGTCTGAGCTGCCATGAACATCCTTTGTTGTGAATCTCCCCACGGGAGGACGCCGTGTCAGGTGAGACATCGGTGCGGGGTTCGCCTCAATGGAGCATCGACTGCCACATCGGTCATCGGCTCCATCGCCAATCAGGCTGTTCCCAGCGTACGGGGGCTTGTGACCCTGGCGAAATGACGACTCATCGGTAACATCCGCGAATCCGGAGCCCGGATCAGTGCGAGGTCGGCCCCGATCGGCCGACGGTCCAGTCCGCCACCAGGTATCGAACCCCGAAGGGATCGGCGTCGTGACGCACGACACAGACCACCGGGCCGGCGCCCTCCGCCAGCCCGGCAAGCACCTGCCAGGCGGCGCGACCGGCGACCAGCAACTCCGCGCACAGCACCGGGTCGAGCGCGCGCAACACCGCCAGATCGCCGCGTAACCCCTTCTCCGCCAACGCATCCAGGTCCTGCGCCCGGGGATCGAGATAGCCGGGGGCCTTGAGCGTGCGGCGGGCACTGCCGTCACCCAGGACGACGACCCCCACCCGGGTCGCCACGCCGGCCAGCTCGCGGCCCAGCCGGAGGCACTGCTCGACCGGGGCCCCGGCGGCCACCGAGACCAGGCGACGCTGCCCCTGCCACCCGACGGCGTCCACCAGCGTCTGCCCGACGGCCAGGCCCAACGGCAGCACCGGCGGCCGGGCATCGACGTGTTGATCGGCCGGATTCCGTTGTCCCCCAGCACGTCCCGCGGTGTACCGCTCGACCCCCAGGCCACAGACCGCCGGGTCCCAGTCGCGGTGCGCGGCGCCGTCCGGCACCGTGGGGTCGTGGTGACCGGCGACCATCACCAGCAGGTCGGGGGCGGCGTCCACGACCGTGGCGACGGCAGCCACGCAGGCCGCCCGGAGGTCGGCGGCCGGGTCCAGCCCGGCGGCTGCCCCGGTCACCCCGGGCAGCAGCAACGGCGGGTGCGGGCAGATCGCCGCGGCGACGAGCATCAGGCCAGCCCCCGCACCGTGAGCGCCGGCGGGCGCAGCCCCTGGATGGTCGAGACCATGTCGAGCGTCTGACGCGTCTCGCGCACCGCGTGCACCCGGTAGACCTGCGCCCCGAGCCAGGCACACACCGCCACGCTGGCCAGCGTCCCCGTCGTCCGGTCCTCCAACGGCACGTTCAGGCTCTCGCCGACGAAGTCCTTGTTCGAGGTCGAGACCAGCACCGACCAGCCGGTGGCGACCATCTCGTCGAGCCGGCGCGTCACCTCGAGGGAGTGCCAGGTGTTCTTGCCGAAGTCGTGCCCCGGATCGATCATCACGCTCTCGGGGCGCACCCCCAGGGCCACCGCCCGCTCGGCGAGCCCGGTGGTCAGGGTGATCACGTGCGACATCACGTCGTCGTAGCCGATGCGGTGCGGCCGGGTACGCGGCGGCAGCCCCCCGGCGTGGGTGCACACCAGCGCGGCATCGAACTCCGCGGCCACCTCGGCGAGCCGCTCGTCCACCCCGCCCCAGGCATCGTTGAGCACATCGGCCCCGGCCTCGCACACCGCGCGGCCGACCTCGTGGCGCCAGGTGTCCACACTGATCACCAGGTCGGGATGGGCCTCACGCACGGCCGCCACGAACGAGACCGTCCGGCGCAGCTCCTCGTCGACGTCCACCTCGTCGCCCGGGGCGGCCTTCACGCCGCCGATGTCCACCAGATCGGCGCCCTCGGCCACGACCTGGTGCACCCGGTCCATCGCGGCATCCGCGGCGTAGGTGGCGCCGCGGTCGTAGAACGAATCCGGCGTGCGGTTGACGATCGCCATCACCAAGCGGTCGGTGGCGGCGAAGGTGCGCCGTCCCAGCCTCAGCATGCCGACCCCCACACCGCAACCGGCGGATCGACGCTCACCGCGGGTGGCCGTTCGAGCAACGGCACCGGCCGTACCCGCCAGTGCCCCGGAGGCTCGGGGTCCACCGCGCCGGACGGCGCATCCAGGCCCGCCTCGGACGCCGACCCCGGCGGCACCGTCCCCCGCCGGAACTGGCTCAGCGTGGCCGACTCGATCGGTCGTCCGTCCCCACCGGCGCGGCGCCCGTCGGCCACCACCAGCAGCTCGGCGGCCATCAGCCCCAGGTCGTGCACCGCCTGGTGGCGATGCGCCCGCGCGCCGAGATCGACCTGCGCCACGGCGTCCAGGCCGGCCAGCGCGCAGGTGTCCAGCAGCGTGGCCAGCTCGACGCCGTAGCCGGTCGGGATGGACACCGACTCGAGCAGCGAGCGGCGGGCGGCCCACTCCCCCGCCAGCGGCTGGACGACGCGCGACAGCTGCGGCCACCACAGGTTGAGCAGCGGGCGCGCCACCAGCTCGGTGACCCGGCCGCCGTCCGGGGTCGCCTCGTCCCCCAGATCGAGAATGCGATCGTAGAATCCCTTGACCAGCAACAGCTCTGGATCGTTCAGCAGGGGGCCGACCAGCCCGGTCACGAAGTGCGGACCGAAGTGGGTCAGGTCGGCGTCGACGAACACCAGCACGTCGCCGGTGGTGGCGAACAACGACTTCCAGATCGCCTCGCCCTTACCCGGGTTCGACCCGAGATCGGGCCGCACCTGCGCCGAGGAGACCACCGTGGCCCCGGCCCGACGGGCCAGGTCCGCCGTCCGGTCGCGCGAGTCGGAGTCGACGACGACCAGCTCGTCGATCAGCGCCACATCCTCGATCAGCGCGCGGCGCAGGCAGCGGACGACGTCCTCGATGGTCACCTGCTCGTCCCGGGCCGGGATCACCACGCTGATCCGGCTCCCGGTCCGGGCCTTGGCCGCCACCAGCTCGGCGAGCGGCCACTGCTCGGCGGTGCTGGTGCGCTGCGTGAACCAGCGGGTCGCCTCTGCGATCATCCGGTCATCTTCCCCGATCCGACGGACGATGACCGCACGTGCCCGGATGAGCCCTGAACGAGTGGACACCACCCGGCCGGCTCGCCCCGGTGCGTGGCCCGAGAACTGACCACTTCGTGGTGGAGGTGGTCAGGGTTAGGGGTCAGAAGGTGAGGGTCCAGCCCTCCTGCCGGGCCTGCTCGGACGTGTAGGCGACGCCGTGCACCTTGAGGCCCGCGGCGTCGAGCAGCGTGATGGTGCCGCCGCGGTTGCCCAGGGCGACGGCGGCGCCAGGGGTCACCACCAGGACGGCGCCCGCCGCCAGGGCAGCGGCCGGCAACGGGGCGCGTCCACCGGCTCGATCGACGATCGACCACCCGCTCAGGTCGACGGCCGCCGGCGAGGCATTGAGCACGGTCACGGTCTCGGCCTCGGGGGCCGGGCCGGTCGGGTTGACCAGTGCCGCGATGATCCGCACCGGTTCGCTGCCCGGGGTGGGGCGCGGCGGGGCGTCGGGGATCGCGTGCCCGGTGACGTCGTCCGTGTGCCAGGACTGGCTCTGGAAGGCGAGGAAGATCGCCACCCAGCGGTTCTCGCCGGTCAGGTGCAGCAGCAGCCCGCCGTCCTGCCAGACGCCGTCGTCCCGGGCGAAGGCGGCGCTGTTGCCCTGGTTCATGTGGATGTCGTGCACCCCGCGGCCGGGTGTGAAGCCGAAGATCTTGTCCGGTGTCGGCTCGGGCCCCCAGCCGGCGCCGACGGCGTACACCGCGATGGCGGCGTCCCCGGCGGCTCGGCGCAGGTAGTGGTCGAGCAGGTCGGCCAGGTCGTTGTCCTCGCCGGCGGCGTCGGCCGGGAGCAACCGCATCGCCGCAGGATCGAACAGATTGCCCCGGACGAAGTCGAGATTTGCGCCGTCGCCTCCGGGCAGCAGCGACGCCCAGCCGGAGCCCGCCGCCGGCAACCGTGACGTGATCGGGTGCCGGAAGTCGTCATCGACCAGGTAGAGCAGCTCGGACGGCGACTGCTGCGACTGCACGTTGACCGCGACGCGCGCGTGCACCCCGGCGTCGTCGACCAGGTGCACCTGGTAGTGAGGGGTGTCCTGCCCGGTCTCGCGGCGGGTGTCGAGCACCCGGCCGGCGAACACGCCGTAGCGACCGGCCGGAAAGGCCTTGGCGGGAGGGGGTGACGGCGGGAACGGATCGACGATGGGGTCGACAGGCGTGGGTGATGTCATGAAGGGTGGAGGCACCAGCACCCGAGGTGATACCGCCATGGCCCGCGCATTCGCCTCGCGGCGCTGCCCTGGTCACTACGAAGCCGCGGCCTGTCAGTAGTCTCTCGCCTACACAAAGCACGCATCGTCGGCGATTGGGTCCGGTTTCTCGCCCAGGATGTTCGCGCAGTGACAGACTGTGCACCGGAGGTCGGGATGACGGAGCAGTCCCAGAGCAGCAGCGTCACCGCACGACGCATGATGCTCGGCGCCCGTCTGCGGCGACTGCGTGAGGAGCGAGGGATCTCGCGCGCCGATGCCGGCTACACCATCCGCGCCTCCGAGTCGAAGATGAGCCGGCTCGAACTCGGCAAGGTCTCGTTCAAGGAGCGGGACGTCGCGGACCTGCTGATGTACTACGGGGTCACCGACCCGGCCGAGCGTTCCGGGGTGCTGGCGCTGCTGCGCGAGGCGAACCGGCCCGGCTGGTGGCGCGCCTACGAGGACGTGCTGCCGGACTGGTTCCAGGACTACATCGGCCTCGAACAGGCGGCCACCCGGATCCGCACCTACGAGACCCACTTCGTCCCCGGCCTGATGCAGACCGACGACTACAGCCGCGCCGTCATCGCCACGGCACTGCCCCAGCCGACCGAACCCGAGGTCGAGCGAGCGGTGGCGCTGCGCGCGGTCCGCAAGCAGTTGCTCACCCGTCCGGGCGGACCGCACATCTGGGCCGTCGTCGAGGAGGCGGCGCTGCGTCGTCCGGTGGGGTCGGAGGCGGTCCGTCGAGGTCAGCTGGAGCACCTGCTGAAGTTGGCGACGCTCGGGCACATCACCATCCAGGTGCTGCCGTTGACCCGCCACGTCCACGCCGCGGCCGGCGGGGCGTTCACCATGCTCCGATTCGGTGAGACCGACCTGCCCGACGTCGTCTACGTCGAGCACCTGCTGAGCGCGCTGTACCTGGACCGGCCGGATCACGTCAGCCGATATGCCGAGGTCATGGACCTGTTGTGCGTCGAAGCGCTGCTGCCGGAGGAGACGGTCACGTTCATCGGTGACCTGCTCACGGAGAGCTGACTACTCGAAGTCATCCGAACGCCCGATTTGCCCTACGTACCGTCACGGGTCTATCGTCGCGCAAACGCAGATGCACGAGTGAATGCACATGCATCTGCAGGCGAAGATCTCTACTCGGGAAGGGACCGCCAGCATGTCGGCGATCATCAACGGGATGTCCGGCGCAGAACTCAGTTCTCTCGGCTGGACCAAGAGCCGCCGCAGCGGCCCCACCGGGAACTGCGTCGAGATGGCCCGCCTCGAGACGGGAGTCGGTGTGGCCGTGCGCAATTCGCGCGACCCGCACGGTCCGGTGCTGATCTACACCGACGCCGAGATCGAGGCGCTCATCCTCGGCGTCAAGGACGGCGACTTCGACTTCCTGTTGGAGCGCTCCGCAGCCGGCTGACCAGAGCTGCGCCCCCATTCGGCGCGCGGACACGGGTGACCTGACCTCCCCGAGTCCGCGCGCTCTTCATGTTCGGCACCTGTCCGGCCCCGGAAGCGACTGCGAGCGGTGACCGCAGACATGGACGCTGCGTGCCCGCTCGGACGGGAAATCTGGTCGATCAGGTCGATCCACGCGCGATTTTCTGTCACAGAAAGTGATGACAACGTGAGCCGAGGCGTCAGCTCATCCTCGACTCGAGCATCTGCATCGGCCCGAATCCCGGGCAGATGCATATGCATCTGCCCGGTCCGAACAACCTGTGCCGCAAGCGAAAACGCTGTCGTTGGGGCGCAAAACTGGTGCACCGGCGCCATCGGCGCCGGTGCAGTGGCAACACTGCCACACCTTCCCCGGGGTTGACAAGTTCTGGCTACGCAGCGTGATATCACCACCGAACGTACCGACCGACGGGACCCCCGATCCGGCAAAGGTGCCCCGATCACCCGGGTTCCTGCGCCGAGGTGCTCGACGGCAGTGCCGTGGTGGTCAGCATGGTCTTCGGACCGGCTCAGATCAATCAGGTGGTCACCGGCCCGGGCGGGCTGCTGTCGACCGACTGCCGCGACAAGCTGTGGATCGATCTGACCACCAGCAGCCCGAGCCTGATGCGTGGCCTGGCCGCCCGGTTCGAGAGCGCCGGGGGGTTGGCGGTGGATGCCCCGGTGACCGGGTCGGTCGACGCCGCCATCCGGGGGGACATGATCATGTTCGTGGGTGGGTCCGACCCGGCGGTCGACCGCGCCACCCCGGTGTTGACCGCCCTGGGCGAGATCCGCCGGGTCGGCCGGTACGGCAACGGCTACGTGGCGAAGCTGGTCAACAACCAGCTCTGGAAGATCCATGCCGCGGCCATCGGCGAGGCCATGGTCACCGCCGCCAAGGCCGGGCTCGAGCCCGACGTCTGGTGGGCAGCCATGGCGGGCGGCGCGGCCGACAGTTTCGTGCTGCGCCACGACGTCCCCTCGATCTTCGCCGGCCACTACGACCCGTCGTTCCCGCTGGCGCTGTGCCTGAAGGACCTCGCCCTGATCGACGACCTGGTGCGCGAGACCGGCACCCGGCACGAACTCACCGCCGCCACCCACGATCGGTTCCGTGAGGCCGCCGAGCGCTACGGCCCGGACGCCGGTGAGATGACCGTGGGCAAGGTGATCGAGGACGACGCCGGGGTGGCGCTCCGGGTGGCCGGCGACTGGACACCGCCCTGGGAGGTGACCCACCCGGACGAGGAGGCGAACGAGGAGGCGCAGGTCCGCCCAGGCGGGTAGTGCCCCGCCCGGGAGCGGGCTACGGCTTGCGGGCCACCACGGCCCACCCGAACACCTCGGGCAGGTCGGTCGAGTCCGGTCGCCACTGCGGGATGGGCACCACCCCGGGCTCCACCAGGTCGAGACCGGCCAGGAACTGTTCGGTCTGAGCCCGAGAGCGCGCCACGTACGGCACCCCGGACGCCTCGGCCGATGCCGCGACGGCAGCCATGGCCGCCTCGTCGAAGTCGGAGCCCGGGCCGGCGATCGCCACGTAGCTGCCCGACGGCAACCAGTCGATCAGGCGTGCCACCAGACCGTAGGGATCGTCGTCGTCCCGCAGGTGGTGCAGGATCCCCAGCAGCATGAGGGCGATGGGCCGGTCGCGATCCAGCGTCGCGGCCACCTTGGGGTCGCCGAGCACGGCATCGGTGTCCCGGATGTCGGCCATGACGAAGGCCGTCGATCCCTGCGGGGTGCTGGTCATCAGTGCCCGGGCGTGCGCCAGCACGATCGGGTCGTTGTCGACGTAGAGCACCCGGCACTCCGGGGCCAGGCTCTGGGCCACCTCGTGCACGTTGTCGGCGGTCGGGATGCCGGTGCCGATGTCGAGGAACTGCCGCACCCCCGCCTCGCCGACCAGGTACCGGACCGCACGAGCCAGGAACGCCCGCTGCGCCCGGACCATGACCGGTAGCGCCGGGACCTGCCGGATCAGGGCATCGCCGACCGCGCGATCGGGTGGGTAGTTGTCCTTGCCGCCCAGCAGGTAGTCGTAGATCCGCGCCGACTGCGGCCCGCCGTGGTCACCCGCAGGCGGCCCGCTTGCCGCGGCGAATCCGGCGGCACCCTGATCGTTCGTGGTCATGACGGCCTCCCGAGGAACGCCCCAATGGTCTGTTGCGTACCGATACAAGGACGCCACCATAGCCGCCTCGCGCCGGGGTGAGCCTCCCCCGGTGGGCGCAATGTCACCTCACGCTCGTCCCACACGAGCGCAACGTGACATTGCGCTCGCCAGACGAGCGTGACGTGACATTGCGCTCGGGAGGGATGAGCGTGACGCGGGGGGTGTGCCAGGGTGACGGGCATGAGTGGGGCCAGGGACGGGGATGTGGTGAACGCGGGGGCGGAGCGGGTCGACCTCGAGGGGGCCGTCGAGCGGGTGCGTGGGCTGCTCGCCCGGGCTCGGGGCGGACGACGGATCGTGCTGGGACTGACCGGGCCTCCGGGGTGTGGCAAGTCGACGGTGTCGGCCGCGATGGTCGAGGCCCTGCCGTCCGGGAGTGCGGTGGTGCTGCCGATGGACGGCTATCACCTGGCGCAGGCCGAGCTCGAGCGGCTGGGCCGCGCCGAGCGCAAGGGGGCACCCGACACCTTCGACGCCGCCGGGTTCGTCGCGCTGCTGCGCCGGGTGGCGCGGCCCGACGCCGAGGACGACGCCGCCGGGCAGGTGGTCTACGCACCGCAGTTCCGGCGCGAGATCGAGGAGCCGATCGCCAACGCCATCCCGATCGCCCCCGAGGTGCCGTTGGTGCTGGTGGAGGGCAACTACCTGTTGCTGGACGACGGGGCCTGGGCCGGCGTCCGGCCGCTGCTGGATGCCTGCTGGTACATCGACCCGCCGGACGACGTCCGGCTGGAACGCCTGATCGCCCGGCACGTGGCGCACGGCCGGACGCCGCAAGCCGCCCGGGAATGGGTGTTCCGCAGCGACGAGGCGAACGCTCGGGTGATCGCCACGACGCGTGCTCGCGCCGACCTGCTGGTCGCGATCTGACACCGCTCGGTGGGCGTCAGGCGAGCGCCATCAGGGCCCGGCGCATGCCGACCGCCGCGTCGTCCCCCAACCGCCTCAGCGCCGGGGCGATCAACGGACCGAGGAAGCGGGCCACGCCGACGAAGGTGAAGTCGGCCACGTAGGTCACCTCGGTCCGACCGTCGACGTCGCGGAACTCCATGACGTCGATCGCGGTCACCGTCTTGTTCACCCCGCGCAACCGGATGCGATGTGGCGCATCGTATTCCGCGACGGTGTAGGTCAGCTCGGTCTGGCGACCCAGGAAGCGGGAGATGTTCCGGTAGCGCGTCCCCACGCCGCCATCGCCGTCGATCAGTTCGGTGCGAACCGTGCCGGGATCCCACTCGGTGGTGGTGGTGAAGTCGGACAGGTAGCCGAACACCACGGGCAACGCCACCGGCACCTGAACCACTCGACGAATCTGCATGCCACTCAACCCTCTCGACGCCACAACCAGGCCCACACCCGCACCGGCACGAACCGGGCGAGCTTCATCACCACGGCCATCGGCAGTGGGAACACGATCTCGGCACGGCCCCGTTCGAGGCCGTCGCAGATGGCCCGCCCCGCCTCGTCCGCCTCGATCAGGAACGGCATCGAGAACCGGTTGCGGTCGGTCATCTCGGTGCGTACGAACCCCGGGCAGATGGTGACCACCCGGATGCCCCGGCGGCCCAGCGAGATGCGCAACGCCTCCAGCAGATTGATCTGCGCCGCCTTGGTCGCGCCGTAGGCCTCCGAGCCCGCCAGGCCCCGATACCCGGCGACCGAGGCGATCCCGGCCACCACACCGCTGCCTCGCGCGAGCATGCCCGGCAACACCGCCGCCAGGGTGTTGTTGGTTCCGCCGAGGTTGACCTCGACGTGCCGCTCGAACGCCTCGGCGTCCCACTCGGTGGCCCGCATCGCACTCCAGTAGCCGGCCGAGATCACCACCAGATCGAGCGGCCCCAGCTCGGCGGCCACGGTCGCGGCCGCATCGGCCATTGCCGCCCGATCGGTGACATCGGCGGGGACGACGAGCATGCGTCCGCCCGCCACGCTGTCGAGCTGATCGGCCCGGCGGGCCGAGATCGCCACGCGGGCACCGCGATCGGCCAGCTCGCGCGCCACCGCGGCACCGATGCCGCTGGAGGCGCCGACCACCCAGGCGACGCGCCCGGCGAGCGGGCTCACGCCGTCCGCCGCAGTTGCAGTTGGCTCACGTCGAGGTACCCGGACCGGAACCCGGCCTCGCTGTAGGCGAGGTACAGCTCCCACATCCGCCGGAAGGTGTGATCGAAGCCCTGCCCCTGGATCGCCGGCCAGTTCGCCAGGAACTGGCCCCGCCACACCCGCAACGTGTCCGCGTAGTGCAGGCCCAGGTCGCGTCGTGCCGTGATCTGCAGTCCGGTGTGCTGACCCAGGGTCTGCTCGACCAGCCGCAGTGAGGGGATCAGGCCGCCGGGGAAGATGTACTTCTGCACCCAGCCGAAACTGCGCCGGGTGGCCAGCACGCGCTCGTGGGGCATGGTGATGGTCTGGATCGCCGCGGTGCCGCCCGGTGCGAGCAACCGGTCGAGGCCGGCGAAGTAGGTCGGCCAGTACGCCTCGCCGACGGCCTCGAGCATCTCGACGCTGACGATGGCATCGAAGGTGCCGCTCACCTGACGGTAATCCTGCAGCCGCACCTCGACCCGGTCGGTCAGGCCCTGGACGGCGACCCGCCGCCGCGCCTCGTCGAGTTGCTCCTGCGAGAGGGTCACGGTGAGCACCCGGGCGCCGCGTTGCGCCGCCCGGATGGCGAGCGCGCCCCAGCCGCTGCCGATCTCGAGCACGGTGCTGCCGGCACGCACCCGGGCCAGGTCGAGCATGGCGTCGATCTTCCGCAGCTGACCCGCCTCGAGATCGGCCATACTCGCCCGCGCACTGCCCTCGGGGAACCAGGCACTGGAGTAGGTCATGGTCGGATCGAGGAAGGCGGCGAACAGCTCGTTGCTCAGGTCGTAGTGGGCCGCGATGTTGCTGCGGGCCCCCCCGACGGTGTTCTCGTGCTCGGTCGGCAACGGGCGATCCACCAGTGCCCGCAACCGTTGCACCGGGCGCGGGACCAGCGATCCCATCCGCGCCGCGAACGGGGTCAGCAGATCGGCCAGATCGCTCTCGTCGCCGGCCCGCCAGTCACCGGCCATGTAGGCCTCGCCGAAGCCGATCTTCGTGTCCCGGGCCAATCGGGAGAAGAACGCCGCGGGGCGGACCACGACGAACTCGGAGGCCCCGTACTGGTCCGCGGCGCCGCCGACCAGGCGCCCGTCCGGGTAACGCACGCGCACCGGCACGCTGCGCGCGGCCTGGTCGAACAGCAACCGAGCCAGGCGGGCACCGATGTGGGGTCGAGGTACCGAGGCGATGGCGGGCCACGGGGCGGCAGAGGAACAGCTCACGGTCCGATTCCTTTCTGCGGGACATGATTCGGGCGGGGGATCACCGGGAGGCGGCGCAGCCAGAGCCGGATGCCGTGCCAGCGGATCAGGGCGGCGACCTGCTGCGGCATCACGGGGTGGCGCACCACCGTGCGTGCCAGCGCGAGCGGGGTCGCCGGGTGCGGGACCCCCTGGAACGTGCCGGAGAACGCCATCCGGCCGTCACGGCGGAGCACCACGGAGGCGTAGATCTGCCTGGCCGTCAGACCGAAGGTCAGCGTGTACTCGCCGGCCACCTCGAAG
Organism: Kineosporiaceae bacterium; assembly: GCA_046330955.1. Taxonomy (GTDB): domain Bacteria; phylum Actinomycetota; class Actinomycetes; order Actinomycetales; family Kineosporiaceae; genus JADJPO01. The sequence continues at coordinate 98,225 of JAXLRT010000017.1, read as the reverse complement.
AACGGCGAGACGTAGAACTCCTTGCCGACCACGGCCCGGCCGTCGGCATCGGGGCGCACCACGTAGGCGTGACGCTCGCCATAGGTGTTGTGGACCTCGGCCACGACGCACTCGAGCGTGCCGTCACCGGAGTAGCACCAGAAGACCGAGATCGGATCGAACAGGTACCCCAGCACGCGGGCACCGGCGAGCATCAGCACGCGGCATCGCTGGTCGAGATGGATTCCCTCGAGCCGCAGGAAGTTCAAGACGTTCTCGCGGATGGACAGCCCGGGATCACCGAGGTGGTCCTCGCTGCGGAATCCCGCGAAGGGACGCAGCAGCCAGGGCATCCGGGGCAGGGCGTCGAGGTCGACCAACCACAGGTAGGCCCCGTGTCGAAACCCGTGCACCACGGGTCCACGACGGTGGTGCGTCACCGTTCCGCGCACCAGGGCGGGCAGCGGCAACCCGGGCGAGACCTCCCAGGAGGTGGTGGGGGCCGTCACCAGTCGACCCCGAAGTGGGCCGCGGCGGCCACGCCCGAGGCACAGCCGTCCTCGTGGAATCCGAAGCCGTGATAGGCACCCGCGAAGACCGTGCGCGAGGTGGCCAGGTTGGGCAGCCGCTGCTGGGCGGCCACCACCTCTCGGGTGTAGACGGGGTGGGTGTACTCCATGCGCGCCAGGACGGCGTCCGGTGCCACCCGGTCGGCGTCGTTCAACGTCACCAGGTAGGGATCGGTCTCGGCGATTCCCTGTAACCGGTTGGACCAGTAGGTCACCTGGGTCGGCGCGTCGGCCACCCAGCACTCGGACATCGAGTAGTTCCAGGACGCCCGCGCCCGCGGTGCCTGCGGCAGGATCGAGGTGTCCGTGTGGAGTACGGCGCTGTTGCGGGAGTAGGTGAAGGCCTTCAGGGTGTCGATCTCCTCCTCGCTCGGGTCGGCGAGCAGGTCCAATGCCTGGTCGGGATGCGTGGCGATCACGACGCGGTCCACGCGGGTGAGCTGCCCGGCGGCATCGCGGAGCTCGACGCCGTCCGCCGTCCGGCTCACGTGCACCACCGGGCGGCCCGCGCGGACGTCGGGGAGTCGTTCGACGATGCGCTGCACGTAGACGGCCGAGCCGCCCTCCACGGTGTACCACTGGGGCGAGTTGCCCACGGACAACATGCCGTGGTGATCGAGGAACCGGAACAGGTAGTGGGCGGGGTACTCCAGGGAGAGCGCCCGGCCGGTCGACCAGACGCACGAGACCACGGGGACCGCGTAGTGCGCGATGAAGTGGGCGCCGAATCCGTGGACGGCGAGGAACTCGCCGTAGGTCGTGTGGTCGTCGCCGGAGCGCAGGAAGGCAGCCGCCACACGGTGGAAGCGCTTCACCTGCACCAGCATCCCCAGGAAGGAGGGGTCGACCGCCCGCCGGCCCTGGGCCAGGATGCCGCCGGCGCCGCGACCGCCGGCGTACTCCAGCCCGCAGCCCCGGCACCGCACGCTCATGCTCATCTCGGTCGGGCGCACCGCGACCCCGAGTTCGGCGAACAGCCAGCGCAGCGCCGGGTAGGTGCGGTCGTTGTGCACGATGAACCCCGAGTCGACGGCGTGCTGCGCCCCCGAGGCCGCCACCAGGTGGTGGGTGTGGGCGTGACCGCCGAATCGGTCCTCGGCCTCGAACAGGATCACGTCGTGGGTTCGGGACAGCAGGTGGGCCGCGGTCAGGCCGGCCACCCCGGACCCGACCACGGCGACGGAGGGCCGGGCAGGCCGCGAGTCCGCACGGTGTGATCGGTGGCTGGGGAGCGCATCGGGGGTACCAGGGCCTGCGGTCACGTGTCGCCTCGTCTCGAGCCCGTCCGAGCGAGTCGCCCGACTGGGGATTCTTCGGCTGAGGGAATTCCTACGCTAGACAGGCGGCGAGGGTCTGTCAAATGTTTGTCGAAGGTCGATAGAATCCTCGGCGTGACTGCGGCGCTGACTCCGTCCCCCCTGATCCGCATCGGTGAGCTCAGCCGACGCGTGGGGGTCAGTGAGCACACGCTGCGCGCCTGGGAGAGCCGCTACGGCCTGTTGCGCCCGACCCGCTCGGCCGGGGGGTATCGCCTCTACTCACCGCGCGACGAGGCCGTGGTGCGTCGGATGACCATGCTGATGACCGCCGGCCTGTCCGCGGCCGAGGCAGCCGAGACCGCCCTGGCAGCGGCGTCGGAGCCGTCCCCGTTCGAGCCCACCGGTGAGCTCGACGCCACCGGCGCACTCGCCCCAGCCGCCACCGGCGCGACCACCACCGGCATCAGCGGCACCATCGGCGCGTCAGCCACCCCCGGCGAGGATGCCGGCCAGGGGCCTCTGGCCGCGCGGGTCCGGCAACTCGCCACGGCCCTGGACCGGTTCGACGAGCAGTCGGCGCACGCCGTCCTGGATCGGCTCTTCAGCGAACTGGCCGTCACCACGGTGTTGCGTGACGTCGTCCTGCCCTACCTGCACGACCTGGGCGAGCGCTGGGCACGGGGGGAGGCGAGCGTCCCCCAGGAGCACTTCGCCAGCAACCTGATCCGCGGCCGGATCGCCGCCCTGGCCACCGGCTGGGGCACCGGCAGCGGACCCCTGGCCCTGGTCGCCTGCCCCCCGGCCGAGCCGCACGATCTGCCGTTGATGATCTTCGGTGTGGCCCTGCACCGGATGGGGTGGCGGGTGCTCTACCTGGGCGCGGACACCCCGGGGACGGCGCTGGTCGAGGCCACCGCAACGGCCGACCCAGCGCTCGTCGTCCTGGCCGCCACTCGGGCCGAGCGGTTCGAGGCGATCCGCGACGAGCTGCGGGCGCTGGCCCCGGGACGACGCGTCGTGCTCGCCGGACGAGGCGCCGACGGCCGGCTCGCCGAGGCGGTCGGCGCGGTGCACGTCACCGACGACCCGGTGTCGGCGGCCCAGGCTCTCGGCACCGGCTCGGCGTGAGCGTGACGGCTCACGGCAGGCACCGCGGATCAGACCGTGAAGCGGCGGATCTGCGCGTTCACCTGGTTCGCCACCGCCGAGAGCGCCACCGCGACCCGCTCGGTCTCGTCGGCGCCGCGTGAGGTCTCGCCGGTCGACCCGGCGATGTCCTGCATGCTGGCGACGATCCGGTCCGCGCCGTGCGAGACCTCGCTGACGTTGCGGTTGATCTCCGAGGTGGTGGCCGACTGCTGTTCCACCGCCGCGGCGATCATGCCGGTGTTCTCGTTGATCCGGTCGATCACGGCGGTGATGTCGGCGATCGACTCGGCTGCGGACGCGGTGATCGACTGGATGGTGCTGATCTTGTCGGTGATGTCCTGGGTGGCCCGGCCGGTCTCCTGCGCCAGCTCCTTGACCTCGGTGGCCACGACCGCGAAACCCTTGCCGGCCTCGCCGGCGCGCGCCGCCTCGATGGTGGCGTTCAGCGCCAGCAGGTTCGTCTGCTCGGCGATCGCCGTGATCGCCTGCACGATCTCGCCGATCTCCTCACTGGCCCGGTTCAGCTCGACGACGGTCGCCCGGGTGGCCGAGGCCCCGCGGGCCGCCTCGGCGGCCACCGTCGACGCGGTCGCGGTCTGGCCGGCGATCTCACCGATCGCGGCCTCCATCTGCTCGGTCGCCTCCGACATCGCCCGGACGTGATCGCTGACGTCGCGGACCGAGTTGCTGGCCTCGTGGGTCTGCCCGGCGGTCAACGAGGCAGCCCGGCCGAGGCTGGTCGACAACTGGTTCAGCCCCGAGCACTCGGTGGCCAGGGCCGCCGCGGCCGCCCCGGCGTCCGTGATGGTCTCGCCGATACGCTCCAGCGCGACGTTCACCGCGCGGGACATGTTGCCCAGCTCGTCGCTGGTGGTGACCGGCACCCGGATGGTCAGGTCGCCCTCGGCCACCCGGGTCAGGGCCCTCTCGACTCGGCGCACCGAGGTCACGATGGAGCGGCCGAGGACCCAGCTGAACCCCGCCAGGACGGCGATCGCGGCGCCGCCGATGCCGAGCGTGAACCAGCGCGCCGTCCGGGCGGTGCTGCTCATCTGCTGCTCGTCCGCGGCGACCGCGGCCAACATGTCCTGGTCGATGCGCCCCAGCGATTCCTCGAGCGCGTCGAACTGCTGCAGGAACACCGGCAACCGCCGCTGCGCCGCGGCCCGATCACGACCGGCGAGCGAGACCAGTTGGGTGGCGAGTTCGCCGTACTGCTGCACCTCGGGCAGGGCCGCGGCGTACTCGGGCCGCAGCGAGGCCGGGGCCACCGCGGCGGCCGCCCGCAGGTGGTCGACCATGGCCGTCGCCTTCTCACCCACGCTGTCGACGTCCAGCGTGGTGCGCTCGGCCGCGGTGGTGGCGTAGAGCGCGGACATCACGTCGGCCCGGATGCCGTCGTGCATCATGTCGGCGTTCCACTGCCGCGACATCCCGGCGCTCACCAAGGCCATGGTCTGAGCAGTCTGGGACTGGCGCTGGCCCCCGTAGAGGGCGATGCCGCCGACCGTGGTGATCGACCCGATCCCGATCAGGGCGGCAGCGGCCAGGCGACGCGCGACGGTGACCCGCATGGGCACTCCAGAGGAGAGGACAGGTGGAACGTGTCGCCATCTCCTCGGATGCTGCGGCGGCGACCTTGACGGGATCTGCGCGAAACCACCGGCTCAGCGCGGGGCCAGCCGCAGCGCGCCGTCCAGCCGGATCACCTCGCCGTTGAGCATCGCGTTGGACACCACGTGCAGCACCAGGTCGGCGAACTCGGCCGGTCGGCCCAGCCGCGCCGGGTGCGGGGTCTGACCACCCAGCGACGCCCTGGCCTCCTCGGGCAGGCCCGCCACCATGGGGGTGTCGAACGTGCCCGGGGCGATCGTGACCACCCGGATCAGCGACGGGGCCAGGTCGCGGGCGGCGGGCAGGGTCAGCCCGACGACACCCCCCTTGGACGCCGCGTAGGCCGCCTGCCCGATCTGCCCGTCGAAGGCCGCGATCGAGGCGGTGTTGACGATCACGCCGCGCTCGCCGTCCACGGGCTCGGCGGTGGCGATCCGCTCGGCCGCCAGCCGGAGCAGGTTGAAGCTGCCGATCAGGTTGACCGTGATCACGCGGCTGAACAGCTCCAGCGAGTGCACCCCGCGCCGCCCCAGCACCCGCATCGGCGGGGCGATCCCGGCACAGTTGACGGCGACTCGCAGCGTGCCGAGCCCGGCCGCGACGTCCAGGGCGGCGGTGACGCCGTCCGGGTCGGTCACGTCGGAGGCCACGAACGCGGCCCGCTCCCCCAGGTCGGCGACCACCTCGCCGCCCGCCGAGGTCGCCAGATCGAGCACCACCACCGCGAACCCGGCGCGGTGCAACGCCCGCGTCGTCGCCTCGCCGAGCCCCGATCCGCCACCGGCCACGACGGCGACCGGGGTGTCGGGCAGAGCCCGCAAACTGTCCAGCTGCATGACGGCCATCGTGTCACCGGCTGGGGCCGCGGGGCAGTCCCGACGGCCCTCGGACCGCGCGTCGTGCCGATGCAGCGGTCAGGTGGACATTCCCGGTAGCTGCCCCTGCCAGTTGGACTCCAGCCGGCTCTGCACCCCGGCGATCGCCCGGAACGACTCCCGCAGATGACGTCGGGTCAGCGAGTCCAGCGTGCCCGGGGCGATGTAGGTCGACACCGGGGTGCCGGAGCGCAACGCCTCGACCTCCATCTCGAGCAGCAGGCCGTAGATCTGCTCGTGCGCCCCGATCAGGGTCTCGCTCTCGTCCAGGCTCAGCAGTTTGGCGTCGGCGGCCCGGCGCAACCGCTCGGGTGTCGTCCCCCGCACGTCCCCGGTCACCACGGCCACCCAGCGACCCAGCGAGGTGACCGGACGCAGGCCACCGCGCTTGAGGTTGAGCTGGCCGCGGTGCTCACCGGAGTGCTCGACCACGAAGTCGCGCACGAACCCGGTCGGCGGGCGCGAGGACAGGGTGTACTCCAGCAGCATCCGCAGGAACTGCGGCGTGCGGCCGGTCGCCATCAACGCGTCGGTGACCTGCTGCCCCAGGTCCGGCGAACTGATCGGACGGCTGTCGGCCAGCATGGTCGACAGCAACAGCGCGCTGTCCTGCCCGGCGTCGCGCAGCCACCCCACGGTCGCCTGCCGCCAGCCCGACAGCGATCGGGAGAAGCGCGCGTTGTCGGCGTTGGCGCCGTCCGCACAGCGCCGCAGGCCGGTCTTCTCCAGATCGTCCAGGACGCCGGACGCCGCCTGGCGCACCTGGGCGGCGATGTCGCCGGTGCCCTCGGGCGGGTCGTCCCACGCCAGCGCGGTGTCGACGTCCGAGGTGGGCAACACCTCGCGGCGGGCCAGCGAACCCAGCACGATCCACGAGGTCTGCACATCCAGGTTCATCGGGCTCAGGATCAGCAGCCGGCGCAGCACCGAGTCGAGCACCGCGGACAGCAACGCGCCGATGCGCACCGGCGGCACCGCGGCGTCGAACAGCTCCACGGCGGTGCCGGGCAGCAGGGCGACCGCGTGGGCCAGGTCCGCCATGGAGGTCGCGGAGTCGATCGCGGCGCGCACCACGAGCGGGTCGCGTACCTCGGCCGAGGCCAGATCGACGACCCGGACGACGCCGGTGGGCAGCTCGGCGCCGTCGGTGAGCAGCAGGTGATGGACGCCGCGCTCGACCATCTCGAGGAAGGCGGTGGCCAAGGGGGTGTCCTCGGGCACGCTGAGTGCCGGCCGGGTGGCCAGGACGCCGATCTCCGCGTGGGGTGACACCTGCCCGGTGCCGACCTGCTTGCGGAAGTCGGCGTCGGTGACGATCCCGAAGCCGTCGGGGAAGGTGATCACGGCGCACGACTGCCGGTCCTGCTCGATCCGGGCGGCCACCTCGGCCACCGTCTCGCTCGCCGCGCAGCGCACCAGCGGCCGGCCGAAGGTGCCGACCGGCATCAACGCCCGATCACGCAGGCCCGTGGGGTTCGCGGACACCCGGCCCCGCTGCACCAGCGACCCGTAGGCCGCGAATCGTAGCCGCTCGGGGCGCGAGACCACCGACCGGGGATCGTTCAGCCGGTAGACGAGGCAGTCCTCGAGGGCGCGCACGGTCAGCGTCGGCCGCTCGCCACTGAACAGCGACACCTGGCCGAAGGTGTCACCCGAGTGCAGCTGGTCGATCACCCGGCCGTGGTCGAGCACCTCGACCGAGCCGGTGCGCACCACCCACAGGTGCTGCAGCGGGTCCTGGCCCTCGGTGACCACCTCGGCGCCGGCCGGGACGTACTCGGCCTCGACCGAGTCCGCGAGGCGTTCCAGATCGTCCAGATCGAGGCTGTCGTAGGGAGGCTGCCCACCGAGGAAGTACACGAACTCCTTCACGCGGCCATTGGGCCAGCCCGTCGGGGCCGGGTCAAGGTCGTCGGGCGAGGCGCGTGTCGGGCCGGCACAGACGATCGCCAGACGCACAGATGCCGCCCATCGGGAGTGGTTCTCCCGATGAACGGCAACGGTGCTGCCGGGGCATCCTGGCCGGCTGCCCCGCCGTGGTCAGGCCTCGTCGTTGCGCTGCTGGGGGATGCCCGCGAGCAGTGCTCGAACCTCGGACTCGCGATAACGCCGGTGTCCACCGAGGGTACGGATCGAGGAGAGCTTGCCGGCCTTGGCCCACCGGGTGACCGTCTTCGGGTCGACACGGAAGAGAGCGGCAACCTCGGCCGGCGTGAGCAGCGGCTCGGCGTCGGGCGAACGGGTGGTCATGTGATCCTCCAGGAACGGGGCGGGAACCCCCGATTACCTACATGGTGCCGTGTGCTGCGGGCGAAGCGGAGCCATTCCGCCGGATATCGGCCGTTCAGGCGGCAGGACCGCCCATTTGGAGCACTTGGGGTAGTTGCCACACCGCTGTACGTCGCGGGCCCGACCGCCGGACCAACACCCGGGGGCACCGGCCCGTTCAGCGACCTGGACAACGTTTCCAGCGCAAACCCGATGGTAGCGGCGGGGCCGACGTTTCCGGACGATCTGCGGCTTTGGCGACCAATTTCCCCTCTTCGGAGGACCGCCGGATGGGCCGATCCGTCACCGGCCGCTCCTCCGTGCGGCCACGCGGCTGCCCTGCCTGCACCTGGCCCCGACCCACCCGGTGCCCGCCGCAGGCCCACCACAGACAACTCGCGTGACTCCTACCAGCCGGGATGCCAGCGGCGCGGCAACGATGTACGGTTACGGGCACGACATACTGACGACCAACATCCGGGGCCCCGCCATGGGCGCCTGCCCCGGATCGATGCATGAGGGGGTCGACGCCATGGGGCGCGGCCGTCAGAAGGCCAAGCAGACGAAGGTGGCCCGGCAGCTGAAGTACTTCAGCCCGAACACCGACTACACGGCCCTCCAGCGAGAGCTCTCGGGCTCGAACGACCACGCACCGGTTGACGACGACGATCTCCTCGAGGACGAGTACTCCGACGAGGATGACGACGACGCCGACGACGGGTACGGGGGATGGACGGCCGGCAGCAGCCGCTGACGTCATCGGGCTGGCGCCGCAGCGCGCCTCCCCGTTGCGGGGCACCTCACCCCTGGGATGCGTAGCTCCCGGTCATCTCGACGGCACCGCCGTCGACACCCTTGGTGCCCTGGACGACGTCGCCTGACGGCGCATTCGTGTCACCCGTCGTGCTCGCCCGGACGTCGCCGATCACCCATGCGGTCAGCCCGCGAGCGCGCAGGCGTGCCAGCGCGTCCTCCACGGCCTCGGGCGCCACGACGGCCACCATGCCCACGCCCAGGTTGAGCGTGCGCTCCAGGTCGGCCAGCGGCACCCGCCCCAGCCGGCGCACCAGCTCGAAGACGGGCGGCGGCGTCCAGCTGGAGCGATCGACGCGGGCCAGCACCCCCGCGGGCAGCACCCGGGCCAGATTGGCCGCCAGCCCGCCCCCGGTGACGTGGGACAGGGCGCGCAGGCCGGCGCCGAGCTGCTGGGTCAGGTCGACCATGTCGGCCGCGTAGACCCGGGTCGGGGTCAGCAGCTCCTCGCCCAGGCTGCGGCCCAGATCGCCGACGTGCCGGTCATAGGTCCACCCGGCCTCGGCGATCACCCGGCGCACCAGCGAGTAGCCGTTGGAGTGCAGGCCGGACGAACCCATCGCCAGGACGACGTCCCCCGCGCGCACCCGCTGCGGGCCGAGCAGGGCGTCCGCCTCGACCACCCCGACGGCGGCACCGGCCAGGTCGTACTCCGCCGGGCCGAGCAGGCCCGGGTGCTCGGCGGTCTCACCCCCCACCAGGGCGCAACCGGCCTGCTCGCAGGCCGCCGCGATGCCCGAGACGATGGCCGCGATCCGCTCCGGCACCACCCGGCCACAGGCGATGTAGTCGGTCATGAACAGCGGGCGGGCACCGCAGACCACGATGTCGTCGACCACCATGGCGACCAGGTCGAAGCCCACCGTGTCGTGCCGGTCGAGCGCCTGGGCCACCGCCACCTTGGTGCCCACGCCGTCGGTGCTGGTGGCCAGCAGGGGGTGGGTGTAGTCGCGCAGCATCGAGACGTCCACCAGCCCGGCGAAGGCACCGATACCGCCCAGCACGCTCACCCCGGCCGCCTTGGCCGCGATGTGGGTACGAGCCACCGATTCGCGCATGAGCTCGACCGCACGGTCGCCGGCCTCGATGTCCACGCCCGAGGAGGCGTAGGTGATCGGCTGGGTCATGACGCGCGGCTCCTTCACGGAGTGATGCTCAACGGCAACTCGGGCTGTTCCAGGGCGCGCTTGCCGAGCACGACCTCATCCGACAACGGAACCGGGTACTCCCCGGTGAAGCACGCCGTACAGAGTTGGGCGCGAGGCTGCCCGGTGGCGTTCACCATGCCGTCCAGCGAGATGTACCCCAGCGAGTCGGCGCCGATGCTGACCCGGACCTCCTCGACGCTCAGCCCGCTGGCGACCAGCTCGGCCCGGGTGGCGAAGTCGATCCCGTAGAAGCACGGCCAGGTCACCGGCGCACTCGAGATGCGCACGTGCACCTCGGCCGCCCCGGCCTCGCGCAACATCCGCACCAGCGCCCGCTGGGTGTTGCCCCGCACGATCGAGTCGTCGACGACCACGAGCCGCTTGCCGGCGATCACCTCGCGCAGCGGGTTGAGCTTGAGCCGGATGCCGAGCTGGCGGATGGTCTGGCTGGGCTGGATGAAGGTGCGCCCCACGTAGGCGTTCTTGACCAGGCCCTGACCGTAGGGGATGCCCGAGGCCTGGGCGTAGCCGACCGCGGCCGGGGTACCGGACTCGGGTACCGGGATCACCAGGTCGGCCTCGACCGGGTGCTCGACGGCCAGCCGCCGTCCCATCGCCACGCGCGAGGCGTGCACCGCCTGGCCCACGATCGAGGTGTCGGGCCGCGCCAGGTAGACGTACTCGAAGACGCACCCGGTGGCGGTCGCCGGGGCGAATCGGCTCGACCGCACCCCGTTGTGGTCGATGGCCACCATCTCGCCGGGCTCCACCTCGCGCACCACCGAGGCCCCGACGATGTCGAGTCCGGCGGTCTCACTGGCCACCACCCAGCCCTTGTCGAGCCGGCCCAGGACGAGCGGGTGGATGCCGTGCGGGTCGCGGGCGGCGTACAGGGTGTGCTCGTCCATGAAGACCAGGCTGAAGGCGCCGCGCAGGTGCGGCAGCACCTCGAGCGCGGTGGCCTCGAGCGAGTTCTGCCCGTCACCGGCCAGCAGGGCGGTGATCAGTGCCGTGTCGGTGGTGTTGCCGCGGGCCAGCTCACCGGAGTCGGCGCCCGGCCCCGAACGCTGGGTCAGCCAGTCGCGCAGCTCATAGGTGTTGACCAGGTTGCCGTTGTGCGCCAGGGCCACGGTGCCGCTGTCGGTGGCGCCGAGCGTGGGCTGGGCGTTCTGCCACGTCGACCCGCCGGTGGTGGAGTACCGGCAGTGCCCGACGGCGATCTGCCCGGCGAGCGAACGCAGTGCCGACTCGTCGAAGACCTGGGCAACCAGGCCGACGTCCTTGTAGACCAGGATCTGCTGACCGTTGCTGACAGCGATCCCGGCGGCCTCCTGGCCGCGGTGCTGGAGAGCGTAGAGCCCGTAATAGGTGAGTTTTGCGACTTCTTCGCCCGGGGCCCAAACCCCGAAGACACCGCACACGAGGGGAAGTCTCCCACACGCCTCAGCGCGAGGGTGGCGCCGGTGGCCCGCTGCGCCGATCGAGGAACACCGCCAGGCCCGCACCGGCGAGCCCCCCGAGCAGCGCGCCGATCGATCCCAGATAGCCCAGCACCGCACGGGTACTGACCTCGGGGGCCGCAGCGGGCGTGGGCAGGGAGCGCCGCGCGGTGGTACTGGCCTCCTCGGGCGTGTAGCGCAGCAGGACGATGGTCACGACGATCAGCAGCCCGAGGACGGCACCGGTGAGCATGAACGGCAGGAACCGCGGGGCCCGGCGCAGCTGCACCTGGACCGCGCCGGGCGGGACGTCGTCCCGGTCGCGGACGATCTGCGGCTCCGTGGGGTCGGTCACATCGGCGGCGTCCCGGGCATCGCCCGCGGGTGGTTCGCTCTGGCTCACCGGTCGAGCCTAGCCCCGGAGCGTGACCACGGGCAGCGCCGAGCCCAGGTCACTGCGCGACCCGCTGGCCCGCACCCGCCCGGCCGCGGTCGCGGTCGGCCAGTCCAGCGCGCCGGTGGCCAGTTCGAGCCAGCATGCGGCGTCCGTCTCGACCACGTTGGGCGGGGTGCCCCGGGTGTGCCGCGGCCCGTCGATCGCCTGGACGACGCCGAACGGCGGCACCCGGATCTCGCAGCTGCGCCCGGGGTGGCGCGCCGCGAGTTCCTCCAGCGTGAACCGGACGGCGGTCGCGAGCGTCGTCCGGTCGACCTCACCGTCGGCCGTGGCCCAGGCCCGGACGGCGGCCAGCCCGGCCGCGGGGTCGACGCGCCGACGCGGTGGCATGCCCTCCAGCTTGCCAGGTCCGCTCCCGGCTGTTCGATTCGGCTCAGGAAGGACGAACGAGCGACGAAATGGACTCATTCAGGTCGAACGAGCCCCAACAAGCTGCCTTGAGGTGGTGGCCCTTGCTCGCCCAGGCGGCATTTATCACTTTCAGTCCGGATGCCTGGATGCGTTCAACAGCCGGAACGAAATCAGCATCACTGCTGACCAGCACAGCGATGTCGAAAGCGCCTTGCCACGCCAGAGACAGCATGTCGGTCACGAGGGTGGAATCGACGCCCTTCTCGGGCTTGCCCACGAAGGCTGTCTGGCACCGGGGACATTGCGATGTGGTCTCACCACAGTGCCTGCAATGAAGTTGCTTGGGGCGTGGCCTCCGCTCGAGTACGCTGACTCGCCAACTCGGGAACCGGTCCACGGTGTTGTTCAGCCAGTTCCTCAGATTGCCGTCGCGTTCGGGATCGACCGACGCGTAGAGCAAGGTCTCCTCGAGATCCAGGGGATCGAGAATCTGCACCGTCTTCAAGACGTCAGCTGTGGCACCCAAGATGGCGCCCGGCAGAGCACGCCAATCGCACTTCGCGCCGGACGACGCATCATTCCAGCTGAGTTGGAAGTTCCAGAAATCGATGAACACCCGAACTCGACGAGCGCTCATGACCACCCCCAGCCAGAACATGGTCACACAAGACCCCGAACAGAAACCGGACATAAAATACAGGGAGTCACCGAAGTGACTCCCTGGTGTCGCAATACGCGCACGGACAGCCGCACACGGTGCTCCAATGGAGCTCATGATACTCATCGGCCCTGGGTCGTCAAACCTGGCCGACTCGAGGAGTGATCTGCATCACCTGCGCGCCATCCGGTCTCCCGGCAGTCACGCCGCTCGGCACGGGACCGCGCGAGGAGCGAGACACGTCCGCAGACGGCTGCTCAGCTGCGTGGGTGGACCACGCCGAGTGGTGCGCCGGTCAGGCCGGGGAACACGGTGTCGGGGGCGCTCACCAGGCAGCGCTCGGTGAGGATCTCGCGCAGGATCAGCCGGTAGTCGGTGGTGGCCGCCAGGTCGCCGTCCACAAGGGCCTGCTCGGCCAGCCCCGGCCACGCGCCGTGCACCCGACCGCCGACCACTCCCCCGCCCAGCAGCAGGACGGCGTTGCCCAGGCCGTGATCGGTTCCGCCGCTGCCGTTCTCGCCCGCTCGCCGGCCGAACTCCGAGAGCGTGACCACCACCACGTTGGCCATCAGCGCGGGTCCGAGATCGGTGGCGAAGCCGGCCAGGGCGCCGGCGAGCTCGGCCAGTTTGTCCTTCTGCCGGCCCGAGTCGACCGTGCCCATCTCGGCGTGGAAGTCCCAGTCGCCGACGTCGAGACAGGCCACCCGCAGGCCCACCCCTGCCTTGATCAGCTGGGCCAGGTCACGCATCGACTCGCCCAGCTCGCCGGTCGGGTAGGTCGCGCCGTGCGCCGGGGTGTAGCCCGCGGCCTTCAGCGCGGCGGTGGTGGCGACGGCGCCCAGGGCGTTGGCGGCCGGACCCGCGATCGCGGCCGGGGCACCCCGGTGCATGGCCGACAGGGCGGTGCGCCACCGCTTCTCCTCGGTGGCGTTCCAGGCGCCGTTGAGCGTGAAGTCGGCGATCGAGGACATCACCAGCTCGGGGCTCGGCCCGGTCAGCGAGGCCAGCAGCCCGATCTGACCGATCTGGGTGGCCCGGAACACCGACGTGGCCGGACTCACCCCGAGCATGCGGTCGAGCCAGCCGGTGCGCAGCGCCGAACCGGGCGCGGCCCGGTGCAACTCGGCCATCGCCGAGAAGTGGGAGCGCGTCGGGTCGACCTGGCCGACCGCGTGCACCGCACCGAAGGTGCCGTCCTGCCAGAACGGGTACAGCGGCGCCATCGCCGGGTGCAGCCCGAACCGGTCGTCACCGGCGAGCAACCGGGCGGCCGGGATGCCGACCGTCGGCCGCAGCCGGAGGTAGTCGGCGTCCGCGGCCGGGACGACGGCGCTCAACCCGTCGAAGCCACCCCGCAGGCTGATCACCACGAGCACGTCGCCGGTGGCCGCAGCCGCCGCCGAGGCCACCCCCGGGGCATCGAACAGCAGCCGGTTCCACGGCGCATCGGCCACCGACCCCAGGACGCCGAGCGCCCCGGCGGCACCGGCGGCCCGCACCACCGCGCGCCGCGAGATCCGCTGCCCGACGCCGGCCACCTCGGCCGGTTCGAACGAATCGGCAGTCTCGAACGGCTCGGCCGACCCGCAGTCCGGGCATCCCTCATCGGTCACGGAGCTCACCGCCGGGCCTGGGTCGGGGTGTTCAGCAGCAGCGCCAGCAGCTGCCCGAGCCGCCAGGTGAGCACCTCGCTGCCGGGTCGCAGCCGGGTCGCCGGGGTGGCGCCGAAGAAGGCGCAGATCGCCGTCCGCTCGACCGTGGTGACGCCGACCTGGCGCAATCGCCACCCCACGGCGTCGACCAACGCGCCGTAGGTGGCGGGCAGCGGTTTGGGCAGGAACGTGGTCAGCGCCGGACGGCGGAAGCCGGTGGGCCACCAGTTGTTGGCCAGCGAGTTGTTCAGGTTCCACCGCGACAGCGCGCCACCCGCGGACTGCCAGGCGGCCGCGACGTCCGGGTAGCCGTCCGGCTGCGGCCACGCCAGCGGCTGCTGGCCGACGGTCGAGAAGGCCCAGTACAGCTCGGTCAGCGGCGCCGTCCCGGAGGTGGGCGGGGTGAGGCCGAGGGCGCGCACCGACGCCAGCAGCGACTCGTACGGCGTACGGATCTTGGCACCCGCCGAGGCCGCGAACTCGGGCGAGGCGAACAGCGAGACCAGTACCGGGGCGATCGCCGTGTCGTTCGCCCGGTAGACCCGCGCCAGCCGGTCGACCAGGGCAGCCGGCGGGTCGTCGCGCACGAACCGGACGGCGAGCTTGCGGCACAGCCGCCGGGCGGTGGCCGGGTGGGCCGCCAGGTAACCGAGGTAGGCGGCGACCACGGCCCGGCCGTCGGGATCGCCGTTGGCGTGGCTGAAGCCCATCACCCGCACCGGCCCGACGTGGTGGTCGGCGCTGCGGTAGACGAAGGCGCCGGTCTGCCAGTTGGTGGACAGCCCGGTCAGGATCAACGCCGACTGCTTGACGTCCCGCTCGGTGTAACCGCCGTCCACCCCGACGCTGTGCAGCTCGAGCACCTCGCGGCCGAGGTTCTCGTTCGGGTTGTCCTTCGTCGAGGAGGCGTTGTTGAGATACATCAACATGGCCGGGTGCGTGATGGCGGCCCGCAACATGTCGCGATACCGGCCGAAGGTGTACCGCCGCAGCACCTCGACCTCGTAGCGATGGCGGTTGTCCCAGACCTCGCTCGACGGGCAGGTGACGTTGAGGTGGTTCGACCAGAGCTCGACCATCACCTCGAACAGCTGCCGGTTGCTCCACAGCGCCCGGGCCACGGTCGCCACACAGACGTCCATCATGACGTCCCAGCTGTCGAGCGTGCCGGCCGCGACCTGCGCCCGCACGGTGGCCGTCGACCAGGCCAGTCGCGGCAACCGCTTCAGCACGGCGTCGCAGGTCGGGTCGGCGATCTTCGAGGGACGAAGCTGCAACGCCAGCCAGGCCGAGCGCTGGGCCGGGGTGACGGCGGCGACCAGCGCAGGGGTCAGCCCATAGGTGGTGCGCGACAACAGGTGTCTGGTCGCGGCTGCCGCTGTCCCCGACGACGCCATGGTTCATGCATCGGACGCCGCCGGCGCGGCGTTGATAGCCCCCGAGGGTGAGGCACCGGCCCGGACGGGTGACCGGGTGCGCCGACCGGGGCGGCCCGACGTCACCCGGACGGGTTCAGGAGCCTGACTCCAGCAGCGGCCAGCTGCGGTCCTTGTCGCTGATCAGGCTGAACGGCAGCGGCCAGGCGATGCCCAGGGCGGGGTCGTCCGGACGCAGGCCGCGCTCGGCGTCCGGGGCGTAGGGCGCGCTGACCTGGTAGAGCACCTCGGTGTCGTCGACCAGCGTCTGGTACCCGTGGGCGAAGTAGGGCGGCACGTAGAACGCCAGCCGGTTGGCCGCGGACAGCTCGACCATGACGTGCTGCCAGCGGGTCGGTGAGCCCTCCCGGACGTCGAGCGCGACGTCCACGATGGCCCCCCGGATGCAGCGCACCAGCTTGGCCTCGGGGGCCGGGTCGAGCTGGTGGTGCATGCCCCGCACCGTGCCGGCCCGGTGGTTCAACGACAGGTTGGCCTGCTCGACGGGCGGCACCAGGCCGGCGTCGGTGAACTCCTGCCGGCAGAAGGCCCGGGCGAAGAAGCCCCGGTCGTCCGAGCGGACGTCGAGCTCGACCAGGACCGGACCGTCCAGCGCGGTCGGGGTGAACTTCACGAGCGGGTCAGCCTCCGTCGCCGCGGATCACCGAGCCGACCGTGCGCAGGACGATCTTGACGTCCAGCCACAGCGACCAGTTCTCGATGTAGTAGTTGTCGAACCGGGCGCGGTCGGCGATCGAGGTGTCGCCCCGCAGGCCGTGCACCTGAGCCCAGCCGGTCAGGCCGGACGGCACCCGGTGACGGGCGACGTAGCGTGGGTAGGCCTCGCAGAACTGGTCGACGAAGTGCGGTCGCTCGGGGCGCGGGCCGACGATGCTCATCTCACCCTTGAGGATGTTGATCAGCTGCGGCAGCTCGTCGATCGAGGACTTGCGCAGGAACTTGCCGACCGGGCCGAGCCGGTCGTCGTGGGCGATGTTCCAGTTGGTCTGCGACTCGGTCTCGTCGACCGGCTTGAGCGAGCGGAACTTCATCACCTGGAACCGGCGGCCGTCGACGCCCACCCGCTCCTGGCGGAAGATGATCCCCGGGCCACCCTCGAGCCGGACGGCGAGCGCCACCAGCAGCATGATCGGCGAGAGCAGGATCAGCGCGATCGAGCTGAGCGTGATGTCGAACAGCCGCTTGACCCGCCAGCCACGGCTGCGGCGGGCGGCTCGGCGCAACCGCACCAGCGGCAGCCCCCAGACGCTCTCCATGTCCTCGCTGACGTGGTGCAGCTCGAACAGCCGGGGCACCAGGAAGATCTCGGTGTCCAGCCGGTCACAGGTGCGGATCACATCGACCATGGCGGATTCGCGCATCGACCCGAAGGCCACCACGACGTTGTTCACGTCGTGGTCGGTGAGCACGTGATAGAGCGAGTCGGTGCCCCCGAGGATCGGCAGCGGCAGCTCCTTGGGGCCGAGCCAGGGGTCGGAGTCCAGGAAGCCGATCGGGTGCAGGCCGTACTCGGGGTGGTCGAGCAGCACGTCGGCCACCTGGGCGCCGACCCGGCCGGCGCCGAGCACCAGGGTGCGGTGGACGACGCGCCGCTGGCGGCGCAACGACCGCACCACGCCGTAGCCGATCGCCCGCAGCAGGATCAGGAAGCCCAGGGTGCAGGCCGCGGCGGCGACCACGTTCCACTTGACGACCACCAGGTCCCAGCGCAGCCGGGTGAACGCGACCTGGATCAGGATGGTGATCGAGATGGCGGCCAGCCACCGGCCGACGAGGCGGGGCAGGTCGTCGAGGATCGACATCGACAACCGCGACCGGTAGAGGTGCCCCAGCGAGAGCAACCCGATCAGAACGCCCACGAAGAGCACGTGGACCCGGCCGATACCGCTACCGGTGAGCAGGCTCGCCAGCAGCCCACCCAGGACGGCGGCCGTCAGGTCGGCGGAGATCAGCAGCGGCTGCACGCCGTAGCTGCCCAGCCAGTCCTCGCGACGGCGGGCCCGGGCCGATCGGGGCGGGGTGGGGACGGGCGCGGACCCCGGCTCGGGGAGGGCGACCTCGGGCAGTGGGTCGGGAAGGGCGGCAGCGATCTCGTCCGGACGCACGGCCGGTGCCGGCAGCACCGCACCGATACGGGTGCTCACCGCACCCTCGGCGGCCGATCGAACCTCGCGTTGCCCGTTGACGGCGCCCGCAGTGGACGTGACACCCGATTCGGTCAGATCGGATTCGGTCAGATCGATGGTCACCGGACGGTCGGCCCCCGCTGGCGCCGGTCGTCCGTTGCTCCCGACATTCCTGTCGGTAGTGCCCACACTGTCTCCTCGCACACATCCGGCGTGGCCCGTCGGTCTTCCTCGGGCACCGGCCGACCCCGCTCGACGCATCACCTGTCAGACCTGCGCGTTCAGCTCGTCACCACCCTGAACCCGTCCGCTTGCCCCACCGAGGGTAACCGCCCGCCCCTCGACTGTCCTCGAGATCCGGCGATCCACGGCTGGACCCGAACGACCTGCACCCCCCATGGTGCACCCACTGTGACCGACCTCATGACCTTCATGACCGTCCCATATGGCCCTCATGACCATCCTGTGCGCGGCGGCCCCTCGACGGCGGGCCGGTTCCGCCGTTCCGCCACGGCGGCGTGATACCCGCGGTGCCAGCCCCACTGCCACACCAACCGAGCCAGACTCGGCGGGGTACCGAGCCAGGCGGTGACCAGGCCGCTCAGGCGGGCGACCGGGCCGGTCCGCGGGCTTGCCGGGACGTGACCGCCGTCACCACCGGCGCCATCGACTCTGCCGGGGACGACGTCCCGCGACGTGGCCTGACGACCCTGCAGGTCGGCGTAGGCCCGGCCGTAGTCGCGGCCCTGGCGGTACATGGCGCGCCAGGTCGACCGCAAGCGCACGTGCACCACCACCTCGGGGACGAACACCAGCTCGACCCCGGTGCGTTGCACCCGCCAGCACAGATCGGTGTCCTCGAGACAGGGCACCGACGGGTCGAAGCCCCCGACGGCCAGGAACACCTCGCGGTGGATGCCCATGTTGCCTGCCCCGGCATGGGGCAGCGTGCCGTCGGTGCCCCCCTGCAGGCCGGTCTGCTGGTCCAGCGGGCGCGACCGGCGGGCTCGGGCGCTGTTCAACAGCTCGCCGTCGAATCGTCCGGCCACGAAGCGGTGCTCGGTCAGGGCGGCGCAGACCGTCGCCAGCCAGTCCTCGGCGACCACGTCATCGGCGTCGCAGAACGCCAGCCACTCGCCGCGGGCCGACCGCGCCCCGACGTTACGGGCGGCGGCGGCACCGCGCCGCGCCCCGGCATCGATCAGGCGCACCGGCAACCGGTCGGCATACCGCTCGACCACCGCCGCCGTGTCGTCGGTGGACCCGTTGTCGCAGATCAGCAGTTCCCAGGGGACCGGGCAGTCCTGCGTGGCGAGGGCCTCGAGCTGCGCACCCAGGGTCTGCTGCGCGTTGAGGCAGGCGATGAGCACGCTCAGCCGGATGGCGTCCACGGTTCCCTCCCACCGGCTCCCCGAGCGGGGCTCGCGCGGTGCGTATCGTAGCCTGGCTGCCATGTCGACCGAGGTGCGCCGCAGCTCCGCCGAGGCGCCGGTGCTGGTGCGGGCCCGCGATCTGGGGGGACACGACGAACCCGGTCCCCGTGACCTGCCCGCCCCCGATCGATTGATCCGCTGGGGCCGGCCGCTGCTGCTGCCGTTCAGTTCGGCCATGCGGGTGCTGACCGACGACCCGGTGATCGGGCTGACCTACGACGACGGCCCCGACCCGGAGCACACCCCGCAGATCCTCGCCGAGCTGCGCCGCCGCGACGTCCGGGCGACCTTCTTCGTCCTGGTCGAGGCGGCCGAACGCCACCCCCAGCTGGTGCGCGACCTGCTCGCCGAGGGGCACGAGGTCGGTTTGCACGGCATCGACCACACCCTGCTGACCACGGTGTCCTGGCGTGAGGCGGCGCGCGCCGTCCGGCAGGGACGCCGCCGCCTCGAGCGGGTGACCGGCGAGCGGGTGCGGCTCTACCGGCCCACCTATGGCATCCAGGGGCCGGCGCAGTACCTGGCCGCCCGGCTGGCCGGGCTCGAGGTCGTGTTCTGGACGGCGTGGGCCCAGGACTGGCTGCAGGAACCGGCGGAGTCCATCGCCGCCCGAGCGGTGACCGCGGGCCACCCCGGCGCGATCCTGCTGCTGCACGACACGACGGGTGACGCCACCCCGGAGCGCCCGGCCCCCACGTTCTCGCGCGCCGAGGTCACGGCCCGGGTGGTCGACCTGTTGCACGGGGGTGGTTACCGGCTGATGCCGGCCGGCGCCCTGCTGGCGGCCTACCCCGCGGTGCGGGCGGTCACCATCACGCCGCCGTCAGTCCCCGGGCCCGGACGGGGTCGTCAACCGGCCTGAGGGTTCGGCGGGCACCGCCTCGTCGCGACGATCGCTCTCGCGCATCACCTGCCGGAAGGTCCACAACCACAGCGGCAGGGACGTCACCTGGTCCAGGCAGAGCCCCCAGGCAGCCCCCCGGGCACCGCCGAGGTACAGGCCGCCGATCATGAACGGGAACACCAGGGGCGCCTCGATGGCCATGATCCAGAACGCGCGGCGGGCCAGCCCCATGGCGTAGATGACCAGGGTGTGGCCCTGCCACAGGCCCCAGAAGATGGTGCCGACGATCATCGGCAGCAGCACGTCGAGCGCCTCGGCCCAGTTGTCCCGGAACATCGCCCGGCCGGCCGCGTCGGGCAGCAACATCAGCAGCACGCCGTAGATCAGGGCGATCGCGGCCATCGCGATGCTGGTCAGCGTCGCCACCCGGGTGCGCTGGCTGCTGGTCCACCCGGTGCGCTTGGACAGTTGCGGCAGCGCGAAGGTCTGCAGCGCCGTCCCGAGCATGTTCAGCGGCCCCAACACCACCTGGGCGGCCTTGAAGGCACCGACCACGGTCAGGCCCTCCTTGCCGCCGACCAGCGCGCCGACCGCCAGGATGCCGCCCTGGAACGCACCGGCACCGAGCAGGTACTCGGCGAGCAGGTACCCGGACAGGTCGCGGTGCTCACGCAGCCAGCTGGCGGCACCGCGCAGGTCGGGGATCACCTGCAACTGCACCAGGGCGACCACCACACACACGGCGGCGGAGGCACCCCAGATCAGCACCAGGGCGGGGGCGGCGGGGCGGGTGATGGCCGCCAGCACGACGATCGCCGGGAACTGGATCGCGGCCCACAACGCGTCGTTGAGGGCGGCCAGCTTCGCCTGCGACCGGGCGAAGAAGATCAATCGGGCGGAATCCTGCAACAACAGGAACGGCAGCACCACACCCGTGGCGACCAGAACCGGCCCCAACTGGCCGCCGAGCACCAGGCCCACGGCGATGCAGCCCAGTGCCCCGATCAGCCCGACGGCCAGGGCCGTGCCGAAGGCCCGGGCCCGACCCGAGTCGAGCCGCGCTCCGGTGGCGCTGCTGTAGCGGATGCTCATCGGCTGCCCGACCAGGGCCCGCTCGATGCCGATACACACGTTGAACACCAGGATCGCGACCGCAAAGGTGCCGAAGGCCGGCACATCGACGTAGTTCGCCACGACGATGGCGAGCATGGTGTTGGTCAGGGCCGAGAGCACCTGGTCGATGGCGGTCCAGCTGGCCAGACGCACCAACCTGAACCGACGGCTCTCGCCGGGAGCGTCCTCGGGGTCGGGCGGCAGCACCTGCGACAACGCCGGGAGGAGCGGCGCCCGTGCACCGTTGCGCACCGGGTCCGCGCTCTCGCGCGTGGGTTCGCTCACGGTGGCTCGGCCCTTGCCCTTCCTGCCTGTCGCTGTGCCTGTCGCGGGCCGGCTCGGCCCGATCGCCTCTGACCATCCGGACTGTCACCACGAGCATCGCGCCGTGGCAATCCAGTGTCACGGGAAACGCGCAACCCATGTCCGAATGATCGGCAAATGACCCCGAGCGATCACCGGCGGTGTTCGGCTACATCACCTGCGCCGTGCTGTTCGGTTACTTGTCGACTCCTGGCCGAGTCCCCACTGTACGAGACGTAGTCGACTGGATTCGACCACACCTGTCCCGTGGCTGCATCAAGTCAAGGCAATGTCATCGCTGGTAGTTCTCGAGGTCAGGGCCGCCCGGGGGCGACCCCGGCGCCCGGCTCGGTCGAGGCGCGCGCGGACGATAGCCTGCCTCGGTGGCGAACGGACGTCGCCACGTCCGGCGGGCAGATTGGGGGCCGATCGGTGAAGGCGGTCATCCTGGCCGGCGGGCTCGGGACACGGCTGAGCGAGGAGACCTCGCTGCGACCCAAGCCCATGGTGGAGGTCGGCGGGTATCCCGTCCTCTGGCACATCATGAAGACCTACGCCAGCTACGGCATCGACGACTTCGTGGTCTGCTGCGGCTACAAGCAGGAAGTGATCAAGGACTGGTTCGCCTCATACACCCTGCGCACCTCCGACGTCACCTTCGACCTGGGTGCGGGCACCATGACGACCCACCACGCCCGCACCGAGAAGTGGCGGGTCACCCTGGTCGACACCGGCCTGCACAGCATGACCGGCGGCCGGTTGCGCCGGGTCGCCGACCACCTCGACGGCACCTTCTGCTTCACCTACGGGGACGGCGTGAGCGACGTCCCGATCGACGACCTGATCGCCTTCCACCGCCGCCACGGGCGCCTGGCGACCATGACCGCCGTCCAGCCCCCCGGACGGTTCGGATCGCTGGTGCTGCACGGCGAGGACACCGCGGTCAGCCACTTCCAGGAGAAGCCGGACGGCGACGGCGCCTGGATCAACGGCGGGTACTTCGTGCTCGAACCCGAGGTCATCGACCACATCGCCGACGACACCACCACCTGGGAACAGGAGCCGCTGCGGCGGCTGGCCCGCGAGGGGCAGCTGCACGCCTTCCGCCACCCCGGGTTCTGGCAACCGATGGACACGGTGCGCGACCGCGATGTGCTCGAGCGCGCCTGGAACGAGGGCAGAGCGCCCTGGAAGGTCTGGGACGACGCATGATCTTGGTCGACACCGTTCTGAAGCAGCGGGCCGAGGCGGACGACCCGGTGCCGTTCGCCCTGTTCGGTGCCGGGTTCATGGGCCGCGGCATCGTCAATCAGGTGGTGCGGTACACGCCCGGCATGAGCGTGCCGGTGATCTGCAACCGCACCGTCGAGGCCGCGCTCGACGCCTACCGCCGGGCCGGGGTGGACGACGCCGTCGAGGTGAGCGACGCCGCCCAGCTCGACGAGGTGGTCGCCGCCCGGGGCCACGCCGTCACCAGCGACCCGGCGGTGGTCGCCGGATCGCAGCTGATCGGTACCGCGGTCGAGGCCACCGGGCACGTCGCCTACGGCACCGCCGTCACCCAGGCCGTGATCGAGGCCGGCAAGCACATGGTGCTGATGAACGCCGAGCTGGACGCCACCGTGGGGCCGCTGCTGCGGCGCCGCGCCGAGGCCGCGGGCGTCGTCCTGACCGGCTGCGACGGCGACCAGCCCGGCGTCCAGCTGAACCTGATCCGGTTCGTCGAGCAGCTCGGGCTGATCCCGCGGGTGGCCGGCAACATCAAGGGTCTGCAGGACCGCTACCGCAATCCGACCACCCAGGCGGGCTTCGCCAAGGCCTGGGGCCAGACGCCGTCCATGGTCACCTCGTTCGCGGACGGCACGAAGATCAGTTTCGAGCAGGCCCTGGTGGCCAACGCCACCGGCATGGGCGTGGCCCGGCGCGGCATGATCGGCCTGGACTACGACGGGCACGTCGACGACCTGGTCGACCGGTACGACCTCGACGACCTGCGGGTGCGCGGCGGGATCGTCGAGTACGTGGTCGGCTCCAGGCCTTCCCCCGGGGTGTACGTGCTGGCCGAGGCGCGCGACGACGCCCAGCGGCTGTATCTCGACTACGGCAAGCTGGGCAAGGGACCGCTCTACTCGTTCTACGTGCCGTATCACCTGACCGTCTTCGAGATCGCGATCTCGGTGGCCCGGGTGGCACTGTTCGGCGACACGGTGATCGCCCCGGTGGCCGGCCCGGTGGTCGACGTGGTGGCCACCGCCAAGGTGGACAGCGCCGCCGGCACGGTGCTGGACGGCATCGGCGAGTACCTGACCTACGGCCAGTGCGAGAACTACGAGGTCTCCCGGCGCCAACACCTGCTGCCCATGGGGATCGCCGAGGGCTGCCGGCTGCGGCGCGACGTCGTCCGCGACCAGGTGCTGACCTACGAGGACGTCGAACTGCCCACCGACTCGCTGGTGCACCGGCTGCGCGCCGAGCAGGACGAGCTGTACCCGATCGCCCTCGCCTAGGGCCGAATCCCCCACGCCGTCAATCGAACCGAAGGATTGTTGTTCGCATGAGTGTCGTCATCCCTCCCGATGCCCAGCAGGCTGCGCTCGACGTGGTCCTCGCCGATCTCGACCACATCGTCGAGTCGGCCGCCACCGAATTCGCCGACCTGGCCGGCTCGCGCCTGCTGATCATCGGCGGGGCGGGGTTCCTGGGCCACTACCTGGTCCAGGCGGCGGTGCACGCCAACCGTCGCGCCCGCGCCGCCGGGTCGGGTGAGCCGATCGAGATCGAGGTGTGGGACTCCTACGTCCGCGGCGTGCCCGCCTGGCTGGACGCGCTGCGGGGCGAGCCGAACCTGACACTGCGCGCACAGGACATCCGCGACCCGCTGCCCGCCGACCTGGGCCACGTCGACTACGTGATCCACGCGGCGTCCATCGCCTCGCCGACGTACTACCGGCTGCACCCGATCGAGACCATGGACGCCAACGTCGACGGGCTGCGCAAGCTGCTCGACCACGCGCTGGCCCAGAAGAACGCCGGGACGCCGCTGAAGGGCTTCCTGTTCTACTCCACCAGCGAGATCTACGGTGACCCCACGCCGGAGAACATCCCGACGCCGGAGACCTACCGCGGCAACGTGTCCTGCACCGGGCCGCGAGCCTGCTACGACGAGTCCAAGCGGTACGGCGAGACGCTGTGCGTGAACTTCGCGCGCCAGCACGACCTGCCGATCACCATCGCCCGGCCGTTCAACAACTACGGCCCCGGGCTGAAGATCACCGACGGCCGGGTGCTGCCGGACTTCTGCCGCAACGTGTTGGACGGCAACGACATCGTGATGCTGTCGACCGGATCACCCACCCGCACCTTCTGCTACGTCGCCGACGCGGTGGTGGGCTACTACAAGGTCCTGGTGCGCGGCCGGGCCGGCGAGTCGTACAACATCGGCATCGAGACGCCCGAGATCTCGATGGCCGACCTCGCGCAGCGGGTGGCCGCCCTGGCCAAGGAGTTGTACTCCTGGGACGGCGCCGTGGTGCTGGGTACCAGCGACGACGCGGAGTACCTCACCGACAACCCGAACCGGCGCTGCCCGGTGATCACCAAGGCACGCACCGAGCTGGACTACGACCCCACCGTCACCGTGGACGACGGGCTGCGGCGTTCACTGATCTGGTACGCCGGAAACCGCACCGCCGAGGAGAACTGAGATGCGGGTCAGCATCGTCGGCACCGGGTACGTCGGGCTGGTCTCGGGCGTGGGGCTGGCCGAGATCGGCCACCGGGTGACCTGTATCGACATCGACGAGCGCAAGGTCGAGATGATCCGATCGGCGTCGGCGCCGATCCACGAGCCCGGCCTGGACGACCTGCTGGCGCGGACCAGCGGCAGGTCGTTGTTCGCCACCACCGACCTGCACGCCGCGGTGCTCGACAGCGACCTGACCATGATCGCGGTCGGGACGCCGTTCGACGGTGAGCGGATCGACCTGAGCTACATCGAGACCGCGGCCGCGCAGATCGGCAAGGCGCTGGCCGAGAAGGACTCCTACCACGTGGTCGTGGTCAAGAGCACGGTCGTGCCCGGGACGACGCGCACCGTCGTGCTGCCGATCCTCGAGCAGGCGTCGGGCAAGCGGGCAGGGGTCGACTTCGGTGTCGGCATGAACCCCGAGTTCCTGGCCGAGGGCAATGCGGTGGTCGACTTCATGTCGCCCGACCGCATCGTGTTCGGAGGCATCGACCAGCGCTCGCAGGACACCCTGGCCGATCTGTACGCGCCGTTCACCGCCGCCGACACCCTGCGCACCGACACCGACACCGCCGAGATGATCAAGTACTCGGCGAACTCGTTGCTGGCCACCCTGATCTCGTTCTCCAACGAGATCGGCAATCTGTGCGCCGAGGTGGGCGTCGACGCGGTCGATGCCATGGCCGGGGTTCACCTGGACAAGCGGCTCTCGCCGATCCTGGGTGACGGGCAGCGGGTGCGTCCGGGCATGCTGTCGTTCCTGGCGGCCGGCTGCGGCTTCGGCGGGTCGTGCTTCCCGAAGGACGTCAAGGCCCTGGTCGCCTACGGCCGCAGCCGCGGTCAGGCGATGCCGGTGCTGGACGCCGTGCTGGCGACCAACAGGGCGCAGCCGTCGCGGCTGATCGAGCTGCTGCGGCGGCGGGTGCCCGAGCTCGCCGGGCGGCGGGTCGCCGTCCTGGGCATGGCCTTCAAGCCCGACACCGACGACATCCGCGAGTCGCCGGCGCTGCCGGTCACCGAGCAGTTGCTGGCGGCCGGGGCGCAGGTCGTCGCCTACGACCCCGAGGCCACCGAGAACGCGCGCGAGGTGTTCGGCGACCGGGTGCGCTTCGCCGGTTCGCTGGCGGACGCCGTCCAGGGGGTCGATGCGGTGGTGCTGGTGACCCGCTGGGCCGAGTTCACCACTCTGCCGCAGGTGCTGGCCGAGGCCGGGCTCGACGTCCCCGTGATCGACGGCCGCCGACTGCTCGACAAGAACGCCTTCACGCAGTACGAGGGCATCGGCCTGGGCTGAGGTCCGCGCGTCCCGCCGGCTGCCGCCCCACCCGAGTGATCACGTTGAAGATCACGGTGAGGACTTCGGGCTGACGCGAAGATCACGTTGAGGGTTTCGTCTGCGTCACCGCGTCGGAAACCCTCAACGTGATCATGCCTGATGCGACCGGACGACGTCCGGGTGCGCTGGCGTGCGAGCGGTCAGAACCAGCGCTTGTAGACCGCCGCCGACTTCGGCATCTGCACCGGCGAGAACAGCGAGTTCTTGATGTAGGACATCGGCTCGTTGAAGTAGCACTCGAAGACGAGCACGTCCCGGTTCGCGTAGAAGAACTGGTGCATCTTGACGATGAAGTACGGGTTGTCACCGCCGCCGAACGAGGCACCGTGCACACCCCACTCGGGCACCGCGAAACCCTTGTGGTGCGCCCGGGCGAAGGCCACGGCGTCCCCCAACCCCGGGCCCTTGACGGGCCTCAGCGCCCGCGAGAAGGACAACGAGTTGCTGGCCTTGAGCTCCCAGAAGTCGTAGTGGTCCATCGAGATCCCGTCCACGTACCGGTCACCCGGGTAGAGCACGGTCAAGGCGTCCAACCGGGTCTTCTGGCCCGGCAGCCCGAACCCGGACGAGGTGTCGAACCAGAAGGTCAACCCCGGCGACTCCCGGTTCATGATCGTCACCACCCGCTGGAACGCCGCCCGGAACTTGGACGCCGTGGCGTACGTGGCTCCCCAGGCGAACCAGTCACCGTTGGCCTCGAGGCCGACCCGGATGGCGGCGTCCCCGCGACCCCCGGCCCGCAGGTCGCGGGCGATCTGCCGGAACACGTAGTCATGGCTGCCCGAGGTCACATCCGCCCACTGGCCCTTGCGGTTGTTGGGCAGCAGCGGCAGACCGACCACCAGCCGGCCGTTCCAGCCCGCCATCTCACGGGTGATCCAGCTGCTGTCGGCCATCTCGGCCCAGGAGTCGTAGCTCGGGTAGACCGTGGTGAAGTCGAACCGCCGCCCCGCCCAGCTCTCCGCCGCCAGCGAGCGGGCCGCCGACATGCCGTTGCCGGTCCAGATGCCGCTGTGCCAGAGCATCCCGGAACGGGGCTTGCCGTACATGGCCAAGGCCTTGCGGCCCACCGACGCCGAGGTGACCGTGGTGGCGACCGAGGTCCTGGCGGCCGGCGCCGCGACCACGGCGGCGCGAGCGGCGGCGATCCGCGGCGCAGCCATCGACTCGGCCTGGGCGGGTGCTGCGGCGAGGCCGGCCGTCAGGCTGGCGGCGAGGGCACTGCCCAGCGCCAGGCGGCGCAGGCGGGTGCGGGTGGGTGGGACGGTGACACTCATCGTGACCCCCATCAGGCGACGAATCGACGTGATGGGGGTCGGCGGGTTCGAGGCACCGGCTGAAGAGGGCCATCAGGGATTCACCCCCGGTGCCGGGGCGCCGTCCACGGAGGGTGAACACGCTCGCGGGGGGTCATCGGACGCCGCCGCGACGACTGGGTGATCACGCTCGGAGATCACCGCCAGGTGCCCCGGGGAGCCGCCGTTCGGGTCGTGTCGAGGCCGACGACTGTCGAGGGCCGGCCGCCGGCCGACAGGCGGGACGGCGCCTCAGGCTCCCGACCCGACGGCGCCGGTGTCGATCACCGACCGGACGGCGTCCGCCCGCCCTGATCGGCCGGGTCGGCGTCACTGGCCTGCAGGTTCGAGACCGGGTTCGCGGTGGCCGCACCCCCGGTGGCGCTCGCCGGGGAGGGCACGGCCGGGGGCTTGCGAGCCGGCACCCGGGCGCTGGCTGTCGCCGGCCGGAGCCGGAACACCGCCCCCTCCAGGAACCCCAGACCCCAGCCCAGATGCATCGCCAGGAACGCGCCCAGCAGCCGGGGCATCGCGGCGCGACGACCGGCTGCCGCGGCCTCACCGGAGGTGCCCGTGGCACCGTTCGCGCCCACCGACGGATCACCCGTCCGGACGCCACCCGACCGAGTGGCCGGTGGCGGGTCGATCCGGATGTCCGAGCGCAGCGTGAGCACCCCGGCGGCGAGCAGCGCCAGGGCGTAGGGCAGCGACAGCAGCAACGCCAGGGGCCACCAGCCGAGCACCGCGCACACCACGGCCAGTCCCAACGCCACCACCAGGGCGGGTGGGGCCAGGTGACGAATCCGGACGGCGCCCAGCCCGTTCTTCAGCACCATCGCCGCCTTGCCGCGGCCGTAGCGGCGGTACTGGCGGGCCAGCGCCGGCACGGATTCGCGCACGTGCCAGTAGATGCTCATGTCCGGGTCGAACCGGATGCGGTGCCCCTGGGCCAGGATCCGGTGATCGAGATCGACGTCCTCGTTCACCAGCAGGTTCTCGTCCCAGCCACCCAGCGGGCGCAGCACCGCGACCCGGAACACCCCGAACGAGGCGTGGTCGGTGTCCTGGGACTCGGTGGCGTAGTGGTTGATCGAGTCGCCGACACCGAACTTGCTCGACAGCGCGGTGGCCACGGCCACCCCGGACGGCGTGCGCGCCACCCCGATCCGCTTGCCGCCCACGGCGGCGACCGCGGGGTCGGCGTCCAGGGTGGCCACCCCGCGTTCCAGATAGGTCTCGCTGACCGAGGCGTGGCCGTCGACCCGGGCCAGGTAGCGGCCGCGCGCCTGGGCGAGGCCGAGGTTGAGCGCGCTGGGGATGGTGCGGTTCGGGTTGCGCACCAACCGCACCCGCGGATCCGCCGCGGCGATGCGCTGCACGATGGCCGCCGTGTCGTCGGTGGAGTCACCGTCCAGCACCAGCAACTCGAGATCGGTGAACGTCTGGGTCAGCACGGAACGAATCGCCCCGTCGACGCTGCGCTCCTCGTTGAGTACGGGCATCACCACGCTGACGGCGGTCACGACCTGGGTCCTCGCCTCACGATCGGAAGGGGTTCGGCAGACCGGACCCGGCGCCGTCCGACACGCCAGTGCCGCATGCTCTGACCGGGCCGCCACCGCCCGGCGCGTTCCAGCCAGCCGCGCGCGGCGGCGAACGTCTCGCTGTCGCTCTCGAGCACCGGCTCGAAGCGGGGCGCCCACCAGGTCGTGGTGATGAACAGCGGCAGCACGGCGATCATGGTCGTGGTTCCGGGCTGGAGCATCCACAGCGAGACCAGCATGGTCACCGACAGCGAACGACTGGGGCCGCCCACGTAGGTGAACAGGATGCAGACCGCGATCACCAGGCCGACGATCACGCCGTACTCGAAGAAGATCTTCACCGGGCTGGGGGTGAGCAACCCCATGATCCCGGAGTCGAGCACCACCTTCTGCGACGAGCCCGGGCCACGCCCCAGCAGCACGGCCATCGGGTCGTAGACCCAGCGGGGCCAGGTGTAGGAGTACGGCAGGATGCCCCGCAGGCTGGTGGAGGACTGCTTGTCACCGGCCTCGGTCAACCGGCTCAGGATCGACTGCCCGAAGGGCGTGGCCACCAGGGCGATCACACCGCCGACGGCCAGCGGCAGGTATTTCACCAGGTTGTTCCGCACCGGGTAGCCGAGCATCACGACGAACGCCACCGCCGCGATCGCGAAGCCCGACCCGGCGGTCGCCGCCACCAGACCACCACCGATGATCAGCAGCATGCGCAGTCGGGCGCCGGACAGGAAGCCGGCCACCAGCCCGAGACCGAGCTGCATGGAGACGAACGAGGGCTCGAGGCCGATCCAGCCGTTGGCCCGGAACAGGTTGGAGCCGTAGACGATCGGATAGGTGATGACGAAGTTCTGCATCAGGAACCGGGTCGGCATCGCCTTGGCCAGGTAGTCCTGGTACGGAATGCCCGCCAGCTGGGTCGCGATGAAGATCAGGCAGACGGCCGCCAGGGCGGTGGCGATCCGCGCCATCGCACGCAGCACCCGCACATAGGTCTCCCGCCGCCGGTCCTTGAGCATCACCACGGCCGGCAGCCAGACCACGAACAGCAGCGCCCAGGCCGTGATGCTGATGATCGGCTCGGCCACGAACCGCTGCTGCGCCGGCACCACCAGGGCTCCCGCACCGGTGGCCGCCAGCCACAGCAGCAACCGGGTGCGCTCGACCGTGAGCAGCCCTCGCAGCAGTCCCCAACCGGCCCAGGCCGGCACCAGGACCACGAGGATCGACACGTCGGAGATCACGATCGTCGAGAACCGCTGGAAGAGCACCATGGCGGCGAACAGGCCGACCATGTACCGCACGGTGGCCTGCTGCAGCGTCCGGGCGCCGACCGGATCGGCGATCGGATCGGGAGCCGGGCCACGCCACGGGTGCAGCATGGTGACCCGGCCTGGCCGGATCACCGCCACCTCCGTCGGCGGGGCCGCGGCGACGACCGAGGTCACGGAGCCAGCACGACGATCGGCTCGGCCGACTCGACGGCAGCCACGGTGTCCCAGACCTGCTGCAGGGTGGAGCGACCTTCCTTGGCCACGACCACGGCCATCAGGTCGGACTGGCCGGAGATCAGGCCGACCGCCTCGGGCTCCGCGGTGCAGGCCACCACCAGGACATCGGTGGAGAAGTAGGCCTTGACGTCCTGGCGGATGTCGCGCCGCAGCACCCAGACCTCGTCCGGCAGCGCCATCGACGAGGAGTCGCCCGATTCCAGCGCGATGGCGTTGACCAGGGTCACGCTCGACCCGTGGGTGCGCAGGTGGTTGGCCACGGCCGCGGCGAACCGGGAGGCCGAGGACGGCGTGGACGGCAGCGAGAGGACGACCAGCGTCGAGTGGCCCGATTCCAGCAACCGGCCCGCGACCTCACCGGCCTGGGTGGTCGACCGAAGGGTCAACTCCGGCGCCAGCGCCCGCAGCTCGGACGGCGTGCGCACCCGGCGGCGTCCGGCACCCACGGCCAGCGCGGCCAGGCCACCGAGCAGCAGGCCACCGACGCCGCCGAGACCGGCTGACACCGGTCCGGAGGCGCCGGCCGGCACGAACGAGGTCGCGTTGCTCCCGGCAGTGACCGCGAGCGAGGCGAGAACGTTGCTCACTGTCGCATCGCCCAGTCCTCCGGCGAGCTTGCTGCGACGATCGGGCTCACCGGCAGCAGCGGGCCCGGTCAGGGGCGAGTCCATGGCAGCCGTGATGCGATCGAACAACTGACGGTTCTGCGCCTCACTGTCGGTCTGGGCCTTCTTGACCACCGCCTTCAGGACGGCGTTCGCCTCCTTGACCGCCTGGAGCCCCGAGGTGTTCGAGACGGTGATCTCGACCAGGTCGGTGTCCAGCTTCCACACGGCCTTGACCCGCCTGGCGAGATCCTCGGGCTTGATGCCCTTGAGCTCAGGGTCCTTGACCGCCTCGGCGATCACCGGCGGCGACATCGCCACGTCCTCATTGGTCTGGCCGACCTGCTTGAGCCGCAACGGGTCGCCGACGCCGGTCACCCGCAACACCGATGTGGCCTGATAGGTCTGGTTCGCCCCCAGCAACAGGCCCCCCAGCGTGCCGACCAGAGCCGCGATCACCAGCCAGGGCCACCGGGCGCGCAACAGCGCCAGCACCGGCGCCGGCCGGGCGGCCGCCTTGGGCAGCCGGCGGTTCTCCGCCGGCAGCGGCTCGGCGGGCAACGGGGTCGAACCCGTCGGTGGTCCGGCGCTGGGCATCTTCGGCCCGTTGTGGACGCTCAGGGCGCGATCCTCATCCGGCGGGGTCATAGCCGACATACTAGGAGCCTCACTGACGAGGGCCGATCAAGCCCTCGTGGTCGGGCAGTACGAGCCGCACTCGCGTGCGGGGGCACTACGAACGGACAGGGTGGCGTGCAAGGTCAGCGTTGGATCATGGTTGCCGACTCGCCGTTCCTGCCTGCCACCGACGGCGGCGAGCAGGAGCACCTCGGTTTCGTCCGCGCCGCCGCGCGGGAGGGCTTGCTCGCCCTCGTGGTGCTCCCCGACGGTGACACGGTTGAGTTGTCAGACTACAACCGGCTGCTGCCCGGTGTGCCGATCCTGGCCACTCCCCGCCGAACCAGCCCGATCTGGCTGGCCCACCCCACCAAGCCCTACGTGGTCGCCTCGCGCCCCGCGCCGTCCTGGCTGGTGCCCCGTGCCCGCGACCTCGCCCCGGACGCCACCGGCATCGTGGTGTTCTCGTTCAAGGCCGCCGACCTGGGCGAGGCCCTGGCCCGCGGGCTCGACCTGCCGGCCGTGCTGCGCCAGCACAACCGCGAGAGCGTCTACAACCGCCGGGTCGCCGAGCAGACCCCCGGCCCACGCGGCTGGGTGATGCGCTGGGAGGCGATGCGGATCGCCCGGCACGAACAGCGCCTGAACCGGGCGGACTGGCTCGTCGGTGTGGCCGACATCTCCCTGGCCGACGCCCGCTGGCGCGCCGGCACCGGGGCGCGCCACGTCGTCCACGTGCCGCCCTTCGCCCTCTGCCTGGACGCCAGGGACGACGCCCCACCCCCCGAACGGACGCCGTCCGCCACCGACCCCCGCGTCCTCTTCCTGGGCAGCCTGGACACCGCGACCAACACCGGGGCCATCGACTGGCTGCTCAGCCGGGTCTGGCCGATCATCCTGGCGAACCACCCCCGGGTGGTGCTGGACGTCGTGGGCCGCGGGCCGTCACCGGCGCTGCGCCAGCGGCTCGAGGCCACCGAGCGGGTCGAGCTGTTCGCCGACGTGCCCGACCTCGCCCCGTACCTGGCCCGAACCTCGGTGGCGCTGAACCCGGTGGTCTCGGGGTCCGGGGTGAACATCAAACTGATCGACTACCTGGACGCCGAGCTGCCGCTGGTCAGCACGTCACTGGCCACCGCCGGGCTGCCACTCGCGGCGGGCGTCGACCTCGAGGTGCACGACGACCCGAAGGAGTTCGCGGACGCCGTCCTGCGCCTGCTGGAGGACCCGACCCTGGCCCGGCGACTGGCCCGATCGGGACGCCGCCACCTGCGCGAGTTGCTCGACGCGCCGACCAACCTGGCCCGGATCGGGGAGTTGCTCAGCCCGAGGCGCTCGGCGAGCCCGACGGCGTGACGGCCGGTTTCGGGCGAGGCCTGGAGCCCCACAACGCGCGGTACTCCGCCGCCGCCTTCGGGTTCTGCACCTGGTCCCAGATCGAGGACCCGATGTACGCCTCGGGCTCGTTGAAGTAGTTCTCGAACGCCAGGTCGGCCGAGTTCGCGGCGAACCACGAGTACATGGCGTAGATGAAGAAGTCGTTGTCGCCGCCACCGCGCTTGGCGGTCGAGGTCAATCCCCACTCGGGCACCGCGAACCGCTTGTGGTGGGCCCGGGCGAAGTCGAGGGTGTCCTGCAGCCCCGCGGCCTTGCCCGGCCGCAACGCCCGGTCGAAGCGTTGCTGGGTGGGGGCGATGAGCTGGTAGTGGTCGTAGTGGTCGACCCCGATCACGTCCACCACGTCGTCCCCCGGGTACAGCTTGGTCAGGGGATCGAGCCGGTCGGTCTGACCGTGGATCTCGGCGCCGGCGCTGATGTCGAACACGATCGTGCACCCGGGCAGCTTCGCCCGCATCAGGGTCGCCACGTGGCGGAAGGCGGCCTTGAATGCCTCGGGGGTGTTGGCGGGCTTGCCGGCCCCCCAGGGGAACCAGTCACCGTTGGCCTCGAGGCCGACCCGGATGACCGATTTCTGCCGCTGGTGGCGGGCGAGCGTGGCGGCGACGGCGGTGAACGCCGAGTCGTGCTTGCCCGCGGCGACCTCGGCCAGTGCCCCCGGAGCGGCGTCCTTGGGCAGCAGCGGCAGGCCGTAGACCAGGGTGCCGGCGAAACCGTCGAACACGCTGACGTGCCATTCGGACTTCTCGGCGAGCTCCTGCCAGGTGCCGTAGGCGGGGTAGGTCACCGCGGTGTCGGCCGGCGATCCCCGCCAGCCCGCGAAGGCCGCGACCCGGTTCGCCCCCCAGGTGCCCCCGGTCCAGACCCCGCTCGACCAGCCGGTGACGGCGCTCGGGGTCGCCCTGGGCACCGCCTGGATCGGCGGGACGCGCAACCGGGTCCAGTAGTAGGAGCCCGCCGCCCCCAGCCCCAGCACCACGACGAGCGCGGCGGCCAGGCCGATCAGGACGCCGCGGGACGGGCCGCTGCGGTAGCGGAAGACCTCCGGGGCCGCGTGCGGGCCCGGGTCGTGGCCGGTGTACGTCACGACATGTCCGGCTCGCCGCGCCACATCCCGCGCAGGTAGGCCGCGTGCGCGCGAGCCAGGTCGCGGTGGCCCTCGAGCCGGGCCTGGATCATGCGCAGGACCGTGGCCACGCTCAGCGAGATGCGCATCAGCGAGGTGGCCAGCGGGCTGTTCTGGTCCGCGATGTACTTGATCATCGAGGCGCCGCGCATCTGGAACATGCGGGTCTTGGCCCCGCCCGAGCCGCCCCCGAGATGGGGGACCAGGATGTCGGTGCGCAGCCGCAGCGTGCGGCCGGCCTCCCGCGCGCGCCGGCCGAAGGCCATGTCCTCGTTGTAGACGAAGAAGCGCTCGTCGAAGCCGCCCAGCGACAGGAAGTCCTCGCGCGGGACGGCGAGGCAGGCGCCACTGAGCCACTCCAGCTGCAGGGGCTTGCCGGGCACCGGGCGGGCATAGACCCCGGCCCGGGGAAAGATCCGGTGCAGCCCGAGCGCGTGCACCAGGCAGCGCATCGTGGTCGGTTCCCAGCCACCCACGCCGAGCTCGACCCGACCGTCCGGCAGCACGGTGGTGGCGCCGACGGCAGCCAGCAGCGGATCGGCCTCGAGATCCTCGACCATCGTCTCGAGGTGGGCCAGCGTCGGGCCGCTGTCGGGGTTGACGAAGATCAGATAGTCGGCGGTGGAGGTCCGGGCGCCCAGATTGGCCGCTTTGGCGAATCCCTGCCCGGGTCCGGACACGTACCGCGCGTGCGGGCGATCGGCCGCCAGTTCGGCCACGCCATCGGCACCCTGGGCATTGTCGATCAGGGCCACCGGCACGTCGGCAGGGAGCCGCGAGAGCAGAGCCTCGGCCAGTGGCCGGCTCTGATAGGTGACGAGGATGACCTCGTACCGTTCTCCCACGCTCTCTCCCATGTCGCCCACCGAGTACCCCGTGCGTGGGGCCGCGTCCACGGTCCGCTCGTGCACCACGACCTTCATCACACCGGATGTGATCGAGGTTCGCCAAACCGGTGCTCCACTCGTGGTGATGTCGAGTTGCGCGAGTGCACCGTTCGTACACCCCCAGCCTGCCCGTTCCACACGCCCCGCGCGGGCAAAGTACGCCAATTCTCGAGGGAACCTGGCACCGAAGGTCCGCCCCGTGCTCGACACGCCGACGTGGCGCCGGGTCCGGCTGCGCTGGGCCGATCGGGTGTCGCTGCGATCGATCCGGACAACGTCACCCGCCAGGACTGCACTTCGGCGCCCGATCGGCCGATGACACATCTCGACGGGCCCCAGACACGCCCACCGCGTGGCCCCGAGGAGGATCGACATGGCCGAGCACGGCAACCAGCGGCGGTACCGACCCGGCATCGCCGTCCTGGTCCCGCTGGCGCTGCTCGCGAGCAGCGCCGTGGTGTACCAGGCGTCCAATGCCGCCTTCAGTGCCACCACGACCAACGGGGTCAACTCCTGGCAGACCGGTTCCGTGGCGATCAGCGACAACGACAGCAACGTCGCCATGTTCTCGGTCACGGGTCTCAAGCCCGGTGACACCGGCACCAAGTGCATCGTGGTCACCTACACCGGAACGCTCAACGCCGCGGTGAAGCTGTACGGCACCAGCTACACCGACAACGGACTGGGGCAGTATCTCGACCTGTCGGTGCAGGAGGGCAGCGGTGCGAACGCCAACTGCTCCGACTTCGTCTCGGCCACCACCCTGCACAGCTCGACCCTGGACGCCTTCGGCACGACGAGCACCAGCTACGCCACCGGTGTGTCCAGCTGGGCGCCCGCCGGCGGGTCCAACGCCACCAAGACCTACCGGTTCGTCTGGACGCTGCAGAACAACAACGGCGCCATGGGCAAGAGCTCGTCGCTGACCTTCACCTGGGAAGCCCAGAACACCTGATCCGGCGCATCGGGCGATCGGTTCATCACCCATGACGAACGGGACGCCGCCGCGCGTCACCGTGCTGCCGGGCGAGGTGCCCGACTCACGTGACCCCGACGGCGCGGACGGCGCTGCCGGCCGGTTCGGTGGGCTCGGGCGAGTCGCTGGACTCGACGGGGTGGGCTGGGCGGCGTGGTCGCTGCTGAGCACGGCCGCCACGAGCTGGCTGCTGGTGGTCTGCTCGCTGATCGGCTGGTCCCTGGCGCCGATGGTCATCGGCTGGCATCCCACCCTGGTGGTCACCGGCTCGATGTCGCCCCGGATCGATCCGGGCGACGTCGTCCTGTTCGCGCGTCCCGGCTCGGCCCCGGAACGCGGCCAGGTGGTGCTGCTCAGCGACCCCTACACCGCGACCGGACGCGTGGTGCACCGCATCGTGCGGGTCGAGGCCGACGGACGCTTCCGTACCAAGGGCGATGCCAACCCCAGCATGGACTCCGAGCTGCACACCACCGAGGAACTGCTCGGGGTGGGCCGGCTCGTGGTGCCGGCCGCCGGTCGGCTGGCCCTGCTGCAGCACGGCCGCGCCGACGAGTCGGCGCGGCTCTGGCTGATCGTGACCGGCCTGGCGGCTCTGGTCTTCGTGGTCTCCCGCGCGGGTCAGCGGCCCGAGGAGTCCTGAACCGCCGGGCTCTTCGCCTCGGCCTCCAGGTGCGCCTGCAGCGCCGCCTGGGTGTCCGGCCCGGCGATCACCACCCGGTTGCGGCCGGTGCGCTTGGCGAGCAGCAGAGCGTCGTCCGCCGCACGGATCACGGCCTCGATGCCGTCCGCGTCCTCGGGAACCCCGGCGACCCCCATGCTGGCGGTCACCTTCACCGGGGAGTCCGCCAGCGGCAGGCCCAGGCGAACCCGGTCGGCCAGCACGGCCGCCGCGGCGGTGTCCATGCCCTGCATGATCATCGCGAACTCCTCGCCGCCGTAGCGGGCGACGAAGGCCCGCGCGCCGGCCTGGGTGGTGAGAACGCGCGCCACGGCCGCCAGCACCTGGTCACCGACCGGGTGGCCGTGCACGTCGTTGACCTTCTTGAAGAAGTCGACGTCGACCAGCACGAGGACGAACGGCGTGGCCCGCTCCCGCCAGGCCCGCTCGTGCTCGGCCAGGGCTGCGTCGAAGGCCCGGCGGTTGGCCACCCCGGTCAGCCCATCGGTGACGGCCGCGCGCTGGGCCTGTTCCATCAGCTGGGCGCGGGCCTGGGCCAGGGCTGCGGTGGCAGCGGCCTGCGTGGCCGCCTCGAGCACCCGGCGCTCGACCCGATGGCTGCGCCACCGGGTCGGGCCGAAGTCCAGCACCAGGAACTGCTGCCGCCCCTCGTCCGCCCCGCGCAGCGGGATCGCCGCCAACCGGCGGGCACCGGGCAGTTCGGCGGCCAGATCGGGGTCGAGTTGGGGATTCAGCCGCAGCGCCAGGGTGGCCCCGGAGCGGGTGGCGGCCAGGTCGAGGTAGGCCGAGGCGGTGTCGTCCTGGGCGAGGCGCTGGCGCATCACGGCCCGCGATGCCCCCAGTTCGTCGACCGCGAACCGCCGCAACCGCTCGCACACCGCGGCCGAGGTCTCGTCGGTGAGCAGCGCGGAGGCCAGGCGCTCCAGCGCCTCGGCGTCGTAGCGACGCCGCCGCAGTTCGCGTTCGTTGATCGAGCCGGCCACCGAGGTGACGATCACGACCAGCCAGAGCACCACGGTGTCGGTGACCACCAGGCTCTCGCGGCTGATGCCGGTGGTCCCCGCGACCGCCGGGAACAACCCGCTCTGCTCGCCGCGCCAGGCGATCACGAGCATCAAGGACTGCCAGACCGCCAGCTTCAGGCCGGTCCGGAAGGAGGCGAGCAGGCACACCGCCACCAGCAGTGCCGCCACCACGGTGTCGGTGGCCAGCCCGTGGCCCAACCGGTCGTGCGCGTACTGCACGAACACGCCGTCCAGCAGCAGGCTGATGCCGAACGCCTTGACCGCCAGGGCGGAGAACCGGGTCAGCACCAGGGTCGACAGCAGTCCGGTCAGGACCAGATAGCAGCCGACCGCCCAGCCGTCACCCGCGCTCAGGTCCACCTGCAGGCTGGCCAGCAGCGCCAGGACGACGACCGCCGAGAGCCGGAAGAGCTCCATGGCGGCCACCCGCTGCGAGAGCGGGGCCACCTCGATACCGGAGCGTCGGGACGGAGCAGAGTTCACAGTGCACCACCGAATCGGTCGGGGAAGAAGACCTCGTTGTCCCGTTGGCGAACCGAGGTGACGGCGAGCTTGGGGTCACGCCGGTCGATGCGGTCCTGCACGATCAGGAAGGCCAGGGCGAACAGCAGGGCCAGCAGCGGATACTGCGGCCGGGAGACCACCGCGCCGACGGTCACCGCCAGCCGGCGGCCCACCTCCTGCACCTGGGCCAGGGCATGATCCAGGGTCAGGTCCGGCGCGATCTGCGAGCCACCGCCGATCGAGGATCCCCCGTTCGGCGGGGTCGGGGCCGTGGTCGGCGACGGGCTGCCGTCGGGTGTCGCGGACGGCGTGGGCTCGGGGGTCGGCGTCGTGGTCGTGGTCGTGGTGATGGTCGTCGGCGCGACCGGGGTCGGGGTCGGGGTGACCTGCGGGGCGGCGTTCGAGGTCAGCTGCCACAGGAAGCTGCCCTCGGCGGTCAGCCCCTGGCCGGCTGTGGCGTCGAGGGCAGCGGTGACCCGGAACGAACGGGCCGGGTCGGCGTCCGGCATCCATCCCGTGGCCACGCCCCGGGTGCCCGAGGCGGCCAGCTCGGCCAGCGATCCCTCGAACACGACGGCGCCGGTGAACCCCGCGCAGTCGCCGTAGCGGGCGCCGTCCCCGATCTCGACCGTCAGGTGCAGGTGAGCGGCGAGCGTGCCCGTGACGTCGACCGCCGCCAGACGTACCGAGTCCTGCGGCTCGAGGGCCCGAGCCTGGATGCGCAGGCACTGGGTGTAGGTGTGATCCGGCGCCAGGTCGAGCCCCGGGAACATCGCCCGGTCGGCGTCGTCGTCGAAGATCGCGATGCTCGCCTGGGCCGGCCCGGCGGCCGCCGGGTCGGTGAAGGCGAACAGGAACCCGAGGGACATCACGAGCACCGCGAGCACGGTGGAGCCGGCCGCCCTGGACCCCGTGCGACCGCGCATCATCACCGCCCTCTCACACCGCCCTCGCGCCTCGCTCGCCGACGGAACAGACCTTCTCCGAGTAGTCGGCACACCGGCTCTCGCGCTTGACCCGCCCACCGCCCACGCCGGCATCGGCGGGTGACGTCCTGGCCCTGTCGGGCGGGTTCGCGCGGTGCTTGTGTGGGGGTATGCGGTTGACCCATCTCGGACACTCCTGTCTGCTGCTGGAGGACGGCGGCGGCCGGTTGTTGATCGATCCGGGCTCGATGTCGCCCGGTGCCGAGGAGCTCACGGATCTGGACGCCGTCCTGATCACGCATGCCCACAGCGATCACCTGGACGCCGAGCGGCTGCCGGTCCTCCTGGACGGCAACACCACCGCGGAGTTGATCACCGAACCGGAGGTTGCGGTCGAACTCACCCGGGTCGGGATCGAGGCCCGCGGACTGCACCCGGGCGAGGCCACCGCGGTGGCCGGCTTCGAGGTGCTCGCCCTCGGCGGCCTGCACGCACCGGTGCATCCCGAGGCGCCACGCATCGGCAACATCGGGTTGCTGCTGCGCGGCCCCGGCGGGGCCGCGGTGTACCACCCCGGGGACGCCGTGGACGCCCTGCCGCCCCCCGGCAGCGGACCCGTCGACGTCCTCGCGCTGCCGGTGAGCGGTTCGTGGCTCTCGATCGGCATGGCGATCGACTTCGCCCGCGCGGTGGCCCCTCGCGCCGTCCTGGCGGTCCACGACGCGGCGCTGTCGCCCTACGGACGGCGCTCGGCCGGCTACTGGCTGACCCACCTGCTGGGGATGCCGGTGCTGGACGGCGCCGAACCGATCGACGTCGAGGCCGTGGCGGCCACCTCCTCACCCCGGTGATCTGGTGATCCGTGCCCGGCGGTACCCGGGGCCGGCGGCGGGATCCGGGGTCGGCCGGTGGCTCTAGGCTGACCGTCGTGAAGCCGTTCCTGCTGCTGGCCACGCGCGCCGAGGACGCCGCCGCGGACAACGAGTACCAGGCCTTCCAGACCTTCGCCGGGCTGGGCGAGACCGACCTGGTGCGCCACCGGCTCGAGCGCGACCCGCTGGGTCCGATCGAGCTGGCGGACTACTCCGGCATCCTGCTCGGCGGCGGCCCGTTCAACTCCAGCGACCCCGAGGACGCCAAGTCGCCGGTCCAGCTGCGGGTCGAGGCCGACCTGCGACGGCTGCTCGACGAGGTGGTGTCCGTCGACTTCCCGTTCCTGGGGGCCTGTTACGGCATCGGCACCCTGGGCGCGCACCAGGGGGCGGTGATCGACCGGACCTACGCCGAACCGGTCGGCGCGGTGCGGATCACCCTGACCCCCGACGGCCGGGCCGATCCGTTGCTGGCCGGCCTGCCGGACAGCTTCGACGCCTTCGTGGGGCACAAGGAGGCGGTCAGCGTGCTGCCCGACCACGCCGTGCTGCTCGCCGGCTCGGCCACCTGCCCGGTGCAGCTGTTCCGGGTGGGGCGCAACGTGTACGCCACCCAGTTCCACCCCGAGCTGGACGTCGACGGGCTGAGCACGCGGGTCGAGGTCTACAAGCACGCGGGGTACTTCCCGCCCGAGCAGGCCGAGGAGATCAAGGCCATGGCCCGGGCCAGCGACGTCACGCATCCCCCGGCGTTGTTGCGCGCCTTCGTGGCCCGCTACGCGCGGGCCGCCGAGGTGCTCGATTCGTCCTGCCTCGGTTCGTCCGACCTGGATTCGTCCGGCCTGGATTCGTCCGGCCTCAGTTCGTCCAACGCCGCCCGGTGAGGCGTTCATAGGCCTCGACGTAGCGCGCGCGGGTGCGCTCGACGACGTCCTGCGGCAAGGGCGGCGGGGCCTGGTCGCCGTGGCGATCCCAGCCCGAGGCCGGTGAGGTCAGCCAGTCCCGGACGAACTGCTTGTCGAAACTCGGCTGCGCACCGCCCGGCTGCCAGCCCTCGGCGGGCCAGAACCGTGAGGAGTCCGGGGTCAGTACCTCATCGCCCAGCACGACGTCCCCGACCTGCGCCGTCGTCCCGGCGGTCCCCGTCGCCTCGCCGGCGAGGTGGCCGAACTCGAACTTGGTGTCGGCCACCAGGATTCCGCGCTCGCGGGCGATCCGTTCGGCCGTGGCATAGACCGTCAGGGTCAGCTCGCGGATGCGCTCGGCGGTCCGCAGCCCGACGTGGGCGACCACCGCGTCGTAGGTGACGTTCTCGTCGTGCTCGCCCATCGGTGCCTTGGTGGCGGGAGTGAAGATCGGCTCGGGTAACCGGGAGCCGTCGAGCAGCCCCGGCGGCAGCCGCACGCCGCACACCTCGCCGCCGGTCTGGCCGGACGACGTCGCGGCGTACTCGGCCAGCCCTGACCCGGTCAGGTACCCGCGGGCGACGCACTCCACCGGGATCATCGCGAGCCGGCGGCAGATCATGGCCCGCCCGGCGACCGCGGCCGGCACCTCGGTGGCGGTCAGCACGTGATGGCAGACCACGTCCGCGAGCTGCTCGAACCACCACAGGCTGAGCGCGGTGAGGATGCGCCCCTTGTCGGGGATGGGCGTGACCAGCACGTGGTCATAGGCCGAGATGCGGTCACTCGCGACCACCAGCACGCGGTCGGCGTCGTCGGACCCGTCGGGCAGGTACAGATCACGCACCTTGCCCGAGTAGACGTGGCGCCACCCGGGCAGCTCGGTCACCGATGAAACCGACGCATCCGGTGAATCCGGCGAAACCGACACTGTCGCAGGCGAATCGACCTCGGGACTCATGCCGGCG
Organism: Kineosporiaceae bacterium; assembly: GCA_046330955.1. Taxonomy (GTDB): domain Bacteria; phylum Actinomycetota; class Actinomycetes; order Actinomycetales; family Kineosporiaceae; genus JADJPO01. Next base: position 55,819 of record JAXLRT010000017.1, on the reverse strand, counting down.
TCACCGCGGCGGCCTGCTCGGCCGCTGCCGCCGCGATGTCGGAGCGATAGTGCGCCCCGGGTAGCTCGATGCGCGAGATCGCTTCGTACGCCACGGTTCTCGCGGCGTCCAGATCGTCCCCCAGGCCCACGACCGACAGCACCCGGCCGCCGGCGGAGACCAACCGGCCATCGGGGTCACGCGCCGTCCCGGCGTGGAGCACGCTCGCCCCGGTCACGGTCGCGGCGGCGTCCAGCCCGGTGATCGCATCGCCGGTGCGCGGCGCGGCGGGGTAGTTGTCGGCGGCGAGCACCACCGTGACGGCGGCCGCATCGCGCCACCGCAGCGGCGCCAGTCCGGCCAGGCTGCCGGTCGCCGCGGCCAACAGGACGCCGCCGAGCGGGGTGGCGAGCCGGGCGAGCACCGACTGGGTCTCGGGATCCCCGAACCGGACGTTGAACTCGACCACGCGCAGGCCGCGCGCCGTGAGCGCCAGGCCGCAGTAGAGCACCCCGCTGAACGGGGTGCCGCGGTGGGCCATCTCGCGCACCACGGGCAGCGCCACCCGATCGACCACGTTGTCGACCAGGTGGGCCGGCGCCCACGGTAGCGGGCTGTAGGCGCCCATACCTCCCGTGTTCGGCCCGGTGTCGCCGTCCCCCACGCGCTTGAAGTCCTGCGCCGGGGCCAGCGGCACGACGCTCTCGCCGTCGCACAGCACGAACAGCGACACCTCGGGGCCGTCGAGGTACTCCTCGACGACCACGGCGGCCTCGGGTCGTCCGGCCAGGCAGGCGCGGGCGTGATCGAGCGCGGCGTCCCGGTCGTCGGTGACCACCACGCCCTTGCCGGCGGCCAGACCGTCGTCCTTGACCACATAGGGAGCGCCGAAGGCGTCGAGGGCCTCGGCGACCTCGTCGACGGTGGTGCACACGTGGGCCATGGCCGTGGGCACCCCGGCGGCGGCCATGACCTCCTTGGCGAACGCCTTGCTGCCCTCCAGCCGGGCGGCCTCGGCCGACGGGCCGAAGCAGGGCACCCCGGCGGCCCGGACGGCGTCCGCCACCCCGGCGACCAGCGGCGCCTCGGGGCCGACCACCACCAGGTCGAAGCCCCGGCCGGCGGCGCGCTCGGCCTCGATCAGGGCCCGGACGGCGTCCGGGTCGGCGGCGTCCACCGGTCGGCAGGGCACGGGCATGCCCGGGTTGCCGGGAGCGGCGACGATGTCGTGGACGTCCGCGTCAGCGGACAGGGCGGCGACGAGGGCGTGTTCACGGGCACCGGAGCCCAGCACGAGAACCTTCACGCTCCGAGCCTAGTCCGGCGTCACCGCCTCACCCGAGACGACCCGGGCGAGGCGGCCGATCACCGTGGGCCGAGACCTGGTGATCACGACAGATCGAGGGCCGAGCCGGCTCAGTGACCGTGCCCGGCCTTGTGTTCGATCTTGTGTTCCATCGTGTGCTCGATCTCGCGTTCGGTCTCCCGTTCGACCTCGCGATCGTGGCGCAGCACCCGCTCCATCTTGCGCAGGTCGATCTCGGCGGTGTCGTTGCGCGCACCGAACAACTCGCTCAGTCCGGCCATGAACCCGACCGGATCGGCGGTGAACTGGAGTTTGATCCTCGTCCGCCGCTCACCCTCGGACTGCAGGCGGATCTCACCCTCGTACAACGGCCCCTCGAGGGCCTTCCAGGTGAAGCGGTGCTCGCGGTGGTGATGCGTGATCGCGGCCACCACCTCGCGCGTGGTGCGACCGCTGCGGATCATCATGCGGTAGCGATGGTGCCCTGCCTTGCTGATCTCCTCGAGATCCTCCAGGAACAGGGGCCAGGTCTGAACATCGTGAAGACGCTCCTCGACCTCGTTCAACGGGAGCGAGATCACGGAGGCTGCGGTTTGGTGCGACATCGAGAACACCTCCTACTCAGCACTGTAGGTCGATTCCGGCGTCGTGGCGTGGGCAGATCGGCTCGACTCGGTGTGATCTGCGAGCGCTGGGCGGGGGCGGCTTGACCCTCCCCCGGCGTGAGGCCACACAGTGGGGTCGTGAACGCATCGCACGCAGCCGCCGAGCCGCTGCCGGTCGGCCAGGTGAGCAGCCGATTCGGCGTCACGGTGCGCACCCTGCACCACTACGACGAGGTGGGGTTGCTGCGCCCGAGCGAGCGCACGGCGTCCGGCTATCGGCTCTACACCGCAACGGATCTCACCCGGCTGGCCCACATCGTGACCTACCGCCGGCTGGGCTTCTCGCTGGACCGGATCGCCGACCTGCTGGACGCCGACCCGGACGGCGTCGCGAGCCACCTGCGCCGGCAGCGTGAACTGGTCTCGTCCCGGCTGGACGAGCTGCACGCCCTGATCACCGCCCTCGATCACGCCCTGGAGGCGAGCATGAACGACCAACCGTTGAGCGCCGGCGAGCTGAAGGAGCTGTTCGGCGACGGCTACCACGAGGAGTACGAGGCCGAGGCCGAGCAGCGCTGGGGTGACACCGACGCCTGGCGGCAGTCCCGCTCGCGCACCGCGCGCTACACCCGCGCCGACTGGGAGGCGGTCAAGGCCGAGGCCGAGGCGGTCAACGTCGCCTTCGTCGCGGCCCTGGACGCCGGGCTGCCGGCCGACTCGGTCGAGGCGATGGACGCCGCCGAGGCCCACCGCCGCCACATCCACGACCGGTTCTACGACCTCGGCTACGACATGCACCGCGGCCTGGCCGACATGTACCTGGCCGACCCCAGGTTCACGGCGACCTACGAGGACCTGCACCAGGGCCTGGCCCAGTACGTCCACGACGCGATCCACGCCAACGCCGCCCGCCACACCCCCTGACAGAACCCGCTCATGCTCCGCTGGCGACGCATCATGCTCCGCTGGTGACGCGGATTTGCCGTCACCTGCGGAGCACGGCGCAGCACCAGCGGAGCATGAGGGGGTGGACGGCGCGTGCAACGTCGCGGGGTCGGGCGGCGTCTCGGGAGCACCAGGAGAGGTGGTGCAAGCTTGATGGCCTCGGTGATCAAGGCCCGACCCTGGACGACGCGTGCCGACCGAGCGATGGCGGCACTGGCCGTCGTCGGCGTGGGAGTCGCGGCGTATGCCTCGGCCCGAGCCTCGGTGCTCTATCACCGCCATCACCTGGCCGTCGTGCCCTGCGACGCCACACCGTGGAACAGCTCGGAGCCGTGTGAAGCGGCCCTGCCCATGGGCGGCTGGCCCCGGCCCTACCTGATCGACCTCGCCACGAACGCCGGTGCCGGAACCCTCGGCCCGGACGACGGGTTCCACCCGGACGCCTTCGCCGTCGACGTGGCGGCGTTCGCGCTGATCTGGACCCTTGTCGTCCTGGTCTGGAGTCAGTGGCGCGCCCGGGTGACGGTCGCTGCCGCCCGGGAGGAACGCGACGCCGCCCTCGCCCAGCGTGCCGACGCGGCCACTCCAGCCCCGGATCGACCCCGTCCCATCGCGCGTCGGTGGCCGGTGTTCGTCGTCCTCATCGCTCTGGTCGCCTTGGTGACGACCCTGGCCAGCGGCCTGATCGAGGGGTCGTACCTGGCTGCGCAGGGCAACCTCTGCCGCCCCTCGCCCCTGAACCCCGGCTACTGCTACCAGCCGTTGCCGACCGCAGGCTGGCCGGTGCCCTACCTGTTCGACACCCCGGGGGTCTCGGTCACGGGCCAGGTGAGTTGGGCCGAGGACGACGTCCATGCCGTGCCGTTCATCGTCGACCTGGCGCTGTTCACCCTGGCCTGGGCCCTGGTCCTCCTGCGCCTGCTGACCACCCGCGAGAAACGCCGCCTCCGCCGAGCCGACCCGCAGCTCGCCACCCGCTCCTCCCCCGAAGCCCCGGCCACCCCCTGACAAACCCGCTCATGCTCCGCTGGTGACCACCCGTGCTCCGTAGGGACCGCCGATCGGCCGTCACCAGCGGAGCATCGAGTGTCACCCGCGGAGCATGAGCAGGTTTGGTGGGGGTGTTCGGGGGGTGGTGTCAGGAGTCCTGGTCGATGACGAGGCGGGCGACGTCGTCCAGGGCCTCTTCGAGCAGGGCCAGGCCGTAGCGAGCCTCGTCGTCGGTGATGTTCAGGGCCGGGACGACGTGGGTCCGGTTGCCGTTGACGAACGGCATCAGCCCGCGCTGGCGGCAGGCCGCCCCCAGCTTGAGCATCGGCGCATTGGCGTCCCCGGCGGCGTTGAACGGCACCAGCGGTTCGCGGGTGTCCTTGTCGCGCACCAGCTCCAGCGCCCAGAACGCGCCGACGCCGCGCACCTCACCGATGATCGGACTGCGCGCGGCCATGGCGGCCAGCTCGGGGCCGAAGATCTCGCGGCCGAGCCGGTCGGCGTTCTCGACGATGCCCTCCTCGGTCATGGCGTTGATCGTCGCCACGGCCGCGGCACAGGCCAGCGGGTGCCCGGAGTAGGTCAGCCCGCCGGGGAACGCCCGCGTCGCGAAGGTGTCGTAGATCGCGCTCGACACGATCACGCCACCCAGCGGCACGTAGCCGGAGTTCACGCCCTTGGCGAAGGTGATCAGGTCGGGGCGCACGCCGTCCCCGGCCAGCTCGCAGGCGAACCAGCGCCCGGCCCGACCGAAGCCGCTCATCACCTCGTCGGCGATCCACAGGATCTGGTACTTGTCGCACAGCTCCCGCACCCCGGCCAGGTACCCGGCCGGCGGCACCATGATCCCTGCGGTGCCCGGGATCGACTCCAGCACGATCGCGGCGATGGTCGAGGCGCCCTCGAGCAGGATGGTCTGCTCCAGGTGGGCCAGCGCCCGCGCGCACTCCTCCTCCTCGGTGGTGGCGTGGAAGGACGAGCGGTAGAGGAACGGCCCCACGAAGTGGACGACGCCCTCGGCGCCGTAGTCGTTCGGCCACCGACGCGGGTCGCCGGTCAGGTTGATCGCCGTGGTGGTGTTGCCGTGGTAGCTGCGGTAGCGGGCGAGCACCTTGCGCCGCCCGGTGTGCAGCCGCGCCATCCGGACGGCGTTCTCGATCGCGTCGGCGCCGCCGTTGGTGAAGAACACGTGGGTGAAGTCGTCGCCGTCGCCGGCCGAGACACCCCCGATCTGCTGCGCCCGCTCGACGATCAGCCGGGCGGCCTCCGAGCGCGCCGCGTTGGCGTGCTGCGGGGCGATGGTGGCCAGCAGGGCGGCCTGGTCCTGGATCGCCGAGACCACCTTCGGGTGACCGAACCCGATGTTGGTGTAGACCAGCTGGCTGGAGAAGTCCAGGTACGTGGTGCCGTCCCCGTCCCAGACCCACGACCCCTCGGCCCCCGCCACCACGAGCGGATTGAGCGTCGCCTGGGCGGACCAGGAGTGGAACACGTGCGCCCGGTCGAGCTCGTAGGTGCGCTTGGCACCGTCGATGTCGGCGACGGGCGTGGGACGGGTAGGGGGCACGGCGCGACTGGTCATGGCGCGGAAGCGTACGCGACGCTCCCGCGGCGCAGCAGGGTTCTGGTCAGCTGATCACCAGACAATTCTGGACCGTCAGGGTGGTCGTGCCGACGGTGCTGTTGCCCGCCGTGTCGGTGACCGTGACCGTCAGGGTTCGCTGCCCGATCGCGGTGAACGGACCCACCTGACCGGACAGCACGCCGGCACCGGCCGCCACCAGCGGCGAGGTCACGGCGCCGGCCACGCCCGGGGTCCACGACACCGTGCCGCTCACCGGCAGGGACGACGCCACCGACACCGTCACCGCGGCCGTCTCGGGAGTGCAGCCGAGGGTCATCACCAGCACCGGACTCGCGCCGACGGCCAGGATCTGCGGGCTCGTGACCGGCGTCGAGGTGGGCGCCGGGCTGGTCGGCCCCGGGCGCGGGGCGGGGGGCGAGGGCGCCGGGGTCGGCGGCTCGGACGACGGTTCACCGGACGACGACCCGGCCGAGGACGACGTGGCCGTCGCCGTGGGCGAGGGCGGCTCCGCGGTCGGCCCCGGCGTGGACGTCGGCGAGACACCCGGGACGGCGCCGCCCGGCTCATCCGGCCCATCCGGCGCTGCCGGCACGGCCATCGGCACCGGGCTCGTCCCGGGCGTCGGGGACGGCCTCGGCGAGGGCACCAGGGCAGGTGACCGGCCGGACGCCGCCGCGGACCCGGCGCCCGCCGCGAGCGAGGGGGCCGGGGCGGGCAGCTCCCCCGGAAAGGCCAGAGGCGGGGTGGTGGGACGCATCACGACGCTGCGCCGGCCGGACACCGAGGCGTCCACCGTCCACCAGCCCCCCATCGCCAGCGCCGTGATCGACCCGATGCCGAGCAACCCCATCCGCCGACGACGCCGCCGGTCCGCCGACTCGCGATCCTCGCCGAGCGCGACGTCGGCGTCCGGGTCGAACTCCAGATCGATCTCCAGAGAGGCAGCCGGATGCGGCGCGAGGTCCCACGGCAGCCCGGCCCCCGGATCGGCCGGCGACCGCGGGAATCCGTCGTCCCGCCACGCCTCGTCCCGCCGCTGATCCGGCACCTGCCGGACCGCATCGGACGGCGCCCCCACGGCCGCGGCCGCCGGTTGCGCCGACAGCTGGGTCAGGGCACTCACCAGACGAACGTGCAACTGCTCGGGCAGCAGCACCGCGGGCGGCAGCAACGCCGGCGCCAGCCGGTCGAGCGAGACCAGCCCCTCGCGTCGCCGGACGCACACCGGGCAGCTCTCGATGTGGCGCACCACCCGGCCCCGCACGGCCAGCGAGAACCGACCGTCCCAACCGTCCAGCAGCCGGTCGAGGCCGGGGCAGTCCGGCCGGCCCGACCGCGCGATCATCACCGCGCCCAGGCAGCGCTCCAGCCGATCGCGCATCCGGGTGAGCATCACGGCGGCGTGCCCCGGGGTCACCCCCATCACCACGGCCAGGTCGCCGGCCTCCAGCCCGCCCCGCAGGTGCAGTTCGAGCACCTCACGATCACGCGGTTGCAGCCCGTCGGCCGCAGTCCAGACCAGCTCGCGCAGCTCGCGACGCGAGGCCTCGACGTCCGCCGCGGGCGCGTCGTCCTCGAGCCACTCACTCACCGGGGCGGCGCCCTGATCCAGGCTGATCGTCACGCGGGCACCGGCTCGGCGCCACGACGCGACCTCGTTGCGCAGGATGGCGAACAACCACGCCCGCAACCGTGACGGTTCGCGCAGGGTTCCGATGCGGGTCGCGGCGCGCACGAAGGTCTCGTGGACGACGTCGCCCGCGCTGCTGCGATCGTCGACCAGCGCCAGGGCGGTGCCGAACAGGGCCGGGGCGAAGCGCCGGTACACCGCGTCGAAGGCCGTCGAACCGCCGCTCTGCCAGGCTCGAGCGAGCTCGGCATCGGTCGGCTCGACCGCCGTCTCGGCTCCGGCCGGGCCGGGTGGCTCGAGGGCGGGTTCATCGGGGGCGGGATGCTCGTCGGGGTGTACTCCGGCAGGGCGCATCCGACCTCCAGGTTGCCGCGACCAGGCGCCTGACACGCCCCGACTGCGTGAGTCTGACACCGGCCGGTGTCGATCATCGAAACCGGAGATTCGTTGCAGCCCAGGCCCTTCGGGTGTTGTCGGGCATCGATCCCCCTCGCCCGATCGGCGGAGCCGCAATCTCCGCCGATCACCCGAGCCGTTGGGGTGTAGTTCCTCCCCCCGCCGCGACGTCTTGATCACGAGTGGCCCGTTCCGGGCGCCTCGCACCGCAGTCGAACCGAGAACCGCAGTCGAACCTGGAGGCACCATGAACCGTCGCCCGTATCTGGCCGCACCCCAGGCGATCCTGCTGGCCCTGGTGAACACCCTGCTGCTGGGCGTCGTGTCGGGATCGCTGGTCGTCGTGTTCCGCACGACCGGCAGTCACCGGCCGATGGTCATCGCCGAGGCCCCCGCTCACCCGATCGGTGAGCACACCCCCACGGTGACCGACGTGGCCGCCGACGCGCTGCGCCCCTGGACATCCTGAACCGTGACGGACAACGCCATCCTGCCGGCCACGGCGAACGGCCCGACCCGGCCGGACAGGCCGGTACCGGTGGACGTCAGCGCGGTCGTGACGAATTGACCTTTGGCCGCCTGCCAGCGGACCGTGCCGGTGATCGGAGCGGCGCCGCGGACCACCACGGCCACCGTGGCGCTGGCGGGAGTGCACCCCGACTGCAGCACCGTTGCGGGGTTGACGCTCACCCGCAGGATCTGTGGCGGCGCGTCCGACGGCGAGGGTGAGGGGCGCACCCGCGATGGGGACGGGTCCGGCGACGGCGTCGGGGTCGCCGGAACGCTCCCCACCGAGGACGGCGTGGGCCGCGACGAGGTGACCACGACCGAGGGCGTCGCCCCGGACGCCGACGGCGTGCCGGACCCCCGAGGTCCCGAGGAGGTCGGCGGCCGGATCGACGGCGTGGGCGCTGCGGTGCCCGCCGGAGCGGCGGTTCCCGTCGCCGCGCCGGCCGGCTGTCCGGCCGGTGAGCCGATCGAGGGGCCGACCGACGGACCGGTGGCGGTCTCGGAGGGCGCGGCCGATCCGGTGCCCCCGGGGAAGGCGAGCGCCGAGGCACTCGGCGGCACCCCGTCGGCCAGGGCCACCTCGGTGCGCTCCCCCGCGCGCCGGACGACGACCCCTACCGCGGCGAGCAACAGCACGACGGCGGCCGCGACCACCAGGGCGGACCGGCGCCGCCCGGCGGGCTCACCCTCGGGGTGGGAGCCGCGGGCGACGGGCACGTGCGGCACCGGGGCGCCGAGGCCGTCGATGCCGTCCGACACCGCGTACTCGAGCTCGGGATCGACTGCGGGCCAAGGGAAACCGTCGTCCCGCCAGGCCCAGCCAGCCGATGCCGGCGCAGCGGAGGAGCCGGACGCAGTTCCGGGCGCGGTACCGGACGCCGCCCCGCCCGGTCCGCCGAGCCGTGACAGGTCCGCGACCAGCCGGGCGTGCAGATCGTCGGGCAGCACGAACACCGGCGGCACGATCACCGGCGCGAGGTGCTGCAGCGAGACCAGCCCGGCGCGGCGTCGTCCACAGGTGGGGCAGCTCTCGATGTGACGCACCACGGTGCCCCGGACCGCGAGCGAGAACCGGCCGTCCCAGCCGTCGAGCAACCGGTCGAGGGCGGCGCAGTCGGCCCGGCCCGAGCGCGCGATCAGCACCGCCCCCAGGCAACGTTCCAGCCGGTCGCGCATCCGCGACAGCAGGACGGCGGCGTGTCCGGGGGTCACGCCCATCACCTGGGCCAGGTCGGCGGCCTCCAGACCACCGCGCAGGTGCAGCTCGAGCACCTCACGATCGCGCGGCTGCAGGCCGTCCGCCGCGGTCCACACCAGGTCGGCCAGCTCGTGACGGGAGGCCTGCAGGTCCGGCGACGGGGCGTCGTCCGCGAGCCATTCGCTCACCGGGGCCGGCCCGTCGTCCAACCCGCCGCCGGAGCGGGACCGCGACCGGTGCCACGAGGTGGCCTCGTTGCGTAGGATCGCGAACAACCAGGGCCGCAGGCGGGAGGGATCACGCAACGTGCCGATGCGGGTGGCGGCGCGCAGGAAGGTGTCGTGGACGACGTCCCCGGCGGCGTGGCGATCGCCGACCAGCCCGACAGCGGTACCGAACAGCCTCGCGGCGAAGGCCCGGTAGACCGCGTCGAAGGCACCCACCTCACCGGCCTGCCAGGCCAGGGCGAGTTCAGCCTCGGTGCGCTCGCCGGAATCCATCCCCGACCTCCCGGTGCGTGTGGCGACCTCATGGCAACACGACGACCCGCGCGGACGAGTCTGACACCCCAGGAGCCGGCTTTCTGTGGCCTCGTGCCCGTAGCCCGCGACATGCCGGCGGAAATTTCTCCGGAAATCTCCGTTCCGGGGTGTTGGGCCGCCCGGGCTGACCCGTCGTGATGCCGAGAGCTCGCACCTCGCGAGCCACGACGACGGCCCGCACAGGCAGGGCCGGACACTTCGGGAGGCAGTCGTGAACCACCAGATGACCTTTGATTCCCGCACCGATGATTCCCGCACCGAGTTCACCGCCCCGTCACCGGCAGCGCCGGCGGCCGGACTGCCGGCTCAGCGCTTCCCCGCGGTCGTGGTCGATCCGTTCGGGGCCGACCCCGCGCCGAACCCTCGCGAGCACCGTCTCGCGTTGGTGCTGGTCATCGCGGTCCTGCTCGGGGTCGCGGCCGGCTCGATCGCCTATCTCTTGCGCCCGAGTGAGCGCGGACCGGTCGCAGCGTCCGGACCGGTCGGCTCGGTCTCGGCCCCGGCCTCGCCGGCGGCGGCCACACCCGTGGCCACCGGGTCCCGCGGCACCGGTGTCTCGAGCGGAGCCTCGGGTGCCGGGCCGGCCGTCGCCGGAGGTTCCGCCGGGCAGGTGGGCTCGGCCGGCACGGCGGGCCACGCGCCGTCCGGGCAGGGCTCGTCCGGTGACAACCCGGGAGGGTTGCCGGGCGACGGAACCGAGGGTGACGACGGCAACACCGATGGGGAGCTGCCCCTGATCGCTCAGGTCCACGTGCTCTCGCCCGCCGGCGGCACGCACACCGCCGGGGTTCCGCTGACGATCAAAGCCACGGCGAAGCACCCGGTGACCGGCACCCCGCTGCCCGGCAGCCGACTGCACTGGACATTCAGCAAGGCCGGTCACGTGCTGCGCAGCGGCACCGGCACCATCGGCAGCGTTCCCGGATACCTGGTGACCTCGGGCGGCTACCACATTCACGTCGAGTACGTGTACCCCGGCTGGTCCGGGTCGGACGACGTGAGCCTGCACGTGCCGTTCGAGCTGAAACCGGACGGTCCCGAGCCGTCGCCGGCGGTCAGCGGACCGACCGACGAGGCGCTCCCCCAGCCCCACAACTGAGCCGGGTCGATGGCAGCCTCCGGTGAGTCGCCTCGGCCGTCCCGGCCTGGCCGGTCAGAGCCCCAGATCGGCCAGGCCGAACGCGGCGCGATACTCCAGGCCGGCCGCCTCGACCCGCTCGCGGGCACCGGTTCCTCGATCGACGATCACCGCGACGCCGACCACGTTCGCCCCGGCCTCGCGCAGCGCTTCCACGGCGGTGAGCACGGACCCACCGGTGGTGGAGGTGTCCTCGACCGCCAGCACGCGGCGTCCGGGCACATCGGGGCCCTCGATCCGGCGCTGCAACCCGTGCGCCTTGCCCTCCTTACGGACCACGAAGGCGTCCAGTGCCTGCCCCCGGGCGGCCGCGACGTGCAGCATCGCGGCGGCCACCGGGTCGGCGCCGAGGGTGAGCCCGCCGACGGCCTCGACGTCCCAACCGGCCACGAGGTCGAGCATGACCCGGCCGACCAGCGGAGCCGCCCGGTGGTGCAGCGTGATGCGGCGCAGGTCGACGTAGTAGTCGGCCTCCCGGCCGCTCGACAGCGTCACCCGGCCGTGCACCACCGCCAGATCGGTGATCAGCGAGCGCAGGGCCTCGCGGTCGTCGGTGGTCACGGCGGTCGTCACGTCGGCGCTCACGACTCCGAGCCTACGCCGCGCCCGGACCTGCGATGCGCCGGCGCTCAGCGCTGCGGGTCCCGCCAGCGGCGGCCGCCGGCGACGCGCCGGTTGAGGCGGTGATGCAGTCGCAGCGGCAGGTGCCGGGCGAGCGCCACGACGGCCCGGTACCGCCGCGAGGGAATCGTCACCGGACGCCCCGCGTCCGCCGCCGCGAGCGCATCGCGCACCACCTCGGTCGCGGCGACGTAGCCCCACGCCGGAGCGACCGGGCCGCGGGCGCCGAGGCGCTGATGGAACTCGGTCCGCACGAACCCCGGGCAGACCGCGATCGCGGTGACCCCGCTGCCGGCGAGCTCGATCGCCAACGAGGCCGTGAACGTGGTCACCCACGCCTTGGCCGCCGAGTAGGTGCCCGTGGTGAGGAAGGACGCCACGGACGAGACGTTGACGATCTGGCCGCGACCCCGCGCCGCCATGCCGGGCGCGGCCGCGTGACTGAGCACCATCACGGCCGTCACCAGCACCGCGAGCATCGCCTCCTCCCGGGCGAGCTCGCCGCCGACGAAACGCTGGGCGAGGCCGAACCCGGCGTTGTTGACCAGGATGTCGACCGGGGCGCCGTCGTCGCGCAGCCGCTGGGCCACCCGCTCCAGCTGGGCGCGGTCGCCGAGGTCGGCCACCAGCACCTCGACCGCGATGCCGAACTCGGCGCGTAATTGTTCGGCGACCTGCTCCAGTCGAGCCCCGTCGCGGGCGACCACGACGAGGTCGTGCCCCCGGCCGGCCAGCGTGCGGGCGAACTCCAGGCCGATTCCGGCGGTGGCCCCGGTGATCAGTGCGGTGCCGGACGGATGAGTGGGCATGCCCTCTGTGTAGCGCGGTCGGTGCTGCTGTGCGGGGGCATCGCACCAGATTCGTCACAACCCGCCGATCGGGCGGATGAAACCGATGCCGCGCGCAGTTGTGACGAATCTGGTGCGGATTCGACGGCCTCGGGCCCGAGGTAGCCTCGCTGGCGTGCGCCTGGCCACCTGGAACGTGAACTCGATCCGCAGCCGTGTCGACCGTGTCGTCGACTGGCTACCCCGCGCCGGGGTCGATGTGCTGGCCCTGCAGGAGACCAAGTGCCGCGAGACGCAGTTCCCCCACCTGCCGTTCGAGGCCGCCGGCTACGAGGTGGTGCACCACGGGTTGAACCAGTGGAACGGGGTCGCGATCGCCTCCCGGGTGGGGATCAGCGAGGTCGAGATCGGCTTCCCCGGCATGCCGACCTGGGGCGAGCCCACGGCGGCCGAGGCCCGAGCCATCGGCGCCACCTGCGGTGGGATACGCGTGTGGAGCCTGTACGTGCCCAACGGCCGCACCCTGGCCGACCCTCATCTGGCCTACAAGATCGCCTGGCTGGGCCGGCTGCGCGAGGCGGGTCTGGAGTGGCTCGAGAAGGACCCGGAGGCCGCCATCGCCCTGGTCGGCGACTGGAACGTGGCCCCGTTCGACGAGGACGTCTGGGACATGGCGAAGTTCGTCGGCAGCACCCACGTCAGCCCCGCCGAGCGCGAGGCGTTCCACGCCGTGGTCGACGCCGGCTTCACCGACGTGGTGCGGCCCCATGCGCCCGGGCCGGGGGTCTACACCTACTGGGACTACACCCAGTTGCGGTTCCCACGGCGCGAGGGCATGCGAATCGACTTCGTGCTCGCCTCCCCCGCCCTGGCCGCCCGGGTCACCGGTGCCGCGATCGATCGCGAGGAGCGCAAGGGCAAGGGCGCCAGCGACCACGCCCCCGTCGTGATCGAGATCGCCTGAACTCTCGGTATCCAACCCTCGAGAGGTCGAGAACGCGGGAGTGGCCACCGCCGGGTGACGTGCACGAGTAGCGTCGCGGGTGTTCAGGGCGCCGCTCGGCCGGCGCCGGGGGAGTTGACATGACCGCGACGCCACAGCAGTGGCTACCCGACCCGTCCCGACGACATCTCTATCGATGGTGGGACGGCGCCCAGTGGACCGGACACGTGGCCGATGGCCAGATCCTTGGCTGGGACCCTCCGCCCGCGCCCCCGGCACAGAGTCCGCCGATGCTCCTCGAGACCCGAGCGTTCGACGACGGGAAGCCGCCGGCACGAGACACCTCCGGGAGAGGGCGGAAGGCGCTCCTGATCGCCGGATCACTGCTGGCCGTCGGGCTGGTCGGCCAGGTGATCGACGATGACGACCCGGTCCAGGTGACCACCACGGCGAGCCGTCCCGGGGCCGATGCCCGACCGTCGTCGGCGGCTCCCACCAGCTCCACCCGGCGTCCCTCGACCGCTGCCGCCCGCGGCTCGACAGCCCCGGCGCCCGCCATCGACGCGCCGTCCGTGCCGGTGCCCCGACGGACGACGAAGCGCCCCACCGCCGCGCCGAGGAAGACCACCGCCGAGCCGGCACCTCTGCTGGGCGGCAACGGTGTGGACCCTCGTTTCAGCACCTGCAAGGAGGCCAAGGCCCACGGCTACGGTCACTACCGCCAGGGCGAGGATCCGGAGTACGACTGGTACCGCGATGCCGACCACGACGGGGTGGTGTGCGAGTAGCAGCCGCGGCATCGGCCACCCCAAGCCGGTTCAGCCCAGGTCGAGGACGACGTCCGCCGCGTCGATGAGCACCGGGTCGTGGGTGGCGACCACCACGGCGGCGCCGCGAGCCGCCTCGTCGACCAGCACCGTGGCCATCGACTGAGCACTCGCCTCGTCCAGTTGTGACGTGGGCTCGTCGCAGATCAGCAGCCGCGCCGAGACAGCCAGCGCTCGGGCGACGGCCAGCCGTTGCCGCTCACCGCCGGACAGCTCGCCGGCCAGCCGAGCGGCCAGCGGCGTCAGCGCGAGTCGTTCGAGGCAGGACGTGATCACGGCGTCGTCGGCGGGCAGGCCCCGGACCGATCGGGCCAGATCGAGATTCGTCACGGCGTCCGAGGTGTCGGCGAGCTGCACGTCCTGGCCGCAGTACGAGGCCAACCGGCGGCGCAGCGCGGCGGCACCGGTGCGATCGAGGTCGGCCAGCTCGACACCGTCCAGCCGAATCCGGCCCTCGTCAACGGGTTCCAGACCGAGCAGCACTCGCAGCAGGGTGCTCTTACCGGTACCGGAGGGTCCCCGGACGACGAGCAACCGGCCCGCCCGGACCTCGAGATCGATCCGGTTCAGCACCGTGCGCTCGCCGTAACGTCGCACCACGCCGGTGAGGTCGGCCACGATCGGGGCGGTGGGCGTGACGGTCCGGCCGGCCGAAGCCTGCGGAACCTCGGCCCGAGGGGTCGCCGTATCCTCGAATCCACTGGGGCGCAACACCATCGACCCATCCGGTGCCGCCACCGAGCGCAGCGTGAGGCCGCCCACGTCATGCCCGGCGCGCAGGCTGTCGGGCAGTCTCACCCAGCCGCGGTCGTCGACGACCAGCAGCTCTCGGGGCGCGGACCCATCGGCCACCGGCTGCCAGGTCTCCGAGAGCCGGCCGTCCCGGATCCGGACCACCCGATCGGCCACCCGGGCCGCCCGCTGATCGTGACTGACCAGCACCAGGGCCGCACCGGTCGAGGCCACCGCGTCGGCCAGGGCGTCGTAGACCTCGAGTGCCGTCACGGCGTCCAGCTCACCGGTCGGCTCGTCGGCCAGCAGCAGCCGGGGGCCGTGAGCCAGGGCGGCGCACATCGCCACCCGTTGCGCCTCCCCACCGGACAGGGTCGCCGGACGCCGTCGCGCCAGGTGCTCGACGCCGAGCCGGGTCAGCAACGCCTCGCCAGCCTGCCGAGCCCGATCCGGCTCGATGCCCAGGAGCCGTTGCTGCAGAAGCACATTGCCCAACACATCCAGCTCGGGACGCAGCATCCGCCAGGGGTTCTGATCGACCCATCCCAGGGTACGGGCCTGCCACCCGCCGCGGCTCGCCGTGCCGACCTCGGCCCCGGCCACCCGGGCCCGGCCGGCGGCGAGCTGCTGGTCACCGGCCAGCAGCCGCAGGAGAGTGCTCTTACCGGATCCGTTGGGGCCGTGCACCACCACGCGTTCCCCGGCCGCCACGCCGAGGGTCAGCCCCCGCAACGCCACCACCGCGCCGTCCGGAACCTGGTACAGGCAGAAGGCATCGCGCACCTCGACCACCGGCGCAGCCTGCCCGGTCACGGCTGGGGCGCCGATCGCACCGGGCGCGGCTCGCGCAGCGCGGCACCCGCCATCACGCCCGACACCCCGAGCGAGAGCACCAGGGCCCCGCCCAGCAGCGCCGAACCCATGCCCCACCCGGTCACCGCGATCAGCGGCGGATGCGGCGTGGTGGCCAGGGCGGTCACCGCCACCAGCCGGGCCGTCACGGCCGCCAGCCCCAGGCCGACCACGATGCCCCAGGGCACCGCCGGGCCGGCCACGGCCACCGCGCGCCACCACAACGCCCACCGCACCGTGCCCGGGGACACACCGTCGGCCTCCCAGGCATACGCGCGCGCGGCGTCCTCGCGCCGTTCCCCGGCGACCAGCAGGATCAGGGCACCGGCAGCGACCAGCAACACGGCGATCGCGACCAGCACCAGCAACCCGGACGCCGCCCGCGCCACCGGATCGGTCCGCGCGGCCGACTCCACACCGGCTCGGTTCAGCAGCACCACCTTGTCGAACGGTGTTGCCGCCGAATCGATCTCGGCACCCGGACGAAGGTCCAGCCACACCTCACCGGCCTGGCCCGAACCCGGGGTGCGCAGATCGAGCAGCCGGGCCAGCGCATCGCCGTCCGCGACCGCGAAGCGGCCCGAGAGCGTCGGGAACTGCTCGGTGGCGGCAACCACCCGCACCGGCAGCCCGACCCCGTCGAGGATCAGGGTGAGGCGACCCGAGACCGCCTCGGCAGCGGTGAGGGCATCGGTGATCACCGGCAGCGGGTCCGCGCCCGCGCTGCCCGGCCCGCCCGTCGGGCCGGTCAGCAGCGCCAGGCCCTGATCGAGCCGGTAGTCCACGGTGAACCGGTCGGTCGCCACCACGCCGCCGCGCGCCGTCCAGCCCTGCCAGGCCCCCGGCACCGGCTGCCCGTCCAGGGTGAGCGCGCCGAACACGATCCGCCCGGACGCGGCGGCGCGATCCCGGTTTCCCTCACCCAGGTTGTGCTGGCGCAGGGTGGCCGAATCGGTCGGCTCCCGCAGGCTGATCGCGATCAGTCGCCAGCTGGGCGGGCGGCCGTCCAGCGTGGGCAGCGTCGGCAGGTCGCCGACCAGGGACGGTGCCGACGCCGGGCCCGCCACCCGCAGCGGCACGCTGCGTTCCCGGCCATCGGCGGTGCGCAGGTGAGCGGTCGCAGCGATGGTCACCGGGTCGGTGGTGACGATGCGCAGGGTTCGCCCCGGGGTCAGCGGGGTACCGAAAGCCGTTGCGGGCGTGCGGATCGCGCTGCCGAGCTGGGCTACCGACAGCTCTCGGCCACTAAGCCGGGCACCCCCGGTGACCGCGTCCCAGCGCGAGATGCGGCTCAGGGCCGCCGGTGGTACTCCGAGCAGTTGCACCGTGGCCCCCTGCTCGGCGTCCACCCGGAGCCGCGCCGCCGCGCGCAGCACGGGCACGAGGGCGTCGCCGTCCGCGACCCGCGCCCACTCGGCGGGGGTGAGCAGGTCCTGCGGCCGCGCTCCGGCCGGGCCGGTCGCCCGAACGTCCAGCGGCACCGCGAAACTCGCCTGATCGGCGGCCCCCCGGTCGAGGGTGGCCCGGTAGGACGCCGCGAACGCGGCGGCCGCGATCGCCGCCGCGAGCAGGGCCGCCGTCGCCGCCGGACGCAGCGGACGCCCCGCCACCGCCCCGATCCCCAGCCGGGCAGCCACCGCGCGCCGCGGCACCACCCGCACGGTGGCCCGCGCCAGGACCGGCCACAGCCGCGCCAACGCCAGGCCCGCGGACGTCAGGACCAACGCCGGCAGCAGCCCCAGCAGCGGGTCGCCGCCACCGCTCACCGCCACCCCGCCGCGCGCCACGAGCAGCACCGCGCCGAGCCCGGCCGCCACCGCCGCGCCGGTGACCGCCGCCGCAGCGGCCCGCCCGCGCAGGGTGAGCGCGACCAGGACGGCGGCCGCGAGCACCAGCAACACGTCCGGCAACCAGGCCGCACGCCACCCGGCGAGCACGGTCTCGCCCAGCGGCAGGCCGGCACGTCGGGCCACCGGCGGCCCCGAGCCCGCCGGCCACGGCGCCCAGCACCGCGCCGGTGAGCACCACGGCCAGGATCTCGACGGCGACCAGCCGCGCGATGCGGGCCGGGCGGGCGCCGCGCAGCCGCAGCACCCGGGCCAGCGCCGCGTGATCATGGCGCACCCCGGCGCCACCGACCACGGCGGTACCCAGCAACAGCACCGCCATGGACGAGCCCAGCAGGCCGAACCGCTGCACCGACAACCGGGCGCGCCGGTCCTGCTCGCGCACCGCATCGACCGGAGCGGTGACCACCAGCCCCTCGGCGTCACGCCACAGGTCCTGCGCGACCACCGCCCCCTCGCGCACCCAGGCCGCCAGGCCCAGCGCGCGCACCCGATCGGCGTCCAGCGGGGCCACCCAGCCGTAGCTGCGCCCGAACGAGGCGAGAGCGGCCAGCCCGGAGACCGGCCGCACGCCGTCGGCGAGCAGCACCGGCACCCCGGCGCCGGGGTCGAAGGTGCCCGAGAGCAACAGGGTGTCGGTGCGCTGCACCTGGCCGACCACGACCAGGCCGAGATGGGGTGGCGGCGTGGCGACCAGGGAGCCGAGGGCGACGACCTCGCAGCGGGCCGGGGTGCAGCTCGCCGGCAGCCGCCCCGAGGTGAGCCGGACGGCGCCGGCCAGGCCGTCGGTGCCGGCCAAGACGAACGCCCCGTACCTGCCCGACGGCGCCTCGACGATCTGGCGGTAGAGCATCTGGCGGCGGATCGCCGGCTCGGCCAGCCGTGGCAACGCCGTGCTGACCAACCGGTCGAGCCGGGTCAGTTCGGCCGGTTCGACGATGCCGTTGAACGACATCGTGACGCTGCGCTCACCCGGCGGAAGGCTCGAGAGCTGTTGCCGCAGAGCGGAGACGGCGGTCGCCGACCCCACGGCGGCGACCAGCACGGGCAGTGCCGTGGCGATGCCCAGGCCGACGACGACCGGCAGCCACCGCCGCCAGATGTGCGCCAGCCGCGCGGGCACCAGGAACCACATAACCAGAAAAGTATCAGTTACCGGTTAGTCCGCCGTACGATCTGACCGTGAGCTCACACCTGGTGGACGGCGTCGCGCTGCCCGACCACGTGAGCGGGCATCCCGGTCTCGAGCTGTGCAACACCCGCGCCGGCTGGGGCTCGCCGGAGCCCCGGGAGTACCTGACCGGCGACCGCGCCCTGGTGCTGTGGGCCGCCGATGTCGGGTTGCGGCCGGCTCCCCCCTCCCGAGTCCTCGCCGGTATCGCCCCCGACGCCGGCACCGGTCCGGACGGCGCCACGGCATGCGCCGTCCGGCTGCGGGCCGCGCTGTACGCCTGCGCGCTCGGCCGCGGCACGCCGTCCGACTGGGACGAGATCGCGTGCGCCGCAACCGGGGCCCGAACCCGCGCGGTACTGCGACCCGATCCGGACGACACGGCGAACCGGCCCGTCTGGTCGGTTCGGCTCGAGCCGGGATCGGCGAGCGAGACCGCTTGGCCTCGAGCCGCGCTGGACGCCGCCGCCCTCGTGGCGGAAGAGCTGCTGCGCACCGCTGCCGGCACGATCGCGGCCTGCCCCGGCGCCGGCTGCGGGTGGCTGTTCACCGACCCCCGCGGACGGCGCCGCTGGTGCTCGATGGCGGTCTGCGGCAACCGGGCCAAGGTGCGCCGACACGCCTCCCGGCGCCGGCCGCCGAACGTCCCCGCCCCCGGCGCATTCGACGTGCCGTAGAACCCGCCGGGCCGATGTCAGGGCTCAGGCGGACGACGTGGACACCGGTGAACGGTGGACCAGCAACCCCTCGCCCGCCGGGCCTGCCGCCTCGACCAGCACGGTGTCGCCGTCGCGGATCTCGCCGGCCAGCAACGCCCGCGCCAGCCGGTCACCGATCTCTCGCTGCACCAGGCGGCGCAGCGGTCGGGCGCCGTAGGCCGGGTCGTACCCCGTCAGCGCCAGCCAGTCCCGGGCCGCCGGGGTGACCTCGAGCCGCAACCGGCGCTCGGCCAGCCGCTTGGCCAGCGCCGCCACCTGGAGGTCGACGATGCGGGCCAGCTCGGTGGTGCTCAGCGCGTCGAAGACCACGACGTCGTCCAGCCGGTTCACGAACTCGGGCTTGAACGCCGCGCGCACCGCACTCATCACGGCGTCCTTCTTCGCCTCGTCGCTCAGGGTCGGGTCGACCAGGAACTGCGAGCCGAGGTTCGAGGTGAGCACCAGGATCGTGGAGCGGAAGTCGACGGTGCGGCCCTGACCGTCGGTGAGGCGGCCGTCATCCAGCACCTGCAACAGCACGTCGAAGACCTCCGGGTGGGCCTTCTCGACCTCGTCGAGCAGCACGACGCTGTAGGGACGACGCCGCACCGCCTCGGTGAGCTGGCCGCCCTCCTCGTACCCGACGTACCCGGGCGGGGCCCCTATGAGGCGTGCTTCGCTGTGCTTTTCGGCGTATTCGCTCATGTCGATGCGCACCATGGCCCGCTCGTCGTCGAACAGGAAGTCCGCCAACGCCTTCGCCAGCTCGGTCTTGCCGACACCGGTCGGGCCGAGGAACAGGAACGAGCCGGTCGGCCGGTCCGGGTCCGAGACCCCCGCGCGGGCGCGCCGGACGGCGTCCGACACCGCACGCACCGCCGTCGTCTGACCGATGAGTCGTTCTCCCAGAACGGATTCCATCCGCAGCAGCTTGGCGGTCTCACCCTCGAGCAGCCGGCCGGCAGGGATCCCGGTCCAGGCCGCGACGACATCGGCGATGTCGTCCGGGCCGACCTCCTCCTTGACCATGGGCGCCTGCGCGCCGTCCGAGGCGGCCCAGGTTCCCTCGGCCGCCTGGGCCTCGGCCAGCTCCTTCTCGATCGTGGGGATCTCGCCGTAGAGGATCCGGGACGCCGCGGCCAGGTCACCCTCGCGCTGCAGGCGTTCGGCCTGTCCGCGCAACGCGTCGAGGCGTTCCTTGAGCTCACCGACCCGGTTCAGCCCGGTCTTCTCGGTCTCCCACCGGGCGGTCAGCGCGGCGAGCGACTCGGAGCGATCGGCCAGCTCGGCCCGCAGCTTCTCCAGCCGGGCGCGCGACCCCTCGTCGTTCTCCCGTTCCAGCGCAAGCTCTTCCATCTTCATGCGGTCGACCTGCCGGCGCAGCGCGTCGACCTCCTCGGGCGAGGAGTCGATCTCCATCCGCAGCCGCGAGGCGGCCTCGTCCACCAGGTCGATCGCCTTGTCGGGCAGCTGGCGACCGGTGATGTAGCGGTGCGACAGCGACGCGGCGGCGACCAGCGCGGCGTCCGCGATCTCGACCTTGTGGTGGGCTTCGTAGCGTCCCTTGAGCCCGCGCAGAATCGCCACGGTGTCCTCGACCGAGGGCTCACCGACGTAGACCTGCTGGAAGCGCCGCTCCAGCGCGGCGTCCTTCTCGATCCGCTCGCGGTACTCGTCCAGCGTGGTGGCGCCGACCAGGCGCAACTCGCCGCGGGCCAGCATCGGCTTGAGCATGTTGCCGGCATCCATCGCGCCCTCGCCCGAGGCACCCGCGCCGACCATGGTGTGCAGCTCGTCGATGAAGGTGACGACCTGGCCGTCGCTGGACTTGATCTCCTCCAGCACGGCCTTGAGTCGCTCCTCGAACTCGCCGCGATACTTCGCCCCGGCGACCATCGCGGCCAGGTCGAGCGAGAGCAATCGCTTGCCGCGCAACGACTCCGGCACATCACCGGCGACGATCCGCTGCGCCAGCCCTTCGACCACGGCGGTCTTGCCGACCCCGGGCTCACCGATCAGCACCGGGTTGTTCTTGGTGCGCCGGCTCAGCACCTGCACCACGCGGCGGATCTCACTGTCGCGCCCGATCACCGGGTCGAGCCGGCCGTCGCGAGCGGCCGCCGTCAGGTCGACGCTGTACTTCTCCAGCGCCTTGAACGTGCCCTCCGGATCGGGGCTGGTCACCTTGGCGCCACCGCGGACGGCGGGCAGCGCGGCGATCAGGGCCTCACGGGTGGCGCCCGCGGCACGCAGGGTGCCGGCGACGCTGGACGACGAGCCGGCGACCCCGGACGCCAAGCCGATCACGAGATGCTCGGTGGAGATGTACTCATCCCCCAGCTCGCGCGCGATCTCGCCGGCGGCGTTGAGCGCCTGGTAGGCGGCGCGACCGAGCTGAGGCGAGGCGGCCGTCGGCCCCGAGGCCGAGGGCATGGCGCCCAGCGCCCGCTCGGCACTCGCCCGCAACGCGGCCGGATCGGCACCGACCGCCGTCAGCAGGGCCGTCGCGACGCCGTCCGGCTGGGCCAGCAGGGCCTCGAGCAGGTGGGCCGGCTCGACCTGCGGGTGACCTCCGGAGGTCGCCCGGCGCACCGCGGACGACAGAGCTTCCTGACTGCGAGTGGTGAGCTTGAGGTCCATGAGATGAGTGTCCTCCGATGTACAACGTGTGCGATCCAGGTGCACACAGGGCAACGCTCACAGAGTTGAGTCTGTTCCGCTCAATTCTAGCTCTCACCTGGAGGAACCCCACCCCCAACCCGCTCATGCTCCGCAGGTGACCCGCGATGCCGGCAGATTGCCCGATATGTACCACAGCCGCGGAGCATGAGCGGGCAGCTGCGGAGCATGAGCGGGTTTGGGGGACGGTGGTCCCTCATGGCGGACGACGACGCGCCGACGGGACGTGCGACCCGCCATCCGGACTGACAACGGTGTCAGGATGGACTCGGGCCGGGCCACGACGACGCGGCCGGCCTGGGGGCCACGCCGCCCGTCGCATCCATCAGGAAGCTCTGATCCCTGTGCACACCGCACTCGAGTTCCTCGCCCACCAGCCCCTCGTCCTGGTGTTCCTGCTCTTCGCCCTCGGCTCCGCCCTGGGCACCGTACGGGTCGCCGACGTCCAGATCGGCCCGGCGGCGGTGCTGTTCACCGCGATCGCCGTGGGCGCGGTCGCCGCGGCGAACGGGGTCAAGCTCAGCGTTCCCGAGACCGTCGGCACCCTCGGCCTGGTGATGTTCACCTACACCGTCGGCGTGATCAGCGGCCCCACGTTCTTCGCCGCCCTGCGCACCGGCTGGGCGCCCATCGTCACGGTCACCTCGATCCTGGCCCTCGGGGCGGCGATCACAGCCGCCGTCGGGCTCTGGCTCGACCTGCCGGTGGCGACCATCGCCGGCACGTTCGCCGGCTCGCTCACCAACACCCCGGCGCTGGCGGCGGCCACCGAGCGGTCCGGCGATGCGGCAGCGACCACCGTGGGTTACTCGATCAGCTACCTGTGGGGCGTGGCCGGCATGATGCTGGCCACCGCCTGGACCCTGCGGCACCGCCGGGACGGCGGCGCCGGACCGAGCACCCTGTCCAATCTCACCGTGCGCGTCGAGCGCACCGACCGGCCGCGGATGAGCGAGATCGTCGAGCGGTTCGGTGGCGCCGTCCTGTTCTCGCGCATCCGCCACGGCGAGACCAGCCCGATCCTGGTCGCCGAGGACGACGAGCGACTCGAGCACGACGACCTGGTGTCCATCGTCGGCCCCAAGGACGTCGTCACCCGGGTCGCCCGCGAACTGGGCCACCCCTCCTCCCACGACATCGTCGGCAACCGGCACGACCTCGACTCGCGACGGATCACGCTGTCGAACCGAGCCCTGGCCGGCCACACCCTGGCCGATCTCGACCTGGGCGAGAAGTTCGGCGCCGCGGTCTCGCGGGTTCGCCGCGGCGACATGGACATGGTGGCCACCGACGACCTGGTGCTGCAGCTGGGCGACCGGCTGCGCGTGGTGGTCCCGACTCCCCGAATGCGCGACATCGCCCGCCACCTGGGCGATTCCGAACGCGGCCTGTCCGACATCAACCCGGTCGGCCTGGCCCTCGGCATCACCCTCGGCGTCCTGGTGGGCCTGGTGCACATCCCGCTGCCCGGTGGCGGCTTCGAGATCGGCGCCGCCGGCGGCACGCTCATCATGGGACTGATCTTCGGTCGCCTCGGCCGCGTCGGCCCGCTGGTCACCACCCTCGGCCACTCGGCCGCCTCGGCACTGTCGAACTTCGGCATGCTGGCCTTCCTCGCCTACGCCGGCATGCGGGCCGGCGGCTCGTTCACCGCAGCCGTCACCTCCAGCCTCGGCTGGCGGATCGCCGTGGTCGGCCTGCTGGTGACCTCGATCGTCGCGGTGTCGCTGCTGGTCGTCGGGCGGCTGGTGCACCAGCTGGACGCCGAGAAGGTCGCCGGCATCGTGGCCGGTGCGCAGACCCAGCCCGCGGTGCTCGCCTTCGCCAACGAACGGTCGGGTTTCGACAACCGGGTCGCGATCGGCTACGCCCTGGTCTACCCCGCGGCGATGATCGTGAAAATCCTGCTGGCCCAGGTGCTCGCGGGGCTCTGACCCCCGCCCGTCAACAGTTCAACTCCGGCGCTGAGGCCGCCAGACCATCAGCGCGTTGCCGGCCACCTCTCGGGCGGGACGACGCCCCGGCGCCATGGCGACGATCTCACCGGCGGCGCCGGCCGCGAACACCCGCCGGCGCTGGGCCAACTGCACCCGCAGGTCCTCGACCTCGTCGAGCACCTCCGAGAGGCGTTGCCGCAGAGCCTGATTGGCGGTCTCCAGGTCGAGGATGCGTTTGATCCCGGCCAGGTTGACGCCCTCGTCCTGGCTGAGGCGCTGCACCTCGCGCAGCATCGCGACGTCCCGCGCCGAGTACCGCCGGCCACGACCGGCGGCTCGGCCCGGGGTCACCAGGCCGAGCCGGTCGTACTGCCGCAGGGTCTGCGGATGCATCCCCGCCAGCTGGGCGGCCACCGAGATCACGAAGACGGGCGTGGTCTCGTCCACGGTGAGCTCGAACTCGATCACCGCGGTCTCACTCCGCTCGTTGCGCCCGGGCGATCAGGTCGGCGCGAGGGTTCTCACCCTTGGTCGCCCGTTCGAAGGCGTCCAGGGCGTCCTTGGCCGC
The DNA here is from genome assembly GCA_046330955.1 of Kineosporiaceae bacterium. Taxonomy (GTDB): domain Bacteria; phylum Actinomycetota; class Actinomycetes; order Actinomycetales; family Kineosporiaceae; genus JADJPO01. The sequence continues at coordinate 31,332 of JAXLRT010000017.1, read as the reverse complement.
GCCGTCCACCCGTTGCGGGACCACCACCTGGATCGTGACCAGCAGATCACCGGTGCGGCGAGAACCCTTGAGCCCGTGGCCCTTGGCCCGCAACGTGCGACCGCTCGGCGTACCCGGCGGGATCTTCATCCGCACCGTGCTGCCGTCGACCACCGGCACCTCGATCTGTGCCCCGAACACCGCCTCGGTGAAGGTCACCGGAACGGTGATCTTCACGTTCTCGCCGTCCAGGGTGAACAGCGGGTGGGGCTCGACGTGCACGGTGACCACCAGGTCGCCGTCCTCGGCCCCGGCCTCGCCCGGACGGCCCTTGCCCCGCAGCCGCACCTTCTGCCCCTCGCGCACCCCGGCCGGGATGCGGGCGGTGATGGTGCGCGCTCCGTTGCGCGGATCGTCGACGCGCAGGTTGAGCTGCGCGCCGTCCACGGCCTGGCGGAAGCTGAGGTTCACCTCGGCGCTCAGGTCGGCACCCCGTTGCGGGCCCCGCGGGGAGCGGTAGCCGCCCCCACCGGGAGCCGTGCCCGCCCCGAAGATGCCGCCGAACAGGTCGTCCAGATCGAACTGGGCGCCGCTCGGGGTGCCCGAGGTACTGAACCGGACGTTGCCCGCCCGGTTGCCGGCCCCCTGCCCGAACAACCCACCGAGCAGGTCCTCGAACCCGCCGGTACCCGGACCGCCCGCACCACCCGCGCTGAACCGCGCCCCGCCGTGCGTCATCGCCCGGACGGCGTCGTACTGCTGACGCTGCTCGGGGTCGGACAGCACGGCGTAGGCCTCGCCGATCTCCTTGAACTTCTTCTCGGAGCTGGCATCACCGGAGTTGGCGTCCGGGTGATGGATGCGGGCGAGCTTGCGGTAGGCCTTCTTGATGTCGTCGGCCCCGGCGTCCGTGGGCACCCCGAGGGTGGCGTAGAAATCCTTCTCGAACCAGTCCTGACTAGCCATGGGGCACCCCTCCTCTCATCGCCTCAGCCCACCGGGTCCGCGACGGCCACCCGGGCCGCACGCAGGACCCGTTCACCCATGCGGTAACCGGGTTGCAGCACCTGCACCACCGTGGTGGTGGTCGTGCCCTCGGCCAGCTCGGCCTGGGTGTGCATCAGTGCCTCGTGCACGGTGGGGTCGAACGGTTCGCCGGGTTCGCCGTAGCGGCCCAGACCGAACTTGCCCAGCGTCGCCTCGAGCTTGTCGGCGATGGAGGCGAACGGCCCGGACTCCAGGTCACCGTGCTGGCGGGCCAGGTGCACGTCGTCCATCACCGGCAGCAGGGCCTCGAGCACCGCGGCCACGGCACCGTCCCGCGCGACGTCCCGGTCGCGGTCGACCCGCTTGCGGTAGTTGACGTACTCGGCGTTCAGCCGCTGCAGGTCGCCCAGCAGCTCCTCCGCCACCCGCTTGGCCTCGGCCAGTTCGACCGAGACCTGTTCGCCGCCACCGTTTCCGGTGGCCGCCGGCTCGGCAGGTGCCCCCGGATCCGACCCGGACGCCGCCCCGGCGTAGGTCTCGCGGACCTTGCCGGTCTGCGGGTCGAGCCGTCGCCGGTCGCGGACGACGGGACCCTGCTGGGCCTCGCCGTCCGCGCCCTCGTTCGCGTGAGGGTTCGAGGTACCGCCCAGCCCGCCGTCCCGCGGGACGCTGGTCGGTTCGCTCATCACTTGTCCTCGTCGACGATCTCGGCGTCCACCACGTCGTCGTCATCCGCGGCCTTGCCGGACGACGCCGAACCCGTTGCGCCCGAGTCCGATCCGGACTCCTCCGACGCCGAGGCCTCGCTGGCGGCGGCGTACATCGCGGTGCCGACCGCCTGGCTGACCTTGGCCAGGTTCTCGTGCTTGGCCTTGACCGCGTCGATGTCGGTGCCCTCGAGCGCGGTCTTCAGCTCGGCGATGGCGACGTTGACCTCGGCCTTGTTGGCGTCCGGGATCTTGTCGACGTTCTCGGTGACGAACTTCTCGGTCGAGTACAGCAACTGCTCGGCGGCGTTGCGGGTCTCGGCCTCCTCGCGGCGCTTCTTGTCCTCCTCGGCGTGGGCCTCGGCCTCGCGCACCATGCGGTCGATCTCGTCCTTGGGCAGCGCGCTGCCGCCGGAGATCGTCATCGACTGCTCCTTGCCGGTGCCCCGGTCCTTGGCCGAGACGTGCACGATGCCGTTGGCGTCGATGTCGAAGGTGACCTCGATCTGCGGGATGCCGCGCGGCGCCGGCGCGATGCCGGTCAGCTCGAAGGTGCCCAGCGCTTTGTTGTCCCGGGCCAGCTCACGCTCGCCCTGGAAGACCTGGATCAGCACGCTCGGCTGGTTGTCGTCGGCGGTGGTGAACACCTCGGACGCCTTGGTGGGGATCGCGGTGTTGCGCTGGATCAGCTTGGTCATGATCCCGCCCTTGGTCTCGATGCCCAGGGACAGCGGGGTGACGTCGATCAGCAGCACGTCCTTGCGCTCGCCCTTGAGGACGCCGGCCTGCAAGGCGGCGCCGACGGCGACGACCTCGTCCGGGTTGACGCCCTTGTTGGGCTCCTTGCCGCCGGTCAGCTCGCGGACCACGTCGGCCACGGCGGGCATCCGGGTGGAGCCACCGACCAGGAGGATGTGGTCGATTGTGCTGACGTCGACGCCGCCGTCCTTGATCACGGCGCGGAACGGGGCCTTGGTGCGCTCGAGCAGGTCGGCGGTCATCTTCTCGAACTGCGCCCGGGTGAGCTTCTCGTCGAGGTGGATCGGGCCGGACTCGGTCATCGACAGGTACTGCAGGCTGATCGTGGTGGCCGTCGAGCTGGACAGCTCCTTCTTGGCCTGCTCGGCCGCCTCACGCAGCCGCTGCATGGCGATCTTGTCCTTGGACAGGTCCGGGCCGCCCTGCATCTTCACGGTCTGCACCAGGTGATCCATGATCCGCTGGTCCCAGTCGTCACCACCGAGGTGGTTGTCGCCGGAGGTGGCCTTGACCTGGATGGTCGAGAAGCCGTCCTCGTCCTTGCCCACCTCGAGCAGGGAGACGTCGAAGGTGCCACCACCGAGGTCGAAGACCAGGATGGTCTCGTCCTCCTTGCCCTTGTCGAGGCCGTAGGCCAGCGCGGCCGCGGTGGGCTCGTTGATGATGCGCAGCACGTTCAGGCCCGCGATCTCGCCGGCCTCCTTGGTGGCCTGGCGCTGGGCGTCGTTGAAGTAGGCCGGGACGGTGATCACCGCGTCGGTGACCTTCTCGCCCAGGTACTCCTCGGCGTCCCGCTTGAGCTTCATCAGCACGCGGGCGCTGATCTCCTGCGAGGTGTACTTCTTGCCGTCGATCTCGACGTTCCAGTCGGTGCCGATGTGGCGCTTGACCGACCGGATGGTGCGGTCGACGTTGGTGACCGCCTGGCGCTTGGCGACCTCGCCGACCAGCGGCTCGCCGCTCTTGGCGAACGCGACGACCGATGGGGTGGTGCGCCCGCCCTCGGCGTTCGCGATGACCGTGGGCTCACCACCCTCGAGGACGGCGACGACGGAGTTGGTGGTGCCGAGGTCGATGCCGACCGCTCGTGCCATGTTCGTGATCCCTTTCGTGCGGGGGTGTCCCACTGTGTGCCCGCGGCAGGCGCCGGGGCGTCGAGGTGCCTGCTCTCACCTTCGGCAGGTCTCGAGGTGTTGTCAACTCGTGACTGACGAAAGTTGAGTCTGACTGCCTCAACTCTGACCGCCCCCGATCTGTTCCCCCACCACCCCACCAACCCCGTCATGCTCCGCAGCCGACCGCCCATACTCCGCGGCTGACGCCTGACAACGTTGACTTGTGGGTCTGGAGCAACGCCTACGGAGCATGAGCAGGTTGGGTGGGGTGGGAACGGATCGGGGCGGTCAGCGCGGCTCGACGCGGAAGACCGGGAAGCGGTCGGCGACGGCGGCGAACTCGGCCAGCGGGCTGCCCGGCGCCACCGGGAGGTGCGGCCGGCCCCCCGGCACCGTGTCCAGATAGCGCCGCAGGATCGGTGCCCGCTCGGCGACCGGCACCTCGACCAGCTGCACCGTCCGCGGACGACGATGCCACAGCACCGCCTCGCCACCGGCCGCCCGGACATTACGAGTCCAGTTGCACTCGCCGAGCATCGACACCAGGTACCAGTGACCGTCGAGGTCGGCCATACCCAACGGGAACCGGGTCGGACGACCGCTGACCCGGCCCGGCACCTCGAGCGTCACCCAGCGCCGTGGCTGCAGGCCGAGCCGGAAGACCCACGCCCACAGCCGAGCGAATCGTCGCGCCGTGGCATTGCCCCGGCCCCCGGCGTACAGCTGCCGCAGCCAGTCCTGCTGACGTCCCACCTACCCCATCCCCTCACGCCTCGCGCGGAGCCACCCGGGACGGCGCGCTCCGCCGAGATCGAATCTAGGCCCACGGCCGACCGAAATCCCTCCGGCTGGCACCATGGAATCTCCGCGGAAGGCGGTGATCGATGACCATCGGACCCTCCGGCAAGACACCCGCCCACACCGCGGCCTCGGCGTTGCGGCACCCGGGGATCCTCGCCGCGCTGGCCTCCGCCGGGCTGTTCGGCATCGCCACGCCGCTGGCCAAACTCCTTCTCGGCCAAGGGATCAGCCCCTATCTGCTGGCCGGCCTGCTCTACGCCGGGTCGGGCGTCGGGCTGACCCTGGTGCAGCTGATCCGCCGCCGGCCACCGCCCCGCCCCGGACGCCGCGACCTGGCACCACTGGCCGCCGCCATCGCGCTCGGCGGCGTCGCGGCCCCGATCCTGCTGCTGCTCGGCGTCTCGCACCTGCCCGCCGCCACGGCCTCCCTGCTGCTGAACGCCGAGGGCGCCCTCACCGCAGCGCTGGCCTGGGCCGTCTTCCGCGAGCACCTCGACCACCGGATCGCCCTCGGCATGGCGGCGATCGTCGCCGGGGCCGTGATCCTCGGCCGCGCGGGCGCGGCCTCGACCGGCGGCATCGGCCCGACGCTCGCCGTCCTGGGTGCCTGCGCCTGCTGGGCGCTCGACAACAACCTCACCCGGCTGGTGTCGACCACGGACGCCGTGTGGCTGGCAGCGCTCAAGGGCCTGGTCGCTGGCCCGGTCAACCTGACCCTCGCCCTGGTGATCGGATCGAGCCGCCCGTCCCTGGTGACCACCGCCCTGGCGGTCGCGATCGGACTGCTGACCAACGGGGTGAGCCTGGTGCTGTTCATCACCGCGCTGCGCCACCTCGGGACGGCGCGCACCGGCGCCTACTTCGGCCTCGCCCCGTTCCTGGGTGCCCTGCTCGCCCTCGCCCTGGGCGAACCGCCGACCTGGAGCCTGGCCCTGGCCGGTGCCCTGATGGCCGTCGGTGCCTGGCTGCACCTCAGCGAGGACCACGGCCACGCCCATCGCCACGAGGCGAGTTCGCACGCGCATGCCCACGAACACGACCCGCACCACGGTCACCGGCACGACCAGGCGACGGACGGCGTCCACGCGCACTGGCACGACCACGACCCCCTCGATCACAGCCATGCCCACTACCCCGATGTGCACCACCGCCACGACCACGGCTGAGTCCTGACCGAGTCCGGACCGAGTCCTGACCGAGTCCGGACGGATCGCTGCAGGGGCGACCCGCGTAGCGTGGCCCGATGGCGACCACGACGCTCCACCGGATCGACTTCGGGTACTTCATCCGCCCGGCATCCGAGACCGACACCGGCTCGCCGCGCGTCGAGCCGTGCCTGGGATACCTCCTCGATCACCCGGACGGCGCGCTGCTGGTCGACACCGGTATGGGCTCACACCCCGAGGTGGACGCGCACTACCGTCCGCGCCGGGTCGACCTGCGGTCGGCGTTGGCTGCCGCCGGGTGGCGGCTCGATCAGGTGCGGCTGGTCGCCAACTGCCACCTGCACTTCGACCATTGCGGCGGCAATCCCGAACTCGGCACCATTCCGGTTCTGGCGCAACGGATCGAGCACCAGCAGGCGAACTCCGTCCCCGACTACACGGTGCCGAACCTGCTGGAAGGCAACCGATTCGACCTGCTGGACGGCGCCGCCGAGGTGCTGCCCGGCGTCCATGTGATCCCCACCCCGGGCCACACCGAGGGCCACCAGTCCGTCGTCGTCCAGCGCCCGGACGGCGCGGTGATCGTGGCCGGACAGAGTCACGACACGGTGTCGCAGTACGCGGCGGATCAGCTGGCCTGGCGCGCCGGCCGGCTCGAGAAGGGGCTGGATTCACGCACCGAGCTGCCGCCCACCTCACCGTGGCTCGACCTGCTGCAATCCTTCGACCCGCGCATGGTGTACTTCGCCCACGACCACAGCGTCTGGACCCCCTGAGCCTTCCAGCCGTTCGGTCAGGGCCGTTCGGTCAGGGCCGTTCGATCAGCGCAACTGCACCAGAGCGGTCATGTCATCGCTCGGCAGACCGTCCGTGGCGATGGCCATCACCTCGACGTCGGTCAGCGTCACCCCACCGGTCAGCGTGGTCAGGAAGGCGGTGTCGGCGGCGTCCCGACCGGTGGCGATGCGCAGCATCGCGCTGCGCGGGGCCAGCGCGGTGGCGTCGACCACGTACCACGCGCCGTCCAGGTACGCCTCGGCGACGGCGTGGAAGTCCATCGGCGACAGCCCCGGCGCGTAGACCGCGGCCAGCCGGGCCGGCACATTGCGCGCCCGCAGCAGCGCCACCACCAGGTGGGCGAAGTCCCGGCACACCCCCGCCCGGGCCAGGAACGTGTCCACCGCGCCGTCGATCGGACGGCTCGACCCGCTGACGTAGACCAGCTGGTGCCCGACCCAACTGCTCACGCCGTCCAGCAGGTCCTTGCCCTCCAGCCCCGCGAACTCGGCGATCGCGACCGGACGCAGGGTGTCCGAGTCGCAGTATCGGCTGGGCCGCAGGGAGGTGATCAGCTCCAGCGCACTGATCGGCCCCGGCCGGGCCTGCCCCTCCGCCGTGGCCGAGTACTGCACCCGCAGCTCGCCCGCCGGCAGCCGGCACAGGTGCAGCCGGCCCCCCACCTCGGCCGGAACCTCCTCGACCAGAACGGGTCGGGAGTCCACCGTGACCGTGATCAGCTCCTCGCGGACCTGCGGCCCCGCGGCCACGGCGAGGGCCAGGACGATCTGCGAGGGCTCGGTCACCTCACCCTCGATCCGGGCCGAGACCGTGCGCGTGACCACCGCTGCCGCCTCCCGATGCGCTGCGGAGGCCGGGTGACCGCCACGCTCGACCCTAACTCCCGAACCCCGCCATCACTCGCCCACCCCGTCCTGGGCATCGGTCAGCCGCGAGCGCAGCATCAGGAACAGCACCGCTCCCAGCACCTGCCCGCCGACCACGAGCACCACCCAGACCTGAGCCAGCTGGTGACCGATCAGCAGGCCGGCCATCGCCGGGCCGATCACCCCGCCCATCGTCCAGGCCATACCTTGCAACGCGTTGTACCGCCCGCGCAGGTCTTCCCGCGCCAGGCCGTTCACCAAGGCGGGGGCCACCGGCGCCCACAGCGTCTCGCTGAGCCCGAACACGGCCAGCCCGACCACGACCGCCACCGCCGCCGCCCACCCGGTGGCCAGGTCGGCGGCAGCCACCACGGCCCAGGCGAGCCCCCACCCGAGCGCGCAGAGGGCCAGCAGCGAGCTGCGCCGGCGCCCCGCGATCAGCTTCAAGGTGACGAGCTGCCCCACCGCGATGGCCGCCGTATTGCCCGCGTACGCCCAGCCGAGCACCCGCGGGGGCACCTCGGCCACCGTCACGGTGTAGGCGGCGAAACCGGCCTCGAGCTGGGCGTACCCCACGGTCAACACCAGCACCGAGATCGCGGTGAACCGCACCAGCGCCCGGTCGCGCAGCACCACCGACCAGGACGCCACGGGCTGTTCCTCCGAAGGCCGGTTCGTCACGGCCTCGGCCACCGACCCGGTGCCGCTCGGCAACGCCACCAGCACCACGATGTGGGCGATGAAGGTCAGCGCGTCGATCAGGTAGAGCCGCTGGAACGAGGCCACCGAGTTCACGTCGATCAGCAGCGAACTGATCAGCCCGCCGAGCCCGAGCCCGCCGTTGAGGGTCATGAAGTTGATCGCGTAGACCCGCTCGCGTACCTCCTCGGACACCAGCCGGGTGAGCAACGCCGTGGACGCCGGCCACAGACCGGCCGTCCCGATCACGATCAGTGAGGCGACCGCGAAACCCTGCGGCACGGTGTGCGCGAAGCCGATGCACCCCGTACCGACCGCCTCGATCACCAGGCCGGTGATCATGACCGGGCGCGGCCCGAGGCGGTCGATCGCGGTCCCGAACGGCGCCGCGACGGCGAACCCGAGCACCCCCATCCAGGCGAACAGCCAGCCGACGGTGGTGGTCTCGAAGTGACGCACCTCGACCATGTAGACGTACAGGTAGGGCAGGGTCAGGCCACTGCCCACCGCCGAGAACGCGAACCCGACCATGAGCCATCGGACCGGACCCGGTAGATCGCGAAGGCGTACCGCCGCCGCGCGCGGGGCGCGGTCCGGGTTGGTGCTCACAACGCACCAGTCTCGCGCACCCCGCGCCGGCGACGCCAACCGGTTCTCCGCCGACTCGGCATGCCGGCCGGGCGCGATAGCCTGCCGAGGTGTCCGACCGGCCGTGGCAGGTGAACTGCTACGAACCGCTGCTCGGCACCCGCGTCGACATCGCGGTCCAGGCCGACGAGCCGGACGCCGCGCGCCGCGCCGACGAGCGGATCCGGGCCACCATCGAGCGCCTCACCGGCGTGTTCTCGGTCTACGACCCCCACAGCGAGCTGTGCCGTTGGCGCCGAGGCGAACTCGCCACCCCCGGCGACGAGCTGGCCGGCGTCCTGGAACGGGCCGAGCACTGGTACCGGCTCGGCGCGGGTACCTTCCACCCGGCCTGCGGCGCGCTGCGACGGCACTGGCTGGCCGCCGAGCAGCAGCAACGCCGTCCGGACCCGGAAGAGCTGCAGGAACTGGCCGAGGCGTTGCGCCCGTTGCCCTTCCGGACGACACGGCACCGTGGCCGGGTGCTCGTCGAGCGGCTGACCGACTGCGGCGACGTCGACCTGAACGCCATCGCCAAGGGCCACATCGTCGACCGTGCCGTGGCCGCCGGCCTCGAGGACGGCGCGGTGCACACCGTGGTGGTCAACGCCGGGGGCGACCTGCGCCACGCCGGCCACGGCGACGCCGTCCCGGTGAACGTCGAGGACCCGCTTCGGGTGGCCGACAACGTCCCGCCGATCGACCGGTTCCTGCTCGCCGAGGGCGCCGTCGCCACCAGCGGCACCACCCGCCGCGGCTTCCGGATCGGTTCGGAATTCTTCGGCCATGTCATCGACCCGCGTACCGGATGGCCTGTGGCCCAGACGATCTCGGCGACCGTGCGGGCGCCGTCCGCCCTGGTCGCGGACGCCGTGGCGACCATCGCGATGGTGCTCTCGCCCCCCGAGGCGATCGCCGTCGTCGAACACCTGCCCGAGGCGGTGACCGCGCTGCTCGTCGAGTCGGACGGCACCCGGCACGTCTGCGCCCGCTGGGCGGGACAGCTCAGCCGCTGAAGGCCACCAGGATCGCCGAGACCACGGTGCCGGCCGCCGCCAGCACCAGGCCGAGGGTACGGGTGCGCCGGATGGTCAGCTGCAGCACGATGCCGGTGATCGACATCAGCACCAGCAGCAGCGCGGTGATGTCGATGACCCACTTCCACAGCGTCGAGGTGTGCCGGCCCTTGTGCAGGTCGTTGAGCACCGCCACCACGCCGCTCTTCTGGCTGGTCAGGGTGAACGACCGGTCGGCGATCCGGAAGCTGGCATCGGCGGCGTACCCCGGGCCGCGATAGCTGATCGACCCCTCGCCGTTCTGGCTGCTGTGATCGGTGACCTCGCCGCTGACGCCGTGGGCCGAGCGCAGGTATTCGCTCACCGCCAGGAAGTCGACCGTGCCGGCGTGCATCGTCGCCTCCGGCAGCGTGCCGGATACCGAGGTGGACACCGGGTCCTGGCCGAAGGTCCAGGTCGGGTGATTCAGCGTCAGCCCGGTCACCGAGAAGAACAGCACGATCAGCAGGCTGGTCATCGAGGTCCACATGTGCAGCCGGCGCATCCACTTCTGCGTCAGGTTCCGCTGCTTGCGCACCCGCGGCGTGGTGTCGACCCCCGTCGTGGCCACGGCGTCAGACCCGGTAACTGACAGCGGCGGCGGTGAGTTCTCCCTGCGGCGCGAGTTGCTTCGACACCGCCGCGGTGCCGAGCGTCAGCGGTTCGCGGATCAGCTCGTACGGGCCGTGTTCGCGGGCCGCCTCGATGCAGATGAAGTACTGCCCGGACGGCACCCGGGATCCCTCACGGCCGACGCCGTTCCACTGCACGCTGTACGTGCCGGGCACCCGGGTGGGGCCGGTGTTGACCTCGAAGCCGCCCGAGACCGTGTACCAGCGCTTGAGCTCGTGCAGCCACCGCTCGTTCTGCTGGGCGTGCCAGATGGCGAGGGTGCCGACCATCTCCTCACCGGTGCTCTCGATCCACACCGCGATGTACGGATTGCGGGCCGGGCCGCCCCCGCCGTCGCCGCCGGCGGCGAAGGTGAAGTCGACCTTCAGGGACGCCGAGGCCGGCAGCGGTGGCCCGGAGGCGGCCGGCCCGGGGCCGCCGGACGACGCGGCGCCGGCTGTTGCCTCGCTCGTCGCGGGGGTCGAACTCACGAAGACCTGGGAGTCACCGTTGGAACAGCTCGCGAGGGTCCCGGTCGCCGTCACGAGGCCCAGCCCCTTGAGCAAGGCCCTGCGAGACACCTCGGCGTAGCGCGACTGCGTAGACCCCACGAGCACCACTTCCACTCGACCGGCGACCAACCGGGTTCGTACCGAACCCCCCGAGGTCGCAACGTAGCATCCGGGCAGTCTCCGGCCGGGCGTTCCAGCACAGCCCACGGCCCCTTCGAGCACAGCCCCGGCATCTCGGGTTCGCCGGGTCCAGTTGCGGACATCACCTGATCGGACCACTCGGCGGGCGGGCGGGCCACCTAGCCTCGAAGGATGGTGCGCCCCACGGAAATCGCAACGCTGCGTAGCGGAACCCTCGAATACCGTTACGAACGTCGCGGTCCGGGGACCGTGCTGATCTGCCACGGCGGCCACCTACGAGCCGAGGTGCCGGTCGGCGAGGACCCCCTGGCCGCGGCAGGCTTCTCGATCCTGGTGCCCTCCCGGCCGGGGTACGGGCGCACCCCCGTCTTCGCCGAGGATCCCTACGAGGTCGCCGCTGCCGTCCGGGAACTGTCTGCCGAGCTGGGCCTGGACCGGGTGGCCGTGCTCGGCATCTCGGCCGGCGCGCCGCTGGCGGTGGCGCTGACCGCCCGCTACCCCGAGCTGGTCAGCTCGCTGGTGCTGCACTCGCCGCGCTCTTCCCTGCCCTGGCCCGACCTGGTCACCCGGCTGAGCGGCAGCGTGGCCTTCCACCCCTGGACCCAGATGTTCACCTGGACGGCGATGCAGACGTCGATGGCCCTGTTGCCGGGGCACGGCCTGCGGACCGTCATGGGCTCGATGTCCACGCTGCCGGCCGAGCGCGTCGTGGCCGATCTGACCCCGCCGGAGCGGGTCGCCGTCCAGCAACTGTTCCGTTCCATGCGCTCCGACCAGGGCTTTCGCATCGACCTGGACGCCACCCCCGACCCGGCGCTGGAACATGCGGTCGGCCGGCCCTGCCTGGTCGTCGCCTCACCGACGGACGGCGCGGTGCCGTTCAAGCACGCCCAGCACCTCGCCCGCTCGATCCCGGGCGCCACGCTGTTCCCCAGTCCCTCACTCAGTCATCTGATCTGGTTCGGTACCGGCGCCCGGGAGACCGGTCAGCACACGGTGGACTTCCTCAGCCGGACGGCGGCACCGAGCGGGGCCTGAGCCGCTCGGTGCCGTCGGATCGTGCCCGTCGGATCGGTCCGCCCGATCAGTCGGCGACGGTGGCCAACGGGGCCACCGGCAGCGTGGTGGCGGGAGCCAGGTGCTGCTGGGCGCGGTGCTCGCGCACCGAGTAGGCGATGGCGCCGATCCACGCGGCCCAGATCAGCGCGTACACCGCCCACATCACGGTCGCCGAGACCGACACCCAGTCGCTGTGCAGCAGGGTGCGGGTGTTGGTGAGCACGATCAGTCCACCGACCGCCGACCCGAGCACCCGCGGCGGCAGGTGACGCACCAGCCAGGCGGCGATGGGCGCGGCCACGGCGCCGCCGATCAGCAGGCCCAGCACCCAGGTCAGCCTGATGCCCTGCGTGCCCAGCGCGGCGAGGAACCCGATGCTGGCGGCGAGCGCGACCAGGAACTCGCTGGTGTCGATCGACCCGATCACGCGTCGCGGCTCCATCCGGCCGCTCGCCAGGATGGCCGGCGTCCCGACCGGACCCCAGCCGCCACCACCGGTGGCGTCGACGAAGCCGGCGAACAGCCCCAGGGGCGCCAGGAACCGCGCCCGCAGCGGGTGGCCGAGCCGGTCCTGACGCAGGCCGCGGGCGGTGAAGCGCACCAGCACGTACAGACCGAGCGCGAGCAGCACCAGGGACATCAGCGGCTTGGCGACCGAGGTGTCCAGGTTCGACAGCACCGTGGCCCCGGCGAAGGAACCGACAGCCCCGGGAAGGCCCACCTTGAACACCACCGGCCAGTCCACGTTGCCGAACTTCCAGTGCGAGGCACCCGAGATCATGGTGGTGCCGATCTCGGCCAGGTGCACCGTGGCGGAGGCCGCCGCGGGGTTGGTGCCCAGGGCCAGCAGCAAGGTGGACGACGTCACGCCATAGGCCATGCCGAGGCTGCCATCGACGAGCTGGGCACCCAGCCCGACCAGGGCGAGCAGAACCAGTTTGCGCATCAAGGACTCCTACATGTCGACTGTTCCACCAAAGCCTATGGAGTTAGTGGGACATTAGGCAGGCTTCCGTGGCGGGTCAACCCGTTCGGCCGAGCATCTCGGTGACCGAGACACCCGTTCGGACCACCGGCCGGCCGCACGCAGCGGCCACGGACCAGGGCGACCTGCTCGTCCCGGGGGGACGCGGATGCCAGGATGGGCGCGTGGATATCTCGGCCAAGACCGACTACGCCGTCCGCGCGCTGCTGAGCCTGGCCGCCGCACAACGGGCCGGTGACGTCCGGGTGGCGGCCGAGGCTCTCGCCGAGGAGCAGCAGCTGCCGCGCAAGTTCCTGGAGGCGATCCTGGCCGACCTGCGCCGGGCCGGTCTGGTCAGCAGCATCCGTGGCGCCGCCGGCGGGTACCGACTCGCCCGGCCCGCCGCCGAGATCCACCTGGGCGCGGTCTTCCGCGCCGTCGACGGCCCGCTCGCCGAGGTCCGGGGCCTGCGCCCGCACGAGACCACCTACACCGGCGCGGCGCAGCACCTACCCACGGTGTGGGTCGCCGTCCGGGCCAGCCTGCGCCGAGTGCTCGACGAGGTCAGCCTGGACGACGTCCTGAGCGGCAAGCTCCCCACCCACGTGCGACGGCTGCTGTCCGCCGAGGACGCCTGGGCCAGCCGCTGACGGATCGGCCCGAGCGGCCGTCAGCGCAGCGCCGGCGCGGCAGGTGAGGTCGTGGGGATCGGAGCCGCAGTCGCGATCGGGGCACCGGCGGTCGGTTCGTCGTCCGGCTCGTCGACCAGGGTGCTCTCGTCGAACGGCAGGTGGCCACCGAGCACCCTGCCGGCCTGGTCACTGTCGATCTCGCCCACCCAGGTGGCGATCACCACGGTGGCGATGGCATTGCCCGCGAAGTTGGTCAGCGCCCGTGCCTCGCTCATCATGCGGTCGATCCCGACGATGAACCCGACGCCGTCGACCAGGTCCGGGCGGTGCGAGGCGAGTCCACCGGCCAGAGTGGCCAGGCCCGCTCCGGTGACCCCGGCCGCACCCTTGCTGGCGATCATCATGAAGACCAGCAGCGAGATCTGCTGCCCGATGCTGAACGGCTTGTCGAGCGCCTCGGCGATGAACAGCGAGGACATGGTCAGGTAGATGGCGGTGCCGTCCAGGTTGAACGAGTACCCGGTCGGCACGGTGATGCCGACCACCGGGCGCGAGACGCCGAGGTGCTCCATCTTGGCGATCAGGCGCGGCAGGGCCGACTCGGAGGAGGAGGTCGACAGGATCAACAGGAACTCACGAGCCAGGTAGCGCAGCAGGCTGAACACGTTGATCCCGGTGACCAGCTTGAGCAATCCGCCGAGCACCACCACGACGAACAGCAGGCAGGTCACGTAGAAGGCGATCATGATCATGCCGAGGCTCTTCAGGGCGTTCAGGCCGGTGGCCCCGACCACGGCGGCCATCGCACCGAAGGCAGCGATCGGCGCCAGGAACATGATCATGGCCATCAGCCGGAAGACCAGCTTCTCGACGTGCTTGATCCCGACCAGGATCGGCTCGCCGGCGCGCCCCATCTTCTGCAGGGCGAACCCGACCAGCAGGGCGACCAGCAGCGCCTGCAGGACCGATCCCGAGGTCAGCGCCGAGACCAGGGTGTCGGGGATCAGCCCGAGGATGAACTGCGTCGTCGTGAGGTGTGCGGCGGTCGCCGCCTGCCCCTGACCGGCCTTGGCCAGCGACTCGGTGAGGTTCAGCCCGGCACCGGGTTTGACCAGGTTGCCGACCACCAGACCGATCCCCAGGGCCACCGTCGACATCGTGACGAAGTAGGCCAGGGCCAGGCCACCGACCTTGCCGACCTGAGCAGCCCGGCGCACCGATCCGATGCCGAGCACGATGGTGCAGAAGATGATCGGGGAGATCATCATCTTGATCAGGTTGACGAAGATCGTGCCCAGCGGCTTCAGCTCGACGCCGACCTTCGGCCAGATGGCGCCGACGGCCACGCCCAGGATCATCGCGATGATCACCGAGACGTACAGGTAGTGAGTGCGGTCCCGTTTCGGCTTCTCGTAGTCGTGCACCTCGATGTGGGCGCGGTGCAGGGCGTGGTCGATCGGCGGCAGGTCGGGGTTGGCGGAGTCGGACGGTCGGGACATGGCGTACTCCTTCGGTCTCGTCGCGCATGAGCTCGGTGAGGACCGTTACGACGAGCGTGAGAGGCCCGGTGGAAATCGTCACGGCGGTGTTCCCTGGGATCAGGGTCGAGTCGATTCGGCGCGACGCAACTGCACCCGGCCACCGGCAGGCCGCCGGCGGGAGCGCCAGCAGGGGAAATAGCCCTGACGGAGCAGGTTTCAGACGGGTCGGGCTTTCGCGTTCTTCGCATGGGCGGGCGGGGGCAGGTGGGGTGGGCGCGGCTGGCTGGCGGGTGGGGCGGCGGGTGGTGCGCGCGGCGATCCATCCGCGCTCGCAGGCTCGCGCTCCCGCCAGACCCAGCCAGCCGCGCGCACCAACCCCACCTGCCCCCACCCTCTGCACCCGCCTCACCCCCGGGTGGGGGGCGTGAAAACCGTTCTGGGGCAGAGCAATCGAAAGTTCATGCCTCGCGTTCGAACGTTTGTTCTAGTAGACTGAGGGCATGTTCACGGCCGACCTGCTGCACGACTCCGACGCCGAGATTGCTCGGCTCGGGGTCGAGAACGACGCGTTGCGGGCGCGGGTCGAGTCCCTGTCGAGCGAGAACCACACGCTGCGCGAACAGGCTCTGAGCCAGGAATCTCGGTTGTCGGCGCGGGATGCGGTGTGGGGGTGGTTCGGGGACGGTGGGCCGGAGAACGAGGACGACCGGGATGCGGTGGCGGGGCGGATCTGCCGGACGTTCCTGAAGCCGGGGAATGTCGAGCCGTCGCTGGTGACGGTGGCGGCGGTGACGTTGGCGCAGTCGCAGCCATCGGGGCTCAGCGACGCCGAGGTGGTGTCGGCGGCGGTGGCGTGTCGGCAGGCGATCACCCACATCGAACTCACCCAAGCCCAGCTGACCCGGGAACTGGCGTGGCGCTACCAGGCGCGGCACCCGCACGAACTGGATCTCACCCTGGAGACGAAGCTGCCGGAGTGGGTCCGTGACCCGGAGGAGCGGGCGTTGACGGCGGCGATCGAGGAGGTCGCGGCGGTGGCGCGGATCAGCCCGTCGGGGTTGCGGGCGCGCGTGGAGATGCTGGCGACCTGGCCCGAGGACCACGGCCGGCTCTACCGGGCACTGCTGGAGGGGACGATCTCCACCACCCGGGCGCGGGACATCGCGCGGCAGACCGAACGGCTCGAGGCGGGTCGGGCGCGGGACTGGGTGGAGAAGATGATCCTGCCGGTGGCCGAGCAGCTCGGGATCGTGGGGTTGCGGAATCGGATCGAGCGGCTGGTCGCCCAAGCTGATCCGGGGGCGTATCGGCGGATCCTGGACGACGCCGCGGCGGAGAAGGACTCGGTCAAGGTCAGTCAGCAGGGCTACGGCCGGGCCGCCCTGACGTATCGGGGGTCGATCACGAGCATCGCCGACCTGCACGCCGCGTTGCTGCACCGGGTGCAGGCTGCGGCCTGCCCGACGGGATCGGCCACCGGCACCGCGTCGGCATCGACCGGTGCCGGTGCAGCCGGTGGGGCCAGCAGCGGAACGGGATCGGCGTCGGGCGGCACGGGCACCTCGTCAGGAGCCGGCACTACGGGTGGGTCCGCTGGCGGTTCAGCGGCGGCGCGGGAACGGCAGGCGGCGTCGATGGCGCAGATCGTGTTCGACCTGATCACCGACCCCGACACCATCACCCCACTCCTACCCACCCACGGGGATGACGGGGGCCGGGGCTCCTGCCACCACGGCAACGACACCACCGGTCGACGCTCCACCGGCCACACCGGGAACGCCACGGCGGCGGACAGCCAGCCCACCCCGACCAGCACCGACCACGACGGACCCTGCGCCACCCACGACGCCACCGCACCGAACGAGACAACCGGCAGGCTGCTCGGCGGTGACGCCATCAGCACCCCACCCCCCGTCTGCCCGGGGATCAGGGTCGAACCCAAGGTGGCGTTGAACGTGACCATCCCGTTCCAGGTCCTCGCCGCGCTGTGGGCGGGCACGCCGCCACCGACCGGGACCGGGTGGGTGGAGGCTGCCGGCCACGGGCCGATCCCCACCGAGGCCCTGGCCGCGATCCTGGACAAGTACGGCAAGCGGGCGATCTGGCGCTGCCAGGTCCTCGACGACCGACCCGACTCCCCGACCTACGGCACCCTGATCACCATCGGACGCGCCGCCACCGACCCCGGGTACACGCCGTCCCCGTTCGTCAAGGCCCTCGTCAAGGCCAACCGTCCACGCTGCTCCCACCCCGGATGCGGACGACCGGCCATCGACACCGACCTCGACCACGTCACCGCCTACGGCAAGGGCGGCACCACCAGCGAGCAGAACCTGGCGCCCCTGTGCCGGTTCCACCACCTACTGAAGACCCACGCCGGGTTCACCCCGACCCTGGACCCGGTGACCGGACAGGTCACCTGGCGCACGCCGTCCGGGCACCTCGTCAACGAACCACCCGACGCCCCACCGCCCCTGGCAGCCGAGGGCGACCTGCCCGGTGCCTGGCCTCAGCCGCCACCGTTCTGACGTCCCGCGCTCGCGAACCGCGGTGCACCGGGCCAGCGGACTGCGGCATGTTGGCCCGTGACCTCGTCGACTCCTGTCGTCCGCCTCGCCACCCGGCGGGCCGAGCCGGGGTGCGCCCCCGCCTCAGGCGGGGCGGGCCAGGTCGGTGACCACCTCGGCGCCTGGCAGCTCCGCCAGCGCGGAACCGGGCAGTAGCAATTTCGAGTGACGCACCCCCGAGCCGATGATCACCTCGGGGGTCGCGGCCACGGCCGCGTCGATCCACAGCGCCCACTCGACGGGCAGGCCGATGGGGTTGATGCCGCCGTACTCCATGCCGCTGCGACGCACCGCGTCGTCCATGGGGGCGAACGAGGCCCGACGCGCGTCCAGCCGGCGGCGCACCAACCCGTTGACGTCGACCCGCGTGGTCGCCAGCGCGACACACGCCGCGTAGCGGGTCACGCCGGCGCGGGTGCCGGCCACGATGACGCAGTTCGCGGCGGTGGACAGCGGCAGGTCGAAGGCGGCGCACAACGCCGCCGTGTCGGCCAGGTCCGGATCGATGGCGACCACCCGGACGACGCCCGCGAGCGCCGCAGCCCCGCCCCCCGGCGCCAGAGCGGCCGCAACCGGTTCGGCCAGCAGGTCGAAGCGCCCGGCGAGCGGCTCGGCCCCCAGCCGGGCGTGAGCCTGTTCGCGGGTGTCGGAGGAGGAGCCGAACGTCATGTGCCCCATTCTGACGTCCGGCCGCCGGCGCGGTGCACCGTGACCGCGCGTGACGGCGTCCGGCCCGTCGGCGAGCCGAAAATCGGGGCAGATTCGGGGCAGAGCGGAACCGGGCGTCGCTCCGCGTGGCGGGGTGCGCTCGCGGACCGTCATGGTTACCGTGATCTGCGACCGCGGTTCGCCACCAGCGATGCCGCTCCGTGACCACCGACCCCGGTGAGCTCTGATCGAGAACGAATCGACGGGATGACGATGACAGGGCACTTCCCCGCCCACATCAGACGCGTCATCGCGGTGACCACCATCGCGGCGGCACTGACGCTTCTGGCCGCCTGCAAGCCCATCGACCGAACCCAGTGGGGCAACGACCCCTTCCGCACCGGCGAGGCGGCGGCCCGCGCCAAGTCGCTCGACGCCACAACGGGTTCCGGCTCGACCTCACGATCCGGGTCGACGGTCCGGGTGACGCAGCGCGGTGGCGGAACCGTCACGGTGCGGCAGAACCAGACCGTCGACACCTCGGACGACTCGGGCGTCGTCGACGGGGGTTTGGGCGGGTCTCGCCGGTCCAGCACTTCCAGCGTGGTGGTGAAGACCTCGCCGACCACCTGCTGGGTCCTGGTGGTGGACGGCAATCGCCACGACGGGTGCGGCAACGCCACGCTCAGCGACACCCGGGGCGCGCGGGCCGGTCGGGTCACCAAGGTCAGCGGGTCGGATCCGATTCAACTGCAGTTGGTCACCGAGGGCACGGTCGTCGACACCAGCACGGTCTCGGGGAACAACCGGTTCACGACCGTCCGAGGCTGAGCGCGGTCGGCAGCAGGGCAGCGGTGGCCGGATCCGGTTCGACGGACAACTCGCGGCCCAGCCGGTCGCGCAGCTCGACGTAGCGCCGCACGGCCAGCGCGTCGTCACCGAACCTCAGATGGGCCCTGATCTGCCACCGCGCCGCGACCTCGTCGAACGGGTCCAGGCGGCCGGCCCACTCGGCGCTGGCCAGCGCTCCCGCCGCATCCCCCACTCGCAACCGCAGCCCACTGTGGCGACACAGCGCGCGAGAGACCTTGCTGCGCAACCGTTCCCGCTCCAGGCACACCCAGTCGTCGTACCAGCCCGGCAACAGGTCCAGGTCGGCCGGGGCGGGCGCCAACTGCTCGAGCGCCTCCAGGGCACCGACCTCGCCGCGCGCGCAGCTGCCGATCACGGCGTCCAGGTCGAGCAGATCCACCTGCAGAGTGGCGGTCAGGCACAGGTCGGGTTCGGTGTCGATCAGCTCGGCCAGCCGGGGGTAGCGATGCCGCAGTCGCGACAGGGTGTCTCGCAGCCGAGCCGCGGCGACGTCGTCCGGCCGGCCGGCGAACAGGGTGCGCGCCACCGTCCGACGCTCGCTGCGACCTCGCGCCGCGAGCAGGGCGATCAGCCGCTGCATCGCCGGGGGCACCGGCTCCGCACGATGCCCGTTGTGCCCGGCCCCGCTGTGCCCGGCCGGCCCGTCGGGCAGCTCGAGCCGCCAGCCACCGAGCAGGCTCAACCGTGGCGCAGCTGCTCGATCCACAGTCTCACCGCCTCGTCGAGGGCATCGACCGAGGCCACCATGGTCATCTGCAGCGGCTGGTCCGGCAACTGGATGCTGCTCCAGACCCGAGCCCGCAACCCGTCGTCGGTCCCATCGGGTACCTCGCGCCAGGCGCGAACCACCAGCAGCGCCACCGTGGGCTCGTCGGCGCCGTCCATCAGTGCGGCCAGCGGACGACGCCGGTGTTCAACACCGCCAGGATCTGACGAGACCAGCGGTCCATGCGGGCCTGCAGCAGCCCGTTCGAGACCCCGTGCGAGACGCTCCAGGTCGCGTCCGCCCGCATCTGCCGTTCGATGGTCGCCAGCTGTGCTCGGGCTGCCGGGGTGAGTCGGAGCCGATGCCGGCCCACCACCACGAACTGATAGGCGATGGCCATGGCGCTGCACTCGGCGCAGCCTGCCGCGCGGCCGCCCGAGCCGCTGACCTGACGACGCACCCCGCGGGGGACGTCCTCTGCCAGAGCGATGTTGCGCGCGATCACCACGGGAGGCCGGTCCGGGGCGGCGGGTGCGGTCAGGTCCGGGACGTGTCCCTCCACCACCACCTGTACCGAGATGGCCACCGCCCGGCACCGCCGGCACGCCGCACGCGCCCAGGCCTGGTTCATCACGTCGACCCCGGTCTCGTTGGCGGCGCGCACCCGGAACGACAGGTGCGCCGCCCGTTGACCATCGCGGGTGACGTTGACCGTCGAGGTGGTCGCGATGCGCGTGCGGGGGACGTCGTCGGCAACCGCCGCCTGCGCGGGCGCGAGTCCGAGCAGGCCAGGTGCCAGGGCTGCCCCCAGTCCACCGGCGACGGCTGCGGTCACCCAGGCCCGGGGGCCTCGCCCGGGTCGGCCGGTCACCGGGCACCACCCGACGGGTCGGCGAACCCCTCGGCCACCACCGCACCGAGTTCGAGATA
The DNA here is from genome assembly GCA_046330955.1 of Kineosporiaceae bacterium. Lineage (GTDB taxonomy): Bacteria > Actinomycetota > Actinomycetes > Actinomycetales > Kineosporiaceae > JADJPO01. The sequence goes on along the minus strand of JAXLRT010000017.1, from coordinate 10,648 downwards.
CGCCTTGCGGGTGGCCGGTCTCAGATCCTCCAGGGCGGTGCGGGCGCCGGCCTCGAGCGCCCGGTCCCACGGGATCTGCACCACGCCGGCACATCGGGCCCGGAAGTGCTCCTCCACGGCGTCCAGCTGCACCAGCCCGTTCTCGGACCGGACGCCGTTGATGACGGCGACCGCCCCGCGCACCAGCGACCGGTACCCGTGCTCCTCCAACCAGTCCAGCGTCGAGGCGGCCACCCGGGCGCCGTCCAGCGCCGGCGGCATCACCACCAGGATCTGGTCGGCCTCGCGCAGCAGTCCCTGCGTGGCGTCGTCCAGGATGCCGGTGCCGGTGTCCATCAAGAGGATCATGTAGTGCTGCTCCAGGGCGCGGATGACGCGGGCGTAGTCGGCCTGACCCAACGCATGAGTGATCTTGGGGTCGTCGTCCGAGGCCACGATCTCCAACCGGCTGGGCGCCTGCGAGGTGTGCGCTCGCAGCTGGGCATAGCTGGTGAGCCGTTCGACGTCGGCCAGCAGCGAGGTCACCGTCGCCGTGGACTCCCGTTCCACCCGATAGGGCAGCGACCCGGCGTCCGGGTTGGCATCCAGCGCGACCACCCGATCGCCCCGGTGGATCGCCAGGGTGTGGCCGAGCATGAGCGTGGTGGTGGTCTTGCCGGCGCCTCCCTTGCGACTGAGCACCACGATGCGCCGGGGCGAGTCCAGCCGGGTGCGCAGCCGGGCGATCAACTCGGCCTCGCGCCGTTCGGCGGCGCTGGGGCCGGGGTGCACCGCGCCGCCGGTGGCGAGGAACACCTGCCGGCGCCATCCGCTGCGGGGCACCTGTCGCCGGTGGCGCAGGATCAGTTCTTCGGTGAAGTCGGCGGCACTGGGCCGGGCGCGGTCGGGCGGACGCGCTACGACATCGGTCACGGGGTCCTCCTCGAGGGTGGCGGCAGGGCGCGGCGCCGGGCGCCGGCGGTCCACGGCCTGGCGGACGCCGCGAGCCACCAGCGCGGCGAATCCGACGAACGGCAGGCTCACCAAGGTGATCGCGCTGGCGGCGTAGAGGGTCGTCGTCCAGCTGCCGGAGTGCCGCGCGGCGGCCCACAACAGGCCGATCTGCGAGGCGGTCTGCGAGATCAGCCGCGGTGCGCCGGTCACCAGCAGCACCAGCGAGGCACCCAGCGCGATCGTGGTCACCAGCGACCACACCACCACCAGGCGCCGCACCCCGGGGCGCAGGGCGGTCACCCGTGGGTCGGGCGCCCTGCCGGGGATCAGGGAGAGCAGGGTCGGCCGCAACACCCCGAACAGGTTGGGGACGCCGGTCAGATCCCCCAGGATGTAGTAGCCGTCCATCCGGATGATCGGCAGGAGCTGTTGCAGCGCCAGCATGTTGGTCAGGCCGACCGCCACCGCGAGCGGCAGCCATCCGGTGAGGGCATAGAGCGGGGTGGCCAACACGACGAACACCGCGTTGAAGTAGATGCCTCCCAGGTCGGTGCGCAACCGCCCCGGCCGATCCAGCCGGTACGCGTCGGTGACGTCGGTCCAGAAGACGACGAACCACAGGTAGAGGCCGGCACCGATGGCTCCGGGGCGGCCGCCGCCGTACCGGCACCCGGCGGCATGGCCCAGTTCGTGGACCAGCGTCGAGATCGCCACCAGGCCCAGCACGGCGAGCAGGTCGGCGGGATCGGCGAGCAACGCCGCGGTGCGGTCGACGCCCTGGCTGGTCGCGCCCAGGGCGTGCCGCACCAGCCACAGGTCGGCTGCGGCGAAGGCGGCCAGGACGGCGGCCACGGCGGCCGGATGGAACAGCGGCGCCAGGGCCGCGGCCAGCCGGCGCACGACGAACGTCGGCAGGAACGCCGTGCCGAGCGTGACCGACAGCAGCGGCTGCTCGTGTCGCCCCGGACGGCCGGACGGCGCGGGCTGCCCGGCCGGCGCGGGACCCGGTGCCCGGACGGCGCCACCCGCCGCAGGGGTCCCGCCGGCCGATCGCGGGGTGACCACGGCGGCGGATCCGTTCGGCGGCACCAGCAATCCGGCCGGCGCCAACCGCTCCCGAACCAGCCGGCCCAGCAGCTCCACGCTCAATCGGCGGCCGTACTCGCGGCTGACCCGCTCGGCCACCTCGGACGCCGCCGCCAGGCCGTCCGCGAAGCGCACCACCAGGTAGGGCAACTTGTCGAGCAGCACCGGCTGCCCGTCGGGGCGCATCACCAGGAACCGGTCCTCGACGTACCCGCCGCCCTCGTAGCGGCCGAGCAGCCGGGTGCCCGGCACGCGCTCGATCACCGTCGAATCCCCTGTCGGGGCGGGGAGCGTCAGCGGCTGGCTCATCCCGGGCCTCCTGGGTCGGGCGGACGGTCGAGAGGTCGCCGCCCCCGGTGTCGTGAAGGGACGGCACCGAGGACGGCGACCGAATGGTGCGACGCGAATCGCCTAGTGGACGACCCCGACCCCCTGCAGGGCGTGCGCCGCGGCAGTGCTGCCGAAGGTCGCTGCGTTGATGGCGATCGCGATGTTGATCGGGACCACCGTCGTGACATTGATCAAGGCGAGCGCTTCGCGCCGAGGCAACACCTCGACCGCCGCCACGTCGACGTCGGCCGGGCAGAGGTCGGCCACTGGGCCGACCGGGTGCTGGAACATGCGTTCCCTCCTCTCGAGGAGGATCGGTGCGCCTCACCCCGACCACTGCCGAGCCGGTCCGGTGATCCGGGCCGACCATGGCCGTGGTCGGGGTGTGGGTCACGACTCACTGGCTGACGAGGATGTACTGCCCGGCAGCCGCGTGCGCGAGCGAGTGGAACGAGCCGGCGTTGAGCGCCAGCGCCGAGTTCGACGCGTAGACGTTCGCCCACTTCGAGCCCCAACCACCCAGAGCCGCCCGCTCGGGGAGCAGTTCGACGGCCTGCGCGTCGAGCTCCGCGAAGGTGATGTCCATGGACATGTGTGTCACCTCCCTCCCAGGAAGAGATGCGTGTGGTCGCCAGGAAATACGAGTGATCGTCGGCGCGGCGTGACTCGGGTGTGACCTCGGTGTGACCGGATCATCACCTCTGCGTGTATTTCCCCGCACCCCGCCCGACTCTGCTCGTGACGACAGCCGCTGCTCTGGCTTGGGGGGCTCGCATGGACAGCGATCATGGATCCCGGTTCGGCGCCGACGCGCACGCAGTGAAGGTGACGGTGTTCGACGCCCTGGACGTCGAGGTGGCCGGGCACCGGCTGGAGATCCCCGGCCGGTGCAAGCGGCTGATCGCACTGGTGGCCCTGCGCGGCCCGCTGGGTCGCTCGATGGCCTGTGGGCTGCTCTGGCCGGAGGTCCCGGAGGACCGGGCCCGCGCCAGCCTGCGGGCCGCGGTGCACACCGCTCATCGCCTGCTGCCGGGCCTGCTCACCGGAGCGCAGGAGATCCGGCTCGCCGAGGGGGTCCAGACGGACGTCGCGGAGTTCCGTCGGCTGGTGCGCGCGTCCCGGCGTGCCGCGAGCACTGAGCACCCGGACCCCGTCGGCGGCTCGGCCGGGTCCACCTGGCCCGAGGGCTGGGACGGTTCCGACACGGCCCTCGACCTGTTACCCGGAGGACCCCTGGGTGGCCCGGTGTTACCGGAGTGGAACGACGACTGGGTGATCGCCGAACGCGAGGTTCTCGGCCAGTTGCGGCTGCGGGCGCTCGACGCCTGGTCGGCCGCCTACGCCGCTCACGGCGACCTGACGACGGCGCTGGAACTCGCCGCCGCCGCCATCCAGGCCGATCCGTTGCGCGAGAGCGCCCATCGCCGGCTGATGCAGATCCACCTGGCGGAGGGGAACATCGCCGCGGCCCTGGGCCAGTTCGACCGGTTCCGCGAGTTGTCGCACCGCACCCTGGGGATCGAGCCCAGCCGGCTGATGCTCGACCTGGTGGCCGGGATCCGCCGGCCGGTCATCCTGGTGGCCGGGTCGTGATCCCCGAGCCGTGACCGCCGCCGCGCACCTCAGCGCCGCCGAGCATCTCAGCGCCGCCGCGTGGGACGCGGACCCGGGCCGGACGGCGAGGATGTCGGCGTCGGCGTGGCGGTGACGCTGCTGGGGGTCGCGGTCGGAGTGGGCGACCACGAGAAGCCGACGGACGACGGGCTGGTCGTGGGCGTCGGAACCGGCGGGACCGGGGACGGCGAGGTGCCGGGCCGGGTCGTGGTGAGCACCGGGGCCGTCGAGGCGACCGGGGGCGGCGCGGAGGGCGTGGTCGAGGTGCCGCCCGGGCCGAGCCCGGCGGTTCCGGCGGGGATCCTGGCGGCCGAGGTGGCGGTGTCGGCGCGGGGCGTCGTCCGGGACGCCCGCTCCGAGGCGGCGCCGTCCGCGGAACGCACCAGGGTGCTCGACGGCGCCGAACCCGTCGGGGACGACGACCCGGCGGACGTCGGACCCGCAGGGCTCTGCCGGGTCGGCAGCACCGAGGCATCCGGCACCGAGGCAACCGGCACGGTGTCACCGACCGCGCTGATCGGCGCCCCGGCCGAGCTGATGGCCCAGGTGGCCAGGCTCGCCGTACCGACGACGGCCACCAGCCACATCGCGGCCCCGACCAGCAGGCCGCGCCGGGCCGAGGGGTTCGCGCCGGCACGATGGCCCGCCGGACGTCGCGATCGGGTGGCCCGGCGCCGTCCCGGACCTGGTCGCGAATCCATGATCTCGTGTCGGCTCATGCTGCTCTCCGCTCCCCCGACCGGGGCTCCGCGGCGGTCGATGAGCCTCGCGCATTGCCCAAACCCCACCAGCAGGGGATACCGTCCTGAACGTGGCCGTGATCCTGCTGGTGGAGGACGACGCCGGTATCCGCTCCGCGCTGACCCGTGCGTTGACCGAACGTGGGCATGCCGTGACGTGGCAACCGGCGGGTTTGCCCGGGCTCCAGGCGGTGATCGACGAGCGCCCTGACGTGGTACTGCTCGATCTGGGCCTGCCCGACGTGGACGGCGTCCAGGTGCTGACCATGATGCGGGCGGTCAGCGAGGTGCCGGTCATCGTGGTCACGGCACGCGACGACGATGCCGACATCGTCAAGGCCCTGGACGCCGGCGCGGACGACTACGTCGCCAAGCCGTTCGGGGCCGACCACCTCGAGGCGCGCATCCGCGCCGTCCTGCGCCGCAGCGCCGGCCAGCGCGCCGAGGGGCCGTTGACCGTCGGTGACCTCGTGGTCGACCCGCGTACCCGGTCGGCCACCCTCGAGAGCCGGCCGCTGGAACTGTCCCGCAAGGAGTTCGACCTGCTGTACGCACTGGCCCAGCGGGCCGGCGAGGTGGTCAGCAAGCGCGAGCTGCTCGCCGAGGTCTGGCGGCAGCCCTACGGCGGCGGGGACCGCACCGTCGACGTCCACCTGTCGTGGTTGCGGCGCAAGCTCGGTGAGACCGCAGCCGAGCCCCGCTACCTGCACAGCACCCGTGGCGTCGGGGTACGCCTGGCCGCGCCCGACGCCAGCTGAAGCGAGCACCGTTGCGTCGCCGTCTGACCTTTCTCGTCGCTGCCACCACATCAGCTGTCGTCGTCGCCTTCCTGGTGCCGATGACCTTCCTGCTGCGCGCGCTGGCCGACCAGCAGGTGCTGACCGGGTCCATCCAGCGTCAGCTCGAGGTGCTCTACCTCGTCGGCTCGACGGACGCCACCGCGCTGCCGGCGGCGGTGGACTCCTACCTGAGGCAACATCAGCCCGTGGGCACCAGCACCACGCTCTACCTGCCGGACGGTCAGGTGCTCGGGGTGCAGGTGCGGGACGACTCCGGGGTGACGCAGGCGATCAAGATGCGTGAGCCGTTCCGGCGCACCCAGGACGGCGCCCTGATCAGCTACCGGGTCCTGGTCGTGGGCCAGAACAGCTACGTGGTGCGCGATGCGGTCTCGACCGAGGTGCGCAACGCCGGCGTGCTGCGCCGAACCCTGGTCATCGGCGCCCTGGCGATCGTGCTGATGGCGGCCGCTGCGCTGGCTGCCGATCGGCTGGCCCGCCGGGTGACCGAGCCCATCCAGGAGGTGGCCCAGGCCGCGGACGCCATGCGTGAGGGCAGCCTGGACGTGCGGGTCACCGAGGCCGGCATGCCCGAAGTGGTCACCTTGGCCAAAGCCCTGAACCGGTTGGCCGAACGGGTGGGCCGGCTGCTCAGCGCCGAACGGGACGCCGTGGCCGACCTGTCGCACCGCCTGCGCACCCCGGTGACGGCGCTGCGGCTGGACACCGAGATGATCACCGATCCGGACGTCAGCGAGCGCCTGCGCACCCACATCACGCAGCTGGAACGCACGGTCGACGCGATCGTGCACGACGCCCGCCGGCCCACCCGGGCCGACGCCACCGGGTCGTGCGACGCCGCCAAGGTGGTGCGTGAACGAGTCGCCTTCTGGTCGGCCCTGGCCGAGGAGCAGGACCGGCCGCTGCGCACCGCGGTGCCCGAGCGCCCGTTGCGGGCCAAGGTGAGCGCCAACGACCTGTCGGACGTGGTGGACGTCCTCCTGGACAACGTGTTCGCTCACACCGACGACGGCGTGCCGATCGAGGTGTGGGTGGTGCCCCGGGCGGACGGCGCCATCGTGCTGACCGTCGAGGACGGCGGCCCGGGCCTGCCCGCGGGCGACATCGTCTCCCGAGGGAGCTCCGGGGCCGGCTCGACCGGCCTGGGCCTGGACATCGCCCGCCGCGCGGCGATGGCCTCCGGCGGTTGGCTCGAGCTGGGGCAGTCGCGGCTCGGCGGCGCGCTGGTGCGCGTCGTCCTCGGGCGTGCCACCACCTGAGGCCGACGGACGGGCACCGTCGCGGTCCATTCCCCCAGCCTGGACGGTCGACGCTCATCGACGCCTCATCACCTCGTCAACAGAGCCTCGAGTCACCGAACCGCCTCAGCGAGCCCTCTCGACGTGACCTCGGTCACCATCAGTGACAACGCCGCGAGATCGCACGACTTCCCGACCACCCGCGGAACGCCGCGACCGACAGCATCATCAAACCGGGCGAAACGGGATTCGGCAGGGATTTCACCCCAGGTCAGATCAGGTGATCAGGCATCCTTTGAGAACCTCTTGACCTGTGACTGACAGAATTTTCACCCCCGGTCACGGATGCTGGTGGTCATGGTTCACGTGACGATCGGTGATCGTGATCGCGCTCGCAGGGCGATCACGGTGATGACAGGGGGGATCACCGTCGGCGCGGTGGCCGCCACGGCGGCGGCAATGGCACTCGCTCAGGCCGAGACGCAGCACAAGCAGGCGCAGAAGGCCGCGCAGAAGGCGGCGGCCGCCCTGGCGGCTCAGCAGCTGACGGCCAATCGGCTCGCCGCTCCTCGCGCCGCCAAACCCGCCGTCACCACCACGCACGTGTACACCACCCCCACGCCGACCTCCACGCCCACGGCCAAGCCCACGACCCGCAAGCTGTCGGCGACCAAACCGGCCACCACCAAGCCCCGGGTCACCAGGACCGCCACCAAGACGGCCACCCAGGCACCCGAGCCGCCACAGCAGACCCAGACGCAGGCGCCCGAGCCGCCCCCGCAACCCGATCCGGTACCCACCAGCGGGTCGTGACGGCGCATACTGCGCAGATGCACCCGGTGAACTACCGATCGACGGACTGGCGGGCACTGGGCACCTACGTCTTCCTCGGTGTCGCCGACGGTGACCGGCTGGACGAGGCCCGCGACCTGGCCGAGCATCTGCTTGGCGAGGTCGACCGCACCTGCAGCCGGTTCCGCGAGGACTCCGATCTGATGCGGGCCAACCAGGCCGCCGGCGAATGGGTGGACGTCTCGCCGCTGCTCGTCGAGGCCGTGGAGGCGGCTCTGGACGTCGCCGCCAGCACCGAGGGCCTGGTCGATCCCACGCTGGGCAAGGCCCTGGTCGCCCTCGGGTACGACCGCGATCTGGACGCCGTCCGCGAGCGGTCGGGGGGTGGCACGCCCGGGCCGGCCGACCTGCCGCCGATGCCGGGACGGTCCGGCTGGCGTGAGGTGCGCACCGACCCGGCCGGGCGGCTGAAGGTACCCGACGGCGTCGCGCTCGACCTCGGCGCCACGGGTAAGGCCTTCGCCGCCGATGTGATCTCCGTCGCGCTGGCCGATCAGGGCATCGACTGCATCCTCAGCCTCGGCGGCGACGTCGCGGTGGGCCGATCCGGGGACGCCGTCCACCCGTGGCCGGTGAGCCTGAGCGAGCGACCCGAGGGTGAGGTGGTCGAGACGTTCACCCTCACCGAGGGGGGCGTGGCCACCTCGACCACGGTGCACCGCACCTGGACTCACCAGGGCCGCGCCGTCCATCACGTGCTCGACCCCGCGACAGGGCTGCCGGTGCAACGCACCTGGCGTACCGTGACGGTGCGAGCGGGCACCTGCCTGGCGGCCAACGCCGCCAGCACGGCGTCGCTGGTCTTGGGGGAACGTGCCGACCGGTGGCTGACCGATCGGGGCTTCGCTGCACGGCTGGTCTCCCAGGATGGTTCGGTACGTACCCTGGGTGGGTGGCCGGATCCTCCCGTTGAAGGGCAAGACTGAATGGTGATGTGGTACGCCAACCGGGGTACCGGTGTGGTGCTGGTGGCCCTGCTCACCGTGTCGACGGTGCTCGGGGTGCTGTCCACGGCGCGCGCCGGCACCTCGCGCTGGCCCCGATTCGCCACCCAGGGGCTGCACCGGAACGTCTCGCTGCTCAGCATGATCATGCTGTTGGCCCACGTCGCCACCCCCGTCCTCGACGACTTCACCGACCTGGTCTGGTACCAGGCGGCGGTGCCGTTCGGCGGCAGTTTCGTCGCCAAGGAACGGCTGCCCATGGCCCTGGGCGCGGCGGGCTTCGACCTGCTCGTGGTCATCACGATCACCAGCCTGGTCCGGGCCCGGCTGCCCCACCGGTTCTGGCGGGCGCTGCACCTGCTCAGCTACCTCAGCTGGGGGGCCGGCGTGCTGCACGGCCTGCTGGTCGGCACCGACGCCGACACCACGTGGAGCCGAGCCGTGACCTTCGCCTGCGTCGCCGCCGTGGCGGTGGCCGGCCTGGTGCGCCTGGGCACCTGGTTCCACGAGGCGCGCCGCCACACGCGGCATGCCGACGAGGCCCTGGCGAACCTGCCGTGACCGGGTACCTGGCAGTCCCCGCAGCCCTGGCCGGCGACATCTCCGTCGTGGTCGGTCCCCGGCTGCTGGCCGGGGTCGCCGATGCGCCCGGCCTGAGCGCCCATCGGCGACGGTGGGGCGAGTGCCCGACGCTCGGCGCCCAGCAACTCGTCGACCTGACCCGTGACGGCCAGGTCGCCGGCCGCGGCGGCGCCGGATTCCCGTTCTCGCGCAAGCTCGCCACCGCGATCTCGGCGAACAAGAAGCGCACCATGGTGGTCAACGCGGCCGAGGGCGAGCCCGGCAGCGCCAAGGACAGCACGCTGCTGCTGACCGTGCCACACCTGGTACTGGACGGCGCCACGGTGGTGGCCCGAGCCCTCGACGTGGCCAGCGTCCACCTGATCATCCCCGGCGAACGCCCCGCGATCCGGCCGGCCATCGAGGCGGCCATCGCCGAGCACGACGGCGGCATCGAGTTCCTCCTCGTCGAGACCTCGGCGGGCTTCGTCGGCGGCCAGGCGCGCGCCGTCCTCGAACTGGTCTCGGGGCGCGAGAACCTGCCGGTCACGGCCTGGGAACCGGAGGCCGTCAGCGGGCTGCGCGGGCGGCCCACGCTGCTGTCGAACGCCGAGACCTACGCCCAGGTGGCCGCACTGTGCATGCTCGGCGCCCGGGAGTACGGCCGGCTCGGCACCCGGGACGAACCCGGGACGGCGCTGCTCACCGTCGGCGGGGACGGTGTCACCGGGGTGGTGCTCGAGGTGCCGTACGGCACCCCGATGCGCGAGGTGCTGTCGCGCTGCGGCTACGACCTCGAGGCGCCGGTGGTGATCGGGGGCTATCACGGCACCTGGATGACGCCACAGATGGTCGCCGATCGCCTGGTGAGTCGCGCCGATCTCAAGGCCGCCGGCACCTCGCTCGGTGCTGGGGTGATCCTGCCGGTGCGACGGGACGCCTGCCCGGTCGAACTCACCGCGCAGGTGGTGGTCTACCTCGCCGGGCAGACCGCCCGCCGCTGCGGACCCTGTTTCAACGGGCTGCCGGCGCTCGCCGAGGCCTGCGTCGCCCTGGCGGACGGGTCGGCGGGGCAGAGCGTGTTGAGCCGGATCGAACAACTCATCGGGCTGCTGCCCGGGCGTGGGGCCTGCACCCATCCCGACGGAACCGTGCGGCTGGTCCGCTCGCTGCTGCGGGCCTACCCCGAGGAAGTGGCCATGCACCTGGTCGGGCCGTGCGCGCACCAGAGCGTGCCGGCCTCGTTCGCCCCACCCGAACCCTCGTCCGCGGCCTCCCGGGCCGAGCAGGGAATGGTGTCGTTGTGACCTCTGCCGACCGTCCCGCCGACGCCACCGGACCGCAGACGGTGATGATCCCGCTGATCGAGGCCACCGGCGCCATCCCGCTGCCCGGCGACGTCATCAGCGCACCGGCCCGGCGAGCCCGTCAGGGCAAGCGGCTGCGGGTGGACTGGCCCGCGTGCAAGGGCCACAAGCTGTGCGCCGAACTCGTGCCCGAACGGATCACGCTCGACGAGTGGGGGTATCCGATCATCGACAGCAGGCCGC
>JAXLRT010000016.1:0-136389 GCA_046330955.1 Kineosporiaceae bacterium | reverse complement strand
GGCCTGAGGTGCCGGGTCGGCCTGCGCGGCGACGCCGTCGCCCTCCTCCTCGATCGGCTCCAGGGCGAGCAGCGGATGACCCGCACCGACCTGATCGCCCTCGCCCACCAACAGTTCTCGCACCCGCGCCGCGTACGGCGCCGGGATCACGGTCTCCATCTTCATGGACTCCAGCACGATCACCGGAGCGCCGGCGGCGACGACGTCCCCGGCGGCCACCGGCAGGGCCACCACCAGCGCCGGTGCCGGCGAGGGCAGCACGCCACCGGAATCCTTGGTGATGCGGTGCACCGCGGCGTCCACCTCGACCAGGTGGGACGCCGCGTGCGTGGCCATCACCACCTTGTGGGTGCTGTCCTCGACGGCCAACCGGCCGGTGAACGGGCCGAGCCGTTCGAGAGTGGCCTCCACCACGTCGCCGTCGACGCTGACCCGGTAGCGGTCCAGGCCGACCTGGGCCACGGCGAGTTCGTGGGTGGTGCCGCGCAATCCGAGCGCGAACTCGCGGCCTGCCTCGTGGCGCCCCTGGGGGCGACCGCCCCAGGCGGTGGCCAGGAACCGGTTGCGCTCGGTGCGCTGGGCCTCGTCGTAGGCGTCGATTCCCGCGGCCACCAAGGCGATTCCGGCATGCCGGTGGTTGGTCAGGCCGCCCGCGGCGCGTTCCCGGTCGATCCAGCCGGTGTCGGCAGTGCCGTCGCGAACCTCGGTTCGGGCCAGCAGGTCGAGGATGAACGACTTGTTCGTCGTCCCGCCCTCGATGACCACCGTGGTGTCCTCGAGCGCGCGGCGCAGCCGGGCCAGGGCCTGCTCGCGGTCGGTGCCGTAGGCGATCACCTTGGCGATCATCGAGTCGAAGTCCGCGGGGATCAGGTCACCCTCGCCGACCCCGGTGTCGATGCGCAGGCCGGGCCCGGTTGCCAGGCGCAGCAACGAGATCCTGCCCGGGGCCGGTGCGAAGTCCCGGTCGGGGTCCTCGGCGTTGAGCCGGGCCTCGACGGCGTGCCCGGTCTCGCCGGGCTGCTGCCCGACCAGGTCGGGCAACGTCAGGCCGGCGGCGACGCCGAGTTGCAGCGCGACCAGGTCGAGCCCGGTGGTCAGCTCGGTGACCGGATGTTCCACCTGCAGCCGCGTGTTCACCTCGAGGAAGGCGAAGCTGCGTTCCTGCGGCTGGTAGAGGAACTCGGCCGTTCCCGCGCCGCGATACCCCACGGCCAGCGCCAGCCGCGACGCCGACTCCTTCAGCAGCGCCACCTGGTCGGCGTCCAGCGCCACCGAGGCCGATTCCTCGATCACCTTCTGGTTGCGCCGCTGCACCGAACAGTCGCGCACGCCGAGCGCCCACGCCGTGCCCTGGCCGTCGCCGATCAGCTGCACCTCGACGTGCCGGGCGCCGGTGACCAGGCGTTCCAGGAACACCACGTCGCTGCCGAAGGCACGCAGCGCCTCGTCGCGGGTGCGTTCGAACACCTCGCTGAGCTCGGCATCGCTGCGCACCACGCGGATGCCTCGGCCACCGCCACCGGCGGCGGCCTTGAGCATCATCGGGTACCCGATGCGCCCGGCGTGCTCCAGCGCCGTGGCCAGGTCGGGCAACGGCCCGTTGCTCCACGCGGCGACCGGCACCCCGGCCTGCTCGGCGATGATCTTGGAGGCGATCTTGTCGCCCAGGTCGCGCATCGCCGCCGGGGTCGGGCCGACGAAGACGACGCCGAGGCGTTCGCAGAGCTCGGCGAAGGCGGCGTCCTCGGCGACGAACCCCCAACCCACCCACGCGGCGTCCGCCCGGGTCTCGCGCAGCGCCCGTTCGAGGACGGCGTGATCGAGGTAGGGCCGGGCGGAGGCCGGGCCGAGGGCATGAGCGTGGTCGGCCTCGCGCACGAACATCGCCGTGCGTTCGCCGTCGGTGTGCAGGGCGATGGTCTCGATCGGCTCCCCGGTGCGCGCCGAGAGCTCCCGGACGGCATGGATCAGCCGCATGGCGGCCTCGCCCCGGTTGACGATCGCCACGCGCCGCAGCTGTGTCATGCCCCACTCTCCGCCAGAGGTCGTTTCGCCCCGTCAGGGTAGGAGTGACCGGCCGGTAAGGACACCGCCTCGCCGCAGGTCAGGGCGTGATGGCCACGCTAATCCGGTTTGTCGCCCTCGGGCGGGCGAGGTGTCTCGCCGTCGGCCATCATCTGGGCGACCGTGGCGGCGAGGCGGGCGTCGTCCGCGGCCTGACGGGCCTCGGCGGCGGCGCGGCGGCGGGCGCGTTCCTGCTCGACGGCGTAGCCGTCGGCGATCTTCTTGATCCACCGGAGGCCGAGGACACAGGCCACGGCCACCACCGCTCCCCGTTCGAGGGCCGCGGTGGAGTCGAGCTGACCCTGTTGCACCATGCCGTACAGAGTCGGCCCGGCGATCACTGTCGCCAGGCCGACTCCTGCGGTGGTCGGGTTCATCAGGCCGGGTTGGCCGCCTCGAGCTGGGCACACAGCAGGGCGGTCCAGGTCAGCCGGTCGATCGGGATGCCGTCGAGCCGGGTGATGGGCACCCCGAGCTGCATCATCAGCGCGGGCGTCGGGCTGGTGCTGACGCCGTCCAGGGCGATGGCGTCGACGTCACCGAGGGAGAACAACCAGCGGCGGGCGTCGGCGAGCTCGTCGTGGGCGTCCAGGACGACGATCACGGCGCCGGGCGCGATCCGTCCCAGGGGTTCGAGCACCTGGGAGTAGTCACCGCTGCCGTCGGTCTCGATCGCGACCACGCAGTGGGTGTGGCGTCCGATCAGGGCCGGCAGGTCGACCGTCGCCCCGGCGGGCACGTGGACGACGGGACGCGGCGCGTCGTCGGTGGCCAGATCGACGGCCACCCGGTGGCTCTCGAGCAGCACCGACTCGGGGGCGCCGATCACCGCGACCAGCGGCACGTCGGGGTCGATGTCCGGCACCGGCAGGTGTTCGAGCGACCGCCAGACGTCGGCGTACCGGTCACCGCCGCGCATCCGCTCGACGAAGGCCGAGGGAACGCCCAGCCCGCGCAGGGTGAGCTGATCGACGATCAGGCGGCCGGCGTCCCGCATGACCCCGGCGTTCAGGTCCGGGAGGTCGGCGACCGTCGGGTCGTCCAGGGTGTACTGGTCCGGCTCGTCCAGCCCTGCGGGGTCGGTCTCGTCGATCGCGTCGGCCGAGCCGATGGTGTCGGCCGTGCCGATGGTGTCGAAGGTGTCGTCGATCGCCTCGCTGACCTGCAGGTCGGCGCCCGAGGGACTCGACGGCGCCGCGGCGCGTTCGGAGAGGGTGCGCAGCGACTCCCGCCGCGGCATCGGGATGGCGGCCGAGGCGCTGTTCATGCGCACTGCCTCCTCGACCAGGCCGGCGGTGCTGTAGACCTCGTCGATGGCGGCCTGCGCCTGGCGCCGGATGCTCTCGACCATGTCGTTGCCCAGCGCCGCGGCGTCCCACGGGGCGGGCCCTGCGGTCTGCGCTGTGGTCGGCCCTGTGGTCGACACGGTGGCCGGCTGAGCCGTCGCGTCGGCGTCCGGTGCCTCGTCCGGCTGGTACTCGGCGGCCTCACCGCGGCCGTCGAGGTGCTCCACGACGGTCCACGCGACCTCGGCCGCGATGGGTTCGGGGATCAGCTCGTCGAGGCTGTCCCCCGTCGTCCAGGCGGTCTCCTGGGCGGCGTGACGGCCGTCGGAGGACTCGGACGTTGCCGGGGACCGCAGCTGGTCGAGCAGCGCGGTGAACTCGGGCCGCGAACCGGCCTCGGTGCGTCCGGCGTCGGCGGTGGGGTCTTCGATCACCATGTGAGCAGATGTCGGCACGAAGCCCCAATGACCTGACGGCACGGGCGTCCCCCATTCGGAGGAATGCCGAGACGATCGGCGCCACGCGTCACCGGCGGGCGGCAGCGGGGGCAGCACGCCGTGCCGGGCCCCGGACGAGACGGGTTCGAACACCGCGGGGCGGAACGGTGCCTGCGACGGCAGCGGCCCGAACAGCGGGTCGTCCACGAGGTGCGGGGCGGGCTCGACGGCAACCGCCCTGCCGCCGCGCGCGGCGAGGCCGAGGCCCTGAGCGCCGGCGATGCCGTCCTCGTGCACGCTGGCGTACACCGCGGCGTAGGCGGCGGTGTGGGCTGCCAGGGCGAGCTCGCGCTCCCAGTCGACGTCCCGGCGGGCGGCGCGATCGGGGTCGAAGCCCGGTACCGGAACCTGGAAGACCAGATCCTGGGGGGCCGACAGGGGTTGGCCGGCCACGCTGCGGGCGGCCACGCGTTCGACCGCCAGCACCGGGTCGAGCATGTCGCTCAGCGTCGGGCCGGCATCGTCCAGCGCCCGGCGGCGGCTGTGGCGCGCGGGCGGCGGGACGACGGTCGGCACCGGACGGCGCGCGGCGGCACCGAGCGGCACGGTGAGGATGTCGGCGGCGGGGGCCGGTTCGGCCAGCGTGCGGCCGACCACGGTGTCGGGGGCGACGGGAGCGGCCGGGGTCTCCAGCGAGGCCGCCGACCGGATGTCGAGCGGGCTCACCAGGGTCTCGGCGGACCGGATCGGCCGGGTGGCCGGCTCGCTCGCGAACGGCACGGCGAACGGGTCCTCGAACTCACCACTGGCCGGCAGGACCGGGTCGTGACCTGTGCTGACCTGTTCGGGGGGCATCGGGACGACCTTCGGATCGGGCTGGTCGACCGGTGCGGGCTCGACGGCGGGGCGCTGGTCGAGCGCGGTGGGCTCGGGTGCGGTGGGCTCGGGCGTGGTCGGCTGGGGTGCCTCGGGCTGGAGTGTGTCGGGCTGGAGTGCGTCGGGCTCCGAGGGCTCGACGGCCGCCTGTTCGAGCGCAGCGGTGGCGCGTTGCTTGCGGGCCAGGAACGCCGGCCGGGTGAGCGCCTCGCGGGCCTGAGCCTCCTGCACCACGTCCCCGAACTCCTGCAGCGCGGCCTCGAAGGTGGCCCCGAAGGGGGTGAAGCTGGGCAGGTCGGCGTCCGCGGCGTCCGCGGCGTCCGGTGCGGGTGACGGCTGCGGCGGCATGTTCTGCGCCGGCGTGTTGTGGACCAGCGGGTTCTGGGCCGGCGCGTTCAGATCGGCCACGGTGACCTCGGAGGTGTCGACCAGCCGATCCTGCAGCCGGTCCAGCAGGGCCTCCACCGGGGCGCGGTCCGCACCGGCGGCAGGCATGCCGGCCGGGGGCGTGGGCGAGGCGCCGGGGGCGTCGTCCGGGATCTCGAGCGCGACCTCGTAGCCCTCGCGCGCGAAGAAGCCCATCACGCCGCCGTGCCGCACCTTCTCGGCACGCACGATGCGGGCGTGAGGTCCACCCTCACGCTGCGCTCGGAGGAGCAACTGCTCCAGGTCATCACCCTCGAGCAACAAACTCGCCACGGCTCACCTGCCCGACGGTCTCGATGGATCCGATCCCCGCCGTCTCGCCGAAGGCGATCACGGGGAGTTGGGGGAATGCGCCGCGGATCAGCCGGCGAACCGGCAGTCGCAGCGGTCCGGCGGTCAGCAGCACCGGGCTGAGGCCGACGTTCTCGGCGCCGCTCACCAGGGCGCCCAGATCGGTCACCAGGCGGTTGGCCGACAGCGGGTCGAGCGCGATCACCACGCCCTGCTCGCTGGCGCGCAGCCCCTCGGCCAACTCGGCCTCCATCTGGGGGTCGAAGGTGATCGCGTGCAGCACGCCGTTGCTGACGTATTGCGAGGTCAGGGCCGGGCCGAGAGCCATCCGGGCCGCCTCGAGCAGGGCATCGGCGTCGGTGGTGGTCCGGGCGCGCTGGCCCACGCCCTCCAGCACCCGGCCGAGGTCGCGGATCGAGACCTGTTCGTCCAGCAAGGCCTGCAGGACCTTCTGGAGCGAGCTCAACGGCAACAAGGCGGGCACCAGTTCTTCGACGGCAGCCGGACGCTCCGCCTTGAGCACCTCGAGCAGTTCGCGCGTGTCGTCCAGCGACAGCAGGCGTGAGGCGTGGCGCCGGACCATCTCGGCGAGGTGGGTGGTGACCACGGCCGCACGCTCCACCAGGGTGGCCCCGGTGAGCTCGGCGGTGGCCCGGTACTCGGCCGGCACCCAGACCGCGGGCAGGCCGAACACCGGTTCGGTGGTGCGGCGTCCGGGCAGGTGCTCGCCGACGTCCCCGATCGCCAGCAGGTGCCCGGACGGCGCCTCGCCGGTGGCGACCGGCACCCCGCCGATGCGGATCTCGTAGCTGCCCGGGGGCAACTGCCCACCGTCGCGGGTGCGCACCGGCGGCAGCACCAGGCCGAGGTCGAGTGCGGTCTTGCGGCGCAGCGCGCGCACCCGGTCGAGCAGGTCACCGCCGCGGGCCGGATCGACCAGGTCGACCAGGTCCGGGGCGAGCATCAGCTCCAGCGGGTCGACCTTGAGCGAGTCGCTGATCGGGTCGGTGGCGGCCTGGGCGCCGTCCGGGGGCAGGCCACCGGCCGCGGGTAGCGGCACCGCTCCCGGCGCCGGCGTGGCGGGGCCGGCCGAGTCGTCGGTCGAGCGGGTCGAGGCGAACAGCAGGAAGCCGCCGGCGACGAGGAACGGCATCTTGGGCATGCCGGGCACCAGGCAGAGCGCGATCAGGGCGCCGCCGCCGATGCGCAGCGCCTCTCGGTGCTGCGAGAGCTGGCCGATCAGGTCGTTGCCGACGTCGCCCTCGCTGGTCGATCGGGTGACGATGACGCCGGTGGCGACGGACATCAGCAGCGCCGGGATCTGCGAGACCAGGCCGTCGCCGACCGACAGCAGGCTGTACTTGTGGATCGAGTCGGACGGCGAGAGCCCCTCGCTGACCATGCCGACGGCGAAGCCACCGATGAGGTTGACCAAGGTGATGATGACGGCGGCGACGGCGTCGCCCTTGACGAACTTGGTACCGCCGTCCATGGCGCCGTAGAAGTCGGCCTCGGCGGCGACCTCCTTGCGGCGGCGGCGGGCCTCGTCCTCGTCGATCAGCCCGGAGTTGAGGTCGGCGTCGATGGCCATCTGCTTGCCGGGCATGGCGTCGAGGGTGAACCGGGCGCCAACCTCGGCGACCCGGGCGGCGCCGTTGGTCACCACGGTCAGCTGGATGATCACCAGGATGGCGAAGACCACCAGGCCGATGACCAGCGAGCCACCGATGACGATGTGGCCGAAGGCATCGATCACGTTGCCGGCGAAACCGTCTCGCAGCACCAGGCGGGTCGAGGAGACGTTGAGGGCCAGCCGGAAGATGGTCCCCACCAGCACCAGCGTGGGGAAGACCGCGAACTCCAGCGGCTTGCGCACCTGCATGGCGACCAGCAGCACCAGCAACGACATCGCCAGGTTCGAGGCGATCAGGATGTCGAGCAGGGTCGCGGGGAGCGGCACCACCATCATCACGACGACGATGACGACGATGACGGGGACGGCGAGGCGTGCCGCTCGGCTGGACGCCATACGCCGACCTCCACGGGGTTGCTCTGGCGCGGTGAGGGATCCGTGCGCCCTGGGCAGCCGTCCGTGGCTCCGTGGTGCATCGGCAGGTAGGCCGTCGGGCTTGAGCGGGCCGCTCGGGTGACGGCAGGGGCTCGGGAGTCAACCTCGAGCCCGGATCAGCCGATCGGAGGTACGACAGAGGTGGGCTGTCCCGTCCACCGTGAGCCGGAGGAGTCGTGTGACCAGCGTCCACCCCGCGCCGGCCCTCGGTTCCTTGTCGGGCCGGCGGCGCCGGCATGCGCTGATCGCCGCGGTGATCACGGCTCTGCTGCTCACCCTGGTGTTCGTCAACCAACGGACCCGGGCCGCCTTCTCGGCCAGCACGGCGAACCCGGTCGATCAATGGGCCGCGGGAACGGTGGTGCTCGGGGACGACGACTCGGGCTCGGCGCTGTTCTCGGCCAGCGGACTGCTACCGGGGGACACCGGCAGCAAGTGCATCAAGGTCAGCTACAGCGGGTCGCTCGCGGCCACCGTGAAGCTCTACGGCGGGTCGCTGACCGGCAGCCTCGGCCCGTACATCGACCTGGTGGTGCAAGAGGCGACGGTCATCGGCAACAACGGCACCTTCGCCGGAGGGTGCACCGGGTTCGCCGGAACGCAGATCTACTCCGGCACGCTGTCCGGCTTCACCGCGGCGGCGAGCAGTTACGCCACGGGCGTGGGCTCGTTCGCGCCGACCGGAACGGGCCAGTACCGGGTCTACCGCTTCGACTACACGCTGAACGCCTCCGCCCCCAGTGCCCAGCAGGGCGCCTCCGCCGGGGCCACCTTCACCTGGGAATCCCGCAGCTGACCCGAGCGTCGACACCAGGCCCGGCAACGCCTCATACCCGCCTCCCGCCGACCGACCGGGGGTTGCGAGGAGGCGGTCATGGTCGGGGTGCGACGGATCGGTGCGTTGGCATTGCAGTTCGTCGCCGTCGCGTACCTGACGGTGGTGGCGAGCCTGCTGTTCTGGTCGCACGCGCCATCCCTGATCGGATGGCAACCGCGGGTGGTGCTCAGCGGGTCGATGATGCCGGTGATCGCCCCTGGCGATGTCACGGTCATCGCGCCCACCCGGGTGGGACCCGCGACGCTGCCGCCGGGCCGGATCGTGCTGGTGCGCGATGCCACCAAGACCAGCGGCTACTACCTGCACCGGCTGGTGCGCTACGAGCCCAGCGGGGTGCTGATCACCAAGGGCGACGCGAATCAGAACAACGACTCCGACACGGTGGCCCCGGAGTCGATCAAGGGTGAGTTGCGCCTGGTCGTGCCGATGGTGGGCCGACCGGTGATCTGGATGCAGCAACACGACTACCTGGCCCTGCTGCTGGTCGCCGTGGGCACCTGGGCCAGCCTGACCGTCGTGCTGAGCGGCCGTCACCGCGAGTACGCCCCCGCCTGACCCCACCTCCGCGGTGGTGATCACGGCCTGGCAGGGGATTTCCCTCCTGCCGAGGGGGAGAGGCCCTGCACGGCCGTGATCACCGGACCGCGCGCCCCGCAGTGGCTCCCGGGCGGCTCAGAACGGGGGCGGGTCCTGTGGACGGCGCGGCGGGCGCGCGGACGCCGGCCCTTCCGGCCAGGCACCGGGCAGGTCGCCTTCGGCTGCCAAGGGTGGTGGGGTGTCGGGTGGTTCGCTGACGGTGTGCCCGGACGGCGTGCGCCAGGTGATCTGTCCGGTCACCGGGTCGAGGGTCGGGGTGAACCCGGCGTGGGTCTTCAGTAGGTGGTGGAACCGGCACAGGGGTGCCAGGTTCTGCTCGCTGGTCACACCGCCCTTGCCGTGGGCCGTCACATGGTCCAGGTCGGCGTCGATCGCGGGCCGTCCGCATCCGGGGTGCGAGCACCGCGGCCGCGTGGCCTTGACCAACGCTTTCACGAACGGCGACGGCGTGTACCCCGGGTCGGTCGCGGCACGCCCGATCGCGATCAGCGATCCGTAGGTCGGGGAGTCGGGTCGGTCGTCGAGGACCTGGCAGCGCCAGATCGCCCGCTTGCCGTACTTGTCCAGGATCGCCGCCAGCGCCTCGGTGGGGATCGGCCCGTGGCCGGCAGCCTCGACCCATCCGCTGCCGGTCGGTGGTGGTTTCCCCGCCCAGAGTGCGGCGAGCACCTGGAAGGGGATGGTCACGTTCAACGCCACCTTGGGCTCCACCCGGATCCCCGCGCACGGAGGTGCCGAACTCGTTGTCGGGGCCTCGTCGGTCGCGGTGGGCAGGAGGGGGTGATGGTGTCGGGGTCGGTGATCAGGTCGAACACGATCTGCGCCATCGACGCCGCCTGCCGCTCCCGCGCCGCCGCTGAACCACCAGCGGACCCACCCGTAGTGCCGGCTCCTGGTGAGGTGCCCGCGCCGCCCGACCCCGATCCCGCTCCGCTGCAGGCCCCACCGGCTGCACCGGCACCGGTCGATGCCGACGCGGCGCCGGTGGCCGACCCCGTCGGGCAGGCAGCCGCCTGCACCCGGTGCAGCAACGCGGCGTGCAGGTCGGCGATGCTCGTGATCGACCCCCGATACGTCAACGCGGCCCGCCCGTAGCCCTGCTGGCTGACCTTGACGGTGTCCTTCTCCGCCGCGGCGTCGTCCAGGATCCGCCGGTAGGCGCCCGGGTCGGCCTGCGCGATGAGGCGTTCGATCCGGTTGCGCAGCCCGACGACCCCGAGTTGCTCGGCGACGGGCAGGATCATCTTCTCCACCCAGTCCCGCGCCCGACCCGCCTCCAGCCGCTCGGTCTGCCGCGCGATGTCCCGCGCACGAGTCGTGGAGATCGCCCCTTCCAGCAGCGCCCGGTAGAGCCGGCCGTGGTCCTCCGGCCAGGTCGCCAACATCTCCACCCGCGCCCGCAACCCCGACGGGCTGGTCCGCGCGACCGCCGCGACCTCCTCGATCGCCGCGGTCAGTGCTCGTTCCTCGGGATCACGGACCCATTCCGGCAGCTTCGTCTCGAGGCTGAGATCCAGTTCGTGCGGGTGCCGCGCCTGGTACCGCCACGCCAGTTCGCGGGTGAGTTGGGCTTGGGTGAGTTCGATGTGGGTGATCGCCTGCCGACACGCCACCGCCGCCGACACCACCTCCGCGTCAGTCAGACCCGATGGCTGCGACTGCGCCAGAGTGACCGCCGCCACGGTCACCAGCGACGGCTCGACCTGACCCGGCTTCAGGAACGTCCGACAGATCCTCCCCGCCACTGCATCCCGGTCGTCCTCGTTCTCCGGCCCACCGTCGCCGAACCACCCCCACACCGCATCCCGCGCCGACAACCGCTCCAAGTGTTCGACCGCCTGCTCTCGCAAGGTGTCGTTCTCCGCCCGCAGCGCCTCGACCTCGACGCGCAACGCGTCAACCTCGACGCCGAGCCGAGTAACCTCGGCGTCCGCATCGTGCAGCAGGTCGGGCATGAACATGCGCTCATTCTACTAGAACAGGTGTTCGAAGGCGAGCCTCGAGGCGGACGAATTCCGTTCCCCCTGAAAGGCTTTGACGCCCCGGGGTCATAACGAGAGGCACGGGACAAGGGGGTGCCAGCAGGGTCGCCCCGCCCTGGTCGACCTGGCCGGGGACGAGATGACGTTCCTGCTCGGCCACCGCGAGGTGGGCGGATATCGGCGGGGGCAAGAGCCCAGATCGACCTGCCGCCGCCCCGACGGCGCCACAGTGGTCGGCCAGGATGGTGCAACGTCCGCAGCTCCAGGGCGTGGGCGCCCAGTTGATCAGCAAGACGCTCGGGCGCAGGCGCTCCCGTGCTGGCCTCGCCCGTACGGGAAGTGAACCGCGGAGATCCCGAGTCAGGCCCACCGCCAAAGTGTTGGAGCAGCAGGGAACACGCGCCGGACCCACTCGACCCGCTGACATGAAAGGCCGCCGCGCGAAGCTCGCCGCCAAAGGGCAACCGGCGAAACCAAGCAGGACTCGTCACGAGCGTGTTGGGACAGTAGAACTCTCGTGTCAGTCGAGGCAGAGCCCGGTGGGCTCCCGCGCGGGATTCACCACAAGGTTGGGGCAGGCAGACGCGCGGCGGGACTCGCACGAAAGGGTGGGGGCAGGTGGGGTTGGTGCGCGCGGCTGGCTGGGCCTGGCGGGAGCGCGAGCTTGCGAGCGCGGATGGATCGCCGCGCGCACCAACCCCACCTGCCCCCACCCGCCCACACGAGATCGCCGCGCCCACACCCGAGAACCGGAAACGTCAAACCTCGGACGCAACCCGATCCGACCGCGTCTGCCGAGCCCGCCGAGCCCGCATCTGCGACCGGGACGGCAACTCCGGCAACGGCGTTGCCTGGCTCGGACGACGCACCCCGGCACTGCGCGTGGGCTTACCGGCGGCCATCACGAACGCAAGGATGCGGGCCACGGCCATGTACAGCTCGCCCGGGATCTCGTCCCCGAGGTCACACACCCGGTAGAGCAACCGAGTGAGCGGCTTGTCCTCCACCACGGGCACCCGCGACTCCCGAGCGATCTCCCGGATCTTCAGGGCCAGCGCCCCGGCCCCTCGGGCCACCACCCGGGGAGCTCCTCGATGTGGCTGGTACGACAGGGCCACGGCGTAGTGGGTCGGGTTGACCAGCACGACGTCGGCCTCGGTGACCGCACTCAGCATCCGGTTGCGACTCATGGCCATCTGGCGGGCGCGGATCGCGCTCTTGACCATCGGGTCGCCTTCGCTCTGACGCATCTCCTGCTTGACCTCGTGCGGACTCATCCGCAACTGCTTCATCACGGTGTGCCGCATGTACCCGTAGTCGAACAGGGCCAGCACCAGGCCGGTCACCACGGTCGACCACAACAGTGTCGTCATGCCCGCCCGGGTGCGTTCCAGGGTGACCGACAGCGGCATCAGTCCGGGCGCGATCAGTTGCGGCACCAGGGTCTTGGCGAGGGAGTAGACCACGATCGAGATCACGATCACCTTGGCCAGCGCCTTGACGGCCTCCCACACCGCCTTGGTGCCGAACATCCGCTTCAGGCCCTGTTTGGGGCTCATGCGGTTGAACTTCGGCTTCATCACCGAACCCGAAGGGTGTACCCCCTGGACGGCGGCGCCCAGGATGGCTCCGGCGGCGGCGGCCAGACACAACGGGCCACAGGCGATGAGCACCGCCTTGGGGACCTCGGCCAGCGCCGAGAGCGCCTGCGGGGGAGCCGGTTCGGCGGCGGCCGCGGGCAGCCGCACCAGCAGCTGCCGGAACTGGTCACCGATCGCCGACACGGTGTGGGGCAGCAGCGCCGCGCCGCCGGCGATGCCCAGCCAGGTGGGGGCGTCCGCCGTCCGGGGGAACTGGCCCTGCTTGCGGGCGTCCTTGAGCTTCTTGGCTGTGGGTTTCTCGGTCTTGCTCTCGTCGCCCGCCATCGCTCACCCCCCGCCGGCCGCGTGCACCAGATCGACCACCGTCAGGACGGCGTGGTCGACCCGGGTGTGCACCACCTGGGGCAGCCGGGCGATGATCAGGCCCGCCAGCAGCAGGGTGAAACCGATCTTGAGGGGGAACGACAGCGCGAACGGGTTGAGGGCCGGGGCTGCCCGGGTGAGCAGGCCGAGCGCGACGTCCGCCACCAGCATCGCAGCGATCACCGGGGCGGCGATCTGGATGGCGCCGACGAACAGGCCCACCACGTCGGTGGTCACCGCCTCGGCCATCGTCGCGCTGCTCGGCACGACGGTTCCGGCGGTGGACATGGTCCGCGAGAGCCCCCGGAGCACCACCAGATGGCCATCGGAGGCGAACAGCAGGGTCACCGCCGTGAGCTGGTGCAGCCGGCCCATCACCGAGGTCTGAGCCATGAGAAGGGGGTCCAGCGCCGTGCTCATCGTGAAACCCCCCACCACGTCGAGCAGTTCACCCACCGACTGCACGGCGGCCATGGCGAGCATCACGAAGAAGCCGAGGCTCAGACCGGTGAACGCCTCGGCCAGGGCGCGCAGGTACAGCGAGGCCGAGCCCAGGGTCGGGACGCCGGCCTGAACGGCCGACAACGGCAGGGCGAGTGCCACGGCGACCCCCACCCGGGCCCGGGCCGGCACGCTGCGGGTGTTGAACGGCGGCGCCACCAGCACGAAGCCGGCGGTTCGGGCCAGGGCGAGCAGATAGGCGGCGAAGGCTGCCTCGCCGATCCCGAATGCTGCGCCGCTCACCTGCCGCCGGCCTAGGAGACCAGCGCGGCGTGGGTCGGCAGCACCATGGCGAACGCCCCGACGACGGCCTGGCCGGGCTTGCGCTGATTGAGGCTCGCCTCCACGCCGACCAGGCCCACGATGTGCCCCGAGTCGTCGAGGGCCTGCAGCAGGGCGTCGGTGTGGCCACCGCCGGTGGCGCTGATGCAGACGGATCCGGGCTGTTCGGTCTGCTGCACCGTCCCGGTCTGGTTGTTCCAGAACACCTTACGGCCGTCCCGCGCCGGATCGGCCGCCCAGTACGAGCTGAACCAGCTGCGCTTGTCGGCCGCGGTGACGCTGGTTCCCTGCATGCACAAACCGTTGCTGCACAGGCGATATCCCTGATAGGCGAACCCGATGTGGGTCATGGTGGTGGCCGAACCGTACGGGTTCAGCGCCATCGGTCCGTAGAAGCGTTGCGCGGCATGAATGGTGCGCATGCCCACCGCCCGGCGGAGCGAGGCGTTCGAGCCGATGGCCCAGCCGTGCACCTGCGGGCTGGAAGTGATCAGGGAGGCCGAGGCGACGCCGTTCAGGCCGGCACCGATCCGCCAGTGTTCGGCGGTTCCGGTGCCGAACCGGACGGTCAGCGTGGAACCGTCCACGACCCAGCGTCCGGTGATGACCGTGCCGCGCCGTCCCGCCTGGAACCCCACCGGGGTACGAATCGGGCAGGGCCGCAGGCATCCGGTGGTCGTGTAGCCGCTCAACGGCTTGGTCCAGCGGGCGTTCCCCTTGCCGGAGATCCGGTCCTGGCGCCAGACCCAGTACTCCTGCACCACCGTGCCGTCCGTGCGGAAGGCGTAGGTCGCCAGCCGGACGCCGGTCGCGTTGACCGCGCCGCCGATCACGCTGACCACGTAGTTGGCCTTGCCGCCGGGCAGCGCATCAGCCCTCGCGGGGGTGGCGATCGCCGTCGTCCCGGCCAGCACCAGCAGCAGCACGGCCACCAGCCGGCCCCACACCCGCCCCCGGGGTAGCGAGCGCGTCGGGGCATGGGTCAGGGCAGATCTCGCAGCCGGCATGGGCACGTCGTCGACAGCTGCCGGGGCCGTGTTGAGCAGGCAATCGGGTGAACCCGGTCAACCGGCCCACGTGCTCACGGTGGCCACCCCTCGGGTGCGATACCGATGGGCGGATTGTCCGACAGTGCGTAGGGGCTACCTGATCACCGAGTCACGGGGAACGCAGCACCGCGGGGAGCTGGGCGATGGCGTGCGGCGCCAGCAACCGGGCGTACTCCAGCGAGACGTGATTGGCGTCCCGGTAGACCGCGAGCGACCCGATGCGGGCATAACACCAGGTGGCGTCACACAACCGATCGGTCAGCTCGACCACCGACATCGGCCCCTTCCACGCGGCCCGGGCGACCTGGCGCTGATCGTCGCGTTGCAGCGCGGCGTCCCGGCGCACGGCGCAGGCGAGCACGTCGTCCGGATGCTCGAGCAGGCAGGTCGGCACGCTGGTGCCGATGGTGCGCGGCGTCCCCGAGATCAGGTGCAACCGCCGGCCCCCGGCGGACAGCTGGCGCCAGGCGGCGGTGAAGCCGTCGACCCCGGGGTCGGCCAGCGGCCGTCCGGGCATCGACGTCCAGGAGTACGCCCCGGGTTTGGCGGCCAGGAAGATGTCGGTGATCTCGGGGTGGGCCGCGATGTCCGCCAGGGCCAGGCGGGTGAAGGACTCGCAGGCCAGCTGGCGGGCATCGCCGTTCTCGCGCGGCAGGATCCGCCGCGCCAGGGTCATCGGGCACGAGCCCTTGACGTGCACGATCACCTTCCAGTGCAGCTGCTTGCCCATCTCGTCCAGCAGCGGCGTCCACTGCGCGGCGTGGGAGTCCCCGAGCAGCGCCACGGTGCGTCTCACGTTCTCGGTGGCGCCCAGCACGCAGGTCTTGAGCAGCTCGGAGGCCAGCGACTGCTGGCACGAGGTGAGGATCGGGCTGTGCCCCTCGTCGGCGACCTCGGCCGCCGCCACGACCAGCGGCCCCTCTCCCTCGATCGGGGTGCACCGGGCCCCGGGCTCGAGCGTCTTGGGCCCGAGGCAGGCCGCCATCCGGGCGGCGTTGCGTTCGGCGGCGAGCCGATCGGCCCGCTCGCGGCCGGCGAGCTCGCGGTTCACCGCGACATACCCCCCGGTGAACAGCAGCATGCCGCTCAGGGCGAAGGCGAACGCCCGGCGCGGTGCCGCGGCCAGCCACGGCCGGGTGCGCAGCGGGTCCTCGACGAAGGTCTTGCTGACCCAGGCGAGCACCACGGTCAGCGCCAGCACGAGGAGCTTCTCCGGCCAGCGCAGCTTGTGCCCGGTCAGGTAGGGCAGCAGCACGATCAACGGCCAGTGCCACAGGTAGACCGAGTACGAGATGTCCCCGACGAACGTGGCCGGCCGGCGGCTCAGCCACCACCCGGGCGTGTGGCGCCGACCCGCTCCGGCGAGGATCACGGCGCCGGTGCCCAGCACCGGCAGCGCGGCGATCCAGCCGGGGAACGGGCTCCGTTCGGTGTAGGCCACCCCGGCGATCAGGACGGCGCCCAGGCCCGCCCAGCCCAGCGCCGTCCGGATCGGGCCGTCCGGGGTGCCCGGGCGGCCGGGGATCAGGGCGATCAAGGCGCCGACCGCGAACTCCCAGGCCCGGGTGAAGGTGCTGAAGTAGGCCACCGGCTGGTCGGCCGCCGTCATCAGCACCGAGGCGGCGAAGGAGGCCAGCGCGACCACCCCGAGCGTGCCCGCCACCGCGGCGCGGCGCCGTCCGAGGTCTGCCGGGGTTCCGGTGCCGTGCGGGGCGTCGTGAGGGGTCAGGTCGACGGTGCGGGCGCGTCGTCCGGCCAGCCACAGCGCCGCGACCACCAGCAGCGGCCAGACGGCGTAGAACTGCTCCTCGACCGACAGCGACCAGTAGTGCTGGGCCGCGGTCGGTTCGTTGTCCTGGGCCATGTAGTCGATGGCGTCGGTCTGCAGCACCCAGTTCTGCAGGTAGAGCGCGCTCGCCGTGATCTGGCGGATGGTGGCCGCCCACATCGTCCGGGGCGCCAGCGCCAGGGTGCCGACGGCGCCGACGGCCAGCACCAGGAAGCTCGCCGGCAGCAGTCGCCGGATGCGGCGGGCCCAGAACCGGACGACGTTCACACTGCCGGTGCGCGCGACCTCACGGAACAGGTGCGAGGTGATCAGGTAGCCGGAGATCACGAAGAAGACGTCGACGCCGACGTAGCCGCCACCCAGCCGGCGGGGCCACAGATGGAAGAGCACCACCAGTCCCACGGCGACCGCGCGCAGTCCCTGGATCTCGGGGCGGAAACCGTCTGCCGACGGAACGGTCTGGTGACGCGGGGGACCGGCGGTCGCGAGGATGCCGGGCGACCTGCTCATCGGCTGGGGAGCCTACCAGCGGCGGCTCGGAGCACAGGTCTCAGTGCACGGGTCTCAGTGCACGGGTCTCACAGCACGGGTCTCACAGCGGCGTCACGCCGTGAGCCGCCAGGTGCGCCCTCAGCTGGGCTCTGGTGTCGGGGGGCACGGTGGTGAACTCCACGCCCGCCTCGTTCCCGCCGGCCCCGGGCCGTTGGATGGTGATGCCCGCCGCGGTGACCGGCACCCCGCCGAGGGTGAACCGGATCCGCACGGTGGTGCCCGCGGGCAGGGCGCCCGCGCCGGTACAGCGCAGGCCGCTCTCGCTGATGTCGAGCAACTGCGCCTCGACGGTGCTGCCGCCGGAGTCGACCTGCACGGGACCGCCGACGGGCACGCGCCGATGTCGACGGCGTTCCAGCCTCGTGGTCAGGTTGGTCATCGACTCGACGCGCTCCACGGCACCGCGGACCTGCTCCTGCAGGGTGGCCACCACCGAGAACTGCTCGGCGGCCACCTGCCGCAGCACCCCGGTGGCGTCGTTGACGCCACTGATGCCCTGGCTCATCTCGGTCAGCGTGCTGGCGACCGCCCCGGCGTGTTCGGCCAGGGTGCCGATGGTCGTCGTGATGGCCGTGGTCGAGCGCGCGGTCTCGACGGCCAACTCCTTGACCTCACCGGCCACCACGCTGAATCCGCGTCCCGCCTCGCCCGCCCGGGCGGCCTCGATGGTGGCGTTGAGTGCCAGCAACTTGGTCTGGTCGGCGACGTTCGCGATCAGCTGGGCCATCGCGCCCACCTCGCGCAGGCTCGCCTGGAGCTCGCCCACGACCCGGTCGGCCCGCACGGCGTGGTCGACCACCGCGCGGGTGACCGCCTCGGTCGCGCTCACCCGCTCGTCGATGGTCCCGGCCGCGTGGCGGACCCGTTCGACCTGGGCACCGAGGTCGTTGAGATCGGTGGTGACCGACCCGGCGGTCTCGTCGATCACCGCCTGGGCGCGATGGCGCACCTGCACCTCGGCGGCGCGCTGCTGTTCGAAGGAGGCCGCCAGGGTCCGTTCCCGCTCGGCTGCGGCGGCCGCGATCTCGGCGTCCTGGGCGGCCAGGCTCTGGAGCACGGTGTTGAACGCGGTGCCCACCTGGGCCACCTCGTCCCGGCCCCGGACGTCGATCCGGGTGGTGCGGTCGGCGTCCCCCGAGGCGATCGCGACCATGGTGTCCCGGACCCGGGTCAACGGCAGGATCACGACGATGCGCGTGCCCAGCGCCAGGGCCAGGATCATCAGGGCCACGATCGCGCCGGAGGTGACGGACAGGATGCGCAACAGGCTCTGGCGCGCCTCCACCAGCTTCAGATCGGCCGCGGCGGCCGCCGAGGTCAGCGTGGTGGCCCGGTCGAGCGTGGGCATGATGTCGTTGGACGGACCCAGGTTGCCTCGGGTCGACAGGTAGACCGCGCGCCGGAGGTTGCCCGCCTGGGCGGCCGCTCGGGTCTGGTCGGCGAAGCCGTTGTAGCCCTGGTAGTCGGTGCGCAGCCGGGTGAGTTCGGCCCGCAGCTGGGCCGAGGTGGCCAGCGCCAGCGCGCTGTCGAGGTGCTTGCCCATCGAGGTGCGCGCGTCGACCGCCTGCCGGTAGGTGGTCTCGGCCAGGTCGTCGCCGGTGTTGTCGCCCACCAGCACGGCGACGTACATGTTCATCTGGTCGTCGTAGTTGTAGAAGTCCGACCGCAGCGCCCACATCGTGGCGTTCAGCGGGGCCGACCGGTCGCGGTACCGGGTCAGGGCGGACGACGACGAGTGGGCCATGGCGAACACGCTCACCGAGGCGGCCAACGTGACCAGGAAGACGGCGGCGAAGCCGATCACCGCCCGGCGTGCCAGATTCATGTCGCCCCCTCCGGACCGCCTCGTGCACCGGGTCGTGCCGGCGGCGAGTTCTCGTGACCCCTCGTCGCCAGGAATCGGTGCCCCGGCCGGCGTCCTTGATCGAATGGCCCGTCAAGCCCCCGATCGGGCGAGCCGGGTCCGGGACGCGCAGCGTGGAACGCGCCCGGTCACGGACCGGCGGCGAGCAGGGCCGGGACCATCCGCATCAGCTCACGGGTGAACGTGGTCAGCGTGCCCAGGCACCAGGACCCGGTGACCACCAGCGCCACGGCGGCGACCGCGAGCTTGGGCAGGAAGGTCAGTGTCTGTTCCTGGATCTGGGTCGCGGACTGCACGATCGACAGCAGCAGACCGATCGCCAGCGTCGACACCAGCACCGGTCCCGCCACCTTGGCGGCGGTCAGCAGGGCCAGCGCCACGATGTGGATCACGCTGTCGGCCATGAGGTCTCCCGTCTACCGGTAGGTGCCGAGCAGGGTGGTCACGATCAGACTCCACCCGTCGACCATGACGAACAGCAACAGCTTGAACGGCAACGAGACCAGCGCGGGCGGCAGCATGACCATGCCCAGCGACATCAGGATCGCGCTCACCACGAGGTCGACCACCAGGAACGGGATGAAGATCACGAAGCCGATGATGAAGGCGCTGCGCAACTCGCTGATCACGAAGGCCGGGATCAGCGTGCGCAGCCCGACGTCGTCCCGGGTCTGGGGCAGTTCCTTGCCCTCGGCCTTGGTCATCAGCGCCAGCTCGGAGTCGCGGGTGTGTTTCAGCATGAACTCGCGCAGTGGCGGTTTGCCCGCTTCGTAGGCCTGCGAGATGGTCTTGCTGCCGTTCAGGTAGGGCGCCACCGCGGCGTCCTGGATGGCATCGATGGTCGGCCCCATGACGAACAGGGACAGGAACATGGCCAGCCCGACCAGCACCTGGTTGGGCGGCACGCTCTGGGTGCCGATGGCGCTGCGGGTGAGCGACAGCACCACGACGATCTTGGTGAACGAGGTGCACAGCAACAACAGGGACGGCGCCACGCCCAGCACCGTCACCAGCACGATGATCTGGACGACGCGGCTCGGCTGACCCGGCACGGACACCGTGATGTTCGGGTCCGAGGTGACCTTCGGTGTGGTGGGAGCGCTCGGCGTCGGCACCGGGGTGGGCGCGGCAGGTGCGGCCATGGCCGAGACTGCGGCAGGGGCGACCCGGACGGGCAGAGCGAGCGGCGCGCCGACCGAGCGGGTGATCGGTGCGGTGCGCTCGGGCGTGGCGGCGTGCGCGGCTGGGGCGGCCAGCAGCAGGGCACCACCGCCCATCGCGGCGGCGAGCAGGATCCGGACGAGGCGCATCACGGGTCAGCGCCGGGCGGTGAGGTCGCGCAGGGCCTCGAGGCCCTGCTTCCAGGTGCGGGGGTCGAGGACCGCGCCGCTGGGGGCACGCCGCGGGGTGCCCGGCTCGGTGAGGGTCGCCGCGGCGGCGTCCGGGGTCGGCAGGGACGCGGCGTCCAACGTCGTCAGCAGGTTCACCGACTGGGCGGTGATCCCCAGCACCAGCGCGGAATCGCCCACCTGCACCACCGCCAGGCTGGCCTCGCGGGACAGCCCCACCCGATCGATCACCCGCAGCCCGGCACCGGGCCCGCGCACCCCCGTGCGGCGCAGGAACCGGGCCAGCACCACCGCGATCATGGTCACCACCATCAGCGACAGCACGACCCGGCCGAGCAGGGCCAGGTCGTCGGCGGTGTTCACGGCATCCTCACGGGGTCGGGACGGGTGGTGACGTAGCGGGCGGGCGGGTCAGATGGCGTCCTGGGTGACGATCTCGGTGATGCGCAGCCCGAAGCTCTCGTCGACCACGACGACCTCGCCGCGGGCCAGCAGGGTGCCGTTGACCAGCAGGTCGGCGGGGGCGCCGGCCAAGCGGTCGAGCTCGACGACATCGCCGGGGGCCAGGGCCAGCAACTGGCGCACCGTCATGCGGGTGCGGCCCAGCTCGCAGGTCACCTCCATCTCGACATCGCGCAGCATGTCGATGCCCCAGCTCTTGCCGGCCATGGCGGTGGTGGTGCTGCGCTGGGCCGGCGGCGGGTCGTTGAGGGTGACGCCCACGAAGGCGGCCACGGTGTCGTCCAGCATCAGCGGGACCAGCACGGTGACGCCCCCGGTGAGCACCTCGAGGCAGTCCTCGACGCCAATGCCGGTCGGTTCGCCGTCGAGGCGGCTGCCGAGGGCTGCGGCCAGGGACTCGAGGGCGGGTTTGAGGGCCTGCGCGGGCTCGACGGCGCCGAACGGGGTGCCGGACAGCGCCTCGACCAGGTCCTGACCGACGACCAGCAGCGCCTTGCCCTCCGAGCCACTGCCCAGGTAGCCGGTGACCGCGGCCCCGGCCGGGTCCGGCAGCACGGCGGCCGCGACGTCCGAGGCGGGTTCGCCGACGACCAGCGGTGAGGCGCTCGGCACCTGCGGCAGCGCTTCGGTGACCGCAGCGATCACCCGTTGCGCGGTGCGCGCCCAGGCGTCGGCGTCCGAGGCAGGCGCCTGCGCGTCGGGGACGAGCGGCGAGGCGGAGAAGCTCACGGGACGGCCTCCTGGTGGTGGGCGAGGGTCAACGGGCTGAGACGATCAGGACGGCGAGTTTGCGTCCCGAGGCGCCGGGAATGGCATGGGCGAACACCGTGGACGCCGAGGTCACCGCCATCGGGGTGGTGGTGCGGTGCGGGAAGGCGATCACGTCGCCGACGGCGAGCCGGCCGATGGCCTGGGACGACATGCGCAACGGCTCGAACCGGATGGCGACGTCGACATCCACCTCGGTGAGCCGTCGTTGGGTCTGCAGCGCCGCCGTGGTGCGCACCCGGGTCGCATCGCCGTCATCGTGATGGGTCGCCAGATCGAGTGCGGGCGAGAGCATCGCGTAGGGCAGGCACAACGACAGCTGGCTCTCGCGCTGGCCCACCGACAGGTCCATGCGGGCCACCACCACGGGGTCGGTGGACGCCGCCGCCTGCACGAACCGGGCATCGGCCTCGAGCGCGAGCAGTTGCGGCCGAACGCCTTTGGTGATCGGTTCCAGGGCGTAGGCCAGTTCGTTGAGCAGCCGGGTGATGAGCTGGCGGACCAGCGCCTGCTCGATGTCGGTCAGGGGTCGCTCGGGCTGCTTCTCGCTGCCCATGCCGCCGAGCTGGTGATCGATCATGGTCAGCAGGGTGGCGAGGTCGAATGTCATCAACGCCTTGCCCGACCAGGGTTCCAGGTTGAGCACCGCGCACACCGAGTGGTCCTTCATGCCGGACAGGAACTCGTCGTAGCTCAGTTCCTCGATCTGCGGCGCCCCGATCTGGCACACCGCGCGCAGGCTCGTGGTGAGCACCGTGGTGGACTGGCGCCCGAAGGTCTGCATCGCCACCCGCAGCAGGTGCGCGTGTTCACGCGCCAGCCGGACCGGCCGCCGGAAGTCGTAGGTGCGTGCCTCGCCCCGCCGGCGGCGCAGGTTGCTGCTCGCGCCGGTACTCACATCAGCAGGCATCGGACGGCCCCGGACAGGTCTTGAGCAGGCGGGTCACTGCATCACGAACTCGGTGAAGTAGACGTCGTAGACCTCGTCCTCGTAGAGCTCGGTGACCTCTTTGACGAGTTCTTTCTTGGCGCGCTCGCGGCCCTTGACCGGGGTGAGCTCGTCCATCGTCATGTTGCTGAACAGGGCGATCGCGGCGTCCAGCGCCTTGGCTCCGGAGACGTCCTCCTTCACCGTGGCCGAGGCCTGCAGGGCCAGGCCGAGTTTGAGGAAGTGACCGCCCGCCAGGTTGATCGAGATCGCGTCGAGCTGCACGATCGGCCCCGGGGCGTGCGAGACGGACGGCGTGGGCTTGGCCCCGGCCGCCGCGGCGTCGCCGCTCGGCTTGAGGAAGAAGAACGCCGCGCCACCGAGCACCGCCACCGCAGCGATGATCATGATGAGCTTCTTCTTGCCCCCGCCACCCTTGGCGTCGTCCTTGCTCTCGTCCTTGTCGGCCACGGTGTTTCCCTTCGTCAGCCCTCCTCACTACGTCGGCTGATCCGGGTGCGGCCTTGATCTGTCGGGCGAGCTCAGGGGTTGTCGAGGGTGGGGCCGGCCTCCTCGGTCGGGGTGGGCTCCTCGCTGGGTTCGGCGCTGGGCTCCGTGCTGGGTTCGGCGCTCGGTTCGTCGGTGGGATCGGAGGACTCCTCGGCGGTCGCCTCGTCGTCCGTCGTCTCCTCGCCCTCGGACGCCGCGCCCTCGCTCGCCTGTTCGTCGCTGGTCTCGGTCGTGTCGGCCGCGTCCTCGGTGGCGGTCTTGTCGTTGGCGGCCGCCGCCACCGCGCGCCCGGCGGAGTTGTCGATCGAGGCCAGGACGACGATCTCGACCCGCCGGTTGACCCGCAGGGCGGTGGCGCCGGTACCGGTCTGCAACGGCCGGGTGTCGGCGAAACCCGTGGCCGACATCCGGTCCACCGGGATCTTCTGGGCCAGGTAGCGCAGCACCCGGGTGGCTCGATCGGTGGACAGCTCCCAGTTGGACGGGTACTGCGCGGTGTGGATCGGGATCGAGTTGGTGTGCCCGTCGACACTGATCCGGTTCGGCAGCCCCGCCAGGGTCGGGGTGATCACGTCGAGGATCTGCTGCCCCTTGGGCTGCAGGACGGCGCTGCCGTTGTCGAACAGCACCTTGTCGGTGGCGATGGTGACCACGAGGCCGCGCTCGTCGATGCGGAACGTGGCGCTCTTGGACAAACCCGCTGCGGCCAGGGCCTTTTCGATGTCCTTCTGCGCCTTGGTCAGCTTGGATGCCTCCTTGGCCGCCGCAGCCTTCGCCAGCGAGTTGACCAGCTGGGCGACCTTCTCCGGCGAGACCTGGGGATTCTCGTTCGCGGTCCGGGTGTCGCCGGCGGCGGAGCCGGCCAGGTTCACGCTGTCCGGAGCGATCGCACCGCCCGGGTCGAGCAGATGGTCACCACCGTTGAGAATCGCCACCGGGGCACCGAAACCGGCCTTGAGACCGTTCTTGAGGGCGGCGAACTTCTTCATGTCCACCTGGCTGACGGCGAACATGACGATGAACAGCACCATCAGCAGGGTCATCATGTCGGCGTAGCTGACCAGCCACCGCTCGTGGTTCTCGTGCTCCTCGTGCTCTTCGTCGTGGCCACCGCGGCGCTTGTGCCCGCCACCACCGTGGTCACCGCCCCCGCTCATGCCGCTTCCTTGGCGGCCGGCGGACCACCGGGCACGTCGGCCACGATCTTCGAGCGCAGCTTGGTGGCCACCACCCGCGGGTTGGCGCCGGCCTGAATGGCCAGCACGCCGTCGATGATGATCTCCTTGTAGTTCGCCTCGAGGGCGTTGCAGGCCTTGATGCGCTTACCCCAGGCCAGGAACATCACGTTGGCGGACATGATGCCCCACAGGGTCGCGAGGAAGGCCGCGGCGATCATCTCGCCGAGCTTCTCGGGCTTGTCGAGGTTGCCCAGGGCGTGGATCAGGCCCATACAGGTACCGATGATGCCGATCGTGGGGGAGTAGGCG
This sequence comes from Kineosporiaceae bacterium, assembly GCA_046330955.1. Classification (GTDB taxonomy): domain Bacteria; phylum Actinomycetota; class Actinomycetes; order Actinomycetales; family Kineosporiaceae; genus JADJPO01. Next base: position 112,019 of record JAXLRT010000016.1, on the reverse strand, counting down.
CCGGCGTCGCTCCAGAACGTGGCGCCCTTGACCGCGGCCGCCTTCATCGCCTTGACCTCGGCGGACAAGATCTCGTACAGGTCGTCCGGATCGGTGCCGTCGACCGCGAGCTGCAGGCCGCGCTTCATGAACTCGTCCTCGATCGACTCGATCTCGGACTCCAACGCCAACAGTCCTTCTCGCCGGGCCTTCTCGGCCATCTTGATCAGTGGCTCGATCGCGTTGTTCATGTCGACCTTCTTGGCCGTGAACCCGTAGATCATCCACTTGATGGCGCCGATGGTGCCCGGCAGCGTGGTCGAGGACATCGACACGGACAGCGTGCCGACGAAGATCAGGATCAGCGCCGCGGGCGCGAACAGGTGGGCGGGGTTACCACCCTCCAGGACGTTCGAGATCATGATCGCCGCGAAGGCGACCACGATGCCGAGAATGGCTGCCGGGTCCATGGCTCACTCCCCCCGCTGCGGCAAGCGCAGCACCCGGGCGAGCGAGGCGTCCATCGCCGCGTGCTCACCCACACTGTCGTCGAGGTCCTCGCGTTCGGCGCGACTCGACGTGACGAACAAGGACGGGTGCCGGCCGATCGCCCGGCTGAGGTCCTCGGCGCGCGAGATACCGTGCGCCTGGGCCACCACGGTGGCGCGCCAGGTGCGGATCAGCTCGACCACCTCGGCGAGGGGCTCGGCCACGATGATCTTGTGACCGTCGATCATCGTGAGCACCGTGTCGGGCGTCGGTTCGGCACGCTCGATCAGGTCGGGGTTCACGGCCACCTCGTGGCCGCCCAATCGGGTCAGGATGATCACGGCGTCCGTCCTTGGATCCTCGGGAGGCCGTTCCGTGGCCTCACCTCTCGCATCGGCACCCGGCGGCCAGGTATGAGCCGCCGGGCCGCGGTGATCGCCGTCAGATCGCGCAATCCCACCCTGAATCGGGTGCGGACGGCGATCAGACGGCGATCACGCGGGCGGCGTCATCGCTTGAGATCCACCAGCTCCTGCAGCATCTGGTCGCTGGTGGTGATCACCCGCGAGTTCGCCTGGAACCCGCGCTGCGCGATGATCATGTTGGTGAACTCCTGCGCCAGGTCGACGTTGCTCATCTCCAGGGTGGATCCGAGCAGCGTGCCTCGGCCACCGCTGCCGGCGACGCCGATCTGTGGCAGGCCCGAGTTGCTGGTCTCGACGAACGCGGTGTTGCCGACCTTCTCGAGGCCGCTCGGGTTGGTGAAGTTCGCCAACGCCAGCTTGCCCAGCCGCTGCTTCTGCTGGTTGCTGAAGAGGCCGATGATGGTGCCGTCCTGATCGATCTGGAACTGCTGCAGGCTGCCGGCGGCAGCGCCGTCCGTCGCCGTCACCGACAGCGACTTCGGCCCGCCGTAGAGGCTGGCACCGGTCATGTCGAAGGTGATCGCCGTCCCGTCGGCCAGGGTCAGGCTCGCCGAGGTGGAGTTGGCGGCGTCGTAGCCACCGGTACCGGTGAACGCCAGCGCCCCGGCGGCCGGGGTCGAGGCCGGATCGGTCAGGTCGGTGACGTCCACCGTGAAGGTGCCGGACGACGGCGTGAGCAGGACCGAGACCGAGTGCGCCACACCGGATTTGTCGTACACCGTGGCGCCCAGGGTCAGCGTCGTGGAGGTACCGGTGGTGATGTTGCCTGCCATGGTGACCTGGCTCGAGGCGGTCGGTGGGATCATGGTGCCGGCCGGCACCATGATGTCGCCCAACGGGCCGTCGGTGTTGATCGCCCCGTTCACCCCGGGCCAGCCCTGCACCCGCATGCCCTCGGAGTTCACCAGCCGGCCGTTGGTGTCGAAGTTGAAGGCACCGGCGCGGGTGTACGACTGCTGCACCCCGTTGGTCACCACGAAGAACCCGTCGCCCTGGATCATCAGGTCGGTGGTGCGGCCGGTGCTCTGCGCCGAGCCCTGCCGGAAGTTCGTCGTGATGGCGCCCAGCTGCACGCCGAGGCCGATCTGGGCCGGGTTGAGACCGCCCAGGCCGGGGGTGGGGGTGCCGGCGCTGCGCACGATCTGGCTCAGCGTGTCCTCGAAGGTGGTGGCACTGCCCTTGAAACCGGTCGTGTTGACGTTGGCGATGTTGTTCGACGTGACGTCCATCAAGGTCTGGTGTTGACGCAGACCGGTGATGCCGGAGAAGAGGGAGCGAAGCAACGGGTCCTCCAGTGACGGGACAACTCAGAAGTCGGCGTCCGTGCCGGAAGGCCCGAGAGGCTTCGTGCCGTCGGGGTGGTGCACGGTGACGGGTCGACGCTGAGCCGCCACCGAGTGGGATCCTCGTTCAGCTGCTGCCGGACGAGGTGCTCGTGGAGGTGCCGGACGACGTGCCGGCCGGGGTGGTCGAGACCCCCGTCACCGCCGTCAGTTCGATCTTCAGGCCGTCGATCGTCAGATTGGGGGTCGAGGAGCCCAGCGTGGCGGCGGTGACCAGGCCGGTTCGGCTGGCTCCGGAGGCGTCGGTGTAGGTGACCGTGCGCCCGACCAGCGAGGTGGCGGTCTGGCTGCGTGAGGAGTCCAGCACCTGCTGCTGCAACTCGGTGAGCTGCTGCATCTTCTCGACCGCGGTGAACTGGGCCGTCTGCGCCATGAACTGCGACGAGTCGGTCGGGTTGCTCGGGTCCTGGTACTGCAACTGGGCCACCAGCAACTTCAGGAACGTGTCGGTGCCCATCGCGGTGCGGTCGGCGCCCGTCGAGAACGTCGTCCCGTCGGACCCGGTGATCGTGGGCGTCTTCGCGGTGCCGATGCCCGTCACGCTGCTCATGCGGCTGCACTGTCCTTTCGCTGACGGTGGCCGTCGACTACCCGTCGGCCGGTTGTCCTGGTAATCAAGGTGTTCGACGGATCAGACCCGGACATCGAAGCCCTCCGTGGAGGAGATCACCCGAGTGGCCGACCGGGCGTCGTCCCGGTCGAAGCGGGACGCCGTCCGCTCGCTACCCGGCCGGGCCTCGGATCGTCCCGGGGCGCCGCCGGGCCGCCCGTCGCTCTCCCCGGCACCCGGACGGCGCTGTGGGGAGCCCTCGGTCGCGCTGTCCTGCAATGCCACCGAGCCGAGATCGAGCCCCGCGTCGGAGAGTTGGTCCCTGAGGTGGTTCATGCCCTCGCGCAACGTGGCGATGGCGGTGGCCTCGCCCGACATCGACAACTGCACGCTCGCCCCCCGGACATCGATCGTCACGGTCAGATCGCCGAGGTGGTCGGGCGACAGGTGCATCACCGTGCGGTGGGTGCCGTCGCGCAGGGTCCGCAGGCCGCTGACGTGCTTGACCACCTGGGCGGCCAGATCCTGCGGGCTGCCCGGCGCATGAGGCGTGCGTGCCGGTTCGGTCCCCGCGGTGGGCGCCGCGGCGGCAGGCGCCTGGACGCCACCGGTGACGGGCGTGGTGGCCGGTGTGGTGTCGGCGGTGGCCGCGGCGGGGCCCGATGCCCCGGCCTGCGCCGACGAGCCTGACGAGCCGGAGTCGGCGGCCTCGGCCGATCCGACCGAGCCGACCGAGCCGATCGACCGGGTGGGCTGGTCGGCCGCCGGGGCGGGTGAGGGATTCCCCCCGACGCCGCCGGCGGCGGCCTGCGGTGTGGCTGCCTGGGCGGCTGCTGCCGGCGAAACGGCTGCCGACGGCGAGCCGGCGGTCGGCGCGATGGCATTCTGCGGCAACGGATCTGCCGCGGACGACCCCGAGGAGGGCGCCGGTGCCGGCCGCGGCTCGGGCAGTGGCTCGGGCACTGTGGTGAGCGACGGGGTCGGCGCGGCCGGGCCGCCGTTCGACGAATCCTCGATGGTCGTTGGTGTCGCCGCGGCCTCGGCCCCTTCGGTGCGGGCACCGCTCACCGGCGCCGTCGATGCGCCGGCCGCGCGGGGGGTGGACGTCGCAGCCACGGCCGCTGCCACCATCGTGGTGCTCGCGGGGTCCACTGCCGGCGTCGGGGCCGCCGCGGCCGTGTCCGCCTGAACCGCAATCGGTCCGGAGCCATCGGCCGTGTCCAGCCGGCCTGCCGCGGGGGCCGATCCGGGCGCGGCGTCCGGCTCGGTCGACGTGCCCACCTGGGGCACGGCCTCGGCGGTGGCCAGCGCCGCCGCGAACGATCCGGCGGTGACGCCGGGGGTGGGATCGACTGCCGCCGAGGCAGCCTCGCTCGGCTCCTGGGTGCCGGGGCCGGACGTCACCGGGCTCGCGGCGGCGGCCTGGGATCGGGCCGGGGCCGACCCGACCCGGTCGGAGTCCGTGCGGGTCCCGCCCGCAGGATCGGTGCCGGTGCGGCCGGGACGAGCCTGAGCCGCTGCCTCGGGCCGTGCCGACGGCGTCGCCGGGGTGACCGGCGTGGCGGACGACGTCACCGCCGGCGCAGCGATGGGGGCCGCCACCTCGGGCGGCGATGCCGGCGTGGGACGGGCGGTCGCCGGACGGCGCGCCGGGCGCCGAGACCGGGTGCGCTCCTGGGGCCGGTCCTCGACCGTGGGCCGAGCCCGTTCCGGCAGCTCCGGACGGCTGTCCTGCGTCGCGGTGCCCTGGCGGGCCGCCAGCAGCGCCTGGTGGAAGGCCGCGACCGTCGCCGGGTTCGGGGCCTGCACCGGTTTGGACGCCTGGCTCGGGTCGGCGCCGGTCAGCGCGCTGGTCAGCGCGCCCGACGGTGCGGCGCCGGATCGGTTCGTGGTCACGGTCATCGCAGGGCCTCTCGGTACTCGAGCACACGTCGGACATAGGTCTGGGTCTCGGCGTACGGCGGGATGCCGCCGTACTTCCGCACCGCGCCGGGTCCGGCGTTGTAGCCGGCCAGGGCGAGGTCGACGCGGCCACCGAACTGCGACAGCAGGTCGTTCAGCAGCCGGGCAGCGCCGTCCACCGCCTCGGCCGGGTTGTACGCGTCGACGCCGAGGGATCGTGCCGTTGCGGGCATGAGCTGCATCAGCCCCTGTGCCCCGGCGCCGCTGGCCGCCCGGGGGTCGTACCCGCTCTCGGCCTTGGCCACGGCCGAGAGCAGCGCCGGGTCGACGCCGTGGCGCCGTCCAGCGGCCGTGAACAGGGCGGCATAGGGCCCGGTGAGCGAGCTCGTGGTGGCGGCGCTCGCCCGGCCCAGGGCGCCGATGCCACCGGCCCCGGACGCCGCCACCGTCGCGTCCACCGCCGGGGTCACCCGACGGATCGCCGAGGGCGTGGACCACAGCGGGTGCACGCCGACGGTCTTACCGGTGCGGGGCGCGTCGATCATCTTGCCGTTGCCGACGTAGATCCCCACGTGGTGAGCGGGTTTGCCGAAGAAGACCAGGTCGCCCGGGCGGGCCGCGGCGAGCGAGGGCACGGCCGTGCCGGCCCGGGACTGATCGGCGGCCACCCGGGGCAGGTCGATGCCGAGCGAGCCGTAGACGTACTGCACCAGGCCGGAGCAGTCGACCCCCGTCGCGGGATCCTCACCGCCCCAGACGTAGTCGACCCCGGTGTACTGCTCGGCCTTGGCGACGGCCGCAGCGCCGAGATCGATCCCGGACGGCGCGGCGCCGCCGGTCGCGCCGATTCCGCCGGTGGCGCCGGACCCGGTGATGCCGGCGTATCCCGCCGCCCCGGTGCTGCCGGTCAGTTGCGCCAGGGTCTGCACCAGGTCGGTGGTCTCGCCGGTCGTGGCGCCGCCCTGCGATCCCATCGCCTCGGCGAGCAGCGCGGCGAACCCGGCAGCGGTACCCGGGGCCGTGGTGCTGCCGTTCGATCGGGTGGGCGTCCCGGCCGGCCGCAGGCCCAGCAGGGACTGCAACTCCCCGACCCGGGCCTGCATCGCCCCGAACGACTCCGGAACCGGTGCGGTCATCGGGGCTCACCCCCTGCCGGGGTGTCGACCTCGGTCGTCGCAGCGGCTCGGCGGGGCATGCCGGCCGCCAGGTCGTCGATCAGCCGCTGTTCGAGCCGGGCGTCGGACTCGGCCAGGGTGAGCCGGTGCCGCTCGTGCAGCGCCTCGACGGCTCGCAGCCCGGCCCGCGCGGCGTGCCAGGCCTCGACCGCAGCGGCCACCTCGCTCTGCCGGGTGACCACGGTGGCGGCAGCCTCTTCGGCGCGCTCGCGCAACAGGTCGCGTCGCAGCCCGGCGGTCACCACGTCCCGAGAGGCGGCGTGGGAGCTCGGCACACAGGCCAGCACGGCCTGCTGCAGCGCCGCGAGTTCCAGTTCGGCGTCGGTCGCGGCCCGCCGGGCGGCACTCAGTTCCCGGGCGGCGGCGTCCAACCGGACGGCGCGCAACCGCTCCAGGGTCTGCAGCCGGAATCGGCGGCTCATGCGGCCTCACCCGGTGCCTGACCACCCAGTGCCTGCCCACCCAGTGCCCGGGCCAGCTCGGCCCAGGCCTGCTCGACCGGTATCGCCGTGTCCGGCCGCTGCCGGAGGAAGTCCTCCAGGCCGGGGCGCAGGGCGATGGCCAGATCGACATCCGGGTCGCTGCCGGCGGCGTAGGCGCCCACCTCGATCAGCTCCCGGGCATCGCGGTGCGCGGCGAGCAGCCGGCGCGCCATCGCGGCCAGGCCCAACTGGTCGGGCGTGCAGACCGCCCGCTCGACCCGCGAGATCGATTCCAGCACATCGATACTGGGGAAGTGCCCGGCCGTCGCCAGCCGCCGGGACAGCACGATGTGCCCGTCGAGGATGCCGCGCACCGTGTCGCCGATCGGGTCCTGCAGGTCGTCGCCCTCGACCAGAACGGTGTAGAGCGCGGTGATGCTGCCCTCCGCTCCCGGCCCGGCACGCTCGAGCAGCCGGGGCAGCATGGCGAACACGCTGGCGGGGTACCCGCGGGTCGCCGGTGCCTCGCCGGCGGCCAGGGCCACCTCGCGCTGAGCGAGCGCCGTCCGGGTGATCGAGTCGACCACCAACAGGACGTCGAACCCCTGGTCGCGGAACCACTCCGCCATGCGGGTGGCGGTGAACGCGGCGGTGAGTCGCAACATCGGGGGATCGTCGCCGGTGGCCAGCACGATCACGGTGCTGGCCCGGGTGACCTCGTCGAGGGTGTCCTCGAGGAACTCGCGCACCTCACGCCCCCGCTCGCCCACCAGGGCGACCACCCGGACCGGCGCCGAGGTGCCGCGGACGGCCATGCCGAGCAGGGTGGACTTGCCCACGCCGGAGCCGGCCATGATGCCGACCCGCTGGCCCGCACCGACCGGGATGAGGGTGTCCATCGCCCGTACCCCGGTGGCCAGGGCGGTGTCGACTCGCCTGCGGTGCAACGGGTTCGGGGCCGACGCCTCGAGCGCGACGGGGACGACGTCCCGCAGCGGCCCGGCGCCGTCCATCGGGCGACCGAGGGCATCGACCACCCGGCCGAGCAGCCCCTGACCGGCCGGCACCAGGGCGGGGCCGCCGGTCGGCTCCACGGCGCACCCGGCGGCGATGCCCGCCGTCGTGCCCAGCGGCATGCAGGTGGCACCGGAACGGTGCACGGCCACCACCTGTGCCGGCACCGAGCCGGCATCGCTGCGCACGTGCACCAGGTCGCCGACCCCGGCTCGAATGCCCTCGACCCGGATGCCCAGTCCCACCACATCGGCCACCAGACCGTGCACCGTGGGCCGGGCGACCGGCACCGCGGCGATGAACCGGTCGGCCAGCAGAGTGGTGATCGACTCGATGGCGGCCCGATGGCTCAGGACGTGCTGCCCGTTCACCCGCGCAGCACCTCCTCGGCCGCGGCGATCGCCTGCGGCAGCGACACCAGCAGTCGCTGCGCGGGGGTGAGCGCCAGGACATCGCCGAGCGACACCTCGGCGTCCGCCACGATCCGCACCCCCTCGGGCAGTTCCCCGACGAGTGCGGCCACCTCGGCCGCGTCCGCCGGGTGCATGCGCAACGCCACCGGCTGCCCACCGTCGGCGAGCAACCGGACGGCGGTCCGGACGCCGTCCAGCACGGGCGGGGTCACCGACGCCAGCTCGCGGTCGAGCACGGCCCGGGCGATGGCCAGCGCCCCGTCGGTGAGCACGTCGGCCACCTGGACCCACGCCGGGTGCACGGTGCGGTCGAGCGTGAGCACGGCCTGGGCGAGCTGGTCGAGCACGGCGCGGATCCGTGCCGCCTCCGCAGCCCGCTCGGCAGCGACCAGCTCGGCCCGGCGGGCGCTCTCGGCGGCCTCCGCCTCGGCCGCGGCTCGCCGTCCCTGGGCCCACCCGGCGGCGTACCCCTGGGCGCGACCGGCATCGCGGCCGCGTTCCATGGCCTGGTGCACCAGCCGTTCGATCTCCGGATCGATCCAGGCCATGCCGCCGACCCCCGGCACCAGCGGGCGATCGAAGTTCATCGCGCGCACCGTGGGCTCGTGCCGATCGGGGCTACTCGACGAGGGCTTCATCGTTGCCCCGCATGATGACGATCTGGCCGGACTGCTCGAGCGCACGGATCTCGGTGACGATCTTGGCCTGGGCCTCCTCGACCTCGGACAACCGCTTGGGACCGAGCAGCTCGATCTCCTCGGCGAGGTTCTCGGCCGCACGGGTCGACAGGTTGCGCATGATCTTCTCGCGCACCGCCGCGCTGGTGCCCTTGAGCGCCAACGCGAGCGAGGAGCTCTCGACGTTGCGCAACACCAGCTGGATGGCCTTGTCGTCGAGCGTGACGATGTCCTCGAAGATGAACATCTGCGCCCGAACCTGTTCGGCCAGTTCGGGACTGAGGGTCTCCAGGCCTTCCAGGATCATGCGCTCGGTGCCTCGGTCGGCCCGGTTGATGATGGCCACCAACGGCCCCACACCACCGACGGACGACAGCTCCTGCGGCCCGATGACGGTGGACATGCGCCGGTCGAGCTCGCGCTCGATCAGCCGGATGACGTCCGGCGAGGCCCGCTCCATACACGCGATCCGGTGGGCGATGTCCGCCTGGGCGCCCTGATCGAATCCGGACAGCACCAGGGCCGACTGCTGCGGCGACAGGTGCGCCAGCACGAGCGCGATGGTCTGCGGGTGTTCGTCGCCCAGGAACGTGATCAGCTGCCGCGCATCGGATTTGCGCATCGACTCGAACGGCATCTCGGCCAGCGTGGCGCCGAGCCGCTCCATGATCTCTTCGGCGCGCTCCCGGCCCAGGCTCTCGGCGAGCAGCGCCTTGGCCAGATCCAGGCCGCCCCGGCCGGCGGTCTCGGTGGAGTGCAGCGTCTCGTGCGCCTCGCTCAGGACGGCGCTGGCGTCGTCCACCGAGACGTCGCGCAGCCGCACGATCTCTGCGGTGAGGTCCTCGACCATCTGGTCGGGCAGCATGGCGAGCACCTTGGAGGCGCGCTCCTTGCCGAGCTGCACCAGCAGGATCGCGGCCTTGCGCAATCCCGTCAGCCCCACGGTGGCAACGGTCATCGTCAGTTGCTCCGCTGCTCGAGCCAGCCCTGAACCAGCTGGGCGATGTCATCGGGCTGGCTGTCGACGAACGAGGCGACCTCTTCACGCAGTCGCTCGCGCTCGAGGATCGGGTTGAGCACCTCCTGCTCGGGCGCGTCGCCCTCACCGGCCGGGGCCGCACCGAGCTCACGCATCCGGTCCCCACCGATGGCCTCGATCCGGGACGGCACCAGCAGGCCATCGGGCAGATCGGTCGCGGTGGCATCCACGGTGGCGTCCTTGGCCTTGCGCTGCTTCAGCATCAGCACCACGGCCACGACCACGATGAGCAGGCCCAGGCCGCCCTTCTTGCCCATGTCGATGTAGCCGGCGGTCTTGGCTGCGGCCTCGGCCTTCGCCAGCTCCTTGGCGGTCTTCTCGGCGGCCGCCTTGTTGAACGGCACCGCGTTGACCTGAACCACGTCACCCCGGGTGCTGTCGATCCCCACGGCACTGGCCACCAGGGCCTGCACCGTGGCGGGGTCGACGCCGCCCGCCGCGCTGGAGTCCAGTGCCACGGCCACGCTCAGCCGCTTCACGGCGCCGGGGGCGGACTCCGCCTCGACGATGGACTTGCCGACCCCGTTGTTCCGGGTCGTGCTGTCCTTGTAGTACTGCCCGGTACCCAGGGCGCTGGACAGCGGGCTGGGGGTGATCACGCCCAGCAGTCCGCCCACACCGCCCGGCCCGGGGTTGTACGCCTCGCGCGAGGTCTGCTCGTTGAGCGGCAGCACCGGCGAGGGCAGGTAGCTCTCGGTCGTGGAGTGCTTGGCGTCGAAGTCGAGGGAGGCGCTGACCTGCACCACGGCGCTACCGGCACCGAGCACCTGGTCGAGCATCTGCTGGGTCTTGGCGGCCACCCGGTCCTCGAACTGCGCGGTCTGCTCGTCGGTGTCGTTGGCGTTGGACGCCGCCGCCCCACCGCTGCCGTCGTTCGGCGCGGTGAGCAGGGTGCCGTTGCCGTCGCTGACGGCGACGTTCTCGGTGAGCAGCCCCGGCACGCTGGTCGCGACCAGGTTGGTCACCGATCGCACCTGGCTCTTGCTCAGGGTCGTGCCCGGCGCCAGCGAGAGCAGCACGGACGCCGTGGTCTTGTCCTTCTCGGTGACGAACACGCTGTCCTTGGGGATGGCCAGCTTCACGATGGCGGTATTCACACCGGCGATGGCCTGCAGGGTCTTGGCCAGGTCGCCCTCGATCGCTCGCTGGTAGGCGGCGTTCTGCTGAATCTCGGTCGCGGTCATGCCCTGCTGATCGAAGATCGCCCAGCTGCTGGACTGAGAGGTGGTGGACGGCAACCCCTTGGCACCAACCGACACCCGCAGGGCGTAGAGCTGGGACTGCGGCACCATCACGGTGTTGCCGTTGCCGCCCAGCTTGTACTGGGCGCCCTCGGCCTGCAGTTCCTCGACGATCTTCTGGGTGTCCGCGCTGGAGGTCTCACCGAACAGCGGCGTCCAGGTGGGCTGGGAGACCCACCGGGTCAGGGCGATCGCACCCAGGATCAGCCCCAGTGCCGCCACCAGGATGATGCCGCGCTGGCCCGGCGTGAAGCCGCCGGCAAACCCCTTGGCGCGCCCCATGGCCTGGTTCATGCGAGCGTTCACAGCGGCATCCTCATGATCTCGTTGAAGGCCTCGAGAGCCTTGTTGCGCACCGTCGTCGTGATCTCGGTGGCGGTCTGCATCTGGGTCGCGGCGATGACGTAGTCGTGCACGTCGGTGAGGTCACCGGTGGCCGCCTGTACCGCCTTGCCGGCGGCGGTGCGGTCCATCGACTCCAGCGAGCTGATGCCGTTCGAGACCGCCTGCCCGAAGTCGGCGCCCCGGTTGGCCGCTGCCTCGGCCACCCGTCCGGCGGGCGAGGAGGGCGAGGTCGAGGTGATCTCGGCGGCCTGCCGCTGGTAGATCCGGCTGATGCGGTCGAGGTTGGCGGCGCTCACCCCACCGATGCCGCTGACGGCCATCAGCGGCCCATCGCGATCGCGGCGTCGTAACAGGCCTTGACGCGGGTCAGGTTCGACGCGCTGGCCTGGTAGCCCCGCTGTGCCATGACCATGGTGGTCATCTGCTCGCCCAGATCGACGTCCGGCAGCCGGACCATGCCGTTCTCATCGGCCATCGGGTGGTCGGGGGAGTAGACCAGGCGGCCCTCGACGTTGCCCAGCTCGATGCCGCGCACGCCCACGCCGCTGCCGACGCCGCCGTCCTCGAGGGACTGCGCCAGCACGTACCGGGCGCGGAACGCCTCCTCGCTGGTGGGGCGCACCGTGTTGATGTTGGCGATGTTGTCCGAGATGGCGTCCATCCAGGTCTGGTGGACGTTCATCGAGGTTCCGCTGATCCCCAGGGCCTCGAACATGATGATCAGGCCCCCCGGACGGCGCTGCGGTAGAGCGAGAACCGGTCGCCGGTGGCGCGTACCGCGAGCTCGTAGGCGAGTTGGGTGTTCATCGCGGCGACCACGGTGTCGGCCAGGTTCACGTTGTTGCCCGTCAACCCGCCGGGAGCGTTGGAGTACTCGACCTGGGGTCGGGTCTCCAACGGGTTGCTGCCATCGGCCAGCGCGTTCTTCAGGTCGCCCTCGAAACTGACCGAGCGGGCGCGGAAGTACGGTGTGTTGACATTGGCGATGTCGTCGCTGAGCGCCCGCTGGCGGGCCGACAGTCCGTTGAGAGCTGCGTGCAGCGTGCTGATCGAGACGTCGTCGAGCATCTGGACCCCTTGTCCCCGAGCGGTCACCTGCGTGATCGCCGTAGGCGTCGTGTCATGCGGTGCGCCGTTCCGTGGCGCTGCAGAGCGGTCCGTGCTCTGCCTATGACCTCGTCCGGGAGCCGTTCACGCTGAAGGAATCCGGGGCTGACCAGGGGGACTGTCCGCCGTCCGGCCCAGCCGGTGGTGCCGGGTCGTTCACGCTGGGTGTCGACCTCACCCGATGGCGTCGGCGGGTACCGGATCGGCTGCGGCCGAAAGGGTGTCGACCAGGTCGGCGACGTGGGCGCCGGCCTCACCCACTCGGCGCAGTGCGGCGAGCAGGTCGGCCACGAAGGCGCCGGACGACGCGGCGAGCCGGGCCGCCAGGGCAGCCTCGCGGCCACGCCACAACCGCAGCAGGAACGCGGCGTTGTCGTAGTGCGGCCCGAATTGCGCCAGGCAGTCGGCCAGGACCTCGCCGGCCTCCTCGATCAGACCCTCGGCGCCGGCGTAGATCACCCGGGCCAGCATCACCGGCTCGAGGGTGAGCCGGTTGCCCACCGGTTCGACGACGTCGTCGATCCCGCGCAACAGCTCGAGGGCCTCGGCGCGCCGTCCGGTGCGCGCCAGCCCCTGGGCGGCGAGCCAGTCGCAGAACTGGGTGCTCGCGCACCCGCCCCGGCGCAGCTCGTCGACCAGGCACAGGGCCGCCTCGTCGTGACCCCCGTTGTCGAGCAGGGTCTGGGCCAGCAGCGCCACCGCCTGGGCCTGCAGCACCCCGCCGGCCGCGATCTCACGAACGGTCTCGAAGGCCTCGACGGCCTCCTGCCGGCGCCCCACCATGAGCAGGGACCGGCCGAGATCGAGGACGGCGCGGCTCGCCGCGGCCGGGTCCTGCTCGCCGGATCCGTCCAGGCCGGTCACCAGGTCGTCCACCTGAGCCTGGGCCAGGGCCAGGTTGCGCTTGCCCTTCTCGCGCCGCAGCGCCTCGTCGTTGTACCCGCTGTGGCGGATGTGCAGCACCTGGGGTGCCAGCAACAGGGTGCGTCCGGTACCCGGTGCGTTGCCGTGCACCTGCAGCATCTCGTGCACCCGGCCGTGCCAGCGCACCCGATCACGCCGGGCGATCCGCAACGAGAGCAGGCTGTGGCGCTCCTCGTCGCTGGCCGAGACGTTGAGCACCCGCAGCTGGATGAAGTCGATGGCCCGGGCGGGCGGGGCGCCGGGGAAGGCACCGGTGTCGCCACTGAGGTAGGCCCGCAACGCCGGGCCGTTGCCCACCAGCCGGTCGTCGCCGTCGACCACCAGGATCCACTCGGCGCGGGCCAACTCCAGTGCGGCATTGCGGGCCCGTGAGAAGTCGTCGTCCCAGTACCCCAGGTGCACCCGGCAGCCGGCGGCGCGGGCGATGGCGACCGTGTCGTCGGTGGACCCGGTGTCGTAGACCACCACCTCGTCGACCACCCCGGCAATGCTGGCCAGGATGTGCGGCAGGTTCTCCGCCTCGTTCTTGACGATCATGGTGGCGGCCAGCAGCGGACGGCGGGTCCGGGGCTGGGTGCGGTGTCGGGTGCGGCTCACCGGGTTCTCATCGGCTCACCGGGCCGCCCGCTTCACCCGATCGGCTCATCTGCCGTGTGCAGCGTCAGCTCATGACGTCGAGCGCCGCTCCGGCGTGCACCATGTCGTAGCCGGTGCTGCGCACCTGCTGCCGGGGCAGCGTGGCCAGCCGCTCGGTGACGGCGTCGCGGTGCTCGCCGAGCATCATGCTCACCTGCTCGAGCAGCGCGGCCACGGCGGTCCGCCGCGGTTCCTGGGCGGCGGGCGGAGGTCCTTCGGGCAGGTCCAGGGCCGGCATCTGCGGGGCACGCCCCTCGAGCAGGCTGGCCTTGATGTCGAGAGCAGCGGCCTCGACGGCGTCCAGATAGTCGATCCACGTCGGCGTCATGTGGCGCCTCCCTGTACAGCGCCTCCCTGCGCTCGGTGTTCCTCGGTGCCCGCACGGGGCGGGGCACCCCCGCTGGCGACATGCCAGGCGTCTCGCAGCGGGACCACCATGTCTCGACAGGTGGCCACTCGCTGGGGGTCGTGGTGCAGCCGGGCCTGGATGAGCTCCTGGACCAGCCACAGGTACAGCGCCGCCAGGGACTCGCCCTGGGGCCAGATGTCGGTGTCGAGCGTGGCGTGCAGCTCGAGGATGATGTCGCTGGCGTGACTCAGCCGCTCGCCGGTCATCGCGATGTCGCCCCGCAGCATGGCATCGTGGGCGATGTTCAGGTCGACCACGAGCCGGTCGTAGAGCATGGTCAGCAACCGCGCCGGCGAGACCGTCTGCGAGGCGTCGGAGGCATAGCGCGCCTGTGCGTGTGCGAGTGCGTACGACATGCCCCCACCTCCTCAGCCTTGTTGGTTACGTCGGACGTGCGTTGTCCGGCCTGAGTACGCCGATGGGGTTGTCCTGCCCCGCAGGGTCTCGTCGCGGCTCGGGCTAGCCGGACGACGAGGAGGTGCTGCCGTAGCTGCTCAGGAAGCTGGACTGGGTCTTCAACGCCGCCAGGGTGGTCTCCATGGCGGTGAACTGCGCCTGCAGCGAGGCCCGATAGGACGTCAACCGGCCGTCCCAGTCGTCGATCTGGTTCTGCAGCGACTTGACGGCGCTCTCGCGACCGCTCTTGGCGGAGCTGAGAATGCCGGTGCCGGTGGCGGTTTGCTGCTGGACCAGTTCGACGAAGCGCTGGGCGAGCCCGGGCGTGTAGGTCACCGACCCGACGGCGCCGCCCGAGTCGGTCACATCGGTGACGCTGAAGGAGGTGTCGACCGACAGCCCGACCGCGCCCCCCGTGCCGTTGACCAGGGTGAGCAGGGTGCCGTTGCTCTGGGCCGGCTGCCCGGCGATGGTGCCGGCGACGTCCGTCCCGGTCACCGCGCGGGTCTGCGGGGTGCCGTCCACGGTGGTGGTGAAGGCCGAGGCCGCCCCCACCGAGGTCGCCGTGAACTCGAGCGTGGTGCCGTTCACGCCGGCCTGAACGGTCAGGCCCGCCGACTCGGCGGCCGAGTTCAGCTGGGAGGCGATGTCGTCCAGGGTGTCGCCCGGGGCCACCTGGTAGCTCGCGGTGAGCGACCCCCGCGTGATCGCGATGGTCTTGCCGGTCAGGTCCACCGAGCCGTCGGCGGACCACTTCTCGGCCTTGGCCGCCGTGGTGATCTGCAGGGCGTAGGTGCCGCCCTTGGTCGCCGACGTCGCCGAGGACAAGGTCGCGCGGCCGGTCACCCCGCTCGCGGCGGTGAAGGACGAGGTGGCGCCGAACTTGGCCTTGACGGCATCGGGGTCGGCGGCGAACGCGGCGTTGAAGGCCGCCTTGTCGAAGGTCACCCGGCCGTTGCGGTTCAGCGAGACCCCAGGCGCGCCGGCGGTTCCGACCAGGCTGAGCAGCGACTGCTGCAGCGTGCGCGCCGTGCTGTCACCCACCAGGGCGCCACCGGAGTTGGTGGTGGCGTTCCAGGCGGTCGCGGTCTCGATGGCCCCGAGTACCTCGTTGGCCGAGTCCACCAGCGACTGCATCTGGTCGGCCACGGCGCTGCCGTCGACGGTCGACGAGACGGTGACACCGGTCTCGAGCCGGCTGACGGTGAACGACAGGCCGGGGACGACGTCCGCGAAGGTGTTGGTGGCCGATGTGATCGTGTAGGCGGTGTCCGGGTTCGACCCCACGCTGATCTCGGCGTCGGCACCCTGGGTCAAGATGTCGGTGCCCGTGAAACCGCTGAGTCCCGAGACGCTGAACTCCGAGCTCGCCCCGGTCTTGCCGGCGCTCAGCTGCAGCCGGTACTGGCCGGGCGAGGTCTGCACCGCCGAGGCGGTGATGCCGGCGGTCGAGGCGTTGACGGCGGCGACGACGTCGGCCAGCGAGCCGGAGCCGGTGGCCACCGAGACCACGCTGCCGTCGTCCTTGGTGATCGACAGCGGACCATCGGCCACCTTGGTGCTCAGCGAGCCCACCGACTCCTTGGAGATCAGGGTGTGGGCGCGAGCGACCGAGGTGACGTCGAAACTGAAGCTGGCAGCGCGGGTCTGGGTCGCGGTGGCGGTGACGCCGGTCGAGCTGGACGCCGCCGAGGCACCCTTCCAGGCGCTGGTGTCGGTCAGGGCCTTGGCCTTGGTCGACAACTTGCCGAGCGAGCTGATCAGCCCGCCCAGGGTGTCGACGGCCTTCTGCTGCTGACTCTGTTGGGTCTTGAGCAGCGTCTGCTGGTTCTGCTGCACCGAGACCAGGGAATTGATGAGGGAGGCCGTATCGATCCCGGATACGGCTCCGGAGATGCTGACCTGGGACATGGCGTCCCTCCTGGGTACCTCTCGCGGTCGGCGAGGTGGGTGGACAAGGGTGCGGGGGCGGCGGACTCAGCTGGTTGTGTCGCCGAGCCGGCGGGTGAGGAGCGTGAACGGCAGGCGCCACGGGTGGCGGCCCCGGTCAGGAGCCGCCACCCGTGATGCGTCACTGCAGCAGCTTGAGCACGCTCTGCGGTGCCTGGTTGGCCTGTGCCAGCATGGCGGTACCGGCCTGGGACAGGATCTGTGACCTGGTGAAGGACACCATTTCCTGTGCCATGTCCGTGTCTCGGATCCGGCTCTCCGACGCGGTCAGGTTCTCCACCGCGACGTTGAGGTTGTTGATCTTGTGCTCGAGCCGGTTCTGCGACGCACCGAGGCTGGCGCGGGTGGTGCTGACCGTGCTGATCGCCGCATCCACGGCGGTGATGGCCGCCGAGGCCGCGGTGGACAGGCTGAGGCTGGACAGGCTGAGCCCGGCCGCGGTCATCGCGGTCGAGACGGCGACCGAGAGGGTCTCCCCGGCCATGGCGCCCACCTGGAACGTCCCGGAGTACGAGCCGTCCAGCAGCTTGGTGCCGTTGAACGTCGTCTTGCCGGCGATGTCGTCCAGTTCCTTGGTCAGCTCGGCGAACTCGGCGTCGGCCGCGCTCTTCGATGCGCTGCTCTGCGCACCGTCGTTGGAGGCCTGAACCGCCAGGTCGCGCATGCGCTGAAGGATCGAGTGGGTCTCGGTCAGCGCACCTTCAGCGGTCTGGACGACGCTGATGCCATCCTGCGCGTTGCGGACGGCGACCTTCAGGCCGCCGATCTGGGCGCGCAGGCCCTCCGAGATCGCCAGACCTGCAGCGTCGTCGGCAGCCCGGTTGATGCGGTACCCGCTGGACAACTTCTCCAGCGACTTGCTCATCTGCCCGTCGGTGACCGACAGGTTCCGGTACGAGTTGAACGCTGCGATGTTGTTGTTGATGCGAAGACCCACGGTGTCCTCCTTGGTCAGGGTCCCTTACCGGTCCATCCGTGGACCGGCGTGTGCTGTACCTATCGGCGCCCGGTGAGCGGTGTTGAGCCGTTCCTCATGCGCCGAGCGGGTGAACTCCGGTGCCCGAGGGGCGCCGGAGGGTCTGGGGGGTGGCGGCCTCGGCCGCGCCGCCGCGGCTGCCGGGAAGCGCTGATCCGGCGAGGTAGGCCGCCACGTCGGCCCGCTCGCGCACCGAGGAACGGTGGGCCACGGCGTGGACGTAGGCATCGCGGCGACGAGCTCGGACGCCGTCGTGGTCGCCACGGCGGCCGTGGGGCGCGGTCCCGCCGCCGGCACCCGAGCCGGCGCGGGCGTCGTCCGTGAGCAGCTTCGAGAGCGCCTCGTGCAGCAGCTCGAGTCCCTCGGCTCGCAACTGCGAGGCCCGGGACTGGGTCACCCCCAGGTCGGTGGCGAGCTCGGTGAGCTGGCGGTTCTCCAGGTAGTAGCCGGTGACCACGAAGCGGGTGCGCTCGGGCAACTCGGCCAGGGCATCGCGCAGGTAGCCCATCCGTTCGGCGGCGATGAGGGCCTCGTCCGGGCGGGGGCCGGCGTCGGTCAGGCCGGCACCGAGGCCGTCGTCGTCCTGGGTCACCGGGTCCAGGCTGAGCAGAGCGGCCCGGTCGGTGCTGTGAGCCACCTCGCGCACCTCGGACGTCGACATGCCGCTGGCCGCGGCCAGCTCGGCCTCCGTCGGGACGCGTTGCAGCGCCCGGGTCAGTTCCTCGGTCACGGTGGCCAGGGCGCGGGCGCGGGAGCGGACCGAACGGGTGGCCCAGTCCCGCTGCCGCATCTGATCGATCATGGCCCCGCGAACCCGGGTGGAGGCGAACCGGGCGAACGGCACCCCGAGCGTCGGGTCGAAGGCGTGGGCGGCCTGCACCAGGGCCAGGGCCCCGGCGCCGATGAGGTCGTCGGTGTCCAGATGCCGCGGCAGACGCGCAGCCGCCTCGCGGGCCAGATGGCCGACGAGGGCGAGATGCGACGTCACGAGCGCATCGACGTCCACCGTGGGTTCAGGCACGGATCAGGCATCGGCCGCCGTCGGCGTGGGCTTTCGCGATCGCGGCGTTCCCGGGGGCCTTCAGGCGGGCGAATCACACGTGCGGCTCAGTACTCGTGCAGGTGCGGTGACCCGAAAGGGCTCAGGTCCTGCTCGCGGATGCCGACAAGTGCTTCCAACACGCGACATCGATCGGCACGCACGGTCGAGCACAACCAGACCCCACGAGACCCTGAGGGAGCGGCGCGATGAGCCTGCCTGATCTGGCCGCCGTGCTCTGGCGACAGCGCGAACTGCTCGAGCGCCTGGTGTACCGGCTCGAGTGTGAACAGCTGTTGCTGGCCGCCGGACGGACCCGCTTCCTGCCCCTGGCCACCGCCGAGGTCGAGGAGCTCATCGACGACCTCAGCGTGGTCGAGATGCAGCGCGCCGCCATCGCCGATGCCGTGGCCCGCGAGGTCGGCCTCGACCCGGGTGCCCGGCTCGAGGAGCTGGCCGCCGCGGCCGAGCCGCCGTGGACCGGGGTGCTGATCGACCACCGCAACGCGCTGCTCACCCTGACCGGAGAGCTGACCGTGCTCGCCGAGACCAACCGCCACATGATGGCGGCGGGCCTGGCGGCCGTGGAGCAGGCGATGGCCGGGCTCGGGTTGCGCGACGGGCGCACCTCCGTGGGTTATGACGCCCAGGGCCGCCAGGACGTGATCGCCGGCACGGCGGCCACCGTGGTGGACAGGAGCCTGTGATCTCGCCATGAGCACCTTCAGCACCCTCAACACCGCGGTCTCCGGATTGTTGGCCAGCCAGCGCGCGATGGACACCGCGGGGCAGAACGTGGTGAACGCCAACACCCCCGGCTACTCGCGGCAGCGGGTGCTGTTGTCGGCCGTGGGGTCTCCGCCGAGCGCGTCGTTCCACACCGGCAGCTCGACACCGCTGGGCGGCGTCCGGGTCGATGCGGTGACGCGCATCCGGGACGCCTACCTCGAGGCCACCCGCGCCGCGGCCGGCAGCCGGCAGCAGGCGTTGCAGGCCCAGGACGACACGCTCACCACCACTCAGCTGTTGTTCTCCGAGCCGGGTACCACCGGGGTGCAGTCCAGCCTGGACGCCTTCTACTCCTCCTGGCACGACCTGTCGCTGAACCCGACCAACGACGCCTCGGGCTCGGTGGTGCTGCAGCGGGCTCAGGGCCTGGTCGACCAGGTGCACGCCGTCAGCGACGGCATCGCGGCCGAGTGGGCCACGGCCCACAGCCGGCTCGAGCAGGTGGTCTCCGAGACCAACCAGGCCGCCGGCGACCTGGCCTCGCTCAACTCCCAGATCCTCGAGGGGGTCGGCGCCGGGCGTCCGGTCAACGAGCTGCTCGACCAGCGGGACATCCTGGTGCGCAAGCTGGCCGACCTGGTCGGCGGGTACGCCGTCCGGGGGCCGGACAGCACGATCTCGCTGGCGGTCAACGGGGTCACCATCGTGGCCGCGGGCACGGCGCAGAAGCTCACGCTGACCGGTGCCACGGATCTGCAGGCCGCCGCCGGCTCACCGCCGATGATCAGCTGGGGAACCATGGCGGTGCCGGTCGAGTCGGGTGCCGCCGCGGGCTACCTGGCCGCGCTGCGGACCGATCTGCCCAACCTGTCGACCTCGGTGGACGGCATGGCCAACGCGTTGCGGGATGCCGTGAACTCGTTGCACACCACGGGTTTCACCCTCTCCGGCGCGGCTGGGGGAGCGTTCTTCAGTGGCACCGGCGCTCACGATCTGGCCGTCGTGCCCACCACGCCGGCCGAACTGGCCGTCTCGTCGGTGGGTGGCACGATCGACGGCAGCGTGGCCCTGAAGATCGGCGATCTGGCCAGTGACGTGAACGCCTCGGCGGCCCTCGGTGGTGCGGCCGGTCCCTCCGCGCAGTGGCGAGCGGTCACCACCGCGCTGGGTACCCAGCTGCAGAGCCTGAAGGCCGCGGTTGCCGCGCAGGACTCGGTCGTCACGGCCGCCGACGACGCGGTGAACTCCGACTCGGGGGTCAACCTGGACGAGGAGATGACCGGGATGATGCTGTTCCAGCGGGCCTACCAGGCGTCGGCCCGGGTGATCACCACGGTCGACGAGATGATGGACACCTTGATCAACCGTACCGGGACCGTGGGGAGGTAGTAGTCGATCATGACCAGCCGGATCACCCAGGCGACCACCACCACGGTGGCGCTGCGCGGGCTTCAGGCCAATCTGGGGCGCACCCAGGCCCTGCAGGAACAGCTGTCGAGCGGCAAGCGGATCTTCCGCCCCAGCGACGACCCGGCCTCCACCTCGGCCCTGATGCAGTTGCGCTCCTCTCAGATGGCCGACGAGCAGTACCAGCGCAACAGCCAGCAGGCCAAGGGCCGGCTGACGGTGACCGACTCGGCGGTGCAGAGCCTGAGCGACCGGGTGCGCGCCGTCCGCGAACTCATGGTCGCCTCGAACAGCGGCGCGCTGAGCACCGACGGCCGCTCGGCCCTGGCGGCGCAGGTCGATGCCATCCGGGCCGAGGTCGTCGGGCTGTACAACACCACCTACCTGGACCGCCCGGTGTTCGGCGGCACCGTGCCCGGGCGTGAGGCGGTCGACGCCACCGGCGCCTACATCGGCAACGATGCGCCGATCGAGGCGCGGATCTCCAACGACGCCGTCCTGCGCATCGACGTCAAGGGCACCGACGTGGCAGCCGACACCCTTCCTGCGGCCCTGAGCGCCGTGTCGGCCAACATCCTCACCACGGGGGCCACCCCCACCGACTTCACGGCGATCGACACCGCTCTGTCGACCCTGCAACGGGCCATCGGCGATGTCGGCGCCCGCACCGAGCGGCTGGACACGACCAACGCCCTCGTCGAGTCCCATCGACTCGACCTGGTCTCGCGGATCAGCGAGAACGAGGACGTCGACCTACCGGAGACGATCATGAACCTGCAGGCACAACAGGTCGGCTACCAGGCGGCCCTGGGAGCGGCTGCCAAGGTCATGCAGCACTCACTGATCGACTTCTTGCGGTGAGCGGTCCGGTGACCACCGAGGTGTCCGAGCCCGCGGTGTCCGAGCCGTCGAGTGGCGCGGAGCTGCCGGCGCTGACCTTCGTCCGCCCGCTGCCCGGGTTCCCGGACTTGAGCCGGTTCGCCCTGGTTCGTCTCGACCAGCCCGAATCGGACGACGCTGCCGCGGCAGATCCCGGGGCGGACGGCTCGTCGGTGACCCTCGAGGGGTCGGAGGAGCCCGACGACCTCGACCCCGTGGTGTTCGAGTTGCGCAGTCTCGAGGCCCCTGACGTGCGGTTTCTCGTCGCGGCGCCCAACGCGTTCTTCCCGGACTATGCCTTCGAGCTCGATCAGGACGCCGTGAGCGACCTCGGGTTGAGCGTCGCCGAGGATGCTCTCGTGCTGGTGGTTCTCACAGTTGGTGCTGACGCAGCGTCAACGACCGCTAACCTTCTGGCACCGGTCGTCGTGAACGCCCGAAATCGATCAGCCGCTCAGGTGATCCTTTCCGGGACGGATTGGCCGGTTCGCGCCGCAGTCGTCTAGCGGGTCCTGCCAGGGGGGCCGGCGGCTGCGTCGGGATCCACGGAGGGAGCCCGCTGTGCTGGTGCTGACCAGGCGAGCCGGGGAGAGCATCGTCATCGGCGACGACGTGCGTGTCGTCGTCCTGGACGTTCGCGGTGACACCGTGAGACTCGGCATCGAGGCGCCTCGCAGCGTCCAGGTGCATCGCGCCGAGGTGTATGCCGAGGTCCAGGCGGCCAATGCCGCGGCGAACGCCGCTGCGGCCGCCGATCTCGGTACCGTCGCCGACCGATTGCAGCGCATCGCCCGGCCGCGTCCGCCGGGCAGTCGTGGCACCCGCCCCGGCCCGGCCACCTCGCCGGTGCCCAAGCCGGGCCCGCCCGCGACGCCCGCCACGCCGTCCGCGGCCTCACCGACGTCCTCGGGGCCGTCGTCGGCGCCGTCGCCGCGCGACCCGGACGCCGAGGCCTGACCCCGCCGCTCGCCCGTGATCACCGTTTCATCGCAGTGTCCACCGGCTGAACCGGAGCAGAGTGCGACGCCACGGTGATCATGGCGACAAGGGTGCGGGACGGGAACCTCAGCCCGCGGTGGTGACGCTCTCGGCGTCCGGCTGACCGCGCCGCACCGCCGCCAGCAGCATCTGGGCGACGTCCACCACCTCGACGTCGGCCGCCGGCGCACCCTCGCCCGCCTGCGCGGCGGTGAGCCCGTCGGAGAGCATGACCCGGCAGAACGGGCACGCGACGGCGACCTTGTCAGCCCCGGTGGCCAGCGCCTCGGTGGTGCGGTTGGCGTTGATCCGGCTGCCGAGCTTCTCCTCCATCCACATCCGCGCCCCACCGGCGCCGCAGCAGAACGAGCGGGTGCCGTGGCGCGGCATCTCGGTGAGGCTCACGCCCGGCAACGCGGCGATCAGCTCGCGGGGTGGGGTGTAGACCCCGTTGTGCCGCCCGATGTAGCACGGGTCGTGATAGGTCACCGTCGACCCGGCACCGTTGCCTGCGGGGATCTCGCCGGCCGCGTTGGCGATCACCGTGGTGCCCTTCGAGATGGGGGCCACCGGGGTCAGCCGTCCCTCGCGCACCAGCCGGTTCAGCAGCTGGGTGTGGTGCACCACCTCGTAGTGGCCGTCGAGCTGGGGGTACTCGTTCTTCAGGGTGTTGAAGCAGTGGGCGCAGGTCACGACGATGGACTTCGCCTTCGCCTCGTTGAGCACCTCGACGTTGGTCATCGCCAGCGTGGTGAACAGGAACTCGTTGCCGGCGCGGCGGGCGGAGTCACCGGTGCACGACTCGCCCTCGCCCAGGACGGCGAAGCTCACCCCGGCGGTGTGCAGCAGCTCGGCCACGGCCCGGGTGGTCTTCTTGGCGCGGTCCTCGTACGCACCGGCGCAGCCCACCCAGAACAGGTAGTCGACCTCGGACAGGTCCTCGACGTCCACGCCGACCTGTTTCACCTCGAAGGGCAGGTTCTTGGCCCAGTCCAGGCGCAGCCGCGCGTTCATGCCCCACGGGTTGGCGTTCTTCTCCAGGTTCTTGAACAGCCCGCCCAGCTCGGCGGGGAAGGCCGATTCGATCAGCACCTGGTACCGGCGCATGTCGACGATGTGGTCGACGTGCTCGATGTCGACCGGGCACTGCTCGACACAGGCGCCGCAGGTGGTGCACGACCAGAGCACGTCCGGGTCGATCACGCCGCCGGCGACGGGGTTCTCTGCGTCCACCGGGGCCACCAGCACCCGCTCGGCCTCGGCCTTCACGGCGTCGTCCAGCTGGTCGCGCTCGCCCTCGGCGGTGAGCAGCCAGGGGGCCTTGGCGTGGGCGTGGTCCCGCAGGCTCAACATGACCAGCTTGGGCGACAACGGCTTGTCGGTGTTCCAGGCCGGGCACTGCGACTGGCACCGGCCGCACTCGGTGCAGGTGGTGAAGTCGAGCAGACCCTTCCAGGTGAAGTTCTCGACCTTGCCGACGCCGAGGGCGGGCTCCTCGTCCTCGAGTTCGTCGAGCTTCTCGAAGTCGAGCACCTCGCCCCTGATCCGGATCGGCTGCAGGGCACCCAGGGACGGCGCCAGCGCCGAGGAGTCGCGTCCCGCGGTGGTTCCCGGGTAGCGCTTGAACCAGATGTTCACGAACGCCAGGAACCGGTGCCAGGCCACGCCCATCGTGGGTTGCAGGGCGATGGTGATGAACCAGGCCATCGACACCACGATCTTGAGCGCGGCCACCAGCAGGATGGCGGTCTCGAGGGCCGATGCCGAGGCGCCCGAGAACAGGTCGCCGAGCCAGGCGGTCAGCGGGAAGTGCGCCAGGGACGCCGGGTGGCCGGCCTCCGGGGCGACGGTGCCCAGGGCGTACTCCAGGCCCCGCAGGGTCAGCACGCACAGCGCCACCGCGAGGATGGTCGCCTCGACGTAGTAGGCCTGCCAGAACGAGGAGCCGAAGAAGCGGGAGCGCCGTCCGGCCTCACCGGCGCTGCGCCGGGGGTGGTTCTTCTGGCGGATCAGGATGAGGGTGCCGATGGCCACCAGGGTCAGCCAGGCGATGATCTCGGTGATCCACTCGTACACCACCCAGTGACCGACCAGCGGCAGCGCGAAGCGCGGGTTGCCGAGCTGGCCGTAGGCGGTGATCAGGGTGAAGAACAGGGCGCCGAAGCCGACGAAGACCAGCCAGTGCATGATGCCGACCAGGGGCCAGCGGCCCAGCCGGGCATGCCCGAGCGACTCGGCCAGCAGCGAGTAGACGCGCTCGCCGGTGCGCCCGGATCGGGTCGGATCGGGCTGGCCCAGCCGGATCACCCGCGCCAGGTTGCCCACGGTGCGGGCGAAGAGGGCGATCCCGATCACCGACAGCACGGTGATGACGGTGATGACGGTGATCTGCAGCCCGGACAGTTGCATGGCTACGACTCTCCTGTGGGTCGAGCGGTGGCGCAGGATGGGCGACGGTGGTGCCTGTCACACGGTAGAGGGCGGTGACCGGACGGCGAGCCGATTCGACCGGTGATCCCATCTTCTGCCGGGCGAGACCTGCGGACCGTGTGGTGACGCTACGCGGCCGGGAGTGACGCCGTCCAGGATCGTCGGTGAGGTCGAGCCCATAGCGCAATGCCACCGTGCGCCGGGCACCCCACCTAGTCTGGAGAGGTGACTGACAACGACCCTGCCGGGATGTTCCGGCCCTCGGGAGCACCGAGTCTGGGGGCGATCATCCGGCGCCAGCGGGAGCTGGCCTCGCTGTCGATGCGTGCCCTGGCCGACACGGTGGGTATCTCCAACCCGTACCTGTCCCAGATCGAGCGTGACCTGCGCGCGCCCTCCGAAGCGGTGCTGACCGCGATCGCCGAGACGTTGCAGACCACGGCCGACGACCTCTACACCCAGGCGGGATTCGTGGCTGCCGACGACGAGGAGGAGCAGGCCCCGGCCGGTCTGCCGGCCGCCATCGAGGACGCGACCGAACTCACCGCCGCCCAGCGCAAGGCGCTGACCGAGATCTACCGGGCGTTCCTGGCGGCGAACACCGTGCGCCGGCGCCGCGAGTCGTCCTGATCCGAGGGGGACGACGCGCTGCGCCGGCGCGGGGTGACGCACGAGGCTGTCGGACGCCAGCGGCCCGTCAGGGGTGCTCGGCCTCGATCAGCGACTGAGCCGCCATGTCGGCGAACACCGGCTTCCAGTAGTTCCGCAGCGCCTCGTGCCCCATGAAGATGCCCAGGTGACCACCGCTGGTGGTCAGCTTGGTGACCTCGTCGGCCGGGGTGGAGACGAAGTCGGCCAGGGCGAACACCTGTGCCGGCGGGGTGATGTGGTCCTTGGCCCCCGCCAACAGGTACAGCGGGCAGTGGATCTCGGCCAGGTCGACGTGGGTGCCGCCGACCTCCAACGTGCCGTGCAGCAGCTCGTTGCGCATGAACAGGTGCTCGACGATCCACAGGTAGAAGTTCCCCGGGATCGGCTGGGTCCACTGGAACCAGTCCTCGAAGCGGCGGAACCGCTCGACGTGCCGCTTGTCGTGGATGTTGGCCAGCAGGGCCATCTGGCGCTGCATCTCGGCCTCGGGCTGCATCAGCTTGAAGCCGGTGAGCAGGAACTCGCCCGGCAGCATGCCGCCGTTGGCCTTGACCGCGGCCTTGTAGAAGTCCATCTGGCCGATCGGCGAGACCACCTGCACCCAGTCGTGGATCAGCGGCTCACCGGCGTGGAAGTCGATCGGGGAGCCGGCGATGGCCAGGGTGTGCACCGTGTCCGGGTGCACCGCGGCGTAGATCGTCGCCAGCCAGCCGCCCTGGCAGTCGCCGACCAGGTTGACGTGCCCGCCGATGCTGTCGATGGCCGCCTTGATGGTCTCGAGGTAGTCCTCGATCGTGGCGTCCTTGGTCTCCTCGGTGGCGCCGATCCAGTCCAGCGAGTAGACCCGCACACACCCCGCCTCGAGCGCCGCCTGTACCTGCGACTGCCCGGGGGCGTAGTCGACGATGCAGGAGTCGTGCCCGGCCTGCGGCGGCAGGATCAGCGTCGGGATGACGTCGTGGGGCTCGTCCGGCCCGCTGAAGTCACGCAACCGGGCCACGGGCCATTCGGCCGTGATCGTGTGCGGGCTGGCCCAGGTGGGCTTCTCCCGCTTGTTGATCTCCTTGGTCCACTCCATGACGTCGCGGGCGGCGTCCAGCGGGGTGGCTCCACGCTCGAGCAGGCCGGTCCAGTAGTCGACCCCGCTGCGGATCATGGATCCGGCGATCTCGTAGACCGAGTCCACGCCACCGTCGACGATGCCCGGCGGGCACTGCACGATGTTGCGCCGGGCACGCACCGTGGGGGTGGCGGTCGGGGTGGCGTTGCCCGCCTGCCGACGCGCCAAGGTCCGCAGATGCGTGTGCGTCGTCTTCAGGTTCGGTAACGCCGTGTGCTGGATCTCACTCATAGTGCACTCCACCCCATGTCCATCGAGACCGCCATACCGGTCAAGGAATTGCTGTGCGGGCCGGTCAGGAACAAGGCCATCTCGGCCAGGTCGTCCAGCTCCACCATCTGCTTGACCGCCTGCCGCGAGAGCATGACCTCGGCGACCACGCGGTCCTCGCTCATGCCGTGCGACTTCGCCTGGTCGGCGATCTGGGCCTGGACCAGGGGGGTGCGCACGTAGCCGGGGCAGATCGCGTTGGCCCGGACGCCGCAGTCGGCACCCTCCAGCGCGATGGTCTTGACCAGTCCCAGCACGCCGTGCTTGCCCGAGACGTATCCGGACTTGAACGGCGAGGCCGACAGCGCGTGCGCCGAGGCGATGACGCAGATCCTGCCCGCGCCGGAGGAGACCAGGTGTGGCCAGCCGTACTTGGTCAGCAGGAAGGGGCTGGTGAGCAGCACGGCCAGCAGGGCGTCCCAGCGGTCCTCGTCGAAGTCGGCGATGGGGGAGACGTGCTGGAAGCCGGCGTTGGGCACGATGATGTCGAGCCGCCCGAAGCGTTCGACCGCCGCCTCCACAGCAGCCTTGTTGCCCTCCCGCGTGGTCAGATCGGCTGCGAAGGGGACACCCGGGGTGTCAGGGCCGGGCCTCAGATCGACCGACAGGACGTCGATGCCGTCCTTCACGAATCGTTCGGCGATGGCCGCCCCGATCCCGCTGGCGGCGCCGGTCACGATGGCCGCTCGTCGTCCACCACTGCTCTGCCCAGATGTCGCCATCGTGGGAACCTCCCGCTGTTCTCGTCGTCGAGTCGCGTTGCCTGGTACGTCTGCCGAATGCGCTTCGAGCATGCGCCCTGCGGCGATGCCTGTGCGGCCCCGGCGTGTGTCGTTGCTGACATTCGGCCATTCGATGCGGCGCTCACGCCAGGGACTTCCGATGGCCCGTGGGGGCTGTGGTGGGGGTTGGACGACGAGTGGCGGACAGGGTGATGTTCACCTGTCCGCCACTCGTGTATGCGTCCGTCCCCGCGGGACGGTGCGAGTTCAGGTCAGCCGAGGACCTCGCGCGCGGCCTTGGTGTAGGCGGCGCTGACGTCCTGCACGAAACTGGCGTGGGTGGCGGCCAGGGCGGAGACCCACTCCAGCTGGCTGGCGCCGGCGACCTTCTGCTCGAAGTCGACCAGGCTCTTCAGGGCCTTCTCGTAGGCGTCCAGGGAGGTGAGGCCGGTGGCCTTCATGCTCTCCAGGATGCGCTCGTTCAGCTCGCGGACGCGGGCCGCAGCCTCCTCGTACGGGCCGAGGTCGAGGCCGAGGGGGTTGGGGATGGTGGGTTCGGGCTTGGTGGCCATGGGATTTCGCTCCTCGCGTTGGTGGTGAGGTGGACCTGTTCGGTGGATCGGTCGTGCCTGAGGAAGACATTAGCAGCTCTGGTGCTAACTAGCTAACGAGCGGTCAGTCGGCTGCGTCACACCCCGGCCGGCCGGGCGCCGCCGCCACGACGAGAGGGCGGTTCCACCCCGTGCTCGGGGTGGAACCGCCCTCGTCGCGTTCAGTGTCGTGCAGCGGCCTGCGACGGCCTACGGCAGGGCACTCAGTGCATGTCCAGACCGCCGTTGACGCCCCACACCTGACCGGTGATGTACCCGGACGCGTCGGCCGACAGGAAGTGCACCACGCGGGCGATCTCGTCGGGCTGGGCGAGCCGGCCGACCGGGATCGTGGCCTTGATGCCTTCCATGACCTTCTCCGGGATGTGCTCGAGCATCTCGGTGGCCACGAAGCCGGGGGTCACGCAGTTCACGGTGATGCCGATGGGGTTGGCGTCCGCGTGCTTGCCGGCCCGCTTCAGCTGGAACTCGACCTCGCGAGCCAGGGTCTTGGTCAGACCGAACAGACCCGACTTGGACGCCGCGTAGTTGGCCTGGCCGATGTTGCCCATCTCGCCGATCACCGAGGACACCATGACGATGCGCCCGGTGCCCGCGGCGATGAAGTGCGGCAGCACGGCCTGCGAGAGGTAGAACGCGCCGGACAGGTTGACGGCGATGACCTTGTTCCAGTCGTCGTCGGTCATCTTGGCCACGGTGCGGTCGATGGTGATACCGGCGTTGTTGACCAGGATGTCGATCCGGCCGTGCTGGTCGACGACCTCCTGGACGGCGCGCCGGCAGTCGTCGCCGACGCCGATGTTGCCCTTGTGCAGGGTGATCTCCCCGCCGCCGTCCAGGTGCTTGGCCCGGAAGTCCTCGGCGAAGGCGTTCGCGGCCTCGTCGTTGCTGCTGTAGCCGGCGGCGATCGCGGCGCCCTGGCTGGCCAGGCTGCGACAGATTGCGGCACCGATGCCGCGGGTGCCTCCGGTGACGAAGGCCACGCGGCCTTCCAGCTTGCCTCGGTCCACGTGCAACGTCTCAGTCATCTGTGCGCTCCTGTATCGGTGACGGTTCCATCGGCGTCCATCGGCGGTGGCTGCCGTTTCCTGCCCGGGGCGAGCGGCTGCTCGCCCCGGGGTGTCTCGTATCTACCTAGTGGATGGTGCGGTGGTTGGGATGTGACCTCAGTCGCTGGCTGCGTCGCGCTCGGCGAGCCATCCTGCGATGTCGGGCCAGATCTGGTGGCGTGCCTTGGACCCGGCCATGAGGCCGATGTGACCGCCCTTGCGATCGAAGTGGGTCAGGTCCTTCGACCCACACATCCCCAGGAAGGGCACGGTGCCCTCCCGCGGCGCGATGTGGTCGGCGCTGGCGGTGACCACGAGGACCGACGGTTCGACGATGTCACCGAAGTCGACATGCTTGTCGCGCAGCCGCATGGTTCCGCTGATCAGCCGGTTCTCCTTGTACATCCACGTGATCCAGTCGCGGTAGGACTGCGCCGGGAACGGTGGATTGTCCTGAACCCACTTCGACATCGACTGGTACGAGACCCGGTCCAGGGTTCCCGCGCGCACCTGGTCGAAGACCTTGCGCTTCGTGGTGACGAAGTTGGTGATCGGTTTGAGCATCCGGTTGGCGATGTCGATCGCCGCCCCGGGCAGCCCGCCGTTGGAGATGATCACGTCCAGGTCGAACGAGGGCCGGTTGACCCAGTTCTCGTACACGCTGCCCTTGGTGTCCACCGGCATGGTGAGCACCGCCAGGTTGCGCACCTGGTCGAGGTCGGCGTAGATCGCCGTGTACATCGCCGCCAGGGTGGCACCGATGCACCAGCCGATCATCGACAACTGGTCCTGCCCGGACTTGCGCAGGGTCTCGCGCACCGCCCAGTGCAGTTCGTCGCAGACGTAGTCGGCCACCCCGAGGTCGTCGTCCTCCTCGCCGGGTACGCCCCAGTCGACCAGGAAGACGTCGAACCCCTCGCCCAGCAGGAACTCGACGAACGAGTTACCCGGTCGCAGGTCGTACACGTGGGGCCGGTTGATCAGGGCGAACACCAGCAGGATCGGGGTCGCGTGCTTGCGCTGAGCGCTGTGATAGCGGTACAGCGTCGTCTTGCGGTGGGTCCAGACCACTTCCTTGGGGGTGATCGCGATCTGGGCATCCTCGACCGTGAGCATGACCTCGGTGGTCTCGAGCAAGGCCCTCGGGATGCTCATCAGGCTCGCCGCAGCGGACATCCCCGGCATCTTCGTCGGGTCGGCCGACAGGTTCAGGTACGACAGGTCGGGGGCGCCCTCGCGAGGCGCCCCCGTTCCCGTCGTCATCGCCCGTCTCCGGCCTGACCGGCCGACCGCTTGGCAGCCGGTCGCTTGGCGGCCGGTTGCTTGGCGGCAGCCTGCTTGACCGCCGATCGCTTGACCGCGGCTCGTTTCACCGGCCGGGAGGAGGCCTCTCCCGACGAGGTGACCGGTTCGGTCACGGACACGGGTGCCGGTGCTGCGGCGGCCGAGGCCGCCGCAGCACTCTTGGAGGCAGTCCCGTTCGACCCGGCGGCACCGCTGCCGGTGTCCGCCAGCCGGTCCTCGATGGCCTCGATCGCCTGCAGCATCCGCTCGAGCTTGTCCTCGGTGCGGGCGAGCTGTTTGGCGAGCGAGGTCACGTCCTGCCGAGCAGCGAGCCGGGTGGCTCGCACGACCTGGTCGATGGCGTCGTTCGCCATCTTGGTCGCCGCCATCATGGTGGTGGCGGTGGTCGTGAAGAGCTCGGCGAACCCGTTCGTCGCCACGAGCTGGTCCATGGCCGTGGAGAGCTTGGCCTCGAGCTGCTCGTAGGCGGCGTACGCGCCGGCCAGTGGATCGGTGGGCTGACTCATTCGATCACCCGCGCTCGAAGATCGCGGCGATGCCCTGCCCGCCACCGATACACATGGTGACGAGGGCGTACCGGCCACCGGTACGCGCCAGCTCGTAGAGCGCCTTGACCACCAGGATCGCGCCGGTGGCGCCGATCGGGTGACCGAGGCCGACGCCGCTGCCGTTGACGTTGGTCTTCTCGTCGGGCAACCCGAGGTCACGACTGACGGCCAGCGCCTGGGCGGCGAAGGCCTCGTTGACCTCGAACACGTCGATGTCGTCCAGCGACAGACCGGTCTGGGCGAGCAGCTTCTTGACCGCAGGCACCGGGCCGATGCCCATGTACTTGGGCTCGACGCCGACGTGGCTGTAGCCCACGAGCCGGCCCATCGGGGTCAGACCGCGGCGCTCGGCCTCGGCCCGCTCCATCAGGACGACGGCCGCCGCGGCGTCGTTGACACCGGAGGCGTTACCGGCGGTGACGCTGCCGTCCTTCTTGAACGCCGGACGCATGGCGGCCATGCCCTCGATGCTGGCGTCGGGGCGGATGTGCTCGTCGGTGTCGATGAAGGTCGAGCCCTTGCGGCTCTTGATCTCCACCGGGACGATCTGCTCCTTGAACCGGCCCTCGGCGCTGGCGGCGGCCGCACGCTGGTGGCTCTGCACGGCGAGGGCGTCCTGGTCCTCGCGCGAGATGTTCCACTTCTCGGCCACGTTCTCGGCCGTGATGCCCATGTGGACCTTGTCGAACGGGTCGGTCAGCGCGGTCACCATGGCGTCGACCAGTGCGCCGTCGCCCATGCGCTGACCCCAGCGGGCACCCGGTGCCCAGTACAGCGAGCGGGTCATCGACTCGGCGCCGCCGGCCACGGCGACATCGCAGTCGCCGAGCATGATCGCCTGCGAGGCCGACACGATGGCCTGCAAGCCGCTGCCACACAGCCGGTTCAGGGTGAATGCGGGCGTGTCGATCGACAGCCCTCCCCGCAGCGCGGCGACTCGGCCCAGGTACATGTCGGAGTGTTCGGTGTGGATCACGTTGCCGAACACCGAGTGGCCGACATCGGCCGGGTCGACGCCGGAGCGCGAGACCGCCTCGCGCACACAGGTGGCGGCCAGGTCGGCCGGTGAAACGTCCTTCAGGCCGCCGCCGTACTTGCCGATCGCCGTCCGAACAGCGGACAGGACGACGACTTCACGGGGGGCTCCGCTTGTCTCGTTGGTCACGTTGAGGCCTCCTTCGTCTCAGTGCTGAGACTTGGCGGTTACCGGCAGTTAATCAATGGCTCGTAGGCCGACGGTCTACATCCTTCGCCCAAAGGTGCGCGCGACGCTAGGCGCCGAACCGTGCCGATCCGTCGGATCTCGCGCCGGATCGGTGGGCGGTCGCCGCCTCGGCCCGAGCAGCGATGGGTCCTTCGGCCCTTCCTCGGGCGTCGACGCGCATCGGCAGCCGCCGACGGGCGAGCGGTCGCCGTCTCGGCGCGACGCGCCGTCCGGCGGGGGTGTTGCTGGCCCGGTCGAGGGGTTCTGTTGCGCATGGCGCGTCGAATTGCGTATGACGCTAGACCGCCGGCGGTGGGACGGGATACCGTCCAGGACGTTGGACCTGCGACGAAAGGGCCTTCGTATGGGCTTCCCCTCCGACATAGAGATCGCCCAGAGCGCCACGCTCGAGCGGATCGGTGCCATCGCTGACCGCCTGGGAATCCCCGACGAGGCGGTCGACCCGTACGGACGGTACAAGGCGAAGATCAGCCTGGACTGGCTCGACGCCCAGCCGGCCCGGCCCGATGCCCATCTCGTCCTGGTCACGGCGATCTCGCCGACCCCCGCGGGTGAGGGCAAGACCACCACCACCGTGGGGCTCACCGACGGGCTTCGCCGGATCGGCGAGAACGCCATCGCGTGCCTGCGCGAGCCCTCGCTCGGCCCCGTGTTCGGCATGAAGGGCGGCGCCGCCGGGGGCGGCTACGCCCAGGTGGTGCCGATGGAGGACATCAACCTCCACTTCACCGGGGACTTCGGGGCGATTCAGCTCGCCAACAACCTGCTCGCCGCGCTGATCGACAACCACATCCACCACGGCAACGTGCTCGGCATCGACGTCCGGCGGATCACCTGGAAGCGCGTGGTCGACCTCAACGACCGCGCGCTGCGCCAGATCACTGTGTCGCTGGGAGGCCCGGCCAACGGCTACCCCCGCGAGGACGGCTTCGACATCGTGGTCGCCTCCGAGGTGATGGCGATCTTCTGCCTCGCCACCTCGCTGGCCGACCTCAAGCACCGGCTCGGCAACATCGTCGTCGGCTACACCCGCGACAAGAAACCGGTCACGGCCCGCGACCTCCAGGCCGAGGGGTCGATGGCCGTGCTGCTCAAGGACGCCTTCCGGCCCAACCTGGTGCAGACCCTCGAGGGCACGCCGGCGTTCGTCCACGGCGGGCCGTTCGCCAACATCGCGCACGGCTGCAACTCGGTCGTGGCGACCAGTGCCGCGCTCAAGCTGGCCGACTACGTGGTCACCGAGGCCGGGTTCGGCGCCGATCTGGGCGCGGAGAAGTTCATCGACATCAAGTGTCGCAAGTCCGGGCTGCGGCCCAAGGCGGCGGTGATCGTGGCGACGGTGCGGGCGCTGAAGCATCACGGCGGGGTCGCCCTGGCCGACATGGTCACCGAGAACCTGGACGCCGTCCGGCGGGGTTTCGCCAACCTGCAGCGGCACATCGACAATGTCACCGGCGTCTACGGATTGCGCACCGTCGTGGCGCTCAACCGGTTCGGCACCGACACCGACGCCGAGCTGGCCCTGGTCGCCGAACTGGTCGAGCAGGCCGGCGCCACCGCGGTGGTCGCCACCCACTTCGCCAACGGCGGGGCGGGGGCCGAGGACCTGGCCCGGGCAGTCGTCGCCGCGTGCGAGAAGCCGTCCGAGATGACCTTCACGTACACCTCGACGATGTCGCTGTGGGACAAGATGACGGCGATCGCCACCCGGGTCTACGGGGCCAGCGAGGTCACCGCCGACAGCACGGTGCGGGCGCGGATCAGGGAGCTACAGGAGGGCGGCTACGGCGAGTTCCCGGTCTGCGTCGCCAAGACCCAGTACTCCTTCTCCACCGACCCCAAGTTGCGCGGTGCGCCGTCCAACCATGTGATCAACATTCGCGAGGTGCGGCTCGCCGCGGGCGCAGAGTTCATCGTGATGATCTGCGGCGACATCATGACCATGCCCGGTCTGCCCAAGGTGCCGGCCTCGGTCAACATCGACCTGGTGGACGGCGCGGTCGTCGGCCTCTCCTGATCACGTCCTGATCACGGCGGGGCGACAACAGCGCAGGGCGCGGCCTGTCGTGGTTCGCGGATGCCGCGAAGCGGGCGAAGATGACGTCCATGGATCTTCACCCGCACGCGGCGCTGCGCCGTGCCGTCCAGGTCGTGTCGATGCCCGCGCTCGTCGCCGTGCTGCTCGCCGGGTGCGGGGCCGATGGGCCGACACCGGTGGCCACCGCCTCCGCCGACGCGACGGCGTCCACGGGGTCGAGCCCGCAGGGTTCCGCGAACGGCACCGCGAGTGGCTCCGCGGTGCCGTCGCCGGGGGGCACCTCCATGGCCCAGCCGCCGGCGGCCACCGCGACGGCCCAGGTGGTCGGGACCGCCACGCCCAAACCCTCGGGTGAACTGAAGGCGGCGGTGGTCCGCGAGATCCGCACCGCCGATCAGGGCGGCTTCGATCGGGTGGTGATCGAGTTCGACGGCACCTTCGGTGCCTATCAGGTCGGCTACGTCCCGGCGGTGACCGAGGACCCCAGTGACGAGCCGGTCGCGTTGCAGGGATCGGCGTTCCTGCGGGTCGTCGTCCAGAACGCCACGTTCGACAACGTCTTCCAGGCCCAGGGCGGCGTGCCGCACCTGGCGTACGCCGGGCCGCGGCGGCTCACCGCGGCCCTGCCCGTGGTGCAGGAGGTCGCCGATGCCGGCGACTTCGAGGCGGTGATCTCGCTCGGCATCGGGCTGAGCCGGCAGGCGGGACTGCGTGTCTCGCGGTTGGAAGGCCCCAGCCGGCTGGTGATCGACGTCGCTCACTGACGCTGATCATGCGGGGACGGGCGTGGTGCCGAGCACGAGCGGGGATGAACGCGCGGTGCACCGGGCATGCCCACGGTGTGGCGGCTGCATGAACTCCCAGCCAGGGTGACGACGGGCCGTACGTCCCGCTGACCCGAATGGGTCACAGTTGGGGACAGACCCATCACTCAGTGGGGCCCGAAGGTCCTAAGGCCCGCTCGGGCCTGGCGCCCTACGGTCGAGCCGAATCACCCCGATGGGTGGCAGCGTCGCCGCCGAGTTCCGGGGGCATCCACGTGCGACTCCTGGAGCGCCTTGATGAAGATCGTTGTCCCGGTCAAATACGTCCCTGAGCCCACTGCCACGTGGAGCTTCGGCGCCGACCTGTTGCTCGACCGCGGTGCGGTCGAGGGGCGGCTGTCCGAGCTCGACGAGTACGCGGTGGAACAAGCCGTGCGCCTGGTCGAGGGCGGCCTGGACGCCGAGATCGTGGCGTTGACCGTGGGGCCGGCCAAGGCCACCGATGCGCTGCGCAAGGCGCTCGCGATGGGTGCCACCAGCGGGGTCCACGTGCTGGACGGCGCGATCCGCGGCTCGGACGCCATGGCCACCTCGCTGGTGCTCGCCAAGGCCATCGAGCACACCGGCTTCGATCTGGTCGTGTGCGGTATGGCGTCCACCGACGCCGAGATGTCGGTCGTGCCGGCCATGGTGGCCGCCCGGCTCAACGTCCCCCAGGTCACCTTCGCCGCGGCCCTGAGTGTTGCGGACGGTGCCGTGACGATCCGCCGGGACGGCGACAAGGCCACCGAGCAGGTCACCGCGTCGCTGCCGGCGCTGGTCTCGGTCACCGACCAGACCGGCGAGGCCCGCTACCCGGCGTTCAAGGCGATCATGGCCAGCAAGAAGAAGCCGGTCGCGACGCTGTCCCTGGCCGACCTGGGCATCGCCCCGAGCGAGGTCGGGCTCGACGCCGCGGCGTCCCGGGTTCGTTCGTTGAGCCCGCGGCCGCCCCGTCAGGCCGGCACCGTCGTGGTCGACGAGGGCGACGGCGCCTCGCAGCTCGCCGACTTCCTCGCCGCGCGCGGCTTCATCTGACCGATCGGGCCGACCGCCACGGCCCACCGAAGAGCCTGATTCGTCTCGAAACCCGCAGGAGCGCAACGTGTCTGAAGTGCTTGTCTCGGTCGAACGGTCCGACGCCGGCGTCCGCAAGGCATCCCTCGAGCTGCTCACCGCGGCCCGTCGCCTCGGTACCCCCGGGGCCGTGGTGTTCGGCAGTGCCGACCCCGCCGTGGTGGCTCAGCTGGGCGAGTACGGTGCCGCGACGGTGTACGTGGTGGACGACGCCGAGGTGGCCGATTGCCTGGTCGTGCCCAAGGCCGAGGCCCTGGCCCAGCTGGCCGCGCGCGACGGCGTGGGCGCCGTCCTGGTGACCTCCGGCCCCGAGGGCAAGGACGTCGCCGGCCGGGTGGCCGTGGCCCTCGGCTCGGGCATCGTCACCGACGCGGTGGACGTGGCTCCGGGAGCCGATGGCCTCACGGTGACCCAGTC
The DNA here is from genome assembly GCA_046330955.1 of Kineosporiaceae bacterium. Classification (GTDB taxonomy): domain Bacteria; phylum Actinomycetota; class Actinomycetes; order Actinomycetales; family Kineosporiaceae; genus JADJPO01. Next base: position 75,309 of record JAXLRT010000016.1, on the reverse strand, counting down.
GGTGGTGGCCGGCGCCTGGGTGGCCGTCAGTGACGTCGTCCGGGGGGTGCCCGTGATCACCGTCCGGCCCAATGCCCTTGCTGCCGAACCGGTGCCGGCTCCCGCGGCGCCGGCGGTCGAGAACGTGACCGTCGCCTTCAGCGACGTGGCCAAGGCCGCCAGGATCGTCTCCCGCGCGCCGAAGCAGGCGTCGGGACGGCCCGAACTGCTCGACGCGGCGGTCGTCATCGCCGGCGGGCGCGGAGTGGGCTCGGCCGAGGGCTTCAGCGTCATCGAGGGCGTGGCCGACGCCCTGGGCGGTGCCGTCGGCGCCTCGCGCGCCGCGACCGACCTCGACTGGTACGCGCACGAGCAGCAGATCGGCCAGACCGGCAAGACGGTGGCACCGCAGCTGTACCTGGCCGGGGGGATCTCCGGCGCGATCCAGCACCGGGCCGGCATGCAGGGATCGAAGACCATCGTCGCCGTCAACAAGGATCCCAAGGCACCGATCTTCGCCATCGCCGATTTCGGGGTGGTGGGTGACCTGCACGCGGTATTACCGCAGCTCACCGAGGAAATAGCCCGCCGCAAGGGCTGACCCCACCAGCGCCCTGACCGGGGAGCAGAGGAAAGGACGAAGCATTGATCGTTCGGATGATCCTCGGTCTGGCGATGACGGTGGTCGCTCTCACCGTGGCCGGCCGGCGAGTGGCCTACCTGTACCGCCTCGCCACGGCCGGGCAACCCGCCGAACCCGACCGGCGCATCGGCGGCCCCACGCGCAGCGTCGGCTCGGTCGCCACGGCCGAGATCGCCGAGGTGCTGGTGCAGCGCAAGCTGCTGAAGTGGACCGTGCCGGGGCTGGCACACCTGGCGGCCTTCTGGGGCTTCATGTTCCTGTTGGTGACGGTCATCGAGGGGTACGGCGCCCTGTTCTGGCGCGATTTCGCGATCCCGGTGATCGGGCGCCAGGCCTGGCTCGGCTGGCTCGAGGACACCATGGCGCTGGCCACCGCTGCCTCCGTGGTGGTGTTCGCGATCATCCGGCTGCGCAACGCGCCCAAGACCCAGGGACGACGCAGCCGGTTCTTCGGCAGCCACCTGGACGCCGCCTGGCTCGTGCTGTTCATGATCTTCAACGTGGTCTGGACCCTGCTGCTGTACCGCGGCGCCCAGATCAACAACGGCTACTTCCCGTTCGAGCGCGGGGCCTACGCCTCCGAGGCGGTCGCGCGGGTGCTGAAGCCGTTGGGCGAGAGCGCCAACACCGTCATCGAGCACGTCGGCGTGCTGCTGGCCCTCGGGGTCATCTTCGGCTTCCTGGTGCTGGTGGTGCACAGCAAGCACATGCACATCTTCACCGCGCCGCTCAACGTCGCCGTGGCGCGACGTCGTCCGGGGGCCGTGGGGGCACTGGGGGCGTTGCAGCCGGTGTACTCGGCCGGCAAGCCGGTCGACTTCGAGGACCCGGGTGAGGACGACCTGATGGGCCGCGGCGCCATCACGGACTTCACCTGGAAGGGCGTGCTGGACATGCTGAGCTGCACCGAGTGCGGCCGCTGCCAGTCACAGTGCCCGGCCTGGAACACCGGAAAACCGTTGTCGCCCAAGCTGGTCGTGATGAACCTGCGGGATCACGCGCTGGCCCGGGCGCCGTACACCCTGGCGGCGGACGACGAGGCCCGGGCCGCGCTGCCCGAGGCGGTGCGGGCCGAGGGCGAGCGGGTGCTGGTGGCCCCGGTGGACGAGGCGAACCCGGTGGCCGGCGGGGTGATCGACCCGGACGTGCTGTGGTCGTGCACCACCTGTGGCGCCTGCGTGAACCAGTGCCCGGTCGACATCGAGCACATCGACCACATCGTCGACATGCGTCGCTACCAGATGCTGGTCGAGGGGGCCTTCCCGGACGAGGCCGGCGTGATGCTGCGCAACCTGGAGCACGCCGGCGACCCCTGGGGCCGCGGCGCGAGCGCCCGGTTGGAATGGACCGCCGGGCTCGACTTCGAGGTGCCGGTCTTCGGCGCGAACGGTGAGGACGCCCTGCCCGAGGACGTGGAGTACCTGTTCTGGGTCGGTTGTGCCGGCGCCCTGGACGACAAGGCGCAGAACACCACCCGGGCCGTCGCCACCCTGCTGCACCAGGCCGGCGTGAGCTACATGGTGCTCGGTGAGGGCGAGACCTGCACCGGGGACGCCGCCCGCCGCATCGGGCACGAGTTCCTGTTCCAGATGCTCGCCGCGGCCAACGTCGAGACGCTGAACTCGGTGGGCGCCAAGCGGATCGTGGTGACCTGCGCCCACTGCTTCAACACCATCGCCAACGAGTACCCCCAGCTGGGCGGTCACTACGAGGTGGTGCACCACTCGACGCTGCTGTCGCAGCTGGTGGCCGACCGCCGGCTCACCCCGGTGACCTCGCTGGATTCCACGATCACCTATCACGACGCCTGCTACCTGGGCCGCCACAACCAGATCTTCGCGCCGCCGCGCGAGGTGCTGGGCGCCGTCCCGGGGGCTCGGGTGGTCGAGATGGCCCGCTCGGGCGAGCGCTCGTTCTGCTGTGGCGCCGGCGGCGCCCGGATGTGGATGGACGAGACCCTGGGCGAGCGGATCAACACCAACCGGGCGCGTGAGGCGATGGAGCTGAAGCCCGATCTGGTGGCCGCCGCCTGCCCGTTCTGCATCGTGATGCTCAGCGACGGCGTGCGCGCCGTGGACGCCGAGAACGGCGCGGACGGCGCGGCCGACCCGAGCGTCGAGGTCGCCGACATCGCCGAGGTGCTGCTGCGCGCCTGCGCCACTCCTGCTCCCGCGGCCACGCCGTGACACCCCACATCATCCGATCGATCGAGCCACACGCACGCGTGGAAGGGACCACACGATGACCGACACTGCCGCCGCGACTGCTACCACCGGGCATGTCTTCAGTGGCGAGGGGCTCGACCTGGGCACCCTCACCCTGATGCTCGAGGCACTCGACGACTTCGTCGGCGCCGCGCTGACCCCCGAGCGCCAACTGGAGCTCGACCACGAGGACGTCTGCCCCGAGGACACGGTGCGGGCGATGTGCAGTGACGAGCTCGGCGTCCAGCTGGTGTTCGTGCCGGAGGCCTACGGCGGCATGGGCGGTGGGGCGTTCGACTCCTACCGGGTGTGCGAGACCATGGCGCGCCACGACATCGGCCTGGCGACCGCGGTGTTCGCCACCTTCCTCGGCAGCGACCCGATCCTGGTGGGGGCGACCGAGGAACAGCGCGCCCACTGGCTCGGGCGGATCGCCGAGGAGGGGATCGTCTTTGCCTACGGCGCCACCGAGCCGGACGCCGGCAGCGACCTGGGCGCGATGACCACCACCGCCGTGCCGATCACCGATGAGGACGGCGCGATCACGCACTACAAACTCAACGGCCGCAAGCAGTGGATCAGCAACGGGTCCATCGCCGACGCCACCACGATCCTGGCGCTGGCGCCCGGCGGACCGACCTGGTTCGTCGTCCCGCGGGGCACCGAGGGATTCAGCGCCGCCACGCCCGAGGACAAGCACGGCATCCGGCTGTCCAACACCGCCGCGCTGTTCCTGGACGACGTCGTCGTGCCGGTGGAGAACCTGATCGGTGGCGTCGAGGGCAAGGGCCTGGTGCAGGCGCAGCAGGTCTTCGGCTACACCCGGGTGATGGTCGCCGCGTTCGGCATGGGTGGTGGCTGGGAGGCGCTGCAGCGCGCGATCGACTACTCCCAGAACCGGGAACAGGGCGGATCGGTGCTGGCCGAGAAGCAGGGCTACACCCACAAGCTGATCGTGCCGCACGTCGTCCGGCTGGAGGCGGCCCGCGCCTTCCTGGAGGAGACCTCGGCCCGGCTCGACGCCGGTGAGGGCACCAACGGGGCGCTGAACACCGAGGGCGCCATCGCCAAGCTGATGGCCAGCGAGTTCGGAAACGCCGCGGCCGAGGCCGCGATCCAGGCGCACGGCGGGTACGGCTTCACCCGGCCCTACGTGGTCGAGAAGGTCAAGCGCGACGTCCGGATCACCACCATCTACGAGGGCACCTCGGAGATCCTCGAGATGACCATCGCCCGGGACCGCTGGCAGGCCCACCTCAAGTCGCGGGGTGGGCACTACCGGCAGGCCGCGGCCGGCCTGCGGGCGTTGCACGCCGCCAACCCCGGGGTCGGTGCCGACGCTGCCGCGCTGGCGAACGACTGCCTGGCCGCGGTGCTCGACGCCTGCCAGGCGGGCCGGCTGACCCGCAACCAGCACGTGTTGTTCCGTCTCGGCGAGTTGATCGCCTGGGCCGAGACCGCCGGTGCGGCCGCCCGCCGGGCCGCCGCTGCGGCCAACGGCACCGCGCACGAGAAGACCGACAAGCGGTTCGGCGCCCCGGCGCTGGCCGCGATCGCCCGGGTGTTCGCCCGGGACGCCGCGCTCAAGGTCGCCGACGACGGCCTGCGTTGGGTCGTCGGCGCCGCCGACGGCACCTCGGCTCAGGCTGCCTCGCTGGCAGCGAGCCTGCCGATGGACGCCGTCCGCGCTGCCCAGTCCGGGCTGCTGGCGGACATGAACACGGTCGCCGCCGTGATCTATGGGAAGGACCAGTCATGACAGCCCGGGGGACACGTCAGGTCGCCATCGTCGGAATGGCGGCCATCATGCCGGACGCCCCGGACGCGGAGGCGTTCTGGGGCAACATCACCGGTGGCCGGTACTCGATCAGTGAGGTGCCCCCGGAGCGCTGGGACCCGCAGCTCTACTTCGATCCCGATCACCACGCGCCCGACAAGACCTACTCCAAGATCGGCGGGTGGGTCCGCGAGTTCCCCTGGGACCCGGTCGCCTGGAAGCTGCCGGTGCCCCCGATGGTGGCCAAGCAGATGGACGAGGGCCAGCGCTGGACGATCAGTGCGGCCCGGGCCGCCCTGGTCGATGCCGGCTGGCCGGCCTGGGACATCGACTCCGACAAGGTCGCGGTGGTCTTGGGCAACGCGATCGGTGGCGAGAAGCACTACCGGTCGAGCATGCGCATCGAGATGCCCGAGTTCCTGCGGGCGCTGACCAACTCGCCCGCGTTCGCCGCCCTCGACGGGGCGACGCGGGAACGCGTTCTGGCCGAGGCGAGTTCGAGCTATCTGGCCAACTTCACCGAGATCACCGAGGACACCATGCCCGGTGAGCTGTCCAACGTGCTCGCCGGCCGGGTGGCCAACCTGTTCAACTTCCGCGGGCCGAACTTCACCACCGACGCCGCGTGCGCCTCCGGCCTGGCGGCCACCTGGGCGGCGGTCGACGGCCTGATCGAGGGCCACTACGACGCCGTGATCACCGGTGGCGTCGACCGCAACATGAGCGTGTCCGCATTCGTGAAGTTCTGCAAGATCGGGGCGCTCTCGGCCGACGGCACCCGCCCGTTCGACGCCGGCGCCAACGGTTTCGTGATGGGTGAGGGTGCGGCACTGTTCGTGCTGCAGCGGCTCGAGGACGCCGAGAAGGCGGGGCGCCGGATCTACGCCGTGCTCACCGGTCTGGCCGGTTCGAGCGATGGCAAGGGCAAGGGGATCACTGCGCCCAATCCCGTCGGGCAGAAGCTCGCGCTGCAGCGGGCGTGGGGCATGGCCGGGGCCGACCCGGCGTCGGCCGGCGCGATCGAGGCTCACGGCACGTCCACCCGGGTGGGCGATGCCGCCGAGCTGTCCAGCCTGACCGCGATCTTCGGCGCGGCCGGTGCCGCGCCCGGGTCGATCGCGCTCGGCTCGGTGAAGTCGAACATCGGTCACCTCAAGGCCGCGGCCGGCACGGCCGGGCTGTTCAAGATGGTCCGCAGCCTGCACGAGAAGGTGCTGGCGCCGTCCCTGAACTTCAACGACCCCAACCCCAATGTCGACTGGGCCGCCACGCCGTTCCGGGTCAACACCGAGCTGCGGGAATGGCCGGCGCCGGCGAACGGCGACGTGCGCCGCGGTGGCGTCAGCGCCTTCGGCTTCGGCGGCACCAACTTCCACGCCGTGGTCGAGGAGTACTCGCCCGGGCGCTACCGGTTCGAGCCGAGGGTGTTCGGCTCGGCGGCGGTGCCGGCGACCACCTCCGGCCCCGCCACGGTGACCGCGACTGCGGCGGCGAAACCTGCTCGGCCGCCACTGCGCGGCGCCCTGGTGATCGGCGGCGCGGACGACGCGTCGATCGTCGCGCAGTTGCGGGAACACCTCGCCCAGGCCAAGGCCGGCACCGGGGTGGCCGCGGTGCCACCGCAGGCGCCGGACCCCGCGCTGGCGAGTGCCGCCGTCCGGGTTGCCATCGACTACGCCGACGCCAAGGACCTGGCGGGCAAGCTCGCCAAGACGGTGACGGCCTTCGAGACCGCGGCGAGCAAGGGTGCCGCGGCCGCCACGGCACTGTGGCGCATGCTGCGGTCGCAGGGTGTGTTCGTCGGGCGTGGCCCGGCGCCCAAGGTGGCCTTCCTGTACACCGGTCAGGGGTCGCAGTACGCCAACATGCTCAGCGCGCTTCGCTCCGCCGAACCCGTTGTGGCGCAGACCTTCGAACGCGCCGACGCGGTGATGACCCCGTTGCTCGGGCGACCCCTGTCCTCCTACATCTTCATCGACGGTGACGACCCGGCCGCGGTCAAGCAGCTGGAGAACCAGTTGCGCCAGACCGAGATCACCCAGCCCGCGGTGCTGGCCACCGACCTGTCGCTGCAGGCGCTGCTCGCCGAGTACGGCATCGTGCCCGACATGGTGATGGGCCACAGCCTGGGCGAGTACGGCGCCCTGGTGGCGGCCGGCAGCCTGACCTTCGAGGCCGCTCTCGAGGCGGTCAGTGCGCGCGGGCGCGAGATGGCCAGCCTCGAGGTGCCCGACAAGGGCGCGATGGCCGCGGTGTTCGGCCCGCTGACCGAGATCCAGCGGATCGTCGACGAGACCAGTGCGACCGGCGGGTACGTCGTGGTGGCCAACATCAACAGCAACAGCCAGGCCGTGGTCGGTGGCTCGACCGTGGGCGTGGAGCAGGCCGTGGAGAGGTTTGCCGCGGCCGGCATCAACGCGATCCGGATCCCGGTCAGTCACGCCTTCCACACCTCGATCGTGGCCCCGGCCAGCGAGCCGTTGGTCGGTCAGCTGCGCCGGCTCAACGTGCAGCCGCCGTCGATGCCGTTGGTGGCCAACGTGACCGGTGAGTTCTACCCGGCCGATGCCACCGTCGAGGACATGCTCGACATGCTGGGCAAGCAGGTCGCCTCGCCGGTGCAGTTCGTCAAGGGGCTCGACACCCTGTACCGGGCCGGTGCCCGGGTGTTCGTCGAGGTCGGCCCCAAGAAGGCGCTGCACGGTTTCGCCGAGGACGTGCTCGGTTCGTCCCACGACGACGTGCTGGCCCTGTTCACCAACCACCCGAAGCTCGGCGATGCCGCCTCGGTCAACCAGGCCCTGTGTGGCCTGTGGGCCAACGGTCTCGGCTTCGCCGCCGCCGCGCACGCAGCGTCACCGTCGCCGGCCCCTTCGGCGGCCGTCACGCTCATCCCCGGCGAGGGGAATATGAAAATTGAATAGATCCAGCGAGCGCAACGTGACATTGCGCCCGAGGGGGGAGGGCGCGGCGCGCGGGGAGATCGCGGCCGGGGAGCCGGTGGCGATCACGGGGGCGGCGCTGGGGTTGCCCGGGGTTCCGTCGGTGTTCGATGACGAGAACGTGGCCAAGATCCTGGCCGGCCAGCAGTTCATCGAGGCGGTGCCGCATCGGTATCGCCAGCAGATGGTCGACATGCAGATCACGCGGCTGGTCAAGAGCGAGATCGGCGGACCGTCGTTCGAGACCATCACCGACGAGGTCGAGGTCATCAAGCTCGCCGGTCAGCACGCGCCGTTCGACGTGGTCACCGAGTTCGGCGTGGACGCCGCGCGGGACGAGGCCCTGGACGTCGCCACTCGCCTGGCCATCGGCGCCGGGCTGGATGCCCTGCGCGACGCGGGAATCCCGCTGGTCATGCACTACAAGACCACCACGCTGGGCACCCGGCTGCCCGATCGGTGGGGGCTGCCGGCGTCCATGAGGGACGACACCGGCGTCATCTTCGCCTCGGCGTTCCCCGGCTACGAGTCCTTCGCCACCGACCTCGAGGCCTACTACACCAGCCGTGGCCGGCGGGAGCAGTTGCTGGCCCTCGAGGCGGTCCGCGCCCGGATGACCGGCACCGAGCCGGCGGCGGTCGAGGTCGACCGGCGTATCGGCGAGCTGCGGCACGAGCTGGAGACCCACTCGTTCCACTTCGATCGGCGATTCCTGTTCCGCGCGCTGGCGATGGGCCACTCGCAGTTCGCCGAGCTGATCGGTGCCCGCGGTCCGAACACCCAGATCAACGCCGCCTGCGCCAGCACCACGCAGGCTGTCTCGGTGGCCGAGGACTGGATCCGCACCGGCCGCGCGCGTCGGGTGATCATCGTGTCGGCCGACGACGCCACCGCCGAGCACCTGTTGCCCTGGCTCACGAGTGGCTTCCTGGCCTCCGGCGCAGCGGCCACGGACGACGTGGTGGCCGACGCGGCGACACCGTTCGACCGTCGCCGGCACGGCATGATCGTCGGCATGGGCGCCGCCTCAATGGTGGTCGAGCGCTCGGATGCCGCCGCCGAACGGGGCATCGCGCCGATCTGCGAGGTGCTGGCCGCGGTCACCGCGAACAGTGCCTTCCACGGCACCCGGCTGGACGTCGAGCACATCGCCGGCGTAATGGAATCCCTTGTCTCCCAAGCGGAGACGCGAGGGATCTCGCGGTCCGAGATCGCGTCGTCCACGATGTTCGTCTCGCACGAGACCTACACCCCGGCCCGGGGCGGCAGCGCCGCGGCCGAGATCAACGCGCTGCGTACCGTGTTCGGGGCGCAGGCCGAGCAGATCGTCATCACCAACACCAAGGGCTTCACCGGCCACGCCATGGGCGCCGGTATCGAGGACGTGGTGGCGGTCAAGGCGCTCGAGACCGGCGTGGTGCCCCCGGTACCCAACTACCGCGAGCCCGATCCCGGCCTGGGCACCCTGAACCTGTCCATCGGGGGCAGCTACGACGTGCGGTACGCCGTCCGGCTCGCCGCCGGGTTCGGCTCTCAGATCGCCATGTCGTTGCTGCGCTGGACGCCGCCCCCCACGGGCCGCCGTCCGCTCGCCAACGATCTGGGTTACCGGCACCGGATCGCCGATCCGGCCGCGTTCCAGCGCTGGCTGGACGACGCGGCAGGTCACCCGGGCGCGCAGCTCGAGGTGAACCTGCGCCGGTTGCGGGTGGTGGACGCCGGGGTGCCGGCCGGCGCACCTGCACCCCGCGCCGTCGCGACCCCCGTTGCCGCACCTGCCGCCACAGCTGCCGCCGCACCTGTCGCCGCACCCGTTGCAGCGCAGCCGGTTCCGGCCGCTGCCGCGCCCGTTGCCGCCCCCGCGGCACCGGCATCGGTCGAGGACCCGGTGACGTCCACGGTGGTCGGCATCGTCGCCGAGCTGACCGGCTACCCCGCCGAGCTGCTCGACCTCGATCTGGACCTGGAAGCGGATCTGGGGGTGGACACGGTCAAGCAGGCCGAGGTGTTCGCCGCCGTCCGGGAGCACTTCGACGTCGAACGTGACCCGAACCTGCGCTTGCGCGACTTCCCGACGCTGACCCACGTGATCGGCTGGGTGCGCGATAAGACCGGCATCCAGCCGGCGGCACCAGTGTCCGGTGCGCCGGTCGCTGTTGCCCCCGCCGCCGTGGCGGGCCCGGTGAACGCTGCCCCGGCTCCCGCTGCCCCGGCGGCGCCGGCTCAGGACCCGGTGCTGGTCGCGGTGACGGCCATCGTCGCGGAGTTGACCGGGTATCCGCCGGAGTTGCTGGATCCGGATCTGGATCTGGAGGCGGACCTGGGGGTGGACACGGTCAAGCAGGCCGAGGTGTTCGCCGCCGTGCGGGAGCACTACGACGTCGAGCGGGACCCGAACCTGCAGTTGCGGGACTTCCCGACGCTGGCGGCCGTGGTGGGTTGGGTGCGCAGCAAGAAGCCCGAGCTGGCGGCTGCCCCCGTGGCCACGCCACCGGCCCCGGCCCCTGTGGCCGCTCCGATGGCTGCCCCCGCGACGGCTGCCCCGGCTCCTGCAGCTGTGGCGCCGGCGCAGGACCCGGTGTTGGTCGCGGTGACCGCGATCGTGGCGGAGTTGACCGGGTATCCGCCGGAGTTGCTGGATCCGGATCTGGATCTGGAGGCGGACCTGGGGGTGGACACGGTCAAGCAGGCCGAGGTGTTCGCCGCCGTGCGGGAGCACTACGACGTCGAGCGGGACCCGAACCTGCAGTTGCGGGACTTCCCGACGCTGGCGGCCGTGGTGGGTTGGGTGCGCAGCAAGAAGCCCGAGCTGGTCGCGCCGGTTGCCGCGGCACCCGTGGCGGCGACGCCGATGGCTGCACCGGCGGCGAGCCCTGCCCCCGTGGCCCCGGCGACGGCCGGAGGGGATCCGGTGCTGGCCGCGGTGACCGCGATCGTGGCCGAGATGACCGGCTACCCGACGGAGTTGCTGGATCCGGATCTGGATCTGGAGGCCGACCTGGGGGTGGACACGGTCAAGCAGGCCGAGGTGTTCGCCGCCGTCCGGGAGCACTACGACGTCGAACGTGACCCCAACCTGCAGCTGCGCGACTTCCCGACCCTGCGGGACGTCGTCGGCTGGGTGCACAGCAAGAAGCCCGAACTCGCGGCCCAGGCCGCGGCAGCCGTTGCGGCAGTGCAGGTTCCCGCGCCGGCTCCGTCGTCGGCGGTGCCCGCCGAGGCCGCACCTGCGGCCCCTGCGGCGAGCGGCGAGGACGCCGTGGCGAGTGTCGTGGTGGGCATCGTGGCCGACCTGACCGGGTACCCGCCGGAGTTGCTGGATCTCGATCTGGATCTGGAAGCGGATCTGGGGGTGGACACGGTCAAGCAGGCCGAGGTGTTCGCCGCCGTCCGGGAGCACTACGGCGTCGAGCGGGACCCGAACCTGCAGTTGCGGGACTTCCCGACGCTGAACCTGGTGATCGGCTGGGTCCGCGAGAAGACCGGCATCCAGCCCACGGTCGCCCCCGTGGCCGAAGCCGTTGCCGCCGAACCGGTTGCCGCGGCCGATGTGCCGGCTGCCGGCTCGTCCGACGACGAGGTGGCGAGTGTCGTGGTGGGCATCGTGGCCGACCTGACCGGGTACCCGCCGGAGTTGCTGGATCTCGATCTGGATCTGGAAGCGGACCTGGGGGTGGACACGGTCAAGCAGGCCGAGGTGTTCGCCGCCGTTCGGGAGCACTATGGCGTCGAGCGGGATCCGAACCTGCAGTTGCGGGACTTCCCGACGTTGAACCTGGTGATCGGCTGGGTCCGCGAGAAGACCGGCATCCAGCCCACCAGCGCCGCGGCAGGTGCTGTCTCGGCCGCCTCCGCGCCGGCAGGGCCGGCCGCGACGCCGTCGCCCGCGGTGAGCGGGCTCGTCCAGGGCGATCTCGCCGCGATCGATGCGTTGCCCCGGCGGGTGCCGGTGGCGGTGCTCCGTCCGGCGCTGAACCTGTGCGCCCCGACCGGCATCACCCTCGGTGAGGGGAGCCGCGTCGTCGTCATGCTCGACGAGGGCGGCGTGGGCGAGTCGCTGGCGAAGCGGCTGCGCAAGCTGGGCGTCGAGGTGTTGGGCCTCGAGGCCGGCATCGCCACGGACGACCTGCTCGCCCGGCTCGCCGAGTGGACGGCGTCCGCCCCGATCGACGGGGTGTTCTGGCTCGCCGGGCTGGACGACGAAGGGGCGCTCGACGGGATCGCGTTCGACGCCTGGCGAGAGGCGTTGCGGCGCAGGGTGAAGGCGCTCTACGCCACCATCCGGGCGCTGTACGACAGCACCCCGTTCCTGATCACGGCCACCCGGCTCGGCGGGTTCCACGGCTACGAGCCCGGCGGGGCGACGTCCCCGCTCGGCGGCGCGGTCAACGGGTTCGCCAAGGCCTATCAGCGCGAGTGCCCGGCGGCGGTGGTCAAGGCCGTCGACCTGCCGGCCAGTCGCAAGACGGCGGCGATCGCCGACGTCCTGATCGAGGAGGCGCTGCGCGACGGCGGCTGCGTCGAGGTGGGGCGCCCGGACGTCGAGCACCGCGGCCCGGCCCGGGTGGGCATCGCCCTCGAGACGGTGCCGTTCACCCCGCTCGGGGCCGACGGCAGTCCGCTCGGTGAGGGCGGCACCCCGTTGACCAGCGACAGCGTCGTGGTCGTCACCGGGGCGGCCGGCAGCATCGTCTCGGCGATCACGGCCGATCTGGCCGCGGCGAGCGGGGCGACGTTCCACCTGCTCGACCTCACCCCCACCCCGGATGCCGCCGACCCCGACCTGCAGACGTTCGCGACCGACAAGGACGCGCTCAAGCCGGTGATCGCGGCGCGGTTGAAGGAGGCCGGTGAGCGGCCCACCCCGGTCGCGATCGAGAAGGAACTGGCGCGCATCGAGCGCCGGGCCGCTGCCCTGGCCGCCGTTCAGGCGGTCGAGGCCGCGGGCGGTCGGGTGCGCTACCACAGCGTCAACCTGACCGATGCGGACGCCGTGGTGTCGGTGATGCGCGCCGTCCAGGCCGAATCCGGCCGGGTCGACCTGCTGCTGCACGCGGCCGGGCTCGAGATCAGCCGCACCATGCCCGACAAGCAGCCCGCCGAGTTCGACCTGGTCTTCGACGTGAAGGCCGACGGCTGGTACTCGCTGGTGCACGCCGTCCCGGACCTGCCGATCGGCGCCAGCGTGGTGTTCTCCTCGGTGGCCGGGCGGTTCGGCAACTCCGGCCAGCCGGACTACGCCGCGGCGAACAACCTGTTGTGCGCCATCAGTTCCAGCCTGCGCCGCACCCGCCCCGGGATGCGCGCCATCGCGCTGGACTGGACCGCCTGGGGCGGCATCGGCATGGCCACCCGCGGCTCCATCCCCAAGATCATGGAGATGGCCGGGGTGCAGATGCTGCCGCCCGAGGCCGGGGTCGCCTGGATCCGGCGCGAGCTCGCGTCGTCCGGTTTCGCCGGCGAGGTGGTCGTGGCGGGCCGGCTCGGCCTGATGGCCGCGGCCCCCGACCGGGGTGGCAACACCACCGGGCTGGACGCCGAGGCCGTTGCCGCCCAGGGCATCTCGGGTATCGCGCCGGTGACCGGCGAGGTCAGTGCCGATGTGAGCGACGGTGTCGTGGTCACCACGATGCTCGACCCGGCGGTGCAGCCCTTCCTGTACGACCACCGGATCGAGGGCATCCCGGTGCTGCCCGGCGTGATGGGCATGGAGTCCTTCGCCGAGGCCGCGCTGGCCGGTGCACGTCTCGCCGGGCTCGAGGTGGGCGGTGACTCCGGGTACCGGGTCGCCGAGATCACCGACGTCCGCTTCCTCGCCCCGTGCAAGTTCTACCGGAACGAGCCGCGGGCCATCCGGGTGAGCGCCCTGCTCGACCCTGCCGTGGCCGAGGCCGGCGACGGTCAGGATCTGGTGGCCCGCTGCGTGTTGACGGCCGAACGGACCCTGGCCGGCAGCACGACGCCGCGGGTGGACGTCCACTTCACCGGCACGGTGCGGCTGACGCGTGCGCCGTGGCGCGAGGAGCACGAGGACGTGCCCGTCTCGATGCGCGCCGACCAGAACGGCGTGGCAGCGGGGCAGGCGATCGGGCGTGACCTGGTGTACCAGCTGTACTTCCACGGCCCGGCCTATCAGGTCGTGGACATCGCAGCTCGCGCCGGGGAGTGGACCGCAGCGCGCATGGCGAACCCGTTGCCGGACAACCACGTTCCGGACAGCCAGCAGACGGTGACCGGGCCCCGGTTGACCGAGCTGTGCTTCCAGACCGCGGGCCTGTTCCAGGCGGCGGGCACCGGTGAGCTGGCGTTGCCCAACGCCGTCCAGGCCGTGCAGCTGGTGCGCGATCCGAACCACATCGACGCCGGCGGCCTGCACGCGGTGTTGCGGGCGCGGGAGGGCGATGGCCCGCCGGTCTTCGACGGGCACGTGGCCGATGGTGAGGGACGCGTGGTGTTGCGGCTGAGCGGCTACCGCACCATCGCCCTGCCCGCCCCGATGCCGCAGGAGGTGCGTGATCCGCTGCGCGCCGTCCTGATCGGGTGACGGCGCCGCGGCATGCCGAGTTCCGCCCCATCCGTCCAGCACCAATCCGTCCACCACGAATCCGAGCGCCACGAATCCCCCGGAGCGAGGGAAACGACTGTGTCCCAGAAGAGTTTTCGACGACTGGCGGTCCTCGATCGAGGTGAGGACGCTGTCCGAGTGCTGTTGTCGGTGGCCGAACTCAACCGATCGGGCACCGCCAACGGCGGAGTGCCGATGACCACCCTCGCGGTGCACGCGGAACCAGCGGGCAATGCCTGGTTCGCTCGGGAGGCCGACGGCGAACTGGTGCTGGGCGAACAGCTCTACACCGGTGAGCCGGACGGGCGGCGCTACTCGCACCTGCTCGACCTGGACGCGGTGGTCTCGTTGCTCACCCGCGCCGGGGTGGACGTGGTGTGGTTGGGGCACAGCGTCGTCGGTGACCAACTGCGGTTCACCGAGCGGTGCGCCGCTGCGGGGATCGTCGTGGTCGGGCCGCCGGCGGGCACCGTCCGGTTGATCGACGATCGGGTGGCCTTCCGCACCGCGGTCGCGGCCGCCGGGCTGCCCCTGGTGCCGTGGAGCGACGGCTCGGTGAACTCCCTGGACGACGCCGCGGACGTGGCGGACGAGCTGGGCTACCCGGTGCGGTTGCTGGCGGTCGATGCCAGCGGCCGGCGCGGGGTCGTCGCGGTGCCGGACGCCGAGTCGCTGCCGGCGGCGTTCGACGAGGCGCAGATGCGGGCGCGGCATGCGGCCAGCCACCCCACCGACCGTCCCGAGTTGCTGGTCGAGCGCCATCTCGGCCCGACCCGCAAGGTCGAGGTGGTGGTCGCCGCCGATGACGCCGGGACGATCTGGACGCTCGACGTCCGGGACACCAGCCTGCAGCGTGACCGCCAGCGCGTCCTGCTGGAATCGCCCGCGCCCGGCCTGTCCGCCGAGCTCGAGGCCGCGTTACGCGAGGCGGCGGCCGGCGTCTGCCGTGCCGTCGGCTACCGCAACACCGGCACCGTGCGCTTCGTGCTCGATCCCGATGGGGAGCGGTTCTACGTCACCGGGGTGGACGCGCGGCTGCAGCTGGAACCGGCTCTGACCGAGGAGGTCAGCGGCATCGACCTGGTCTCGCTGCGGTTGCGCCTGGCTGCCGGTGCGCGGCTGGAGGGGGATGCCCCCACGATGAGCGGGCACGCCGTCCTGATCCGGCTGCACGCCCAGGACCCGTTGGACGGCTTCCGGGCCACCCCCGGCCGGGTCGCCCTGGTGGAGTTCCCCGCCGGTGCCGGGGTGCGGGTCGAGGCCGGCGTCCGGGTGGGCGACCAGGTCTCGGCGGCCTACGAACCGTTGCTGGCCACCACGATCGCCTGGGGCCGTGAACGGGCCGAGGCGTTCGGCCGGCTGCGGCGCGCACTCGAACGCACCAGCGTGGTGATCGAGGGCGGCGCCACCGACGACTCCTTCCTGCTGCGGGTGCTGGACGCCGAACCGGTACGCGCCGGCGGCGTGGACGACGCCTGGCTGGACACCTTCGTCGCCTCCGGGGGGCACATCCCGCCGCCGGATCCGTTGGCGGTCGTGGCGGCAGCGATCGCGGCCTACGACCTGGACGCCGCGCAGGCCCAGACGGCGTTCCTGGCCCGAGCGGCCCGGGGCCGCCCGGAGTCGCCGGCCGAGGTGGGCGAACGCATCGTGCTGGCCTATCGCGGCACCACCTATCGATTGAGCGTCGACCGCACGGCGGCCACCTCGTATCGGGTCGCCCCGCTGGTGGGCGTCGGGGCGCCCCAGCCGCCCGGGGTCGAGGTCTGGACCGAACGGGTCAACGCCTTCGAGCGCCGGTTGGTGATCGGCGGCCGCCGTCACCTGGCCGGGGTGGTGCCGGCCGGATCGTCGTTCCTGGTGGACGTCGACGGCGCCGGACACGAGGTGTCCCGGGCGGACGGCGTCGTCGTCGCCGCGCCCGGCCCGGCCATCGTGGTGTCGATCAATGTCGCCGTCGGCGACCAGATCTACGCCGGCGACCTGGTCGCGGTGCTCGAGACCATGAAGATGGAGACCCCGCTGTACTCGCCGGTCAACGGCACCGTGATCGGGGTGGACGTCTCGGCCAACGCGCAGGTCGGCGCCGGCGCCTCCTTGTTGCGCGTGCGCGGGCACGAGGATGCCGACGCCTCGATCGAGGACGGGGCGCACGTCGTCCTCGATCTGTCCGGCCTGGCCACCGAGGACGCCGACATCGCCGCGGTCACCGGTGAGGCCTCCTCACCCTGCCGCCGGCTGTATGCCCGGCTGAACAACTACCTGCTCGGCTACGATCTGGCCCCCGGTGCGCTCAAAGCCCTACTCGCCGAACAGAAGAAGCTGTCGAGTGAGTGCGACCCGGCGGACGAGTGCCTGTCCGGCTGCGAGGACTCGCTGCTGGACCTGTACGCCGACCTGGGTGCGCTGTACCGGCCACGGACCGAGGCCGCCGGCGACGTGGACGACCCGACCTCGACCGGGACCCAGGAGTACCTGCACTCCTACCTGCAATGGCTGGACGCCGACCGGGCCGGGTTGTCGCCGGCCTACCGCGAGCGGCTGCGCCGGGCGCTGAGCCGTTACGGCGTCAGCGGTCTCGACCGCAGCCCGGACGTCGAGTCGGCCGTGGTGCGGCTGTTCCGCTCGGTCGGCCGGTTGCGCGAGATCACCCCGGTCGTGGTCGCCATCCTGCAGCGACGGCTCGCGGCGCGCGACGCTCTGGTGCAGGCCGCGACGACCGAGCGCCGGCGCCGCTACGACCGGTTGGCCGCCGCGACCCAGGGCCGCTACCAGGTGGTGGCCGACCTGGCGCGCGACGTCCGGTTCCACTTCTACGACGAGCCCGTCCTCGAGGGAATCGTCAGCGGGACGCTCGAGCAGATGACGAGCGACCTGGCTGCGCTGGCAGAGGACCCCAGCGGACCGCATCGTGAGGAGCACATCGCCTCGCTGGTCGGGTGTTCGCAGCCGTTGCGGTCCCCGTTGTTGCGGGCCTGGCTGGACGCCGAGGGTATGGACCCCGCGCGCCGTGAGGCGATGCGCCAGGCCGTGCTCGAGGTGTACATCCGCCGCTTCTACCGGATCCGGGTGCTCGGCCCGGTGCGGCCGGTCGACCAGGACGGCTGGTCGCTGGCGGCCACCACCTACCCGCTGGACGATCGCACGATCCAGCTCGTGGTCGGCTATGCCCCGCTGGACCGGTTGGTGGACCTGTCCCGGGCGGTCGCGGCGCACCTGGCCTCGGTGTCGGCGGAGTCCGAGGTCGTGGTGGACGTCGTGACCTGGCGGGACGGTGAGCGGACGGAGATCGACGTCACCGCAGCCGAGGTCGAGTCGTTGCTGGCACGGTGCGACTTCGGTCGGGTGTTGCACCGGATCGACATCACCGTCACCAGCACCGTCGGCGCCGGGCCGGAGCACTTCCGCACCCAGCACCTCACGTTCCGGCAGAACGGATCCGGCGGGCAACCGGGAAAGGCCGCCGCCACGGACGTGGCGTTCACCGAGGAGCGGGTCTACCGCAACCTGCACCCCATGCTGGCGAAACGCCTGAGCCTGTGGCGATTGCGCAACTTCGAGTTGGAGCGACTGTCCTCTGCCGAGGATGTCTACCTGTTCCTCGGGCAGGCGCGCGACAACCCGAAGGACCGGCGACTGTTCGCCCTGGCCGAGGTGCGGGATTTGACGCCGGTCACCGAGCCGGAGACCGGTCGGGTCAGCTATCCCATGCTCGAGCGAGTGGGTTTGCGAGCCCTCGCCGCGGTGCGGGACACCCTGGCAGCCATCCCCGATCGGCAGCGCCCGGTGGCCAACCGGATCGTGCTGTACGTGCGCCCGACCTGGACCATCCCGCGTGACCAATGGCGTTTCCTGGCCAAGGCGTTCGCCCCGTTGGCCGTCGGCGCAGGGCTCGAGAAGGTGCTGTTGCGGGTGCGCATGCCCGACGAGCAGGCCGGTGGCGCCATCCGCGACGTCTCGCTGCACGTCGAGGGCCTGACCGGTGGTGGCCTGACGGTTCGCGAGGAGCCGCTGGGCAGCGCGGCCGTGGGTTCGCTGACCCCGTACGCCCAGAAGGTGCTGCTGGCGCGGCGGTTCGGGGCGCCGTATCCCTACGAGGTGGTGCGCATGCTCGCGCCACCGCCGGGGACGACCGGGGCGTTCCCGCCCGGCGAGTTCGTCGAGCTGGATCTCGACGAGCCCGGTGACTGCCTGATCCCGGTGGAGCGTGAGCCGGGATTGAACACGGCCCACCTCGTGGTCGGCCTGCTCACCTCGTACACCGACACCGTGCCCGAGGGCGTGACCCGGGTGGCGATTCTGTCCGATCCCACCAAGGGTCTGGGCAATCTCGCCGAACCGGAGTGCCGGCGGGTGAACGCTGCGCTGGCCCTGGCGGCCGACCGCAAGCTGCCGGTGGAGTGGTACGCCGTCTCGTCCGGCGCGCTGATCGCGATGGATTCCGGCACCGAGAACATGGACTGGATCTCGTTGACCCTGCGCCGGATCATCGAGTTCACCCAGCGCGGCGGCGAGATCAACGTGATCGTCACCGGGATCAACGTCGGCGGCCAGCCGTACTGGAACGCCGAGGCCACCATGCTGATGCACACCCGGGGCATCCTGATCATGACGCCGGCCAGCGCCATGGTGCTCACCGGCAAGCAGGCACTGGACTTCTCCGGCGGGGTCAGCGCCGAGGACAACTTCGGCATCGGCGGCTACGACCGGGTGATGGGACCCAACGGGCAGGGCCAGTACTTCGCCTCCACCTTCGAGGAGGCGTGCGCGCTACTCCTTCGGCACTACGACTTCACGTATGTCGTTCCGGGAGAACGCTTCCCGCGGCGCCGCGCGACGTCCGACCCGATCGAGCGGGACATCCGCACCAGCGCGCACCGCGCCGTCCCGGGCAGTGACTTCCGCCTGGTGGGCGACGTCTTCGAGGCCAACCCCGATCGCAAGAAGCCGTTCGACATGCGTTCGGTGATGCGCGCGGTGGCCGACGCCGACTGCGAACCGCTGGAGCGGTGGCAGCGCTGGGCGGACGCCGAGAACTCGATCGTGTGGGACACCACCGTCGGCGGGATCCCGGTGTGCATGCTCGGGTTGGAGTCGCGCAACACCCCACGGCGGGGATACGTGCCGGCCGACGGGCCGCTGGCCTGGACGTCGGGAACGCTGTTCCCGCAGGCCTCCCGCAAGACGGCACGGGCGATCAACGCCACGAGCGGTAACCGGCCGCTGGTGGTGATGGCCAACCTGTCCGGCTTCGACGGTTCACCGGAGTCGATGCGGCGCTGGCAGTTGGAGTACGGCGCCGAGATCGGCCGGGCGGTGACCAACTTCCGCGGTCCGATCGTGTTCGTGGTGGTCTCCCGCTATCACGGTGGGGCGTTCGTGGTGTTCTCCAAGGCGCTCAACCCGGCGATGTCGATCGCCGCGGTCGAGGGGTCGTATGCCTCGGTGATCGGTGGCGCGCCCGCCGCCGCGACGGTGTTCGCCCGGGAGGTCAAGATCCGCACCGAGAAGGACGCCCGGGTGGTGGCGGCCCGCGAAGCCGTCGCCGCGGCGTCCCGGTCGGAGGCCCCGGCGGCGCGGGCCGCGCTGGCGGAGGTCACGGCCGCGGTGCGCTCGGAGCGACTCGGTGAGGTGGCCGACGAGTTCGACGGCATCCACACCATCGACCGCGCCCTGCAGGTGGGATCGGTGGACGAGATCATCTCCCCCGAGAGCGTCCGGCCCTGGGTGGTGCAGGCCCTGGAGGACGGCATGCTCGAGTTCGGACACTGACGGTCGAAAGGGGTACGAATCGGGCTGTGTGTCCCGTCACGATCGCGAAAGTGGCGGGGCTGCGGGCTTGTGGATGTGCCACAAAGGGGTATGACTGGAGTTGGCACCGGGTGACCGGTCCTCGAACGTGGCGAGGGGGCAGGTCCCGACACCCAGGACTGTCGGGACCGCCCCCTCGTCCATGTCCCACCCCACCCGCCCATCCCCCAACCCCCAAGCCCAACCCGCTCATGCTCCGCAGCCGCCCGTTCATGCTCCGCTGGTGCACCGAAATCGGGGTGTTCTGCGGGTTTTCCCTGTCACCTGCGGAGCATGACCGGGTTCTCGAGCAGTGAGTGAACGAGGGTTGGCCGCTTCGGTCACCTTCGTGTCGTCCGTGGGGCCGGCACGACACGCCACGGGATCGTGGGCATGGGACCATCAGCACGGTCACCCAGGGAGGCGCCGTGGAGTCGCGGGTGCGCGTGATGCGGGTCGGTCCGGGCGGCGTCCAGGAGCACTCGGTCGACGAGCTCGAGGGACTGCTCGACCAGGTGAACCGCGTCGATGCCGATCTCGAGACCTTCCTGTGGGTCGACGTCCCGGTGCCGGATGACGCGGCGGCCGAGATGCTGCGCCGGGTGTTCGGCTGCCATGAGCTGGCGGTGCGCGATGTGATGCGGCGCAATCGGGTGCCGCGGGTGCACGTCTACGCCGACCACGTGTTCGTCATCCTGCACACACCCGAGCTGGGCAAGGCCGGCCACGTGCACTACATCGAACTCGATCAGTTCATCGGTGCGCGCTATCTGATCACGGTGCACGGCCCGCTGAACCCGGTGGTCCCGCTGGAGGTGGCCCAGCGTGAGGTCGAGGGGGTGCGCCGGCGCATCGAGTCCGGACGGTTGCGTCCGACCACCCCGCACGAGCTCTCCTACGCGCTCACCTCGACCATCGCGCGGATGCAGGAGGGGTTCATCGAGCGGCTCACCGAGCAGGTGTGGCGGCTGGAGCAGGAGGTCACCTGGCGGCAGCGCAAGGACGCCGAGGACTTCCTCGAGGAGCTGTTCCAGGTGCGACACGGGCTGGTCGCCGTGGCCACCATGACCGGGCTGGGCGCCGAGATCTACGGTCGGATCGTGGCGCTGGGCCGCTCGGGGCACCGGCCGGGGGGTGAGCGGCTGGACGAGGACATCGTCGACCAGTTCGAACGGCTGCAAAGTCTGGCCACGGGGCAGCGCCATTATCTGCAGGGTGTGATCGACCACTACCGCACGCGCACCGACACCCAGATGGCGATCGCTGCCGAACGCCTGGCGGTGATCGCGGTGGTCACCTTGCCGATCACGGCGCTGTCGTCGGTGCTGGGGATGAACCTGATCGTCAACCAGGCCACGCGACCGGTCGAACTGATCATCGTTCTGCTGGTGATGGCAGTCGGCTCGGGTGTGCTCCTGACCTGGGCCAAACGCCGTGGCTGGTGGTAGCCCTCCGCCGTCTCTCCGCCGCCTGCCGAACCACCCATCCCAACCCGCTCATGCTCCGCAGGTGACGGCTCATGCTCCGCGGATGCCTCGAATGTGCCCGCTCATCGGCCGGATGGTGGTCACCCGCGGAGCATGGGCGGGTTGGTTGGGGCTGGGGTGTCCGGCGTGGCGTCGCGGGGCGAGCTGGACGGCGCGTGAGTCGGATGACGCGCGCGAGCTGGATGAGCACGGACGAGCTGGATGAGCACGGACGACGTGTGGTCCGGGCGACCGGGCGTCGTCCAGGGGTCGTCGTCCCCCGAATCCCATGATCGCCGTCAGATCGCAGTTTCCATCGGCTCAGGCGGAGTGGACTGCGACCAGATGGCGATCATGAGGGTGGAGGGTGGGCGTTGATGGACCACGGGTGCCCGTGCGTCGTCCAGGAGTCATCGTCCCGAATCTCCCCATGATCGCCATCGGATCGCTGTTTCCACCGGTTCAGCCGGAGCAGACTGCGACATGACGGTGATCATGAGGCGGGAGGGGTGGTGAGTGCACCCGCGCGGGGCCGTCGTCCCCGAATCTCCCCATGATCGCCGTCAGATCGCAGTTTCCACCGGGTCAAGCGGAGCGAACTGCGACAACACGGTGATCATGAAGTGGCGGCGCTGGCGGGTGCGTCCGACGTCCGGCTACGCGGCTCATGCTCCGCAGCTGACCAGGAATCCCCGCCGAACACCCCGATTTCGGTGCACCTGCGGAGCATGAGCGGTCACCTGCGGAGCATGAGCGGGTTTGGTGGGGGGTTGTGTGTGTGGGGGGGAGGGGAGGGGGAGGGGGAGGGTTACCAGGCGAGGGGGTTGGCGAGCCAGGAGTGGGTGGGGACGGCGTGGGTCAGGTCGGCGGTGTAGGGGAGCAGGGCGGGAGGCGCGGCGAGGGGTTGCTCGGCGGCGATGGTCAGCAGGAACACCCCGTCCCGGCGCCACCACCCCGGGAACACCCGACCGGACGGCGTGTGGCGGACCTCGAGCGGTGACCAGCCGTCGTCCCGGGCGGGGGTGGTGGTGTACCCCTCCAGCAGGCTCACCTCGACGGTCCGGGTGTCGGCGCGCAGGCCGGTGCGCAGCACCTTGAGCGCGGCCTCCTTGGCCGACCAGAACAGGTTCGCCGCGCCGTCCTGGTCGCCGCGGGTCGGCAGCGCGCGGACGGCGTCCCGCTCGGGCGCGGTGAGGTAGTCCTCGACGAAGCCGTCGGTGCGCGGCTCGACGATCTCGAGGTCGATCCCGATGGCGTCCAGCCGGTCACCGGCGCTGGCCGAACCCACCATGGCGACCGCCCAGCCGGCCCGGTCACTGATCGAGATGTCACAGTCCAGCGGCGCGCCGTCCACGTGCACGAACGGGGCGCCGGTGGGGTGGTTGCCGACCAGGATCCGGGCGAAGGAGTCGAGGTCGACGCTGCCGCCATCCGCCCAGCCCAGCGCGCCGGCCACGGCCCACTTGGCGGTCCATCGGCGCAGCAGGTACTCGGTGCGGCGCTTGGTGAAACGCAACATGTCGAGCCGCACGCGCTCGACCGGCACCAGCCAGTCCAACTCGGGGGGCACCTCGTGCTCGCCACGCGCCAGCCATCGCATGCCCCCAGCATGACGGGCAGATACCCCCGGACAATGGGGCGAGCGTCACCCGGATGGCTCAAGGAGCCGTGTCACTCGGCCGATAGAGGCGCATGACCTCAGCCTCGCTGCGCCCCCGCGTGGTCGTCTGCCTGCCCGCGGCCGATCCGGCCCGCGGTCGCACCGTGCTGGCCGGCGCGCTCGGCCTGTTCGGCAGCGGCGTCGAGGTGGCCCTCTGCCTGGCCGGGGTCGACGCACCCACCGCGCAGCACGCGGACGCCGTCCTGGCGCTGTGTCGCGACCTGGCCCCCGGGGACGGCGCGTTGCCCGACATCGTGCTGCTCGGCGAGGCCGAGCTGCGCGCCGCTGAGCACCTGCTGACGGTCGAGGCCACCGACGACCCGCGCCGGGCCGCGCGGGCGATCGCCCTGATGTCGCTGGCCGCCGAACGGCTGTGGGGCAACGCACCTCAGGCCGCCGCAGCCGCCACCGGCCCGGACGCCGAGCGCGCGGCTGCCGGTGCCGCGTTGCGCGCCACCGTGACCCACATGATCGCCAAGCGGGACGCCGCCCGCCGGGCCGACGTTCCGCCGCTGGTCGTCGCCCTGGTACAGGTGCAGAGCACCTGGCCTTCCCTCGCCGAGGTCTGCGGTCGCCTTGCCGAGCGCGCCGCGGCCGGCGAGATCGGCTTCGAGATCGTCGCGCTGGACAGCGAGCACGACCTGCGCGCGATCAGCACCGCGGACTTCTTGCGGGGGCAGGGCTTCGAGCCCCGCGACCTGGCGTGGTTCACCGGTCAGGTGGACGACGAGACGTCGCCGCTCGCGTTGGTGCTCACCGACAGCCCCTGGGACGGCCTGCGCCCCGAGGGAACGCAGGCGTTGCACCTGGCCGAGCGCGGCGTCCGGCTGGCCTACCTGCCCTACGGCAACAACGTCGGCGGCGGCGCCAAGATGATGGCGATGGCCTACGACCTGCCGTTGCACCGCCTGGCCTGGCGGGCCTTCGCTCGTTCGCAGACCCAGCTCGGCCTGTGGCGCACCCACTGCTCGGTCGGCGCCGATCACGTGCGGGTCGTCGGCATGCCCAAGCTCGATCGCATGCTCGCCCTGGCCGGCTCCGGTTCGGACACGGCATCGGTCGGCGCCCGCCCTGGGGCCGGGCACCCGGTACGGACCCTGGCCGGTGATCGTCCGGTGATCCTGTGGAACCCCCACTTCACCCTCGGCCCCGACGGCTGGTCGACCCTCGACCGCTACCTGGGGCCGCTGACCGATTGGGCGGCAACGCATCCCGAGGTCGTGCTGCTGATCCGGCCGCACTTCCGGCTGCTGCGCGACCTGCCGCTGATGGGCGAGGCCGGGCAGGCGCTGCTGGCGGCGCTGCACCGGGCGGCGGACACCCACCCGAACATCCTGCTGGACACCGAGACCGACTACCTGCCGGCGTTCACCGTGGCCGACGCCATGATCAGCGACATCAGCTCGCTGATCACCGAGTGGCTGCCGACGCGGCGTCCGATCTGCTACCTGCACCGGCTCGACGGCCCGGGTGCCAATGAGGACGCCGAGTACCTGTTCAGCCTGGACGTGGCGACGTCCTGGGCGGGCCTGCAGGCCTTCCTCGACGCCCTGGCCGCCGGGCACGATCCCGGACGCGAACGCCGAGACCTGGTGCTGTCGCGGCACTTCGAGTGTCTCGACGGCCAGAGCGGCACCCGGATCGCGGCGGAACTCGTCGACGGCCTGCGGGCCGAGCTGGGATCGCGACACGACCGAGCGCCGGACGCCGTGCCGGCCGGAGCGGGGACACGATGACCGGTCAGAGCAGGGTCTACGGGCAGAACGTCAGCATCGATCCGAGCGCCGTGGCGGCCTTCTTCGCCGGCCGGGCGCGGCGGGCGACCTCGGCCGAGCCGCTCACCAGCGTGCTCTACCAGGACGGCAACCCCGAGCTGGCCCGAGCCCGAGACCAGCACGAAAAGCAGCTCATCGTGCCGGAACTCGCTCTGAGCGAGCAGGATTCGCTGCTCGACGTCGGGTGCGGCATCGGCCGCTGGGCGCAACCGGTGCTGGACGCCGGGGCGCACTACTGCGGCACCGACTTCAGTGACGAGCTGCTGCACGTCGCGCGCACTCGGATCACCCATCCCAACGCGCGCTTCATCACCTGCCCGATCCAGTCCCTGAACGTCGAGACCCTCGACCAGCCGGGAGGTTTCAGCCGGGTGATCGTCGCCGGCGTTCTGATCTACCTCAACGACACCGACCTGCTGCGAGCGTTGACCGCGGTGGCGGCCTCGGCGGCGTCGCGTTGCCTGATCTACCTGCGCGAACCGGTGGCCACGGGTGACCGGCTCACCCTCGACCAGCACTGGTCCAGCGATCTCGACCAGAGCTACAGCGCCGTCTATCGCAGTGAGCCTGAACTGCTCTCGGCCTTCGGCCGCACCCTGCTGGCGACCGGGTTCACGCTGCGGACGGCGGCCGATCTCTACCCCGCCGACCTGAACAACCGGGCCGACACCAAGCAGCGCTACTACCTGCTCGAGCGTGGCCGGTGAACGGGGTGCACGGGACCAACGGGGCGAACTCATGAGCCCATCCGCCACCGCGTTCGCGTTCGACCTCGACGGCACGCTGACCTGCGAGGAGTTGCTGCCCGTCATCGCCGAGGAGCTCTCGCTCTCGCACGAGATGGCCACCCTGACGCGGCTGACCCTCGACGGCACCATCGATTTCGAGGATTCGTTCCGGCTGCGCTGCGCGATCCTGCGCGCCGTCCCGATCTCGCGGGTGCGCGACATCGTCGCCGAGGTGGCGCTGACCGAGGCGCTCGCCGACTTCATCCGCGCTCACGCCGTGGACTGCTACGTGGTCACCGGCAACCTCGACGTCTGGGTCCGCCCGATCCTGGATCGCCTGGGCTGCAAGGCCTTCACCTCGGTGGGACGCGCCGAGGGCGACCAGCTGCTGGGGGTCGACACGGTGTTGCGCAAGTCGACCGCGGTGGCCGAGCTGAACCGCCGCTACGACCGGGTGGTGGCGGTGGGCGACAGCGTGAACGACATCCCGATGTTCGAGCTGGCCGACGTCGGGATCGCCTATGGCGGGGTGCACGACCCCGCCGATGACCTGATCGAGGTCGCCGACTACGCGACCTACCGCGAGGAGTCCCTGTGTCGTCTGTTGAACACGCTGTCATAGCGGCGGCCGGATTCGGTTCCCGGCTGGGCCGTGGCATGCCCAAGTGCCTGGTCGAGTTCCGGGGCCGCACCCTGCTGGACCGTCAGCTCGAGCTGCTGGCCGACGTCCCCGATGTGCGGGTGGTGGTCGGCTTCCGCGAGCGCGACGTGATCGCCCACGCGCGAGCGTTGCGGCCGGACGTCACCATCGTGCGCAATCCCGCCTATGCCAGCACCACGACGCTGACCAGCTACGCCCTCGGGGCGCGGTACCTGCGGTGGCCGGCGCTGGTGATGGACGCCGACATCGTCTTCGAGCCGGCCAGTTTCGCCGCCTTCCTGGACGCCGCGGCGCAGGCGATGGCGCACCACCCCTCGCCGGCCGTGTGCCCGCCGCTGATCGGGTACACCGATGCCAAGACCGAGGACGCCGTCTACGTCACCGTGACCCGGAACGAGAACGAGACCCAGAACCAGAGCAACAACGAGAGCAACAACGAGATCACCGGTTTCGACCGGCAGTCGGCGACGCCCTACGAGTGGGCCAACATCGCCCTCCTGCCCCCCGGCTACTGCGAGACGGGCACCGGGGCGGTCTACGAGCGGCTGAGCGGTGATCTGCCGCTGCCCGCGGCCTACGTGGACAGCTACGAGATCGACCGGCCCGGTGACCTGGACGTCGCGCAGGCCCGGTTCTCGGGGACCACGCTCGGCACCCCGGCCTCACCGTCGGGGCTGCCGCCGCTGGTGCCCGGTCAGCGACGGCGTCAGCCGGTGACGGCCGCCACCGGGAGGCCGTTCTCGAGGTAGCAGCACGTGGGGCTGGCCAGCGCCGAGGCGACTCGACGGGCCACCGCGGGCCGCAACAGGAGGGCCGCCTCGGCCGGGGTGGCCAACCGATGCCCCAGGATCTCCTCCTCGCACAGCGTGATGCCCGCCAGCGTGGCGTCGTCCAGCACGCCGCAGTCGAACAGCAGCCGCAGCTGCAACGGCCGGTTCGGCTTGGCCGGTCGGGTGTCGACGGCGGCGAGGCGACCACGGGTCACGGTGAGCCCGCACTCCTCGAACACCTCCCGTTGGCACGCCTGCCAGGGGGTCTCGCCGGTCGGCTCCATGACGCCGCCGGGGATGGTCCAGCCCTTCTTGTAGCTCGGGTCGACGATCAGCAGCCGGCCGGCGCCGTCGAAGATCAGCGCGCCGGCGCTGACCGGGATCGCCCGGGAAACGGGCTCCTCGGCCAGGACGCCGGGTGCCGGGTCCAGCGGGCTCGACATCTCGCTCACCAGGCCAGTTTAGGTCGGTGCCGATAGCGTCCTGACATGTCCACCATTGCCGCGGTTCGTGGCGCACTGCCCGGATACCGCCATGCGCAGGCCGAGATCACGGACGCTCTGGCCGGTGGGGTGCTCGGTTCGAGCGGCGGCCCGGCCGACGAGCGGGCGCTGCGGGCCCTGCACGCCGCGTGCGGCGTCCGGACCCGCCACCTCGTGTTGCCGTTGGAGCGGTACGCGACGCTGAGCGGGTTCGGTGAGGCCAACGACGCCTTCATCGCGGCCGGCGTCGACCTCGGCGAGCAGGTGATCACCGAGGCGTTGGCGGCCGCCGGGCTGGGCCCACGCGACGTCGATCTGATCGTCTCGACCACCGTCACCGGGCTGGCCGTGCCCACCCTGGACGCCCGGCTGGTCGGGCGGCTGGGCCTGCGGGACGACGTCAAGCGGCTGCCGCTGTTCGGCCTGGGATGCGTGGCCGGGGTGGCCGGCGTGGCCCGGGTGCATGACCACCTGCTCGGCCACCCGGACGACGTCGCCGTGCTGCTGGCGGTCGAGCTCTGCTCGCTGACCATCCAGCGGGACGACGTGTCGCCGGCGAACCTGGTGGCCAGCGGCCTGTTCGGGGACGGCGCCGCGGCCGTCGTCCTGGTGGGTGCCGACCGCGCCCGGCGGCTCGGGCTGCCCGGACCCCGGGTGCGGGGGACGGTGAGCCGGCTGTACCCGGACTCCGAGCGGGTCATGGGCTGGGACATCGGGGGGTCGGGGTTCCGGATCGTGCTGGCTCCCACGGTGCCCGACATGGTGCGCCGCTACCTGCGCCAGGACGTCGAGCGCTTCCTGCGCCGGTGGGATCTCGAGCTCACCGATGTCGATCCCTGGGTCTGCCATCCCGGTGGCCCCAAGGTGATCGAGGCGATCATCGACAGCCTCGACCTCAAGGACGACGCCCTCGACCTGACCACGGCGAGCCTGGCTGCGGTGGGCAATCTGTCATCGGCCTCCGTGCTCAACGTGCTGGCCGATACCGTGGCCCTCGGCCGGTTCACACCGGGTACGCCAGGGCTGATGGTGGCGCTCGGGCCGGGATTCTGTTCCGAACTCGTCCTGCTGGAGGGATGACCGAGCATGACCGAGGTGGCCTACGTCGGCCTGGTGGCGGTGGTCGCGTTGATCCGGGCGCTCGAGCTCGGGGTCGCCAAGCGGAACCTGATCTGGGCGCGCCGTCACGGTGGGGTCGAGACCGGCGCCGAGCACTACCCGGTCATGGTGCTGCTGCACGCCGCCTTCCTCGTCGGGTGCATCGTCGAGGTGACGGCGCTGCACCGCCCGTTCGTCCTCGCGCTCGGCTGGCCGATGTTCGTGCTGCTGGTCTGCGCTCACGTGCTGCGCTGGTGGTGCATCCGCACCCTCGGGCCGCAGTGGAACACCCGGGTGATCCGGGTGCCCGGCCAGCCGGTGGTCACCGACGGGCCGTATCGCTGGCTGCGTCACCCCAACTACGCCGCGGTGGTGCTCGAGGGCATCGCCCTGCCGCTGGTGCACTCGGCCTGGATCACCGCCGTGGTGTTCACCGCCGCCAACGCCGCGCTGCTGCGGGTGCGACTGCGGGTGGAGAACGCCGCGTTGACGGGGTGACCCGCGTGGCGCCGGTCGACGTGCTGATCGCGGGGGGCGGCCCGATCGGCCTCGCCACCGCCGTCGAGGCCGCGCTGGCCGGCCTGAGCGTGCGGGTGCTCGAGCCGCGACCGGCCCCGATCGACAAGGCCTGCGGAGAGGGCCTGATGCCGACGGCCCGGACGGCGCTCGCCCGGCTCGGCGTGCACCCTCGGGGCCGCGAGTTCGCCGGGATCCGCTACCTGGACGCCGCCGGCACCCGCCGGGCCGAGGCGCGGTTCCGAGCACCGCGGGGGACGACGGAGCCGCTGCGCGGCCTGGGCGTGCGGCGACTGGAGCTCTCCTCGGCGCTGACCGCCCGCGCGGTCGCGGTGGGGGTGGACCTGGTCGCCGAGCTCGCCCCACCGCCGCGGCCCGATGCCGATGGGGGTGACGTCGTCCAGGTGGGCCGGCACCGGGCACGGTGGTTCATCGGCGCCGACGGGCTGCACAGCCCGACCCGGGACGCGTTGCGGCTCAACGGTTGCGAGGTGCCACGCGAGCGCCGGCGCTACGGACTGCGGCGGCACTACCGGCTGGCGCCGTGGAGCGACCTGGTCGAGGTGTACTGGTCGCCGCACGCCGAGGCCTACGTCACCCCGGTGGCCGACGACCTGGTGGGGGTCGCGGTGCTCTGTCCGGGTGGGGGCAGCCACGAATCCTGGCTCGCCGAGTTCCCGGCGCTGCGCGACCGGCTGGACGACGCGGCGCCCGCGAGCGCCGTCCGCGGGGCAGGTCCGTTGCGCCAGAACGTGATCCGCCGAGTCAGTGGGCGCACCCTGCTGGTCGGGGACGCCGCCGGGTACGTCGATGCGCTGACCGGCGAGGGCCTCGCGATGGGCCTGAGCTGTGCGCGCGAGCTGGTCGCCTGCCTGCTCGCCGACCGGCCGCAGGACTACGAGGCGGCCTGGCAACGCACCACGCGGCGCTACCGGTGGCTCACCGGGGGCCTGGTCGCGGCCACCGCCCGCCCCCGGCTGCGCGCCGCCCTGGTGCCGACCGCCGCTCGGCTGCCCAGGGTGTTCGCCGCGATCGTCGACCAGCTCGGCTGACCTCGTCGGACGCAGCGTGATCGGGCAACCCGCGCAGTGGGCACGGATTGCCCGATCACGGCAGGTCGGGGGTCAGCTCGCCAGGGGCTCCAGGACGGGTCGGTAGTCGGCGTCGATCGGCAGGCGCAGCGAGCTGGTGTAGCTGTTGAACATCTTGGCCAGGTCGATCACGGCCTGCAGCTCGTGGATCTCCGCCCGCGAGAAGTCGGCGTCCTCCAGCGCCTCGAACGCCGCGTCGGGCACCGCGTTGGCGTCCCGGGTGGCCAGGATCGCGAAGTCCAGGGCGGCGCGGAACGACTGCGGCAGGTCGAGGGAGGTGTCGCCGAACCCGGTCAGGGTCGAGAGGTTCTCGAAGGTCAGGGTCTTGTCCAGGCTGAGCACCGCGTGGGCGTGCGCGGCGCTGCAGTACCGCGAGCCGTTCTCGACCGAGACCACGAAGATGACCATCTCCTTGAGCAGCAACGGCAGGCTGCCCCGCAGCAACGACCCCTTGGTGCGTTCCCAGTAGGCGCGCAGCAGGTCGGGGCTGGCGCCGAGGCTGCGGACCCAGATCGGCACGCTGGTCGAGCCGGTCGAGCGCAGGTAGTCGTCGTAGAGGTCGCGGACGTCGGCCGGAGCGGCGTCGTAGTCGACCAGGCGGTAGCGGTTCACGGTGATCACGTCCTCGGGTCGTGGGTTTCGGGATGGATGCACAAACGGTTACGGCCCGCCGCCTTGGCGGCGTACAGGGCGGCATCGGCCTGGGCGAGCAGCTGTTCGGGGGTCATCGGCGAGTCGTGGTCGACCTCGGCGCCGCCCAGGCTGATGGTGACCTGCAACTCGACGTCCGGGCCCCCGGCATCGACCGGGATCGGCCTGGCCGCGACCCCGGCGCGGATCCGTTCGCCGACCTCGCGGGCGCCGTCGGCCGAGCACGAGTGCAGCACGACGAGGAACTCCTCGCCGCCGTAGCGGCCGGCGACGTCGCCCTCACGCACCAGCGCCCCGACCCGCCGGGCCACCTCGCGCAACACGCCGTCGCCGGCCTGGTGCCCGTGGGTGTCGTTGACGGACTTGAAGTGGTCGATGTCGATGAGCAGCAGCGACAGCGGACGGCGGTGCCGCGTGGCTGCGACGAACTCCTTGGCCAGCAACTCGTCGAGGGCGCGGCGGTTCACCAGCCCGGTCAGGCCGTCACGCCAGGCCAGATCCTGCAGCGCTCGCATCGCCTGGTTGCGCAGGATGACCGCGCTGAGCTGGTCGCACAGCAGCCCGCCGGCCATGTGCAGGAACTTCTGGTCCAGCGCCGCGAATGCCGGCGCCCGGGTGGCCGCCAGCAGCAGGCTCGGTGCCTGGCCCGCCCGGCGGAACGGCAGCGCCCGCAGCTCGCCCACCATCGGCCCGGCCAGGTGCGGTGGTACCGCCTGCCCATCGGTTGCCGATGCGGCGAGGTCGTCCCGGGTGAGGGCCTGGGGGCGGTTCAGGTCCCACAGCGACTGATCCCAGGCGGGCAGGTCGATCAGTTCGGTGACGGTCGACTCCCCGCGGTGCGCATCGACGCACAGGAAGCCGTGATCGCGCTGCAGCAGCACCCGCCAGGCGCTGACGGTGGCCAGGTACTTCAGGTGGATCGCGGCGGAGGCGGCGCAGGCTTGCACGGTCTCGGCGGCGATCAACGACTCGATCATGGCCAGCAGTGACTCGTAGCGCACCAGGCGGGCGTCGGAGTCCGTGGGTACGCCACCCAGGGCCGGGACGGGGGTCACCCCGACGTCATCGGCCGATGCCTCGGCCGGCTTGACCCCGCGCCTCAGATCAGGCGGTCCAGGCCCTTCGGCACTCGGCCGTGATGGATGACCGTGAGCCGTTGGGTGGGCCGGGTCAGTGCCACGTAGAGGTCGTTCACCCCGCGGGCGGACTCGGCCACGATCGTCAGCGGGTCGACGACGATCACCGCGTCGAACTCCAGGCCCTTGACGTCGTCCACCGCGAACAACTCGACCCGGTCGGCCAGCGTGCCGTCCCGGCCGGCCGCGTCCGGCAGGACGTCCGCCAGCGCCTTGGTGAGATCGGCTGCGGCCGAGCGGGCGGTCACCACCCCGATGCGCCCACCGGCCAGCGCGGCATCAGCGACCTCGGCCGCCCGGGCGACGGCCGAGGCGACGGCCTCCCAGGAGCGATCGGCACGCACCCCGACCGGTTCGTGATCACCCTCGCGAGCGCTGCGTGCGGGCGTGACCTCGATGCCGTGGGCCTGCAACAACCCGGTCGCCAGGTCCATCACCCGGCGGGGGGTGCGGTAGTTGACCGTCAGTTCCTCGACCCGCCAGCGCGAGCCGGCGAGGGGCTCGAGCACGTCCCGCCACGACGTGGTCCCGGCGGCGGAGCCGGTCTGGGCGACGTCGCCGACGATGGTCATCGACCGGTTGGGCACCCGGCGCGCCAGGACGCGCCACTGCATCGGTGACAGTTCCTGGGCCTCGTCGATGACGGCGTGGCCGAAGGTCCAGGTGCGGTCGTCGCGGGCGCGTTCGGCCACCGAGCGGGACGGGCCGGTGCCGGCGAACCGGTCGACCAGCATCTCGGGGGTCATCATCGCCGCCGCCTCACCGGACTCGCGCAGCACCCGGCGCGCGAAGTCCAGCGCCTCGGCTCGCTCCGCCGCCATGCGGGCGGCGCTCGCCCGATCGGCCGTCATCGCCTCGATGTCCGGGCCGATCAGCTCGGCCGCCTCGTCGAGCAGCGGCACGTCGGAGATGGTCCAGGGAGCGCCGACCTCACGCAACAGCATCCGTTGCTGGGCCGGGCTCATCACGCCGCCGGCGGCCTCGGCCAGTTTGGCCGGCTTGGTCAGCAGATCGGCGACCAATCCCTTGGCGGTCAACGGCATCCAGCACAGGTTCACCTCGCGCCGCACGTCACGCGAGTCCCGCAGCTCGGCCAGCAGCGCGCCGCGCTCGTCGTCCTGAGCCTGCATCCGCCGCCGCTCGGCGAGTTGATCGGCGAGGTCGTCGAGCACGATCCGCACGAACGTGGTGCGCGCCTCGTTGTGCGGGCGGCCGGACTGGCGGGCCCGGGCGCGGGCCTCGCTGACCACCCGCGGCCGCAGCGCGATCTCGTCACCGTCGAGCACGAGTCTCACCGGTTCGCTCACCAGCCGCTGCCGGCGCCGCACCGCGGCCTTGACCACCGAGGCCATGCGCAAC
Source organism: Kineosporiaceae bacterium (assembly GCA_046330955.1). GTDB lineage: Bacteria > Actinomycetota > Actinomycetes > Actinomycetales > Kineosporiaceae > JADJPO01. The sequence continues at coordinate 42,016 of JAXLRT010000016.1, read as the reverse complement.
TCGCCCTTGAGCACCGCCACCTCGTCACGGTCGCGGTAGGAGGCCTCCACGCCCGGGAACAGCTGCCCGGGGGTCACCAGCACGACCCCGGTCTCACCGAGCGAGGGCAACACCTGCTCGATGTACCGCAGGAAGACCGTGGTGGGACCCATCACCAGGACCCCGCTGCGGGCGATCCGGTCGCGGTGGGTGTACAGCAGGTAGGCGGCGCGGTGCAGCGCCACCGCGGTCTTGCCGGTACCCGGCCCGCCCTGCACCACCAGCGCACCGGCCAGCTCCGAACGGACCACCCGATCCTGTTCGGACTGAAGGGTTTCGACGATGTCGCGCATCCGCCCGGTGCGGTGGGCGGTGAGTGCCGACATCAGGGCGCCCTCACCGGCGACGGTGGCCAGATCCTGCCGCCCCGCGGCCAGCGCCGCGGCCAGCGCGTCGGCGTCCAGCACCTCGTCGTCCAGCGAGGTGACGGTACGGCCGCGCAGGGCGAGATGCCGGCGGCGCAGCACGCCGTCCGGGGCGGCCGCGGTGGCCTGGTAGAAGGCGGACGCCGCCGGCGCGCGCCAGTCGAGCAGCAGCTGGTGACGGTCGTCGTCCGACAGGCCGAGGCGGCCGATGTAGCGGCGGATGCCGTCGACCAGGTCGAGGCGGCCGAAGACCAGGCGATCCTCGACGGCGCGCAATTGGTGCAGCCGTTCGGTGTGCAACGCGTCGAAGGCGTCGCGCTCGGCGCGGCCCGCGGGGGTGGGCACCACGGGCGCCCGACGTACCTGGTCGAGGGAGGCCTCGGTACGCGCGCGCAGATGATCGAGGTGGGAGTACAACTGGTCGACCCGGGCCTGTTCGGCGGACAACTCCTCGGCCAGGTCATGGCGAAGGTCGGTGCCGGTCACCAGACCTCCTCCCCGCGGGCCGTGGGAGCACGGGGCGAGAGCGGCTCGACCGTGCACAGCGGCCTACAAGTATGCGGGACGCGAGGGCGGTCTGTCTGTCCGACTCCGGGCGGTGGGAAGGGCCACCACCCGGAGCGGCGACGCCCGGGCCGGCAGGCTCAGGCGTAGCCGTCGAAATGCCCCTTGGTGGGCTGCTTGACCGCCTCGATCATCGCCGCCGGCGGAAGCCCGCCCAGCATGACGCGCATCTCGGTGGTGCTCAGGGGCTTGAGAGGTGGAGCCTCGATCGCAGGTGCCTTCGGCGCCTGTTGCTTGCCCTTGGCCTTGGCGTCGGTCTCCGCTTGGTTCTGCGGGTTGGCCTCGGTGTGCGAGGCGTGGTCGACGCGCGGGATGGCCGCAGGGGTCGGCACTGGCGGCACCGTGCTGATGCCTGTGACGTTCATCGCCGTCCTCCGTTCCGGCAGAAAACCCGACATCCGTGTCGGTCCGATCCACCCAGGGATCGCTGTACGACAGGTATCGGCAGAACCTGGTGGGGCGATGAGCCGCCGACCGGGTGAACCTGCGACGGCTCAGGTTCGCCGTGGCGTCCCGCCGACCCGGCGGGTCAGTTCGGCCGCCGCGGCGAGGACTGCGGGCACCCAGCGGTCGGGGCCGACCATCGGGTGGGTGCCGGCATCGTGCTTCTCCTCGGTCGCTGCGGCGCCGGTATCAGTGGTCGACGGCCTCGAATACGGATGCTGGTCGACGGGGTAGGTCAGGGCCACGGCGGCGATGGGATGGCCGGAATGGTCGGTGACCGCCGCCGCCACCGAGGCGAACCCGCGGGTGACCTCGCCGTCCTCGATGGCGAAGCCGCGGCCCCGGACGCCGGCCAGCACCGCCCGCAGCTGGCGCACCGTCTGCGGCCCGAGCCCGGTGCGGTCGGTGAACGCCGCGGCGTCCGGGAACAGCGCCCGGACCTGCGCTGCGGGCAGCGCGGCCAGGATGGCGCGGCCGCTGGCGGTGAGATGGGCCGGCAACCTGACCCCGACGTCGGTGACCAGCACCGGCCGCCCGGGCGCGCGTTCCTCGACCACGTAGAAGACCTCGCGGCCGTGCAACACCACCAGGTGGGCGCTCTCGTGCAACCGGTCGACCAGGCGGGCCAGCACCGGACGCGCCAGCCGCGCCAGGGGCGCCTGCCGTGAATAGGCCGAACCCAACTCGAAGGACCCGGGGCCGAGGCCGTAGCGGCGTTCCTCGGGCAGGTGCACCACCAGCGCGTGCTCGGTGAGGGCCTCGAGCAACTGATAGACCGACGATCGCGGCAGGCCCAGCTCCCGGGCGATGGCCGCGGCCGGCACGGGCCCGGCCTGGGCGGCCAGGAAGCGCAGGACGGCGACGGCGTGGCGGGCTGCGGGAACGGTGGTCATCGACAGACATCCTCGGACACGACCTGCCCCCGACACGACCTGCACGGGGCGGGCGCCTGGCCTAAGTTGAGGCCACACAACCCCTTCTGACCTGGGAGCGTTCGCATGACCGACGAGATCAACGAGGACGTGGTCGATCCGACCGAGAGCGCCGCGGGTGACGGCGGTGCCGATGGTGGTGCCGACGGTGGTGCTGATGGTGGCGCCGACGGCGGTGCTGATGGTGGCGCGGACGGTGGCGCGGATGGCGGGGCCGACAAGGGTGCCGACGGCGGCGCGGACGGTGGCGCGGATGGTGGCGCGGATGGTGGCGCGGATGGTGGCGCCGACAAGGGCGCCGATGGCGGTGCCGACGGGGGCGCGGACAAGGGTGCGGACGGCGGCGCGCACTGAGCACTCCTGACACCCCGGCACCTCGTCGGCTCCCGGCGCTGCGCCGGTGCACTCATCTCGAACCGGAGGAGTTCGCTGCGCACGTCTGGGGTCGACGACCCGGCCTGAGCCGGGCCGCCGATCTCGGGCCGGCAGCCTCGTTGCTCACCCTCGACGATGTGGACGAGCTGCTGTCGGTCCGAGGGCTGCGTACCCCCTTCCTGCGGGTGGCCCGGGCCGGACGTACCCTGCCCGCTACCCGGTTCACCCGCGGCGGGGGAGTCGGGGCGGGCGTGGCCGACCAGCTGGACGACGCCGCTCTCGCCCGCCTCCACGCCGAGGGTCACACCCTGGTGCTGCAGGGCCTGCACCGGGTGCACCCGCCGGTGATCGAGTTCGCCCAGCAGTTGGCGCTCGACCTGGGGCACCCGGTGCAGGTCAACGCGTACGTGACGCCCCGCCAGGCGCAGGGCTTCGACGATCACTACGACGTCCACGACGTCTTCGTGATGCAGACCTCCGGCCGGAAGCGGTGGCTGATCCGGCCGCCGGTCCACATCCACCCGTTGCGGGACGAGCCGTGGACCGATCGCCGAGCCGAGATCGACCGGGCGGCACAGGCCGAGCCGCTGCTGGACGTCGTCCTGCAGCCCGGTGACGTGCTGTACCTGCCGGCGGGCTTCCTGCATGCCGCCCGCGCGCTGGGTGAGACCAGCGCGCACCTGACCGTCGGGGTGCACACCTGGAATCGCGCCCACCTGATCGAGCAGGTCGTGCGGCAGCTCGTCACGGTCGAGGAGCTGCGTGCCCCGCTGCCGTTGGGCGTCGACGTGACCGATCCGGCGGTGATCGCCCGGGAACTGGCCTGCCTGGTGCCGCACCTGGCCGCCGCCCTCGGTGGCCTCGACGCCACGCTGGCCGCCGATCGGTTGGCGGTGAGCGCGCGCGCCGCCACCCGGCCCGAGCCGGTGGCCCCGGTGGCGCAGACCCGGCTGCTCGAGTCCCTGGACGACGCCACCGCCGTGCGGCTGCGGCGCAACCTCACCGCGCGGCTGGACGGTGACCCGGCCGCCGAACCGATCCTGCGCACGGCCGACGGCGATCATGCCGTGCCCGCCACGGCCGTGGCCGGGGTGCGCCGGTTGCTCGACGGTGACACCGTGACGGCGGGCGAGCTCGGACTGGACCTGGCCACGGCGTGGGTGAAGGCCGCACTGCTGGTGGCCGGGCAGGACCGAACGTGAGCGCGGTTCCCTCGCCGCCGCGCTGCGCGGTCGCCGCCCGGGCCCGGCGCGACCCGCTACCCGCCACGGCCGGCCCGGCCCAGCGCCTGCTGCTGATCGAGCTCAACGGTCCGTGGGGCCACGACGCCCTGCGCGACAGCCGGCTCGACCGTTATCTCTCCGGGCGGCTGGCCGACCGCGCGGCGGCGGCCGGGGTGCGGATTCAACTGATCCGGCGTCCGGGGCGCCACGCCGTCCCCGGGTCCGTGTCGCCCGCCGGTGCTCCGGGCGCCGCCGCGGCACTGGTCGACGTCCGGCCCGGGTACGAGGCGCTGAGCTGGCTGACCTGGCACGAGCCGCACCAGCTGCTCGAGATCGACCTCACCGCGCCGGTGGTCGCCCAGGGTGCCCAGGACGTCGTCCTGGTCTGCACGCACGGACGCCACGACCTGTGCTGCGCGCTGGACGGCCGGCCCGTCGCGGCACACCTGGCCGCCCGCGGCGACGCCGAGGTCTGGGAGACCTCTCATCTGGGAGGCGAGCGGTTCGCGGCGAACATGCTGCTGCTGCCCACCGGCGACCTGTTCGGAAGGCTCGACCCGGAGAGTGCCTCACGGGCGCTCACCGACTTTCGTGCCGGGCGGATCGACCTGGCACACCACCGCGGCCGATTCGGCCGGCCCGCGGTGGAGCAGGCCGCCGTGTTCCAGGCCATGCACGCCGTGGGCGTCGATGGCCGTGACCTGGTGCGGGTGCTCGAGGTGCGCCAACTGGAGGAGCACCGCTGGTCGGTGGACGTCGCCGTGGCCGCACCGCGGGCGACCCACCGCGTGGTGCTCCGTGACCGCTGGTCGACGCCCGAGCGGCTGACCTGTTCGGCGGCGGTCCCGGCTCGGGTGCGGCTGTTCGATCCGGAGTCCTGCCTGCCCCTGGAGTGAGCCGGTGGCGGGGCGTCCGCGAGGTGCTCAAGAGGCTGTTCGCCGGTTCCGATCACCCAGGGTGGAGCGCCACAGGGCGACTTCGCGAGTGGAGGGTCGGCACACCATGCTCAACCGGTTGCTGCAGGGTGCGGATCGCGGGTCGGATCAACCGGCCGGCCAGGATCCGGTCATCGATCAGAGCGCCTGGCGTCGGATCCTGGGCAACACCGAGATGATCAGCTTCGCCACCGAGGATCTGGCCGACTCCCTGGCTCAGATCGGGGACGCCTCGGCGAGCTCGGAAGGGTCGGCGACCGCGGCCAGTGCCGCCACCGGTCAGGTCGCCGCCGAGGCGAACACGGTGGCCTCGGCCGCCGAACAGATGTCGGCATCCATGACCGAGGTGTCCTCGTCGGCATCGGAGGCGACCGGCGTCGCCCAGGAGGCGGGCAACGTCGTCCGGGAGGTCGTGTCCTCGGTCGAGCGGTTGGCGACCTCCAGCGCCTCGATCGACCAGGTGGTCAAGACCGTCAACGGCATCTCGGACCAGACCCGGTTGCTCGCCCTGAACGCCACCATCGAGGCGGCGCGCGCCGGTTCGGCCGGCCGCGGGTTCGCCGTGGTGGCCGAGGAGGTCAAGAACCTGGCCGCGCAGACCAGCCAGGCGACCACCGTGATCGCCGGTCAGCTGGCCCAGTTGGTCGACGACAGCAACCAGGTGCGCGAGTCGGTCACCCGGATCGACGAGGTGCTCGAGCGGGTGCTGTCGCTGCAGCAGACGATCGCCGCGGCGGTCGAGGAGCAGAGCGCGGTGATCGCCGAGATCACCCGGTCGGCGACGTCGGTGGCCGGGGCCGTCGGCGAGCTCAACGTCTCGGTCACCGACACCGCGGAGGCCGCGCGCTCGGCCCGCGAGGCGATGGACCGCGCTCAGCTGTGGATCAGGCGGCTGAAGGCCACCGAGGCGCGGCAGCGCTCGGACATCGAACGGTTGTCGGCGCAGTTCGAGGTGCACCCGTTGCGGGCCGCCGTCAAGGCCCACGCGGCCTGGAAGCAGCGGCTCGCCACGGCCATCTCGACCCGGAGCGTGCCGGACGGCGTCGATCTCGCCGCGGCCGGCCGGGACGACGCCTGCGCCTTCGGGAAGTGGTTGCACTCCGGCGCGGCGGCGGCCCTGGACCCGGGTCGCACCCGGACGGTCACCGAGCTGCACGCCAGGTTCCACCGGTGTGCCGCCGAGGTGCTCGGGGCCGTGGCACGCCACGACCTCGCCGGCGCCGTGCGGTTGATGCGCGACGGTGACGGCTACAGCGGGGTGGCGCCGATCCTGATGGACGCCCTCATGGACTGGCTCGCCGTCGTCGAGGGCTGACCGGGCGCTCGCCGACTCGACGTCCGGCGCGGACGACACAGAACACTGCCGGCCCCACCCGCTCGGGTGGGGCCGGCAGTGTGTCGAGCCGATGCTCAGATGGCGCGGACGTTCGCCGCCTGCGGGCCCTTCTGGCCCTGCTGGACGTCGAACTCGACGCGCTGGTTCTCCTCCAGCGTCCGGTACCCGTCGGCCTGGATGGCCGAGAAGTGAACGAACACGTCGCTGGCGTCACCGTCGGGGGTGATGAAGCCGTAGCCCTTCTCGCCGTTGAACCACTTCACAGTGCCCTGTGCCACTGCATGTCTCCTTGTTCGGAGGGTAGGCGGGACTCGGCGGGATGCCGGGCCCCGGGCTGCCCATGTCTCGCCGTCCCAGCCTCCGGACCTCACAGTGGAGGGGCCATCTGCAATAAACGCCCGCGGACACGTGCTCCGTGGGCGTTCGTGAACGTACGGGGATCTGCTTGTGCAACCGTGACGACGGTAACACGTGGATCACTCGCCACCAACCCCAAGTGCCCCCTTTTCGTCCGGGTACGGGGCGGGGGAAATCTGTCTGAGATACCAGACAGCTTCGGCCGTTCGGGGGTGCCGATCGAGGCCGTGGCGGTGGTGACCTGGGGACATGACACTCCTGTCCCCGAGCGAGCCCGTGGCCGCCGCCGTGATCGAGGTCGGCCCCGGCCCGCTGGCCCCGAGCGAGGTCGTGGCCGTGGCCCGCCACCACGCCCCGGTGCGGCTGACCGCCGAGGCAATGGACGCCGTCGCCGCCTCGCGGGCCGCGATCGAGGTGCTGGCGGCCTCGGACGCCCCGGTCTACGGCGTCTCGACCGGGTTCGGTGCGCTGGCCACCCGGCACATCGCCCCGGCGGACCGCGAGCGGTTGCAGCGGTCGCTGGTCCGCTCGCACGCGGCCGGCGCAGGCGACCTGGTCGAGCCCGAGGTGGTGCGCGCGCTGATGCTGTTGCGGCTGCGCACCCTGGCCAGCGGTCGTACCGGGGTGCGGCCCGAGGTGGTGCAGGTCTACGCGGGCCTGCTCAACGCGGGGATCACCCCGGAGGTGCACGAGTACGGCTCGCTGGGATGTTCCGGCGATCTGGCCCCGCTCTCGGCGGTCGCGCTGGCCGCTTGCGGTGAGGGCTGGGTGCACGATGCGGACGGCGTGCGCCGGGCGGCCGGCGAGGCGCTGGCTGCCGCCGGGCTCACGCCGTTGACGCTGGCCGCCAAGGAGGGGCTGGCGCTGATCAACGGCACCGACGGCATGCTGGGCATGCTGGTGCTGGCGCTGGCCGACCTGCGCCTGCTGTTGCGCACCGCCGACGTCGCCGCCGCCATCTCGATCGAGGCGCAACTCGGCACGGACCGGCCGTTCGCGGCCGACCTGATGGCCTTGCGGCCCCACCCGGGCCAGGGCGCGAGTGCCGCCAACCTGCGCGCACTGCTGGCGTCGTCCGCGATCATGGATTCGCATCGCACGCCCGACTGCACCCGGGTGCAGGACGCCTACTCGCTGCGCTGCTCGCCGCAGGTGCACGGCGCCGCCCGCGACACCGTCGCCCACGCCGAGGCCGTGGCGGCCGTCGAGCTCGCCTCGGCGATCGACAACCCGGTGGTCACCCCCGACGGCCGGGTCGAGAGCAACGGCAACTTCCACGGGGCGCCGGTGGGCTACGTGCTCGACTTCCTCGCGATCGCGGCGGCGGACGTCGCGAGCATCAGCGAACGGCGCACCGACCGGTTCCTCGACAAGGCCCGCAACCACGGGCTGCCGCCGTTCTTGGCCGACGATGCCGGGGTCGACTCGGGGCTGATGATCGCCCAGTACACCGCCGCGGGGCTGGTCAGTGAACTGAAGCGGCTCGCGGTGCCCGCCAGCGTGGACTCGATCCCGTCCTCGGCGATGCAGGAGGACCACGTCTCGATGGGCTGGCACGCCGCCCGCAAGCTGCGCCGCGCGGTCGACGCCCTGGCCGCCGTCCTGGCCGTCGAACTGCTTGCCGGCACCCGGGCGCTCGACCTGCGCGCCCCGCTCGCCCCCGCCCCCGCCACCGCCGCCGTCCGGGACGCCGTCCGCGCCGCCGGCATCACCGCCCCCGGCCCCGACCACCACCTCGCCCCCGACATCGCCACCCTCACCACCCTCGTCCGCACCGGCGCCGTCGTCACCGCCGCCGAATCCGCCACCCCCACCCCGCTCTCCTGATCCCGCCCGCCCCACCCACCCCCTGGTGAGCGCAATGTCACGTTGCACTCATCCAGCGAGCGCAACGTGACATCGCGCTCGCCCGGGATGAGCGCGATGCCGCTCCGACCGCCCGAACCCGCAACGCTGCGTCACCCATTTGGAGGCTTCGATGACCATCACCCCCGGACCCCGCGAGGTGCGCGCCCCGCGGGGCACCACGCTCACCGCCCGCTCGTGGCAGACCGAGGCGCCGCTGCGCATGCTCATGAACAACCTCGACCCGGACGTCGCCGAGCGTCCCGACGACCTGGTCGTCTATGGGGGCACCGGTAAGGCGGCCCGCGACTGGGCCAGTTTCGACGCCATCGTGCGCACCCTGACCACGTTGGCGGACGACGAGACGCTGCTGGTGCAGTCCGGTCGCCCGGTCGGGGTGATGCGCACTCACGAGTGGGCGCCCCGGGTGCTGATCGCCAACTCGAACCTGGTGGGGGACTGGGCGACCTGGCCCGAGTTCCGCCGGCTGGAGCACCTGGGCCTGACCATGTACGGCCAGATGACCGCCGGCTCGTGGATCTACATCGGCACCCAGGGCATCCTGCAGGGCACCTACGAGACCTTCGCCGCGGTGGCGGCCAAGCGGTTCGGCGGCACGCTCGCCGGAACCCTCACGGTCACCGGGGGGTGCGGCGGCATGGGGGGTGCCCAGCCGCTGGCGGTCACGCTCAACGACGGCGTCTGCCTGGTGATCGACGTCGACGGGCACCGGCTGCAGCGCCGGGTCGAGACCCGCTACCTGGACGAGCTGGCCGACAATCTGGACGACGCGCTGCGCCGGGTGCTCGCCGCCAAGGCCGAGCGCCGGGCGCTGTCGGTCGGGCTGGTGGGCAACTGCGCCACCGTGCTGCCGGAGTTGTTGCGTCGCGGCGTCGAGGTCGACATCGTCACCGACCAGACCAGCGCCCACGATCCGCTGGCCTATCTGCCCGAGGGCATCGACCTGGGCGACTGGCACGACTACGCCGCCAAGAAGCCGGAGGAGTTCACCGACCGGGCCCGGGCCTCGATGGCCCGGCACGTCGAGGCCATGGTCGACTTCATGGACGCCGGCGCCGAGGTGTTCGACTACGGCAACTCCATCCGCGACGAGGCGCGCCTGGGTGGGTACGACCGCGCGTTCGCCTTCCCCGGATTCGTGCCGGCCTACATCCGGCCGCTGTTCTGCGAGGGGAAGGGGCCGTTCCGGTGGGCGGCTCTGTCGGGCGACCCGCGGGACATCGCGGTGACCGACCGCGCGGTGTGTGACCTGTTCCCCGACAACGACCACCTGCAGCGCTGGATGCGGGCGGCGTCCGAGAAGGTGGCCTTCCAGGGCCTGCCGGCCCGGATCTGCTGGCTCGGCTACGGCGAGCGTGACCAGGCCGGGCTGCGGTTCAACGAGCTGGTGGCCTCGGGCGAGATCAGTGCACCGATCGTGATCGGGCGTGACCACCTCGACTGCGGTTCGGTGGCCAGCCCCTACCGCGAGACCGAGTCGATGCTCGACGGGTCGGACGCCGTCGCCGACTGGCCGCTGCTCAACGGTCTGGTGGCGGCGTCGTCCGGGGCGACCTGGGTGTCGATCCACCACGGCGGTGGCGTCGGCATCGGGCGCTCGATCCACGCCGGGCAGGTCAGTGTCGCCGACGGAACCCCGCTCGCCGCAGCCAAACTCGCGCGAGTACTGAGCAACGACCCGGGCATGGGTGTCATCCGGCACGTCGACGCCGGCTACCCCGAGGCGGTCGAGGTCGCGGCCGAGCGTGGGGTCCGGGTGCCGATGCGCGAGGGCGCGACCTCGTGAGCGTCACCGGCCTGCTCGCCGAGATCGCCGAGGTGGGTCGCCACCACGGCAGCGGCGGTTACCGGCGGTTCGCCTTCACCTCGGACGACGCTGTGCTGGGTGAGTGGTTCGCCGCTACGGCAACGGGCCTCGGCGGCGACGTGACCGTCGACCGGTGCGGAAACCAATGGGCCTGGTGGGGGGATCCCGACGCGGCAGTGGCCGCCGGCACTCCCGGCGTGGTCACCGGAAGCCACCTCGACTCGGTGCCGGACGGCGGCCCGATGGACGGACCGCTCGGGGTCACCGCCGCCCTGACCGCCGTGAAAGCCTTGCGGGACAACGGAATCCTGGACGACGTGACCTCCGGTCGGCGCCGCCCGCTCGGCGTCGTCCGGTTCGTGGACGAGGAGGGCGCCCGGTTCGGGCTGGCCTGCTCGGGCAGTCGGCTGCTCTCCGGGGCGAGTGAACCGGCGGCCGTGCTGGCGCTGCGGGATGCCGCGGGCGTCAGCTACGGCGAGGCGGCACGCGCCGCCGGGATCACCCCGGATCATCTCGGCCGGGACGACGAAACCCTGTGCCGGGTAGGGCATTTCGTCGAGCTGCACGTCGAGCAGGGGCGAGCGCTGGCCTTGCCCGACCTGGACGCCGCGATCGGGGTGGCCAGTCGGATCAGGCCCCATGGCCGGTTCCGGCTCGACCTGGTGGGTCGGGCCGATCACGCCGGCACCACGCTGCTGGCCGACCGCGACGACCCCATGCTCGCCCTGGCCACGGTGATCCGTGCGGCGCGTACTGCTGCGGCCGACCATGGTGCCCTGGCCACCGTCGGCAAGGTCGACGTCCGGCCCAATGCGGTCAACGCCATCCCGTCGTCCGTGCGTGCCTGGCTCGACCTGCGGGCCGACACCGAGGAGCAGGTTCGGGCGACGTTGGCCGACATCGAGGCGGCGATCGACCAGGCGGCGGTGCAGGAGTCCTGGACCGGTGCCACCCTCTTTCCCGCCGACCTCGCCCGCGACCTGGCCGAGGCGGTCGGAGTCGCGCTCGGCACCGGCCCGGCGCCGATCCTGCCCACGGGCGCCGGCCACGATGCCGGCGTGCTCGCCCAGGCCGGCGTGCCGTCGTCCATGTTGTTCGTGCGCAACCCGACCGGCGTCTCGCACGCTCCCGACGAGCACGCCGAACCCGACGACTGCGAGACCGGCGCGGCCGCCCTGGCGGCGGTACTCACCCGCCTGCTCGGCCCGTAGATCACTGTCTCGCAGGGAGTTTCCCCGCTGTCACCGGGGAATACCCCTGCGAGACAGGGATCACGATCGGGCACGTCTCAGGGTGAGGTCGTGGTGGCCGCGGCCCGGCGGGCGGCATCGAACGGCAACCGGTCGAAGATGATCCGCAGCTGCGTGATCTTGCCACCCTCGACGGTCAGGCACTCGGCCCCGGGGGCGTCGGCCACCAGCCGGGTCCGGGTGTCGTAGAACAGCACGGCCGTCGTCTCGTCGCCGAAGCAGGCCACGAGGTTCGCACCGACCAGCCCCTGGACGAACGGTGCCATGAAGCCCCGGAAGGCCGCAGCGCCGTCCATCCGGCCGGCCGGAGCCAGGCAGACGAGGTCGTCGGCGAGGTGCGTCATGGCGGTGTCCAGATCGCCGCTGGTCCAGGCCTGGTGGTAGGCCAGCGCGATCTGCAGTGCAGGGCTCGGCGTGCTCGGTGTGCTCACAGGTCCTCCTTCGACGATGGGGTCACCTGGTGGACACCGCGGGAGCGGCCGACGGAACGGTGCGGTCGTGACAGCATTCCGGGGGTGGGAGCACGAGACCTCGACCTCGCCCGTGCCGGCGATGAGGCAGCGTTCGCCGAGCTGGTGCGGCCCCACACCCGCGAACTTCAGCTGCACTGCTACCGGATGCTCGGGTCGTTCACCGACGCCGAGGACCTGCTGCAGGAGACGTTGACCGCGGCCTGGCGCGGCCTGCCCGGCTTCGAGGGCAGCTCGTCGCTGCGCACCTGGCTCTATGCGATCGCCACGAACCGATGCCTGAACGCGATCCGCGCCGCCAAGCGCCGTCCCCCGGCCGAACCCGTGCCGCCGTTCGTGCCGCCGCCGCCGAGCCGGCGCGGGGAGGTGACCTGGCTGCAGCCGTATCCCGATGCGTTGCTCGATCAGCTGCCGGACGACGCCCCGGGGCCGGCTGCGCGCTACCAGCTGCGCGAGAGCGTCGAGCTGGCGTTCATCGTTGCGCTGCAACGGCTTCCGCCGCGCCAGACGGCCGCGATCATCCTGTGCGACGTCCTGGGGTTCAGCCTCGCCGAGGCGGCCACGATGCTGGGCACCGGCGCTACCGCGATCAAGGGACTGCTGCAGCGCGCTCGGGCCGGGCTGGACGGTTCGTTCGAACCCAGCACTGCGCCTGCGGTCGATACGCCACAGCAGCGTGACCTGGTGCGGCGGTTCGCGCACGCCTTCAGCGCCGGCGACGTCGACGGCGTGATCGCCCTGCTGACGGACGACGCGTGGCTGGCGATGCCGCCGGCCCCGCACGAGTACCACGGTCGCGAGGCGATCGCGGCGTTCCTGCGGGTCAGCACGACCGAGAGGGTGCTGGGTGGGTGGCGGTTGCGACTGAGCCCCACCCGGGCCAACCGTCAGCCCGCGTTCGATTGCCGGCTGGTCGAGAGTGACACCGGCGAGGAATTGCCCGCGGGCCAGCTGGTGCTCACCCTGCGGGGCGATCGGATCCGGGCACTCGCCCGCTTTCTGATCGATGTCCCTGAGTGACCCCGGCTCCCTCGCTGAGCCTGTGGATGTAGGCGTTCACCCATCGCACGGCCTCGTCGAGGTCGGGCACCACGGGGAGCCCATTCGCGGCGGCCACATAAGTGCTCGGCCAGTCGGGTCCCGCCTCGACCACCGGGGGCCATGCGTGTCGTCTGCGGAAAGCGAACAGGCGTGAACAGGTCAGCGCGACGTGGCTGTCGGGGAGCTCGCAACTTGTCTCGAGGAGCTGGAGGTCCACGAGGTCGTGAGCACGCTCGCTGCCCGCCTGGCTGAGGGCGTGAAGCTTCTGTGCGATCTGGTGGTCGTGGGCGACAACGGGGATCGGGTCGGGCTGGGGAAGGCCGATGGCCGTGAACAGAGGTGGGATGTCGCCGGCGAGCGCGGTGGGTGGGTCGAGGGTGTCGTCGAGCTCGTCGTGGCCGATTTCGAGGATGAGGGTCATCAGGTCTCGACCGTTGTAGGAGACCTTGATCTCACGCGTGATCATGATGTAGTCGGATGGCACACCGGTGGGCCGCGAGATGTGACGCGAGGGGCGGATCTCACCGGTGAAGCCTGCCCAGCCGCTGCGCAGGGCTCGAGCGTAGTTGTGGAGGAAGTCCTCGAGGCTGTCGCGGCGGGCGACGTCGAGGTCGGTGCTGAAGCGTGATCCATCGACGCCTCGCCGCAGTTTCATGGCGGTGCCCCCCTTGACGGCGGATGGGGGGAGTAGCTGCCCGACGGCGACCGTGGCGATGGTGCGCAGAAGGATGTTGGCGCGGGCTTGGTTTCCGGCGGTGAGGTTCTCGACGCGCTTGCGCAGGGCGGCGACATGGCGGGGTGGAGTAGCTGACGCCTTCATGCCCTGACCTCTGCTCTGGTTGGTGTGCTGCGCCGCGGCTTCGTGGCGGTGGCCGCGAGGCGTCGTCGAATCCGGGCTGCCTCGCGGGGGTCGATGAGTCCGGTGCGACGGGCCTCGGCGAGGGCATCGAGCAGGCGCTCGGTCATGACGGTGCCTTGGCTGTCGAGGATTGCTTGGCCGACAGTGGTGGCGCGGATCCCTTTGTAGGTGGTGATGCGCTCGGGCGGGAGTTGGCGTTGGATGATCTCGACGAAGCCGGGATCTTTCGGTCGTGTTCGTCGGGGGGTTGCGACCTTGATCCTCTGGGGTTCGACCATGGCCAGGCCGAGTAGGCCCAGTACGGCGTCGGCGGTGAGGTAGGCGTCGTCCCCGGTTCTGATGACGGCCTCGGCGTAGGCGTCGCGGTGGGTGCGGCGAGCATCGGCAAACCGGTAGACCCCGCGGCTGACGTGTTGGAGGGCGCCGCGGGCGGCGAGCTTGCGAAGTTCGACTGCGGGGATGTCGAGGTCAGCCGCGTCGCGGGTCGTGATGTACCCGTAGCTCTCGTTGGCAAGCTCTCGCAGCTGCTGTCGGTAGGTCATGGGCGCAGGCCTCCATTCAGTCAGAAGCGTACCTATTTCAGTACTGTCCAGACAGAGACAGGAATGAGTGCCTGGTAGAAGCGTACCATTTATAGTACGGAATTGCCGCAGCTGCACCCTGCTGTCGGGCGCCGGTCGATCCAGGGCGGAGTTCATGAGGCGTACTGGTACCGCTGATCGAACACGGCCGCCGGATCGACCGGAATACATCCATTCCACGGTGCTGTCGGCGGCCAGCCATGCCTCCGCTGTACTCGGCGATCCCCCTGCACGTGGTGCTCCGCAGGTGAGGGTGATCCTGTGGCCTCCGCGTCGACGATCTCTTCGAGCGATGCTCAGCCCGGCCAAGCTGGTGGACGAACCACGTTGACCAGGTCAGCCTTGAACGATGGAACGGATCGTCAAGGTGCACGAGGCCAAAGACCAACCTGTCCGCTCTGCTGGCTGCGGTGGAGGGCGGGGAGGAGATCGTCATCGCCCGGGGCGATACGCCCATCGCGCGTTTGGTGCCCCTCGTGCCGACCCAGGGACGAGAACTCGGCTTCGTTCACGACCGGGTGCCGGAGAGCTTCTTCGACCCGTTGCCGGACGATGAACTCGATCACTGGGAAAGTCCCGGTCGTGGGTGAGGCACCGAGCATCCCCCGCGGGGGCGCTGGACTGGGCCCGCCGCGACCCGTTCGATCGCATGCTGGTGGCTCAGGGCCTCATCGAGTCGTTGCCCCTGGTCAGCTGTGACGCCGCGTTCACGGACGGGGCGATGGTGCCGTTGGTCTGGTGAGCCACCGGCCGCGGTGCAGCACCCGTCCGACCCCGGTCGAGGTGATCTCGACCAGATCGGCCGGAGCCCCGACCGCCAGACTCGGCGCCGGCAATCCCAGCGCCCGGGCCGGGGTCACCGTCGCGGCGCGCGCCACCTCCAGCACCGGGACGCCGCGGCGCACCAGCCAGCCGAACGCCTCACCCACGGTGGTGGTGCTGCCCGCCAGTGCCCCCGCCGTGCCGTCCGTGGTGACCACCCGGGCCACGCCGTCCTGCACCCGCACCGCCGAGCCGGCCAGGACGTAGTCGCCGTCGCCGAGTCCGGTCGCCGCCATGGCGTCCGAGATCAACGCCATTCGCCCACCGGCCGCGGCGCGGACGACGTCGATCGCCTCGTCGGCCACGTGCTCGCCATCCGCGATCAGCTCGACGGTCAACGAGGCATCACTGAGCGCGACGCCGACCAGCCCCGGTTCGCGGTGGTGCAGCGAGGGCATGCCGTTGTACAGGTGCGTGATCACCCGGGCGCCGGCGTCCACGGCCCGATGGACGACGTCCGTCGGTGCCTGGCTGTGGCCCAGCGCGACGGTGACGCCGGCCTCGGTCAGGCGGCGCACGGCGTCCAGGGCACCGGGCATCTCGGGCGCCAGGGTGACCATGGTGATCGCACCGTCGCCGGCGTTCAGCGCCTCGACGACCTCGGCCGGGGCCGGCGCGCGTAGCAGCCGCGGATCATGGGCGCCGCACCGGTGCACCGACAGCCACGGCCCCTCGAGGTGCAGCCCGGCCAGGGTGCCGTCGTGCACCAGTGGGGCCAGCTCGCGCAGCCGGTCGATCAGAGCCGGCCAGGCCATGGTGGCGATCGAGGCCACCAGCCGGGTGACCCCGAGGCCGGCATGGTGGGCCAGACCGGGGGACGGATCGGCCGCGAGGGCGCCGAAATCCACCCCCGCGGCACCGTGACAGTGCATGTCCACCAAGCCGGGGACGGCGACCGCGATGGTGGCCTCGGCAGGTCGCGGTGGCGCACCGGTACCGCGCGCGACCACCCTCCCGGCCGCGAGTTGAAGCCATGCCGGGCCGTCGTACGCCTCGTCGATCAGCCGCTCGACCACGAGGGACGAGGGGGCGGCAACGGACTCGGGTCTCACGCTCGGCACCCTAGTGCTGTGGGCCTACCGAGCGGTTCTCACCTGCAGGTGATGCGCCGGCCGACCGGAACGGGCAGTATGCACCCGTGAACCGCACGTGGTGGTGCGCCCACGCCTGGTTGCCCAAGGGCCCGGCCGCTGGGGTGAGGATCAGTTCCGGCGAGGACGGCACGATCGTCTCCGTCGAGACCGACACCCAGGCCCAGCCCGGCGACACGAGGCTCGAACTGCTGGTGCTGCCGGGGTTCGCCAACACACACTCCCATGCCTTTCACCGGGCACTACGCGGTCGCACCCATACCGACGGCGGCACCTTCTGGACCTGGCGCGACCGGATGTACGCCCTGGCCGACCGGCTCACCCCCGATACCTACTGCGAGCTGGCCACCGCGGTGTTCTCCGAGATGGTGCTGTCCGGGGTGACCTGCGTCGGGGAGTTCCACTACCTGCACCACGGCCCCGGCGGCGCGCGGTACGGCGAGCCCAACGCCATGGGCGAGGCGCTGCGCGAGGCCGCGGCGCGCGCCGGCCTGCGGATGACCCTGCTCGACACCTGCTACCTGCGCGGCGGCATCGACATCCCGCTCGAGGGCGTGCAACGCCGGTTCGACGACGGGGACGCCGAGAGCTGGGCGATGCGGGTCAGCGAACTGGCCGACGGTGAGACCTTCCGGGTGGCGGCGGCGGTGCACTCGGTGCGCGCCGTCCCGGTCGAGGAATTGTCGGTGATCGTCGCGGCCGACGTGGGGGAGGACGGCTCGCCGCGGCCGCTGCACGTGCACCTGTCGGAGCAACCGGCCGAGAACGCCTCCTGCCTCGCCGCCTACGGGCGCACCCCGACCCAACTGCTCGCCGACCACGGAGTGCTGGGGTCGGCGACCACCGCGGTGCACGCCACCCACCTGACGGCCGAGGACATCGCCTTGTTGGGCAGCTCGCAGACCACGGCCTGCATCTGCCCCAGCACCGAGCAGGATCTGGCGGACGGCATCGGCCCCGCCCGTGAACTGGCCGACGCCGGGGCGCCGATCGCGTTGGGCACCGACCAGCACGTGATGATCGACATGATCGCCGAGTCTCGGATGCTGGAGATGCACGAGCGGCTGGCCTCCGGACGGCGCGGCCGGTTCTCGGTCGAGGAGCTGGTCACCTCGCTGACCGCGGCCGGGCACGCCGCGCTGGGCTGGCCCGAGGCCGGCAGGATCGAGGTCGGCTCGTTGTGCGACCTGGTCGGCGTCCGGCTCGATTCGCTGCGCACGTCCGGGGCGCTGCCGGGCCAGATCCCGATGGTCGCCTCCGCCAGCGATGTCGACACCGTGGTGGTGGGCGGGCGCACCGTGGTCGAGGACGGTCGCCATCTGCCGCTGCGCGCCTCCGGCGGCGTCCCGCGGGCACTGTCCCACGCCATCGCCCGGGCCTGGGGCGAGGCCTGATCCGGTCGGCTCGACGCCCTCCGCCGTCTCACCCCTGCCCGACGCATCCCTGCCTTGCGTGACGGGGCCTCAGCAGGACTGCAGCGCCTGGGCCAGCTCGCGCGGCATCAGGTGGCCACGCGGGGTCGCCGCCCACTGCAGCATCGCGGTCGCGCGTTCGGCGGGCACCGCGGCCCCGAAGTACCACCCCTGGAAGTAGCGGCAGCCCAGCTCCACCGCCACCTGCAGGTCGGCCTCCTCTTCGATGCCCTCGCAGATCACTCCGAGCCCGAACAGGGCGGCAATGTTGTGGACGAAGCGCAACAGGCCCTCGATGTGAGGGCTGGTCGAGGCGCCGTGGACGTAGAACCGGTCGGCCTTGAGCACGGTGATCGGTACCCGGCCCAGCATCTCGAGGTTGGACAGACCGGTGCCGAAATCGTCCAGCACCACGGTCAGGCGGGACTCGTGGAGCTCCTCGACCGCCGCGCTCAGATGTGACAGCGGGGCGGCCGGGCCGCCCTCGGTGATCTCGATCTTCAGCAGCTCGGGTGGCACCCCGTGCCGCGACAGGCAGCTCAGGATCTCGTGGGCGGCGCCGGGACGACGCAGCGATGAGCGCGCCAGGTTCGCGGACACCGGCACCAGGGCCAGTCCGGCGGCGAGCCAGCCGGCCAGGTCGGCGCAGACCGCCTCGAGCATCGTCAGGTCCAGTTCGAACAGCAGATTCTCGTCCGTGGCCACCGACAGCAGATCGCCCGCGGCCACCTCACCGAGCGTCGCGTGGTCGAGGCGAGCCAGCGCCTCGAACCCCCACAGCGTCCCGGTGAGGACGTCGACCTGGGGTTGGTAGTGCGGGCGGATCCGGCCGGTGGACAGATCCTGCGGCAGGGTCCGCTGAACCTCGGACCAGACTCGGTTGGCGTCGGTCCCGCCGTGACCACCGGGGAACGACGGGTACCGGTGCTCGCCGTGCAGCGCCGGCACGGCGACTCGATCGACCAGTGCCGAGGCACTGATCGGCGTCTTGTTGGGGTCGACCACGCCGATGGTGATGTCCGGGCGGATCACCGTCGGGCCGAAGGGCACGGGAGCTGCCAGGATCCCGGGCAGCGCGTCGAGGCGCCGCCGTACGGCCAACGGGGAGTCGAACAGCGCGAAGGTGAAGTTGTCGTCCTCGAAGTGGCCGAGGGTGTTCCCCTCGCCCAGCCATCCGAGCAGTCGCAGCGACAGGGCGCGCAGTACCGCGAGGCCGGCGTCCCGGGTGTGGACACTGTTGATCAACGGCAGGTTCCGCAGCCGGACGCATCCCACCGCGGTGGCCCGCTGGCTGTCCTCGCTGGAGCACGACCCATCCGGACGCAGCCGGCGGCAATCGGCCACCCGGCACACCTGGCTACCGAGCCGTTGCTGGTCCAGGGCGCACTGCAGGTTGGCCACGAACGCCTGCCGGGTCGGCAGCCCGGTGACGGCATGACGGTGGCGCAGTTCCAGCAGCCGGACGACGTGCGCCGAGAGCATGATCAGGTTCTCGCGCTCGGCGGCGGTCAGGGAACGTGGTTCGTGGTGCATCACCCACAGCGTCCCGAGGGCATAGCCGGACTGGCCGATGAGCACGGCCGCCGCGTAGCTGCGGATGTTCGGCGCGGAGACCACCAGAGGGTTGGATGCGAACACCGGGTGGCGCGCGGCGTCCGGTACCGAGAACAGCGGCAGGTTGGACTCCACCGCCGCGCCACAGAACGATCCCTCGCGTTCCAGGCAATGCCCGTCGATGCCCACGGCGCCCTTGATCCAGACGTGACTGCTGTCGACCAGGCTCACCCCGGCGATCGGGCTGGCGGTCAACGAGGCGGCGAGCCGAGCGAGGTCCACCAGGGCCGGATCCGTTTGGTCGAGACGCACCTCGTACCGCTGGAACTCGGCAAGCCGAAAGTGCTCGTCGGTGCCCGGACCGGACAAAAAGGCCATGCGCGCTCCCGGGTTCCCGATCGCCGCGCCGATCGACATTCGGTGGTACACCCCGAACCCCACGACGCCGTGTGGCGAGCCCCAGCGCGAGGTTCCGGTCCTGGTTTCCCCGAGTGATCACCCATCGAACGGTCTCTGTCGCGACAGTAGCCGAGGACTTCCGGTAAGTACATCGATCGATGCATCCCGCGACAGCACGGTGGAACCGGTCCGGGTCCGACGATGATCGATCGGCGCCGTGATGCCCTGGCCGACAGGTGTGACCGGCGCGACGCTGCGGCATCGGGCTGCGCGCCTAGGCTGAGCGCCATGCGCCCTCCGAAGGACTTCTTCCGCCCGCTCGCGGTCGGTGCGCCGGCCCCGCTGCGTGAGATCCCGTTCCGACCGTCGCGAATGATCCACTTCTTCGACCCGTCGAACGCCAAGATGGCGGCCAAGGTGCCGGAGATGGCCTCGAAGGTCGACGTGTTGCTCGGCAACCTCGAGGACGCCGTCAAGGCCGACAACAAGGAGGCCGCGCGCGCCGGGCTGGTGGCCATCGCGGCGTCCACCGACTTCGGCGACACCCAGCTGTGGACCCGGATCAACGCGCTCGACTCGCCCTGGGTGCTCGATGACCTGACCACGCTGATCCCGGCCATCGGGCGCAAGCTCGACGTGGTGATGGTGCCCAAGGTCGAGGGGGCCGAGGACATCCACTACGTCGACCGGCTGCTCGCCCAGCTCGAGGCCAAGGCCGGACTGACGCGGCCGATCCTGATCCACGCGATTCTCGAGACCGCCCGCGGCGTGGCGAATGTCGAGGAGATCTGCAGCGCCAGCCCGCGGATGCAGGGACTCTCGCTCGGGCCCGCCGACCTGGCCGCCAATCGCCGGATGAAGACCACGCGCGTCGGCGGCGGGCACCCCGGGTATCTGGTGCGCGAGGACCCGCCGGCGCTGGACGACGGCGGCGTGGGGTACCAGTCCGACCGCGCCGTGTTCCAGCAGGACCTGTGGCACTACACGATCGCTCGCATGGTCGATGCCTGTGCCTCGAACGGCATCTACGCCTACTACGGCCCCTTCGGCGACATCAAGGACGTCGTCGCCTGTGAGGACCAGTTCCGCAACGCCTTCCTGCTCGGCTGTGTCGGGGCCTGGAGCCTGCACCCGGTGCAGATCGAGATCGCCAAGAAGGTGTTCTCACCCGCCCCGGACGACGTGGCGCACGCCCTGCGCGTGATCGAGGCGATGGGCGACGGCAGCGGCGCGGTGATGCTCGACGGGCGCATGGAGGACGACGCCTCGTGCAAGCAGTGCCAGGTGATGGTCGACCTGGCGCGTGCGCTGGCGGCGCGCGATCCGGAACTCGCTGCTGCGTACGGCTTCTGAGCAACCCGCACCCCTGGAGGAGAGTGCCGTGACCGACCCCAGTCTCACCCCGCGCCGCAGCGTGCTGTACATGCCGGGTGCCAATGAGCGTGCGCTCGAGAAGGCCAAGGCGCTGGACGCCGACGCGCTCATCCTCGACCTCGAGGACTCGGTCGCGCCCGACGCCAAAGCCGATGCCCGCGAACGGGTGTGCGCTGCGGCGTCCTCGGGGGAGTACGGCCGCAAGGAACTCACCATCCGGGTCAACGGGCTCGACACCGACTGGTTCGCCGACGACATCGCCGCGGCCTCGGCCGCCGGGCCGGGTGGGATCGTCGTCCCCAAGGTGTCGTCGGTGGCCGACGTCCGCACCATCGAGGCCGCGATGGAGAAGGCCGGCGCGCCCGACCACACCTTCATCTGGGCCATGGTCGAGACCCCGGTGGCGATGTTGCACTGTGAGGAGATCGCCGCGGCGTCCGAGCGGCTGGCCGTGTTGGTGATGGGCACCAACGACCTGGCCAAAGAGCTACGCGCGGAACATGTCCCGGGGCGTCAACCGTTGCTGACCGGGCTGGGGCTGTGCCTGCTGGCGGCGCGGGCCACCGGCAAGGCGATCCTCGACGGGGTCTACAACGACGTGAAGAACGCCGAGGGCTTCGCCGCCGAGTGCCGCCAGGGCGTCGAGTTGGGCTTCGACGGCAAGACCCTGATCCACCCGGGCCAGATCGGCCCGTGCAACGAGGCCTGGGCGCCGTCCGAGGCCGCCGTCGAGGATGCGCGCGCCCTGATCGCCACGTTCGAGGCCGCCATCGCCGAGGGCAAGGGCGTCGTCGTCCACAACGGCCGCATGGTCGAGAACCTGCACGTCGACACCGCCCGCCGAACCCTCGCCTTCCACGCCGCCATCACCACCCCCTGACCACCCCTGACCAACCTTGACCACCCCCACCCAACCCGCTCATGCTCCGCGGGTGCCCGTCCATGCTCCGCAGCCGACGCATGACAGCGTTGTCTTCCATGCTTCGGCGGACACCTGCGGAGCATGAGCGGGTTCTGGAAGGCCTGTCAGGAGGTATACCGTCCAGACGGTACAGTAAGCGTGCTAGCCTGCCGGCATGGCCAAGACCGCCGGACGCGACGCCGCCGCGACGCGTGAGCTGATCCTGCGAGCCGCGCAGGACGTCGTCCTGACGGACGGCGTCGCTCACCTCACCCTGGCGAAGGCCGCGGCGCGGGCCGGGGTCAGCAAGGGTGGCGTGCTGTACCACTTCGCCACGCGCAACGACCTGATCGCGGCCATGGTCGAGCGGCTGATCGCGCGCTTCCAGTCCGGCTTGGACGACGTCCGCAGCGCGCACCCGCAGCACTCCTTCGCGCGGGTCTACGTCGAGGAATGCCTCGTCGAGGAGCCCGCCGAGCAGGCCGACGCGCATCACGAGGCCCGGGTCGGCGCGGCCCTGCTCGCTGCCGTGGCCGCCGAACCCGAACTCCTCGCCCCGTTGCGCGCCGCCTTCGGCCGGTGGCAGCAGCAGATCGAGCAGGCGGCCGACCCGGTCGGGGCCACCGTCGCCCGGCTGGCCGCCGACGGGCTCTGGCTGTGTGAGCTGTTCGGCATCGACGCCCTCACCCCGCACCGGCGTGAGCAGGTGGCCGAGCGGCTGCGCCACCTGACGGACCCGGCGTGAACGCGGTCCGCCGGCTGCTGCAGCCGGGCTACTCGGTGTTGGTGCTCGCCCTCGCGGCAGCGGTCTTCCTGCAGTGGACCGGCTCCAGCGCCGTGCTGCCGCTGCTGCCGATCTATCTCGCCGAACGGGGCAACCCCACCGGGCTGATCGGTGCCGTGATGGCCTCGTTCTTCGCCACCGGCGTCCTGGCCCAATACCTGGCGGGCCGGCTCGGCGACCGGATCGGGCATCGCCGGGTGCTGCTCGCCGGGCTCATCGGCTATGCCGTGGCCAGCGCCGGCTTCTCGCTCGAGATCAACGGCTGGGGCTACCTCGGTCTGCGCGGCGCCCAGGGGGCCGCGGCCGGTGCCGCACAGGTCGCCTGCCTGTCGCTGGTGGCGCGGGCGGTGCCGCTCGAGGCGCGGGGCCGGGCCTTCGCCATCGTCAGTGGCGCCGAGCTGGCCGGTATCGCCGTCGGCCCGATGCTGGGCACCGCGGTCGGCATCGCGCACATGGGAACGCTGTTCGTGCTCTCGGCCACCGCCGCGCTGCTGGCCTGCGTTCCGGTACTGCTCTCCCGCGCGGCCTCGGTCGATCTGACCCCCCACCCGGACGCCGCGGCCGCGCGGTTGCCGCGGCGCGGCGTGGCCGGCCGAGCCCTCGCCGGCGTGCTGCTCGTGGCCGTGGTCGGTGGGGTCCTGACCGGCGTCTACGAGGCGTGCTGGTCCTTGCTGATGAACGCACGCGGCGCCACCGATGGCCAGATCGGCTTGTCCTGGACGCTGTTCGCGCTGCCGTTCGCGGTCATCGCCCCGTTCGCCGGGTGGCTGGCCGACCGGCAGGATCGCCGGGTCATGGTGCTCGTCGGCCTGGTCAGCGGCAGCCTGTTCGCCGGCCTGTATCCGTTCCTGCCCAGCGTGTCCTGGCTGATCGGCCTGGGCATGGTCGAGTCCGTCGGCTTCGTCTTCGCCGTCCCGGCGGCGCAGTCGTTGCTCACCGAACACGTTCCCGAGCAGGCGGCCGGCCGCGCGCAGGGCCTGTTCACCGCGCTGCAGACCGCCGCCGTGGCGGTCTCGGCCGGCCTGTGCGGCGCGGCGTTCGGGGTCGCCGACTGGCTGCCGTTCGTCGGCGTCATGGTGGCCACGGTCGTGTTGCTGGCCGTGGTGCCGTTCCTGTGGCACCGGGTGCCCGGACGAGTGCCCTCCCCGAGCCCGGACCCGACGGCGGCTCGCGTAGCCTCCTCGTCGTGAGGTTCCTGTTGCTGCTCGCCGCATTCCCCGCGCTCGGGGCCGTGGCCATGGTCATGGCCGCCGTCCGGAGCCGACTGACCGAGCCGGAGTTGCGCCGTACCGGTGAGCCGGCCGTGGCGACCATCGTCGACAGCCGCCGCGAGACGCTGGACGACGGCCGCGTCGCCTACCGCCCGGTGCTGACGTTCGCCACGCAGCGCGGCAGATCCGTTCGCGCCGTAGGCGATACCAGCTCCCCCCGGCCGTTCCTCACCGACAAGTCGGTCACCGTGGTCTACGACCCGCGCAAGCCCCAGACCGTGCTGGTCGGCCCGAGCCGCTCACGCACCTACCTGGTCGGAGCCGTGGTCTTCGGCGCCATCGCCGTGATCATGGTTGGGGTCGCCCTCATCGTGCGCTGAGCGGGGTTGCCCTCAGGGCGGCGATGTCGTCCGGCCCGATGCGGCAGCAGCCGCCGACCAGGCGCGCGCCGTCCGCGATCCAGCTCGCCACGTCGGCGCCGTCCAACCCGGGGGAACCAACCCAGGTGCGCCGCGCGCCGTCCCAGGTCTCGCCGCTGTTCGGGTAGACGATCACCGGCCTGCCCGACCGCTGCGCCGCCAGCCGCACCGCGGCGCCCACTCCGGACGGCGCGGTGCAGTTCACCCCCACCGCCACCACGGACGACGCCGCGCCGGCGAGCGCGAAGGCCTCGCCGGCGTCCTCACCGAACCGGGTGAGAACCCGGCCGTCATCGGTGGTGATCGTGGTGAGCGAGATCCACGCCGGAGCGCCCAGCGCGTCGAGTTCGGTGACCAGCGCCTCGACCTCGGCCAGCCGCGGGATGGTCTCGCAGGCCAGCACGTCGGCTCCGGCCGCCAGCAGCAGCTCGAGCCGCCCCCGGTGGAAGGCCCGCAACCCGGCCACCGTGTCGCGCGGGGCGGGGTAGTCGCCGGTGTACTCCTGGCCCTGCGCGAGCACCGCCCCGTACGGTCCGATCGAGGCGGCCACCCAGGCGTGGCCGTCCAGGCCGGATTCGGTGCGCGCCTGTGCGGCCAGGGACACCGAGCGGCGCATCAGGGTCTCGGCCTCGTCCCGGTCGATGCCGGCCGCGGCGAAGCCCTCGAAGCTGGCCTGGTAGCTCGCGGTGGTGGCCACCCGCGCTCCGGCCTCGAAGTAGGCGGTATGGGTCGCCCGGATCTCGTCGGGATCATCGCGCAACAGCGCGGCGGACCACAGGTCGGAGGAGACGTCGTGACCGCGGCGTTCCAGTTCGGTGGCCAGCCCGCCGTCCAGGATCACCGGTTCGGCGGCGACGGCGTGGGCGAGGGAGGTCGGCGCATCGATGCTCACGGGCACCGATTGTGAGTCATCCCGGTAGTGACGGGGTCACCGGGGTCTCGCCGGGCTCGAGTTCGGGCTCCGCCTGACCGGCCAGTGCGGCGGCCTTGCGGAACTGGCGGACCGCCCGCAGGCAGTCCAGGCGCCGGCCGAACCGGTTGGCCGAGACGGCACGGATCCGTCCCGCCACCAGCATCGCCCAGTGCCACTCCCGCCCCTCGTCGAACAGATCGAACTGGGCGCCGGCCGCCAGCCGGAAGACGGCGCGAGCCTCGACAACCGCTGCGGCCCGGTCGGCATGGGGCTGTGGCCCGTAGGCCAGGGTGCGGTTGTTGGCGCCCAGCAGCCGCCAGAACCACCCCGAATCGAGGTGGTAGTACTGCACACGAGCGGCCATGGAGTGACGGTGCCCGGTCGAGACCACCGTGGGGTGCCGGTGACGCAACCATGCGGTGAACTCCGGGTGAGACTGCCCTGGCCCTACCGTGGGGGTCATGTCTGGATGGGCGTCGTCCCTGCTGGTCACCGGCATCGGTGAGCTGGTCACCAACGACCCGGCGTGGGCCGCGGCGAGTGATCCGCCGGACGTCGCGCGGCTCGGCATCGTGCGGGACGCCGCCGTCGTGCTGGAGGGTGGCCGGGTCGCCTGGGTGGGGCCGGCGAAGGGTCTGCCGGGTTCGCTGGGCTCGGCGGGCGCCGACCGGCGGATCGACGTCGCGGGCGCGGCCGTCGTCCCCGGGTTCGTCGATGCCCACGCCCACCTGGTCTTCGCCGGCGACCGGGCCGCCGAGTTCGCCGCGCGGATGACCGGCGCGCCCTACAGCGCGGGCGGCATCCGCACCACCGTGGCGGCCACCCGGGCCGCCTCGGACGAGGCCTTGCAGGCCAACGCCCGCCGGCTGGTGGCCGAGATGCGACGCCAGGGCACCACCACCGTCGAGATCAAGTCGGGCTACGGGCTCACCACGCCGGACGAGGCCCGCTCGCTCGTGGTGGCCGCCGAGTTCACCAGCGAGACCACCTACCTCGGCGCCCATGTGGTGGCCCCCGAGTTCGCCGAGCGAGGTGACGTCGCGGGCTATGTCGACCTGGTCACCGGGCCGATGCTCGACGCCTGCGCTCCACACGCCCGCTGGGTCGACGTGTTCTGCGAGCGGGGAGCCTTCGACGCGGACGCCGCGCGCGCCGTCCTGAGCGCCGGCATGGCGCGCGGACTGCTGCCCCGGCTGCACGCCAACCAGCTCGGCCCGGGGCCCGGGGTGCAGCTGGCCGCCGAACTGGGGGCGGCCTCGGCCGATCACTGCACCCACCTGGACGACGCCGACGTCGCCGCGCTGGCCGATGCCGGCGTGGTGGCCACGCTGTTGCCGGGGGCGGAGCTGTCGACCCGGTCGCCCTACCCGGATGCCCGGCGGTTGCTGGACGCCGGGGTGTGCGTGGCGCTGGCCACCGACTGCAATCCCGGCTCGTCGTACACCTCGTCGATGCCGCTGTGCATCGCGCTGGGCGTGATCGCGATGCGGATGAGCCCGGCGGAGGCGCTCTGGTCGGCCACCGCGGGCGGGGCCAGATCCCTGCGCCGCAGCGACGTCGGGGCCGTGACCGCGGGCGCGGCGGGCGACCTGGCGATCCTGGACGCGCCGTCCTACGTGCACCTGGCCTACCGGCCGGGGGTTCCGCTGGTGCGCCAGGTGATCCAGCGCGGTGAGCCGGTCAGCCGGTGAGGGCCTTCGGCAACGATCCGGAGGAGTCGCGGTAGTAGGCGGCGGCGCGCCGGGTCGCCACCAGCCGGGCGACGCCGATCGCGGCCCCCGACAACACGGCCCAGCTGATCGCCTCGGCCCAGTGGGTGTCGGGGTTGGCGGGATTGACCGGCGGCTCCTCGCCGGTGGCGGCGCGCCAGGCGGTGGTGATGCCCTTCTCGGCGAGCGAGGCGGCCAGCACGGCCGAGCCGGTGCCGAGCACCTTCCAGACCAGTGATCCCACGGTGAGCCTCCAGCAACTGTCCCGAGCCGCCATCACATCACGTTCGGCACTATCGTGGCAGTCGACGCGGGGTGCCGGGCAGCTGGCTGAGATCACACCCGTCGAACCTGATCTAGTTCGGACTAGCGAAGGGACGTCGTCATGACTCCTGATTCCGTGCCGTCACATTCTGTGCCGTCGAATTCCGTGCCGAGTGTCACCGCCGAGGACTGCGCCGCCGCCCTGGCCGCGGTGCGTGAGCAGGTGCCGCTGGTGCAGTGCCTGACCAACATCGTGGTGGCCGGTTGGACGGCCAACGTGCTGCTGGCCGTGGGCGCGGCGCCGGCGATGGTCGACAACCCTGCCGAGGCAGCGGGTTTCGCCGGCATCGCCCGCGGCGTGTTGATCAACCTGGGCACGCCCTACCCGGACACCGCCGAGGCGATGCACGAAGCCGCCGCCGCGGCGGCGCTCGCCGGCACGCCCTGGGTACTCGACCCGGTGGCCGCCGGAGCGCTGGCCTGGCGCACCGAGATCGCCCACGAGCTGCTGGCCGCCGCCACGCCGACGGTGATCCGGGGCAATGCCTCCGAGATCGGGGCGTTCACCGGTGGCGCGGGCGGGCGGGGCGTCGATGCGGTCGACACCGCGGAGTCGATGGCCGCTGCGGCGGTCGACCTGGCCAAGCAGCGGGGCACCGTCGTGGCCATGAGTGGCCCGGTCGATCACCTCACCGATGGCGAGCGATTGGTCCGCGTCGCCAACGGCCACCCCTGGATGACGCAGGTCACCGGGGTCGGTTGTGCGCTCGGGGCACTCATGGCGGCCTTCGCCGCGGCGGTCGAGGACCCGCTGGTGGCTGCGGTGGCCGCCACGGCAACGTTGACGGTGGCCGCCGAGGACGCCGCCCGCGCCACCCGCGGGCCGGGCTCGTTCGCCGTGGCCCTGCTGGACGAGCTGGCGTTGCTGAGCCCGCAGACGCTGGCCGCCCGCGTCACGCTGAGCTGAGTGTCGTGATGCGTCCGGCCCTCGACCTGTCGCTGTACCTGGTGACCGACACCGCGTTGTGCGGCGAGGTCGGGGTGGTGGCCACGGTGCGGGCGGCCGTGGCGAACGGGGTCAGCCTGGTGCAGTTGCGCGACCCCGATGCGGACGACGCCGGCTTCGTGGCGCTGGGCCGAGCACTGGTCGCGGAGCTGCGGGGCACCGGGGTTCCCCTGATCGTCAACGACCGGGTGCACCTCGCCGAGGCGATCGGTGCCGCGGGAGCCCATGTGGGCCAAGGTGATCTGGACGCGGCCGAGGCCCGCCGGGTGCTCGGTCCGGACGCCGTCCTGGGGTTGTCGGTGCAGACCCTTGCTCACGTCGAGACCGCGCGGGGGCTGGGAACGGCGATCGACTACCTCGGCGTCGGGCCGGTGTGGGCGCAGGACACCAAGCCGGACGCCGCGCCCCCCGGCGGCCTGAACCTGTTGCGCGACATCGTGATCGCCAGCCCCTGGCCGTGTGTGGCGATCGGCGGCATCGGCGGTGAGCGGGTGGCGGCCGTACGCCGGACCGGGGCCGCCGGCGTCGCCGTGGTCAGCGCGATCTGCGGTCGGCCCGACGTCGCCTCGGCGACAGCGCAGATGCGGCGCACCTGGGACGAGGCAACCCACTCTCCATGATCACCATCTGGGATTCACCTTCGAGTGTTTCCGTCCCGGATCTGGAGTCCACGCGGTGATCATGGAGTGATCGATTCGAGGGGAAGGCATTGATGAGCAGGCCACCGGTGGCGCTGACGATCGCGGGCAGTGACCCCTCGGGCGGGGCAGGAATCCAGGCCGACCTCAAGACGTTCTCGGCGCTCGGCGCCTACGGCACCGCGGTGATCACCGCGCTCACGGCTCAGAACACCCGCGGCGTGACCGGGGTGCACGTGGTGCCGGCGGACTTCGTCACCGAGCAACTGCGCACCCTGGCCGCCGACGTCCGGATCGACGCCGTGAAGATCGGCATGCTGGCCACGGCCGAGATCGCCGATGCGGTGGGGCAGTTCCTGACCGAGCTCGCCTGCGACATCGTGGTGCTGGACCCGGTGATGGTCGCCACCAGCGGCGACCGGTTACTGGCCCCGGACGCCGCGGCCGCGGTGGCCCGGTTGCTCCCGCTGGCCTCGATCATCACGCCCAACCTGCACGAGGCGGCCGATCTGTTGGATGCCCCGGTGGCCACGGACCTGGCCACGGTGCGAGGACAGGCCGAGGCGTTGCTCGCGCTCGGGGCGCACCGGGTGCTGCTCAAGGGCGGGCACCTGGCCAACGCCGGTGATGGCACCGCTCAGGCGGTCGACGTGCTCGCCGAGCCGGGCGCGGAGGGCGTCGAGTTGCTCGAGTTGACCTCACCGCGCATCGCGACCCGCAACACCCACGGCACCGGCTGCACGCTGTCGTCGGCGATCGCCGCCCTACGGCCGCAACGGGATTCGTGGCCCGATGCGGTGCGTGAGGCCAAGCAATGGCTCACGGCCGCGCTGGCCGCCGCCGACTCCCTCGACATCGCGCGCGGGGGCCACGACGGTCGCGGCGCGGGGGTGGGTGCGCCAGGGCACGGCCCGGTGCACCACTTCCACGCCGTCTGGCCCGGTCTCGGCTGAGCGCCGACTCGGCCGACGGATTCGCACCAGGTTCGTCACAACCCGCTTCGCGAGCCTGACTCCGGCCCTCGGGCAGTGGTTGTGACGAATCTGGTGCGGTCACCTGCGCCGAGGGCGGGCAGGAACCACGCCAGCGCCGCAGCGACCACGAACGAGGTCAGGGAGGCCGACAGCCAGACGTGGCCGGTGGTGTGCAGGGCGGTGTCGACCCGGGTCCACACATCGGCCCACCCGGGCACCGATCCGGGGTTGATCAGTTGGTAGACCACGAATCCCACCCCCCAGGCGAGCCACATACCGGGGCGCGACGGAGCCGCGTCCGAGGTGTCCCAGTCCCGGCCCGCGCCGCGCAGCCAGGCCCCGATCAGGGCGCCGGCCATCGGGATGAAGACCCCGCCGATCAGGTACAGGAAGCTGGTGTACTGGCTGATGTCGAGGGTGAGCGCGACCGCTGTGGTGAACACCCCGATCAGCCCGGTCAGCACGCGGCGATCCCAACGGGGCGAGACGTTCTGCAGCGAGACCGCGGTCGAGTACACGTTGGCGAAGCTCAGATCGGTCTCGCGCAGCACCAGGACGGCGACCGCCACGGTGCCCAGTGGCAGCGCCAGGAACAGATCGAAGATGCGGTTCGGGTCCTGCCGCACCTGGGCCAGGGCGAGGATGCCCATGAGCATGCAGAGCACCTGGGTGGTGCCGTAGCCGAGCACGGCACCGAGGAAGGCGCTCCGCTCCGTGCGGGCGTGCCGGGAGTAGTCCGCCCCGAGTGGCACCCACGAGATGCCGATCGCCACGATCGCATCGACCGCCAGCCAGAACCCGCTCCACGACCCGGTGACCGAGCCGAGCGCATCCGCCGGACGGCGCGCCAGCCCGACCAGCAGCACCACCAGGGCGATGACGACCAGCACCGAGACATAGCGGCGCAGCAGCCGGATCGCCCCGAGCGGGCGGATGGTGAGCGCGGTCGTCACCACGCCGGCGATCACGGTGGCGGCCCACACCGGGACGGCGCCGCGCGTCACGGCGGTCAGGCCCTGTGCGATGACGATCAGCTCGAAGATGGCCCAGCCCACGCACTGGGCCAGGTTGAACGCCGTCGGCACGAACGACGCCCTGGCCCCCAGGAGCCCGCGCAGCAACACCATGGTGGGCATGCCGGTGCGCGCACCCATCACCAGGGTGGTGGCCAGGGCCAGGGCGCCCAGCACGGTGCCGACGAGCAGCGCCGTGATGGCCGCGGGCAGGCTCAGTGGCTCGGCTCCCACCGGGGTCAGCACCGACAGCGCGCCGGCGAAGCCGAGCATGCTGACGCCGAGGTTGCCCCAGAACCCGAGCTGGTCGGCCAGGCCGAGGGTTCGGGGCGCCGGTTCGGCGAGGGTGATCGGTGCTTCGTTGTGGACGACGGACATCGGTGACCTCTTCCTTCGCCAGTGCTAACTGGATCAGGTTCAGGCGGTCAGCGGCCGCACCGGTGATCTGGTGTGCCGCCCTCTCAGCCCGTGTGGGCTCCCGCGGGTGGGAACCAGCCTAACCGGCCGTGACGCTGTCAGCTCCCGGTGGGTCGTGCGGCATGAAGCCTTTCCCTGCTGCCACCTGGAGTGTTCACATCGTGCTGAAGCGAGGCTTCGGCTACCGGCCGGCCACCAGGAAGAGTCGCCGGAACGGCAGCACCGTGCCGAAGGGCTGCCGCGGGTAGGCCGTGCGCAACAGCTCGGCATAGTCGGCCTCGAACGCGGCGCGGGCGGCGTCGTCCGGCAGCGCAGCGAGGGTCGGCCGCG
Organism: Kineosporiaceae bacterium; assembly: GCA_046330955.1. GTDB lineage: Bacteria > Actinomycetota > Actinomycetes > Actinomycetales > Kineosporiaceae > JADJPO01. The sequence goes on along the minus strand of JAXLRT010000016.1, from coordinate 10,341 downwards.
CGCCGGTACCGCGCATCCACTGCAGGACGGCGTCCTCACTGGTCAGCAGGTGCAGGTAGGTGGTCTCCCAGACATCGGCGGCGAACCCGACCCCGGCCAGGGCGGCGAGGTACTCGGCGGGTTCGGCCACGGCCAGTCGACGATCCAGCCCGGGGGCGACGTCCGGACCGACCAGTGGGCTCCAGCGCGGCGTCCGGCGCAGGTCACGCAGCAGGGCGTGGGCCGGTGCATCGTGGTTTCCCGGCACCTGGACGGCGAGCCGACCGCCCGGCGCGAGCCGGCTCATCAGCGCGGGTAACAGGTCGAGGTGGCCGGGAACCCATTGCAGGGCAGCGTTACTGGTCATCACGTCGACCGGCGCGGGCGGCGTCCAGGTGCTCAGGTCGGCCTCGACGAACCGCAGCCGGGCGGCGTCCGCCGAGGGGAGGCCACCGCGCAGCCGCTCGGCGGAGGCGACCATCTCGGCGCTGGAATCGACCCCGATCACGGACGCCGACGGCCAGCGAGACAAGAGCCCGGCGGTCAGCTCGCCCGAGCCGCACCCCAGATCGACCACCAGCTCGGGTGGCCGATCGAGGACGACGCGAGCCAACAGGTCGGCGAACGGACGACCTCGCTCATCGCTGAACCGGTTGTACTGCAACGGGTCCCACGAGAAGTCCGAGAGGTGCGTGGTATCGGCCATGCTGCCTCAGCCCCGCCCGGCCGACAGCTCGACCAGCTTCAGGACGGTGGTCCAGTTGCGCGAGGTCTGCCGCCCGCCGAGGCGCCGCAGGGCCTTCAGGATCGGGGAGTCGTGGCTGGAGCCCAGATACGCGAGATAGAGCGCCCGATCGCCGACGGCGAACTCGTCCTCGCCGTGCCGCGTGCCGATCTCCGCGATCCGTGCGGCGTCCGGGGTGGTGTCGAGAAAGGTCACGTGCAGTCGCTTGGGCGTGGCGGCCAGCTCGGGGAAGGGATTACCGGCCACGATCGCCTGCAGCTCGGCGGGCGTGCGCGTGAACACGTCGATGTCGAGCCCGAACCGGTCGAGGATCCCCTGGTGCACCCGATCGCCGAACGCCCCCGGATCGCCGTCGATCTCGGCGACGGCCTGCCCGCTGGCCACGTAACTGACGACGCTGCGGGCGCCCAGCTCGGTCAGCAGTTCACGGAACGCGGGCATCGGCACCTTGTTGTGCGGCCCCAGGTTCACGGCGCGCAGTAACACGATCACCGTGGAGGTCGGCGAGACGGGCCCGGCCACGGCAGCCGCGACCGGGCTCAGCGTGCGGTCGGCTGGCCGCGGTCGTTGCCGAGGGCCAGCACCATGACGATCTCCTGCTCGCCCTCGTGACCGTGCATCGGCCGGCGCCGGTTGCCGGGGCGGAAGCCGAAGCCGCTGGCGAAGGCGACGGCCCGGCCGTTGTCGGTACCGACCCAGTACGAGAGCTGGGTACGGCCGCCGGCCAGTGCGGCGTCCGCCCCGGCCTGCACCAACGCCGTGGCCACCCCGGTACCGCGCGCCTGCGGGGAGACCCACAGGCCGAACAGCTGCGCGACGCGCTCGTCGTCCTCGTCCTGACCCAGACTCACCACCCCGACGGCCGTGCCGTCCACCTCGGCGAGCAGCCGCTGCGAACGGACCATCCGGGCGCGCCAGTCGGCCTCGCCGAGCGCCGTTTCCTCCGCGTGGGTGGCGACGAACGCGTCGGGAGAATCCACCAGGGCGGCGAGCCGAATGGCCCGATACGCCGGCCAGTCATCCTCACGGAGGGTGCGAACCCGGATCTCAGCCATCTGCGTACTCTCCCATGAGAAGGTCCCCGCCGTCCCTAGCCGTAACGGACGTTCACGCTCCGCATTCGCGGGCGGAACCGGATGGTCACTGGCAGGATGCCGGGACATGACCCGGATCGCATCGTGACCACCGCCGACACCACGCACCGCCCCTCGGCGCTGCCCACCTGGATCGTGCTGATCCGCGACCTCGGCGACTCGATTCAGGTCGAGGACGAGTCCGACGTGATCGCGGCCATGGTGCTCGATGCCGACACCGGGCTGGTGCGGGGACTGTCGGTGGCGCCGTCCGGCGGCGAGGCATGCGCGAAGGCGATGGTCCAGGCGCTGACGCAGCCGGCGGCCCAGCTCGCCGCGTTGCCCCCGGCGCGCGTGGTGCACGGTGAGGCGGTCACCGACGCGGTGCGGGGCGCTCTCGGCCAGGCCCGCACCGAGGTGGGTGCACCCGGCCCGGACCCCGAGCTGTTCGTGGCCGACGCCATTCCCGAGGCGGAGGACATCTTCGATTCCTTCATCGGGCGGCTGCTGGGCCGGCACCAGCCGATCGATCCGCCCACGGCCGAGGACTGGACCCAGTTCTACGCCGTGACCCGGGACTACCTCACCGCCGAGCCGTGGCAGCGCTGGTCGGACGCCGATCACCTGCGACTGCACGTGATGCTCGGCGAGGACACGGTGCCGTATGTCGCCGTGGTGATGGGACAGGCCGGGATTCAGCGCGGCCTGGCGCTCTACCCGGGCCAGGACCTGCCCACGGGGATGGGCGACTGGGTGCCCGGCGACCCGGTGGCCTTTCCCTCGGGCAGCGTGGTGATCTGGCTGGACGAGCGAGACGAGTCGCCGCCGGAATTCGTCAACAAGGCCCTGCGATACGGCTGGCCGGTCGAGGCCGAGGTGGTCCCGTTGCCGCTGGCCATGGACGCCGAGGGGCCGGGAGATCTCGACCGGCACGGTCTGCGGTTGCTCACTGTGGGGGCCACCGCGGTCTCGGCCCACGACGCGCGTCGCGGGCGTCCGGTGTCGAGTGAGGCGGCGGCGCGGGCCACGGGGGGATCGGTGACGTTCGCCGACGGGCAGGTCGTCGTCTACGCGATCGGCTGACGGCGCCTGCTTCCCGTCCCGGCCGTCCGGGGCTACGTTCGGTGCCAGCGGCCGCGCTCGTGCCGGCCCGCGTCGTCCAGGTGGAGAGGGGTCGGGGCCGATGTGTACCGAGCACGGCATTCATCTGATGCAGGGGTGCGTCACGGCTGACGTCACGGCGTCGGCCGTCGAGGGTCGGGGACACGGTCTGTCGCGTCGCTCGGCGTTGTTGGCGACGGCGGCGGTCGGCGTGGCGGCCATCGGTCTGGCCGAACCGGCGCAGGCGGCGACGGCGGCGCCGGCCGCTCCGGCACGGCGGTGGAGCCGGCACGGGGTCATGGACCTGACCTACGTGCTCGGCCCGACGACGCCCGCCTTCACCCCGGGCGAGGAGGCCAAACGCCGCACCGTGGCCGATCTGGCCAAGGACGGCTACTACATGCAGGAATGGGTGATCATCGAGCACATCGGCACCCACGTCGACGCCCCGGCGCACTTCGCCAAGGGCGGCCGGACGGCGGATCTGCTCACCCCCGCCGAGCTCGTCACCCCCGCGGTGGTCATCGACATCGCCGCGAAGGTGGCGAAGAACCGCGATGCCCTGGTGACCGTGGACGACGTCCGGGCGTTCGAGCGGCGGCACGGCCGCATTCCCCACGGCGCCGCGGTGCTCATGTACTCGGGGTGGGGGGCCAAGGTGGGCAACGCGAACGCCTACCGCGGCACCGACTCTGCCGGGGTGCTGCACTTTCCCGGATTCGACCCGGAGGCCGCGACCTGGCTGGTGAAGAACCGCCGGATTCGCAGCGTCGGCGTCGACACGCTGAGCATCGACAACGGTCCGTCGACCGCCTTCGACACCCACCTGATCATCAACGGGGCCGACCGGTACGGGATCGAGAACCTGGCCAACCTGCACCGGATCCCGCCCACCGGGGCGAAGATCGTGGTCGGGCTGATCCCGTTCCAGCAGGGATCGGGCGGGCAGGCGCGGGTCTTCGCCACCTGGTGAGCGCCGTGTTCCCCGCACGGCGCACGGCCGTGGTCACCGGGGCGGGTTCGGTGCGCGGTATCGGTCGGGCCACCGCCGATCGGCTGGCCCGGCAGGGGTGGTCGGTGGCGGTGCTCGACGTCGACGGTGAGGGTGCCCGGGACGCCGCCGCGCAACTCGTCGTCCGGCACGGGGTCGAGGCGATCGGCCTGGCCGCGGACGTCGCGGACGAGCAGTCCGTGGGCGCAGCGGTCGACCAGGTCGAGGCGCAGCTGGCGCCGATCGCCGCGCTGGTCAACGTGGCCGGGGTGAGTTCGCCGGTGCCCTTCCTCGAGCTGACCACGGCCGAGTGGGACCGCGTGGTCGACATCAACCTGCGGGGCACCTACCTGGTCACCCGCCGCGTCGTTCCCGGCATGGTGGAGCGCGGTTTCGGTCGGGTGGTCAGCGTGTCCTCGATCTCGGCCCAACGCGGTGGCGGCACCTATTCGAAGGTGCCCTACAGCGCCGCGAAGGCCGGGATCATCGGCCTCACCCGGGCGCTGGCGCGCGAGCTGGGTCCGTTTGGCGTCACGGTGAACTGCGTGGCGCCCGGCCCGGTGGACACCGACATCATGGGCGGCACGCTGACCGAGGAACGCAAGGCCGAGATGACCGTCGGCATGCCGGTGGGCCGGGTCGGCACCGTCGAGGAGGTGGCTGCCCTGATGGCGTTCCTGTGCGGCCCGGACGCCGGGTACATCACCGCCGCCACCTACGACATCAACGGGGGCCTTCAGGTCTCCTGAGCAGGTGCCATGGAACTCACGCTCCGCGAACGGATTCGGCGGTCTCATCGGCACAGTGGCCGGCGGATCGCCGTCCTGGACGACGACCCGACCGGCTCGCAGACCGTGCACGACGTGGCCCTGGTCTTCGACCTGGACCCGGCCGAGTACGCCGCGGGGCTGGCGGAACCCGGCGCGACCTGCTTCGTCCTGACCAACTCGCGCAGCCTGCCTGCGGACGAGGCGTATCGGCTGTCGCATCGGGCCGGGCGGGACCTGCTGGCGGTGGGGGAGCGGCTGGGGGCACCGGTGTCCGTGGTCTCGCGCAGTGACTCCACGCTGCGCGGCCACCTGATGCCCGAGGTCCGGGCGTTGGACGCCGCCCGCGTCGAGGTGCTGGGGCGGGGATTCGATGGGGTGCTGCTGGTTCCGGCCTATCTCGAGGCCGGACGGTTCACCGCCGAGAACACGCACTGGGCGCGGGTGGACGGCGTCCCGGTTCCGGTGGGGCAGACCGAGTTCGCCCGGGACGCCGTCTTCGGCTACCGGTCCTCCGACCTGGTCGACTTCGTGGTCGAGCGGGGCGCCGGCACGATCGATCGGCGAGACGTGCAGGCGCTGACGCTGGACGACATCCGGCTCGGCGGGCCCGGCCGGGTGGCCGAACTGCTGGCGGCCGTGGACGGCGGACGGTTCGTGGTGGTCAACGCGACGAGCTACGAGGACCTCGAGATCGTCGTGCTCGGCCTGCTGGCCGCCGAGGCCGACGGACAGGCGTTCCTGCATCGCACCGGCCCCTCGTTCGTGCGGGCGCTGGCCGGGATCGAGCCGCAGGATCCGTTGTCCGCGCAGCAGATCTGGCCGGCCGGGCGCCCGCCGGGCCATGGGCTGGTCGTCGTCGGCTCGCATGTCGAGCTGACCACCCGTCAGGTCGCGGCGGCCCGACGCCGGGGTGGCCTGGTCGAGGTGGAGTTGGACGCCGTGGCGCTGGTCGACCCGTCACGGCGGGATGCCGCTGTCGCCGCCGCGATTCGCGACGCCACCGCAGCGCTCGCCCGCTCCGACGTCCTACTGGTGACCAGCCGCACCGTGCTGACCGACTCCTCCGGTGGTCTGGCGCTGGCCCGTACCGTGTCCTCGGCCGTGGCGGACGTCGTCCGGGGCGTCGTGCCCGCCGGACCGCGATGGATCGTGGCCAAGGGTGGAATCACCTCGCACGACGTGGCCGTCAGCGGGATCGGGATCCGCCGGGGCGTCGTCCTGGGGCAGCTGCTGCCCGGGTTGATCAGCGTGGTGCGACCGCTGTCCTGCCTGCCCGAGGTGCACGGCGTGCCCTACATCGTGTTCGCGGGCAACGTCGGTGGCGAGGAGGCCCTGGCCGACGTCATCGACGTTCTGCACGCTACAGGGCGTCGAGGGCCTTGAGCAGGCGCTGCTCGGAGATCGGGTAGGCGGTGCCGACGTTCTGGGCGAACAGGCTGAGCCGGAACTCCTCGAGCATCCACCGGACGGCGCGCACGTCCTCGTCGTTCCGGCGGGCCGGGGGGAGCTCGTCGAGCACCGCGGCGTACTCGTCCTGCATGGCGCGCGCCCGGTCCATCCGGCCGCGGTCGGCGTTGACGTTCTCCGGGGCCTTGGCCAGCCGGTGAGCGATCCCGCGCAGGTACCGCACCAGATCGGGCAGCCGCGCCCAGCCCACCTCGGCGACGAACCCGTTGTGGATCAACGCCTTCGTCTGATCGCGAACATCGGTCAGCATCGGCAGCAGCGGCAATGACTTCATCCCGGCGACCGCCCGGTCGACCTCGCGCCACGTGGTCAGGACCCGCGCGACGATCCGGACGACGTCCAGCCCGGCCTGGTCGAGACCGTCGCGGACGGCGGCCAGCAGCGCCGCGAACGCCTCGCCGTCCCAGGCCGGGCCACCGTGCCGGGCGACCAGCTCGTCGATCGCGACATGCAGGCAGTCGCCCAGCAGCGCCGCGGTGGTGGGGTAGGGGCTGGCGGCGAGCGCCAGCCGATCCGCCTGCGGCAGAACGTAGTCGACCTGGCCCTGCAGCCGCGCCAGCGGGTTGTTCAGGTTCTCGATCAGCAGCCGCCGAGTGCCCGCGCGCATCGCCGTCGCCTGGTCCGCGGCGGTCGGCAGCACCCGGACCGCCGCGCCGTCGCCCTCGTCGACCAGGGCCGGGAACCCCGCCACCGTGCGGCCGCCCGCCTCGCGCTCGACGGTGCGGGGTAGCTCGCCGACGTCCCAGGTGGTCAGCCGGGACCGCTCGACGCCGGCCCCGGCGATGGCGGCCACGGCGGCCTTCACCTTCTGGCGCAACTGGTTCTGCAGCGCGGTGAGGCTCTTGCCCTCGGCCAGCACGGTCGGGTCGCCCCCCTCGGTCAGCACCCGGAAGGTGAGCTGCAGGTGCCCCGGCAACTTGCCGAGATCCCAGGCGTGGGGCGGGATCACGATGCCGGCGCGCCGTCCGAGGTCGGTCTCGAGGGCTGTGTAGATCGAGCCGGTCGGCGGTTCGGAGGCCGGGGCGATCGCGGCCAGCGCAGCGCGCGCGGTGTCGGGGGCGGGCACGAAGTTGGTGCGGATCGCCTTGGGCAGGCTGCGGATCAGGGCCGTGACCAGCTCCTCGCGCAGCCCCGGCACCAGCCAGGTGAACGGGTCGGGATCGAGCCCCGCCAGCAGCGGCACCGGGATGTCGACGGTCACCCCGTCGTGCGCCGTCCCCGGTTCGAACTGGTAGCTCAGCGACAGGTGGCCGCCCTCGACCGGCCAGGTGTCCGGGTAGTCCGCGGCGTGCACCGCGGCCGCGTCGTCACTGACCAGCAGGTCCTCGGTGAAGGTGAGCAGCTCCGGCTCGGTGCGCCGGGCCTTCTTCCACCAGGCGTCGAAGTGCCTGCCCGAGACCACCTCGGCCGGGATGCGGCTGTCGTAGAAGTCGAACAGGGTCTCGTCGTCCACCAGGATGTCGCGCCGCCGCGCCCGGTGCTCGAGCGACTCGACGTCCTCGAGCAGCTCGCGGTTGGCGTGGAAGAACCGGTGATGGGTGCGCCAGTCGCCCTCGACCAGGGCGTGCCGGATGAACAGCTCACGGGCCAGCTCGGCGTCGATCCGCGAGTAGCCGACCAGGCGCTGGGTGACGATCGGCACCCCGTACAGCGTCACCCGCTCGTAGGCCATCGCCGCCGACCGCTTGCTCGACCAGTGCGGTTCGCTGTAGGTCCGTTTGACCAGGTGCAACGCCAGCGGCTCGACCCACTCCGGCTCGATCCGGGCCACGTCCCGACCCCAGAGCCGGCTGGTCTCGACCAGTTCGCCGGCCATCACCCAGGTCGGGGGTTTGCGGGCCAGTGCCGACCCCGGCCAGATCAGGAACCTCGCCCCGCGTGCCCCGGTGAACTCCTGGCGTCCGGGGCGGGCCGGGCGCCCGATGGATTTCGGCTGTGGGACAGCGGGTTTGGTGGTCTCGCGCTCCTCGCGCACGCCGATGTGCGACAGCAGCCCGGCGAGCAGACTGCGGTGGACGGCGTCCGGTTCGGCGGGCGGGGTGCCGCGTGGCGGCAGGGTGATGCCCACCCCGCGGGCGATGGCGCGCAGCTGACCGACCAGGTCTTGCCACTCGCGCACCCGCAGGTAGCCCAGGTACTCCCGCCGGCACATCCGGCGGAACTGGTTGGACGACAACGCATCGGCCTGATCGCGCAGGTAGGTCCACAGGTTGAGGTAGCTCAGGAAGTCCGACGTCGGGTCGGCGAACCGGCGGTGCGACTCGTCGGCCGCCTGCTGCGCCTCCTGGGGTCGCTCGCGCGGATCCTGGATCGACAGCGCCGCGGCGATCACGATCACCTCGCGCACGCACCCGTTGGCCTCCGCCTCGAGGATCATGCGGGCCATCCGCGGATCGACCGGCAGCTGGGCCAGCCGCCGTCCGAGGTCGGTGAGCCGTTGCCCGCCATCGGTGCCCCCGGTATCGGGTTCGAGGGCGTTCAGCTCGGTGAGCAGGGCGATCCCGTCGGCGATCGAGCGCCGGTCCGGCGGATCGACGAACGGGAACGCCGACAGGTCACCGAGGCCGATCGCGGCCATCTGCAGGATCACCGAGGCCAGGTTGGTGCGCAGGATCTCGGGATCGGTGAACGCCGGCCGGCCGGCGAAGTCCTCCTCGCTGTAGAGGCGGATGCAGATGCCGTCGGCGACCCGGCCGCAGCGGCCGGCGCGCTGGTTGGCCGAGGCCTGCGAGATCGGTTCGATCGGTAGGCGTTGCACCTTGGTGCGGAAGCTGTAGCGCGAGATGCGCGCCGTCCCGGGGTCGATCACGTAGCGGATGCCGGGTACGGTCAGCGAGGTCTCGGCGACGTTGGTGGCCAGGACGACGCGGCGTAGCACCCCGTGCGGGCGGGCGGCGAACACCCGGTGCTGCTCGGCGATCGACAGCCGGGCGAACAGCGGCACGATCTCGGTGTAGGGCCAGCGCCGGGCCACGCTCGCACCGAGCGCCTCGGCGGTGTCGCGGATCTCGCGCTCGCCGGACAGGAACACCAGGATGTCGCCGTCGCCCTCGCGCCACAGCTCGTCGACCGCGGCGCAGATGCCGTCGATGGTGTCCTGCTGCTCCTCGGCCGCACCGGCCGGCTCGACCGGCCGATAACGCAGTTCGACCGGGTAGGTGCGGCCCGAGACCTCCAGTACCGGAACGGGTTCGGCCCCTGGCAGGGTGAAGTGGTCGGCGAACCGTTGCGGGTCGATGGTGGCCGAGGTGATGATCACCTTCAGGTCCGGACGGCGCGGCAGCAGTCGGCGCAGGTAGCCCAGGATGAAGTCGATGTTGAGGCTGCGCTCGTGGGCCTCGTCGATGATGAGGGTGTCGTAGCGGCGTAGCAGCTTGTCGCGCTGCAACTCGGTCAGCAGGATGCCGTCCGTCATCAGCTTCACGCTGGTGGCCGGCGAGATCCGATCGGTGAACCGCACCTGGTAGCCCACGGCCTCGCCGAGCTCGACCCCCAGCTCGTCGGCGATGCGTTCGGCCACCGTGCGCGCCGCCAGCCGGCGGGGCTGGGTGTGGCCGATCATGCCCGTGATGCCTCGGCCCAGTTCGAGGCAGATCTTGGGCAACTGCGTGGTCTTGCCCGAACCGGTCTCGCCCGCGACCACCACCACCTGATGGTCACGGATGGCGGCGGCGATCCGCTCGCGGGCCGCACTGATCGGCAGGTCCTCCGGGAACCGGATCGCCGCCGGGACGGCCTGGCGCCGCGCCTCGACGTACCGCTGCCTCACCGGGTCAGCATAGGTGAGGCGTCCGAACGCCTCTCGAGCTCGACCCTCACTTCGCGACGATGTCGACCAAGCGCAGAGCCAGGGTGGGGCAGGCCTTGACCGCCTTCTTGGCGTGGTCCAACGCGGCCCCGCGCAGCGGCCTGCTGTCGATGATCGGGTACCCCCACTCGTCGAGGGTGATCCGCTCTGGCACGAGTTCGGCGCACAGCTTGTGGCCCTTGCACGCGGGCCAGTCGACCCGTAGCCGCTTGCCCTGACGGGCTCGCCTGGCCGGTGCGCTGATGACGTCGCCGGGCAGCGGGATGGCGCCGGTGGCCTCGATCAGCGGGATCATCACCGTCTGCGGGCCGGTGGCGTCGGCGGGACGGTCGGCAGAGGTCACAACGACACCATTCCCTGCTCGGCCCGAGAGGCCGCGGACGAGGGTTCGGGTGGGGCGAACGAGG
>JAXLRT010000015.1:0-138956 GCA_046330955.1 Kineosporiaceae bacterium | reverse complement strand
GACCCGAACTCCGAGGTGCGGGTGATGGAACGCTCGATGGGCTGGGCACCCCGCAACCACGGCGACCCGCTGGGCATGTACCCCTACATCCTCACCGTGGCCGGCGAGCAGGACCACGACGGCATCTTCGTCTACCGCTCGATCGACACCGACGTGCTGGGCTGGGTCTGCGAACGCGCCGCCGGGGCGCGCATGGCCGACCTGATCAGCGCGCGGGTGTGGCAACCGATCGGCGCCTATCACGACGCCGAGATCTCGGTCGATCCGCTCGGGTCGGCGATCCATGACGGCGGCCTGTCGGCCACGCTGCGCGATCTCGGCCGGTTCGGGCTGATGTTGCTGGACGGCGGTGCCGTCGGATCGCGACAGGTGGTCCCGTCGTCCTGGCTCGAGACGGCGTTCGCGCCGCCGGCCGACGTCCGGGATGCCTTCGCGCGCAGCGAGAACGAGCCCTACCTGCCCGGTGGCTGGTACCGGAACCAGTTCTGGTTCATCCCCGGGGACGCCGGGCCGATCCTGCTCTGCCTGGGCATCCACGGCCAGATGGTCTACGTGGAGCCGTCGACCGCCACCGTCGGGGTCAAGCTGTCGTCGTGGCCGTTGCCGCAGGACTCGGCTCGGCTGCAGTCGACCATCGCGGCCTTCCGTGCGATCGCCCGCACCCTTGCGTCGTCCTGAACTCGCATCGCCACCCTCGACCCTCACCCGGTGGAATCCCCCACCGGGCCAGGTCATTTCAGGTAGGCGAGGTGACTGATCGGTCGCGCCTGGCGGCGTACCGGTGAGGTCTCGTACCCCGCGTGAATGCCGTCGATGAAGTCGCGGCACTTGGGCGTGAGCTCATTGTCCTCGGTCTGCATCCGCGCCTTGGACACCAGGATGCCCAGGTCGGCACCCTTGAACAGGTACGACCCGGGGCCGTACACCCGCAGGAAGAACGCCTCGTCCGCGTCGGCCAGGTAGTGCCAGTCGAGGGTGTTGCGCACGTACTGCAGCGTGCCGTCGCTGCGCATCCGGTAGATGCCGGTCTCCGGCGCCCGATCGATCCGGCGGAGCTCGGCGTCCGAGGTCTTCATGATGAGCTGGCTCCAGACGTCCACCGCCGCCAACTCGAGCCAGCGCTCGTTGATCTCGTCGATGTCCACGTCGTAGTCGACATCGAGGAACTCCAACAGGTGGAACAGGAACAGCGGGACGTCGGCATAGGCGCCGGCGGTCACGTTCGTCATCGAACTGGCCCCGGAGATGCGAGGGTTCAGCTCACCCAGGTAGACCTCGTCGGTCTCGAGATCCACCAGGACGTCGACCTCGAAGAAGCCGCGATATCCCTCCTTGCGCAACCGGTCACCCAGGCGGCGGACATGCCGGACGGCGCGCGCCCGCTGTTCGGGGTTCAGGGCCTCGGGGTACAGGTCGTTGCCACACCAGCCACCGCGGTAGGGCGTGAGTTCACCGAACCCGGTCAGGTCGGTCATGAAGGGACCGACGATGGTGCCGTGGCGGGTGTTGACCGCCTCGACCGCGATGGCTCGGTTCGTGATCCGCTTCATCAGCTTGATCTGCTCGCCGACCACCTCGGTGGCGCAACGGTTCCAGTCGGCGCGCGAGGCCACGAAGAACGTGGTCTTGCCCGAGTCGCCATAGGCCGTCTGCACCACCAGGTCTCGACCCAGACCGGCCTGCTGCGCCTGGGCGATCAGGTCCTCCCAGGACTCCACGGTGGTCAGCACGTTGGGCACGCTGGGCGCCCCGGCCTCCTCGCCGAGCCGGGTCGTGGTGATCTTCGAGTCCAGATGGGTGCGCAGCGCGTGGGACGGCAGGATCAGGTCATACCCCGCCTCGGCGCAGATCTTCTCGGTCTGCTCGTCGAAGAACACCATGGCGATCTTCGGGCGATCGCCCGGGTGGTGCACCTGGGCGGCGATGTGCTCGCGCACCGCCGGGTGGGTGAGCAGGTAGTTGTTGATGTCCTCGCCGCTGGTGAACTCCTCGTGCGCGATCTCGGGCGGGCAGTACACGCGGGGGTGGTAGCCGTCCCAGGAGTCGTAGTAGGTGATGAACGAGAAGTTCCGCACCCACCGATCGACGCCGAGCAGGTTGAACGCGGTCGGCCCGACGAAGAAGATCGGGGTCTCGTTGGTGCGGAAGAAGGTTCGCACCTCGGACATGTTGCGCAGGTGACGGCGGCCCTTGGTGGTCTTGGGCGCGGGTGACCCCTTCGCCGGCTTGGCAGGCTTCAGGGCCTTGGCGGGCTTGGAGTCCTTGGCCGGCTTGGGCGCCTTGCCCTTCGCCGACTTGGGGTCCTTCGCCGGCTTGGCGTCCTTGGCGGGTTTGGCGAGCTTGGCAGCCTTCGACGGCCGGTCGGCGTCCTTGGTGCGCGCCGAACGCTTCTTCACAGCCTTGGCGGGCATGCGTTCTTCCCTTCGGGGCGATGGAGTCGTTCGGGGTCCGGGCTCGGACATCTTGCCCGACTCCGGCCAACCGGGGCAGGTGTTGTCGACAGATTCCCCTGCCATGCCCGCCCCCGCCTCGGCCCCACTTCGCCGAGGTTCACCCGTGCAGCGACAGGCCTCGCTGCGGCTGGTCGGCCAGCCGCTCGACGATCGCCGTCGCGGCGGCCAGGGCGGCGTCGAAGCGGTGCGGGTCCTGCGGGGCGGGCCAGCTCGACAGCATCACCACGGCCACCCGCGCCTCACCGTCGATCAAGACCAGTTGCCCGTGAACACCCAGGCACATCAGCACCCGTCGTCCCTGTTCCAGTACCCAGAACCCGTTGCGGTACAAGCCGTTCACCGGATCCGGCAGGTCCGGACCCAGGGTCGCGGCCACCCGGTGCCGGAACGCCGCCACCGAGTCCGGCTGGCCGGTGTAGGTGTCCCGCAGGAACCGCGTGGGCACCACCTGGCACTCCTGCGAGGCGCCGCCGTCCAGCAGCATCCCGGCGAACCGGGCCACGTCCCGCGGCACCAGCGACAGCCCGCCCGAGGCCTGCGCACACCCGGCCGGATCGAGGTCGAGCAGCCCATCGGCCTCGGCGCCGATCGGCGCCAGCAACCGCTGCCCGATCAGCGTCGCCAACGGCTGGTCGGTGATCGTCTCGAGCACCCAGCCCAACACCTCGGTGTCCGCGGAGCGGTAGGCGAACGACCCTGCGGACGCCGCCGGCCGCTCCATCGTGGCCAGCCACTCACGCACCGTGGCGGGAAGGGTCGAATCGGAGCGCGGCCACCAGCCGCAGATCTGGCCGAGCTGGCCCAATTCGCCGTCCGGGTCGTCATGGGACTCGCAGTAGTCGCCGCCGGTGCGCATGTCGAGCAGATCGCGCACCGTGGCCGTGGCGTACCCCCCGGCGGCGAGTTCCGGGACGTAGCCGGACGCCGCGGCGTCCGGGTCGAGGGCGCCCTCGGCGATCAGCATGCCGGCCAGGCACCCGACCACCGACTTGGTCACCGACCAGAGGGCGTGGGGTGTGGTCGCATCCTCGGAGGTGCGGTAGGTCTCGCAGACCAGCGCGCCGTCGTCCAGCACCAGCAGAGCATCGGTCTTGTTGCGGCCCAGCACCTCGTGCACGGCGAGGGTCTCGTCCGAGGTGGCGACCGGCAGATCGAGCAGGCCGGCGTCCGGACCTCGCGGGATCGGCCGGGACGGGCCATCACCCCGAGCCACTGCCACCGAACCCACCCGGCGAATCTACCCGCCGGCGTCCGTACCCAACCCGGTCATGCTCCGCAGGGAACAGCGGGCAACGTTGTCATGGTCCGAAATCGCGGTCCCTGCGGAGCATGACCGGTCACCTGCGGAGCATGAGCGGGTTGGGTGGGGTTACTTGAGGAGGCGGGAGAGGCGGCGGTCGGCGAGGATCTTGCCGGCGGTTTGGCAGGTGGCGCAGTACTGCAGGGACGAGTCGGCGAAGGAGACCTCGCGGACGACGTCACCGCAGACCGGGCAGGGTTGGCCGGTGCGGGCGTGCACCCGCATGCCGGCGCGCTTGGCGTCCTTGAGGTCCTTGGCGGGCTTGCCGGACGCCGCGGCGATCGCGCCGGTGAGCACCTCGCGTAGCGCGGCGTAGAGCCGGTCGACCTCGGCGTCGTCCAGGGTGGCGGCGATCGCGAACGGCGACAGCCGCGCGGCGTGCAACACCTCGTCGCTGTAGGCATTGCCCACCCCGGCCAGCACCGACTGCTCGCGCAGCAGCCCCTTGATCTGCTGCCGCTTACCGGCCAGGACGGCGGCCAGCGCGGCCCGGTCGAAGTCCTCCGCCAACGGGTCCGGCCCCAGCGCCGCGATCCCGGGCACCTCGGACGGCGCGCGCACCACGTACACCGCCAGCGACTTCTTGGTGCCGGCCTCGGTGAGGTCGAACCCCGGGCGGCGCTCGCCGTCCGGCAGGTCGAGATCGTCGAGGCGCACCCGCAGGGCGATCGGACCCTTGCCGGGCCGGATCACGGTCTCGGGCAGGGCATCCGACCAGCGCAGCCACCCGGCGCGCGCCAGGTGGAAGATCAGGTGCAGGCCGCCGATGTCGAGGTCGAGGAACTTGCCGTGCCGGGCCACGCCGTCCACGGTCATGCCGGCCAGCGCGGTGGGCGGCGGGTCGTAGGTGCGCAGGACGTTGATCGTGCCGATCTCGACGCCGGCCACCACGCGGCCGACCGCGCGTTCGCGCAGGAACTCCACCAGGGCGGCGACCTCGGGCAGTTCGGGCATCTACCCAGTCTGCCCGGCGCCGGCCATTCGGCGAAGCAGGCCGCTGAAGGCCGTGACGTCCGGCCCGAGGGCGGCGAAGAAGTCGCGGTCGCAGGCCTCGACCACGACCACGGCGCGATTGGCCAGCTCGCGCCCGGCCTCGGTGGCCGCCAGCGCCCGCGCCCGGCCGTCGACCGGGTGCGGACGGCGGGTCACCAGGCCCATGCCCTCGAGCGCCCGCAGCACCTGCGAGGTCATCATCGGGTCGGCCACGGCGTGATCGGCCAGCCGCTTCTGGGTGACCGGCCCGTCGACGTCCAGCCAGACCAGCGAGGCCAGCAGGACGAACTGCACGTGGGTCAACCCGAGGGGCTTGAGCGCGGCCCGCTGCGCGGCCTGCCAGCGGTTGGTCACCCGCCAGAGCAGCAGCCCGGGACTGTCGTCGGCATCGGCGAACTCGGTCGCCAGCCCGGCCTCTGCGCCTGTCACCCGGTTCATGATGTCACCCGGTTCACGACGTCATCCTGCGCGAGACGTCATCGCCGCCTGGATCAGGGCGAAGTCGTTCTCGCTCAGCGCGAGCAGCCCCCGGCGCAGGGCGTATCCCCAGTTCGGCGTGGCCGTGAGGTCCAGCCGGTCGCGCAGCTGGGCGATCGGCACCGACCGCGCCGCGAGGTCGTAGTCGACCCGCCGCCGCCACGGCCGGAACTCCCCCTCGTCCGCCTGCCAGATCTCCTGGTCGCAGATCCGGCCGACGGCGGTGAAGGCCCGCACCGGCTCGGTGCCGCCCAGGCGCTGCTGGGGCGAGTAGTAGATCAATCCGTCGCCGGGGCTCATCCGGGCCAGGCCGGTGCGCTTGCCGTGGTTGGTCTGGGCGATGCCCAGGGCGACGCCGCGGGCCACGTGCTCGGCCGAGACCACCCCCAGCCAGGCGGCCATCAGGCCGTGCCCTCGTGGGCATCGACCCGCTCGGCGCTCTCGGCCACGGCGACCAGCCGGTCGAGATCACCCTGCAGCGTCGCGGCGATGCCCTTGCCGAGGATCAGCCGCCACACCCGGGCGAGCGGCCCGGTCAGCGACACGGTCACCGCCACCGCGGTGCCGCCGGACGGCGTCCGGCTCACCTGGTGGTCGAAGGTGAGCCGCGCCCCGACCAGGCGCGAGGTGTCGACGAACTCCCGGCCGTCGACCAGCCGCTCGATCACGAACGGCACCTTCGGGCCGCCCTTCGGCTTGAGCGTGCCGGTGGCGCCGGCGACGAACGGGCCGTCGAGGCGGACCCACTCGGTGTCGAGGTTCCACTGCGGCCAGGTGGCCATGTCGGCCCACCGGGCGAAGAACGCGGCGGGCTGGGCGGTCGAGGTGGCGTGGGCGGTTGCGAGAATCGTCATGACAGAAACTATGCGCGCTTACTACTTCTCCGTCAAGCGATTCGCGTCATGATCACCGTCTCGACGCCGTTCTCGAGGATTTTCGTCCCGAATCGGGAGCCCGAACAGCGATCATGAACCCGACGAGCGCCCTCAGGCAGCGCCGTAGGCGGTGTAGGCGAACCAGGCCATGAAGTCCACCGGCCGATCGACGAAGTCCTCCGCGCCGGCGCCGATCGAGGCCCGCGCCGACCACAACGCCTGCGACAACGTGTCGCCGCGGGCGATCCGGTGGTGCAGCGCCGACATCAGCGGCACGCTCTCGCCGTCCGGCACCGGCGTCGTGGCGGCCACCATGCCCGCCGTCCCGCGGGCCATGAACGCACTGACGAAGCCGAGTACCTCTTCACCGGCATAGCTGACCTGCGCCCCCGAGCGGCAGGCCGCCAGCACCACGCGGTGCACCAACCGGCTGGCGGCGGCCAACTCGTGCACGGTCAACGACCCGTCGCTGAGCTGGAACGAGGAGAACGTCGGGTTGTCGGTGCGCAGGAAGCCGTGGCACGCCAGGTGCGCCACCCGCGCTGACGACAACGCCGAGGTCACCGCCCGCACCGTGCTGGCCGGGGGCAGCATCACCGTCGCCCGGGCCGGTGCGTAGGCCGCCTCCAGCACGCTGACCTCGGCCAGCGCACCGGGCAGATCGGGTCCGGCGACCAGGACGACGTCCGGCCCCGGCGCCGGCGCCTCGAGCGCCTGCGAGGTGCGGGTGCGCAGCCACGTCGCGGCGGACGGCGCCACGCTCACCGGAGCCTGTTGCAGCGCCGACCAGGGGACGCCGTGCAGCCCGCGGGCCGGCACGATCACCAACGGGACGTCGGGCGCCAGCATCAGCGGGGCCAGCAGCAGTTGCCGCAGCCGGTCGAGCACCAGGCCTGCCGAGCCCAGCGCCGAGCGGGCCGCCGTCCCACCGCGGCTCAGCCGCCGCATCGAGAACCGCAGCGCCTCCCGCTCCGCGGCGATCTTGGCGTACGGACCCAGGCGCACCAGCCGGGTGCGGCGGGAGTCCATCACGACCGCGAGCACCTCGCCGTCCAGCACCGCGAACTCGACCAGCACCGCGCCGTCCAGGCCGGCACGCAGCGACGCGGCGTCCGGCAGGCGCTGCTCACCGGCCGCCGGGGACAGACTCGACCACGCGGCCCGGCGGATCCGGCGCTCGAGCATCCGCACCCGGGCGAGCAGCTGCCCGGACTCGCCGGCATCGGCCCGACGCGCCTCACGCAGCTCGGATTCCAGGCTGCGCAGGGTGGCGAGGTCCTGCTGGATCTCGGGCGGGGGCGGCGGATCGACCAGCACCATCGCGGCGGCCCGGGTGCGCTCCAGCCAGCTCAGCACCTGCGCGGCCGGCGCGCTCGGCACCAGCGCCCGCAGTCCCAGCACCCCGAGCTGCTCGCCGTGCCCGGACGCCAGCGCCCGCAACTCCATCGAGGGCAGCGCGGCGCGGTGGCGGGCCAGGTCGGCCAGCCCGAGCCGAGCCTGCCGCACCACCTCACCCGGCCGGCCGGTCAGGTCTGCGGCCGAGGCCGCGGCCAGCCGCCCGCGAAGCCGCACCAGCACCGGGCGGCCGCGCGAGAGCTGGTGCGCCCGCTGCCAGGAGTCCCGTGCCACCGATGGCCGGTCGAGCCGGACGGCGAGCCGCCCGGCCACCAGGTGTGCCTCCACCGCGGCGCTCATCTGCAGCCGTTCGAGGGTGGCGGCCGCCCGCCGGATCGAGGTCAGGTCCGTGGCGGCGGCGGTGTCGAGCGCCAGCACCAGTTCGGCGCGGGTCACCAGCGCTCCGGCCACCCAGCTCGGACGCCGTTGGCGGCGTAGGGCGGCAAGGGCGTCGTCGATCTGGGTGAGCGCCTGGGCCGGGTCACCGTCGGCCATCGACAATCGGGCGCGCCGCAACCGGGCCTCGGCCACGATCAACGGCGCCCCGAGCCGCTCCAGATCGGTGACCGCGCGCTGCGTCATGTTCGCCGCCTCGCGCATCAGCCGCAGCTCGACCAGGGCATCGGCGTACTCGATCGAGAAGTCGGCGGTCGGCAACGACGCCGCGCGGAACCGGCGCTCGGCGTCCTCGAAGGCATGCATGCTCTCGGGCAGCCGTCCGGTCTGCATCAACACCCAGGCCCGGGTCTGCGCCACCGCCGCCGCCAGCCCCGGCCCGACCTGCCCGGCGCCGGCCAGCGCGGCGTCCGCGAACGGCAGCGCCTCGGCGGGCCGGCCACACATGGCGAGCAGGTGCGCCAGGTTGTTGCCCGCCTTCACCTGCACCGCCGGCGGGCAGGACCGGCGCGCCAACAGCTCCCGGTAGAGCCGGCCCGCCTCGGCCAGGTCGCCCTGGTTGTGGCACAACACCGCCCGCTGCAACGCGATCTGGCACCAGACGACGCCGTCGATCTCACCGCCGTGCCGGGTGGCCCAGTGCAGCGCCCGGTCGAGGTCGTGGTGCGCGGCCGTCATCCGACCCAGCTCGTGGTTCACCGCCGCCCGGCTGGTGAGCAGCTCGGGCAGGCGCCGGGTCAGGTCGTGACGCTGGGCCAGCCGCACGGCCAGGTCGAGCCGTTCGCGGGCGGCATGATTGCCGACCAGCAGGTGCTCGATCCAGCCCAGCGCACGCAACGCCACGACGTGCGCCTCGTGATCACCGGCGCGGCGACACTCCTCCACGAGATCAAGGGTCAGCGTGGTGTACGAACCGGGGTCACCGACGGCTCCTTCGTAGGCCAGCTCGGCTCGGCGCAGTCGGTCGTGCCCCGACACCGCATTCGCGGGGGTGGGGACCATGGACCGACCGCCTCTGCCGGGGAAGGATGACCACCACATCGTAGAGACCGACGACACCACCCCACCGGCCCGGAATCACGAGGGGACAACACGATGAGCGGGCACCAGATCCGCCCCGAGGACTACTCCTACCCATCCGATCAGCAGTCGATCGCCGAGGCCGAGCGCCGCCGGCTGGGCGACCAGCTCACCGCACTCGGACGCCGCGAGCGATTCACCATGCAGCGCAACGCCGATCGACGACTGACCACGCCGGCCCGCTTCGACATCGTCCGGATCGTGGACACCGGCAACGAGCCCGCCTATGTCAAGGACGAACGCCTGGTGCACGCCCTCGACGGCGAGGTCGGGGAATGGTTCGACGTCGATCGCGCCGAATCGGCCGACGTCGACTTCTACCGCCGCCGGCAGGGGACCTCGACCGAGGTCGCGCCCATCCACGTGGTGGCGCAGGGCTCGGTGATCAAGGGCGACAGCTCGCCCGAACCGACCGATCGGCGGCTGCCGTTCAGTGATCGGATCGTGGCCGACATCGCCGACCAGGCGCCCGCCCGGGTGGCAGTGATCGACACCGGCCTGACCTCGGAGGTGCGCCGAGACCAGTGGCTGGCCCGGCTCGCCCGCAGCGACGCCAACCGGGACGAGCTCGATTCCGCCCGCGACACCGACACCCTGCTCGACCTCGGCGCCGGTCACGGCACCTTCGTCGCCGGCGTCGTGCAGCAGGTGTGCCCCACCGCCGACATCACCGTCTACCGCGCCCTCGACACCGACGGCGTCGGGCGGGAGGACCTGCTGGCGGACACCATCCGGCAGGCCGCCGAGGCTCACTGCGAGATCATCGTGCTGTCCCTCGGCACCCCCACCGCCGACGGCGAGCCGCCCCTGGCGCTGCGGCAGGCGATGCGGCGGCTGGCCGACCTGTACCCCGACGTCCTGGTGGTGGCCGCCGCGGGCAACGACGGCAACACCACCCCGATGTGGCCGGCCGCGTTCAAGAACGTGGTCGCGGTGGCGGCGCTGACCGCCGGGCACACGGCCGCGGAGTGGTCCAGCCGGGGTGACTGGGTGAACTGCTCGACGGTCGGCGAGGGCATCGTCTCGACGTTCGTCAACGGCACCGAGGCCACCGCCGGGGGCAGCAGCGTGTTCGGCGCCGACGCCTGGGCGATGTGGAGCGGCACCTCGTTCGCCGCCCCGCAGATCGCCGGGGCGGTGGCGCGGCTGCTGCAGGGCAACCGCGACCTGAACTGGACGCCGCGCCAGGCCTACGAGGCGCTGGTCGCCGGGACCCGAGCGCTACCGGGATTCGGGCGGGTGGTGCCACTGCTGCCGGGCACGAAGCGACCCGAGAACTTCACGTTCCCGGTCGCCACGGTGGCACCGACCCAGGCCTAGCGCACCAGCCGGGTCATCAGCCGGTCGAGGGTGAGCTGCGGGTCGCCGGTCACCCCGGAGTGCACCGGCCCGGGTTGGACGACGGTGCTGCGCGGGGCGGTCAGCCAGCCGAACCGCTCACCCGTCGTCCAGCCCGGCTGGGCGCTGCCCTCGCAGACGGCGCGGATGCCGTCGAGGGCGGCGTGGACGACGTCGAGGTCGAGCTGCGGGTCGAGCGCGCGCAGCCGGGCGTCGTCCAGGTGGACCGCGATCGCCAGCCGGCTCGCGGCGTGCGCGGTGTGGTGGCAGTAGAGCACCACCCCGATGTTCACGTACTCGCCGCGGTCCACCCGCGGGACGGCGCGCAGCACGGTGTACTGGAACGGCACCGTGGACTGGAACGGCACCGTGGACGTCGACGGAACCGGTTCGGGGGCATCGGTGTTCACGAGATCAACCCCTGCTGCCAGGGGCGGCCACCGGTCAGGCGGGCCAGCAGCTGGAGGACGTAGCGCTCGCGCCAGGCGTCGGCGCTGCGGGCGGGCAGCCCCGCGCGATCGCGGGACTCGGCGTCCGTTCGGGCGGAGTTCATGGTGAGCAGCCAGTCATCCGGCACCAGGGCCAGCACCTCGCGCAGCACCGGCTCGGTCAGCTGCGCGGCGCAGGCGGCGTCCAGCTCGGCCCACGCGGCGGCGTCCAGGCGGCGGGCGACCGGCAGCAGCACGTGCTCGGCAAGGTCGTAGACCTTGCGCGCCCAGACGTCCGGGTCGGGCCAGGCGTGCTGGAACACCAGCGCGCCGGCGTGGTCGATCGCCCACAGCTGCCGATGCCAGACCAACAGGTTGGGGTTGCGCCAGGTGCGATCGACGTTGGCGGTGAACGCGTCGAGCCAGAGCACCCGGGCGGCGTCGGTGGCGGGCGGTGCCCAACGGCCCAGGCCGTCGTAGCCCAACGACCCGGGCAGGAAGTCGAGGCCGAGGTTGGCGCCGGCGCTGACCCGCAACAGGTCCTGCACCTCTTCGTCGGGTTCGCGCGGGGCGATGCGGTCGTCGAGATCGATCACCACCAGCTCGGGCACCCGCACGCCGAGCCGGCGGCCCAACTCGCCGACCACGATCTCGGCCACCAGCGAGGCGGTGCCCTGCCCGGCACCGCGGAACTTGGTCACGTAGATGCCGTCGTCGTCCGCCTCGATCAACCCCGGCAGCGAGCCGCCCTCACGCAACGGCGCCACGTAGGCGGTGGCCCGGACGACGCGCAGCTTGGACACGTCCCGCACTCTAGGCGCCGACCATGATCACTGTTGGCTCGCAGTTCCCTCCGGTTCATCGGGAGCAGACTGCGATCTGACGGTGATCATGGTGCTGGGGCACGCCGACGACCCCGCTCGGCCCCCGACCTGGCCCGGCTGACGCACACCGGGACCCAAGGGACCGTGCACCGGCCCCCACCGCCCGTTAGCCTCCCAGGCGGGGGCGACCATCTCGGGCGCCACCAGGGGAGATTGCGTGACGAAGGGACGAGCTTCTCATGGCTCACGAACGCGCCGGGCAGCTGGCTCAGGCCAGTGATCTGATCGATGTCGCGCACCTGGTGACCGCGTATTACACGACCTGGCCCGATCTGGACGACCCGGCGCAGCGCGTGGCGTTCGGCACCTCCGGCCACCGCGGGTCGAGCCTGCGCGCCGCGTTCACCGAGGCGCACATCGTCGCCACCACCCAGGCGATCTGTGACTACCGCGCCGCCCAGGGCATCGCGGGCCCGCTGTTCGTCGGCCGCGACACCCACGGCCTGTCCGAGCCGGCCTGGGCCAGCGCGCTCGAGGTGCTGGCCGCCAACGGCGTCACCACCCTGATCGACGACCGCGACCGCTACACGCCCACCCCCGCGGTGAGCCACGCGATCCTCAAGGCGAACCGCGCCCTCGGCGGCGCCGGGAACGGCTCAGCCGGCGGGTCCGACCCCGACCGGGCCGACGGCATCGTGATCACGCCATCCCACAACCCGCCCGCCGACGGCGGATTCAAGTACAATCCGCCGCACGGTGGCCCGGCCGACACCGACGCCACGAAGTGGATCGAGAACCGCGCCAACGAGCTGATCGCCGCCCGGCTGGACGGCGTCAAGCGGGTGCCGCTGGCCCGCGCCCTGGCCGCCGAGACCACCTCGCGCTACGACTTCCTGGGCAGCTACGTCGACGACCTGCCGTCGGTGCTCAACCTGGACGCCGTCCGCGAGGCCGGGGTGCGCATCGGCGCCGACCCGCTGGGCGGCGCCAGCGTGGACTACTGGGGCGAGATCGCCGAACGCCACCGCCTCGACCTGACGGTGATCAACCCGCTGGTCGACGCCACCTGGCGGTTCATGACGCTGGACTGGGACGGCAAGATCCGCATGGACTGCTCCTCGCCGTCCGCGATGGCCTCGCTGATCGCCAACAAGGACGCGTTCCAGATCTCGACCGGCAACGATGCCGACTCCGACCGGCACGGCATCGTGACCCCGGACGGCGGTCTGATGAATCCGAACCACTTCCTTGCGGTGGCGATCGAGTACCTGTTCGCCAACCGGCCGGAGTGGGGCGCGAACGTGGCGATCGGCAAGACCCTGGTGTCGTCGTCCATGATCGACCGGGTGGCGGCCGCGCTGGGGCGCACGCTGCTCGAGGTGCCGGTCGGGTTCAAGTGGTTCGTGCCCGGCCTGCTCGACGGCTCGGTCGGTTTCGGCGGCGAGGAGAGCGCCGGCGCGAGCTTCCTGCGCCACGACGGCACGGTGTGGACCACCGACAAGGACGGCATCCTGCTGGCACTGCTGGCCAGTGAGATCCAGGCGGTGACCGGTAAGTCGCCCAGTGAGCACTACACCGCCCTGACCGAGGAGCACGGGGCCCCCGCCTACGCCCGGATCGACGCGGCCGCCTCGCGCGAGCAGAAGGCCGTGCTGAGCAAGCTGTCGCCCGAGCAGGTCACCGCGACCGAACTGGCCGGCGAGCCGATCACCGCCAAGCTCACCGAGGCCCCCGGCAACGGCGCGGCCATCGGCGGGCTCAAGGTGACCACCGAGTCGGCTTGGTTCGCAGCGCGTCCCTCGGGCACGGAGGACGTCTACAAGATCTACGCCGAGTCGTTCCAGGGCGCCGAGCACCTCGCGCAGGTGCAGGCCGCCGCCAAGGAGCTGGTGGACGGCGTCCTCGGCTGAGTTCATGATCACCGTCTGACAGGAGGTTTCCCCCTCGACAAGGGGGAGATCCCCTGCACAACGGTGATCACCCGGCACGATCGTCGGGCAGGTCACCCTCCCGGCCGGTGAAACATGAATTTGATTCATGTAACCTCGCCCGTGCAGTCCACCAGGAGGCAGGTCACATGAGTGAGTACCCGTACGCCGAGCGCTACCCGGTGAACCGCCGGCTGCCCGAGCACGGCCGGCCTCGCCAGGCGATCCTCGACGAGCTGGCCACCATCGCCGCCGAGGAAGATGCCACCTGGGCCGACGGACGCATCTCGGGCACGATCTACAGCGGGGACGCCGATCACTACGCCTTCCTCACCCAGGCGTACGGACACTTCGCTCACGTCAACGCCCTGCAACGCGACCTGTGCCCCTCGATGACCCGGTTCGAGGGCGAGATCATCGCCATGGTGCTCGACCTGATGCACGGCGAGGCGATCACCGCAGCCGACCCGACCACCGAGCCTGGCGGCCTGGTCACCACCGGGGGCAGCAGCAGCATCCTGCACGCCCTGCTCGCCTACCGGGAGCACGCTCGCGCCACCCGCGGCATCACCGCCCCCAACGTCGTCAAGCCCGAGACCGCACACGCCGCCTTCGACAAGGGTTGCCACCTGTTCGGCATCGAACCCCGCACGGTGCCGGTCGACCCCGCCACCACACTGGTGCGCCCGCAGGACGTCGCTGCGCAGGTCGACGAGAACACCATCGCGATCATCGGCTCGGCCGGCAGCTACCCCTACGGCACCGTCGACCCGATCGGTGACCTGGCCGAGCTCGCCCTGGCGCGCGGTGTGGGGCTGCACGTCGATGCCTGCCTGGGCGGGTTCATCCTCGCCTTCGCCCCGGATCACGGGTACGACCTGCCGCCGTTCGACTTCCGCGTCCCGGGGGTCAGCTCGATCTCGATCGACACCCACAAGTACGGCTACGCGCCCAAGGGCTCCTCGGTACTGCTGTTCCGCGACAAGGCATTACGCACCGCGCAGTACTTCCACCTGGTGGGCTGGTCGGGTGGCAAGTACATGTCACCCGGCATGGACGGCTCGCGTTCGGGCGGGCTGCTGGCCGCCACCTGGGCCGCGCTGGTGCAGTACGGCCGCGAGGGCTACCGCCGCTACGCCGGCGAGATCCTGGGCACGGCCCGCGCCCTGATGGACGCCGTCACCGCCCACCCCGAGCTGCACCTGATGGGCGAGCCCACGTTCTGTTTCTCGTTCTCCAGCAAGGAGTTCGACATCTATCACGTGGCCGACTTCATGCGCCCCCGCGGCTGGCGGTTCAACGGTCAGCAGTACCCGAACGCGATCCACCTGGCGGTGACGCGGCCACAGACCCGGCCGGGCGTCGTCCAGGCCTTCACCTCCGACCTGGCCGAGGCGGTCGAGTACGCGAAGCAGCGCCACGCGGACGGCGCCGAACCCGAACTCGGTGCGATCTACGGCGGGGTGGCCGGTGGCCTCACCGAGGCCAGCGAGGCGTTCATCGTCGGCTTCATGAACGCGATCCTCGACGGCCAGCAGGCGTTGCCCCCCAGGGCATCCGAGGAGGCGCCGTGACCGAGCTGGTGCTGTCGATCGACCACGGCAGCGGCGGTTCGAAGGTCGGGCTGGTCAGTTTCACCGGCGAGATCGTGTGGTCCTGGAGCGAGCGGCTGGACGTCGTCCACGGGTCCGCCGCCCAGGACGCCGAGGGCTGGTGGCAGTCCCTGACCACCGCCGTCCGCGAGGGGATCGCGCGCGGCGGCTGGGGTGAGCAGGTCGCCGCCGTCGCGGTGACCGGGCAGTGGTCGAGCACGATCGCGGTGGACGCCGACGGGCTGCCGGTCACCGAGTGCCTGATGTGGAACGACACCCGCGGCGCGGAGTACTCCCGCGCCCAGTTCGCCGGCCCCGTGGCCGGTTTCGCGCCGCGCGTCGTCGCCACCTGGCTGCGGCGCTCGGGGGGCGTGCCCAACCCGGCCGGGTCGGACCCGATCGCCCACATGCTGCACCTGGACCGCGACCGGCCCGAGATCCGGGAGCGGGCCCGGTGGTACCTCGAGCCCGTCGACTACCTGACGATGCGGTTCACCGGGGTGCCCGCGGCGACGGTGATGTCGATGTTCCCGTCCTGGTTGATCGACAACCGGACGCCGCACCCGACCGGCTACGACCCGGTGCTGGTCGCCCGCGCCGGCATCAACCCCGAGCGGCTGCCGCCCCTGGTGCCCAACGGATCTGTGGTCGGCACGGTCCGACCGGACGTCGCGGCGTCCCTGGGGATCCCGGCCTCGGCTCGGGTGGTCACCGGGCTGCCCGACATCCACAACGCCGTGGTGGCGTCCGGCTGCACCGAGGCCCATCAGACCCACATCGGGCTCGGCACCTCCGACTGGGTGACCTGCCCGATGCCGCGCAAGACCACCAGCCTGCGCTGGCAGGTGGCCTCCGTGCCCGGCCTCGGTGACGGCCAGTACATCCTGATCAACAGCCAGGACAACGCCGGTCGCGCCCTGGAGTGGTTCCGCCACGCGGTGGCCCCCGACCTGGACTACCCGCAGATCGAGGAGCTGGCGGCGGCCGCACCCCCGGGGGCGGGTGGGGCGATCTTCACCCCGTGGCTGACCGGGGAACACTGCCCGATCGACGATCGGCTGGCGCGCGGGGGGTTCCACAACGTCTCGCTGACCACCGGGCGGGGCGAGCTGGCGCGCGCGGTCATGGAGGGGGTGGCGCTGAACCTGCGCTGGCTGCTCACCGGCGCCGAGCAGGTGACCGGTCACCGGCTCGACCCGATCCGGGTGATCGGCGGCGCCGCACGCAGCGACCTGTGGTGCCAGATCGTCGCCGACGTCACCGGGCACACCCTGGAGCGGGTCGCCGATCCGGCGCTGGCCGGGGTGCGCGGCGGCGGGCTCTACGCCGGCCTGGTGCTCGGTCACATCACCCACGCGCAGCTACGCGACCTGGTGCCCGTCGACCGGGTGTTCACCCCCGACCCGGGTCACCGGGCGGTCTATGACCGGTTGTTCGCCGAGTTCCCCCGGCTGCACGCCCGCAACAAGGGGATGTTCCGGCGGCTCAACTCATGATCAGAATCGGTGCGTGATCAGAATCGGTCCCGCTGATCAGGACCGGTGGCGGGGATCGGCCGCGATGTCGGCCAGGTAGAGCTGCAGGATGCGCAGCGCCTCCTCCAACGTCGTCGGATCGCCGGTCGGATCGACCCGAAACGCCAGGTACAGCAACGAGTCCGCGGCCTGGGTGGCCACCCGGCACACGGTGCGCAGCCGGTCGGAGGGCACCAGGTGTTCCTGCGCGATCAACAGGTCGGTCAGCAGATCGGTGAAGGTCTCGACGTCCCGATCGTCCTGCCGTTGGGCCAACGGGCTGAGCTGGCGCTCGACCCAGATGGTGACGTAGGCCGGGTCGGCCCGCAGCCGCTCGACCTGTAGCCGGTACAGCTCCGCGATCACCGCTCGCCAGGGGTGGCTCTGCTGGAACGAGCGGATCGCCTCGATCATGCCCGGCATCGACAGCCCGTGCCGGTGCACCAGGGTGTCGAGCACGCCCGTCTTGTCGACGAAGAACTGATAGACGGTGCCGATCGGGACGCCGGCTTCCTCGGCCAGGCCCCGCATGCTCAGGCCGTCCAGCCCGTCCCGCGTGATGATCAGCTGTGCCGCGGCCAGGATCGCCAGCACCCGCGTCCGGCTGCGCGCCTGCTGTGGCGGCTTGCGCAGCCCCGGGCACGTCTCCGTGAGCCAGTCATCCTCGGCCACGGCTGAACCCCCGCATCGTCGCAACCCCGAGCTGCTCGCGGAATTGTCCCTCGGCGGACGGCGCGCCGTCCCGGTTGTCGATCTCGAGGTGCGCCACCGGGGGCGGGAGTTCCGGCTGCATCCGGGCCACGAACGCGGCGAACGCCTCGGGCGTGGCCAGCTTGCCGCCGTCGCGCGGGTTGGCCCGGGCCTCGATCCGGCGGCGCAGCGTCGCGGCGTCCGAACGCACCCACACCAGCTGCACCGGGTCGCCGCCGAGTTGCTCGACCCAGGCGGACCAGGCCAGCGGGTCGCGGATCTGCCCGGTGAACGGGGCGTCCAGCAGCACCGGGCACCCGGTGGCCCGGATCTGGCGGGCCGCCGCCGTCAAAGCCCGGTACTCGTGCACCTTGACGTGAGCGTCGTACCACTCGCCCTCACGTTCACCGTGGTCACGGCCGTGAGCGGCCAGCAGCGCCGAGACGAACCCGTTGAACAACGTGTCCTTGTCCAGCACCGCCGCCGGCGGCTCCAGCCGGTCCAGCAGGGCCGCGGCCACGGTGGACTTGCCCGACCCCGGCGCCCCCGCGATGACCCACACCGTCGCCGGGCGGCGCGGGCCGTCACCCGTCGACTCGTGTGCACTCACGGGAAGCGAACGTACCCGGCCGGGTCGGTCCGGCGCCGCGGATCAGCGCCCTCGGGTGCGGCGGTCGGTATCGAGGTCGGAATCGAGCTGGATGTCGAGGTCGGTATCGGGCTTGACCTGGAGGTTGGCCTCGAGGCCCGGTTCGTGGGGGAGGATGGGGCCATGGCGGACTTACGACCATTCCGTGCCCTGCGACCTCGGGTGGATCTCGCCGCCCGGGTGGCCGCGCCTCCGTACGACGTCGTCGACGTGACCGAGGCGCGCGCGCTGGCCGGCGACAACCCCGACTCGTTCCTGCAGATCTCGCGTCCCGAGATCGCCTTCCCGGACGGCACCCCGGCCGACTCGGAGCCGGTGCACCAGGCCGGTCGGGCGGCGCTGAACCAGCTGCTCGCCCGGGGCACCTTCGTGCTCGACCCGGCGCCGACCTACTCGGTCTACCGGCAACGTCGCGGTGAGCACGTGCAGACCGGGCTGGTCGGCTGCGCGGCGGTGGCGGACTACGCTGGCGGGCTGATCAAGACCCACGAGCAGACCCGCATCGACAAGGAGACCGACCGGATCAACCACCTGCTCGGGCTGGCCGCTCACGACGAGCCGGTGTTCCTGCTCACCGCACCCGACGACCCCTCCTGGAAGCCGGTGGCGGACCTGCTGGCCCGGATCACCGCCCGGCCGCCGATGATCGATCTGGTCACCGCCGACGACATCGGCCACACGTTGTGGCGGGTGGACGACGACGCCGAGGTCGCCGAGTTGGCCGCGGCTGCCGCGGGCCTGCCCGAGTTGTTCGTGGCCGACGGCCATCACCGCAGTGCGGCCGCCGCGGCCGTGGCCGAACGCCTGGACGGGGCCGGCGGCAGCGACGCCTTCCCGGTGGTGGTCTTCCCCGGGGAGGAGCTCGAGATCCTGCCCTACAACCGGGTGGTCGCCGACCTCGGCGGACGCGACGCCCAGGGCTGGGTGAACGACCTGGCGACGCTGTTCGACGTCACGGTGATCGGCCCGGCGGGCACGGCCGGCATCGACCCCACCGGACGCCGCGAGTTCGCCATGTACTGCGCCGCCACCTGGTTCCGGCTGCGGTTGCGCGACGGGGTGGCCGAACCGGCCCGGCTCGCCGATCCCGTTGCCGGACTGGACGTCTCGCTGCTGCAGGATCTGGTGCTGGCCCCCGGTCTGGGCATCACCGACCCGCGCACCGACACCCGGGTGGCCTTCGTCGGGGGCATCCGGGGCACCGCCGAACTCGAGCGGCTGGTCGACTCCGGCACCTGGGCTGCGGCCTTTGCGCTGCACCCGACCTCGGTCGCCGAACTGGTCGCCGTCGCTGCCACCGGGCGCGACATGCCACCCAAGTCGACCTGGTTCGAACCCAAACTGCGCAGTGGCCTGTTCGTGCACCGGTTCGCGGTCTGAGGCCCACCGTGACCACCGACCACCTTCGGACCGGCGGCATCGTCCGGGCCACCGGAACGGTGCGCGCCGACGGCACGGTGCTGACCACGTCGACGGTGGCACCGATGACGGCCCACCCGGTCGGCGCCATGGCCCATCGGGCAGCGGTGGAACGACTGCAGGCCAGCTACCACGCCGTCCCGGCGGGTTCACCCATCCGGCTGGCCAAGCGCACCTCGAACCTGTTCCGGCCACGGGCCGCCGTCACCACCCCGGGCCTGGACGTGACCGGACTGACCGATGTGATCAGCATCGATACGGCCGCGCGCACCGCCGACGTCCAGGGCATGTGCACCTACGAACGGCTGGTCGCCACGACGCTGGCGTACGGGCTGATGCCGAAGGTGGTGCCGCAGCTGCGCACCATCACCCTCGGCGGGGCCGTCACCGGTCTGGGCATCGAGTCCTCCTCGTTCCGCAACGGGCTGCCCCACGAGTCGGTACGCGAGCTGGACATCCTGACCGGGGACGGGCAGGTGGTCACGGCCACCCCGGACGGCGAGCACGCCGACCTGTTCACGGCATTCCCGAACTCCTACGGCACGGTGGGATACGCCACCCGGCTGCGCATCGACCTCGACCCGGTGCAGCCCTACGTGGTGACCCGCAACGTGCACTTCGACTCGCTCGACGCCGTGAGCGAGGCGATCGGCGAGATCGTCACCCATCGCACCTGGCAGGACGAGCCGGTCGACTTCCTGGACGGCGTGCTGTTCGCGGCGGACGAGTCCTACCTGGTGCTCGGTCGCTGGTCGGACGACCCGCACCTGGCGACCCGGCTGTCGGACTACACCGGCCAGCGGGTCTACTACCAGTCGCTGCAGCGCCGTCCGACCGATGCCCTGACCGTGCACGACTACCTGTGGCGCTGGGACACCGACTGGTTCTGGTGCTCGAAGGCGTTCGGCGCCCAGAACCCGACCCTGCGCCGGTTGTGGCCGGCGGCCTGGCGCCGCAGCGACGTCTATCACCGCATCGTCGGGCTGGAGAACCGCTATCACGTGGCCGCCACGATCGACGCGCGCCGGGGGTTGCCGGCGCGCGAGCGCGTCGTCCAGGACGTCGAGATCCCGCTGGCCCGGACGGCGGACTTCCTGCGGTGGTACCTCGACCACGTCCCGATGACCCCGGTGTGGCTGTGCCCCCTGGTCGGGCGGGGCACCTGGTCGCTCTACCCGCTCACCCCGGGGCAGATCTACGTGAACGTGGGCTTCTGGGGCACGGTGCCCATCGCGCCGGGGCAGCGCGACGGGGACGTCAACCGGTTGGTCGAGCAGGCCGTCGACGACCACGACGGGCACAAGTCGCTCTACTCCGACGCCTATTACGACGAGGCGGACTTCTGGGATCGCTACGGCGGCGCGGGCTATGCCGCCATCAAGGACCGCTACGACCCCGACCATCGGCTGCCCGACCTGTTCACCAAGGTGGTCCGCCGGGCCTGAGCCGCCGACTCCCGCGGGTGATGCTGCTCAACCCCGACGCCCGCTCGGCCGACACCTGTGTCGACACAGATCTGTGTCCTGGCAGGTGGCTCCGACGAAGGGACGGGCGGGTGAGGAGCAGCACCGTCTCGGCGCAGCTGGCCCGAGCCGTCCACGTGGGGCGCCAGCCCATCCACGATGTCCACGGCCGCCTGCAGGCGTACGAGCTGCTGTTCCGCAATGCCGAGGACGCGGTCTGCGCCCAGATCGAGGACGCCGACCAGGCCACCACCAGCACGATCCTGGCCGCCTTCTCGGAGTTCGACGCCCAGGACCTGCTCGGCGGTTTGCCGGCTCTTGGTAGTTGAGCGTGGAGTTTCATGATCACGACACGGCAGTTGGTGGCTGGTCGGTGATGTAGAGGGCTCGTGGTCCTGCGCTGGGATGGGTGTTGCGAGGCACTCATCCAGTCGAGGGACCACGAGCCATGTTCGAGCCTACGGGCTTGCCGCGGGATGCGGCGAGTGTGCTGTTCGACCTGCCCGGTTACCGCGTCGTGCATGCGGTCGATGATGTCGACGGCGACGGCCGCCCGGTGCGGGTGGTCACGATCGCCTCGACCGCCGTCGAGGCGGCATGCCCGGCGTGTGGGGTGCTGTCGGGGCGGGTGCATCAGGTCCGTGCCTCGCGGCTGCGCGACATCCCGATGGCCGGCCGGGTGGAGGTAGTCCTGCGCCGGCGCCGGTTCGTCTGCGCCGAAACCCGGTGCGAGAAGCGGACGTTCGCCGAGGTCACCGACCAGGTCCCGCTCAGAGCGAAAGCCACGACCCGGCTGCGGACGGCGGTTCTGGACGCAGTGATCTGCTCGGGACGGGCCGTGATCGAGGTCGCCGCCGCGCACGGCATCGCGTGGTGGACCGTGCAGGCCGCGGTGAACGCCGCCGCCGTGGTGCTGCCGGACGTCGACGCCACGGTGGTGCGCCGCCTCGGGATCGATGAGCACCGCTACCGGTCGGTGCGGTTCTACCGCGACGAGACCGGCGCCTGGCGACGGCGCCAGCCGTGGATGACCACCCTGGTCGACCTGGACACCGGGCAGGTGTTGGCGGTGGTCGACGGGCGGACCTCGGCGGGGGTCGGCGACTGGCTCGAGGCCCGCAGCAACGCCTGGCGCGACGGCATCCAGGTGGTGGCGATCGATCCGTCCGCGGCCTACCGCAAGGCGATCACCGAGCAGCTGCCGGACGCGGCGGTCGCGGTCGATCTGTTCCACCTGGTCAAGCTCGCCAACGACATGCTCACCCAGGTTCGTCAGCGGGTGATCCGGCAACGGTTCGGCCGCCGCGGTCGCCGCAAGGACGCGGTCTGGGCGAACCGGCGGCTGCTGCTGCGTGCCGGGAACACCCTCTCCCCGAGGGCGTTGGCCCGACTCCGCCGCATGTTCCGAGCCGATGACCCGACCGACGAACTCGGCGCGGCTTGGGCCGTGAAGGAACAGCTCCGCCGGCTCCTGGCCTGCTCCAGCCTGGCCACCGCGCACACCGAGAAGATGCGCCTCGGCACGTACGTCCTGGCCGCGAACATGGCCGAGACCGACCGGCTGTGGGCGACGATCTGCACCTGGTGGGCCGAGATCGAGGTCGCCGTCGTCACCGGTGTCACCAACGCCAGAACGGAGGCCGCGAACACCGGGATCAAGCACATCAAGCGGACCGGGCGAGGATTCCGCAACGAGAGCCACTACAAGGCCCGTATCCTCCTGGCCAGCGCCGCCCGGACGGCAGCGTGAACACCTTGATCAACACAGGACATCACGCGGAACTACGAAGAGCCGGTTTGCCGGGTTTCGTGAATCTCACCCGGACCTTCCTGACCGGTGGCCTGCCGGTGCCCTTCGAGCCCGACACGGTCGTGCTCGAGGTGCTCGAGACGGTGCAGCTGGACGACGAGGTGCTCAGCGGCGTCCGGAACCTGCGCGAGATGGGCTACCGGATCGCGCTGGACGACTTCATCTACCGGCCCGAGGCCGAACCGCTGATCGAGATCGCCTCCATCGTCAAGATCGACGTCCTGGGCCAGACCTGGGACGAGGTGATGGCCACCGTCGAGGCCTGCCGCCGACCGGGATTGCAGCTGCTGGCCGAGCGGGTCGAGGACGCCGCGATGATGCAACGCTGCATCGACACCGGCTTCACCCTGTTCCAGGGCTATCACCTCGGCCGACCGCAGACCATGACCACCGGCAGCATCGCCGCCGACCACCTGCTGGCGGTGCAGCTGCTCGCCCGGCTGTCGGGTCCGGACGTCGCCATCCGCGAGATCGAGACGATCATGCGTACCGACCCCGGCATGGTGCTGCGCCTGCTGCGGGTGGCGAACAGCGCCGCCAACGGCCTGCGGCGCACCGTCTCGACGATCTCCGACGCCGTGGTGATGATCGGCCTGAAGAAGTTGCGGGCCTGGATGGTGCTGATCACGCTGTCCGAGTCGCGCAACCAGGGGGTCGACACCTCCGTCGCCCTGACCCGGGCGCAGACCTGCGAGCAACTGGCCCGCAAGCTGGCCTCACCCGAGGCCCGGCGCAGCCGTCCGCCACAGGTGCCGCGGGCCGATCCGGAGACGGCCTTCACCCTCGGACTGCTGGACGGCATCGCCTCGACGCTGGGGATCCCGGTGCAGGACATGAAGGCCAGCCTGCCCCCGCTGGGGGAGGACCTGGACGCCGCGATGGCCGGCACCCAGAACGGGTTGCGCGTCGTCCTGGACGCCGTGCGCTACTACGAGGAGGGCAAGCTGAACCAGCTCGCGGCCCTCGGCATCCGCAGCACGGACGTCGCGGCGTCCTACCTGGCCGCCCTGGCCTGGACCAGCCAGACCGCCGCGGCCGCCCACGACGTGTGAGCCGGCGGGTCGACGTGTCGGCCCGTCAGCCTGACCTGCTCAGGTGATCAGCAGGCGCATCAGGGCCGGCGCCGTCAGCAGCACGGCGAAGGTCAACGCCAGGACGGCGCCCGGCAGCGTCAGCCGTTCGGCCGCCCGGTTCACCCGCGCCAGGTCCTCGGTGACCAGCGCCGCGCGGATCGCCGCCGAGCGAGCGCGCAACGTCTGGTAGACCGCCGCCCCCTCCTCACCGGACAGCCGCATGATGTCGGCGAGATCGGCCAGCGGGTTCAGCTCGAGCTGGCCCGCGAGCCGCGCCAGGGCGTCCCAGGGCGGCACGCCCGACCAGCGCGACCGGGCCAGCTCCTCGGCCAGGCGCCGGAACGGCCAGGAGTCACCCACCTGGGCCGCCGACTCCATGGCCTGGCGCGGCCCGGCGCCCGAGAGCCGCTCGAGGGCCACCAGGTCGATGTAGGCCCCGAGCGCGCGAGTGAACTCCTCGCGGGCGCGCGTGGCGTCCGAGCGCACGTTGTAGTCGGGCAGGAAGCTCAACGCGATCGCGGTCAGCACCGAGGCCACCCCGGCGAACACCCAGGGAACCCGGACCCCGACGAGCATCACCAGCGTGCCGGGGAGCAGCGGGAACACCATCCCGAACAGCGCGTAGAGCAGCTTCTGGCCGTGGAACC
This sequence comes from Kineosporiaceae bacterium, assembly GCA_046330955.1. Lineage (GTDB taxonomy): Bacteria > Actinomycetota > Actinomycetes > Actinomycetales > Kineosporiaceae > JADJPO01. Next base: position 114,612 of record JAXLRT010000015.1, on the reverse strand, counting down.
GGGACGCCGGCATGCCGAGCAGGGCCAGATCGGCCGCCGGGGGCTCGGGCAGCGGCAGATGCCGGTACAGCCAGCGGCCCACCCGGTCGGGCACGGCGTCGTCCAGCTCGATCGGTGCCACCGGCGGCGTCAGGCTGTGTTCGGGGTCCAGCCCGTCCAGCGCCGTCGCCAGATCGGGGTGCGCCGGGGTGAAGCGCCAGGCGATCAGGACGCCGCCGAGCGCGAACAGCCCACCGGCCAGGGCGGCGAGCGAGGTGGCGGTCATCGCGGCGTCCCGGCTGTCGCAGTGCCCTCACGCAGGCCCTCACGCAGGTCTCGCCCGATGAATCGGGGCACTCGAGGGGAGCGGGTCATCAGGCGCATCCAGACCAGGCAGGCGGCGTCCAAGCCCAGCAGCAGGCCCAGCAGCAGCTGCCCCAGCGGGCTGCGATACGGGGCGATGTAATTCGTGTTGATCGCGAACAGCACCAGCGCCGCGAGGGTGATCACGGTGATCCAGCGCACGGTGGCGCGGGGTTTGTCGCGGTCGGCCTCGACCTGGCGGCGGGTACGGACGTCGGCCGCCACCGACTCGGCCAGGCTCTCGAGCACCGCCGCCAGCCCGGGGCCGCGACGCCGTGAGGCCAACACCAGCTTGGCGGCGATCAGATCGCCTGTGGCGTCGTCCAGATCGTCGGCGAAGGCCCGCAGCGCCTCCTCGGTGGGCCAGCGGGCGTGCAGCCGACTGACCAGCGTCGACACCTCCCGGTGGATCGGGCGAGGGGCGGCGCGCAGGGTCACCATCAGGGCCTGCTCCAACCCGACCCCGACGGTGAGCACCCCGGCGAGCGAACGAGCCCACTCCTCGAGCGCCTCGAGCCGGGCGATCGGGGCGCCGCTGGGGGCCGCCAGCAGCACCGGCAGCCCCGCGACGGCGAGCGGCAGCAGCGGGACGGCGATCACCCAGCCGGTGGTGATCGCCACGCCCAGGCCGGCCACCACCCCGATGCCGAGCAGCCACCAGGTGCGCCGGGTCACGATGCGGGCCGCGCCGCTCCAGGGCCGGGGACGACGGGTGCGGGCCGGGCGGGGAGCCGCCTCGGGCACCCGCCGCAGGCCGGCCACGACCAGCAGGGGCCCGGCGACCAGCAGCGCACCGCCGAGTGCGGCCAGGATCGGTGTCATACGCGGATCATTCCGCCCCGATCGGACACATCGCAGCCGTTTGGCCCGTGCGCCGTCGCGGCGGCTGGGCTACACCGGGATCAGGGCCGGTGAGAGCCGGTGCGACCGGTGCGGGTGCCGGCCCGTCAGTAGGGGCGTGGGTCATGAACGGCACCGACGGCATCGATGGCACCGACGGCATCGAGAACGGCCAGAGCACGGGGAACGGAGCCGGCGCCGGACGTCGGGGAGCGCGAGCCGTCATCGATCAGGTGATCGACCCGGGCAGCTGGTTCGGTTGGGACGGCCCCCCGCTGCCGGTGGCCGCACCGGGCAGCGCCTACGCCGCCGAACTCCAACGCGCCGCCCGGCGTGCCGGCACCGACGAGTCGATCATCACCGGGCGGGCCACCATTCGCGGACGCCGCGTGGCGATCATCGCGGGGGAGTTCGCCTTCCTCGCCGGGTCGATCGGCGCCACCGCAGCCGAGCGGATCGTGCGGGCCTTCGAACGCGCCCGGATCGAGGGGCTGCCGCTGCTGGCCGCGCCGTCGTCCGGGGGTACCCGGATGCAGGAGGGGACTCCGGCGTTCGTGGCGATGGTCAAGATCTCGGCGGCGGTGGCGGCGTTCAAGGCCGACGGTCTGCCGTACCTGGTCTACCTGCGTCACCCCACCACCGGCGGGGTGTTCGCCTCGTGGGGCTCACTGGGGCACGTCACGGTTGCCGAGCCGGGGGCGCTGGTGGGCTTCCTCGGGCCGCGGGTGTACGAGGCGCTGTACGGTCAGCCGTTCCCGTCGGGGGTGCAGACCGCCGAGAACCTGCACGCCCGCGGGCTGATCGATGCCGTGCTGCCGGTCGAGCAGCTGGCCGACATCGCTGCTCGCACGCTGAACCTGTTGATGGCCCCGCGCGAGGAGCAGCCACCGGTGTTCACGTTGCCGCGCGAGCCGTTGCGCGCGGTGGCGGCGTGGGAGTCGATCCAGCGTTCGCGTCGTCCCGAACGGCCGAGCGTGCGGGCGCTGCTGAAGCTGGGCGCCACCGATGTGGTGCCACTGCACGGCACCAACCAGGGCGAGTACGACCCGGCGCTGATGCTGCCGCTGGCGCGGTTCGGTGGGGCGGCGTGCGTCGTCCTGGGTCAGAACCGGCGCGGGCAGAGCGTCGAGCGGCCGCTGTCGCCGTCCGGGTTGCGGGCGGCGCGGCGGGGGATGCGGCTGGCGGCCGAACTGAAGCTGCCCCTGGTGAGTGTGATCGACACGGCGGGGGCGGCGCTGTCGCGCGAGGCCGAGGAGGGCGGCATGGCCGGCGAGATCGCCCGGTGCCTGTCCGAGTTGGTGACGCTCACCGCACCGACGGTGTGCGTGCTGCTCGGCGAGGGCACCGGGGGCGGCGCCCTGGCGTTGATGCCGGCCGACAAGGTGATCTGCGCCCAGCACTCGTGGCTGTCACCGTTGCCGCCCGAAGGGGCCGCGGCCATCTTGTATCGCGACCCGTCGCGGGCGCCGGAACTCGCTGCGACGCAGGGGGTTCGTTCGTCCGATCTGCTCGCCGCGGGCATCGTCGACCGGGTGGTGGCCGAGTATCCGGACGCCGCGGACGAGCCGGTCGAGTTCTGCGCGCGAATGTCGCACGTGCTGGCCTACGAACTGGGCAAGCTGCTCGGCATGGACCCGACGCGCCGGCTGCGCGAACGCCTGGCGCGCTACCGCGTCCTGGACGGCAGTCCGCTCTCGAACGCGGCACCGCGTGGTCATTCCACGAGGGCCGCGACCACCTCGATCTCCACGAGCTGGCCGGGATAGTCAGCACCGTCACGCCCAGCAGTGTGCTGGGGACGTCATGGGCGCCGAACGCCTCGCTCCTGTCGCCGCCACGGGCGGCATGCGGCGTTCCGACCGAGGGCCGATCATGCCCTCGGCATATTGGGGTGTCAGGTCAGAGTTTCCCCGTGGGTAAAGGTGCCGCGGCGGCTGTTCTGTGACAGTGATGTTCTGCACAAGAAGTCGTTGCGCTGCAATGGCTTTCATGAGGCCCTGGGGCGGCTTGGTTGTCGGTGGTCGCCCGTAGTGTCCGCTTCATGGAACCCGAGCAGAACCCCACCCCGGACGGCGACCCGTCCGGTGACGGTGCTGCCTCGGGTACCCCGGACGGCGCCGCCCCCGACACCGTCGGCCACGCGGCCTCGCCCCTGACCAGGGTGCTGGACGCCGTGTCGGCTCAGATCGTTCAGCTGCAGACGGCGCCGACGCTGACCCTGTCGGACGACGAACTGCGGACTGCCCTCATCGCGGCGCACCGGCTGGCCAACCAGGTCGAGGCCGCCACGCTGCACCTGGTCCGCGCCCTGGATGACCGGCCCGAGGCGATGCCCACCTGCCCGGCGGGCAAGGTCGCCGCCACCTTCCTGATCCACGCCCTGCGCATCGACCCCGGCACCGCCGCCCGGGATGTCGCCGCCGCCCGACGGCTCGACTCGGACGGCGCCGGCGTCGGCGTCGACACCGGCGGCACAGGCCCGGCTGGTGGGCTGGATGCCGCGGGGATGGGGTTGCCGGGGGTGGGTGCCGCGTTGGCGGCCGGGGACATCTCCCGCCGCCACGTCGACCACGCCATCGGCTGCGTGGGCCGCATCGACGGCGACGTGTTGGCGCATGTCGATCCGGAGGGGATCGCGGGGATCCAGCGGGTGGATGAGTTCCTGGCCGAGCAGGCCCGCAAGCACGCCCCCCACGTGTTCCGGCGCCTGTGCACCCAGTTGGAAGAGGCGTTGAACCCCGATAAGGGCTTCGACCCGAAGGCTCACCAGAAGCGGTACCTGCACCTGGGCACCGACGCCTCCGGGATGCTGGTCGGACGGTTCGCGTTGTCACCGGCCGACGGACTCATCGTCCGCAACGTCCTGCACGCCTTGAGCAAACCCATCAAGCCCACCGCCTCCACCGCTGGCGATGACGCTGAGGGTGGGGCGGGCAGGTGCAGGGTGAGTTGCCGCTGCGGGATCCCCGGACCGCGGCCCAACGCCGGGCTGATGCCTTGGCCCACCTGGCCCGCCTGGCCCTACGCGGCAACACCACCGCAGATGGCGACTCCGGCGAGGTCGAGGACCCCGACGCCGCTGGTCCACCGACACCAGCACCGGACACGGGGCCGCAGCGGACACGAGCACCACCGACGGCACAGCATCCAACACCGCGACGACCCCCACCGACACCACGCGACGGTGCCCCGAAACCCTCGGGCGGCGTCCACGTCTCCCTGATCGCCACCCTCGACCAACTCACCGCCGCCCTCCACCCCCAACCCACACCAGGCGCCGGACTGGGCAGCGACCTGGGACCGGGCGGCGGACCCCTACCCCGCCACGTCCTGGCCCAGATGCTGTGCACCTCGCTGATCTCCCCGACCATCCTGGACGGCAACGGAGCGGTCCTGGCCCAGGGACGAGCCCAACGCCTGGCCACCCCCGCGCAACGGCGGGCGGTGTTCGCCCGAGATCGCGGCTGTGTGATCCCCGGGTGCACCGCACCCGTGGACTGGTGCGACGTCCACCATGCAGTGCCCTGGGCCGAGGGCGGGTTGACCGACGTCGACGCGATGGTCGCCGCCTGCGGCCGCGACCACACCGCCATCCACGCCGGCATCTGGACCATCACCATGATCAACGGCGTGCCGTGGGTGATACCACCACCCTGGATCGACCCACTCCAACGACCCGTCCGCAACACCCTCCACGACGACGAGCACGCCGCCCACCGACTCGCCGCACACCTCGGCAACGGGGCGGGCGACCAACTCGAACTCGACCTCGGGGAGGAGCCACCATGACCAGACGCGCCCCGGAGCGCCGGGGGCTATCGCAGCCCGGCCGCTGTGGCCTGGACGTATCCGGCCAGGTCGAACCCGTGGTCGGCCAGGGCTCGGTACTCGTCCGGCAGCACTCCGGGAACCCCGCCGCGCCGGAACACGTGGGTGTGGGCCGGGCCGTCCTCACCGGGCTGCACCGCGACGATCTCGTCGACATACCGGCGCCGCACCGGCTGCCCGAGGGCATCGGTGCGCACCTCCAGGGCCAGGTGCACGATGAGGTCGATGTGCTCGGCCACCACGCGCTCGGCGTAGTCGACCGTCACCTGCGGCCCAGCCTCCAGCGCACACGTCACCAGCTTGCGGATCGCCCCGACGGCACTGGCGGCATGAGTGGTCGACATCGACCCGGCACCGGACTGCATCGCCTTGAACATGGCCAGCACCTCACGACCCCGCACCTCGCCGACGATCTGGCGATCCAGATTGAATCTGAACGAGTCGTAGAGACAGTCGTCGAGCGTGATCTCACCGGCCTGGCGACCATCCGGACCACGCTCACCCGAACCGGGCCGCGCCTCCCAGGCGGTCACCGTGCTGGCACGGTCGGGCAGCTCGTGCAGGAACAGTTCGTACTCGGTCTCGAACGTGCCGATCCGCTCCCACGGCGGCAACTCCTCGGCGAGCGCCCGGATCATCGTGGTCTTACCCGCGCCCTGCGAGCCCGACACCACGACCGAGCGCCGGGTCCTGATGGCCGCCGCCAGGAACGAGGCCGCCAGCGGCGTCACCATGTCCCGATCGACCAGATCGCCGAGAGTGACCCGACGCAGCCGGTGCCGCCGGATCACCACCACCGGACGCGGAGTGATCCACGCCGTCGCGGCCAGGCGCGCGCCGCCGTCCAGGGTCAGGTGCAGGCTGGGCCGCGACGGACTGAACGGGCGGGCGTTGCCCGAGCTGCGGGAGGCGATGAACGCCAGGAAGTCGAGCAGCTCCTCGTCGGAATCGGCCACCGGTGGCCCCGGCGCCCGGCTGCCGTCGGCGAAGTGCAGCGTGACCCGGTCGTACCCGTTGACCTCGATGTTCTCGACCCGGTCGTCGTCCACCAACGGCTGCAGTCGGCCCAGGCCGAACAACGCGTCGTACACCGCACGGGCCAGCGCCCGTTGCGCCCGGACGTCGAACGGCATGCCGCCGGTGGTGAGCGCCGTCCGGGCCTGATCCTCGAGCAACTCGACGATGATCGTGCGGCCCAGCTCGCGCTGCCCGACGGCGTCCAGGGCGATGGCGCGCTCGTGCATCGCGGTGGTCAGCCGGTCGGACGCCTTGACCCGCAAGGTGTTCACCAGGGTCCAGTCCAGCGCCCAGTCGCTCGGTGCCGAGCGCGGACGACGCCACGGTGGGCAGCGCGGGTGGCATCGGTGAGGACGCCATCGGGGGCGGTGCCACGGGAGATGGCGTGTCAGCGGCCCCTACAGCGAACAACGGCAGCGCGCTCAGATCGACGACCGAGGCGGCCTGCCCCTCGGGCTGCTGCGCCCGGGTCTGGCTCATCCGAGCACTCCGGCCGCCCGGCCCGAGGCCAATCGGGCGCGGTTCGCTGCGGCGAACGACTCGATCGCCTCGGCCGCGGTCCGCAGGGCCGACGCCAGGGCGCCGCGCTGCAACCGGCGCGAGGCCTCCCCGAGGTGGATCGCCTGGGCGGATGCCGGGTCCCAGGGCAGCGTCGCCACCGGGGGCAGGCCCAGCACCGACTTGATCTCGGCGGTGCCGAACGGCCGCCCCGGCCCGACCAGCAGCAGCCCCAGGTGATGGCCCATCCCGACGGCGGTGAAGCGTTCGAGCAGGCTGCGCGCCCAGTCCCGGGCCGCCGAGACCGCCGGCAACGTTGCCCGGCAGGTGAGCAGGACGGCGTCCGCGGCGTCCAGGATCGGTTGTGGTGCGTGCGCGAGCCCGAGTCGCCCGGCATCGACGATCACGTCGGTACCCGTGCCGTCCAGTTCGGCCAGCACCCGGGCCAGGTCCGGCCAGATCGCGGCCACCGCCGGGGCGTGGGTGTGCGAGCGGACCCCCGAGATCAGGTCGATCTCGGTGTCCGGCACCCGGATGACCACCTCGGGGATCGCCGCGCGCAGATCGCCATACGCCTGCGCCATCGCCAGGTCGACCAGCCCGCGGTGGTGCGGCGGCCGGCCGTGGAACCAGCCGGCGAGGATCGGCGATCCACCGGTCGGGTCGGCGTCCACCAGCAGCGTCGGACGGGTCCGGCTCAACGCCAACCCGAATGCGGACGTCGTCACCCCCGGCGCACCGGAGGCCGAGACGAGCACGGTCAGCGTCATCGGGCCGCGGAGTCCAGCACCAGGGCGATGCGTCCGGTCGCGACCAGCGCCGACAGCTGCGGTGCCACCGGCGTCGGCACGCTGACGGTCACCAGGCTGTGGCCATCGGGCGAGACCGACGTCGAGACCACGGTCGCGGCCAGCACGGTCGGCGCCTGGTCGGGCAACGGCTCCTGCTGCCGGGGCGTGGCCACCACCCTGACCCGGTCGCCGGACCGCAGCGGCTGCCCCGGCAGTTGCCCCGGGGCGAGCCACACGCCCACGAGCGACTGCCCGGCGACCGGTAACGGTTGGGCGTCGAACGAGCCCTGCACCACGAGCCCACCGGCAGGCAGGTCCACCGTGGCCCGTTGCCCCACCACGGACGGCAACTGCGCGGCGGCGATCACCTTCAGCGCGGGGTCGACCGAGATGCTCACGGTCATCAGGTTCTGCTCGGTGATCACCTCACCGCGATCGACCGCCTCCCGGACGGCGACCACTGGCTGGGCATGGCCGACGCGGGTCACCAGCCACGACGTGATCAACGCGCCCAGGGCCACCGCGAGAACCCCGACGACCAGGAACACCGGACGGCGCCGCAGCCGCGGCGGGGCGGTCAACCCGGCCTGGCGGATACCACCACCCCGAGAACCGGCCGACGGGTTCCCCGCGGCGGCCCGCGCCGTCCCGGTCGGTGACGTGCCGGTCGGTGACGTGCCGTTCGGGGTGGTGGGGGACGGCGCGACGTCGGTCATCTGCTTCCCCCGGACCGCCCGCTCACCGGCTCAACCCCTCGAATGTCTCGTCGACCCCCGTCAGCGGCCCACCGTATCGGCCCGTGCCGGGAGAATTCGGTGCATTCGATCGAAACCCGGTCGATCGGTGAATCATCCATCCGGCGCGGCGACCCGAAGCGACCGGCGGGCGGACCGGCAGGGTCGACTGCCACCGCACGACCGGCGGCGGGTGCCCGTGCGAGGATGAGGGCCGCCGGATCACCACACCGGCCCGACCTGGCCGCACCCGGCGGCCGGATCGCAGAGACGTTCCTTTGGACGAAGGGGAAGTGCCACCGGTGAACGACGCCTCGATCGCGACGCTGAAGGCCACGCTGCACACCAACCGCGGCGACATCCGGCTGCAGCTGTTCGGCAACCACGCCCCCAAGACGGTGGCCAACTTCGTCGAGCTCGCCGAGGGCACCCGCTCGTGGAAGGACCCCCGCACCGGCCAGCCCAGCAACGGCCGCTACTTCGACGGCCTGGGCTTCCACCGCGTCATCGCCGGGTTCATGATCCAGGGTGGCTGCCCGCTGGGCACCGGCACCGGCGGGCCGGGCTACGACTTCGACGACGAGATCCACCCCGAATTGAACTTCGCCAAGCCGTACGTGCTGGCGATGGCCAACGCCGGCAAGCGGATGGGCAAGGGCACCAACGGGTCCCAGTTCTTCATCACCGTCGGCCCGACCCCGCACCTGCAGGGCAAGCACACCGTCTTCGGTGTGGTCGCCGATGCTGCCAGCCGTGAGGTGGTCGACGCGATCGCGAACACCCCCGTCGACCGCAGCGACCGGCCGATCGACCCGGTCGTGATGACCAGCGTGACCATCGACCGCGAGTGACCCACCTGCCGCCGTCCGGGCCGCCTGCCGGGGGGATGCCTCCGGCGGGCGGGGTCCCGGTGTGCCCGCGGCACCCCGATCGCGAGTCCTACATCCGCTGCCAGCGCTGTGAACGCCCCGTCTGCACCGAGTGCCAGCGCTCGGCGCCGGTCGGATTCCAGTGCGTCGATTGCGTGGCCGCCCAGGCCAAGACGGTGCGCACCGCCCGGACGACGCTCGGTGGCTCGGTGCAGCGCGGCGGGCTCACCGCCACCACGGCGATCATGGTGCTGTGTGGCATCGCCTATGCCCTGCAATGGGTCGGCGCCTTCGACATCACCCGGCAGTTCATGTTCGTCCCGGCCCTCGCCCTGCAGGAACCCTGGACGTTCCTGACGGCGGCGTTCCTGCACTCGCCGAACTTCTTGCTGCACATCGTCTTCAACATGTACGCGCTCTGGCTCGGCGGGCCGTACCTCGAGAACCTGATCGGGCGGGCGCGATTCGTGGCGCTGTACCTGCTCAGCGCTGTCGGCGGGTCCGTCGGGTTCCTCCTGCTGGCCACACCCGGTGCCACGTCGCAGAGCTGGTTCACCGGGACGGTCGGCGCCTCCGGCGCGGTCTTCGGCCTCTGGGGTGCGATCACGGTCATCAACCGCAAGCTCGGGCGCGACATCGGCGGCATGATCGCCCTGTTGCTGATCAACACCGCGATCGGGTTCTTCCCCGGCCTGTCCATCGCCTGGCAGGCCCACCTCGGCGGCCTGGTCACCGGCGCCCTGGCCGGCGCCGTCCTGGCGTACGCCCCGCGCGAACGGCGCGCACTGCTGCAGCCGATCGGTCTGGCGGCCCTGTTCGTCCTGCTGGGGGCGCTGGTCATGCTCAAGGCCGCGACGGTGCCCGCCGGCCTGATCTGAGCCGGCACCGTCGACACGACCGGCGCCGTCCGGGACCCTGGTCCCATGTCCACCACCACCGGGTCCAGCGCGCCCACGACCGTCATCCTGTTCGGCGCCACGGGGGACCTGTCCCGGCGCAAACTGCTCCCCGGCCTGCTCCATCTGTTCCAGAGCGGACTGATGCGCGACGTGCAGATCGTCGGGACGTCGCTGGAACCGCACGACCGCGACTCCTTCATCGAGTTCACCCGCAAGGCCATCCTCGACTTCAGTCGCCGCACCGGGGAGCAGCCCGCCGACTGGGACGACTTCGCGGCGCGGTTGCACTTCGCCCCGGGGCAGGACGGCGCGGCCGGGCTGCGGGCCGTGGTCGAACAGGCCGAGCGCGACTCCGGCGACAGCCGGCGAGCCAACCGGCTGCACTACCTCAGCGTGCCCCCGAAGGCCGCGCTGGCCGTCGTCCACCTGCTCGACGAGGCCAAGCTGGCCGAGGGCAGCCGGATCATCATGGAGAAGCCGTTCGGCACCGATCTGGTCTCGGCCCAGGCGCTGAACCGCGAGCTGCACCAGGTGTTCGACGAGGATCAGATCTTCCGGATCGACCACTTCCTGGGCAAGGAGGCGGCCCAGAACATCCTGGCGTTCCGGTTCGCGAACGGGTTGTTCGAGCCGATCTGGCACCGAAATCACATCGACCACGTCCAGATCGACGTCCCCGAGGCACTGGGACTGGAGCAGCGCGCCTCGTTCTACGAGGCCACCGGCGCCTACCGCGACATGGTGGTCACGCACCTGTTCCAGGTGCTGGCCTTCACCGCGATGGAGCCACCGACCGCACTCGAACCCCTGGCCATCACCGAGGAGAAGAACAAGGTCTTCCGCTCGATGCTGCCGATCGAGCCGAGCAACGTGGTGCGTGGTCAGTACGTCGGCTATCGCGACATCGACGGTGTCGCAACGGATTCCGAGACCGAGACGTTCATCGCCCTGAAGTGCTTCATCGACAACTGGCGCTGGGCCGGCGTCCCGTTCTACCTGCGCACCGGCAAGAAGATGGCCGAGGGTGCGCGCATCATCTCGATCGCGTTCAAGGAACCGCCGCGCACCATGTTCCCGCCCGGCTCCGGCGTCGGCGACCACGGGCCGGACCACCTGACGTTCGATCTGGCCGACACGGCCAAACTGTCGTTGTCGTTCTACGGCAAGAAACCCGGTCCGGGCATGAAGTTGCAGAAGCTGTCGATGCAGTTCGCCATGCAGGACACCGACTGGGCCGGCTCGGTGCTGGAGGCCTACGAGCGGCTGATCTACGACGCCTCGCGGGGCGATCGCACGCTGTTCACGACCGCCGACGGGATCGAGCGGCTGTGGGAACTGTCCTCGCCGCTGCTGGAGAACCCGCCGGTGGTCCGGCCGTACGGCACGGGCAGCTGGGGGCCTAACCAGATCCACCAGCTGATCGCCCCGTTCGCCTGGCGGCTGCCGTTCGAGCGGGCCTGGCGCGATCCGAACGCGATGGGGTCCTGAGGCTCACCTCGCGACTCAGCCGGGGACGCCGTCCAGCCAGCCGCGCACGGCCTCGTGGTAGGCCTGGGGCTGGTCGACCATGATCCAATGCCCGGTGTCGAAACCGCGCACGGCGCAGCCGTTCCGGGCCTCGAGCTCGCTCAACCAGTGCGCGGAGTGGAACGTGAAGGGCTTGCGACGGCCGTAGCAGAACAGCACCGGCGCGTCCCCGAAGGCGGTGTCGAGCCGGGCCATGCCACGGCGACCGCCGAGGGATCCGAAGACCTGGACGGCGTAGGGGTAGTTGAGCTGCCACCCGATGCGGGAGGCGGGTGTCGGGCAACCCAACCAGCGCGCGATCCGGCGGGTGAGCGCGGTGGCCGGGCGCGGCAGCCGGCGTCCCAGCAGCCAGAGCAGGGCGAGCGGCAGTTGATAGCCGCCGATCAGGCCCTTCTGCCGCAGTGTGAGGCTCTGCAGGTGTGCGGGAGAGCCGGCATCGCCGACGTCGGTGACCACCGCCCGGGCCACGCGCTCGGGGTGCCGGCGGGCATAGGCCGCGCCGAACATGCAGCCCCAGTCGTGCAACACCAGGGTCACCGGCTCGTCCGGGCTCACCCGGTCGACGACGGCGGCGATCAGGTCGACCAGCTGGTGCACCGACATCGGCCGGGGCGGCAGGTCGACGTCGAAGCCGGGCAGGGTGAAGCGGACGCAGCGGTAGGCATCGCGCAGCGCCGCAACGGTGGAGTCCCACAGCGCCGCCGAGTCGGGCCAACCGTGCAGCATCAGCAGCGTCGGGCCGCTGCCCTCGACGTGCACCGTCAGGCCCTCGATCTCGAAGGTTTCGGCAGGCATCCCCGCACGGTACGGGACGGCGGACGCGTCCGGAACCTCGGCGGCGTCCCGGCACGTGGGCGGCGTCCGGCGCGTAAGGTCACCGCATGATCGATGCTGCCGCCCTGGACCTGCTCGGCGAATCCGCCTACGTCCGGCTGACCACCTTCCGCAAGAACGGCACCCCGGTGCCGACGCCGGTCTGGGTCGTCCGGGACGGCGACCATCTCCTGGTGACCTCCAACGCCACGGCCGGCAAGGTGAAGCGCCTCGGGCACACTCCGAGGGTCACGCTGACGCCGTGCGATGTTCGGGGTCGGGTGGCGGACGGCGCGGTCGAGCACGAGGGCACCGCGGTGGTGATCCGGGACGCCGACCAGCAGCGCCGCCTGAACCAGTTGCTGATCGCCAAGTACGGCATCCAGGCCCGGCTGCTGTTCATCGGCAGCCGGATCCGCCGCGCCGAGTCGGCCTGCCTGGACATCACCTCCGGCACCTGACCAAACCCGCTCATGCTCCGCTGGTGACTCCTCGTGCTCCGCTGGGAAGCGCCTTGGCGCGGCCCCAGCGGAGCATCGAGCGTCACCTGCGGAGCATGAGCAGGTTTTGGTTGGGGGTTACTTGCCGCCCTCGACGAGGGTGACGGTGATGGGCTTGAAGCCGGCGCCCTTGGTGTCGACCTTCTCGGCGTCCAGCTCTGCCAGTGCCTGCTTGACGTACTCGGTGGTGTAGGCGGTGGCCGGTGGCTCCTTGGTGATGATGGTGCTGCCGCTCTCGTTCTTGGTGCCCATGGCCACCGACACGGTCTGCTTCCAGGCCGCCTCGTCGATCATGCCGGCGCCGTTGGTGCTCGGCCAGATCAGCTTGTTGATCTCATTCGCCATCCACAGTTGGTGGCTCTGGCCCAGCGTCGACCCGGCGGCGGTCACGATCTTGGCCGCCTCCTCCGGGTTGTCCCGGGCGTAGGCCCAGCCCTTGATCGAGGCCTTGATCAGCGCGACGGTGGTCTTCTTGTAGGCCGCATCGCTGGCCAGCTTGTCGGAGTTGGCCCAGATGGCGTCCTGCAGCATCGCGGTACCGACCGTGTTCCAGTCGATCACGTTCAGGTCGTCAGCGGTGTAGAGCTTGCTGGTGGCGGGGTTCTTGGTCTCCAGCACCTGCGCGTACTCGTTGTAGATCATCGCCTGCGCCGCGTCGATGTCCCCGGCCAGGAACCCGTTCATGTCGAAGGCCTGCTGCACCAACGAGATGTCACCGACCTGGACGCCGTTCTTCTGCATGCCGGCGAACAGCTCGAACTCGTTGCCGTAGCCCCACGAACCGACCTTCTTGCCCTTCAACTGCGCCGGAGAGGTGATGCCGGCCGCCTTCTTCGAGATCTGCAACGTGCCACTGCGCTGGAAGATCTGCGCCACGTCGGTCACCTTGGCGCCCTGCTCGATCGAGCCCAGAACCTTCGGCACCCACGAGATCGCGAAGTCGACGTCACCGGCGGCGAGCACGTCCTGCGGCACGATGTCGGCGCCGCCCTCGACGATGGTCACGTCCAGACCGGCGTCCTTGAAGAACCCCTTCTCCTTGGCCACGTAGTACCCGGCGAACTGGCTCTGCGCGAACCACTGCAACTGCAGCTTGACCGGGGTGAGGGTGGCCGGCGCGCTCGACGAGCCGGACGACGCCGCGCTCGACGAGCCGGAATCGCTCGTACCGGAACCACATCCCGCCGTGACGAGCCCGAGCGCGACGGCCAGTGCCGCCACCCGAACCCCTCGGCTGCCTGAGACACCGAAGACACCGAAGCCCATGACTATCCTCCTGTAGTGGTCCGGACTGGCTGAGGCACAACACCTTTCATCCGCGACCGGCCCGCTGCTCGATGGCCGCCGTCACGCTGTAGAAGATCAGGCCCAGCAGGATCGCGCCGAGCACGTAGGCCCACGCCAGGGTGTAGTTCGAGCTGGACGCCGCCGAGGTGATCGCCTTGCCGAGGCCACCGACCGGACCGCCGAAGTACTCCGCGATCAGGGCCGAGATCACCGCCAGGGACGACGCCACCCGCAGGCCGGTGGTGATGTACGGCGTCGCGCTGGGCAGGGTCAGGTGCCAGGTCGACTGCCAGTGCGTGGCGCCCGCCGCGGCCATCAGGTCGCGGTGCACGGCGGAGACGTTCGCGAAGCCGCGCAATGCGTTGACGTACACCGGGACGAAGACCGCGATCGCCGCGATGATCTGCCGGGTGGTCTGCGCCCCGGCGCCCATCATCGTGTATAGCACCGGGGCGAGCGCCACGATCGGGATCACCGACAGCGCCGTCACCATCGGGGCCCCGAGCCGCTCGGTGGCCGGCCACAGGTGCCCGATCGCCGCGGCGACCAGCGCCACCACCGCTCCGGTCAGCAGCCCGATCGCGGCATTGGTGCCGGTCACCTTCATCGCGGTGCCGATCGGGCCGATCTTGTCCGCGAACGCCTGCCCGATGGCCACCGGCGAGGGCAGCACGAACGGCTCGATCGACAATGCCACCACCGCGCCGTGCCAGGCCCCGAGCAGGACGACGCCCAGCACCACCGGTGCGACAACGTGCCGGCTGCCGTCCAGGCTCGACCGCGCCGTCGGCGTCCTCATCGGGTCTCGACCCCGCGCGGCCGGTTGGCCGCAGCTGTGCTCTGGCCGTTCTGTTCGCCGTGCAGCGCCTCGCGCACCTCACTGATCGCCGCGAAGAAGGCCTGTTCCTCGCGCAGCCCCTCGCCCCGCTCGGCGGCGCCGCCGAGGTCGACCTCGATCACCTCGTGGATGGTGCCGGGCCGAGCCGACATCACCACCACGCGGTTCGACAGGTACACCGCCTCGGGGATCGAGTGGGTCACGAACACCACGGCCGCACCGGTCTCGGCGCACAGGGCCAGCAACTCGGACTGCATGCGTTCGCGGGTCATCTCGTCCAGCGCCCCGAACGGCTCGTCCATCAGCAGCAGCCGCGGGCTCTCGGCGAACGAGCGGGCGATCGCCACCCGCTGCTGCATGCCACCGGAGAGCTGGTCCGGGTAGTGGTCGGTGAACTCGCTCAGCCCGATCATCTCGAGCAGGTGCGTGATCCGAGCGCTGCGAGTGGCCTTGTCGGCGCCGTGCAGCTGCAGCGGCAGTTCGATGTTCGCCCGCACGGTCCGCCAGGGCAGCAGGCCGGCCTGCTGGAACGCGATGCCGTAGTCATGGTCGAGCCGGGCCTGGTGCGGGGTCTTGCCGAACACCGAGATCGAGCCGGACGTCGGGGTGTCCAGGTCGGCGATCAGCCGCATCAGGGTGCTCTTGCCGCAGCCGGACGGCCCGATCAGCGACACGAACTCCCCCGCGGCCAGGGTCAGGTCGACGTTCTCGAGGGCGTGCACCTCACCCGAGCCGCGCCGTCCGCGGAACAATCGGCTCACCGACTCGACCCGGACGGCGTAGCCGGCCCCGCTGGTATCGCCCTCGCTCACGTGGCTACTTCCCCTCTGCGATAGCGGTGCAGCAGCGCGCCGATCAGGGCGACCACCCCGACCGCGACCAGCCCGAGGGCCACCGCCCCGAAGATCGGCCCCCAGGGCTTGCCCGGATCACCGCCGGACGCCGCCGCGTACTCGACGATCAAGCGGCCGATCCCGCCGCGCAGCCCGATCGACACCTCGGCCACCACCGCGCCGACCACCGCGTTGGCCGCGGCCAGGCGCAACCCGGACAGCAGGTAGGGCACCGCCGCGGGCACCCGCAGGTGGGTCAGGGTGCGCCACCAGCCGATCGAGTACGCGCGCATCAGATCCAGGTGGGCCGGTTCGGGGGACTCCAGCCCCCGCAACGTGTTCACCGCGATCGGGAAGAACGCCAGGTAGGCCGAGATCACCGACACCGACATCCAGTTCTGCCAGTGCCACGGGCCGAGCGTGAGCTGGGCACCCCAGCGCCGCACCAGGGGGGCGATGGCGATCAGGGGCACGGTCTGGCTGAGCACGATCCAGGGCAGCATCGCCGACTTGGCCACCCGCAGCCGCAGCATCACCAGGGCGAGCGCCACCCCGATGAGCAGGCCGAGCAGCCAGCCGACGGTCGCGATACCCAGGGTGAACGTGGCCGCGTCGGCCACCGCCCGCCACAGTGGGGGCGAGCCCTTCACCGACGAGACCGGCTCGGTGAGCCGGCCGAGCATGGTCCACACGTGCGGCATGGCGAGTTCGCTGGTGCGCGGCAGCACGGTGCGCCCACCCAGGACGACGCCCCGCTCGGGGCCGATCAGCTTGTAGCCCTCCCAGAGCAGGGCAGGCAGCAGCACCCCACCCACGCCGTAGCCCACGGCACGCAGCCGCCGCGACGTCGGCGAGGTCGTCGACGAGGGCGATCTCGGGTCGGCCGTCATCCGATCGGCCCGCTCACTGCTTCGCCGTGACCACGTCCGCCAGAGCGGGGATCACCGTGGTGCCGTACGAGCGCATGGTGGCCTCGTTGTCGTCGTGCTGGATGTAGGCGGCGAACTGATCGACCCCGATCGCCTCGAGTGCTCGGAGTTTCTCGATGTGCTCGGCGGGCGTGCCCAGGATGCAGAACCGGTCGACGATCTCGTCGGGCACGAAGCTGGCATGGGTGTTACCGGGCCGACCGTGTTGGTTGTAGTCGTAGCCCTGCCGGCCGGCGATGTAGTCGGTCAACGCCGTGGGCACGGCCGAGTTCTGGCCGTACTTGGTGACGATGTCGGCCACGTGGTTGCCCACCATGCCGCCGAACCAGCGGCACTGGTCACGCATGTGCGCCAGGTCGGTGCCGACGTAGGCGGGCGCGGCCACGCAGAACTTGACCGCCATCGGGTCGCGGCCGGCGTCACTGGCCGCCGTCCGGACGGTCTCGATCATCCACGAGGCGATGTCGACATCGGCCAGTTGCAGGATGAACCCGTCCCCGACCTCGCCGGTGAGCTGTAACGCCTTGGGGCCGTAGGCGGCCACCCAGATGTCGAGAGTGGACCCCTTGCTCCACGGGAAGCGCAGGATCGAGCCGTTGTACTCCACCGACCGCGAGTTGGCGAGCTCGCGGATCACGTGGATCGCCTCGCGCAACGTGGCCAGCGTGGTCGGGGCGCCGTTCACCACCCGCACCGCGGAGTCGCCCCGGCCGATGCCGCAGATGGTGCGGTTGCCGTACATCTCGTTGAGCGTGGCGTGGATCGAAGCGGTCACGGTCCAGTCGCGGGTGGCCGGATTGGTCACCATCGGCCCGACCTTGACCTTGCGCGTCTCCTCCAGGATCTGGCTGTAGATGACGTAGGGCTCCTGCCAGAGCAGGTGGGAGTCGAAGGTCCACACGTAGTCGAAGCCATAGGACTCGGCCAGCTTGGCCATCGCGACCGTGCGGGCCGCGGGCGGGTTGCACTGCAGTACTGCTCCGAACTCCATCGCGACCTCCCTCACTCGGGTAGAGCTCTAGACCAGGTACTGGCTCAGCCCACGTTTGACGTAGCGCCCGTGCCCCTTGCTCTCGTGGTACTCGCCGTTCTCGATCAGCACCCGGCCGCGGCTCATCACGACGTCCACGTGCCCGTCGATCTCGAACCCCTCCCACGCGGAGTGGTCCATCGCCATGTGGTGGGTCTTGCCGTAGCCGATCGAGGTGTGGCCGTTCGGGTCGTAGACCACGATGTCGGCGTCCGCACCGGGGGCGATCACGCCCTTGCGCCCGTAGAGGCCGAACATCCGCGCCGGCGTGGTCGAGGTGACCTCGACCCATCGCTCCAGCGAGATCTGACCGTTCACCACGCCCTGGTAGAGCAGGTCCATCCGGTGTTCCACCGACCCGATCCCGTTCGGGATCTTCATGAAGTTGCCCAGGCCGAGCTCCTTCTGGTCCTTGAAACAGAACGGGCAGTGGTCGGTCGAGACCATCTGCAGGTCGTTGGTGCGCAACGCCTGCCACATCGAGTCCTGGTGACCCTCGGCGCGTGAACGCAGCGGCGTCGAGCACACCCACTTGGCGCCCTCGAACCCGGGCGCGCCGAGCTGTTCCTCCAACGAGAGGTACAGGTACTGCGGGCAGGTCTCGCCGAACACGTTGGCGCCGCGGTCGCGGGCCGTCGCCAGTTGCGCCACGGCCTGTTTCGCCGAGACGTGGACGACGTACAGCGGCGCGCCGGTCAGGTCGGCCAGCATGATCGCCCGGTGGGTGGCCTCCTCCTCCATCTGCCAGGCGCGGGCGATGCCGTGGTAGTACGGATCGGTCTTGCCGGCGGCCACCAACTGCTCGGCCAGCACGTCGATGGCGATGCCGTTCTCGGCGTGCATCATCGTCATCAGGCCGGTCTCGGCGCTGATCTGCATCGCCTTCAGGATCTGCCCGTCGTCGGCGTAGAACACGCCCGGGTAGGCCATGAACAGCTTGAAGCTGCTGACCCCTTCGTCCAGCAGCCGCGGCATCGAGGCCAGCGCATCGGCGTCCACGCTGCCGATGATCTGGTGGAAGCCGTAGTCGATGGCGCAGTTGCCCTCGGCCTTCGCGTGCCAGGTGGCCAGGCCGTCGAGCACCTGGACGCCGGGGGTCTGCAGCGCGAAGTCGACGATCGTGGTGGTGCCACCCCAGGCGGCCGCGCGGGTGCCGGTCTCGAAGGTGTCCGAGGCGGCGGTGCCGCCGAACGGCAGCTCCATGTGGGTGTGGGCGTCGACGCCGCCGGGGATCACGTACTTGCCGGCGGCGTCGATCACCCGATCGGCGCCCGCGGCGAGATCGTGACCGAGCAACGTCGAACCGGGGGCCAGGACGGCGACGATGCGCTCGCCGTCCACCAGGACGTCGGCCGCGACACGTCCGGTGGCGGAGACGACGGTCCCGCCGGTGATCAGCGTGGTGCTCACGTCAACCCCTCTCTCACGGAGCCACGATCGGGCCATAGGCATCGGGACGGCGGTCTCGATAGAACTGCCAGTCGGCGCGCACCTCGCGCACCAGGCTCATGTCGAGGTCACGCACCAGCATCTGCTCGTCGGTGCTGGTGGCCACCTCGCCGACGTAGTTGCCGCGGGGGTCGGCGACATAGGAGGTGCCGTAGAAGTCCACCGCCTGGTCGCCGAACTCGCCGGTCTCGGCGCCGACCCGGTTGGGCACCGCGACGAAGTAGCCGTTGGCACCGGCGGCGCAGGTCTGCTCCAGCTCCCAGAGCCGGTTCGACAGACCGGGTTTGGAGGCGTTCGGGTTGAACACGATCTGGGCGCCGTTCAGGCCGAGCACCCGCCACCCCTCGGGGAAGTGCCGGTCGTAGCAGATGGTCACGCCGATCTTGCCCACGGCGGTGTCGAACACCGGCCAGCCCAGGTTGCCGGGGCGGAAGTAGAACTTCTCCCAGAACCGGTCCACGTGCGGGATGTGGTTCTTGCGGTACTTGCCGAGGAAGGTGCCGTCGGCATCGATCACCGCGGCGCAGTTGTACAGCACGCCGGGCTGTTCCTCCTCGTAGACCGGCAGCACCATCACCATGTGGTGCTCGGCGGCCAGGGCGGCGAAGCGTTCGGTGGTCGGCCCCGGCACCGACTCGGCGTAGTCGTAGTACTTCTTGTCCTGCACGATGCCGAAGTACGGGCCGTAGAAGAGCTCCTGGAAGCAGATCACCTGCACGCCCTGGTCGGCGGCCTGCCGCACCAGCCCCTCGTGCTTGGCGATCATGGACTCCTTGTCACCGGTCCACTTCGCCTGGGTGATGGCTGCCCGAACGATCGACATGATCTGCCCTCCGTACTGCTGACGGGAACGGCGATTACGGTGTCGCGCGAACATTTCAGGACGATTTCCGCAGTGTCAAGGGTGTGGTGAACCCGCCACTCGATCGTGACCATCGCCGGGCGGCTGTCCAGTGGAGCTGAACGGCCTCTCTCACCAGGGCGGACGGGCTTGTCCACACGGTTACTCACACCTGTGTAATTCCAGGTCTGTGACTTCCCACAGGCTGTGGTCAACCCTGTGGACGTGCGGGAACGCACGACTGCCCGGCCACGCACGAGGGCGTGACCGGGCAGCGAGGCGGTTCGGTGTGTTCGAGGGTGTTCTGCGGTGCTCTGGTGCTCAGCGCCAGCGGGTGGTCATCACGAATCCGGCCATGACGATGCCGAACCCGATGCCGAGGTTCCAGTAGCCGATACCCGGCACCGGGTAGCGGAACTCGGCCAGGTAGCTGACCACCAGATAGACCAGCCCCAGCACCAGCAGTCCCACCATCACCGGGACGAACCAGCGCGCGTTCGGCTTGGGCGGGGCCGCCTTGGCCGGCGGCGGGGTGAACGGCGCCTTGCGGCGAACCCGGGACTCGGGCATGTCAGGCTCCTCGACCGGTCGCGAGCCGCGCCGGTGTCGATCACTCGTGGGATGACGTGTCTGGTGATTCACTGCTCGAGTACCTAGCGTAAGCGGCCGGAGCGATCCTCGGGACAGGAGGTGCAGGGACCGGTGGCGAAGACCCCCGACGTGGGCGGGCGTCGAGGGCATCCGTGGACCCTCGCCGGCGTGCTGCTGCTGGCCGGGCTGCTGTTCTCCACCAGCGCGCACGAGGCTCAACGCGGCACGCCCCGGACCGATCGCGTCGACAGCACCGCGTTGTACGCGACCGAGCGCGCCCGCCGGGACCAGGCCGAGACCCGGGTCGCCACCCTGACCCGCCAGATCGCCGAACTCACCGCCGCCGAGGGCCGGGCCAACGGCACCGTCGCCGGATTGCAGGCCGAGGTCGCGGCGCTCGAGGGGCCGGTCGGCAAGACGGCGGTCACGGGCCCGACGCTCACCGTGACCCTGGACGACGCCCCGCCGGGTCGCCTGCGCGAGGGGTTCCGCGCCGACGAGCTCGTCGTCCACCAGCAGGACCTGCAGGCCGTGGTCAACGCGCTGTGGGCCGGTGGCGCCGAGGCGATCACCCTGATGGGACGCCGGATCATCGCCACCACCGCGGTGCGCTGCGTGGGCAACACCCTGCTGTTGCAGGACACGCTCTACTCGCCGCCCTACGTCGTGGTGGCCCTCGGCGATCCCGGCGCCCTGCGCCGCGGGCTGGACACCTCACCGGAGGTGGGCATCTACCGCGAGTACGTCCGCCAGGTGGGGCTCGGCTACGAGGTGAACGACAGCGGGGTGCAACGGCTGCCCGGCTACCCCGGTACCCCACGACTCGATCACGCTCGGCCGCTGCCCTGACCCCTCCCGGGCCGGCCCAGAGCCGGCAACGTGGTCCAGCCGGACCTGACACGATGGACGACGTGAGCGAGCGCCCCCAGAGCACAGTCACCCCCGCCGTCCGGATCCTGGTCGTCGACAACTACGACAGCTTCGTGTGGACCATCGTCGGCTACCTGGCCCAGCTCGGCGCGAGCTGCGACGTCCGGCGCAACGACGAGGTGGGCACGGCGGACGCGGCCGGCTACGACGGGGTGCTGCTGTCACCCGGGCCGGGCACGCCGTCCGAGGCCGGGGTCTGCCCGGCGATGGTCGAGTACTGCGCCGAGCATGCCCAGCCGATGCTCGGGGTGTGCCTCGGTCACCAGGCACTCGGTGAGGTGTTCGGCGGCACCGTGACCCACGCCCCCGAGCTGATGCACGGCAAGACCTCGCAGGTCTTCCACACCGGCGCCGGCGTGCTCGACGGGCTCGACTCCCCGTTCACCGCGACCCGCTACCACTCGCTGGCCGTGGTGGCCGACACCGTGCCGGACTGCCTCGAGCTGACCGGCTGGACCAGCGACGGCGTCGTGATGGCGCTGCAGCACCGCGAGTTGCCGTTGCACGGCGTCCAGTTCCACCCCGAGTCGGTGCTCACCGAGGGCGGCCACCGGCTGCTCGCCAACTGGCTCGCGCAGTGCGGTTCGCCGGACGCCGTGGCGCGCTCGGCCGGGCTGGCTCCCCTCGTCCGGCGCTGAGAATCCGGGCGCTGACGGTCAGCTCGGCGTCGGGGTCGCCTCCGGTGAGCCGCCGTCCGTCGGGGTCTCGGTCGGTGGGGTGTCGGTGGGCGTCGTCTGCGCCGCGGCCACGTGCAGCGTGACGTTGCCACTGCCGCGCTGCAGCTTCTCGCCCTTGGCCGGCTCCTGGCGGATCACGGTGCCCTCGGGCTGATCGCTCGGCTCGGGGACCACGTTCACGTTGAGGTTGAGGTCGTTGAGGATCGCCTGGGCCTCGGTCAGCGACTTGCCGGTCACGTCGGGGACGTCGACCATGCCGCTGGAGATCAGCAGGGTCACCCCCGACCCCTTGGCCACCGGCTTGGTGGCCTTCGGATCGGTGCCGGCCACCTTGTCCTTGTCGACCTTCACGTTGTCGACCGACTTGGTACCCGCCACCGTGAGCCCGACCTTCTTCAGCTCGGCCTCGGCCTGCTCGCGGGTCATGTCCTTGACGTCCGGCACCTGCACGGTCGACGAGCCGGTCGAGATGGTCAGGGTCACCGCGCTGCCCTGATCGATCCGGACGCCGCCGGCGGGGTTCTGGTCGATGACCGTGTCGGCCGGCACCGTGTCGCTGGCCTGCTCGACCGAGGTGACGGTCAGGCCCGACTCACGGACCTTCGCGATGGCCTCCGCCCGGGTCAGGCCCTTCACCGGGGGCACCGCCACCTGCTTGATGGACGACCCGAGCATCGTGTACGCGAGGTAGGCCACGGCCGCGAACACCGCCACGACCACCAACCCCAGCAACACGTAGCCGACGTTGCGGCCGGCGCCGCGCTTGGCGTCGCGGCCGTTGTCGTCGTACCCCGGCAGCTGCGGGTCGGGGAAGCCCGCGGTGGCCTGGCCCCCGGCGTACCCGGCGTCGTAGCCGGAGTACCCGTTGTCGTAGCCCTGGTCGTAGCCGGAGCCGTACCCGGTGGGTGGTGGCGGCAGCTGGGTCGTCAACGGCCGGGTCGGACCGGCCTGGCCCGCCGGCCGGCTCAGGGCCTCGGTCGGCGCGTACGCGCCGGGGTGCTCGACCGGGCGGGTGCCGCCGACCGCCATGGCGGGAGCGCTCACCGCGCGGCCGGAACGCACATTCTCGAGGTCGGCGCGGAACTCGGCGGCGTTCTGGTACCGGGTCTCACGGTCCTTGGCCAGCGAGTGCAACACCACCCGGTCGAGGCTCTCGGGAATGGCCGGGTTGAGCGAGCTGGGCAGCGGCGGGGCCTCACGAACGTGCTGGTAGGCCACGGCCACGGGGGAGTCGGCGACGAACGGCGGCCGCCCGGTGACCAGCTCGAACAGCAGGCACCCGGCGGAGTAGAGGTCGCTGCGGGCGTCGACGGTCTCGCCCCGGGCCTGCTCGGGCGACAGGTACTGCGCGGTTCCGATCACGGCCTGGGTCGCCGTCATGGTGGTCGAGACGTCGGCCAGCGCCCTGGCGATGCCGAAGTCCATCACCTTGACGTCGCCGTCCGGGGTGAGCATGACGTTGGCCGGCTTGATGTCGCGATGCACGATGCCGGCGCGGTGGCTGTACTCCAGCGCCGACAGCACCCCGCTGGTCAGCTCGAGGGCCTGGCCCAGGTCGAGCGGTCGCCCGTCGCGCAGCAGCTCCCGCAGCGTGCGGCCCTCGACGTACTCCATCACGATGTAGGGCAGCGCGATCAGGCTGCCGGCGGCGTCCACCAGCTGTTCCTCGCCGGTGTCGTACACCGCGACGATCGCAGGGTGGTTGAGCGAGGCGGCCGACTGCGCCTCGCGGCGGAACCGGGCCTGGAAGATCGGATCCCGGGCCAGGTCGACCCGCAGCAGCTTGATGGCCACCACCCGCCCCAGCCGGGTGTCGCGGCCCAGGTGCACCTCGGCCATACCGCCACGGCCCAGCAGATCGCCCACCTCGTAGCGATTGCCGAGCACCCGCGGGTTGTCATTCATGGCTTCTCCTGGACGCCGAGCGCGCCGCCCAGCCCGGCGGCCGCCGGGCTGGGGGTGGGGACGCTCGGCGTGGGCGAGACGGGCACCGACGGGGTGGTCGGTGGTGGGGAGGTCGGGTCCGGGCTGGACGGCTCGGGGCTCGACGGTGCGGGAGTGGAGGCCGATGGCGAGGTCGGCCGGCCGCTGGACGGCACCGAGCTGGGCACCCCCGAGGACGGCGACACCGAGGGCGACCGGCTCGGGCGGCTGCTCGACTTGCGCCCGCTCGGGGTCACCGAGCCGGTCGGCGAGGTCGTGGGCAGCAGCGAGGGGGTCTGGGCTCCGGTGGCGCCGGACGTCGGCGTGGGGTCGGTGACGTCGACCAGACCACCCGGGTCCTGGCTGGTGGCGACGATCAACACCACCACCAGCACGATCACGCCCAGCAGCCCCCCGATCAGCAGCCAGGTCGGCGAGATCTTCGGCTTGCCCTCGCGCCGGCGTCCGGCGTTGGGTCCGGGCGGGCGTGAGCCGGTCGCGGCACCCCCGCCGGCACGGCGGGTCGTGGGCACGCCCTGCGGGGCGGTGGGCACGCTCGGCCACCCGCCCGGCCGGGCTGCGGCGACGGTGTCGGCGGCACCCGGCGTCACCCTGGTCGGGGGAGCGTCGAGCCCGCCGGCGATCGACGACGACGGGGGCGACGGGGGCGACGACACTGGTGCGCTGTGCCGTCCGGCCCGAGCCGCGACGACGCCGTCCGGGCCGATGACCGGTGCCTGGGCGGACTGCAGGTGCCGGTGATGTGCGGCGCCGTCCTGCCGTGACCCGGCGAGGTCGTCCAGCGCGGTCGCGTCGTGGGCCAGCAGCTTCTCCAGCGCGATGGCGAACGCCTCGGCCGAGCGCACCCGGTCGGCCGGGTCCTTCTCCATGGCCGCATCGACGGCGGCCACGACGTCCGGCGGGATGGTGCCGGGCAGCGGCGGCGGCTGCTGGCTCAGGTGAGCGGTGGCGACCAGCACCTGGTTGTCGCCCTCGAACGGCCGGTGGCCGGCCAGGCACTCGTAGGCCACCACGCCCAGGGCGTACACGTCCGACAGCGGGCTGGCGTCCAGACCCCGGGCGAGTTCGGGGGCAAGGTAGTGCGCCGTCCCCATCACCTGGCCGGTCATGGTCAGCGGCTCGTGGTCGACCGGACGCGCGATCCCGAAGTCGGTGACCTTGACCCGTCCCTCGGGGGTCACCATCAGGTTGGCGGGCTTGACGTCCCGGTGGATGACGCCCTTGACGTGCGCGGCGTGCAACGCGCGGGCGGCCTGGGCCAGCAGCGTCAGGGTCCGTTCGATGCCCAGCGCTCCCCGGGTCAGCATCGCCGAGAGCGGTTCTCCCGGAACGAGTTCCATCACCAGGTAGGCGATGCCGTCGCCCTGCACCGGGTCGGCGGACGGCGACACGCCGTCCGGCCCGACGGTGGTCTCGCCGTAGTCGAAGACCGCGGCGATGCCGTTGTGCGGCAGGCTGGCCGCGGTGCGCGCCTCGGCCCGGAACCGCTTGCGGAACGCCTCGTCCTCGGCGAGCTCGGCGCGCAGGATCTTGACCGCCACCGACCGGCCGAGGCCCTCGTCGGTGGCGCGCCACACCTCGCCCATGCCGCCGACCGCGATCCGTTCACTGAGCCGGTAGCGACCATTGATCCGCGTCCCCGCGCGCACGCTCACTGGCTGATCACCGCCTCCATGACCTTCTTCGCGATCGGGGCCGCCACTCGGCCACCCGACGCCTCGTCCCCGAGCGTTCCACCGTCCTCCACGATGACCGCCACCGCGACCTGCGGATCGTCCGCAGGGGCGAACGCGGTGAACCATGCGTTCGGTGGCCGCTGCCGGCCCTGAGCATCCTTGCCCTGCTCGGCGGTGCCCGTCTTGCCCGCCACCCGGACGCCGTCCAGCTGCGCCCTGGTGCCGGTGCCGGAGGTGACCACGGCCTCCATCATGTCGGTCAGCTTGTCGGCCGTGCCGGTCGAGACCGCGCGGCCCAGCTCCTCGGTCTGCGGGCGGGACATCACGGTCAGGTCCGCCGCCAGGATCCGGTTGACCAACCGCGGCTTCATCAGGACGCCCCGGTTGGCGATCGCCGCCGACACCATGGCCATCTGCAATGGGCTGACCCGGACGTCGAACTGGCCGATCGCAGACTGGGCCACCTGGGCGGGGCTGGGGTTGTCGGGGAACTGGCTGGGGGTCACGGTCAGCGGCATCTTCAGGGGCTGGCCGAATCCGAACTTCGTCGCCTGCTCACGCAGTGCCTCGCCCCCCAGGGCCATACCGACCGACCCGAAGGCGGTGTTGCAGGAGATCCTCAAGGCATCCTTCAAGGTGATCTTGCCGCTGGGTGAGCAGGCACCGGGGAAGTCGTTGGGCAGGGTGGTCTTGGTCTGGGGCAGGGTCAGCCGGGCCGGGCCGTCGACCTCGGTGTCGGGCTCGTAGTCGCCACTCTCCAGGGCAGCGGCCGCTGTGATCAACTTGAAGGTCGATCCGGGCGGGTAGAGCCGGCTCGCGATGGCCCGGTTCTCCAGCGGGCGGCCGTCGTCGTCGTTCAGGGCGGTGTAGGCCTTCTTGACCGCCGCGGCATCGTGGGAGGCCAGCCGGTTCGGGTCGTAGGCGGGCTTGCTCACCATCGCCAGGATGTCGCCGGTGCGCGGGTCGAGGGCGACCACCGCCCCGCGCTGGTCGCCCAGGGCGTCCCACGCCGCCTGTTGCGCCTTGGGCTGGATCGTCAGCTCGACCGTGGCCCCCTGGGCGGGCTTGCCGGTCAGCAGGTCCTGGATCCGCCGGACGAACAGCTGGTCGGCCGTGCCGGACAGCAGCGAGCCCTCCGCCGCCTCGATACCGGTGGCGCCGTAGACGATCGAGTAGTAACCGGTGACCGCACTGTAGAGCGGTCCGTCGGGGTAGGTGCGCTGGTAGGAGTAGGCGTCGTCCACCGGTTTGGACACGGCGATCTGACGCCCGGCGAGGATGATCGGTTGACGTTCGCGGCCGAAATTCTTGTACAGCGTGCGCGCGTTGCCGGGGCGGGCGTCCAACCACGAGGCCCGCACGAACTGCACGTAGGTGCCCGCGCCGAACAGCAGCGCAAACAGCACGGTGACCACGGTGGCCAGGCGGCGCAACGGGGTGTTCACGCCGGCACCACCTCCGTCGGGGCGGTGTCCGGCGAGGGCGCCGGCGGGCGGCGCGCCGAGTCCGAGATCCGCAGCAGCAGGGCGACGATGATCCAGTTCGACAGCAGCGACGAGCCGCCGTAGGCCAGGAACGGCGTGGTCAGACCGGTCAGCGGGATCACCCGGGTGACGCCCCCGACGACGACGAACACCTGCAGCCCGAGCGAGAACGCGAGCCCGGCCGAGAGCAGCTTGCCGAAGCCGTCGCGCACCCCGATCGCGGTCCGCAGGCCCCGCTCGACGAGCAGTAGGTAGAGCATCAGGACGGCGAACAGCCCGGTCAGCCCGAGCTCCTCACCGATCGAGGTGATGATGAAGTCGCTCTCGGCGAACGGCACGATGTCGGGGCGGCCCATGCCCAGGCCGGTGCCGAGCAGGCCCCCGCTGGCCATGCCGAACAGGCCCTGCTGCAGCTGGTAGGCCGGCACCGAGGGGTCGAAGGTGTGCAGCCAGGCGTCCACCCGGCGGGCCACGTGCGAGAAGGTCAGGGACGCCACGTAGGCGCCCCCGACGAACAGGCTCAGGCCGATCACGATCCAGCTGGTGCGCTCGGTGGCGACGTAGAGCAGCGCGACGAACAGCCCGAAGAACAGCAGCGAGGTACCGAGGTCGCGCTGGAACACCAGCACGCCCAGGCTGACCACCCAGACCAGCAGGATCGGCCCGAGGTCGCGAGCGCGTGGCAACTGCAGCCCCAGCACCTTGCGACCCACCAGCGACAACGAGTCCCGGGCGATCACCAGGTAGCCGGCGAAGAACACCGCGAGCGCGATCTTGGCGATCTCGCCGGGCTGGAACGACATCGGACCCAGCCGGATCCAGATCCGGGCGCCGTTGATCTCCTTGCCGACGAGCGGCACCAACGGCAGCAGCAGCAGTGCGATGGCGGCGGCCATGGCGGTGTAGGTGTAGCGGGCCAGGCCCCGGTGATCACGCAGCAGGATCAGCACCACGATCGCCGCCGCGACGCCGACCGTGGTCCAGGTGAGCTGGCGCAGCGCCAGGGAGTTGCCGACCTCGCGCCCCTCCGCCAGGTCCAAGCGGTGGATCATGACCAGACCGAGCCCGTTGAGCGCGGTGGCGATCGGCAGGATCACCGGGTCGGCGTAGGCCGCCCGCAGTCGCAGCACCAGGTGCACGGTCAGCGCGAGCAGGCCCATGCCGCCGCCGTAGGCGGCCATGTCACCCGGGATCCGCCCGTTGTGCGCGATGCCGACCAGGGCATACGCACCGAGCCCGATCGCGATCGCCAGCCCCAGCAGGGCCAACTCGACGTTGCGTCGGGTTCGGGTGATGACCGGGGCGACGACGACCATCCATCAACTCCCGCTCGCGGACGCCCCGACGGTCGCCGGGGTGAGATCACCGCAGTCGAGGTCGGACGGGGCGGACGGCGTGGGGCTGGGCTCGGCGGACGGCGTCGGCGCGAGGCTCACGGTGGGCGGCGGGTTGAGCGTGGTCGCCGTCGCGGAGGGAAGGGGGGTGGGCAGGGCACCGGCCGCGGCCGATCCGGTCACCGCGGGGACGCCGGACGCCGTCCGGCTGGGGGTGGGCGTGGCCGCGAGGGTGGGGGTCGGGGAGGGCGTGGGGGTGGGGGTGGGAGTGGCCGCGGCGGCCGCACGCAGCGCCAGACAGCGGGCCGCCAGGTCGCGGTACCGCGCGACGATCGCCTGCGCGTTGTCCAGGGTGTCGGCAGGGATCCCGGCGGTGATCTGGCTGCGGGCGTAGTCGGGCAGGTCGACCAGCTTCACGTCGTCCTCGACGGTCTTCACCCGCGACAGGCTGACCGGCCCCAGATCCTGCGGCAGACCGTTGAACACGGCGACCGCCCCCTGGGAATCCCCGACGAACAACTGCGAGGCCACCCACCGCCAGGCGCCGAACCCGCCCCCGAGCACCAGCAGCAGCACCAGCAGGCTGCCGCCGATCACCCGGCGACGGTTACGGACCGGCGTGGTCGGTGGATGTGAGTCCTCCTCGTCGGCGTCGCCGCCGATGGCCGTGAGGGCGGCGGCGCGCTCGGCGGCAGAGCCCTGGCCGTCGCGTCCCTGGGGCAGGCCGCGACGGGGCTGGTGCAGCGAGGCCGCGCCCACGATGTGCGGCGAGAGCTCACCGTGGGCGTTGTCCTCGACGACGTCCGCGACGATGCAGGTGACGTTGTCCGGGGCGCCGGCGCGCAACGCCAGGTGCACCAGGTGCTCGCAGGTGCTGGCCGGGTCGGCCAGCACGGCCAGGGTCTCCTGCATGGTCTCGAGGCTGACCACGCCGGACAGTCCGTCCGAGCACAGCAGGTAGCGGTCACCGATCCGGGCCTCGCGCATCGACAGGTCCGGTTCGACGTCGTCCACGACATCGCTGACCACGCGCATGACCACGCTGCGCTGCGGGTGGATCTCGGCCTCGGCCAGCGTGATCCGGCCCTCGTCGACCAGGGTCTGCACGAAGGTGTGGTCCTTGGTGATCTGCACCAGGGCGCCGTCGCGCAGCAGGTAGGCCCGCGAATCGCCGATGTGCGCCAACGCGAGTCGGTTGCCGGCGCGCAGCAGGGCGGTCACGGTGGTGCCCATGCCGGCCAGCGCCGGCTCCTCGTCGACCCGGTCGAGCAGCTCCCGGTGGGCGGCGTGCACCGCCTCGGAGAGGTGGTCCAACGCGTCGGCGCCGTGCAACTCGTCGTCCAACGGGGCCATCTCGCCGATGGCCAGGGACGACGCGACGTCACCACCGGCGTGCCCGCCCATGCCGTCCGCCACGACCAACAGGTTCGGGCCGGCGTAGGCCGAGTCCTGATTGTTGGAGCGCACCAGGCCGACGTCGGAACGAGCCGCGTACCGCAACGCGATCGCCACTCCGGCTACCTCCGCAACTCGATGGTGGTGCGACCGATGCGGAAACTGCTCCCGGCATCGACCGCGGTCGGCACGCTCAGCTTGGTGCGTCCGATGAACGTGCCGTTCGTCGAACCCAGATCCTCCAACATCCAGACCCCATCCCGCAGCGACAACTGGGCATGGCGGTTGGATGCGTAGTCGTCCTCGAGCACCAGGGAGCACTCCGGTGCCCGGCCGATGACGAGCGGGGACTGGCTCAGGGCGATCGAGGTGCCCTTGAGCGAACCCGCCGTGACCAGCAGGTGACCAGCGGTGGGAGTACCCCGCGGCGGGGTGCGGGGGGTGAGCCCGCCGCGCCCCCGGCCGTCCGGCGCACCGACCGGCACCGCCGAACGGGCGCGGCCCAACCGCGATCGGGTCGAGGCCAGGGGCGTGTCCTTGCGGCGTACCTGGGTGCCGAACAGGTCGCGGCGCAGCACCGCCACCACCGCCAGCACCAGGACCCACAGCAGGCCGAGGAATCCCAGCCGCAACAGGGTGAGGGTGAGTTCGCTCATCGCCCGTCGGTCACCAGTGCCCGGGGCCGCCGCCGGGCACCTGCGGCGGACTCACCGCGTCCAGGTCACCGGCACGAAAGACGATACGAGTGCGTCCGATGGTGATCACGCTGCCGTCGACCAGGGTGGCCACGGGTCGCTTGGCGCCGTCGACGAAGGTGCCGTTGGTCGACCCGAGATCGATCACCCGCGCCCGACCATCGGTGATGTGGATCTCGGCGTGCCGGCGCGAGACCCCCGAGTCGTCGAGCACCACATCGGCGTCGGTACCGCGCCCGATCACCGTCACCGGACGGGAGATCTCGAAGACGTGGTCACCCAGCTCGAGACTGGGGCGAGCGCGCGAACCCGCCCAGGCGGCGGCCGGTTCGGGCCAGCCGGGTTGGGCGGGTGGCGCCGGCGCGACGCGGCGTCCGGCGGGCTGATCGGACGGCGCGCCCGGCACCGGCGGGACGGGCTGGGCCGGGCCGGCGGCGCGGCGTCCGGACGGGACGTCGCCCTTGGCCGTGCGACTGCGCACCCGGAACAGACCGGTGTCGAGGTCCTCGGCCTGCTCGAAGGTGACCTTCACCGAACCGGCCAGGTGGTAGCGCTGCTGTCGGGCGTAGTCGGCCACCACGGCACTCAGCTCATCGCCCAGCGCCTCTTCCCACTGGCCGAGGCGCTGGTGATCGGCGGCGCCGAGTTCGACCACGAAGGCATTGGGGGCGATGGTGCGGTCCCGGGCCACGATGGCGGCCTTCTCGTCGCACTCGCGGCGCAGCGCGCTGGCGATCTCGACCGGTTGCACCTCACTGCGGAACGCCTTGGCGAAGGCACCGTTGACGGCGCGCTCGATGCCCTTCTCGAACCGATCGAGAACTCCCACGCCGCCCACCTCCTTCGGATCGCGGCTCCCCCGCGGTCGCACGGCGTGCCGACGGCGTGCGCCTGCCCACCTGCCCAGCCCTGCCTGCGTACCTGCAGATGTCGACAGACGTGCAGAGGTCAGCGTAACCGCGCGGACGACCCGGCCGCCTCTCCGCGGGTCGGCGAACCCGGGCCGGAGCTGTGGCCTGGATAACGGTTCGGGACCACCCCTCGCTGCGTGCTAGCCTTGCCACCGCTCGCGCGAGTGGCGGAATAGGCAGACGCGCACGGTTCAGGTCCGTGTGCCCGAAAGGGCATGGGGGTTCAACTCCCCCCTCGCGCACCAGCTGGTGCACCACCGGTAAGGCCCCTGATCTGCGGTCACGCAGCAGGGGCCTTTCTGTGTACCTCGGCCAGGTGGCCCGGTGGGTCACGTGTGACGATCGTCCGGTCACCCGAGCGCGGCCACGACCGCCTCGATGTGCCGCTGCGGATCCCCGAGGTTGTCGATCACCAGATGCGGCTCGACGAACGGGTGCCACTCGCGATCGAGCACCTGCTGCCAGGTGGGGAGCTCGTGCCCGGGCATCTCGGCGGAACGTGACTCCACCCGGCGGCGGTGCTCGGCCCGATCGCTGCAGATCACCTCGACCCAGTGCAGGCGCGCGCCACCCTCGCGCGCCACACCGGCCCACAGGTCACGCACGAGCTGCAGACCGTTGACCGCATCGGCGACCACGCGGCGTCCGGAGCGCAGTTGATCGGCCGCCACTCTCGCGGCGATCACGTACCCGACCGGGTTGTCGCGGAACGGGTGCAGCGTCGAGGCGATCGCGGACTCGATGGTGTCGATCCGCAGGAACGTCGCCCCGAGCCGATCCGCCACACCCCGCGCGATCTGGGTCTTGCCCACCCCGGGCAGCCCGGCGAGAACGATCAAGGCGGCCCGCGCGGCGTCCCGATTCTCGATCACAGGGCCAGGCTACTCGAAAACACTCTAAAAAGTTTAGAGTAGTTGCGTGCCGACCCATGAGATCGATGCCGTCCTGGCACTACCCGTGGAAGATCGGGGCAGTGCCCTGGTCGACCTTCCCGAGGACCAGTGGTTCGAGCGGAAGTCGATCCGCATCGCCCCCAAGGATTTCGCCCAGCCACTGGTGGCGCTCGCCAACGCCGAGGGCGGCACCATCGTCGTCGGTTTGCTCGACGGGCGGGTCGAGGGCATCCGCCGGCAGATCGACCGCGTGAACGCGCTGATGCAGGTACCGCTCGACCTGACCCGGCCCCCGGTTCGGACCCATTTCGAGCAGGTTGCCTGCCTGAGGCCCGATGGCGAGCTCGACGCCGTGCTGGTGGCGCGCGTCTCGCCGGGCGACGCGGTACACGAGACCTCGAACGGTGACTGCTTCCTGCGCATCGGCGACGAGTCCCGCAAGCTCGGATTCGCGCAACGGCAGGAACTCCACTACGACCGCGGCACGCCTCCCTACGACGGCCAGACCCTGAAGGACGTCGGTATCCCCGACCTCGACGAGGGTGAACTCCGCCGGTACCGCGCAGCCGCCGGCGGCCACGGCTCGTTCGCTCGGCTGCTGCACGCCCGAAGCCTGACCTCGCCCCGGGGAGAGATCACCGTGGCGGGCTACCTGCTCTTCGCCCCCCACCCGCAGGACCGCTTCCCCCAGGCCCACGTTCGCGTCCTGCGCTACCAGGACGTCGACCGCGGCACGGGGCGCCGGCTCAGCCTCGACGACGCCGGCGACGTCCGGCTGGACGGATCACTGCCCCACCTGATCGAGCGGTCGGCATCGGTGATCGACGACTGGATTCCGCGACGACGCGCCCTGGCGCCGGGCGGCACGTTCGAGGGCATGCCGATCGTTCCGCGCGATGCCTGGCTCGAAGCCCTGGTCAATGCCGTGATCCACCGCTCGTACAGTGCCGCCGGCGACCACATCCGAGTGGAGATCTTCCCCAACCGGGTTGAGATCCACAGCCCCGGGCGATTCCCCGGCCTGGTCGACCCGCGACATCCCTTGCAGATCAACCGCTACGCCAGGAACCCGCGCATCGCCCGGGTCTGCGCCGACCTGCGGATCGGGCAGGAGCTGGGCGAGGGGATCAAGCGGATGTTCGACGAGATGCGACAGCGCGGGTTGACCGACCCCGTCTTCACGCAGACGTCGAGCAGCGTGCGGGTGGTGCTCGAGAGCGCTTCACGGATCGCACCGGCCGTGGCGGCGGCCCTGCCCCGAGGAGCGGACGCCCTGCTCGAACTGCTGCGCAGCGCTCGGCGTCCTCTGGGCACGGGTGAACTGGTCGCTCTGTCGGGCCTCAGCCGGCCGACCGTGACGAAACGGATGTCAGCGCTGCGGAGTCAGGGCCTGGTCGCGTGGGACGGCGCGTCCGACCGCGACCCCCGAGCCACCTGGCGTGTGGTGCCCTGAGTACCTCGGTGCCCTGACCCGTGCGCGCAGCCAGGCTCAGGAATCGCCCGCCCAGGCCGGGTCGGCCGCGGTCAGCCGCTCCGGATCGACCGTGCCCGGTTCGGGACGATCGCCGTCCCCGGCCAGGGCGGCCCGCACCGCGTCGTCGTAGCTCGTGAGCCCGCCGGCCGGCAGGCCGACCAGCTCACGAATGTCGTTCTCGCCGCAGACCACCTCGTGTAAGAGGCTGCCCACCAACGGTTTCGCCAACCCGGAGGGCACCGGCGTGACCAGTCCCACCCACTGACTTGCCAGCCAGGGCGTCAACACCGGCACGGTCACGATCAACCGCGGCAGCCGGCCGTCGATGCGGGCGAAGCGCTCGATCATCTGCCGGTAGGTGAGCACCTCCTCACCGCCGATGTCGAGGGTGCGATTCACGCCGGCGTCCAGGTCGGCGGCCCCGACCAGGTAGTGCAGCACGTCCCGGACGGCGATCGGCTGGATGCGATTGGCCAGCCACTTGGGCGCGATCATGGCGGGCAGTCGCTGCGTCAGGTGGCGCAACATCTCGAAGGACGCCGACCCCGCGCCCAGGATCACCGCCGCCTGCAGCACCGCGGTCGGCACGTCACTGGACATCAGGATCTCGCCGACCTCGACCCGTGAGGCCAGGTGGGCCGACAGCTCACCCTCCGGGTGTAACCCGCTCAGGTAGACCAGCCGCGGCGTCCCGGCCCGGCGGGCGGCCTGGCCGAACGTGCGGGCCAGCCGGCGGTCGCGACTCTCGAAATCGCCCTGACCGTCCATCGAGTGCAGCAGGTAGTAGGCGACGTCCACGCCGTCCAGCGCCTTCGCCAGCGAATCCGCCGCGCCGGCATCCCCCTCGACCACCTGCACGTTCGGGAACCAGGCCCGGCCTCGCACCGAGGCCACCCGCCGCACCAGCACCCGCACCGCCCAGCCGCGCGCCAGCAGTTCGGGCACCAGACGCGACCCGATGTAGCCGGATGCCCCGGTGACCAGCGCGAGGCGTTGCGGGGTCTCCGGTTCGACTGAGGTCATGCCCCATGCTGGCACGCAGAGATCGGATCAGCGTGATCAGATCGGCGTGATCAGATCAGACCAGTGTGATCACGTCAGTGCCGTGATCAACGGCGGCAGGATCAACAGCATGCTCAGCGACCACGTCACGTGGGTGATCATCGGCCCCAGGACGCCGCCGGTGACGCGCCGCTGCAATCCCACCAGGACGCCGAGCACCGCCGCCGCGAACACCAGCATCAGGTTGAGGCTGAACACCGTGGTCAGGGCATAGCACGCGGTCGAGATCGCGACCGGGTGACGCCGTCCGATCGCCGCGAACAACGCCCCTCGGAAGAACAGCTCCTCGGCCACCCCGTTCACCAGCGTGATCACCGCGACCACCGGCAGCGAGCCGAACCGGGCGTGGTCGAGCACGGCATTGAGGCTGTCGCGCAGCAGCGGCAACCGGGCCACGATCAGCGCACCGGCGCTGAACACCGCCACCGCCAGCACCCCGAGCGCCAACGACTGCACCACCGGGCGGGCCAGCCGCTGCCCCTTGCGGGTGAAGGCCCAGCCCAGGTGCAGCGGCCCGGAGGCGAAGGCCCCGAGGGTCCAGACCAGCGCCAGCGCGAAGGTCGTCAGGTAGAACCGCCGATCCCCGGGCTCGATCCGAAACGAGAGCCACAGCAGGACGGCGCCACACACCGCCGTGACCAGCGAGACCAGCCGACGGCGGCGGAACGCGGCGTCCGACTCGGTGTGATCCCGGGGCACCCGACGGATCAGCGCGGCGTCCAGGAACCGAGCCAGCTCCACTCGGCGCCACCAAGCCTGCGGATCCGCCACGACGAAACTGTAAGCGTGACCACGATCCACCGCGTGTGTGGCATCGAGATCATCATGCGACGATCGCGGTATGTCCAACGGGGTGGATGCGCGCGATGAGGCCTTGGTGCAGGCCTATGACCTCGTCGAATGCGTCCAGCTGCGGGACTGCGGGGCCGAGCTGGTCCGCCTGCTCGACCGGGCCACGGCCAACGGTTGGTGCGATGTCGCGGCGGTGGTGCATTTCGCCCACTACGCCGGTCTGGACACCATGGCTCGGCGGGTGGGTGCGCAGGACGGCACCATCGGCGAGGCCGACCTGCACCTGAAGGCGATGGCCGAGGCCGCCGCGGCCTCTCCCGACAGTGCCCTGACCGCCCTGTGCCAGGCGCTACGCGGCACCGTCACCGGCTGGCAGATCTGGACCGGGTGCCAATCGGGCACCCGAGACCTCGCCCGTGCCGTGGCCCTGCTCGACGAGGACGGCGGCTACAGCGTCCATGCCGCGAGCGCCTACACCGTCTGCGGCCTGGCCTTTCACCGGCGCGGGCTGTGGGAACTGGCGCTCGAGATGTACGACCGGGCGGCGCAGATCGCGGACCGGAGCTGGCCGGCGCCGTTCGACCGGATCGCCGAACTCAACCGGCGGACGGCCATGGTGAACCGGTTGAGCGCCGCCGTGCCGTTGTGTTGCCTGCTCACCGAGTCGGGTCAACGCGAAGCGGCCGCCGAGGTGGCCACGAACCGCACCCGGCCGACCGCGCAGACCCTGCGGGGCCTGCCGGCCGAGTGGGTCTTCGAGGTGCGCAGCGTCGAGTACCTGCTCGCCGCAATCGCCCGCGAGCCGGAGCCCACCCCTGCCGATGACCTGCTCCGCGGACACCACCCCGACCGGGGCGAACGCGGCGCCGGGAGCGCCTGCATCGCCGTCGGCCGGTCGGTGCGCGCGCTGGACGCGGGTGACCGGCAGGCAGCGTCGAGCCACGCCGAGCTGGCCCTGAAGGTCATGCACCCCGATCACGAGGCGGGGCTGTTGCCGCTGGCTCTCGCGCTGGCCACCGCGGCCGAGGCGCCGAACTCGAGCTGGCGCCGCTACGCCGAACACACCACCCGGATGCGCTGGGAGTCACGCCAACTGGTGCTCACCGCCACCCGCAACCAGACCCTCGCCGAGAAGGTGCTGCTCGACAATCAGCGTCTCACCGAACGGGCCTACGTCGACGAGCTGACCGGCCTGGCCAACCGGCACGCCTACTCACGCCATCTCGAGCGGCTGCGGCAGGCCCGTCCGGACGACGAACTGACCGTGGTGATGGTCGACGTCGACTGGTTCAAGGAGGTCAACGACACCTTCGGCCACCCCGCGGGGGACGAGGCGCTGCGCCGGCTGGGGGCGTTGCTGGTCGAGACCACCCGGGCCACCGATCTGGCAGTACGGCTGGGGGGCGACGAGTTCCTGCTGCTGATCAGCCGCCGGTTGCCGGACGCCGAGCGTCGAGGGCAGGAGTTGCTCGACCGGGTGATGGACTACCCCTGGCACGAGGTGGCCCCGGGGCTCAGCGTGGGGTTGAGCATCGGGGTGATCAGCGGACCGGCGACCGAGGTCGACGACCTGATCGCGGCCGCCGACCAGGGGTTGTACTCGGCCAAGAGCGAGGGCCGCGGCCGCGTGGTGCTGCTCACGCCGTAGGGTCGAGCACCCGGCCGATGAACAACGGCGTCGGGACGGCGCCCGCGGCGTTGTCGTGGATCAGGTAGAGGAACGGCCGGTCGGCGATCAGACGGGCCGGGTCGACCGGCGCGCCCGTGACCCGCATGACCACCGCGGTGGCCGCGGCAGCTTCGGTACCTGCCTCGTCGACCGCCACGAAGGCCTCGTGCACCACGGCACTGATCTGCAACCGCTCCTGCGTGGTCATCGCCGAGAAGTCGGCGGCATCGGTGAAGGCCTGGCGAATCCCCAACTGCTCCAGCACGTCCCGCAGCGAGGCCTGGCTGCGCGTCGTCCAGCGGGGTAGGCCGACCTGAACCTGGGTCTGCTGCATCGCCGGGTGGACGGCGGCCAGCCACGCGCCGTCCAGCTGCTTCTCGATCTCGGCGAACCGGCCGGCGTCCGGCAGCACGACGGTCATCGCCAACCGGCCGTCGGCGTAGGGCAGACGTGCGGCCACCCAGCCCGGACCGGCGGCGTACCCGGCGGCGATCGTGGCGGTCATCTGCGGGGCCTGCACCGTCGAGGAGTCGAGCCGGGTGAACGGCGCCGGACGGGTCGCCTCCTTCTGGAACGGGATCTGCCAGGGCGCCTTCAGGTACAGCGCGTTCACCAGGGTGAGCCGGCTGTCGGCGTCCAGCACCCCCCGGGCGATCAGTTCGGGGATGCGCTCGCGGGTCTGCTCGCTCACCCAGCCGTTGATCGCCGTCCGGGCCTGTTCGGTGGCGGTGCGGTAGTCGACCTGGTGCATGCCGGTGCCGAAGTCGCGGGCCAGCACGTCGAGGAATTCCTTCTCCCACACCAGGTCTCGCTGTCCCCAGAGGCTGTTCGCCGAGCTCAGTGCCACCTCCCCGGTGCTGCCGTCGGCCAGCTTCACCGTGCCGGCGCGGGCGGCCAGCGCGACGTCCAGGGCGTTCAGGCGCCGAGCCACCGCGCGCGACGCCTCCAGGGGCGTGCCGGCCGGCCCGTGGAGCACGGCCAGCAGCTCGCTCGCGGTGGCGCCGCGCGCCCCCTGCACGGTCATGCCGAGTGCCATCGCCACCGAGAACGGCGAGCACACCAGGTTGCCGCGCTGCCCCGCCGCCAGGGTGCGGTAGACCTCGGCCGTGAAGGCGGACACCGCGGTGTAGGCGGCCTCGACGTCCGCTGCGTCGGCGGGGTCACGCGACAGGTCGGAACGCACCAGGTCGGCATGCACCGTGGTCCCGCTGGGGCCGTTGGTGGCTCCGGAACAGCCGATCAGTGACGGCACGGTGAGGACTCCTATTCCGGACAGGGCCAGCAGGGACACGACGTCACGGCGATTCAGCACACCGTTTCGACGTCAGCGCCGAGCGATCCGTTCCTTCTCCCTCGCCGCCTCCTTCGCCGTCAGATACGGCGTCAGGTGACCGACGAGGATCTCCTGCCACGGCGTCGGCGCGAGGCCGAAGGTCTGCTCCGCGGCCGAGGAGTCCACCCGCCACGGGGTGGTGTGCTGGTAGGCCACCTCGGGCAGTTCGCGCATGAAGGGCAGGACCAGTCCCAGCGCCCGCTGGAACCAGACCGGCAGCTGCTGGACGCCGGCGTCCGGCACCCCGGCGACCTCGGCCAGGTCGGTGACGATCTGTCGCACGGTGCGCGCCGGGTGGGTCGGAACGTGCCACGGCCGGCCCCAGGCCCGCGGGTCGGTGGCCACGACGGCCATCAGCCGGGCGACGTCGCCGACATAGGTGACGGCGTGGGGCACGTCGGGGTCGCCCAGCACCCGGCCCGGCTTGCCGGCCAGCAGCCGCGGCACGACCTGGTCGCCGAGGGCGCTGGCGGCGGTGGCCCCCAGGTAGTCCGAGGCGCGCACCTCGGTGGCCCGGATCCGACCGGCTGTGTGGGCGGCGAGCGCGTCGGCCCACATCCGGGCCCGGACGCCGCCCTTGCGACCGGGGTGGGTCAGCGGCAGGTCCTCGGTCATGCCGGCGCCCGACGTCGAGGCCCGAAGCGTGTCGTCCGGGTGGTAGGCGTACAGGTTCGAGCAGGTCACCAGGACGGCGCCGCTGCTCTCGGCCGCCGCGAGCAGCGCGTTCGCGATCGGCGGCCAGTCGGTCGGCCAGCGGTGGTAGGCGGGGTTGGCGCAGTTGTGGATCGCCACGGCATCCCGGGTCAGCTCGGCGAGCCGGTCGGCGGCCGGGCCGGGCGTGGACGCCGCGGCGACGTCCAGCGCGATCCGCTCGATGGCGGGGTGGTCCGGGCCGGACCCCGAGCGGGTGAGGATGCGGACCCGGGCGCCGGTGGCGACCAGTTCACGGGCCAGGGCGGTGCCGACCGCGCCGGCTCCGACGATGACGTGCAGCGGGGTGGACTGCGGGGCGGTGGTCATGGCGGGCTCCTCGGCTTCGTGATGGCTGCTCTTGTGAGAGAGCACTGCTCTCGTTCTGAGATGAGCATCGGGCAGTCGGGCGTCGATGTCAAGAGCAGTGCTCTCGCTTGTTGTCATTGCTCGCAATCGAGGGCATGCTCGGAACATGACCCCCGGCGACGCGACCCTGAGTCCGGCACCTCGGCGCGCGGCCGGCGTCCGGGAACGTGCCCGCGCCG
Organism: Kineosporiaceae bacterium; assembly: GCA_046330955.1. Taxonomy (GTDB): domain Bacteria; phylum Actinomycetota; class Actinomycetes; order Actinomycetales; family Kineosporiaceae; genus JADJPO01. The sequence goes on along the minus strand of JAXLRT010000015.1, from coordinate 74,649 downwards.
AGTTGACCCGCGAGATCGTCGCGGAGGCCCGCCGGCAACTGGCCGAGGTCGGGCCGGCGGCGCTGTCACTGCGGGCCGTGGCGCGCGAGATCGGCATGGTGTCGTCCGCGGTGTACCGCTACGTCGCGAGCCGGGACGAGTTGCTGACGCTGTTGATCGTCGAGGCCTACGACGCGCTGGGTGCGGCGGTCGAGCGGGCCGAGGCGGCCGTCGTCCGGGACGACCTGCGGAGCCGCTGGCAGGCGACGTGCCGGGCGATGCGTGACTGGGCGCGGGCCAATCCGCACGAGCATTCGCTGATCTTCGGTTCACCGGTGCCCGGCTACGCCGCGCCGCAGACCACGATCGGGCCGGCCTCGCGGGTGCCCACGGTGCTCATCGGCATCCTGGTGGACGGCTTGCACCGGGGGCTGATCGACCCGGACGGCGTCGCCGCGCTGCCCGAGGCGGTGCAGCGTTCTCTCGACCCGATTCGCGATCAGGTGGCACCGCTGCCGGACGAGTTGCTGGCCCGCGGCCTGGCCGCCTGGACCCTGCTGGTCGGCGCGGTCTCGTTCGAGCTGTTCGGCCACACCCACAATGTGGTGGACGACGACCCCGTGCTGCAGGCAGCCTTCTTCGACGATCAGATGCGGCGGGCGGCCGATCTGGTCGGGTTGTGACCGTGAACAGGGCGTGACGTGAACGGGGGATGGGCGTGGCAGAGATCTATGTGAGTACCGACGTCGAGTCGGACGGGCCGATTCCCGGGCCGCACTCGATGCTCAGTTTCGGCTCGGCGGCCTACCGGGACGACGGCACGCTGGTCGACACCTTCTCGGCCAACCTGATCACACTGCCCGGGGCGCAGGGCCATCCGGACACCATGGCCTGGTGGCAGCGCAATCCCGCGGCGTGGAAGGCGTGTCGGGTCGATCCCGAGGCGCCGGAGGCGGTGATGCCGCGCTACGTCGCCTGGCTCGGCGCGCTGCCGGGCAGGCCGGTCTTCGTCGCGTATCCCGCGGGGTTCGACTTCATGTTCGTGCACTGGTACCTGATGCGGTTCGCCGGGCGCAGCCCGTTCAGCCATTCCGCGCTGGACATGAAGACGCTGGCCATGGCGTTGCTGGGCATCGAGTTTCGTGCCGTGAGCAAGCGGACGATGCCGCGGAAGTGGTTCGATCCGTTGCCGCACAACCACATTGCGCTGGACGACGCCATCGAGCAGGGCGCCACCTTCTGCCACATGCTGGCCGAGCTGCGCCGCCGGCAGGCCGGGCGGGCGTGATCCTGCCCGAGGTGCGTGACCCGCGGTTCGTGACGATCCGCCGGGGCGGCACCCTCACCGATACCGATCACCAGTTGCTGGCACTGTGGGCGGCAGTGTGCGCGGAGCATGTGCTCGACCGGTTCGCCTCGGTGCGCCCGCACGACCCGCGGCCTCGGCAGGCGATCGAGCAGGCCCGCGCCTGGGCCAGAGGTGAGATCAGGATGTCCGAGGCACGCGCGGCGGGCGGGCATGCGATGGCCGCGGCCCGGGACCTGCGCGGGGCGGCGCGCCATGCCGCCTACGCGGCCGGCCAGGCAGCGGTCGTTGCCCATGTCGCCGCGCACGAGCTCGGTGCGGCCGCCTATGCGATCAAGGCGGCCCGAGCCGCCGCGCCCGCCGGCGAGAGTGAGCGCGCCGGACGGCTCGAGTGCCAGTGGCAGCGCGATCAGCTGCCCGAGGCGATTCGCGAGTTGGTGCTCGACGATCAGCGGTTGCGCAACGACCTCTGCTGGTCGGTGTTCGATTCCTTGTGATCATGTGGTCCGTGCACGCTGGATCTCCCTCACCAGCTGGGCGTCCCGTATCACGGCGGTCGGTTCCGTTGTGCCCATCCAGCCGGGCCGCCGAGGGCGCGTGCGGACGGCCGAACATTTCGCGCACCGACACGGATTCGATGGCGTGGAACACATCGGGTCCGCCTGCGACTTCTTCACTGACGACGACCCCTTCACACCTCTTGTCATAGAACACATGTTCGATTAGACTGTGTGCATGTCCGTGATGGAGGCCTGCTTCGCCGAGTCGGGTGACCCCGACGAGGTCGCTGCCCTGCGCGCGGAATGTGCCCGGCTACGCGCTCGGGACGGCGAGCTGCGGACGGCGGGTGGTCGCCTGGAACGGCGCGTGAACCGGCTCGTCGAGGAGCAGGACTGGGCCACCCGTCGGATCGCCCGCCTCACCGACCGCTGCACTCAGCTCGCCGGGTTGGTCCCGGTGGCGGACGAGGAGACCACGGCGGACGGCGCACGCGCGGTGGACGGCGAGGCCCTGGCGGGCGAGGCGGCTGTGGGTGGTCTGGTGGCGGCGTTGACGGGTGAGGGTGGCGCCCGGCTGGCGGCCGCGATCCAGACCGCGGTCGGTGACCTGGCCGCCCTGTCCGTCCCCGACCCCGCCACCGGGGTCGAACTGGGGTGTCTGGCCGACCTACCCGACCGCACCGTCGCCGACCTCGCCGCCGCCGGCTGCCGCCTGGCGACCTGGGCGAAACTCGCCACCACCGTGGCCACCGAGGAACTGGTCACCCGGTGGGAGAACGGCAACGCCGACGAGCACGCCAGCCCCGTCAACGCGCAACCGGTCTTCCCCGATCACGATCTCGGTTTCCGGGCGGCGATCGCCGAGACCGCCACCACGTGTGTGATCTCCGAGTCCACCCTGACGGCGCGGGTCGACACCCTGCGCGAGTTGCCCGCCCGCCTGCCGGGACTGTGGCACCTGCTCGCCACGGGTGCGGTCGACATCGACACCGCACGGCTGGTGCACTCCAAGACCCGTCACCTGCCCGGGGAGGTCTTGTCCCGCCTGGAATCGCAGATCCTGGTGAAGGTCACGAAGCTGACATGGGGTCAGCTCGCCGCGTGGCTGGATCGGATCGTGGCGAAGGCTGATCCGCGGGATCTGGCCGAGCAGATCGCCGACAACCTCGAACGCCGCAACGTCAGCTTCCGCACCGCCGGCCCAGGCACCGGGCGCATGACCCTGACCGCCTCCGTCGAGGCGATCGAAGCAATCCGGATGGCCCTACTCGGCTACGCCTCCGCCGGTGACGACCCCGGCCACCACCGCCCCGCCGCCGCGATCCGGGCCGACATCATCACCGACCTGATCACCCGCCCCGGCACCTGCACCAGAACGGCACCCGCCTCCTCCGCTGGCTCTGGCACAGGCGCTGGTACTGACACCGGCACCGCCCCTGCTTCCGCCGCCGACACCGACACTCGCACTGGCGCTGACACCGGGACTGACGCTGGCACTGGCACCGCCCCTGCTTCTGCCGCAGCCCTAGGCACCGACACTCGGACCGAGGCCGGCACCGGCACCGGCACAGGCGCCGGCACAGCCCCTGGCACTGGTGCCGGTTCTGGCGGATCGCGGATCGAACCGGACACCCACTCGCGCACCGACGCTCAGCCCGATGCCGACGCTGATGCCGGTGCCGATCGCGAGCGCGAGGGCGGCACCGGTCCCGACATCGATCTGCCCGCCGATCCTGACGATGCGGCCGAGCCCTCTAACGGCACCAGAGCCGATCAGGAAACCACGACGGATCGGGACACCGCGGACGAGAACGAACCCGACACCCAGGGCGACGGCGATCCCCGAGTCGTGGCCGAACCCCCGCCAGAGGCTGGCGCCGAAACCTACGAGACCGACACCCCAACGGATGGGCAGGATGCGACCCCCACCAATCGGCCCTGCACGTCCTCGCCGCCGTTGGGGTCCGAGACTCTCGCGGCGCTGCCCGGCCCCCGGGTCCATGTCACCGTGCCCCTGTCCGCCGTCCTCGGCGGCGAAGGCATCGGGGAGATCAACGACTACGGACCCCTCACCGCCGAAACCATCCGGGACCTGCTCGCGGGCCTGCACCGGATGGGGGTCACCGCGACGGCGGTGCCTGATCACCGACGACAACCCGGCATCACCCACCCACGGCACCGTGTTGGGCATCAGCAAGGCACCCCACGCCCTGGTCCGCACCGCCACCGGACTGCTCCGCGGGGTGGTTCGAGCCCGGGAGCAGTGCTGCGTTCCCCGGCTGTCGGCGTAGGGCCGTGACCTGCGAGGTCGACCACCGCATCCCCACGCCGACAGCGGGCGACCTGCGAATGCAACCTGCACCCCTGTGCCGACGCCACCACCGGCTCCGCGAACGAGGGTTCACCCCGACCCTGATCGACCCGGGCACCGGTATGCCCATCACCCAATGGATCACCCCCACCGGCCGGGTCATCACCACCGAACCCGAACGCCCACCCTTCTGACACTCGGCTCTGACAGTGGGCGTGTTCTCGCGCGTCGATGCGGGCGACTCGGGTGAGATCGCGCGTCCAGGCAGATCCCCAGGGCCGAGAACCACGCTCGTGGCGAGCCAGCCGTCGTACATCGCCGACGTCACCGGCTCGCAGCGGCCGCACCCGACGCGGCACCGGCAGGGCGAACGCCGTGCGCTGGCCGGCGGCAATCTCCTGACGAGGGAGTTCACTGCGTGAGCGCCGTCCACCAGCACCAGGCCGTGCTCGGGTTGGAACCGAGCGGAGACAGGAAGCCACCACAGTGACCCATCGAGCGGGGAACTCCTCCGACGTCGGGTGCCACACCCTGGCCAGCCATCGGACCTCGTGAACCACCCAGGCGGCGGTGCCGGCAAGGACCACCGCCGCCGCAACGCTGAAGCCAGCGGGACAGGCCCTCAACCGCCAGGCCGAAGACGGCACGCCACTGACGATGGCCGACAGGACGACGAGCGCCACACTGGCCGTTGCCGCGGCGAGGACGCAACGCCTCCCCTGAACCCGTCGACAGCTGGTGATCGCGACCGGCGAAGGCATCGGAGAGACCAACGACTACGGACCCCTCACCGCCCAGACCATCCGGGAACTGCTCGCCGGACTGCACCGCATGGGGGCCACCGCGACCTGGCGATGCCTGATCACCGACGACAACCCCACCTCACCCGCCCACGGCACCATCCTGGGCATCGGCAAGGCACCCCACGCCCTGGTCCGCACCGCCACCGGACTGCTCCGCGAACTCGTCCAAGCCCGAGAACAGTGCTGCACCTTCCCCGGCTGCCGACGTAGGGCCGTGACCTGCGAGGTCGACCACCGCATCCCCCACAGCGAGGACGGCGCGACCTGCGAATGCAACCTGCACCCCCTGTGCAATCACCACCACCGGCTCCGTGAACGAGGGTTCACCCCCACCCTGATCGACCCGGGCACCGGACTGCCCATCACCCAATGGGTCACCCCCACCGGACGAACCATCCGAACCGAAACCGAGCATCCACCCTTCTGACACTCGGCTCTGACAGTGGGCGTGTTCTCACGCGTCGGTGCGGGCAACTCGGGTGAGATCGCGCGTCCAGGCAGACCCCCAGGGGCCACGAGAACCACGCGCTCGTGGCGAGCCAACCGTCCGTACATCGCCACGACGTCACCGGCTCGCAGCGGCCGCACCCGACGCGGCACCGGCAGGGCGAACGCCGTGCGCTGGCCGGCGGCAATCTCCCCGACGAGGGAGTTCACTGCGTGAGCGCCGTCCACCAGCACCAGGCCCGTGCTCGGGTTGGAACCGAGCGGAGACAGGAAGCCAACGCCGCCGATGATTGCCGACCGCCGTGGTACAGACCGGTCAGCGCCTCGCCCACCGGGTACTCGGCCGCGTGTTGGACGCCGAGGTGGCGGCGGGCGAGCCCGACCTGACCTCCCTCGGCCGACGGATGCCCCGACCACTGCGATGGGTCACCAAGACCTCTGTACCACAACGAGTTCCCGCCATCGGGCTGGCCATCGGCCCGCTCCCCGAGCACGCGCCGTCCTGGGCGTGTCGGTGACCGACTCAGCCCTCCTGACGCAACGGGGTGAGCAGGTCGCGCAATCCGTTGTGGCTGATCTCGTGCATCACGGCGAGCAGGTGCCCCAGATCGCCGTCCGGGAAGCCGACCCGCGCGAACCACCCCAGGTACGGCCCTGGCAGGTCGGCCAGCAGCGTGCCCTGGTACTTCCCGAACGGCATGTGCCAGGTCACCAGCCGCAGCAGATCCTCACGGGTGAACGGTGCCGGCTCCATGAGCACCCACGGTAAGCCTCCGCCATGTGCACACCCGATCATCCGCTGGCCCGTTTCGCGCCGATTCCCTTCCTGGGATTTCGCTGTGAATCCGCCCGGCGGGCAGCTCGTGGGTATGCCTCGAAGGCATCGCCGACGTATCGTCCGTTGATGGATCAGGGAGCGCCGACGACGACGCCACCGGGCATCGCCCCGGCGGGGGTGTCGCGCGAGCTCACGGTCGAGTTGCTTCCCGGATCGCAGCCCGAGGACCCATCCCGATCCGCCCCGCGCCGGCCGAGCTGGACCCGGCCGAGCCGCCCCGCATGGCTGCGCCACTCCCGCCGCACCTGGCTCGGGCCGGCAGCAGCGCTGGCCGTCGTCCTGCTGGCGACCTGGTGGCTCACCCGCACCCCCGGCCCGCCGCCCATCAGCAGGGCGGACGTCGCCAAGGCGGTCCAGGACGGCGTCGCCAAGGCCGAGCAACAGGCCCGGGCCGCACCCCCGGACGCCACCGTCGCCTACCGGGCGATCCAGCCCTCGCTCGTGGTGGTCAGCACGCAGCGGGCCGCCACTCCCAGCCGCACCGGCCTCGGTGCCGGCACCGTCGTCAACGCCAACGGCACCGTGCTCACCGCCCTGCACGTGGTCGACGGCGGCGGGACGATCCAGGTCACCTTCGCCGACGGCACCCGCTCGGCCGCGCGGATCACCGAGCGCCAACCCGACAAGGACCTCGCCACCCTGGCCGTCGAGACCCTGCCCCAGGTCGTGGTGCCCGCGGTTCTCGGCGGCGGCGTCGCCATCGGCAGCGAGGTGTTCGCGGTCGGAAACCCGTTGGGACTCACCTATTCCCTGTCCGCCGGGGTGGTCTCGGCCCTCGACCGGGACATCTCCGTGGACGACGGCATCGCCGGTCGCGACACCGGCCAGAAGCTCGAGGGGCTGATCCAGTTCGACGCCGCGGTCAACCCCGGCAACAGCGGCGGACCGCTGCTGAACCGCGCCGGCCAGGTCGTCGGCGTGGTCACCGGCCTGGCCAACCCGGCCGATCAGGCCTTCTTCGTCGGCATCGGCTTCGCGGTACCGATCGGCGCCGCCGGTGGTGCCGGCGGGGCCCCACCGAAATGACAACCGGGAGCGCCATGACCACCCAGGACGACGCCAAACACCCTCTCGAGTAAGCGGTCTACGAGGTCAAGAAGACCATCGTCGGTCAGGACCAGTTGATCGAGCGCATGCTCGTGGCGCTGCTGGCCCGTGGCCACCTGCTGGTCGAGGGCGTGCCCGGCCTGGCCAAGACCATGGCGATCAAGACCCTGGCCACCACCATCGGCGGCCAGTTCCAGCGCATCCAGTTCACCCCCGACCTGGTACCCGCCGACGTCATCGGCACCCGGATCTACAACCAGCGCGAGGGCGAGTTCCAGGTCTGGCTCGGCCCGGTCTTCGCCAACCTGGTGCTGGCCGACGAGATCAACCGAGCCCCGGCCAAGGTGCAGAGCGCCCTGCTCGAGGTGATGCAGGAACGCCAGGTCACCATCGGGCGCGAGACCCACCCGGCGCCGAACCCGTTCCTGGTCATGGCCACCCAGAACCCGATCGAGTCCGAGGGCACCTACCCGCTGCCCGAGGCGCAGGTCGACCGGTTCATGCTCAAGGTGCTCGTCGGCTATCCCACCGCCGCCGAGGAGTACGTCGTCGTCGAGCGCCAGACCACCACCGTCCAGAAGACGATGCCGGTGATCGACACCGAGCAGCTGCTCGCCTACCAGCGCGCCACCGACGACGTCTACGTCGATCCGGGCGTGATCCAGTACGCCGTCCGGCTGGCCACCGCCACCCGCGATCCCGCCGTGGTCGGGCAGGGCGACCTGGCCCGCTACCTGTCCTTCGGCGCCAGCCCCCGGGCCTCGATCAACCTGGTGCTGGCCGCCAAGGCGCTGGCCTTCCTGCGCGGGCGCGACTACGCGTTGCCCACCGACGTCACGGACCTGGCGCGCGACGTCCTGCGACACCGGATCGTGCTGTCCTACGAGGCCCTGGCGGACGGCGTCACGCCCGATGCGCTGCTCACCCCGATCCTGCACGCGGTGGCCCCGCCCGACGTGCCCCTGCGCCAGGCCCCCACGGTGGACTCATGGTCACCGCCGCCGGGGCACTGACCCCCGAGCGGGTGCTGCGCCGCCTGGAGTGGCGGATCATCCGCCGGCTCGACGGGCGGCTCCAGGGCGACTACCGCAGCCTGTTCCGCGGCGCCGGGGTCGACGTCGCCGAGTTGCGCGAGTACGAGCCCGGCGACGACCTGCGCCAGATCGACTGGAACGTCACCGCACGCACCGATATCCCGCACGTCCGCGAGTACCTCGAGGACCGTGAGGTCACCGCCTGGCTGGTGCTCGACCGCTCGCCGTCCATGGCCTTCGGGCCGGTGCAGCGGCAGAAGCACCTGGTGCTGGTCGAGACCGCGGCGACCCTGGCGCAGCTGCTGGCCCGCGGCGGAAACCGAATCGGTGCGGTGCTGTTCGACAGCGCGATCGAGCAGACCATCCCGCCCGCCCAGGGCCGCACCCAGGTGCTGCGCATCCTGCACGCGCTCACCACCCCCGCGCGCCGTCCGGGATCCGTCACCGATCTCGCGGGGGCGTTGCGGGCCGTGGCCGGTATCGCCCGCCGGCGCAGCCTGATCGTGGTGGTCTCCGACTTCCTCACCGCACCGGGCTGGGACCGCCCGCTGGCCCAGCTCGCCCGCAAACACGACGTGGTCGCCGTCCAGGTCACCGACCCCCGCGAGAGCGAGCTGCCCGCGGTCGGCGGCCTGTACGTCGAGGACGCCGAGACCGGCGAGCAGATCTTCGTCGACACCGACGACGAGGGCTTCCGGCACCGGCTGCGAGCCGCCGCGCAGGCGCGACAGGCCGAGCTGGTCGCTGCGGCCCGGGCGGCCGGCACCGAACTGCACCCGGTCGCCACCGACGAGGACCTGGTGCGCGCCCTGGCCCGGATCGCGGCGTTGCGACGGCGGCGACGCCTGTGACCTCGCCGATCAGCTTCGCCTGGCCGTGGCTGCTGACCACGCTGCTCGCCGTCCCGGTGCTGGTGGTGAGCTATCGCCGGCTGCTGCGACAGCGCGCGGCACGCCGCGCCCGGCTGGCCGAGCTGGGCCTGGTCGTGGGCGGCGCGGCCGGCTCGAGCACCTCGACCACCACCGGACGGCGCCGCCACGTGGCCCCGATCCTGTTCCTCGGCGCCCTCACGCTACTGCTCATCGGGCTGGCCCGGCCGCAGGCCAGCGTGGCCCAGCCCCGGCGCGAGGGCACCGTCGTCCTGGCCTTCGACACCTCCGGCAGCATGGCGGCCACCGACCTGGCCCCCAGCCGGATGGAGGCCGCCAAGGCCGCCGCGCGCACCTTCGTCGACCGCCAGCCCGCTCAGGTCCGGATCGGGGTGGTCTCGTTCGGCGACAACGGGTTGATCACCCAGCAGCCGACCACCGATCGGGTCGCCGTCCGTGCCGCCATCGACCGGCTCACCCCCGGCGGCGGGACGGCGATCGGCCGGGGCATCCAGAGCGCACTCAGTGCGATCGTCGGCAAGCCGGTGCTGCTGGAGGAGGGCAGCGGCGGATCGGTCGAACCGCAGGGGCCCGATCTGGGCTATTCCCGGTCGGCCGCCGTGGTGCTGCTGTCGGACGGCGAGAACACCACCGACCCGCAGCCCGGTCCGCTGGCCGATCTGGCCTCGACCGCCGGGGTGCGGATCTACCCGATCGGGCTCGGCACCGCGGCCGGCACGGTGCTGGAGGTGGACGGGTTCCAGGTGGCCACCGCCCTCGACGAGGCCACCCTGCAACGGATCGCCGAGGTGACCGACGGCCGATACTTCACGGCGGCCGACGAGCAGTCGCTGCAGCAGGTGTACTCCTCGATCGACCTGCGCTGGACCGTGGTGAGCACGCCGATCGAGGTCACCGGGCTGTTCGCGGGCGCGGCCGCCCTGGTGCTGCTGCTCGGCGCCGGCCTGTCGTGGCGCTGGTACGGGCGGGTGATCTGATGCGATTCGGGTGGACGCCAATCCTTTTCGCCCTGCTGGTGTTGCCGGTGGTGGTGGCGATCTACCTGCGCCGCCAGCGTCGGCGGCGTCCGGCGGTGGTCTACCCGAGCCTGGAGCTGGTGCGGGCCGCGCTGCCCCGTCGCGCCGGCTGGAAGCGCCACCTGCCGTTCGCCCTGGTGCTGGCCGCCCTCGCCGCGCTCACCGTCGCCGGCGCCCGGCCACAGCTGCGGATGAACGTGCCGGTGGCCTCCTCGGCGATCATCCTGGCGCTGGACGTGTCGGGCTCGATGTGTGCCACGGACGTCGACCCCAACCGGCTGGCCGCTGCGCAGGACGCGGTGCGCACCTTCGTCCGCGATCAGGACGATCGCACCCGGATCGGGCTGGTGGTGTTCTCCGGCTCGGCCCAGGTCGCGGTGGCGCCCGGCACCGACCGGGACGCGCTGATCACGGCCATCGACGGCCTCACCGTCGGTCGCGGCACCGCCATCGGCGCGGCGATCCTGAAGTCGGTCGACGCCATCGGCCAGATCAACCCGAACGTCGCCGCGCCTCCCGGACCTGCCACCCCCGGCCAGGCCCGCGACCACGCCCCCGAGATCGTCGTGCTGCTCACCGATGGCGCGAACACCCGCGGCGTCACGCCCACCGACGCCGCCGATCAGGCGGCCGCCCGCGGGGTGCGGGTCTATCCGATCGGCTTCGGCACCATCAACCCCACCGCCCTGGTGTGCAGCAGCGCCCAGCTCGGTGGCGACCTGCTGGAGAACCCCGGACGGCGCGGCATCGGCGGCGGCCCGCCCCGCAACTTCCTGGTCGCCGACGAACCGACGCTGCGCCAGGTCGCCACCACCACCGGGGGTGAGTACTACGCCGCCTCGGACGCCGACCAGCTGCAGCGGGTGCTGCGCGACCTGCCGCTGCGGGTCGACGTTCAGCAGCGCGACGTCGAGCTCAGCGTGGGGTTCGCGGCACTGGGTGCGCTGTTCATCCTGCTGGCGCTGGCCGCGGCGGCACGCTGGAGCGCCTTCCCCAGCTGAGGCTCAGGCCGGCGACGCGGGGTCCTCGGGCACGTCCACGGCATCGAGCACGAAGGCCATCACCTCGGCCTCGTAGTCCATCAGCGCGTACCGACCGGCCGGGCCGCCGTGCGACCCGGCGCCGGTCTCGACCCGGAACAGCAGCCGCTGCGCCACCGCCTCACCGAAGCGATCCCGCAGTGCGGCAACCCATTTCGCGGGTTCGTGCACCATCACCCGCGGGTCGTGCACCGCGCCGGTGACCAGCACCGGCGGCAGCTGCGCCGCGGCGTCCGGCAGCACCTCGTAGGGGGCGTAGGCCCGCAACCAGGCGTACTGCTCGGGCAGGTGCGGGTCGCCCCACTCCTCCCACTCGCCGACGGTCAGCGGCAGGTCCGCGTCCAGCATCGAGTTGAGGCAGTCCACGAACGGCACCTCGGCAACCACCGCCGCCCACCGGTCCGGACGGCGGCTGAGCACCACTCCCTGCAGCAGGCCGCCGGCCGACACCCCCCGAGTGGCCAGCCGGGCGCCGTCCACGATGCCCCGGGCGACCAGGCCGTCGGCGACCTCCAGGTAGTCGGTGAACGTGGTGGCCTTGCACTCCATCCGGGCCTGCAACCACCAGGTGCGCCCACCCTCACCGCCGCCCCGGATGTGGGCCAGGGCGTAGACCAGCCCCTGGTCGAGCCAGACCGGCAGCGCCGGGTCGAACTCCGGCCACTCGCACGACTCGTAGGACCCGTAGCCGTAGAGCAGCCCCGGCCCGCCCGGCGCGAGCCCGGCGCGGTGGGCCAGCGTCACCGGGATCGGCGTCCCGTCGGCCGCCGGGACCGTGATGCGCGTGGTGACGTACCGGCTCGGGTCGTGCCCGGGCGCGGGGGCGCGGTGGATCACCACGCCGTCCCCGCTGTCCCCGAACGGTTCCAGGGTGTGCACCACCGGATCGATCAGTGACGTGGTCGCCACCACCACGCCCGGGGCGTCGTAGTCGTGGTTCGGCCCGAGGCGCACCGTGCCCGCGGCGGCCGGCGCGGTCAGCTCACGGCACAACGCGCCGTCCGGCGAGCGCAGCTCGAGCACCGGCTGCGCCTCGCGTCGCCAGGTGAACACCAGGGCATCGGCGAAGGCCGCACACGACTGCAGTCGCTGCCCCGGGCGGGCGGCCACCAGCTCGGTCCACTCGCCCCGCTGCCTCGCCGCCTCGTCCGCCACCAGCAGCGAGAACTCGCGCGCGCGTTCGTTGGTCACCACCAGCCAGCGGCCCCCGGTCGCCGTCCGCTGGTACTCGGCGTGGTCCTCGACCCCCGGACGGCGCGGCCGCAGCGGGCGTGCCCCGGCGGCCGGGTCGTGGGCGTCCAGCACGAGCTCCTGGCGCATCGTGCGGCTCATCGCGGTGATCACGATGTGGTCGCCGCTGCGGGTACGACGCGGCTCGAGCTCGACGTGGCGATCATGCTCGACGTAGACCAGCTCGTCGTCCTCGACCGGGGTACCCAGCCGGTGCCGCCGGATCTCGCACGGCCGGTGCGCCGCGTCGGTCACGACGTAGTAGAACGCCGAGCCGTCGGCGGTCCACGCCCCGCCGTAGTAGGTGCCCGGGATCTCCTCGGGCAGGTCGCGGCCGGTGGTCAGGTCGCGAAACCGCAACGCGTACAACTCGTTTCCGGTGACATCGAGCGAGTACGCCAGCCACCGGCCGTCGTCGCTCGGCTCGATCAGACCGAGCTCGGCGTAGTCGGCGCCGGCGGCCTCGACGGTCACGTCGAGCAGCAGTTCGGGCTCACCGATCGGGTGCTCCTGGATCGGTTGCCCTGCCCAGCGCAGCAGCCGGGGGTACTCGGCACCCTCGGGGTGTTCGAGCTGGTAGCGCAGCTCACCCTGCCACCACGGGCAGGACGACGACCGGTCGGCCAACCGGCCCCGCAAGAGGGTTGCCAACGCCTCGACCCGGCCCCGGCGAGGCGCGCGCACCCGCTCGTAGTGCTCCCGTTCCGCGCTCAGCTGGGCGGCCACCCGGGGATCGTCCGGGTGGCTCATCCAGGCGTAGGGGTCGGCAACCTGCTCCCCGTGCAGGTCACGCACGGCGGCCTCTCGCGGAGCCACCGGCGGGGTCGAGAGGGGCTGCTGACTCATGGGCAGCAGGCTAGGGGCAGGATTCCCGCCGACTTCCCCGGGTGCCGCCGCGGCTCGCCGGGCCGGAACGCAACAGTGGCCGCCACGCCGAAGCGTGACGGCCACTGCCGGTGAAGCGGGGGCACTACCTCTGGATCAGAGGATCAGATCGGCCGGACGTTGGCCGCCTGCGGACCCTTCTGGCCCTGGGTCACCTCGAACTCGACGCGCTGGTTCTCCTCGAGCGAGCGGTAGCCCTCGGTCTGGATGGAGGAGAAGTGGACGAAGACGTCGGCCGAGCCGCCGTCGGGGGTGATGAAGCCGAAGCCCTTCTCACCGTTGAACCACTTCACGGTTCCCTGGGTCATGCTGTGTTCTCCTCATGCGACTGCTGTCTGGGGGGTGATGCGGCCCGGTCAGGTGACCGGTGCCAGTTGAGGCTTCCCCCAACGGAAAACGCCCGTCGGAGACAACTCCGCGGGCGTTCGAGAACGTACGGGAACTGCAGCTGCAACCGGGACGACCCTAGCACGATCAGCCGATCATGCCACCCCTGGCGACCCCTGGGTTCGTATCGGGTAGCCACCGGGGTTCGAATCGGGGTTCGAATCGGGGTTCGAATCGGGGTTGGAATCAGGGTTCCCTGACGGGCTGGCCCTACCGACATCGGTCCCCGTGGCGGCCACCGTGGAGTCATGTCCACGACCTCGACCGTTGCCCCGCCGCCGACCGACCGCGGCCCCGTCATCCCGCAGTACTCCCGCCGGGCCGTGCTGGCGATCTGGGCCGCCGCCACCCTGCCGATGGCCGCCCTCGCCTGGGTCATCGTGCCGCGCCTCGAGACCCCCAGCACCACCAGCATTCCCTGGGCTCGCGCCATCATGCTGGCCCTCACCGGCGGCCTGATCTGGCAGTTCGTGCTGGTGGTGGCCGTGATCGCCCGCGAGCAGCGCACCCTGCGCTGGCGCGTCGTCCGCGAGGTGCTCTGGCTGACATCGCCGCGCGCGCCGCAGCGACCGGGCCGCCCCCGCCGCCGCGTCGGGGGGCGGGTCTGGCTGGTGCTGATCCCGCTGACCCTGCTCTTCTTGGTCGAGTCGCTGATCCCGAGCCTGCCCCACGCCGGCAGCCGCGATCTCGGCGTCCTGCTGACCTCGGACACCGGGCACGCGATGTTCCACGGGTCCTGGGGCTGGTTCGCCGCCCTGCTGGTGATGATGCTGTTCAACACCGTGCTCGGCGAGGAGCTGCTGTTCCGCGGCCTGCTGCTGCCGCGCATGAACGGTGCCTTCGGCCGGGCCGACTGGCTGGTGAACGGGCTGCTGTTCGCCGCCTATCACCTGCACGTGCCGTGGGCGATCCCGACGGCGGCGCTGGACGCCTTCGTCCTCGCCTACCCGACCAAGCGTTACCGCAGCGCCTGGATCGGCATCGCGGTGCACAGCACGCAGAGCATCTTCTTCGCGATCTTCGCGCTCACCGTCGTGCTCTGATACTGCCTCGGAACCCCTTCACCCTCAACGGAACTCGTGAACGGCACGACGCACCTGACGGCCGCGGCGGGTGAGCTCCTCCAGGGAGAAGCCCGCCGCCAGCAGGATCAGCGCCGCCAGGGTCAGCGTGACCCAACGCGGCACCATGTCGGCCAGTTGCCACACCTGTCCCAGGGCAACGATCAGCAGCCCCGCCAACCCGGCGAGCAGGGGGGCGAGCACCTTGCCCAGGCCGCCGGCGACGGCGATCAGTGCGGCCACCACGAGCACCACCATCGTGCGCAGCAGGTGATGGCGGTCGATCACGTCCGGCCAGGTCGCCGCGGCCGAGGGCAGGATGGCCATCGCCAGCGCGGGACCGGCCAGCCACACCGAGGGTGCGGTGCGGATCAGGTCGGCCCCGGCGTGGTGCGCTCGGCCGGCCCGGACGCTGAGCAGCCCGGCGACGAGGAGCAGGCCGGCAGCGGGCAGGGTCCAACTCTCCAGCAGGTCCACGCCGCGGTCGGCCCACAGGATCCAGAGCGCCATGATGCCGGCGACGGCGCCGGCCCAGGGGAGCAGCACCGAGGTCACCGGTGCGGGCGCACCCGCCGTCCGGCCCGGCACCAGGACGGCGACGACGAAGGCCGTGAGCGCGATCAGGGCGAAGAACCCGGCGGACGCCGCGGGGCTCGGCCCGGGCGGCAGGGCCTGCTCCGGGGTGATGGCCTCGTGCCCCCGGAAGCGCACGGCGTCAGCGGCCGGGAAGGCGAGCAGCCAGAGCGTGATCGCGGCGGATACCGTGATCACGGACCAGGGACGCCGACCGCGCAGCAGGAGCGTCGCGGCACCGAACGCCAGGCCGCCGAGGGCGCCGAGCAGCAGCAGCGCGCCGGCCATCGAGATGCCCGAGGGCACCAGGAGGCGCACCACGACCTGGCCCACGGCATGCCCCGCCACCAGGGCCACCGGCCACGGCCACACCGGCGCGAGCGGCCGGGGGAGTCCTGCCGGCACCGGGGCCAGCGCCACGATCCCGGCGGCCACGGCGATCACCGCCCAGGTGAGCACCCAGGTCAGGTCACGGTCGAGATCACCGAAGGCGAACAGCACGCTGATCGCCGCCAGGGCGGCCCCCAGGTAGACCGCCTCACGCGGGGGGCTCGGCGTCCGGCCCGACCAGATCAGGACGGCGGCCGCCACCGCGGCGAGCAGGGCCACGGCCAACGGCTGCGGATCGGCTTCGTTCGGTGCGACCGCGAAGGTGGCGGCGATCGCGCTGCCACCGAGGGCTGCCGCGGCCGCGATCCGCCACGCCACCAGGCCACCGAGGCGCGCCATCACGACCGCGAAGCCGGCGGTGAGCATCAGCGCCAGCGTGGCCCACGCGGCGTCCCGGGTGCGCATCCAGTCCATACCCAGGCCGAGGCCGGGAGCGGCCAGCAGGGCCACGGCGGTGACCGCCGCACCCGCGGTGGCCAACGCCTCGGCGGTGGAGCGGTAACGCCGCCGCATCAGGTGCGACACCCCGCTGAGCACGGCGATCACGCCCAGCATGGTCACCACCTGACCCGCGGGCCCGATCTTGTTCCAGGCCACGGCGGTGAACACGATGGCCGCGATGACCAGCAACAGCGCCCCACCGCCGAGCAGCAGGCCCTGTGCGGTCACCGGGGCGTGAGCCGGGGCAGCGGGGTGTCGGGGGGCGGGAGGCGTGAAGGCCGGGGACGCCGCCCCCGCCGGCAGGTCGGTCTGGCCCGCCGCGAGCTGCTGCTCGACCCAGGTGAGCCGGGTGACCAGGCGCTGCTGCTCGCCGCGCAACCACATCGCCTCGGCAACGAGGGCTGCGGCCGCCCGATGACCACAGGTCGGGCAGGCCGCGACCGGATCGGCGCCGGGGACGAGTCGTCCCTGGTGGCAGCTGGGGCAGGTCAATCCCGCGACGTCGGGAGCCGTCATGGCACGAGTGTGGACCTCGGCGCCCGGTATCGGAGACAGCCGGAAGTCCTCGGAGCGTCACTCCATGATCACCATTGGATCGCAGTCCGCCCCGGTTCAGCGGTGGTGAACTGCGATCAGACAGTGATCATGACGTCGCTCGAAGGATCTGCGGATCACGGTTTGGCGCGGCGTCCTCGGCGGGTTCCGGCCGGTGCCGCGGCGGCGTCCTCGGTCTGTGGGGCGACGTCGAACGACTGCCACAGCCCGCCCAAGGGGGCGTACACCCAACTCGGCAGGTACTGCGCGGCGTAGACGATCTCGTGGCAGAGCTGCTCGGCCTCGAAGGGGGCGATCAGCCGCTCGTCCAGCAACTCGGGGTGACCCGCCGACTCGAGCTCGTGGCGGTAGGTGTCGAGCAACATCGTCCGGGCGTTCTCGCTCCAGGCGTCCACGGCCGCGGTCATCGCGAACCCGGTGCCCTTGTCCACCACGCGGGCCACGTGGTCCAGGCTGCGCAACAGGCGCGCGATGTCCCGGGCGGCGGGTGCCATCGCCTGGCTGACCGACAGCCCGGCCAGCTCCACCACCGGGTTGGGGTGGAAGTCGACCACGACCAACCCGCCGGGCCAGCGCAGCACCTGGCCCACGTGCAGGTCACCGTGAACCCGCTGGATGGTCACCGGCGGGCCGGTGCCGGCCTCGACCGCGTCCGCCACCTCGGCGAGGCGGTTGACCGTGGCCGTCAGAGCGTCCAGGCGGGGCAGCAGCACGTCGGCCACGCCCTCGAGCAGGCCGTCCCGCGCCACCTGGGTCGCGGCCTCCAGCCGCTCGGTGGCCGCGGAGTGCCAGGCCCGCACCAGATCGGCCGAGGCCTCGGCGGTGGGTTCGGGCAACACGCTCGACCGGGTGGCGAGCGCCAGGTGCAACTTGGCCGCGGTGCGTGCCAGGCGCGCCGGGAAGTCGTTGATCCACGAGTCCACCGCGATGCCCTGCGGGCCGCTGGACGTGGGCGGGCGCGGCATGTCGTCCGGGTCGACACCGAGCGCACGCTGGGTCAGGTCGATGCACCAGTCCCAGCCGTCACGGGCCCTCGGCAGGTACTTGGTGGCCCAGGCGACGGGCACCTCGCGGCCGCTCGGCGTCGTCCACAGCAACATGCCGTGGGTCTCGGGCACCTCGAAGTGGTTGACCGCGTCGAGGTGGGACAGCGTCGTCGGCGCCTCGTGCGGGGCGTCCACGATGTGGCGCACCCAGGTGACCACGACGCGCTCGCCGACCACGACGGCCGACGACCGGCCCTCGGTGATCGGCCGCTCGCCACGCGCCTCGGGCGGCGGCACCAACCGCACCACCCGGAAGCCGGGAACCTTGGGAATCACCTCGTGGCGCAGTAGGTCGACGAACGCCTCGGCGATACCGTCCTCGAGGGCCTCGGCCGGGTTGGCGGTGGTGGTGCTGCTGCGGGTCGAGCCGGCGCGCGCATGAACCAGCGTCCGGGCCGCGGCCAGGTCGTTCTGCGACAGCCCCCAGGCCGGGGTCGCCGCGGCGAAGATGTGCTCGGGTCGGCAGCTGAACGAGCTGCCGGACTGCTCGATGGTGATGGCCGAGGTGAGATCGAGGGGGTACAGCCAGGTGGTGGGCTGCTCCGACGGGGCGCCGTCCCCGTGCTCGGCGGCGTCGTCCGAGTCGATGACCGAGGCTTCCGGGTCGGGGGTCGAGTCCTTCGGGTCCGTGGTGGGGTCGGCAGGCACCGGTTGGTCGACACCCTCAGGGACGTCGTCTGGCCCGCGCGCCTCGTTACTCACGGACAACCTCCAGTCACCCCGCGCAGACGGTATCGCGCTTCGCGTTGTTGCACATAGAGCCCGCCAGCGGTGTTTTCATGAACTTCGCCTCGCAGCGGGACGTACCCACCGCGACCGTTGCCGCACCACCCATCAGGACACGTTCACCCCGTTGGGCGCAAGCCTGCGCATCTCCCCCCAACGTTCCGTCGTGTGAGAAGGAGCCCTCCGGTGCCCACCCAGTTGCCCTCCCACCTGCCCGTTCAACCGATCGAAGCACTGGGCGGGCCCACACGTGACTGGTTGCTCACGGAGGCCACCCGATTGCTGGACGGCGCCACGGGCTCGCGGGTCGCGGACGGCGGGTTCGGCTGGCTGGACGGCGACGGCCGGCTCGCCCCGGCCCACGGGCGGCCGTTGTGGATCACGACGCGGATGACGCACTGCTTCGCCCTGGGGCAGTTGCTCGGTCGCGAGCAGGACGCCGCGCTCGTCGACCACGGGGTGGCGGCGCTGCGGGGCCTCTACCGGGACGCCGAGAACGGCGGCTGGTTCACCGACCCGGACGCCGAGTCGCCGGCCGAGGTGAACGCCCCCAAGGGCGCCTACGGCCACGCGTTCGTCGTCCTGGCGGGGGCGAGCGCGACCGCCGCGGGGCGCCCGGGGGGACGCGAGTTGCTGGCCGAGGCGCTCGCCGTCCAGGAGAAGTACTTCTGGGACGACGAGGCCGGCGCGGTACGCGAGGAGTGGGACCGCACGTTCACCGTGTGCGACCCCTACCGCGGGGCGAACGCCAACATGCACACCGTCGAGGCGTACCTGGCGGCCGCGGACGCCACCGGCGATCGGCTGTGGCGTGACCGGGCGCTGCGCATCGCCTCGCGGATCATCGACCTCGGGGCGCGCGGGCACGACTGGCGGGTGCCGGAGCACTTCGGCGCCGACTGGAGCGAGCAGCCGGAGTACAACCGGGACGCGCCGGCACACCCGTTCCGGCCCTACGGCGCCACGCCCGGCCACGGGCTGGAGTGGGCGCGACTGCTGCTGCACCTGGAGGCGAGCCTGATCGCCGACGGGGTGTTCGACGCCGGTGCGCACGGCTGGCTGCGGGAGGCCGCTGTCGGGTTGTTCGACCGGGCACTGGCCGACGGCTGGGACCGCGAGCACGGCGGTATCTGTTACACCACCGACTGGGACGGCACTCCCGTGGTGGAACAGCACTTTCACTGGGTGACCTGTGAGGGCATCGCCACTGCGGCGGTGCTGCACCGGGTCACGGGCGAGGCGCGGTTCGCCGAGTGGTACCAGCGGATGTGGGACTACGCGCAGCAGTACTTCCTGGACGGGCGGCCGGGGTGGCAGATGGAGGTCAACCCGGACGGCAGCCCGTCGGCCGTGACCTGGGACGGACGGCCGGACACCTACCACTCACTGCAGGTGGTGCTGATCCCGTTGCTGCCGCTGACCCCGTGCTTCGCCTCGTCCCTGACCGGCTGATGCGGGGCTGACCGGCTGGGCTTCGTGGGGTTGTCCACCGAGTTCGGTGGCCAACCCGACGAAGCCTCACCCCGGTGCGGGCGTGACGGGCGGCAGGACCTGCGGGACGGGCACGGTGGCTCCGGCAGGGAACTTCTGGCGTGCGGCCCCGGTGGCATCGGCGGGATCGAGCAACCAGACCGAGCGACGGCCCATCACGATCCAGGACGACGTCCCGAGGCCGCTGACCAGGGCCGTGTCCTCGTCGATGCCGAGCAGCTGGATGCCGGGCGCCGGGTCGGCGGCACGGGTCGCGATCAGGCCGGGGAAGCGCCGTTCGAACGCGTCGAAGTGGGGGATCACCTCGACGCCCGGCACCACGCCCAGGCCGGCGATCGGCGGCGCGTGCAGGTCACGGATCCGCGGCACCCGCGCGCCGAGCGCCATCGCCCCGGCGCTGCACCCGGCCAGCGCCGCCCCGGCCTGCCACGCCGCCACGATCGCTCGCCACACCGCGGTGCCGGCCAGCGTCTCGGTGAGGAAGCCCGGGTTCCCGCCGGACAGGTAGATCAGCGCGGCGCCGGCCAGCAGTTCGGCCAGGCGCGCGTCGTCCGCACTGGCCCGATCGACCACCGGGACGACGACCTGCTCGGCGCCTGCGCGCTCGGCCGCAGCCGCTCCCAGCGCATGCCACCGGGCCAGGGACGACGCCCCCTCCGGCGCCGCCGCGGTGGCCAGCTGGACGAACCGGGGACGGGCATCGGCCGGGGTGCCCACGGCCGAGCTGCCGGCCGCGAGCAGCGCCTGCTCGACGCCGTCCATCACCGGCAGGTACTCCCCGGACCCGACCAGGGCCACCGGCCCGCATCCCACCAACCCGCTCATGCTCCGCAGGTGACCAGCTGGAAGCGTTTACAGGCCACGCGAGAGCGTCACCCGCGGAGCATCAGCGGGCAGCTGCGGAGCATGAGCGGGTTTCAGGGGGGTGGGTTCGGTTCCGGGTTTCAGGAGGCCCAGGTGGGGCGCAGCGGCATGCCGGACTCGCCGTGGTCTCCGAGGCGGACGGCCAACACCTGATGCAGTTCGACCTGGTTGCGCTCGAAGCCCAGACGCGAGCCGGCGATGTACATGCCCCAGATCTTCGCCGTGGCCAGCCCGACCTCGGCCACGCAGGCGTCCCAGTGGGCCACCAGGTTGTCCGACCACGCCGCGCAGGTCATCGCGTAGTGCTCGCGCAGGTTCTCCTCGTGGCGCACCTCGAGCCCGGCGTTCTGGGCCTCGGTGATGATCTTCCCGGCGCCGGTGAGCTCACCGTCCGGGAAGATGTAGCGGTCGATGAAACCGCGCTTGACCCGGGGCACGTGGTTGTTGTCCGGCCGGGTGATGCAGTGGTTGAGCAACCGGCCGCCGGGACGCAACCGCTCACGCAGGAAGCGGAAGTAGGCCGGGTAGTTGGCCACGCCGATGTGCTCGGTCAGCCCGATCGAACTCACCGCATCGAAGCCCGTCTCGACCACGTCGCGGTAGTCGGCGAAGCGCACCTCGGCCAGGTCGCCCAGACCCTCGCGCTCGATGGCCTCCTGCGCCCAGGTGGCCTGCTCTCGCGACAGGGTCACCCCCAGCGCCGAGACACCGTACTCGCGCGCGGCGTGGCGCACCATGCCGCCCCAACCGCAGCCGACGTCCAGCAGCCGCATGCCCGGCTTCAGGTCGAGCTTGCGGGCGACCAGGTCGTACTTGGCCGCCTGAGCCTGCTCGAGCGTGGCGTCGGCGGTGGGGTAGCAGGCGCAGGTGTAGGTCATCGACGGGCCGAGCACCATCTCGTAGAAGGTGTTCGAGACGTCGTAGTGGTGGTGGATCGCCTCGGCGTCTCGGTTGCGCGAGTGCACCATGCCGTACAGGGTGCGGCGCCAGTCGGGCAGCGCCTCCTGCGGGGGCGGTGGGGGCGGCAGCAGTCGGGCCACCCCGAGCGCCCGGGCCGCGCGGGCGAGGGTGACCGGGTCGGGACGACGCCAGTGCAGTCCCTCACCGAGCGCCACCAACAACTCGTACGGGTTGCCGGGATGAACCCCGACCACGTCCAGATCACCGGCGACGTAGGCCCGAGCCATCCCCAGGGACCCCGGCGCGGTCGCCAGGTAGGCGACGCCTCGGGGCGAATTGACGTGTAGTCCGATGGCGGCGTCCTCGGGTCCGGTGCGGCTGCCGTCATAGGCACTGAACCGGAAGGCGACCGGGGTCTCGGTGAGCAGGTCCACGATGTCGGCCAGTCGAAGGCCGGAGGCGCTGGGCGCCGTCCGCCACGGACTGAACAGTGTTGCCATGAAGTACTCCCGTCGTTGCAGAACGTAACCAAAGATCGTCGGGGTCGCTCGGGAACGAAGGCGACGACACTCTATGTCGCAGGTCAGCGCCATGCCATCGGACAAAACAGCCCGAGGCCGACGGGGGTCACCGGCGTTGGTCACGAACGGTCGACACATCCCGGTCGGGGTCGGACAGATCAGACGGAACCGACAAAGTCGGGGAGTTGGGGAGAAGTTTTCCGCCAAGCTGTCACAGAAGCGGCCGCCACATCACCTTTGTTGGCAGTTCGCGATACCGGGTGTCACCGAGAGGGGACTCACATGCTCCATGTCGAGGTCTACAGGGCCGTGTGGTCCACGCTGCGTGAGCGGCTGGCCCACCAACGGCGCCACGACGACGGATCGGTCAGCGTGGAGCAGGTGATCATCACCGCTGGATTGGTCACCGTGACCGTGGTGGCCATCGCGGCGCTCATCGCCGGCGTGACGAAGTACGCGGGCAAGATCTGACGGCGGCTGCCATCACGCCCTGCGGACGCCGAGCAGCACGACGAGCTCGGCCGGACGAGCGCGGCTCGGTCGCCGTCGAACTGACGGTGTTGTTCCCGGCGCTGCTCGCGCTGATCTTCATCGTGGTGCAGGCCGGGCTGCACTTCTACGCCCGTAGCGTTGCCCTCTCGGCAGCTCGCGAGGGAGCGCGGGCGGCCGCAGTACAGGACGGCACGGCCGCCGACGGCCAGGCGGCGGCCAATTCCTTCCTGGCCCGGGTCGCCGACGATCTGCTGGCGGCGCCCCGGGTGAGCGCCGTCCGCACCGCCCAGACCGTCACGGTCACCGTCACCGGTACCTCGCTGAGCCTGGTGCCGGGCTACCCGGGCTTCGCGATCAGCCAGCAGGCCTCCGCCCCGGTGGAGCGGGTGAGCTGACGTGGGGTGGTGGCGGCCCGGGCGGCGGGAGCGTGCCGGGGACCGCGGCTCCGCCTCGGTCGAGACGGTGCTCCTCGCGCCCGCGTTGCTGATGTTCCTGACCTTGACGATCTACGGAGGACGGGTGGCCATGGCTCGCCAGGCGGTCCACGCCGCCGCAGCGGACGCCGCCCGCGCGGCGTCCATCGCCCGTACCCAGGGCGTGGCCTCGGGCACCGCCCAGGCGTCCGCCACCGCCACGCTCGCCGCCGAGGGATTGCGCTGCACGGCGCTGCAGGTCCAGGTCGACACGTCCGGGTTCTCGGTGGCGGTGGGGACGCCGGCCGCGGTGTCGGCGACCGTCAGCTGCACCGTCGACCTGAGCGACCTGGTGGCTCCCGGCCTCCCCGGCAGCCGGCAACTGATGGCCACCGTCACCAGCCCGTTGGACACCTTCCGGGAGCGCGGATGACTCGGCCGAAGGCACCGCCGGACGACGCGGGCGCGGTGAGCGTGTTCGCGGTGATCGCCGCGACCATCCTGGTGATGTTCGTCGGGGTGGCGGTCGACCTGAGCGGTCTGGTGCACACCCTCGAACGAGCCCAGGACGTGTCGCGACAGGCGGCGCGAGCCGCGGCGGAGGCCGCCGATGCCTCGCGGGCGATGCGCGGTGAGGGTCCGGCGGTCGACTCGGCGCGCGCCGTCCAGGCCGGTCAGCTCTACCTGAGCACCGCGGGCATGACGGGCACGGTGCAGGTCTCGGCCGACACGGTCACCGTCTCGGCGGCCACGACCTACAGCCCGGTGATCCTCGGCCTGATCGGGCTCGGTCCGCGCACCCTCGACGGCACCTCGACGGCTCGGATCACCCGGGCACTGCAGGGAGTACAGCAGGGAGTTCAACCATGAGACGACGGCTGATCGGCATCCTCGCCGTGCTCGCGATCATCGCGGTGACGGCCGGGGTGCCACTGCTGCTCACCGCGATCGGCGCCGGCCCGCTGCCCGAGCTGTTCACCTCCTGGTCGCGCACCCGCGCGGCCCTCACCGCCCCGGACGACGGCACGCTGCTGCTCGCCCTGGCCCGGCTCGTCGCGTGGGCCGCCTGGCTGGTGCTCACCGCCGTCCTGGTGGTCGAGATCGGTTCGCGGCTGCGGGGTTTGCCGGTCCCTCAACTGCCGGCGCTGACCGTTCCCCAAGGTCTGGCGCGGTCCCTGGTCACCGCGGCCGCCGCCCTGTTCCTGGTGGCCCAGCCGGCCAGCGCGGCGCCGATGTCGCTCTCGGCGCCCAGCTCGATCAGCCTGTCGGTCGGGGCCGCGGGGCCACTGCGCGCCGCCGCCGCACCCTCGCCGGCCGCGGTCAGCGTGGCCCAACGTTCCGAGACGACGAGCCCCTCGGCGGCGCCGGCCGGGTTGCCGGTGGCGCGCGGCGACGAGGTCGTGCACGTGGTCTGCCAGGGCGAGACGCTGTGGACCATCGCCGAGCGCTACCTCGGCGACGGCGCGCGCTTCGGGGAGATCGCCCGGCTCAACTACGGCCGGGCCCAGGCGGACGGCGAGGCCCTCACCGACTCGCACTGGATCACCCCCGGTTGGCGGCTGCTGGTTCCCTCGCGCACGAGTGCCCACACCGGCCCGGCGCCGACCACGCGCCCGGGCCACGGCCCGACCGGGCAGGAGGGTCCGGCGGCGCACGTCGTGGGCTCCGGCGAATCGCTGTGGGACATCGCCGAGGACACCCTGGGCGACGGTCAGGAGTGGCCGCGACTGTTCCAGTCCTCCCGCGCGACGGTGCAGCCGGACGGCGGGCAGCTGTCCGATCCCGATCTGGTGCGGCCGGGCTGGATCGTCACGCTGCCGGAGGAGGCCGGGCCCGCCCCGACCGGCCGAGCAGCGGACCCGGTGGCCGAGGTGGACCCGGCGTGGGGCGCGGGGCCTGCCGCCACGCCCACCGCGACGGCCGCGCCGACCCCGACTGTCACCCCCAGCGTCGCGACGGCGCCCGTGGTGCCGGCCTCGGTGATCCCGGACGACGGCCTGACCGACGGCGCGCCCTGGCTGGTGCGCACCGGCAGCGGGGTCGGGGCGCTGCTCGCCGCCGGACTGGTCGGCACTCTCGGCGTTCGGCGGCGGTTGCAGGATCTGCGTCGCCGCCCCGGTCAGCGCTCGGCCTCACTGATCACGCCACCGGCGATCTCTGCCACCGAGAACGACCTGCGGGTGGTGGCCGATCCACTCGGCGTCGCCACCGTCGACATGGCACTGCGCACGCTGGCCCGCGACTGCGCCACCGCCGGGCGGCACCTGCCCGCCGTGCGCGCCGTCCGGCTCACCCGGACCCACCTGGAGCTCTACCTGGCCGAACCGGCGGTGCTGCCCCCGGGCTGGACCACGCCGGCGGGCAGCGGCGAGGGCACCCACTGGCGGCTGCAGCCCGACGAGACGCCGGTGGCGGACGCCCGGCACCTGGCGGACATCCCGGCGCCCTACCCAGCCCTGGTCACCCTCGGCCACGACCAGGACGACGCCCACTACCTGGTCGATCTCGAGTACCTCGGCGGCCTCGGCCTGACCGGTCCGCCCGAGCGCACCCGGGCTGCGTTGGCGGCGATCGTCGTCGAGTTGGCGACGTCTTCGTGGGCGGACGACGTCCGGTTGACCGTGGTGGGGGAGTTCGCCGGCCTGGAGGACGTGTTGGCCTCGGGCCGGATTCGCTACCTGCCGACCCTGGGACGGGCCGTCGAGCAGTTGGCGAACCGCGCCGAACGGGATCGCGAACTGCTCGCCGCCTGCGGCCTGCCGGACGTCCGCTCGGCCCGGGCGACCGGGAGCGCCGCCGACACCTGGATCCCGGAGATCCTCGCGATCACGGGCCCGCTGGACGCCGCCCAGCACCGCCGGCTCGCCGACCTGGTGCCGGCACTGGCGGGAACCGCCCATGCCGTGGTGGTCGCGGGGCAGAGCGTCGGCCCGTGGTCCCTGGAGGTGCCCGACGGGGATCGGCTCGGCCTGCTGGCCCCCGTCGGGGTGGCGTTGCGTCCCCAGGTCCTGGAGGACGCCGTCCGCGACGACGTGCTGCACCTGGTGGCGCTGGCCGATCCCGACCGGCCGGCGGCGGAGGTGGGCGACGGTGGGCCGAGCGGGGGCGGCAGGCACGTCGCGGCGCCGTCCGAGCCGACCCTGACCGATCTGGCCGGCATCGTGCCGATCGAGGAGGACCCCGTTGCCGCCCCCAGCGGGGTGGCGGGCGCCGAACCGGCCGCGTCGGCGGGACCGGTCCATCCGCTGGTGCGCGTCCTGGGAACCGTGCGGATCGACGGCGCCCGGGGGTCGGTCGAGCCGTCGCGCCGGGCCCGGCTCACCGAGCTGATCACGTATCTGGCGCTGAACCCGGGCGTGGCCTACCGCGAGATCGACGAGGCGATCTGGCCCGACCGCCGCAACGAGGACAACCTGAACACCCGTCACACCGCGACCTCGAAGGCCCGGGCGTGGCTGGGCAGCACGGACGACGATCAGGACTACCTGCCGCGCCACGCTGCCGAGGTGGAGTACCGGCTGCTGCCCCAGGTGCGTACCGATTGGCAGCTGTGGCTCGACCTGGTCGCCGAGGGGGTGCAGGCCGCCTCGACCGAGAACCTCGAGGCCGCCCTCGCCCTGGTGCGCGGCCGGCCCTTCGACGGCGTCCACCCCAAGCGCTACACCTGGGCCGACCGGATCCGCCGCCGCATGATCAACGACATCGTGGACGTCGCCTACGAGGTGGGTCGGCGACGGCTGACCGAGGGCCGATGCCGAGCGACCGAGGCGGCGGTTGCCGTCGGCCTGGCGGTGGAGCCGGGCTGGGAGCCGCTGTGGCGGTTACGGATCCTCGCGGCCCATGAAGCCGGCAACCGGGCGGCCGTCATCGAGGCCATCGACCGACTGCTGGCGATCACCGAGGCACTCGGATCGGACCTCGAACCCGAGACCCTGGCCCTGCTGGAAGCGGTGCGCCCGAACGGGTGACGACCGTCCGGCTTGTGTTGGCCCACGCTCGGGGTGATCGCATGATGAACGACCTGAGCCAAACACTGAACGCAAGATGAATTGTTTGTGAACCACTTCGTGCCGATCGGCGTGAAACCCCTTGTGCCCCAGGAGATCGAGCCAGTCGATCAACGTGAACAACGCGCAATCTAGGCCGCTCGCCAGGACAAACGGCCCCTGTCTGGGCATGTGTCTCGGCTGACATCCTGATGCCCTACCGTCCTGGGAGGTAAACCGTGGATCTTCTCTTGATCTGTGTCATCGCCGTGGTGGCGTTGGCACTGCTCTTCGACTTTTCGAACGGGTCCAATGACGCCGCGAACTCGATCGCGACCGTCGTGGCCACCCGTGCCCTCTCCCCGCGCAAGGCTGTGTGGTTCGCAGCCCTGATGAACTTCGCGGCCTACTTCATCGCCGGAACTCCGGTGGCGACCACCATCGCCAAGACCGTCAACATGAAGGCCATCGGCGGTGCGACCAACAACACCACCGTCGTCGCTCTCGTCTTCGCGGCCCTGTTCGCCGCCATCGCGTGGAACTTCCTGGTGTGGTTCTTCGGAATGCCCTCCAGCTCCTCGCACGCCTTGATCGGTGGCCTGGTCGGCGCCGGCCTCGCAGCCGGTGGTACCGCCGCCATCTCGTGGAAGGCCGTCCGCAAGGTCCTCATCGCCATCGTGGCCTCGCCCGCCGTTGCCTTCACCATCGCCGTGATCGCCACCGGCCTCGTCATCGGCATTCAGAAGCTGACCAAGCTCGACGACCACGCCGCCCCGTTCAAGTACGGCCAGCTGCTCTCGGCCGCAGCGGTCTCCGTGGGCCACGGCGCCAACGACGCGCAGAAGACCATGGGCATCATCACCGCCCTCATGGTGGGCACCGGGGTCGGCACGGTGACGATGAAGAACGGCTCCCCCGTGGTGCCCGAATGGGTGGCCCTGGCGGCCTACACCGCGATCGCCTTCGGCACTGTCTGGGGTGGCTGGCGGATCATCCACACCATGGGCCTGAAGCTGACCAAGCTCAACGCCAAGACCGGTGTGGCCGCCAACATCGGTGCCACCGCCGCGATCTTCGGCGCCACCGCCTTGGGCGTGCCGATCTCCACCACCCACGCTGCGGCCTCCTCGGTCGTCGGCGCCGGCGTCGCCGCCCGCCGCCACACCCGCTGGCGGGTGATCGGCGAGATGGTCGCCGCTTGGGTCATCACCATCCCGACCACCACGGCGATCGGCTTCATCCTGTTCAAGCTGACCCAGCTGGCGAAGCCGTTCAACTACGTCGTCGACGTCGTCATGGTCGGCCTGCTGCTGGCCGCGATCTCGTGGGCGATGATGCACCGCACCACCGCGCACGAGATCGAGACCGAGGTCATGGAGCTCGACGTCCTCGAGAACGACATTGCCCCGGTCCACGGTGGCAAGGTCGCTGCCGTCGCCGACTGACCGAGGTCCCAGGTGCCCGCCCGGCACCTGAAAGTCCCACCCGATGGGGGCGCTCGCACCGCGAGCGCCCCCATCGCCGTCGCGTCGTCCGCCCCACCCAGGTCCCCCGCCCCCCGGCCCCCACCCCCCAACCCCTCGAGCGCAACGTGACATCACGCTCGTCTGGCGAGCGCAACGTGACATCGTGCTCGCCGACCTCGAGTGCAAGGTGACATTGCGCTCAGGATGGTGGTGACCGAGAGCTACGGGGTGGGGCGAGGGCGACCGTGGCGGGGCTTGCGCGGCGAGGTGGTCGGGCGGGCCTGCGGAGCCGGCCGGCTCGGACGACGCGGCGTCCGGGAAAGGGCGGGCGGCTCGTCCACGCGGCTCAGGCCGATCAACTTGCCCGAGATCCGGGTGGCCGACAAGGCCTCCGCGGTGCCCTCGGGCAGGGTCGCCGGCAACTCGACCAAAGAGTGGTCTGCCCGGATGTCGATGTGCCCGAAGTCGGCCCGGCTCAGCCCGCCCTCGTTGGCGATGGCCCCGACGATGGCGCCGGGCTGCACCTTCTGCCGGCGACCGACCGCGATCCGGTAGGTGGCCATGGCGACCTCGCCGCGGGGACGTTTGACGCCGGCCACCCTGGCCGGGGCCTCCCTGCGCCGGCCCTCCGGACGCGCGCCGTCCTTACGTGGTGTCTCCTTGCGCAGGGTCTCCTTGCGGACGGACCGGGGCGGATCCGGCGGCAGCAGGAAGCGGGACCCGTCACGGGACATGACCGCGAGGGCGGCGGCGACGTCCAACAGATCGGCATCGTGTTCGGCGGCATACTCGGCGATCAGGGTCTTGAACGTCGCGAGCTCGGCCTGGGCCGGCCCGTGTCCGGCGGCCGCGGCGCCCAGGTGCTCGGTGAGGGAATCGGCGAAGCGGGCGACCCGGGTGGTGTTGACGTCCTCCGCCGACGGCAACGGCATCTCGGTGATCGGCTGCCGGGTTGCCCGCTCGATCGAGGCGAGCAGGTGCTTCTCGCGGGGGGTGACGAACAGCAGGGCATCACCGGACCGCCCGGCCCGGCCGGTGCGACCGATGCGGTGGACGTAGGACTCACTGTCCTGCGGGATGTCGAAGTTGACCACGTGCGTGATGCGATCGACGTCCAGGCCGCGGGCCGCGACATCGGTCGCCACCAGGATGTCGAGGGCACCGCTCTTGAGCTCGCCGATGGTCCGTTCACGCTGGGCCTGCGCCAGGTCGCCGTTGATCGCAGCGGCCGACAACCCTCGGGCGCGCAACCGGCCGGCGAGGTCCTCGGTGGCCGACTTGGTCCGCACGAAGACGATCATCGCCTCGAAGGGCTCGATCTCGATCACCCGGGTCAGGGCGTCGAGCTTCTCGTGGTGGCCGACCAACAGGTATCGCTGCCGGGTGTTCGCGGCGGTCATGGTCTTGCCGCGAACCGTGATCTCCTCGGCGTCGGTGAGATAGCGGCCGGCCATCCGACGGATCTGCGGCGGCATGGTGGCCGAGAACAGCGCCACCTGCTTGGCGTCCGGCGTGGTCGCCAGGATCGTCTCGACGTCTTCCTGGAAGCCCATCTGCAGCATCTCGTCGGCCTCGTCCAGCACCAGGAACCGCAATTGGTGCAGGTCGAGTGTGCCGCGGTTCAGGTGATCGATCACCCGACCCGGCGTGCCCACCACGATGTGAGCGCCGCGGCGCAGCGCCGACAGCTGGGCGCCGTAGCTCGCGCCACCGTAGATCGGCACCACGTGCACCCCGGGCAGGTGCGCGGCGTAGCGGGCGAAGGCCTCGCACACCTGCAGCGCCAGTTCACGGGTGGGGGCCAGCACCAGGGCCTGCGGTGCCCGTTGGGTCGGATCCAGACGCGACAGGATCGGCGCCGCGAAGGCAGCGGTCTTGCCGGTGCCGGTCTGGGCCAGGCCCACCACGTGACGCCCGCTCAGCAGCGCCGGGATCGTCGCCGCCTGGATGCGGGAGGGGTTCTCGTAGCCGACGTCGACCAGGGCGCGCAGCACGCGCTCGTCCAGGCCCAGGTCGGAGAAGGTGGTCAGCGGGTCGTCGTCAGGTGCGGTCGTCATCGTGCTCACCAGGCTACGGGCGATCCGGCCCGCGCCGGCACCGGACGGGTACCCTTCCGCCGCAAGGACCCAACCCAAGGGGCGATCATGACTGCAACAACAGGACGTACTCCGGTCACGGTGGACCGTGCACGGATCGCCGAGCTCACAGCCCGTGAGGCGGCGCGGCTGGACGACCGCACGCAGGGCTCCCGCCTGATGTACGAGCGGGCGCGCCAGACGCTCTCCGCGGGCGTGGCGTCGTCCTACCAGATGCGTGACCCGTGGCCGATCTACCTGGAGCGGGGCTCCGGCGCCGCGGTGTGGGACGTCGACGGCAACCGGATGTCCGACTTCCACAACGGCTTCGGCTCGATGGTGCAGGGTCACGCCCACCCGGCGATCTCGGCCGCGGTGCGCAACCGGCTCGACTCGGGCACCCACTTCGCCGCGCCCACCAAGGACGCCGTCGTGGTCGCCGAGGAGCTCCAGCGTCGCTGGGGCCTGCCGCGCTGGCGCTACGTCAACTCCGGCTCCGAGGCCACGATGGACGCGATCCGGATCGCCCGCGCGGCGACCGGGAACGAGACCATCGTCAAGATCTTCGGCTCCTACCACGGGCACCACGACTACGTGATGGTCTCGATCGGGGTGCCGTACGGGGCGATCGGCGACCGCGACAACCTCGCCTCGCTGCCCTACGGCGCGGGCATCCCGCAGTCGGTGGCCGACATGACCGTCCCGGTGCCGTTCAACGACGCCGCCGCCATGGAGCGCCGGATCGAACGCCTGATCGCCGAGGGCCGCAAGCCGGCCTGCGTGATCATGGAAGCCGCGATGATGAACCTCGGCATCGTGCTGCCCGAGCCCGGGTACCTGCAGGCGGTCCGCGAGATCACCCGCAAGCACGGGATCATCCTGATCTTCGACGAGGTCAAGACCGGGCTGTGCATCGCCGCGGGCGGGGCCACCGAGCGGTTCGGGGTCACCCCCGACATGGTCACCCTGGCCAAGGCGCTCGGGGCCGGCCTGCCGCTGGGCGCCATCGGCGGCAGCGAGGAGGTGTTCGAGGTCGTCGAGAACGGCAGCGTGTTCCAGGTCGGCACCTACAACGGCAACCCGCTCGGCGTCGCCGCGGCCCGGGCGAGCCTGTTCGAGGTGATGACCCCGGAGGCCTACACCCACCTGGACACCCTGAACGACCACATGGTGAGCGGCTGCCAGGCCGTGATCGACAAGTACAACCTGCCGGGGTACGCAATCGGGGTGGCCTCGAAGGGCTGCGTCACGTTCTCGCCCAGCAAGATCGTCGATTACGAGAGCTTCAAGCAGAACCAGGACGGCGAGCTCGCCGACCTGGCCTGGCTGTTCAACATGAACCGTGGCGTGTTCATGACCCCGGGTCGCGAGGAGGAGTGGACGTTGTCGGTGCAGCACACCATCGCCGACTGCGACGCCTTCATCAGCGCGTTCGAGGAGTTGGCCGCCGAACTGACGGCCTGACCCACGCCCTGACACGCCTGCCACGGTCACGCGATCACCGCGAGCCGGGCCGCCACCCCGAGGCGGGCCCGTGCCCGGTGAACGCGTTGCCGCAACGCCGCAACGCTGGTTCCGGTGCGCTCGGCCAGCTCGCGATACGTCCGAGCCACGTCGCGATAGGTACCGGACCGGCGGGACGGCGGTGCGTAGACCTCGATCAGCAGCCGGGCGTCGTCCGGCGAGATGACGTTGCGCTCGACCGCCCAGTGCAGCAGCTCGGCCAGTGAACAGTCCGGGTCGAGGTCCGCCACGACCACGGCCGCCTCGGGGGGCATCGCCGCACCCTCGACCAGGGCGCGGCCGCCCTCGACCATCGTCAGCGGATCCACCGGGAGGTCGGCGGGACGGCCCGCCGCGAGCAGCCGGTGCAGCGTCTCCATGGCCAGATTGGCGGCGACGCGACTGCCTCGCCGAGCCAGCGGGTACTCGCCGGCCGCCTGCCAGAACTCGCCCAGGGCCAGCTGGAATCGCTCGTCGAGGGACGCCCCCGAGCGGGCGACATCCCGGAAGGCGAAGCTGGCGAGCTTGGGCAGCATGGCCTGCAGCACGACCCGACCGGCCAACGTCTGGCCGTCGAGGAACAACCCGAGCAGGGCACCCAGCAGCTCGTCCTTGGCCTGCGGGGTACCCGCGTCGATGGCGTCGACGAGATCGGCGGGCCGAACCGCGCCGCGCAGCACCGGACGACGCCGCGCCCAGCGCTGCACCACCAAGACGGCGGCCGGGTCGCGGTTGAGCCGCACCCATTCCTCGGCCAGGCGGCGCTCGATCGCCGTGGAGTAGCGCCCCTGGGCGTCGTCGTGACGGCGATAGGGGGAGGTGAGGGTCTCGGCGGCATCGTGGGTGAGCACGCGTCGACCGTCTCGGACGACCCTTGCCCAAACCCTTGCCCGATGTCTTGCCCAGTGCCCTGGCCGACCGGGAATCCGAAATCGGGTCCCTCGATTCGGTCACAGCCACGCGCCTCGACCGCCTTCTTCGAGGACAGCACATCACGAGGCAGGAGGGGACATGCCCCCCGAGATCACGACGGCCGGCACCGCGCGCCACCGGCGACCCGAGCCGGCACTCGCGAACGACCCACTGGCCCTGATCGGCGCCCTGGCCGCCAGCCCGCTGGATCAGCCCGCGGCGCAGGCGCTCGGGCGAGCGGTCACGGTGGCGGCCGGGCGCACGACGGCGGCGGTCGCGCCGTCCCGCAGCCGCGTTACGGTGAGCCGGTGAACGAGCAGGGCTTCGACGTGGACCGTGTTCGCGTGAGCCCGCCACCTCCCGCCCGCCGTCGAGCACCCGGCTGGATTCCCAACCAGCACGGTGCCTGGGCGATGCTGGCCAGTCCATTGCTGGTCGGCGCCCTGGCCGCCGGCCCGGCCTGGGTCCATCTGCCACTGGGCGTCTTCTGGTTCGTCGGGTACTTCGCCTTCTTCGCCACCGGACTGTGGCTCAAGGCCTCACGGCGGCCGCGTCACCGTCCGCCGGTCATCGCCTACGGGGCCGCGGCGGCGGTGCTCGGCGTGATCGTCGTGGTGGTCGAGCCGCGCCTGGTCCGCTGGGTGCCTGCGTTCGCGGTGCCGCTGGCCGTCGGATTGTGGTCCTCGGCCCGGCGCACCGACCGGTCCCTGCTCAGTGGACTGTCGACGTCGGTGGGCTCCGCGCTGATGACGCTCGTCGCCTACGACGCCGGCGGCGGTACGGACTGGCGGCGGGCCGGGCTGTTGGCCGCGACCCAGGCTGCCTACTTCGCCGGCACCGTCTTCTACGTCAAGTCGCTCATCCGCGAACGGGGGGACGAAGCCTTTCGCCGCCTGAGCATCGGCTGCCACCTGGCGTTTGTGGCTGCCGCGGCCGCGGCGGTCATGGTCAGCGCATCCCGATCGGCCGAACACGGACATCTCGGCATCTCGTGGTGGGTGGTCGCCGTGTTCGCCCTGCTCGCCGCCCGGGCGGCCTGGGTGCCCCGGTTGACGCCGCCGCCGCGGCCGGCCCGGATCGGCCTCGGCGAGATCGCCGCGACCCTCGCCGTCGCCGTGGCGTCCCTGGCGGCGTGACGTCACGGCCTACGTCATGGCACGACGCGACTGCCTGCGGTGACGGCCTGACATGGCGGATCACCACGCCGCCGACGCCGCGCCCGGGATACCCCATTCGACGCCCCGCCCGGCCCAGCGGCTCAAGACAAATGATCACCGGGTCGACGACATCGATATGCCCCCGATCCCGGAGCAACGGCCGGCGGACCCGCCGACCCCGGCAGAGGCGGACCTGGATGCACGTCTGACCGAGCTGGAGCGCGTGAGGTCGAGCGGTGTCGAGGGTCGGCTCGCCCACGCTCGCGAACTCGAGGTCGTCACTGCCGCGACCGGGGGACTGCAGCATCAGCGAGCGCGTCTGATCGTGGCGGACATGCTCCACCGGCAGGGCGACGTCGCCGACGCGGCCCAGCGGGCCACCGAGGT
Organism: Kineosporiaceae bacterium; assembly: GCA_046330955.1. Classification (GTDB taxonomy): domain Bacteria; phylum Actinomycetota; class Actinomycetes; order Actinomycetales; family Kineosporiaceae; genus JADJPO01. The sequence continues at coordinate 39,977 of JAXLRT010000015.1, read as the reverse complement.
GCACGCCTGGTCCGAGTCCACCGGACATCGTCGCCTGCAGGCTCGCGCTCACCTGGTGCTGTCCTCGGTGTTCGAGGGCATCGGCGACACCGTGGCAGCCCTCGACCATGCGGTGCGGAGCATCGACCTGCTGGACGACCTGGAGCCGACGCGGGAACGCGGCGTCCACCTGCTGCGACTGGCGGACGCGCTCGCTGCCACCGAGACGGTCGACCGGGCGCGCGAACGCTATCTCGAGGCAGAGCAGGTCTTCGCCGCGGTCGGTGACGAGTACATGCGCATCACCGTGCTGAACAACCTGGCCTTCCTGGAGTACGACCTCGGCGAGCCCTCGGCGGCGGTGGCCGCTGCCGAGCGGCTGCGTGCCGCCGCCGAGGCCGATGGCGACCTGAATGCCGACATCGCCGACACCATTGCCCGCGCCTACCTGGTAGCAGGCCGCATCGACGAAGCCCTCTCGATCATCGACCTCGGCCATCGGTTGCTGCGAGAACAAGGCGATTCCCAGGTGTCGACCCCGGCCGACCTCATCCTGACCCACGCCGAGGTGCTGCTCGCCGCCGGACGTCCGGACCTGGCCGCCGAACGCGTCGAGGCCTGCCTGGCGATCTGCCAGGAACGGGGGCTGGACGGCGTCCGGGTGCAGTCGCTCGCCGTCCGAGCCCGGGTGTTCGCCGCCCAGGGCGACTTCGAATCCGCCTACCGGACCCACTGTGTGTTCCACACCGAGGCACAGCAGCGGCGATCGAAACAGCAGGAGGCGGCAGCCCGAACCCGGCAGGCCCTGTTCGAGACCGCCGAGGCTCGGCGCGAGGCCGAACGCTTCCGTGCCCAGGCACGCACCGACCCGCTGACCGGAATCCCCAACCGGCGCTTCGTCGACGAGCGGCTGCCGCACTACCTGACCAAGGTGGCGACCGCAGCGGCTGGTGACGGGGACGCCGTCCTGGTGGCTGCCGTCGTGGATGTCGATCACTTCAAGCGCGTCAACGACACCTTCTCGCACGACGTGGGCGACAAAGTCCTCCGTCGACTGGCCGATCACCTGACCACCGCAGCGGGCTCGACAGGCGAGCTGCCCTCGTTCGCCGCCCGGTTGGGCGGTGAGGAGTTCGTGATCATCCGCTGGGACCACTCGCCGGCGGCGGCGGTCGGCGCGCTCGAGGAGCTGCGTCGCGCGGTACAGAACCATCCCTGGGAGGAGCTGGCACCGGGGCTCGCGGTCACGATCTCGGTGGGGGCGGCATTGGCCGCTGCCGAGGACACCCAGCGGTCGCTGCTCGGGCGGGCCGACGCCCATCTCTACGAGGCCAAGGCCTCGGGGCGCAACCGGGTGATCGGGGACGTGGCGCTCGCCCCGAGCGGTTGATTCGCCCCACCACAGGGTGGTCGACGACGCCAATCTGCCCGGGCCGTCCCTGTTGACCATGGCCGTAGAGTGCAGCGGTGACCGCCTTGCCCCGATTCCCCCAGCCCCTCACCCTGCCGGCCCCGGAGGTCGCCCTGACCTGGCTGGGCGAGCAGGTCACCGCACAGCTGACCGCGGCGCGCGCGATCATCGAGGCGCTGAAGGCCGACCCACCCGCCGCGCCCCTGGAGGTGCTGCGGCAGTGGAACCAGGCGCACATCGCGCTCGGCACGGTCGCCTCGTGGGGGTCGCTGTTCAGCGAGGTCCACCCGGACGAGGCGGTGCGCGACCGGGCGGACGAGGCCACCCAGGACGTACAGCGCATCTACACCGAGCTCACCCTGGACGCCGACCTGTTCGCCGTCTTCTCCCGCCTCGATCCCACCGCTCTGGACGACGCCGCGACCCGGCTGCTGGAGCACACGCTGCGCGACTTCCGGCGCAGCGGCGTCGATCGTCCGCAGGCCACCCGGGAGCGGGTCCGCCAGGTGCGGGAACGCCTGGTCGAGGTCGGCCAGGAGTTCGGCAGGACCATCCGGGACGACGTCCGCAGCCTTCGCCTGGCACCCGAACGGCTCGCCGGCTTGCCCCAGGACTGGCTGGACGTGCACCCCCCGGAGGCCGATGGCCTGGTCACCGTGACCACCGACTACCCCGACGCGATACCGCTGCGCACCTTCTGCACCGACGCGCAGGCCCGCCGCGACCTGACCGTGGCCGCGCTCACCGTGGGCTGGCCCGACAACGACGCCCGGTTACGCGAGCTGTTCGCCCTGCGCGCCGAGCTGGCCCGCCTGCTGGGCTATCCGGACTGGCCCAGCTACGACGCCGAGGTCAAGATGATCCGCCACGGGGACGCCATCCCGGCGTTCATCGACGAGGTGGCCGACGCCGCGGGGGAGTCCGCCGAGCGGGACCGCAGGGTGCTGCTCGACCGGTTGCGCCAGGATCGGCCCGAGGCCACCACCATCGACACCGCCGACCTGCTGTTCTACGCCGAGGCCGTGCGCCGCGAGCAGTTCGACGTCGACGCCCAGGAGGTACGCCGCTACTTCGACTTCACCCGGGTGCGCCAGGGCCTGCTCGACGTCACCGGGCGGCTGTTCGGGCTGACCTACACCCCGGCCACCGATGCCGTGGTGTGGCACGAGGAGGTCACGGCGTACGACGTCCACCGGGCCGGGAGTACGGGCACAGCAGCCGGCGGTCGAGGCGAGCGCATCGGGCGGATCTATCTCGACCTGCACCCGCGCGAGGGCAAGTTCAAGCACGCCGCGCAGTTCGACCTGGTCAGAGGGGTTACCGACGAACGTGATGGCAGCGAATCCCTTCTGCCCGAAGGGGTTCTGGTCTGCAATTTCGCCCGCGGACTGATGGAGCACGACGAGGTCGTGACGCTGTTCCACGAGTTCGGTCACCTGCTGCACCACGTGCTCGCCGGGCACGGCCCGTGGGTCGATTTCTCCGGCGTGGCCACCGAGTGGGATTTCGTCGAGGCCCCCAGCCAGCTGCTGGAGGAGTGGGCCTGGGACGCCGAGGTGCTCGCCACGTTCGCCCTCGACGCGGACGGCGCGCCGATCCCGGCCGACCTGGTGGCCCGGATGCGCCGCGCCGAGGACTTCGGCAAGGGCTGCCACGCCCGCACCCAGATGTTCTACGCCGCGATGTCGTACTGGTTCCACGTGGAGCAGCCGGACGACCTGACCGCGCGCACCCGCGAGCTGCAGAGCAGGTACTCGGTGTTCCCCTACCTCGAGGGCACCCACATGCCCTGCTCGTTCGGGCACCTCGACGGCTACAGCTCGGCGTACTACACGTACATGTGGTCGCTGGTGATCGCCAAGGACCTGTTCAGTGCCTTCGACCGGGCGAACCTGTTCGACCCGGACGTCGCGGCGCGCTACCGCGACCGGGTGCTGGTGCCGGGCGGGGCGCGGGACGCCGCCGACCTGGTCACCGATTTCCTCGGCCGGCCCTACTCGGTCACGGCGTTTCGGCTGTGGCTGGCCGAGTGATCAGCCGATCACTCCACCGAGCCTTGCCGCGCCACGCCCGACATCGTTGAGCCCTGCTTCAGGCAGGGAAACGGACAAAGGTCAGAGACTGTCCCCATGCCGACCGATCGTGCCGAACGCCCCCGAGGGGTGTCGAAGCGGTTCTGGATCACCGCCGCGATCGGGGTGTTGCTGACCGGAGCCGGGGGCGTGGCGGCGGCCCTGGTGCCGAACGAGTTCTCGGCCGGGACGTCGCACGCGACGCCATCGTCCACCGGCACGACCGGCGCGACGGGTCAGGCCACGATCAGTCCGGACGACGGCGTGCACACCTACGCCGATTCACTCACCGTGCCGATGCCGGCGGACCTCGACCCGCTGCCCGCCGTGAGCCCGGCCTGCCGGGCCGCGGCTGATCGGGCGCTGACCCCGGCCGGGGTTCGGGCCGAGAACGCCCTGCCCGGCACCGGCGCCTGGCAGCCCAGCCTCGATCGGCGCGCGCACTGGCCGGTGCAGATCTACCTCGACTCCTCGAGCACCACCTGCGGCGCCCGCGTCGGGGTGCACCTCGGCGGCCACGGCGGCGGCGTCCGGCTGCGGGCCTACCGGGTGGGCTGGTACGGCGGCGCCGGAGCCCGGCTGGTCTGGCAGTCGCAGCCGATCGTCGCCCCGACCCGTGAGGTCGGGGCGTCCCCGGAGGCGACGGCCGGCGCTGCCCACAGCATCACGCTCGATTGGCCGGCGACGGCGTCGCTGACCATCCCGCCGTCCTGGACGCCGGGCTTCTACCTGATCGCGGCCGTCCCCGACGGGGCGGCGTCCGGGCAGGTGGCTCCGCTGGTGGTGCGCGCCGACGCCGCGGCGTCCCCGCTGCTGTTCCTGGCGGGGGACACCACCTGGCAGGCGTACAACGGCATGGGGGGCGCGAGCCAGTACGGCGGACGAGGCGACGAGGTGACCGAGTTCGACGAGCGCGCGTACACCGTCGCGGTGACCCGGCCGCTGATCGGCACCGGGTTGCAGCAGCTGGCCACGATGGACCTGCCGCTGGTGCGCTACCTGGCCCGGCACGGCCTGCCGGTCACGTACACCACGACGACCGAGGCCGACGCCCACCCCTCGACCCTGCTGCGCCCCAACGGGCTGATCGTGCCGGGGCACAGCGAGTACTGGACGACGCGGCTCTACGACGGGGTCGAGGCCGCCCGCAACGCCGGGGTCAACATCGCCTTCCTCGGCGGCAACCAGGTGTACTGGCACCTGCGGATCGAGCGGGATCTCGACGGCCGGGCGGTGACCCAGACGGTGTACCGGCAGGCGGCACTCGACCCGCTGGCCGCCGCCGATCCCTTGGCCGCCACCGTCCGCTGGACCGATCCGCCGCTGCGGCGCGATCAGAGCCAGCTGGCCGGCTCGCGGTTCTCGGGGGTCAGCGTCTACGGACCCTCGCGGGTGATGCACGCCGATTCGTGGCTGCTGCAGGGCACCGGCTTGACCGAGGGCGCGGTGATCGCGCGGATGGCCGGCAACGAGGTGAACTCGGTGCGGCCGGGCGCACCCACCGCCGCTGATCCGCCGAACGTGGACGTCGTGCTGCAGGGCGTGTTCACCGGTCGCGGCACCTTCAACTCGCCGACGTTCACCACGTCGTACTACTCGGCTCCCTCGGGCGCGGGGGTGTTCGACGCGGGCAGCACCTACTGGGCCTGCCATGTCGACAACACCTGCCCCGCCCAGCCGATCGGGCCGGCCACGTGGCGGGTGGTCGACCGGATCACCCTGAACGTGGTGCAGGCGTTCGCCCAACCACGGGCGGGGGCCAGGTATCCCTCGGTCTCGCACCCGGCGGTGCCGGCCGAGACGCTGAAGAGCCTGTTCGGGACGACGCCGATCGCCGGACGGATCGCCCCGGGGAGTTGACCTTCGCACCCCCGCTCACGTCGTCCCACTCACCCCGCTGAACCTGCTCATGCTCCGTGGGTGACGACTCTCGCGTCCGATACGGGCCACAAACGCGTCCCCTGCGGAGCATGACTGGTCGCCCGCGGAGCATGAGCGGGTTGGGAGTGGGGGTCAGAGCAGGCGTACAGGGAGTTCACAGGGTCTGTTCAGGTGGTGGACGCAGGCTGCGGTCGTGGTAACCATTCGGGGTTGGAGGCCACGGTCGGGTCGGGCGAACGCCCAGCGCACCGGGGTGCTCGGTTCACGTCTTGTCCGGTGGGTGGTCACCGGCTCGATGGTCACGGCGCTGGGCGTGGGCGCCGCAACAGTGGTGACCTCCGGCGGTCCATCCGATCAGGGTGTCGGGTCCGGCGTGCCGGTACCAGGGCCATCTGAAACCGCTTCGACCGCAACCAATTACGCCGCATCGCTACGCGTGCGGATGCCGTCCGACCTGCTCGCGCTGCCCACGGTGAGCCCCGTGTGCCGCGCCGCGGCCGAGCGGGCCCTCACCCCGGCCGGGATGCGCGCCGAGAACGCCCTGCCCGGGGATGCCTCGTGGCGACCCGACGTGAACACCGCGGCGCACTGGCCGGTACAGCTCTACCTGGACGCCGCCAGCACCACCTGTGGCACCTCGGTCGGGGTACACCTGGGCGGGCGCGGCGGCGGCGTCCGGCTGCTGGCCTACCGGGTGGGCTGGTACGGCGGCGCGGGCGCCCGGCTGGTGTGGCAGTCGGGGCCGATCTCGGCCACCGGCGAGCCGGTGCGCTTGCGCCCCGGGATCGAACGCACGGTCGCGCTGAACTGGCCGGTCCGGGCGCAACTGCCGGTGACGCCGTCCTGGACGCCGGGGGTCTACCTGATCGCGGCCGTCCCGCCGGGCTCGACGAGCGGTGCCGTCGCTCCACTGGTGGTGCGCTCGGACGGCACGCACGCGCCGCTGCTGTTCATGGCCGCCGACACCACCTGGCAGGCCTACAACCCGATGGGCGGGGCCAGCCAGTACGGCGGCCGCGGCACCACCCATGCCCAGGAATACGCCGACCGCGCCTACACGGTGTCGGAGGAGCGGCCGCTGATCGGCACCGGGTTGCAGCAGCTGGCCTCGATGGACCTGCCGCTGGTGCGCTTCCTCGCCCAGCACGGGCTGGCCACCGACTACACCACCGCCACCGCCGTCGATGCCAACCCCTCGACCCTGCTGCACCACCACGGGATCGTGGTGCCGGGGCACAGCGAGTACTGGACGGCGCGGATGTACGACGGGGTCGAGGCCGCTCGCAACGCCGGGGTGAACATCGCCTTCCTCGGTGCCAACGAGGTGTACTGGCACCTGCGGATCACCCGGGACGCCGCGGGCAGGGCGCTGTCCCAGGTGGTCTACCGCCAGGCCACGATCGATCCCCTGGCGCCCGCGCAGCCGTTCCAGGCGACGGTGCGGTGGGCCGATGCGCCGCTGCGCCGCGACGAGAGCCAGCTGGTCGGAGCGCGGTTCTCGGGGGTCAGTGTCTTCGGCCCGGCGCGTGTGATGGACGCCGCCTCGTGGGTGGTGCACGGCACCGGGCTGACGGACGGCGCGGTGATCCCGCGGTGGGTCGGCAACGAGGTGGACGCCGTCCGGCCCGGCACTACGGCGCCCGCCGGTCCGCCGGGGGTGGACGTCGTCCTGGAGGGTGCCTTCACCGGCCGAGGTGAGAACGAGTCACCGACGTTCACCACGTCGTACTACTCGACCCCCTCGGGCGCAGGGGTTTTCGCGGCCGGGACGACCTACTGGGCCTGCCACGTCGACGACAGCTGCCCGTTGCAGACCGTGGGTCCGCGGACGCAGCGGCTGGTCGACACGGTGACCCTCACCGTGCTGCAGGCCTTCGCCCAGCAACGGGCCGGTCTGACCCATCCCGCGGTGCCGCACCCGGCCGTATCGGCGGCCGCCGTCCGGGCGCTGTTCGGCACGGCTCCGATCGCGGGGCGGCACCCACCGGGGGCCTGAGGCCGGGGCGGCCCCACCCCTCAGGCCTCCGTCCGACGCAGCCCTCGCCGGACCATGAAGTCGACGGCCGGGTTCATGTTGACGGGGATCACTCGCGTGCCGACGTGCCTCACTACGGGAGACGAACTCGGTGCCGATCTCGAACAGCTTGACCACCGGGCGGGTCCGGATGAACGCATGATCCTCGGTGAACTCGCGGAATACCGTCGCGAGCATCCGATCGGTTCGAGGGTCGATCGGGCAGAAGACCGAGGTGCCCACGGCGATGCCCGCGGTGCCGAGCGCCGTGTCGCCTCGCAGGTTGTCCACCGTCCAGCGGACCCCCAACGATGACAGGCGGAAGAGGTCGACCACCCTCGAGGTGAAGAAGACCCCTTCGCCGGTATGACGAGCCGGATCCGTCGTCTGCTTGCCCTTGGACAGTTCCTGCACGGCTTCGAACTCATTCGCCAGCTGCAGTCCGTCCCGAAGGTTGGCGTAGACGCCGACGCCCTGGTCGGTGATGTCCAAGGCCCACTGCTGCTCGTCGACCCACCACCGAATGGTGGCCGTCTCGCTGCGGGAGTGGTCGATCGCGTTGTTCAGCATCTGCTGGAACGCGTAGGCCATGATGCGACCGGCAGGGCTGCCGACGTCCAGCCCGAGATCATCCGCCGCCCGACCTCGTGTTCGGCCAGACCTCGTGTTCGGCCAGACCGAGCAGGGTGAGCCGGCGTTGCCACGTGGGTTGAGTTTCCGCGCCGACGAGCTCCGCCCCAGCCAACCTGCTGCGTGCCAGGGCTTCCCGGACGGCGTCGAGATCGAAGAGGCGGTGCCCCCCCGAGGTCCGACGGCACGGGATGACGCCGCTGTCCGCCAGCTGACGAATGCGGGACGCGGAGAGCCCCAGCTCGCGGGAGACCTCCGCGATTCGCACCGATTCTGGTAATTCACGCGGCATCCTGACCTCAGAATCTCCACTCAGGGCTGTAGTTTTGACGGGAAACTACAGTCTTGATTGCAGTTTCTGCTCTGGCTACACCGCCCTGCGCGAAGACAGATCGACCTGGTCAGCCAGCCGCCCTGCCGAGCGCCTGCCCCTCGAGTCGCTCGTCGTCCGGCCGCACGTCCACGACCGCAGCCGATCGAGTCATACCCATGGCGACGGCCAGGAGGTGACCGAGGAGCTTCATCGAAGGCACGACATCGCCACTGAGGTCCGATGGCTCTGTGGTGTCCAGGGTCAGCATGCCGAAGCATCGTCCCGAGGTGCCTACCGGCACCCGGATGAATGCCTTGTAGGTCCGCTTGCGGTTGCTGTCCCAATCCGGTGGCGGCGCGCAGTCCACGTCCGCGACGTAGCGCCCTTCTCCTCGATCCAACATTCGGAAGACGTCGATGCCCTCCCCGCAGCCATCGGTGAACTCCGTTGTCGGACCGGTGTCCCGGCCGTGATGGTCCCTCGGGATCAACGTGCGCGGACTGCCCTCGACCAGGTCGAACCAGCATGCTCGCGCCCGGTTCACATCCGCGAGTTGCACCGCAGCCGCCAAGACCTTGCTGACACTCTGCGCTTGCAGGGACTCGCGCCGCTCGGGTGCCGTGTCGGCCGCCACTCTTGCCATGTGTTGCGCAACGGGGGCCAGTGCGTCCTGAAAGGTGGTGGCCAGCTGCTTTCGGGCCGCAGCCGCCGCCGACTCGGCATCGAGCAGCCGTCGATGTCGCCCGATCTGCTCCCGAGCAGACAGGACGATGGCGCCGAGGGACAGCACAGCGCCCACGACGACGAGTACCCAGCCACGAGTACCGAGCGCGTCCGGTGCGGGGGCGATGATCGCCAATGCGTAGGCGGCTGCCCCGCACACGCCGGCGAGGAGGGTCCACTTCAGGAGACGGACTTCGGAGACGAGCACGATCGGCACGCTACCGACGCCATGGATCACGCCTGCGTGGCGCGCTGAGCTATCAGCAGAACAACCGAGCGGCGTGAACCTGATGGAAGGATCGTTCGGCGTGTGGCAGCCGCTCGAAGTACCGGGGCGCGCGGCGGTTCTGGGCTCTCGGGTAACCCCCAGCGATGGACAGCCGTGCCTATTCTGAAGAGTGCGGGTCGCTTCGGTCCCGACGAGCAGGTCGAGGAGGGGAGATGCCACCAACCAGGCTGGACGTTCGCCCCGAGATGTTGCGATGGGCTCGCGACCGGGCTGGGCTCACGCTTGCCGAGTTGGCCCGACAGTTCCCGAAGCTGGGTGCTTGGGAGTCCGGTGCTCTTGGGCCCACGATGCGTCAGCTGGAGGCATACGCACGAGCCACCCGCACACCCGTGGGCTTCTTCTTCCTCCAGAGCCCCCCGACCGAGCAGCTGCCGATCCCGGACTTCCGCACGATCGCGGATCAACCGCTGCGGACACCGACCCCTGATCTGCTGGACACGATCTACTCGTGCGAGCAACGGCAAGAGTGGTTCCGGGGGTATGCCGAGGCCCAGGGACTCGAGCCAGTGCTCTTCGTAGGGGCATGGACGCTCGCTGACGACCCTCTTGATGTTGCGGCTGCCTTGCGCGATCAGCTGGGCTTCGGACTGGACCGTCGCGCCGAGTTCCCGACGTGGACCCAGGCTGTCGAAAAGTTGAGGGAGCAGACCGAGGCCGCGGGCGTGCTGGTGATGATCAATGGGGTAGTAGGGACGAACAGCCATCGCAAGCTCGATCCCCAGGAGTTCCGCGGGTTCTCGCTGGTCGACCCCCTCGCGCCGCTGATCTTCATCAACGGCGCCGACACCAAGGCCGCGCAAGTCTTCTCGCTGGCTCATGAGCTGGCGCACCAGGCCCTGGGTGGGTCGGGCGTGTCCAGACCCGACCTGGCCGCGTTGTCCGGCGACAGTCATACCGAGCGTTGGTGCAACCAGGTGGCCGCCGAACTGCTTGTTCCCATCGACTCGGTTCGCGACGCGTTCGATGCGAACGCCGGTCTGTCCGATGAACTGCAGCGATTGGCGCGCCTCTACAAGGTCAGCACCCTCGTGATCCTGCGCCGGATCCTCGACGCCGGGCTGATCTCGCGGTCGTTGTTCCGCGAGGCGTACGACACCGAGTTGCGGCGCATCATGGCGCTGGCGGCCGAGCGCGCGAGCGGCGGCAACTTCTACACCACCCACCCGATACGCGTCAGCAAGCGCTTCGCCAGCGCCCTCATCGCGGACACCCTCGAGGGCCGCACGCTGTATGGCGAGGCGTTTCGCTTGCTGGGCTTCAAGAAGACCTCGGCGTTCGAGGAGCTCAGCCACCGGCTCGGGGTCGCCTGATGTACCTGGTGGACGCCGATGTGTTGATCACGGCGAAGAACCGCTACTACGGGTTCAACATCGAAGACCTTCATCACCTCATCGCCGTAGTCGTTGATCACCTTGACCGCGATCTTGCCAGAGTCGGGCCGGTCGAACGGTCGTGACACCGAGGAGTACAGGGACGCCCAGGCGTCCGCGTCGATGTCCGCCTTGAGCGCCGTCTTGAGCCGCTTGAAGGGGTCGTTGCCGCCGGTGAAGTAGCAGTGGCGGACGAAGAAGCTCTCCTCGTTGTAGGCAGTGTCGATCATCCAGAGGGCGACCTGGTCGGTGGCGCCGCTGCGGACCTCACCCGTGGTCGGGTCGTAGACATCGACCCCGCGCAGCTTCACAACGACTTGATCGTCGTCCGTGGTCGTGATCTCGATATCGGGCTCGCCGAAGACGGTGAAGAGGTTGTCGGCACCGGTCTTCTTGAAGTCCTCACCCATCAGCAGGTCGGCGTTCATACGCACGAACAGCACCGGGATGCGGCCCAGCTGCCGCGACCCGGCCACACTGGCGAAGCCCTCATCGCTCGCTTCGACCGTCAGGCCGTCGTCCTCCGTCACCCCCAACGCGGTGGGGTCGAAGGCGAAGCCGAGCACGCAGAGCAGGTCGACATCCGGAGTGTTGATCGCCTCGCGCGCTGCCGCCTTGATGAAGCCGGGGCTGACCGTGCCGTACTGCGGGCCGATCGCGACCGCGATCCGGGATGGCGGGGCACCCACATCAGGGTCGGCCGCCGACCCGTTGGACGCGGACGGCGTGAGCCGGCGATCGCCGATCGCCTGCAGGTAGGTGCCGGCGTGCGCATCGAGGGTGGCGAACTCGATCCGCTCGGACCGGCGGCCGTTCTGGACGCCGTCGCGGACCAGGTTGTCGAGGATGGTCTGCTCGAACGTCGGCGCCTCGGGGTCGATCGCGGCGGCGCGCTGGGTGATCGATTCGCGCGGCGGGCGGCGATCGTGGAGGTCCGTGGCCGGAGCGAAGGCGAGTGACCGGTGGGGGGACAGGCTCTCCACGGTGAACGGCCCGGTCAGCCGCACGGTCGACTTGTCCTCGTACGCGCGGTCGTAGAGCACCTCGAAGTCTGCGTGTCGCTTGATTGCGGCGTCGATCTCGGAGCGGCTCATGCCCTCGCGGATGTCGGGGTTGTTGGCGATCGACTTCAAGGTGATGTGTTGAACCCGCTCGTCGACGAACCCCTGCCGGATATCGCCGGACGTCTGGGTGGGCGGGAGCGGCTTGCCGCTGGCTTCCGACTCCTTGCGCCGGCCGGCCTCGGAGTCGGCGAGAAGGTAGTGGGGAAACTTGGCACCCATCAGCCGTTGCCGAGCAAGCGCGAGCGCCACGCGGGAGGTGTCGATGGTGATCCAGCGGCGCCCCCACTGTTCCGCCACGTAGGCAGTCGTGCCTGAGCCGCAGATTGGGTCGAGCACGAGGTAACCGGGGTCGGTTGTCGCGACGCTCACCCGTCAGATCGAAATCGAGGGTCTGCTGCACGCCTTGCGCCCGGCCCTTGCGAACGGCCGGGATCGGGATCCACGATTCACTGGGGCGGCGTCCAGGCAGAACAACGCCAGTGGGGCCGCCGGGGCCCCAAACACGTCCTCTGCGGAGCATGAACAGTCACCCGCGGAGCATGAGCAGGTTGTTGAGGGGTTGCCTTGGGTGTCAGGCGATCCAGGCGCGGGCGTTGCGGAACATGCGGAGCCAGGGGCTGTCGGCGCGCAGCGGTTTGTCGGTCCAGGAGAACTGCACCGTGCGGGCGACGCGTTCGGGGTGGGGCATCATGGCGGTGAAGCGGCCGTCGTCGGTGGTGACCGCCGTGAGTCCCTCGGGGGATCCGTTGGGGTTGAACGGGTAGCGGGTCGCCGGGCCACCGCGGTGGTCGGCGAAGCGGGCCACCTTCTGGACGGCGCCGGCGTCGCCTCGGGCGGCGAAGTTGGCGAAGCCCTCGCCGTGGGCGACCGCGATCGGGATCAGCGAGCCGGCCATGCCCGCGGTGAACAGGGACGGCGAGTCGAGGATCTCGACCAGCGTGAGGCGCGCCTCGTACTGCTCGGAGACGTTGCGGGTGAACCGCGGCCACGCCTGCGCCCCCGGGATCAGGTCGGCCAGCGCGGCGAACATCTGGCAGCCGTTGCAGATGCCCAGACCGAAGGTGTCGCCACGGTGGAAGAACGTCGAGAACATCTCGCTCAGTGCGGGATTGAACAGCACCGACCGGGCCCAGCCCTCGCCGGCGCCCAGGGTGTCGCCGTAGGAGAAGCCGCCGCAGGCCACCAGCCCGACGACGTCCTTCAGGTCGAACCGGCCGGATTGCAGGTCGGTCATGTGGACGTCGTAGGTGTCGAACCCGGCGACGTCGAACGCAAACGCCGTCTCCACGTGGGAGTTCACGCCCTGCTCACGCAGGATCGCCACCTTGGGCCGGACGCCGCGCGCGAGGTTCGCGCCGAACCGCGCCGCGACGTCCTCGTTCGGGTCGAAGCTCGGGACGACGACTAGCCCGGGGTCGTCGTCCGCACCGACCGCGGCGTGTTCGGAGTCGGCGCACTCGGGGTTGTCGCGCAGTCGGCTGATCCGCCAGGACACCTCGTCCCAGGCCTGGGCCAGGTCGTGCAAGGACTCGTCGAGCACGGGTCGCAATCCGTCACCGAGGACGCGAATGCGGCGGTGGCCGGCAACGTCCGCAACGTGCTCGGCGACCTCGAACAGTCCGTGATGGTGCAGCAGCTGGTGCACCACGTCGTCCTGCACGTCCTCGTCGATCACCGGAACCTCGAGCACCACACCGAGTTCCTCACTGAACAGCGCGGGCAGCGTCGTGGCGTAGACGTCCAACCCCCGGCCGCCGGCAAAGGCCATCTCGCACAAGGCAGCCCACAACCCACCATCGGATCGATCGTGATAGGCCAGCACCAAGCCGCGGGCGCGCAGGTCGTTGACGAAGGCAACGGTGCGGCGCAGCAGGTCGACGTCGTCCAGATCGGGCACCGGGCCGCCGAAGGCACCTCGGGTCTGGGCGAGGATCGATCCGCCGAGCCGGTTGCGACGCTCACCCAGGTCGATCAGCAACAGCTTGGTCGCAACGCCGTCGCTGCCGCGCACCTGCGGGGTCAGCGTGCCGCGCACGTCGTCCAGGGCGGCAAAGGCACTGACCACCAACGAGACCGGCGAGGTGACCTGCTTGGTCTCACCGGACGCCGCATCGCTCCACCGGGTGCGCATGGACAGCGAGTCCTTGCCGACCGGCACCGAGATGCCCAGCGCGGGACAGAGTTCCATCGCGACGGCCTGCACGGTGTCGTACAGCGCGGCGTCCTCCCCGGGCTCGCCACAGGCGGCCATCCAGTTGCACGACAGCTTGACCCGGCTCAACTGGATCGGCGCGGCGAGCAGGTTCGTGATCGCCTCGCCGACCGCCATCCGGCCCGAGGCGGGCGCATCGACCGCGGCGATCGGCATCCGCTCACCGGTGGCCATCGCCTCGCCCGCGAACCCGACGTAGTCGGCCAGGGTCACCGCGACGTCGGCGACCGGCACCTGCCACGGGCCGACCAGCTGATCGCGGTGCGACAGCCCGCCGACGGTGCGGTCGCCGATGGTGATCAGGAACCGCTTGCTCGCCACACTCGGGTGCCGCAGCACGGCGTACGCCGCCTCGCGCAGGTCCAGGCCCTCGGGGTCGAAATCGCCGGCGTCCCGGGCGATCCGGGCCACGTCGCGGGTCATCTTCGGCGGCTTGCCGAGCAACACCTCCATCGGCATGTCGATCGGGACATCCCCTGCCGCCCCGACGCCGCTGGGCGTGTCCAGGGTCGCCTCGGCCAGCACGGCGTCCGGCGCCACCACCAGCTGCGGCTGCTCGGTGGCCACCCCGACCACCGCGTACGGGCACCGCTCCCGCTCACACAGCCGCGCGAACAGGTCCAGCGAGACCGGGTCGATCGCCACCACGTAGCGTTCCTGGCTCTCGTTGCACCAGATCTCCTTGGGCGCCAGGCCCGATTCCTCCAGCGGCACCGCATCCAGGTCGAACCGCGCGCCCAGCCCTGCGCCGTCCACCAGCTCGGGGAACGCATTCGACAGCCCACCGGCGCCGACGTCGTGCACCGACAGGATCGGGTTGTCCGCGCCCAGGCTCCAGCAGTGGGTGATGACCTCCTGCGCGCGACGCTGGATCTCGGGGTTGCCGCGCTGCACCGAGTCGAAGTCGAGGTCGGCGGCGTTCACCCCCGCGGCCATGGACGACGCGGCGCCGCCGCCCATCCCGATCCGCATCCCCGGCCCACCGAGCTGGATCAGCAAAGTCCCTGGGGGAAAGGCGATCTTGTCGGTCTGGTCGGCGTCGATGGTGCCCAGGCCACCCGCGCTCATGATCGGCTTGTGGTAGCCGCGCCGGACGCCGGCCACGCTCTGCTCGTAGACCCGGAAGAAGCCCCCCAGCCCGGGCCGGCCGAACTCGTTGTTGAACGCGGCGGCGCCGATCGGGGCCTCGAGCATGATCTGCAGCGGTGAGGCAATGTGCGCCGGGGCGCCGTACCCCTCACGCTCCCAGGGCTCGTCGGTGCCGGGCAGGTTCAGGTTCGACACCGCGAACCCGGTCAACCCTGCCTTGGGGGCCGAGCCTCGCCCGGTCGCCCCCTCGTCACGGATCTCGCCGCCGGCCCCGGTCGCCGCCCCGGGGAACGGCGAGATGGCGGTCGGGTGGTTGTGGGTCTCGACCTTCATCAGCACGTGCGTCTGGGTGTCACGACCGGCGTAACGCCCTGGGCCGTCGGGGGTTTCGGGCAGCCAGCGCTGCACCCGGTGACCGGCCATGATCGAGGCATTGTCCTTGTAGGCCACGATCGTGCCCTGCCCGGCGACCTGTTCGGTGTGCCGGATCATGGCGAACAGCGAGCGTGGCTGCGGCACGCCGTCCACGACGAAGTCGGCATTGAAGATCTTGTGGCGGCAGTGCTCCGAGTTCGCCTGGGCGAACATCATCAACTCGACGTCGGTGGGGTTGCGCCGCAACTGGGTGAACGCCTCGACCAGGTAGTCGATCTCGTCCTCGGACAGCGCCAGCCCGAAGTCCACGTTGGCCTTCTCGAGCGCGGCTCGGCCGGCACCGAGCACGTCGACGTGCGCCATCGGCTCGGCGTCCCGCTCGGCGAACAGCGCGGCGGCGTCCTCGCGCGCGGCGAGCGGGGTCTCGGTCATCCGGTCGTGCAGCACGGCGGCGCACGCCGTCCACTGCGCCTCGGTGAGCGGGGCGTCGTCCGGGTGGTGCAGGTGGTACTCGGTGACCCGCTCGAGCCGGTGGACCGCGAAGCCACAGTTGTGCGCGATGTCGGTCGCCTTGGAGGCCCAGGGCGAGATGGTGCCCAGCCGCGGCCCGACCACGATCACGGTGCCCGCCCCACCCGCTGCGGGATCGGGATCGGCCTCGAACGGGTCGCCGTAGTCGAGCAGCCGGGCCAACCGGCCCAGCGCAGCGTCGTCCGGCGCGGTGTCGGTCGAGACCCAGTGCACGAACCGGGCTGACACCCCGGTCACCGAGGGCGCAACCTCTCGCAGCCGATCGAGCAGGGCCGCGGCCCGGAACGGGGAGAGGGCAGTGCCGCCCTCGAAGCTGGTCAGCACCTGCTGCATCAGAGGTCGTGCTCCCGACGTGGGGTTGGACGGCGGGTCCCAGGCTACCGGGGCGCCGCCTGAGGCCGGCCGGGGGCTGGGGCGAAACCCGAGGCAGTGCCGTGATCACCGCCGCCCAGGGACTCTCCCCCCACGAAGCGGGGAAATCCCCGGCAAAACGGTGATCTCGCCGGCGGTGTCGCTGTGTCATCGACGATTACCCAGGGTTATTGGCGTTGACAATTCGTCATGGCGGAGTCCATTTCCGTGTTCTGAGAGTGAATGTGGTGCCAGTCCGGCCACTGCCCGGTCACTGAAGGTGTTCTCTCGAGTTACTCACCGGTGACGGTGAGTTGGTGACCGGCGAGACATGTGCTGAATGCCCGTGTCCGGCAGCGAGAGGCCTTTTCATGGCAATGGCGCTCAAACGGTTGATTCGCATCGTTCTCGGGGCATTGTTGCTCACCGGCCTGCTGTCGACCGGTTCGGTTTCCCACGCCGCCACCACACCACCCGATCCGATCGTCGGCCCCGGTGCCTCCACCCCGGACGACGCCGCCGAACTGCTCGTCGCCGTGCGCCACCTGCAGGCCACCGGCGGTGCGGCCCACCGTGGCGCGGCGGCACAGGCCGCTCCCTGCGGCCTCACCTCGATGCAGGTGGTCAGCTCGATCTCGGGTACCGGCCTGGACACCACGGTGTCGCTGACCGGGGATTCCCGGACCTTCACGCTGAAATCCATTCCGGCCTCGTGGTGGGCGAATCCGCCGGTCACCTCACCTGTTTGGCGGCTGTATTTCCAGGGATTCATGTGGGTGGGTTATGTCGCCCACACCCAGAATGATCCGGTGGTCACCGAGCGATTGGTCGACCTCGCCCTCGAATTCATCGCGGCAAATCCCGACCCCGGCATCAGCGCCCGGGGATGGGACGAGGGAACGAACCTGCGACGCGAGCAGCAGCTCAATTGCCTGTACTCCCTGACGCAGGATGCGCGACTCATTCCCGCCATCACGATGTCGGCGGCGGCGAACATCGACATGACGCGGTACTACGGCCTGCCGAACACCCCGCCGCACAACCACGGCCTCATGGCCAACCTGGCCTTGCTGGAATCGGGAACGCTGCTGGGCAAGCCCGGCTGGCGGCAGTTCGCCGTCGACCGGCTGACCCGCGACTCGGCCGGCGCGTTCACGCCGTCCGGGGTCTCGATCGAGCAGGCCTCGGAGTACTGGCAGGCGAACGCGATCGCCTGGGGCGCGGTCGCGGGGCTGCTCGAGGCGCAGGGAACTCCCGAGAGCACGACGACCGCCGCGACGATTCGCGCCCGGTTGGTGAAGGTCAACTCGGCCCTGGCCCACGCCACCACGCCGACCGGCGTCCTGGTGCCCTACGGCGACTCGAACGCCCTGGCGAACGACCCCACACCGCAGCGGCTCGGGGTGTTCCGGGACGATGCCGCGGGGATCATCACGGATCGCTGGGCCTGGTCGGACCCGAACACCTCCTACTACCTGATCCGTTACGGCGGGCGCCGCTGGGCGCACGGCCACGAGGACCGGGGCAGCATCGTGTGGCAGACCCGCGGCGTCCCGGTGCTGATCGACCCGGGCAAGTTCAGCTACGACCCGGGCGCGTACTCCACGTTCGCCAAGGGAGTGCTGGCGCACAACACCTTCATCCCCCGAGGGAGCGGCACCTTCGCTCCGGCGGCACCGGTGGCCGTGGCGGCGACCCGATTCTCCGGCCCGGCGCACACCGTGGTGCTCAGCGACAAGCAGTACGGCGCCGCGCACACCCGGTCGCTGGTCGTGAACAACACCACCCACAGCCTGACGGTCGCGGACTCCTCGGCCTTCGCCAAGACCACCCAGACCTTCCAGCTCGACTCCGGCTGGGTGCTCCGCGCCCGCAGCGCGGACCGCAAGACGGCCCGCTTCGGCCACGCCGCCACCGGCCGGACGCTGATCATCACGTCCAGCTACCCGCTGGCCCTGTACCGGGGATCCACCTCACCGGTGCTCGGCTGGACCTTCCCGGCCTACGGCCACCGGGTGCAGACCTATCAGGTGCTGGTGTATGGCGGGGCGTCGTCCAAGACCGTGTTCAAGGTCGGGTGAAGAAGGGCCACAGCTGCCACCACGGACGGCGCCGCGGGGCGTCGTCCGTGGGCTCGGCAGCCGCCTCGGTGTCAGCCCCGGGCTCGGTCACGGCGTCGGTCACGGAGTCGGTCACCGTGTCGGTCGCGGCGTCGGTCGCGTCCGGCGTGACCAGGGGTGCGATCGCGGCGACATCGGTCAGGTCGACCACCGAGTCGTCGGCGCCCAGCCCGTTCGGCACGTAATCGTCGGCCGCCCAGTCGTTCTCCCACCGCCGGCCGTCGAGCAGGTACCGGAAGCGCGCCCGCTGCCCGGCCGGCAGGCGCAACTCGGTGCGGAAATGGCCGTCGTCCTGACGGGCCAGCGGGTTCGCCGCGGGAGACCAGTCGTTGAACTCCCCGACCAGACTCACCGATTCCGCAGCCACCGCGGCGGGCAACTCGAAGGCGACCAGCACGCTGCCGTCGTCCAGCTTGTGCTTGTGCACGTGATCTCTCTTCCAACGGGATTCACGCCGGGCGGACTACAGCGCAGGAGTGCGGCCGGGGGTGAGGGTGCGAGGCCTCCCAAGGTACTCCGAGCCGTGCGTGATCATGACATTTCCGGCTGTTCGGGCTGGGCGATCCGGGTGGTCGATCTTCAGGCGCGCCGCGGTGCAGCCGACATCGAGAGGAAGCCGATCGTCCGAGCAGGCGGTCCGGGTGGACGGGGGTGCGGGGGTGCGTACCGGCTCACGGCGACCCGGCCGACGCCGGCGCTGCACGCTGCTGATCGCGGCCCTGCTGGCGACGAGCCTGC
This sequence comes from Kineosporiaceae bacterium, assembly GCA_046330955.1. GTDB lineage: Bacteria > Actinomycetota > Actinomycetes > Actinomycetales > Kineosporiaceae > JADJPO01. The sequence continues at coordinate 20,815 of JAXLRT010000015.1, read as the reverse complement.
TACCGGTGACCTCGGCGCCCGCCGCCCCGATATCGGTCGCGGACGCCGACGCGCCACCGAGCGTGACCACCGTGCTGCGTTGCACAGGTCCGCTGCACGTGCAGTACCCCGCCGGGGTCGTCGCGCCCGACGAGTTGAGGTTGAACCAGGTTCGTGACCTCGCGGTGGATCCGGTCTCGGGTGCCGTCGCAGTGGCCGAGGCGACCGGGGTGGTGTCGTTCGAGGGCAGCGGGGACGCCGCGCAGGTGCGCACGGTCGCGGCGGACGATGCCTCCATGCTCGACGACACCGGCCCGCCGGCGACCCGCGCCTCGCTGCGCGACGTCCGCCGGATCGCCTACGCCCCGGACGGCACGCTCTACCTGGCCGCGCCGGGTCACCTGTGGGAGGTGACCCGGGCCGGCGACATCCGCAGCCTCACCGACGGCGGCGGGCTGCAGGCGGCCACCGGGATCGCCACCGAGGTCGAACCGACCGTGGCGGCGGACGACGCCTGGGTCTACGTCGTCCAGGACCACGGCGCCGCCGGATACGAGGTCTGGCGCCAGGCGCGGGACGACGGCCGGGTCGAGCGGGTGGCCGGCGGCGGCACCACGGCGGTCACCGACGGAGCCATGGCAACGGCGGTGAAGCTGACCTCCCCCGCGAGCCTCGGCCAGCTGTCGGCCGACGGCAGCCTGCTGATCATCAGCGGACGCCGCGTGCTGATCCGCACCCCTGACGGTCTGCTCCAGGTGCGGGGCATCGTGCAGGGTGAGCAGGTATACGACGCCGTCCGACTGACCGACGGGGACGTGATCGCCGAGGTGGTCGACCTCCAGGTCGCGGCAGGAACCTCGCTGTGGCGCCTCCCCGCGGACGGCGGTATCCCGCGGCCGGTGTGGGGGGCCTTCCAGGGTCGGTACGTCAGCCCTGACCAGGGGGCGCCGGCCTCGGCAATCGGCCTGGCACCGGACGGCGCCTCGGTGCTCGCCGGGCTGGACCTGCTGGACGCCAACGGGGTCGCCCGCATGGACGTGGTGCAGGTGGCCGGCGGCGGCCGGGTCTGGTCGGGACCGGCGCCGACGCTGCGGGTGGAGCAGGGCGACGAGGTCGGTCTCGACGTGAGCGTGACCGCGCCGCCGGGTGGGCCGGAGTGGGTCTACTCCCTGGTGTCGCGCCCGGTGAGCGGCATGGCGGAGACGCTGACCCCGTGGGGCAACCGCCTGATGGACAGCGCGTCGCGGGTGGCGGCCGGAGCCACCCACACCGAGACCCACTACGGGTTCGACGGCCCACCGACCTCGGCCACTCCGGGCAGCCGCTACGTCCAGTTCCCGGACCGCCGGGCCGAACTGGTGACCCTGGTGGCCTACCCGGTGGGCAGTGATCAGGTGGCTCCGCCGGTCCAGGTCATGGCGATCACCGGTCCGGCCAGTGCCCCGGCCGCGCCGGTGGTCGCGCGCCTGCCGCAGGTCTCCTTCGGCACCGTGACCGTGCACTACGCCACGGCTGACCCCCGAGCGCGGTACTGGGTCGGCCTACTGGCCACACGCTACGACGGCGCCCGGTTCAGCGGTGGCGCGTTCAACACCACCGCCCTGGCGGTGACGGTGTCGGGAGTGCCACCGGGCAGCGTGTTGTGTGCGTCGGTGACGGCCGCTGTGGGGTCGCACTACTCGGCCGCCACGAATCGGTGCACGTTGATCCCACTGGACGAGCGCCGGATGGCGGCCTCCGCAGGCTGGTCGAGGGTCAGCAGCTCGACGGCCTAACTGCGCACCCAACTGCGGACGACGCGCGTCGGCGCCCGATTGACGCTGCGGTCGGTGAGGGCTCACCAGATCGGACTGGTGGTCCCTCGATGCTCGCGGTGCGGCACGGTCGAGGTGCTGCTGGGCGGCGTCCGGGTGGGCCGCGTCAGCGAGGCCGGCAGTTCCGTGGCACGGCGGGTGGTGTGGTTACCCCGGTCGAGCCGATTGCGCGGAGGGAACCTGGTGATCCGGTCCACCTCGCGCCGACCCGTTCTGGTGGACGCCGTTCTGGTGCGCTGAGGGCGCAGCGGCGTGCGCCTACCACCGGTCACGTGGTGATCTCTCAGGGGCGGATCGTCGGGCAGTCGTGATGACCTTCCGGCGAGCCGCCCCGCGTCAGCGACCGGTCAGGGCGTGATAGGCCGCAGTCACCGGCAGCACCGTGACACCCGAGGCCATGATCTGGTCGAGTTCGGCGGTGAACGAACTCGTGGTGACGTCGTCCGAGCTCATCACGGTGCCGACACTGTGGTAGATGAAGATGATCCACGACCGGCTGGCCCGGGCCTGATCCGCCAAGGCCCGGATCTCGCTCGGGGTGGTGGAGGTCGTGACGTAGTAGGTGCGCAGCGCGTACGGCGGCGCATCGTTCGCGGTGTTCACCCCACCGTCGGTCGTCCGGCAGGTCACGAACTTCGTGGCCGCCACCTGCTGCACCGTGGAGTTGTAGTCGCCATAGGGATAGGCGCAGGCGGTGGGGGTGACACCGGTGGCGTTGCGCAACGCCGTCTGGGTGTCACTGAACTCCTGATCGATCTGGGAGGTCGACAGGGAGGTCAGGTAGGAGTGGTTCCAGCTGTGGTTGCCGATCTCGTGGCCCTCGGCGCTCAGCGTCCCGACCTGGCTCGCGTTCATGTAGCCGCTGCCCCAGGTGAGCGCATCGCCGATGATGAAGAACGTGCCCTTCAGGCCACGCGCCGCCAGCGCCGGCCGAACGACGTCGTACTGATTGGTCCGGCCGTCGTCGAAGGTGATGCTGACGTAGCCGTTGTTCGCCGGCGGCGTGACGGTGGCGCTGGGAGTCGGCGTGGGGGTCGGCGTCACCGAAGCCGTCGGGGTGGGGGTCGGGACGGGCGCCGAACCGGTCAGCGAGACATCGTCCAGCTGCAGGCTGCCCACGGCCGGCAACACGTGCAGCATCGACAACCGCGCCGCAGTGGCCGGCGCCGTGAACGTCGCCGAGAACTGCCGCCACGACGCACTCGCCGGCGCATCCGCCAGGTACCGCACGTCATAGTTACCCGCCGCGTCGACGTACATCGCGTACACCTGCGTGGCGACACCCGAGATGTAGTAATCGCTGTACGAGTAGCTCGCACCCGGTGAGACCGCGATCGCGTTCGCGATCCACTTCGCATCACCCGAGGTGCGCTGCGTCATCGTCACCAACACACTGCGCGAGCCGGTCCGGCCGTTGGTGGCATGCGTGAACGTCGAGGTGTTGGTCCCCCACACATCGGTGTACCAACCCGCCGGAACGCTGCCCGCGGCCGTCTCCATCGACGGGTTCCCGATCAGGTTCGACCCGGACGGCGTCGGCGTGGGAGTCGGGGTCGGCGTCACGGTGGGGGTCGGGGTCGGAGTCACCGTCGGGGTGGGAGTCGGCGTGACGGTGGGAGTGGGCGTCGGCGTGACGGTCGGCGTCGGGGTCGGCGTCACCGTCGGCGTGGGGGTGGGCGCAGATCCCTTGACCAGCGAGACGTCGTCCAGCTGCAGGCTGCCCACGGCCGGCAACACGTGCAGTATCGACAACCGCGCCGCAGTGGCCGGCGCCGTGAACGTCGCCGAGAACTGCCGCCACGACGCACTCGCGGGCGCATCCGCCAGGTACCCGCACGTCGTCGTTGCCCGCCGCATCGAGGAACATCGCGTACACCTGGGTGGTCACACCCGAGATGGAGTAGTCGCTGTACGAGTAGGTCGCACCCGGCGTCACCGGGACCGAGTCCGCGATCCACTTCGCATCACCCGAGGTGCGCTGCGTCATGGTCACCAGCACACTGCGCGAGCCCGTCCGGCCGTTGGTGGCATGCGTGAAATTCGAGGTATTGGTCCCCCACACATCCGTATACCAACCCGCCGGAACACTGCCCGCCGCCGTCTCCATCGACGGGTTCCCGATCAGGTTCGACCCGGACGGCGTCGGCGTGGGAGTCGGGGTCGGTGTCACGGTCGGGGTCGGCGTCGGAGTCACCGAGCGGGTGGGGGTCGGCGTCGGCGTCACGGTGGGAGTGGGCGTCAGCGACGGCGACGAGGTGACCGTGGGAGTGGGCGTGGGCGTCGGCGTCGACCCGGCGGTCAGCGAGACGTCGTCCAGCTGCAGGCTTCCCACCGCCGGCAGCACATGCGAGACGATCAGCCGCGCTGCCGTCGACGGAGTGGTGAACGTTGCCGAGAACTGTCGCCACGACGCGCTCGCCGGGGCATTCGCCAGGAGCCGCACGTCATAGTTACCCGCCGCATCGATGTACATCGCGTACACCTGCGTGGTCACACCCGAGATGTAGAAATCACTGTACGAATACGTTGCACCCGGCGTCACCGCGACCGGATCAGCCAACCACTTGGCATCACCCGAGGTGCGCTGGGTCATCGTCACCAACACACTGCGCGAGCCCGTACGGCCGTTCGTGGCATGCGTGAACGTCGAGGTATTGGTGCCCCACACATCGGTGAACCACCCCGCCGGAACGCTGCCGGCCGCCGTTTCCATGGACGGATTCGCGATCAAGTTGGTCGCGGCCACCGCGGAGGGGACAACCCACAGCCCCACGGCGATCATCGCTGTCACCAAAGCTGTGATGACGACCTTGGTCTTCATGGTCAGGCGGAATGCCACCGGAGCCCCCTGCGGTTGATCTCAGACGGCCTCAATCAACCACTTCTCGTCCGGGCTGCGCAGGAGAATGCATGGATTCCTGTCACCCAGGGGCAAGATCGGACAAGCGGAAGCGCAGTCCGTGGGACGTTTGGCCGATCGGTGGTCAACGCAACCGGGTCAGCGCAGGAACAGGTGGTATGCGGGGTGGTCGGTCTCCTCGGCGAACCGATACCCCACCTGGGCGAGGAAGTCCTCGAACGCCGCGCGGTCGTCGTCCGGCACCTGCATGCCGACCAGCACCCGACCGACGTCGCTGCCGTGGTTGCGGTAGTGGAACAGCGAGATGTTCCAGGCCGGCGACATTGCCGCCAGGAACCGGAGCAGCGCGCCCGGGCGCTCGGGGAACTCGAACCGGTAGAGCCGCTCCTCGGCGGCCAGCGGGGTGCGCCCGCCCACCAGGTGGCGCAGGTGCAGCTTGGCGAGCTCGTCGTCGGTCAGGTCCAGGGCTCTCAGCCCGGCGTCGCTGAAGGCCGTCGCGATCTCGCTGGCCTCGGTGCGGTCGCGCACCTGCAGCCCGACGAAGACGTGCGCGGCGACCTCATCGGCGATCCGGTAGGTGAACTCGGTGATCGCCCGGCCCGGCCCGATGGTGGCCAGGAACCGCCGGAAGCTGCCGCGCTGCTCGGGGATGCTGACCGCGAACACCGCCTCGCGCTGCTCGCCGATCTCGGCCCGCTCGCTGACGAAGCGCAACCGGTCGAAGTTCATGTTGGCGCCGCAGGCCACGGCGACGTAGGTCTCGCCCTGGGTGGCGTGCCGTCCCTGCCGTACGGCGTAGGCCTTGAGGCCCGCAACCGCCAGTGCCCCAGCGGGTTCCAGGATGGCGCGGGTGTCGGTGAAGACGTCCTTGATGGCCGCGCACACGGCGTCGGTGTCGACCCGCACGAACTCGTCGACCAGGGCTCTGGCCAGCCGGAACGTCTCCTGCCCGACGAGGCGGACGGCGGTGCCGTCGCTGAACAGCCCGACGTTGTCGAGCTCGATGCGATGGCCGGCCTCGACCGATTGCGCCATGGCGTCGGAGTCGTCGGTCTGCACCCCGATGATGCGGACGTCGGGCCGTAACGCCTTGATGTAGGCCGCGATGCCGCTGATCAGGCCGCCGCCGCCGACCGCGACGAACACGGCGTCCAGGGGGCCGGTGTGCTGGCGCAGGATCTCCATGCCGATGGTGCCCTGGCCGGCGATCACGTCCGGATCGTCGAACGGGTGCACGAAGGTCAGGCCGCGCTCGGTCATCAACCGGACGGCGTGCGCGTAGCTGTCGCTGTAGGACTCGCCGTGCAGCACCACCTCGGCACCGCCGGCGCGCACCGCCTCGATCTTCAGCTCGGGGGTGGTGGTCGGCATGACGATCACCGCGCTGCAGCCGAGGCGGCGGGCGGCCATGGCGACACCTTGGGCGTGGTTGCCGGCGCTGGCGGCGATGACGCCCTTGGCCAGGGCGTCGGGCGGCAGCTGGGCCATCTTGTTGTAGGCGCCGCGGATCTTGAACGAGAACACCGGCTGCAGGTCCTCGCGCTTGAGCAGCACGGTGTGGCCGAGGCGCTCGCTCAGCACCGGCGCGGCGTCCAGCGGGGTCTCGTCGACGACGTCGTAGACCCGGGCGGTGAGAATGCGCTTGAGATACGGCGTCGCGACGTCGTCCATCGCGACGTCGTCCATCGGGGGGTTGGGCGTCACGAGGTGAGCCAGGTCAGGTCCGTGATCACGCCGGGGCCGTTCAGGTCCAGCCCGGGGCGCTCGACGTAGTGCCGCACTCGTGGCGTCCCGGCGAGGTACGGCTCGACGGGGGCCCAGCAGCGCTCGAAGCGGGAGTCGAGGTGCGCGGTCAGTTCGTCGGCCGTCTCCCAGCGCACCTGCACCAGATAGCTGACGGGGTGGTCCTGCAGGCCCTGGGCCACGGTGAATCCGCGGAACCCGGGCGAGGCGAACACCCGTTGCCGCACCTCGCACAAGGCCGCCTCGAAGGCGGCCTTGTGCCCGCCGGACACAACGAGCTCCACCTGCTCCAGCACCATCCGGCCAGGCTAGCTCCCATCGCGAGCATGTATATGTGAAAGCAGGTATGCTTTGTGCATGCCTACCATGCAGATTCGCAATGTTCCTGAGCAGACCAGCCGGGCACTCAAGGCGCGAGCCGCGGCGGCAGGCATGAGCTTGAGCGAGTTCCTGCTGACCGAAGTGACGCGACTCGCCGAGCGACCCACCGTGGCGGAGGTGACGGCGCGGATCGCCCGGTTGGGTCGAGCCGACCTGCCGCCGGCCGCCGAGATCCTGCGGGACGAGCGCGCCGCCCGATGAGCACGACGGGCGCCCTCGCCGTGCTCGATGCCTCGGCACTGGCCGAGTACTTGCTCGGCACCGACCGGGGCGAACAGGTTGCCGAACAGCTCGCTCAGCTGGATGACCTGCACGCACCCCACCTGATCATCACCGAGACCATGTCCGTGATCCGCGGCTGGACCTTGGGTGGGCATCTCGAACCTGGTCGAGGCCTCACCGCGTGCCACGACCTCGTGGAGATGCCGCTGCACCTGTGGGACGCACGGCCCCTCACACCTGCGGTGTGGGGGCTGCGCCACAACCTCAGCTCGTACGACGCGACCTATGTCGCGCTGGCCCAGGCACTCGAGGCATGCCTGGTCACCGCCGACGCCCGGCTGGCGAAGGCTGCTCCCGATGCACTCGACGTCCGGCTGATCGGTTGATCAGGCACTGCGACGACAGACGGTCAGCGATCACCGCGTGCGACCGACGCGACCTCCTCGATCGCCGCCGTCAACGCACGCTCCTCCGGGTCACGAACCCACTCCGGCAGCTTCGTCTCCAGACTGAGATCCAGCTCCTGCGGGTGCCGCGCCTGATACCGCCACGCCAGTTCCCGAGTCAGCTGCGCCTGCGTCAGCTCGATGTGGGTGATCGCCTGCCGACACGCCACCGCCGCCGAGACCACCTCCGCGTCACTGAGTCCCGATGGCTGCGACTGCGCCAACGTCACCGCAGCCACGGTCACCAGCGACGGCTCGACCTTGCCCGGCTTCAGGAACGTCCGACAGATCCTTCCCGCCACCGCATCCCGGTCGTCCTCGTTCTCCGGCCCACCGTCCCCGAACCAGCTCCACACCGCATCCCGCGCCGACAGCCGAGACTCGTGGCTCACAGCCTGTTCGCGCAACGTGTGGTTCTCGCTTGACAAGGAGTCGACCTGCGCCCGCAACGCGTCGTTCTCGACCCCGAGCCGAGCGATCTCGGCGTCGGTGTCGTGCAGCAGGTCGGGCGTGAACATGCCCTCAGTTTACTCGAACAACTGTTCGAGTGCTAGATCTGATCGATCGAATGTCCTTGTTGCTGAAGGGGTTTCGTGTCGGCATGAAGATCGGAGCAGTCGTCTGCGGCCGGGGCGGTGAGCGGTGGCAAGAGCCGAGAGGAAGTCTGGGAACCTGTGGTGCAGCGACCTGCCGCCATCGGGTGGACTGCGCGCGCCGGTCAGGTCCGCCAGCATGATCGCCCGGTAGGTGGCATGCATCCTCGAGCTCATCAGGTGCCCGCTGGTGAGTAGTCGCTGCCATGGGCCGCCTCGGGCGCCATGTGCCCTGAGCGCGTCGACATCGGGAAGAGCCAAATGTGGATGGAGCCCATCGTCAACGACCCCACGTACTTCTGATCTTGCACCCCGACAGCCGATATGACGGCGGCCCGATCTATGTCGAGAAGGGCACGACCCTGGTCGGTGGGCGGGTCGAGAACGGCGGCGCCGCAACGGTGAGCCAAGCCCTCCGTGAACATGTCGAGATCTCCCCGCTGCGCATCGTCGAGCACGGGAAGGACATCGTCCTGACCGCCGGCGACCCGCGCGCCGTCTTCGTCAAGCCATAGTTCGGGTACTCGTGGCCGGCGGCCGGTGAGGCGCACGAAGGTGGGACACCAAGGGTGGGGGTGGGTGGGGGGGGGGGGGGGGGGGGGGGGGGGGTGGGGGGGGGGGGGGGGGGGGGGCGCCCTACTCGACGGTGACGGATTTGGCTAGGTTTCTCGGCTTGTCGATGTCGAGGCCTCGGTTCAGGGCGGCGTGGTAGGCGATGACCTGCAGGGGGATGGTCAGCAGGATCGGGTCGAGTTCGGGTTCGTTCTTGGGGACGACGACCGTGGGCAGGTGGTGCTCCTCCGAGCCCAGGCCGGCGACGTCCACGCCGGGGTGGGTGATCGCGACCAGCGGGCCGCGCCGGGCCAGGACCTGTTCGGCGGCAGCGAGATTGCGGTCGGTGAGCTCGTCGTCCGGGATCAGCGCGACGGTCGGCATCTCGGGGCTGATCAGCGCCAGCGGGCCGTGCTTGAGCTCGCTGGTCTGGTAGGCCTCGGCGTGGATGTAGCTGACCTCCTTGAGCTTCTGCGCCCCCTCGCGCGCCACCGGGTAACCGCGCACCCGCCCGATGAAGAAGCAGCTCTGGGCCTCGGCCAGGCTCTTGGCCACATCGGCCAGCTGCGCCTCGCCCGCCAGCACCTCGCGGATCTGCTCCGGGATCCGCCGCAGCCCGGCGATGATCCGCTGCCCGTCGGCCACCGACAGGTCGCGCACCCGCCCGAGCAGCAACGCCAGCAGCGCGAAGGCGATGGCCATGGTGGTCAGCGCCTTGGTCGAGGCCACCGCGACCTCCGGGCCGGCGTGCAGGTAGATGCCGCCGTCCACCTCGCGGGCGATGGTCGAGCCGACCACGTTGACCACGCCGAGCACAGTGCCGCCCTTGCGCTTGATCTCGGCCACGGCGAAGGCGGTGTCGGCGGTCTCACCCGACTGGGACACCACGACGTACAGCGTGTCCGGCTCGATGATCGGGTTGCGGTAGCGGAACTCCGAGGCCGGCTCGGCGTCCGCGGGAATGCGCGCCAGCTCCTCGATCATCGAGGCGCCCATCTGGCCCACGTAGTACGCCGACCCGCAGCCGAGGATCTTCACCCGGCGGAACGCCCGCAGCTCGCGCGGGCCGAGGTTGAGCCCGTCCAACCGCGCCGTCCCGAACCGCTCGTCGATCCGGCCGCGCATCACGGCGGCCGCGGCGTCCGGCTGCTCGTGGATCTCCTTGGCCATGAAGTGCGCATACCCGGCGAGCTCCAGATCGCCTGCCTCGACATCGATCTCGACCGGCTCACGATGGGTGTCGTCGCTCTCGCGCGAGAACGTGCGATACCCCGCCGCGCTCACCGAGGCCAGCTCGCCGTCGTGCAGGTGGATCACCGAGGTGGTGTGCCGCACCAGGGCCGACACGTCACTGGCGACGAACATCTCCTTCGCGCCCACCCCCAGGATCAGCGGGGACCCGTTGCGCGCCACCACGATCCGGTCGGGGTGGGCCGCGTCGAGGACGGCGATCGCGTACGTGCCCTCGATCTTCGACAACGCGTCGAGCACCTTGCCCTCGAGCGTGTCCGCACTCGACCGGGCGATCAGGTGGGCGATCACCTCGGTGTCGGTGTCGGAGGCCAGCGGCACGCCGTCCTTCTCGAGCCGCGCCCGCAGCTGCGGCGCGTTGTCGATGATCCCGTTGTGCACCACACTGATCCGGCCGTCCGCACTGGCGTGCGGGTGCGCGTTCGGCTCGGTCGCCGGCCCGTGCGTGGCCCAGCGGGTGTGCCCGATGCCGGCCACCCCGCTCAACCGCTTGGGGACGGCGCCCGCCAGGTCGCGCACCCGGCCCACCCGGCGCACCGTGGTGATCTCCGCTGCCTGATCGCTCTTGGGCGCGCCCTTGCCGCCGGTCAGCACGGCCAGCCCGGCCGAGTCGTAGCCGCGGTACTCCAGGCGCATCAGGCCCTCGATGAGCAGCGGAGTGGCGTTCTGGGTGCCGATGTATCCGACGATTCCGCACATGTGGGGGTTGGCTCCTCAGCCGTGGACGATGTCAGCCGTAGACGATGCGGCGCAGTTGGCGCAGCGACAGGGTCGGTGGGGCGACCAGGCGGTGGGTCAGCTCCTCGGCGATCAGCGAGAAGGCCTGGTCGTTGCGGACGCCGTGCGCTTGCAGATGCGCATGGCGCCGCCGGACGTACCCCTCGACGTCCTCGCGGTAGTACGCCAGGACGTCGTCGATGACGCGCGCTGCCTCACCGGCGGTCAAACCGGTGGTGGCCGCGATGCGGTCGACGAGCTCGGGGGTCAACACTCGATCCACTCTGCATCATCGAGCGACATCACACCAAGAATCTGCCCGAATTCGGGCAGGAATCCGCCAACTGCTGGGTTCGGCGTGACACCAGACCTGGTCAGCGACGCAGCGACAGCGCCACCCGGCCGTGGGCCGACAGCGCGTCGTCCCCGGCGAAGGCCACCCAGCCGCCCCGACGGAGCACCGCCTCGATCAGCTCGTCCACCAGGTCATCGATCACGTCGGGTGCGTCCAGGTCGTGCGGCTCCGGGTCGATCACCGTGTCGTCGGGGCCGAGTCGTGCCGGGTGGACGTAGCTCTCCTCGACCACGAGCATCTCGGGCCGCTCGGCGTGCGCGGCGCGCCAGGCCGCCTGGATGCCCGAGGCCACCCGCCCCTCACCGACCCGGCGGTGCAGCAGCTCGATCGCCTCCTGGTGCCGGGACAGCAGGTACTGCTCGAGCACCACCCGGATCCGGGGCACCAGCTCGGCCGTGGGTGCGGTGACCAGGCTGCCGGGCACCCACCCGGCCAGCCGGCCCAGGTTGGCCGACATCCGACGGAAATCGCCCACCACCCGCTCGGTGCCCACCAGCACCAGGGGCGCCGGGTGAATCCGCAGGTAGGCGCCCAGAGCGCGGTCGACCTGCCGGAGGAAGGCCTTGCGCTCCTCGGCGCCGGCGGGCCGGCCGGAACGGGGTCCACCCCGGCCTCGCCCCCGCTCGTCCTGCTCGGCGGTCAAGGGGAAGGCCCGGGTCTGCGCCGGGTGCAGCCGGGCGCCGATGCCGTCGAACAGCCGGGCCTCGTGGGCGCTCAACGCCAGGACGACGTGGCGCGGCGTGCGGTGCAGCGATCGCACCAGGTCGCGGGTGGCGAAGGTGGGGTCGACGACGACCCGATCCACCACCGGCAGGTCCAGGTGCACCACGGAGTGGACGGCGGCCGACGCGAAGATCGCCAGCGCCTCGCCGGCCGGGCCGCGGCAGGCGCCCTCGACCAACTCGCGCAACGGGTTCAGCACCGTCGAGCGCACCCCGGGCAGGGCCTCGGCCTCCACCAGCCGGCGTTCGGCCTCGCGCAGCAGGCCCTGCAGTCGGGCCGCATCCTCACCCAGCATGCGGGGCGCCGGGGTCGTGGTGAGCAGCAGGGACACGCACGGGTGGCCGGTCGCCGATTGCAGGGCGGTGACCAGGCGAGGCGTCACTCCGTGCGCCGAGACGACGTGCGAGGCGTGGGCGGCGTGGTCGAGGTCGGTAGGGGTCATGACGGTCCTCCAGGGGTCGACGAGGTGGATGACAGATCGGATGACGGATCAGCTGACGGGTCGGACGACGGATCGACCGACCGGTCGGGTGGCGCAGCGGACGACGTGCCGGAATCGACTGCGCCGGTTCGGGTTCGGGCCAGACTGGCCACGACGGACGCCGTGATCACCGTGGCGATCACGGCCAGCGAGACGGCGATCGGCACCTTGTAGACGTCGAGCAACAGCATCTTCACGCCCACGAAGACCAGCACCACGGCCAGGCCCAGCTTCAGGTAGACGAACCGGTGGATGAGGTCGGCGAGCAGGAAGTACATCGCGCGCAGTCCCAGGATCGCGAAGGCGTTGCTCGTGAAGACCAGGAACGGCTCGCGGGTCACCGCGAAGATCGCGGGGATGGAGTCGACCGCGAAGATCAGGTCGGTGGTCTCGACCAGGATCAGCACGGTGAACAGGGGCGTGGCCACCCGGCGCCCGTTCTCGCGGACCCAGAACCGGGTGCCGTGCCAGGTCTGGGTGCTGGGGATCAGCCGGCGGGTCAGCCGCAACACGCGATGGTTGGCCGGGTCACCGTGATCGTTCCGGTGCCGGAACATCTGCACCCCGGTCACCACGAGCAAGGCCCCGAACAGGTAGAGCACCCACGCGAAGGCGTCGATCAGCGCCGCACCGGCGGCAATGAAGCCCGCTCGCATCACCAGCGCCCCCAGCACGCCGTAGAACAGCACCCGGTGCTGGTACTCCCGGGGCACGGCGAAGGCGGTGAAGATCAGGGCGAAGACGAAGACGTTGTCGACGGCGAGGCTCTTCTCGATGAGATACCCCGCGTAGTACTCCCCGGCAGCCTGGGCGCCGAACAGCGCCCACACCACCCCGCCGAAGCCCAGGCCGAACGCCACCCACACCGCGCTCCAGACGGCGGCCTCGCGCACCGGCACCACGTGGGCCCGGCGATGGGCGACCAGGTCGACGGCGAGCATCACGGCGATGACGGCGAGCACGGTGAGCCAGAGCCACAGCGGAACATCCATCGGCAAACCTCCGGTCGGGTGGTGCTGACCGAAGGTCTCTCCCGACGCCACCGGCGCCCGCCCCGGCCGGGCCTGCTGGACAGCTGCCTGTCAGCGCGCCGTACTGACGACCGGAACGTCTGGGGATACTCCCCTTCGTGGTCGAGGAACTCCCTCGACCAGTGATCTGAGTTTCAGGTAATATTTTTCAGGTGTCAAGTGCGACCTGGACCTTTCTCAGCAATCACGCCCACGTGCTGCTCGCGGTCTCACGCGAGCCGGAGATCCGGGTGCGGGACCTGGCCGCGCGGGTCGGGGTCACCGAACGGCGGGTGCAGATGATCGTCGCCGAGCTGGAGGACGAGGGGTACCTGGCCCGGCACCGCATCGGCCGGCGCACCCACTACCAACTGCTGGCCGGCCGGCCCTTCCGGCACCCGCTGGAGGCGGGGCGCAGCGTGGACGACCTGCTCGCACTGTTCGCCGCGCCGCGGCCGCGGGCTCGGCGCGTCCTGGCCGACACCTGATCGGCCGGCACCACCGCACCGGGACCCCTCGGCGACACCTCTCGGTGACACCCCGCAGCGACCCGATTCGGCTGTGCCAGGGTGGCGGAGTGTCGTCCTCCGACCTGCTCGCCGCCCTGACCGCTCCGGATGCCGTCGAACGGCCGGACGCCGTGACCGTCGCCGGCCGCACCCTGGCCTCGTCCCAACTGCTCGACCGGGCCGGCACGGTCGGCGAGCGCATCGCCGGGGCGAGCACGGTCGCCGTCCATGCCACCCCGACGCTCGACACCGTGATCGCGGTGGTCGGCGGCCTGCTCGCCGGCGTCCCGGTGGTCACGCTGCCGCCCGATTCCGGGCCGGCCGAACGCGCCCACCTGTTGCGCGACTCCCGCGCCGACCTGGTGCTGATCGGCGCGGCGGCGGATGCCCCGACGGCGGCCGACCTCGGACTGCCGACCGTCGCCGTCACCGACCTCCCGGCCGCCCCGTCGGCGGCCTGGTCACCCGCGTCGGCGCCGGACGACGCCGCGCTGCTGATCTACACCAGCGGCACCACCGGGGCCCCGAAGGGCGCGGTCCTCGGACGCCGCGCGCTGGCCGCCGGGCTCGACGCGCTGGCCGAGGCCTGGCAGTGGACGGCCGCCGATCGACTGGTGCACGGCCTGCCGCTGTTCCACGTGCACGGCCTGGTGCTCGGGATGCTGGGCGCGCTGCGCGCCGGCTCACCGGTGATCCACACCGGCCGGCCGACTCCCGAGGCCTACGCCGCGGCGTCCGGCACGCTCTACTTCGGCGTCCCCACGGTGTGGTCGCGCGTTGTTGCGGAACCCGCTGCTGCGCAAGCACTTCGGGCCGCCCGGCTGCTGGTGTCGGGCAGCGCGGCGCTGCCGGTGCCGGTGTTCGAACGCCTCGAGGCGCTGACCGGCCACCGCGCCGTCGAGCGCTACGGCATGACCGAGACGATGATCACCCTGTCGACCCGGGCGGACGGCGAGCGCCGTCCGGGGTGGGTCGGCCTGCCGGTGCGCGGGGTGAGTACCCGGCTGGTGCACGAGGGCCTCGACGTGCCGGACGATGGCTCCACGCCGGGGGAGATCTGGGTGCGCGGACCGATGCTGTTCTCGGGCTATCACCATCGGCCCGAGGCCACCGCGGCGGTGCTCGACGCGCAGGGCTGGATGCACACCGGGGACATCGCCGTTCGCGATGCCGGCGGCATGCACCGCATCGTCGGGCGGGCCAGCACCGACCTGATCTCCTCCGGCGGGTACCGGATCGGGGCGGGCGAGGTCGAGGACGCGCTGCTCGCCCACCCCGGCGTGCGCGAGGCCGCGGTGATCGGGACGCCGCACCCCGACCTGGGCGAGCAGGTGACCGCGTTCGTGGTGGCCGACGGCGTCGGGGCCGAGGCCCTGAGCGAGTTCGTCGCGCAGCGGTTGTCGGTGCACAAGCGGCCACGCGTCGTCCGGCTGGTCGGCGAGCTGCCGCGCAACGCCATGGGCAAGGTGGTCAAGAGTCGGCTCGGCAGCTGACCACGCGGATTCATCCGCTGTTCGGACGAGGTTGGCTCTAGTCAGATCGGGCGACCGAGCGTTACCGTCGGCCACGTTCTGGCTCGCGCGGCCTGTCGGCCCCGCATGGGCCGCCGGAGCACGGGCGCGAGAGGTGGAACCATGAGTCAGGCTGCCACTGTCCCAGGGGAACACGTACCCGGCCAGTTGAAGCGATCGGTCGGCTTCTACGGGCTGATGTTCGTCTCACTCGGTTCGATCATCGGATCGGGCTGGTTGATGGGCGCGCTCAACGCCGCCCAGGTCGCCGGCCCCGCGTCGATCCTGTCCTGGATCCTGGCCGCGGGCATGCTCGCCCTGCTGGCGCTGATCTACGCCGAGCTGGGTGCGGCCTACCCGGTCGCCGGCGGTGGTGGGCGGTTCGCCTACTACTCCCACGGCTCGGTCGCCGGCTTCACCTCCGGCTGGGCCGCATGGCTGCAGGCGGTCTTCATCGGCCCGATCGAGGTGCTCGCCTGTATCGCCTACGTCAACAGCACCGCCTGGGCGACCAACCACTTCAACATGTTGAAGGAGGGCGGGCTGCTCAACACCCGCGGCCTGATCGTCGCGGTGATCCTGATGCTCATCTTCACCGCGATGAACCTGGTCGGCGCCGAGCTGCTGTCCGAGGGCAACTCCATCGTCGTGATCTGGAAGACCGCGGTGCCGCTGCTGGCGTTGGTCGTGGTGGCCTCGCTGAAGTTCGAGCCGGCCAACTTCCACGCCGGGGGCGGGTTCATGCCCTTCGGGTTCCACGGGGTGTTCGCCGCCCTGACCGGCGGCGTGGTCTTCGCGCTACAGGGATTCGAGCAGGCCGTGCAGCTCGCCGGCGAGGCGCGCAACCCCAAGAAGGACCTGTCGCGCGCCATTCTCTCGGCCATGGCGATCGGCGCCGCGCTCTACGCCGCGCTGCAGATCGTGCTGATCGGTGCCCTCGAGCCCGGTGACATCCAGAAGGGCTGGGCCACCCCGCTCGGCAGCGTCTCGGACTACGGCGCCTGGTACACCCTGGCCCTGGCGGTCAGCGCCGGCTGGCTGGCGAAGGTGCTGCTGATCGACGCCGTGATCTCACCCGCCGGCACCGGTGTGGTCTACGTCGGGACGACGGCGCGCCTCTCGTACGCCCTGGGTGAGGAGCGCGAGATGCCCTCGGCACTGTCCCGCACCAACGCCAAGGGCGTGCCGTGGGTCTCGGTGCTGGTCGGGTCGGCCGTCGGCATGATCGGGCTCGGGCCGTTCCCGTCGTGGAGCTCCCTGGTGGGTGCGGTGACGGGTGCGACCGCGATCATGTACGGCATCGCGCCGCTGGCCCTCGCCGCACTGCACAAGAGCGACCCGGATCGGCCCCGGTCGTACAAGGTGCCGATGCCCGGCATCGTGCTGCCGGCCGCCTTCGCCTGAACCAGGCGATCGCGGTGCGGATGTCGAGGGTGGCTTCGCGTCGGGCGGCGGCGATGCTGGTGGCCGGCGAGGCGGATCGCGGCGGTGATGGTGTTGCGCATGGCGGCCAGCACGGTGGGCGCGTGACCGGTCCGGACACGGGAACTGTCTTCGCGGAAGGTCTGGTCGCTGCGACATGATGCAGCGCCTCGATGGACCAGTGGCCGCGGACCAGGGCAGCGAGGGCGGCGGGCCGGCGAGATCGGTGGGCAGGCTGGCGATCACGTGCACGGTTTCCTTGGCGGTGGTGTTGTCCTCGGCGTCGCCGCGGTGGCGCACGATCCGGGCGATCGGCGGCGTCGGGGAAGGTAGACGCTGTCGTGGACTCGTTCGATGACGTCCAGGGCGGCGGCGAGCAGGAGGCGTTCCTCGGCGCGGCCGTGGCCCTTTCCGCTGTGGGTGTGTTCTGGTCAGGTCGTCTGCCGCGGTGCCACGCAGCCGGTCGATGATCGCGTTGGCCAGGTTCGGGGTATTGCCTTGACGGTCATCACGTAGTGCGTGCGCCAGCTCCTCGCGGATGGCGGTCGCGGTCTCGCGGATCGTGTGCAGGGCATCGAGGGTGATCACGACGGTGGAGTCGAGGAGCCCGTGGGTCTGGAGCTGGTCGAGAACGGCTGTCACGTAGTCGATCTCGCTGGTCTTGCCTGACCTCGACCTGGGCGAGGCGACCACCTGCTGGATGTCGGTGGCTGCGCCGAGCAGGTGGCGCATCCGGTCGCTGCGGCCGGTGCCGTCGCGGGTGCCGCGCAGGGTCTTGCCGTCCACACCGAACGCCCTCGAGACCCTTTCTGTGCGGCGATCTCAGCACCGGGGTGGCTTCGCGCGCGAGCGCGTGGCGAGGCGGTCGGTGAGCCAGGTCGAATGCGGGCCCGTAGCCGTGACCGGATCGATGCCGGTCACGATCCGGCGGATGGTGGGCTCGCTG
The DNA here is from genome assembly GCA_046330955.1 of Kineosporiaceae bacterium. Classification (GTDB taxonomy): domain Bacteria; phylum Actinomycetota; class Actinomycetes; order Actinomycetales; family Kineosporiaceae; genus JADJPO01. The sequence continues at coordinate 3,300 of JAXLRT010000015.1, read as the reverse complement.
GGGCGGGCCACCCTGCCCGGTGAACGGATCAGGTCGTGCCCTCGAGCAGCCGCAGCACCCACGGTGGCGCGGCTGCGGCCCAGGCGGCCGCCCCGGCCAAGGCGCGAACGCGGGCGAGGTGAACGCGACCAGGACCACCGCCAGCACGTACCTGACCGGATGGACCTTCGGCCCGGGGTTCGACGCGGGTCGGGCACGCGCGCCAGCAACGCGAGCAGGTCCGCGGCCTCGGCTGCGTCGATCATCACCGGACGCGACGGGGTGGTAGCAGGATGCAGTCACAGGGCACGGTCCCTTCGGCAGATCAACGGCTTCGACAACCGCGATCTTCGAAGGCCGTGCCCCCTCATGCGGACCCTGCCCGGATCAGGCCAGTCCCGACACAAAGCACGACAAACGCGAATCACCCCAAGAGTCCGTTGCGGAATGGCGCCCTGGATCGTCCCCGGTCGTACAAGGTGCCGATGCCCGGCATCGTGCTGCCGGCCGCCTTCGCCTCGGCCAACCTGATCATCTACTGGGGTGGCTACAACACCACGATCAAGCTGGTCTCGGCAATGGTGTTCGGACTGTTGATCTTCGCCATCGGGTCGTCCCGGGCCAAGACCGGCAGCCTCAAGATGGTCAAGCACGCCCTCTGGATCGGCCCCTGGATGGCGGGCCACCTGGTGATCGGCGCGCTGGGCCAGTACGGCGACAGCGCTCACCAGGTGATCCCCAACTGATGGGACATCCTGATCGTGATCCTGTTCAGCATGGTGATCTTCCGCTGGGCGGTGCAGGCCCGGCTCGACGAGATCAGCGTGAACCACCAGCTGGAGCGCGACGCCCACCAGCTGAACTACGAACACACCACCGCCTGAACCTCGCGGGGTGGCACCCCACCGTGATCAGGCAATCCGTGGGCCATCGATAGGTCGGTGGGCACGGATTGCCTGATCACCGAGGTTGGCTACAGGGCGTCGTGCGAGCGGGTACGGCGCCAGGCCACGAGGCCGGCGACGGCGGCAACGGCACTCACGGCGACGAACTTCTTCACGGTGACTCCTCGGGGTACTCGGGGTGGCGGTGACCCCCTCAGAAGGTCACCACTCGCGTTGATCCCACCGCATCGGTCGGGGCGTCGGCGGGCTTGACACCCGCCGGGCAGAGCCACCCGGCTGCCGCGGCCGGACGCCGTCCCGGCTGGTCTGATCTGTCAGACACGCGGGCGCCGTCCGGCTACCGTCGGGCACTGACCGAGCCTTCAGCCCACCCATCCCGAGGAGCCGACCCGTGCCCACGCCCGCCGATTCACCGATCGCCGCCCTGCGCTCCGGGCACGACGACCTGCTGGCGATCGTCGCCGCTCTGAGCGCGGACGACCTGCGCCGTCCGTCGGTGGCCACGGAGTGGGACCTGTCGCAGGTGCTCGGACACCTCGGCAGCGGCGCCGTGATCGGGTTGGGCGCCCTCGAGGCGGGCCTGGCCGGCGAGGCCAACCCGGGCATGGAGTTCAACCGGCAGGTGTGGGCGCGGTGGGACGCCATGGACGCCGACCAGCGGGCCGCCGAGTTCGTGCCGGCGAACACCGCGCTGGTCGAGAAGTACGAGTCGCTGGACGACGCGACGCGCGCGAGCCTGCGGATCGACCTCGGCTTCCTGCCGGCGCCGGTGGACGTCGCGACCGCGGTGCGGTTCCGGCTGAACGAGTTCGCGCTGCACTCGTGGGATGTGCGGGCCACCCTCGACCCGAGTGCCACGGTGCGCGCCGAGGCGGTGCCGGAGCTGCTCGATCAGATCGGCGCCCTGCTCGGCTGGATCGGCAAGGCCGATCGGCTCGGCCGCGCGGCGTCCCTGGCCGTCACCCTCACCGACCCGGACCGCAGCTTCGGACTGCTCATCGGCGACGGCGTCGCCCTGGGTGAGGTGCCGGCCGCCCCGGACGGCGCCCTGACGCTGCCGGCCGAGGCCTGGCTGCGGCTGCTCACCGGACGGTTGCGGGCAGAGCACACCCCGGACGCCGTCGCGACGAGCGGCGTGAGCCTGGACGAGCTGCGCGCGGTGTTCCCCGGTTTCTGAACCGCCGCGGTCAGCGGGGCAGGTGCCGACCGGGACTTCGGCACCTGTCCCCACCGCAGTCACCGGCGTAGGCCTGGACATGCCGCGACGCCGCGAGCGTCCACCCCCCGGCCCGTCCTCGATTCGTCGAGCCTCGGCGAACCTGGCGAGCGGCACCTTCCCTGGGGGGAGTTCGTCATGAGAGTCCGTTCCATCCTCGCTGTCGGTGCCGCGCTGGCGATGAGCCTGGCCGCTGCACCCGCCACTGCCGCGTCCGGCGCGAGTGGGCCGGCGCACCCGATGCCCGTGAGCCGGATGGCCGCACCGGCACCGCACGGCCCGACCGCTCGCGTGGTGACCACGTTCGACAAGGGCACGGGCGGCGCGTTCGCCGAGAGCATGGCCGTCGCCCGCGACGGCGCGCTCTACGTCTCGGTGACCACCTGGAGTGCGTCCGGCTGGAACAGCGGTCAGGTGTACCGGGTCACCCCGGCCGGGCAGCGGACCCCGTTCGGGCCTGCGATCATCGGCGGCCTGATCACCGGGCTGGCCTTCGATCAGACCGGTCGGCTGTTCGTCGGGCTCGCCGCCTGGCAGGAGCCCGAGTTGCCCACCGTCGACCCCGGGGTGTTCCGGATCGACCCGAACGGCCACGCCACCCGGGTGCTCACGTTGCCCAACGGCGCGATGGGCACGGCGGCGTTCCCCAACGGGCTCGCCGTCCACGGCCGCTACCTGTACGTGGCGGACAGCGTCGGCAAGGTCTGGCGTCTGCGCACCGACACCCGTGGCGTGCTCACGCCGAGCCGGCCGTGGCTGGCCTCGACCGTGCTGACCGCGAGCGCGGGGCACTTCGGGCTGAACGGCATCACCTTCCGCGGTGACGTGCTGTACGGCGTGGTCTACGACTCCGGCCTGGTCGTGAGGGTGCCGTTGACCCGTCACGGCTCACCCGGGCCGCTCGCCGTGGTGGCCCGCAACGCCCTGCTGAAGACCGCGGACGGCATCACGTTCGATGCCGTCGGCACGCTGTGGGTGACCGCCACCCGCAGCGGCACCATCGGCAGCGGAGCACTGCTCACCGTCGATCGGACGGGCCGGGTGCGGCTGCTGGCCGAACGCACCAGCTGGCTGGACTACCCGACCCAGGTGGTCTTCGGCGCCACGGCGCGTGATGCGTCCACGCTCTACCTCACCAACGGCACGTTCGAATCCGGCAAGGCCCCGACCGTGGTGGCGCTGCGCCACGTCGTCCTGCAC
>JAXLRT010000014.1:0-141245 GCA_046330955.1 Kineosporiaceae bacterium | reverse complement strand
ATCGACCACCTGCTGATCGCGCTCCCCGCCGGCACCGCGGCGCCGGACGACGCCACCCCGCCCGCCGATGGCCGCACCCGGCTCGCGGGGCTGCGCGAAGTGGGGGTCGACCTCGACGACACCCAGGCCGGGCTGTTCACCACCGCCCTGGCGCTCGTCAACTGGCACGCCACCCACCCCCGGTGCAGCCGCTGCGGGGAGGCCACGCGGGTCGCCGCCGCGGGCTGGACCCGCCACTGCGACGCCTGCGACACCAGCCACTTCCCCCGCACCGACCCGGCCGTGATCATGGCCGTGGTGGACGACGCCGGCCGGGTGCTGCTGGGCCGCCAGGCGGTATGGCCCGACAAGCGGTTCTCGACCCTGGCCGGGTTCGTCGAGCCGGGGGAGTCCCTGGAGGGGGCGGTGCGCCGCGAGGTGTTCGAGGAGTCCGGGATCGAGGTCGGCGAGGTCACCTACCTGGGCAGCCAGCCGTGGCCGTTCCCGTCCTCCCTGATGCTGGCCTACCGTGCCCGGGCGCTGACCACCCAGGCCCACGTGGACGGCGCCGAGCTCGCCGAGGCCCGCTGGTGGTCGCGCGAGGAACTGGCGCTGGACGTCGCCACCGGCGAACTCGTGCTGCCGCCCCCGCTGTCGGTCTCCCGCCGGCTGATCGAGGACTGGTACGGCGGCCCCATCCGCGACGGCGGCGGCGCCTGGCGCTGACCGCGCCAGCGCCCGGACGGGCGCACGAACGAGGTCGGAACGGCGTCCGAACCAGTTCAGAACGAGGTCAGGACGACGGCTCCTCGCCGTCGCCGGACTCGGGCTGCTGCGCCTCGGACGGCGTGGCGGCCGGCGCGGGCACCTGTGCCGTCCGGAGGCCCGCCACGTACACGTGCTCGCCGGGCAGGGCGTCCTCGGGCGTGCTCGCCAGGTCGGTCGAGGTGTCCGAGAAGGCCACGTGCCGGCCCCAGGACGAGATCGCGACCCCGGTCGACTCGCCGTCCCCCGGGGTGCGGCGGCGGGTGCCGGCCGCCAGCGCCGTGCCCGCGCCGTCCAGATCGCGCACGTAGGCGTGATCCGAGCCGTGAGCCGCCGCCGAACCCGCCGAACCCGCCGAACCCGCGGAATCGGCCGAATTGGCCGAATCGGCCGCACCGGCGGCCAGATCGGCCGCCGCCGACAGGAACGCCACCCGGGCGCCGTCCCCCGAGACGGACGGCGTGTGCGAGGGACCGTCCCCCGGCATCCCGTCCGGGGTGGTGCTGATCAGGCCGGTCTCGCCCGTCGACCGCCGATGGACGAACACGTCGGACGTGGCGTTGGTGTCGCCCCCGACCAGGTTGTCGGCCGCCGAGGTGAAGACCACGACGTCGCCGTCCGCCGAGAGGGCCGGCTCCAGTGAGGGGCCGTTTCCGGCGCCGCCGTCGGTGGCCCGGCTGACCAGCTGGTTCTCGCCGGTCACCATGTCGTGGACATAGACGTCCATGTCGTCGTTGGTGTCCTCCTCGGCGAACCGCACCGCCGAGGTGAACGCGATCAGCCGGCCGTTCGCCGAGATCGACGGCTGCCCCGAGGGACCGTCGCCCGAGCGGCCGTCCGAGCCCGCGCTGACCAGCGTGGTGCGCCCGGTCAGCCGGTCGAACAGGAACACGTCGGGTGAGCTGTTGATGTCGTTGGGGTCGAGGTTGGTCGCCATCGACGAGTACGCCACGAACCGCCCGTCGGCCGACAGCGAGGGCGAGTAGGAGTCGTTGTCGGCCAGCTCGCCGTTGCTGCCGCGGCTGATCAACCGGGTGACCCCGGTGCGCAGGTCGTGCAGGAAGACGTCCAGCGAGCCGTTGCTGTCGTCCTCGACCAGGTCGGGTGCCGCCGAGGTGAAGGCGACGAACCGGCCGTCCGCCGAGATCGAGGGCTGCAGTGAGCTGCCGGCCGCCGAGCCGCCGTAGATCGAGGTGCTGACCAGCACCGTGCGGTTCATCACGGTGTCCCGCACGAACACGTCGGAGGTCTCGTTGGTGTCGTCCGCCACCAGGTCCGCGGACTCCGAGACGAAGGCGACGAACCGGCCGTCACTCGAGATCGCCGGCGCTCCGGCAGCCAGCGACCGCACCCCGTCCGTGCTCACCAGCTCGGGCTTGCCCACGACGAGCACCGGCAGCCCTCCCGGACGCCGCGCGGCCGCGGGCCGGCCGGTCGGCGGGGTCGCGGTGTGGTCGGCCGGTTGGGCCTTGGCCTGGTCATCGGGTTGCTCCGAACGGGTCATCTCACACCGCCCGCAGCCGGGCCTTGACCTCGTGCAGCGAGGGATTGGTGGCCGCCGACCCGTCCGGGAACAGCAGCGTGGGCACGGTCTGGTTGCCGCCGTTGACCGACATCACGAAGTCGGCCGCCTCGGGCGCCTGCTCGATGTTGACCTCGCTGAACGCGATGCCCTCGCGGGTCATCTGCTGCTTGAGCCGCACGCAGTAGCCGCACCACGTGGTGGTGAACATGGTCACGGCGCCCGCAGCGGGCAGGTCGAAGCGAGGTCCAGGAGTGGCTGCCATGCTCCGATTGTCACCGATCACTGCGAGGATCGCCGACGATGAGCTCGATGAGTACCACCAGCCCCCGCACCGCGGACGCGATCCTCGACGCGTTGGACGCCGAGCAGCGTGAGGTGGCCACCGCGACGTCCGGGCCGGTGTGCGTGCTCGCCGGGGCCGGAACCGGCAAGACCCGGGCCATCACCCATCGCATCGCCTACGGCGTCCTGGCCGGCATCTACACCCCGCAGCACGTCCTGGCGGTTACCTTCACCGCCCGCGCCGCGGGCGAGATGCGCACCCGGCTGCGCGACCTGGGCGCCGCCGGGGTGCAGGCCCGCACCTTTCACGCCGCCGCGCTGCGCCAGCTGGGCTACTTCTGGCCGCGCATCATCGGCGGCTCGCCGCCCTCGCTGGTCGAGCACAAGGCACCGCTGGTGGCCGAGGCGGCCGCCCGGCTCGGGATCCGGCTCGATCGCCCCGAGATCCGCGACCTGTCCGCCGAGATCGAGTGGGCCAAGGTGGCCCTGCTCACCCCGCACAGCTACGTCGCGGCGGCGACGACCGCGGGGCGGCCCGCGCCGGCCGGGCTCGACGTCGCCACCACCTCGCGCCTGCTCGAGCTCTACGAGCAGGTCAAGACCGACCGCGGGGTGATCGACTTCGAGGACGTGCTGCTGATCACCGCCGGCCTGCTCGAGCAGCACCACGAGGTGGCCGTCGCGGTGCGCTCGCAGTACCGCCACTTCGTGGTCGACGAGTACCAGGACGTCTCGGCTCTGCAGCAGCGGCTGCTGGACGCCTGGACCGGCGACCGGGACGACATCTGCGTCGTGGGCGACCCCAACCAGACGATCTACTCCTTCACCGGGGCCTCACCGCAGTACCTCCTCGACTTCCGGGTGAGGCATCCGGGCGCGCACGTCGTCCGGCTGGTGCGTGACTACCGCTCGACCCCGCAGGTGGTGGCGCTGGCCAACGCCCTGGCGGACCGGCCGGCGGCGGGCGCGACCGCCGGCCCGGTCGCCGCCACCGCGCGCCGGGGCGAACCGATGCGGCTGCTGGCCCAGCGTGCTGCCGGCCCGATGCCCACGCTGACCGCCTACGACGACGACCTGGACGAGGCCACGCAGGTGGCCGCCCGGGCGGCGGGGTTGATCGAGACCGGGGTGGCGCCGTCCGAGATCGCCGTGCTCTACCGCACCAACGCCCAGTCCGAGGCGTTCGAGCAGGCCCTCGCCGAGGCAGGCGTGCCGTACCTGGTGCGCGGCGGCGAGCGGTTCTTCGCCCGCAAGGAGGTGCGGGACGCCGTCCTGCTGCTGCGCGGTGCCGCTCACGCCGCGCGCCTGGCCGGCGCCCGGTCCGCGGATCCGGACCGGGCCTCGTCCTCGGATCAGGCGTCGGAGCTGCCGCGGCTGGCCCGCGACGTGCTGGCCTCGGCCGGGTGGTCACAGCAACCCCCTGCCGGTGCGGGGGCGGTGCGCGAGCGCTGGGAGTCGTTGCAGGCGCTGGCGACCCTGGCCGACACCGTGGCGGCGGCGCGTCCGGCGGCCACCCTCACCGACCTGGTGGCCGAGCTCGACGAGCGGGCCGCGGCCCAGCACGCCCCGACGGTGCAGGGGGTCACCCTCGCCTCGCTGCACGCGGCCAAGGGGCTGGAGTGGGACGCGGTGTTCCTGGTCGGCCTGTCCGAGGGGCTGATGCCGATCTCGATGGCCCAGGGCTGGGAGGCGATCGCCGAGGAACGCCGTCTGCTCTACGTCGGGGTGACCCGGGCGCGCGAGCGGCTGGCGCTGTCATGGGCGCGCGCCCGCACCCCGGGCGGGCGGGCGTCCCGGTCGCCGTCCCGGTTCCTGGACGGCGCCCAGGTGGCCGCGGTGCTGGCCGGCGCCGGCTCGGCCCGCACCGGTGGCGACCTACCTGTCCCGTCGGCGGTGCGGACGCGGAGCACCGGCGGTGCCACGAGCCCGCGCCGGACGACGCGACCGGCCACCTGCCGCAGCTGCGCCGCGGTGCTCGACACGGCCGCCGAGCGCAAGGTGGGCCGCTGCTCGACTTGCCCGCCGACCTACGACCAGACCGTGTTCGAGCGCTTGAAGGCCTGGCGCGGCGAGACCGCCTCGCAGGCCAAGATTCCGCCCTACGTGGTGTTCACCGACGCGACCCTGGTGGCCATCGCCGAGGCACTACCCGGGCGGCTCGAAACCCTGGCGAGGATCCCCGGCGTGGGGGCGACCAAGCTCGACCGGTACGGCGCTCAGGTGCTCGCCGTGCTGGGTGCGATCGCGGGCGACAGCGCGTGATCATCCGGCCGTCCGGGGTCGTGATCAGCCGTCTGGACGAGATCGCCGATAAATGGGTTGGCACGTCGTCCGCACCTGCCCTACCGTCGAAGGACCGAGCTCGATCCCACGAGCCGATCTCTGCTGCCGGGAGGTGTGCGATGACCGAGAACATCTCGATGTCCGCGGTGTCGTGCGCGCTTCGCAGCGGCTGGCTCGACATCGCCCCGCGGCGTGCCGAAGGCCCGAATGTCCCGGTCGCCGGGGAGAGCTCTGTCCTGAGCCCGATCGCCGCCGCCAGTGGCCTGGTGCCGATGGCCAAGGCCCCCGCCATCCCCGTCCGCCGCGAGCGCAGCGCCGACGCCTTGATCCACGTCGGCACGCACGACGCGTTCGCCTACACCTCGTTCGACCCGGGTTCTCATCCCCGTAGGTTTCCGGTCTAGCTCACACTGACCGGCCACCTCCGAGGCCGCGGAACCCGACAGGGTCCGCGGCCTTCTTCATGTCAGCGGACCGGCACCACCCCTGGGAGCACCCTCCCGGGGGAGCACAGGTGCACCGGCCGGGCCGGTCGCACCGCTGACACAGGAGGTGACGGGCATGCAGCTCACGGCCCTGCTGGACGCCGTGGACCGCGACGAGGGCGCCTGCGAGGCAGCAGCGTTCCCGTGCCGCGTCAACGACGCCGAGCTGTGGTTCGCCGAGTCGCCGGCCGATGTCGAGCAGGCCAAGGCGCTCTGCCTCGACTGCCCGGTGCGGTCGGCCTGCCTGGCCGGGGCGCTCGAGCGGCGCGAGCCGTGGGGCGTCTGGGGAGGGGAGCTGTTCATCGCCGGCGTCGTGGTGGCTCGCAAGCGGCCCCGGGGGCGGCCGCGCAAGTGCGACATCGCCGCCTGACCACACCCATCATCGGCGGCGCCTCTCGGCGATCACCCGCGAGGCGCCGCCCCCACCATCGATCGAGGAGTTCCGGTGGAAACCCAGATAGCCACCAACCACGCCTTGTCCACCGCGTTGGCGCGCGAGAGAGCCGCCAACGCCCAACGAGCCCAACGAGCCCATCAGTTCGGACGACTGGCCCGAGCACGTCGCCGGGCAGCACGAGCCGAACGCCGGGCGCACACCGCAGCCGAGCGACTCGCCTTGCTGGAGTCGGCGCTGCAGGACTGAGCCGGGCCGAAGAGGCCGGAGCCGGGGGACGCCGCGCGGGGGGCGGCGTCCCCCACACCGGGCTTCAGGGGGCTTCAGCGAGGCGTCAGCGAGGCCTCAGGGAAGGTGGATGTGGGTCACCCGGGGGTGATCCCGCCAGGCGGGCATGGTGGCCATGTACGCCAGCGTCTCGACCTCGGCCTGGGCGCGGGGCAGGTTCGGTGACTGGGTCTCCTGCCAGGCCACCATCCGCTCGAACCGTTCGTCGAAGCTCTGCAACTGGCCGTTCTCGTCGGTACAGAACTCGCAGTAGTCGCCGACCTCGATCGGCATGCCACAGCTGTCGCAGCTCATGTTCACTGCGGTGTCCCCCTCGCGTGGTCGGGGTCGGATCAGGGAGTCAGGATCACTTTTCCGGTGGTGCGCCGCTGCTCCAGGGCCTGGTGGGCCGCTCTGGCCTGGTCGAGTGGGAACGTCCCCCCGATGCGGACGTCGAGCCGTCGACTCTCGACCATACCCAGGACGGCGCCCGCGCGCCTGCGCAGTTCGTCCGTCTCTGTCACGTGATGGGCCAACATGGGCCGGGTCAGGAACAGCGATCCCTTGGTGGCCAGCACCAGCGGGGCCACCGGTTCGACCGGTCCCGAGGCGTTCCCGAAGCTCACCAGCATGCCGCGCGGGCGCAACACGTCCAGGCTGGCGGCGAACGTGGCCTGCCCCACACCGTCGTAGACCACGTCGACCGCGTGGGGGCCGACCAGCTGTTCCACCGAGGCGACGACGTCCTGGTCCCGGTAGAGGATCACCTCGTGGGCACCGGCGGCCCGGGCCAGCTCGGCCTTCTCGGGCGTTCCGACGGTGCCCAACACGCGAGCGCCGGCCGCGGCCGCCAGCTGCACCAGCAACAGCCCGACCCCGCCTGCCGCCGCGTGCACCAGCACGGTCTGGCCGGCCCGCACCGGGTGGCTGTCGGTGGTCAGGTACTGCGCGGTGACGCCCTGCAGCATGCTGGCCGCCGCCACCGGGGCGGTCACGCCGTCCGGCACCGGCACCGCCCGCGCGGCCGGCACCACCACCCGGGCGGCGTAGGACCCGGGCACGTCGAGCCAGGCCACCAGGTCGCCGACGGCGAAGTCGGTGACGCCCGGCCCGATCTCGAGCACCGTGCCGGCGCCCTCCATACCCAGGACCGCGGGCAGCGTGATCGGGTAGAGGCCGCTGCGTTGATAGGTGTCGATGAAGTTGACCCCGGCGGCCTCCGGCGCGACGAGCAGGTCGCCCTCGCCCGGCTCGGCCACCTCGACCGGCCCGAACCGCATCACGTCCGCGCCGCCGAAGGCGTCGATGCTGATGCCCTGTGTCTGACCCACGATCCGCTCTCCTCGGGTGTTCAGTCCTCGATCTGCACGTAGTCGAGCGCCTCGACATCGAATCCGGGCAGCCAGTCGGCGAGCACCTGCAGCACCGGCACCTCGCCGCCGATCTGGCAGAGCACCGCCACGCCACCCAACCAAACCCGGTGCACCAGCAGGTATTCCGGCGGCAGATTGAGTTTGAGCCCGATCGACCACTGCGGCCGGCGAGGGTCGTTGATGTGGGTGAACAGGTCCCGCATCCAGCTGCGCGAGAACGTCCAGGTGGTGTGACGGGCCGGCTCGAGGAACGGCGACAGGTAGGTCAGCAGGCCCTCGGGGTCGACCTGGATCGATGGCTTGATGAACCCCTCGTCCCGCAACCCGGCCACGACCTGCTCGGCGTCCTCGGCGAGCGCCAGGGTGAGCAGTTGGCCGATCTGCGGCGGCATCCCCTCGGGCAATCGCTTGACCGCGCCGAAGTCCAGGATGCCGAAGCGCCCGTCGTCGGTCAGCCGGTAGTTGCCCGGGTGCGGGTCGGCGTGCAGCAACCCGGCACGGGCCGGTCCGGCCAGCAGGAACTCCATGTAGCGGCGGGCACCCAGATCGCGTGAGGCCTTGTCGCCGTCGGCGATCAGGCGCGAGAGCGGGACGCCGTCCAGCCATTCACTGACGATCAGGTGTTCGCTGGAGCGGACCACGTCCGGGATCGCGAACACCTCGTCGTCGGCGAAGGCGGTGGCGAAGGTGTGCTGCGACTGGGCCTCGAGGGTGTAGTCGAGCTCCTCGGACATCCGGTCGCGCAACTCGGCCAGGATCGGCTTGATGTCCAGCCCGGGGATCCACCCCGCGGCCATCCGGCCCACCCGGCTGACCTGGGCCAGGTCGGACAGCAACGCCTCACGCGCGCCCGGGTACTGCACCTTGACGGCGACCTCGCGGCCGTCCTTCCAGATCGCCTTGTGCACCTGCCCGATGGACGCCGCGGCGGCGGGGGAGTCGTCGAACTCACGGAAGTTGCGCCGCCAGCGCGGGCCGAGTTCCTTGGCGAGTACCCCGTGCACGGTGCGCGCGGGCATCGGCGGGGCGGCGTCCTGCAGTTTGGTCAGGGTGGCGCGGTAGGGGCCGGCGACCTCCTCGGGCATGGCGGCCTCGAACACGCTCAGGGCCTGGCCGAACTTCATCGCGCCGCCCTTGAGCTCGCCCAGCACCTTGAACAGTTGCTCGGCGGTGCGGGCCTGCAGCTCCGCGGCGACCAGCTCGGCGGGGCGCCCGCCGACGCGTTTGCCCAACCCGATGGCGGTGCGTCCGGCCAGGCCCAGGGGCAACGTGGCCAGCTTGGCGGTTCGGGTCACCGCACGCCTCGGGAGATCGCTCACCGGGCCATTGTCGCCGGTCCACCGGCCGTGGGCAGTGCATGGCAGCCACAGGTGTGGTGCAGCGGCCATTCCCGACGGGAGATCAGGCCGTCCGGCAGGTCGATCTCGAGCGTGGCCGACAGCGACGCCGGTCCCCGGGCCGGCGCGGCGGACGGGGTACCGGATCGGTCGCCGGAGTGCCGCGTGTCGAGGTCGGCGAGCACCTGCAGGCAGGCCAGCGAGGCCGCCAGCTGGGCGCTGGCGGTCTCCTCGGCATGGGTGTGATGGCCGCCGCCCCCGCCGGCTCGGGCGGCCAGCAGTTGGGCCAGCACCCGAGGCCAGGCCGGGTCACGATCGCTGCGGTGCAGGTCCAGACACCGCAGGCAGGCCGAGGCCCCGGGCCGCACCAGCGGACCGACGAGCACGCTGCCCTCGCGGATCACGATCGAGAGGTGATGGACGTCGCGGGCCACCAGTTGCTGGGCCGCGACGGCGTCCGCGGCGTCCGGCTCGATCAGCACCACCAGATCCGGGACGGCGCCCCGCACCGGGGCGCGATCCTCGCCGACCACCCGGCGGATGGCGCGCCGGGCGGCCTGCGCGCGGGCCAGGCCGAGGTCGGCCGGCCCGGCGCCGGCCGGGGTCACATCCGCGGCGCTCACCGGTGCCGGGTCGAGCACGTCGAGCCGGCCCACCCCAGCGGCGGCCAGCGTGGTCGCCAGGGCGGTGCCGATCCGGCCGGCACCCACGATGCGCACCGTGCGCCGGCCTCGGGCGGCCAGCCGCTGCCAGCCATCGTCGTGGCTCGGGCTGCCGTCGTCCTGCGGCAACAGGGACCACGCCGCGGCGTCCGGGGCGAGCCGATCCAGATCGCGGCCCAACTCGCCCAGCCACACCCGATCGGTGCGCCGGGTGAGCGCGACCCCGGCCTCGATCAGCAGGGCCGACAGCTCGGCCTCGCGCGCGATCGCCGGCCCGTTCGTTGGACCGGTCGCGGGCCCGGTCATGGACCCGGTCGCGGGCCCGGTCGCGGGCCTGGCCGCCGGCGCCCGCGCCGGGCTCTCGCTCGCAAGCCCCTCCGCCCGGGCCGCCACCCGGGGCGCGTCGGCGGCGGGGAGCCCGTCGAGCACCGTGCCCCAGCGAGGGTCCAGGCCGATCTGGACGGTGCCCGGGCCTCGCCACACCCGACGCAACCCGGGCTTGATCTGCAACGCCATGTGGCCAGCCTGGCAGCCGAGCAGGTGCCCGGAGCGGTTGTCCACAGCCTGGATTCGAGCTTCCGGTGGGCGAGCCTTCCCGGGCGGCCGATCCTTCGTCGGGGTCAGCGGGCCGTGGGGCGCTCGGCGTCCGGCCGCTCGGGGCGGTCGGCGCGCTCGACCACGGTCAGCAGCGGGCGCTTGGCCCCGAGGCGGTCGCCGGAGGAGGCGCCGCGCAGCCGGCGGGTCGCCCAGGGCAGCAGGTGCTCGCGCGCCCACTGCACGTCGGCCTCGAGCTGGTCGCGGCGCGGCAGCGGGGTCAGGGGCGGTAGCGGTGTGGCCCACTCACCGGTCACGGTGCGGCCCTGCAACGCGGCGTGGGCGGCCTCGGCGACCCGGCGATGGCCTTCGGCGGTCATGTGGATGCGGTCCTGCGCCCACATCCGCCAGTCCTGCAGGAACGTCAGTCCCCACTGATGGACGACGAAGGCTCCGTGCCGGCGCGCGATCGAATGGATGTGCGCGGTGTAGACGGCCGCGCGGCCCCGGGTGCGCTGCACCAGCGGGGCGCCGCGGGGGTCGGTGGGGGTGGCCATCAGCACGTCGGCGCCGGTGGCCCGGATGGTCGCCACCGCCTGTTCCAGCCGCTGGGCGAGCGCATCGATGTCGGCCTTGGCCCGCAGGATGTCGTTGCCGCCGCCGACGATCGAGACCAGGTCGGGGTGCTGGGCCAGCGCGGCGTCCAGCTGGCGGGTCACCACGTCGTGCAGCAGCCGCCCGCGGACGGCCAGGTTGGCGTAGCCGAACGCGCCATCCGGGTCGGTGGCGGCCAGGTCGGCGGCGAGCAGGTCGGCCAGGCGATCGGCCCAGCCGCGGAAGCGGTCCGGGTCGTCGGGGTGGGCGGGGTCGGGATCGCTCATCCCCTCGGTGAACGAGTCCCCGATCGCCACGTAGCGCCGCCACACCCTGCTCATGCTCCGCAGGTGTACACGATCGGGGGCGATTCCCGCCTCCTGGGCGTTCCCTGCGGAGCATCGCCCGTTCCCTGCGGAGCATGAGCGGGTTGGGGGATGCCGGGGGTGGACGCGCGGACGGCGGGCATCCCTCGAAGGGGACGCCCGCCGTGGCGTGGACTGGCTGTGTTCAGGCCTTGCCGAGGATGCGGTTCAGGTTGGTGCCGCACACGGGGCACTTGCCCTTCGCCATCCGCCGGCCGTTGGTCTCGACGATGTTGCCCTCGGCCTGGCGCTTCTCCTTGCACTTCACGCAGTAGAACTCGCCGCTGTAGGTGTCGGCCATGCTGGCTCCTTGTTCGATGGTGCGTTGTCCGTGGACGGTCCGACGGACGTGGTGCCGTCGCCGGGCGGGCCGGTGCCATGGGAGCACCCGGGCCCCCGGCCCCGAGGACCTTGGCTCACCCTAGCCGACCACGCAGAGTGCTCGTGACAGCGAGGCTCGGGTTGGCGCGTCATCCACAGACCCGGCGATCCCCGTCCACAGCTGATGGGTCCAGACGATGATCCGAGCACGGTGTCGGGGTCGCATCCCCTCGACGGGACGGCTCGGCGCCTTTCGGACGTTCCGGGCCGGGGCTCGTCGCGCTGCGATCTGTTGACTCAGCGTCACCGCGACACAAGGGAAGCCCCGGGCGGGGGCGGTGCGCCTTCCCCAGCACACCGTCCCCGAACCCGGGGCCGAGCTGAAGCCTCGTCCGGCCGGACAGCCCGGTCAACACGATCCGGCGAATCCGCGGCGCACCCTGTGGACCACGGTGTGGACAGGGTGGGGAGATCCCGGGGTAACCCTGTCGATCACCATGGGACAGGGTGTGGACGGCGTCCCTGACCTCGGCGCCGACAGCCGCCTGACCTGCGGGTTCGTCGTCCAGAGGCTGTGGGGGAGAAATAGTTGTCGGGCGTGGCGGGTAGCCTCCGTCCATGGCTCCCGACGACCCGCGCGACGACCCGCACGACGCGGTGGTCGAGGCCGTGGTCGAGGTGCGGCGCAGCGCCCGGCGTCGCCGAACCGTCTCGGCCTATCGCGACGGCGACCGGGTGGTGGTGCTGATGCCCGCCCGCCTGACCCGCGCCGAGGAGCGACAGTGGGTCGACCGCATGCTGGTCCGTCTGGAACAGCAGGAGCGGCGGCGCCGCCCGGGGGACGCCGCACTGGCAGAGCGGGCGCGTGAGCTGTCCGAGCGGTACCTGCACGGCCGGGCGCGGCCGTCGTCCGTGGCCTGGGTGAACAACCAGAATCGGCGCTGGGGGTCGTGCAGCCCTGCCGAGGGCACGATCCGGCTCAGCTCACGCCTGAAGGGCATGCCGACCTGGGTGGTCGACTACGTGCTGCTGCACGAGCTGGCCCACCTGATCGAGCGCGACCATTCGGCGCGGTTCTGGGCTCTCCTGGACTCCTACCCCCGCACCGAGCGGGCGCGGGGCTACCTCGAGGGCCACTCGGCCGCCACCGGCCGCGCCGGCGGAGCCGATCGCGAGGCCGATGAGGCCGACCAGGACGACGATCGGGACGGCGATCAGGACGGCGCTGCGCCGCCCACCTGAACCCTGCCCTGGTGGCCGCCCGCTGCCCGCCATCGGCGCACCGCGGCCACGGCCCGGGCGACATGGTCGGCCACCCCATCGGCCAGGTCGGGGGGCAGCGCCTCGACCGGGAACCACGCGACGTCCAGCGATTCGTCACTGATCACCGGATCGACCCGATCGGCGATCAGCGCGAACTCGACGTCCAGATGCCAGTCGACCACGTCCGGGCGGCACGGGGCGCGGTGCCGTGAGAGCACCACCGGGTCGGGCAGCACGATTCCCCGTAACCCGGTCTCCTCCAGGGCTTCTCGTGCTGCGGCGCGGGCCAGCGTGACGTCACCGTCCTCCAGGTGACCGCCCGGCTGCACCCAGCGCAGCATCTTGGTGTGCAGCACCAGGCAGGTGTGGTCGGCATCGCTCGACACCACGATCGCCGAGGCGGTGATGTGGGCCGGCGCCGCGGCCCGGGTCAGCAGGGCGGGGCCGTCCTCGTCGAGCAGCGCCCGCCAGGCCCAGGCCTCGAACCGGTCCGTCGGCGTCGCGCGCGGGGCGTGGGCGAGCGTGTGCCGCAGATCGGCGACCAAATCCTCGCTCGGCGTCCAGTCGGTCATGAGCGCTCGCCGTCGCCGGGGGTGTCGCCGTCCTCGCGGGCGGCGGCATCGAGCAGTTCGGCCAGCGCGGCGTCCATCGCGTCACCGCCGGCGCCCTCGGCGGCCTGCGAGCCGCCGCGGGCGAAACCGGCCGGATCGGCGAACGCCTCGGCCGAGGGCACCAGATCGGGGTGGCTCCACAGCGTGTCCCGGCCACCGACACCGCGCTCGGCGGTCAGGGCTGCCCAGACGGCTGCCGCCTCACGCAACCGGCGCGGGCGCAGCTCGAGCCCCACCAGCGAGGCGAAGGTGTGCTCGGCCGGGCCACCGGCCGCGCGCCGGCGCCGCAGCGTCTCGCGCAGGGCCTCGGCGTGCGGCAGCGATCCGGCAGCCGCAGCGTGCACCACCTCGTCGACCCAACCCTCGACCAGGGCGAGGGCCACCTCCAACCGGTCCAGGGCGGCCTGCTGCTCAGGGGTGCGGCTGGGTTCGAACAGCCCGCTGGACAGGGCGTTCTGCAGCGCCTCGGCGTCGGTCGGATCGATCTCACGGACGGCCTGCTCGATCCGCTCGGTGTCGATCTGGATGCCGCGGGCGTAGTCGGTGACCAGCGCCAGGATGTGCGGGCGCAGCCACGGCACGGCCGACACCAGCCGGGCGAAGGCGGCCTCGCGCAGGGCCAGGTAGAGACGCACCTCGTCGATGGGCAGCTCGAGCCCGTCGCCGTAGTCGGTCACGTTCGTCGGGATCAGTGCGACCCGCCCGGGGGAGAGCAGCGGCAGCCCGGTGTCGCCGCCGCCGACCACCTCGCGCGACAGCGCTCCGATGGCCTGACCGAGTTGCATCCCGAAGAAGCTGCCCGCCATCGAGCGCATCATCGGCAGCGCCTGACCGATCATCGGGCGCATCTGCTCGGGCGTCTGTGAGGTCAGGGCGTTCGTCAGCGCCGTGGCCACGCTGTCCGCGATCGGTTCGACGACGCCCTTCCAGGTGGGCAGGGTCTGCTCGACCCACTCGGCGCGGCTCCAGGCGTGGGTGCGGGCCGTCGCCGGTGGCAGGTCGGTCACCCGGTCGAGCCACAGATCGGCGGTGCGCATCGCCTCGGCGACGGCTCGCTCCTGCGACTCGGTCAGGCTCGGGTCGCCGTCCTGGGCCGCGACGTGTCGCGCGATCTGGGTGGCGGCCTCCCAGTTCACCGGCCCGTTGTCGGTGGTCGACATCAGCCGCTGCACCTGCGAGAACATCGCCTGCACGGACGCCGCGTCGGTCGGCATCCCCGGGATGTTCGCCAGCATGTCGCGCAGTTCGGCGGGTAGCTCGGCCGGCAGGTCGCCGCCGGCGCCGCCGAGGCCCCCGAGCAGGGCTCGCAGCATGTCGGCCAACGGGTCCTCGCCCGGACCGTCGGCGTCGTGGTTCTCGTCGTCCGGATCGGGGCGGTCCGGCAGGTTGCCACTCATGGCTGCTCCTTGCTGAGTTCTTGCTGGGTCCTTGCTGAGGGTGGCGCGGAGGGGTGGTGCACTGTGCCCAACGCTAGTCTCCGGCGTGGTGTGCCGGGATGGCACGTAACCTTGCGTGAATGAGCGAAGAGGTGGCCGTGGGCGCCGACGTCACGCGTGCGCCGCGACCTCCCGCCGAGCCCATCGGCGGGCTGCACCCGACGACCTCCCGGCTCATGGTGAGCCTGCTGGCGATGGTGGTCCTGCTGGGGACGGCGAGCTTCCTGCCGGTGCCGTATGCGGTGATGTCGCCCGGGCCGGCCACCAACACCCTGGGCGCGGTGAACGGCAAGCCGCTGATCGCCATCACCGGCCATCAGACCTATCCGACCACCGGGTCGCTGGACCTGACCACCGTGCGGATCTACGGCGGTGAGGGCGTCGATGTCACGTTGTGGCAGGTGGTTCGCGGGTGGCTCGATCCGAAGGTCGCCGTCTGGCCGCGTGAGGCGCTGTTCCCGCCGGGGCAGAGCGCGGAGCAGACCAAGCAGGAGAACGAGCTCGAGATGGCGAGCTCGCAGGAGACAGCCACCGCCGCCGCCCTGACCGAGCTCGGCTACTCGGTGGGCCAGCACATGCAGGTGATCGACTTCGCGGACGGGTCGCCGGCCAAGGGGCCGGTGGCGATCGGCGACCAGGTGATCTCGGTCGCCGGGGTCGCGGTGGACGACGGTGACCGGTTGCGGGCCGAGCTGCAGAAACTGAAGCCGGGCGCGGTGGCGCGGCTCGTCGTCCAGCGGGGTGGCAAGCAGGTCGACGTCTCGGTGCCGACCACGAAGTCCTCGACCGGGGCCACCGTGCTCGGGGTGATCGTCAAGCCGGCCTTCACGTTCCCGTTCCAGGTCAAGATCCAGATCGAGGACGTCGGCGGGCCGAGCGCGGGCACGATGTTCGCCCTCGGCATCATCGACAAGCTCACCCCGGGGGCATTGACCGCCGGTCGCACCGTGGCCGGCACCGGCATCATCTCGACCGACGGCGCCGTAGGCCCGATCGGGGGCATCCGGCAGAAGATGGTCGGCGCGCGCGAGGCCGGCGCCACGGTGTTCCTCGCCCCCGAGGGCAACTGCCTCGGCGTGGTCGGTCACATCCCCGACGGGATGTCCGTGGTGAAGATCTCGACGCTGCACCAGGCGCGGCAGGCGCTCGAGGAGATCGCCGCCCACGGTCCCGACAGCCCGGCGCTGCCCCGCTGCGGCTGACGCACGGGAGCTCATGGTGATCGCGATCAGAGGGCGGTCCACCCCCACCTGGTGGGTGCAGACCGCCCTTTGATGGTGATCAGTGCCGTCTCACGCGGTCACCGACGGTTCGGCGGGTTCGGCCGGACGCCACGGGGTCACGAAGGCGTTCGCCGGTCGGCCCTCGACCGCCGCGGACAGCGATGCGGCGTTCGCGCCGTCGAGCTGCTCGCGGATGATGTCGGCGTGCCCGGCATGGCGGGCGAGCTCCTCGACGTGGTGCAGCAGGGCATAACGGTCGGTGGTCTCGACCGGTTCGGTCCGGCCGTACCAAGGGGCCGGCGGCTCCATCACCCGAGCGTCGGGGTCGCAGTCGCGCACCGAGGCGAGATAGGCGGCGCAGGCCTCGTCGAACTGGGCCAGCACACCGTCGAGGGTCTCGGTCTCGGTGAGTGCGAAGCTGGCGGTGAACTCGGCGAACCGGTCGGCGAAGGCGGGCTCGACCGCGGTGCCGGCCGCGATCTGCTGCCGGCGGGCGCGACCGGTGCAGACCATGGTGGCGTGCTTGATCAGCCCCCCGATCGACAGCGCACTGCGGCACGGGGTCATCCGGGCCTGTTCCTCGGTGAGGCCGTGGGCGGCGGTGCGCAGTGCGGTCATCTGGTCCTGCAGGTACCCGGCGAGCTCTTCGGTCTCGGTTCGGACGGCGGGGGGCAGCATGGAACTCCTCGAGGGGGGTTGAGCGGCTGGTCAGTGCTGAGCGCGGTAGAGGTCGCGCAGCAGGGCGATCTCCGCGCCGTGGTGGATCACCTCGCGGTGGATGTGCAGCACGAGGGTCGCCATCGGAGCCTGGGCATAGGGACCCTCGCTCGGACCGCAGGGTGCCGCCAGCGCAGCGTCGTCCAGCGATCGCACCCCGGCGATCCAGCGGGCGTGGTGCTCGTCGAGCTGGGCCAGGGCGGCCTCGGCCGTGGCGGCGTACTCGAAGGTGTAGTAGTCGAGCGGTGGCCCGCCGAAGTGGCTCGCGTTGCGCATCCCGAGAACCCCGACGATGACGTGGCCCAGCCGCCAGGCGATGGTGGTGATCGGCGGTGGCTCCGGCGCCGGGAACGCGAAATCGATGGTGTGAGAACCGGTTCCGCCTTGAATCGGAGCGGTGGACGCCCCACGCGGGTGAACGTTCCAGGAACCGGGAACCGGCTCCCAGAAGTACTCCTCGTCACTGAGGCCCTCGAACCGCGGGCGCAACTGATGCTGCCAGTGAAACTCCAGCTGGGCGAGGAGCTCGTCGGTCCAGTTGAGCCCGGTGGGGCCTGTGTGGTCGGTCGTGTCGGTGCCGTCGGTCTCGGCGGTGGACGGTGTGGTTTCGCTCATGGGACTCACCCTGGCAGACCATGCGGACAGATACTGTCCGCAACCTCGAGCGACACTGGGACGATGACGCACTCGACCACCGGCGCCGATCGCGCCGATCCGACCGCTCGGGCGTTGCGCCTGCTCGGGCTGCTGCAGAGCCGCCGGTCGTGGTCGGGCGCCGAGCTCGCCGAGCGGCTCGGGGTCACCACCCGCACCGTGCGCCGCGACGTCGAGCGGTTGCGTGACCTGGGGTACCCGGTCAGCGGCGGCCCGGGCGTTGCGGGTGGTTACCGGCTCGCCAGCGGTGGTGCGCTGCCGCCGCTGATGCTGGACGACGAGCAGGCGGTCGCGGTGGCGGTCAGCCTGGGGCTCGGGGCGGGGGAGGGGGTGCACGGCGTGGCCGAGGCGGCGCTGCGCACGCTGACCACCTTCGACCAGGTGCTGCCGCCCCGGTTGCGCGAGCGGGTCGAGGCGATCCGGTCGGCGACCGTCACCCTGATCCGGCCCGGTACCCGCAGCGATGCCGAGCTGATCGACCCCGACCTGCTGCTCGAGCTGGCCCGGGCGGTGCGTGACGGCGTCCGGGTGCGGTTGGACTACGTCGATCGGGACGGCGCCGGTAGCGAGCGTGACACCGAGCCGTACCGGCTGGTCACCACCGGACGGCGTTGGTACCTGCTGGCCTGGGACCGCGACCGCGACGACTGGCGGACCTTCCGCCTCGATCGCATCCGCCGGGCGCAGCCGAGCACGTTGCGGTTCGCCCGTCGTGAGGAGCCGGACGCCGCGGCCCACCTGGAGCGGTCACTGACCCAGTGGCCCTACCGGCACGTCGGCCGGGTGCGGCTGACCGCGTCGGCGGCACAGGCCCGGACGGTGCTGTCCCCGATGGTGGCCACGGTGACGGCGATCGACGAGCACCACTGCCTGGTCGAGGCCGGCGCCGATCGGGTGGAGGCGCTGGCCTGGTACCTGGCACAGGCGGCGCTGCGGCTGGACGTCGAACTCGTGGTGCTCGAACCGCCGGAGCTGGCCGAGACCCTGGTGCGCCTGGGGGAGCGGCTGCGCGCGTTCGGCCTCAGTTCTCGAGCGTCGTCCGCAGCGCGCTGATCAGATCGGGGATCAGGTCCGGGCCGACCGCCACGGCTGTATCCGCGTCGTGGCTGCGCGAGCGGACGGCGCACCCGCTGCTGCCGTCCCGCAGCACGGCGGCGGCCAGCCGGACGTCGATCCGGTCGGGGTGGTCGGCCGCAGCGGCTGCGGCGGCGTCGGCATCGTCGTCCGCCAGGGCGTCGAGGTCGGCCTCGGCGCTCGGTGGCAGCACGACCCGCTCGATCACCACGGCGGTGCCGTCGACGGTGTGGGGCCAGGTGATCCGGCCCAGCAGGTCCTCCAGCCCGGAGACCTGCGGCAGGTCGTCCTGCTCCACCGCGGTCAGGTGGTCGGCGTCGGCGCGGGCCGCGGCGACCACGGCCGGCGGCAGCCGGTCGGCCAGCCCCTCGTCGCGGTCGAGCGCGCCGGCGGTGCGCACCAGCGCGAACAGTCGCATCGGACCGTCCCAGCCATCGGCGGCCACGTGCTGTTCGAGTTCACGCACCAGGGTGAGCACGGCCTGCTCACGCGAGGGGTTCGCCGTCATGTCCCGATCCTTTCACGGGCGGTCAGTCGTCCTTGCGAGCCAGCTGGCCGGCGTCCGGCAGCGGTGGAGATTCCTCGGGAAACTGCTCCAACGGGGAACTGTCGGTGGGATCGATTAAGTTGACTCCTCGTGAGCTCCGACGCAGACTCGCCCAGCGGTCCCGGCCGCCCAGGTTCCGCCGGAGTGCGCGGGACGGCAGGCCCGCCCGGCCGCCGTCGCGGCGCTCTGGCGCCCACCCTCGCCGTCCTCGGCGTGCTGGTGGTGCTCTTACTGGGTCTGGCCTCGGTCTGGACCGACGTGCTGTGGTACTCCCAGCTCGGCTTCACCGAGGTCTACCGCACCCGGTTGCTGACGGAGGCCGGCCTGTTCATCGTGGCCGCCGGGCTCACCGCGGGCTCGGTCTACGCCGCCATGGCCATCGCCTACCGGTCACGTCCGGTGTACGCGCCGGTGGCGGTCGACACGGCCAGCCTGGAGCGGTACCGCGAGACCATCGAGCCGTTGCGCCGGCTGGTGACCATCGCCGTCCCGGCGGCCCTGGGCCTGTTCGCGGGTTCGGCCGCGAGCCAGCGGTGGGAGACCTTCCAGCTGTGGTGGAACCGGGTGCCCTTCGACGCGACGGATGCCCAGTTCGGCAAGGACATCGGGTTCTTCGTCTTCACCCTGCCCTGGCTGCAGTTCCTGGTGGGCCTGTTCACCATGATCTCGGTGCTGGCGGCGCTGGTGTCGGTGGTGACGCACTACCTCTACGGCGGGTTGCGGTTGCAGGGGCCGGGGCCGCGGCTGACCTCGGTCGCGCGGATCCAGCTGTCGGTCATCGCCACGGCCTTCCTGCTGTTGCGCGCGGTGGACTACTGGATCGGTCGCTACGCGATGACGACCAAGCAGGCCACCGAGACGTTCACCGGCCTGACCTACACCGACGCCGAGGCGACGCTGAGCGCGCGCGCGGTGCTGGCGGCGATCGCAGCGATCATCGCGATCCTGTTCCTGGTCGGGGCCTTCGTCGACCGGTGGCGCATGCTGCCGCTGTACGGCGTGGTGCTGCTGGTGATCTCGGCCATCCTCATCGGCGGGATCTATCCCGCTGTGGTGCAACGGTTCCGGGTGAACCCGAGCCCGCAGTCGTACGAGTTGCCCTACATCAAGAACAACATCGAGGCGACGCGGGCGGCCTATGGTCTGGATCAGGTGAAGTCCCAGGCCTACAAGGCCCAGACCGAGGCGTCCCCGCAGGCATTGCGCAACGACGCCGACAGCATCCCGGGCATCCGGCTGCTCGACCCGGCGTTGGTCAGCGACACCTTCAAGCAGTTGCAGCAGAACAAGCAGTACTACCAGTTCGCCGATGCGCTGGACGTCGACCGGTACACCGTCGACGGCAAGGCGCGCGACAGCGTGGTCGCCGTCCGGGAGTTGAACCTGGGTGGCGTGCCGATCGACAAACGCAACTGGTTCAACGATCACTTCGTCTACACCCACGGGTTCGGCCTGGTGGCTGCGTACGGCAACGAGCCCACCGCGGACGGCAAACCGACGTTCTTCGAGGGTGGCATCCCGGTGCGCTCCACGGTGGGTGACTACGAGCCGCGGGTCTACTTCGGAGAGAAGTCGCTCGAGTACTCCATCGTCGGCGGCCCTCCCGGATCCACACCGCGCGAGCTGGACTATCCGGACGACAACAGTGCCACGCAGCAGAAGAACACCACCTACGCCGGTGAGGGTGGGGTGGCGATCGGGTCGCTGCTGCGGCGCACGCTGTACGCCCTGAAGTTCCGTGAGCAGAACATCCTGCTGTCCAAGGGCGTCACCGACCAGTCGCGGATCATGTACGATCGGACGCCGCGCGAGCGGGTCGAGAAGGTGGCCCCGTACCTGACCCTGGACGGCGACCCGTACCCCTCGATCGTCGACGGTCGGATCGTGTGGATCCTGGACGGGTACACCACCTCGAACCGATACCCCTACTCGCTGTTGAGCTTCCTCGACCAGGCCACGGCCGACTCGCTGACCGCGAACGCCACATCGGTGGCCGCGTTGGCGCAGCAGCAGGTCAACTACATCCGCAACTCGGTCAAGGCGACCGTCGATGCCTACGACGGCAGCGTCAGGCTGTACGCCTGGGACGAGAAGGACCCGGTGCTGGCGGCCTGGCGCAAGGTGTTCCCCACCTCGGTCAAGCCGTTGGCGGCGATCGGGGGCGATCTGATGTCGCACCTGCGCTACCCCGAGGACCTGTTCAAGGTGCAGCGCACCCTGCTGGCGCGCTACCACGTGACCGATCCGTCGGCGTTCTTCTCGGCCGGTGACTTCTGGCAGGTGCCGCCGGAGCCCAACCCGAGGCAGGGGGCCACGGTGGGGGGAGTGACCGCGGTGCTGCCGCGGCAGCCTCCCTTCTATCTGAGCATCCAGATGCCGGGGCAGGATGCGCCGCGGTACTCGTTGACATCGACGTTCATCCCGCCGACGACCGGGCGGAACACGCTCAAGGGCTTCCTGGCGGTGGATGCCGATGCCGGCAACGAGCCGGGTAAGCGGCGGGCCGACTACGGCACGATGCGGTTGTTGCAGTTGCCCACGGACGCCATCAAGGGGCCGGGGCAGATGCAGAACGACTTCAACTCCAACACCATCGTCTCCGGCGAGCTGAACATCCTGCAGGGCACCGGTGGTGCCTCGGCGGTCGAGAAGGGCAACCTGCTCACGCTGCCGATGGCCGGTGGTTTGCTGTACGTGCAGCCGGTGTACATCCGCAGCAAGGGCGAGACCACGTATCCGGTGTTGCGCCGGGTGCTGGTCGGCTACGGCGACAAGATCGGCTTCGCGCCGACCCTGGACGCCGCGCTGAACCAGGTGTTCGGTACCTCGCCGTTGACGGCGGCGCCGGGGACCGGTGGTACCGGTGGCACGGGCGCCAGCCCGAGTCCGGGCGCGAGTCCGGCGACCGGCGGGGCCGATGCCCGGGCGGCCCTGCAGCAGGCCCTGAGCGAGGCGCAACGGGCGGTGCAGGACAGCGACGCGGCGCTGAAGGCCGGTGACTTCACCAAGTACGGCGAGGCACAGAAGCGGCTCAAGGACGCCATCGCCCGCGCGGTCGAGGCCCAGCAGCGACTGGGCGTGACCACCTCGAGCGCCACCGTGGGCCCGACCGGTTCGCCGAAGCCCTCGGCCTCCGCGACACCGTCCGCCACGCCCTGACGCTGACCTCGACACCCGTCCGGTCGCGAGTGGGCCGGACGGGTGCTCGATTTGCTCCTGCCCAGGCGGTCCCGTAGTCTGACATCACCGACGCGGGGTGGAGCAGCTCGGTAGCTCGCTGGGCTCATAACCCAGAGGTCACAGGTTCAAATCCTGTCCCCGCTACAAAAAAGGTTAGGCCCGGATCCTGCACTTGGGATCCGGGCCTAACCTTTTTTGCTGGTTGGTGAGCCAGGATTGGGGAGGACAGGAGCCGTCGGTCGCTGCGTTCCCTCCCTGAGCCTCCCGGCGTGTGTCGCTTCTGTCCGTTGGTGTCTCGGCGTGCCGTTGCCGTGCCGCGGCCACGAGGGGCCTCGTATGCTTGGTGGAAGTGGTCGTGGTGGGAGGTGTGGCGTGAGCACATCGGCGATGGACGGTGCGGACGTTCCGCGTCCGCGTCCGCGCGTTTCGGTGGATGAGTTGCTTGCCGCCAAGGGGACGATGCCGATCAGGGGGATCGAGGATCTCGCAGCCGACACCTTCGCTTCGGACGAGGAGGTGGAGGAGTTCTTGGCCTTCACCTACGCCGAGCGCCATCGAGACCAGTCCTGATCACGTGCAACCTGTCGTTCTGGACACCGATGTGGCGTCTTTGTCGCACAAGCGGAGGTTGCCCGGGTCGATCGCCGGACGGTTGATCGGTCGGCGTCCGTTGATCACGTTCGTGACGTTCGGTGAGCTGACCAAGTGGGTCGAGATCCGGCAGTGGGGTGCCCGGAGTCGTCAAGAACTGGCGGACTGGATCTCGGCGATCCCGGTGCTGCCCGGGGATGAGTCGGTTGCTGCCACCTGGGGCATGCTGACTGCGGCTGCGGCGCGACGGGGGCGTCCACGGCCGGTCAATGACAACATGTGGGTTGCGGCCTGCTGCCTGACTCATGACCTGCCGCTGGCAACAGGAAACCTGAAGGACTACCAAGACTTCGCCACCTACCACGGTCTGCGTCTACTCGGCGTCGACTGAACCGGCCCGGTGTCCGGAGGCTCCGTTACGTGGTGAACATGTCGACATCCTCGGACGGGCGCTCGAGCAGGCCGTGGGCCCGGACGGCGTAGCCACCGGCGAGCGCGAACCCGTCTCGGCCCAGGGCGGCGAGGCGGACTTGGGCGAGGCGCTCGTGGAAGGGTCCGTCGGTGCGACGGGGTCAGGCCGCGGGGGCCACGTCGGTGAAGCGCTGCCACCACATCCGTCTGACTGCAGTGGGCAGGAAGAGCCCGTGCCATGAAACGCGTAGGAGTGCTTCGTTGAGGAGGGCCGTGACTGCCGACGGCCTCCTCGTTGCCGTAGGACGCGGCAGTGTCCAGGTGTCGACAGCCCGCAGCCTCGCTACCTGACGGCAGCCGGTCGGAGCTGGCCCAGGGCCAGTGCCGGGAAGATCAGCACGGACAACAGCCCGGCGGACACCAGCGCCGCGGCGGTCACCGTGGCCAGCCGCTGAACCACCCCGGGGAGTCCGGAGACTCACTGGTGTGAGACCTCCACCGGGCGGTGTGAGGTTGTTCTGAGCGTAGTAGGCGGCTTCCAGTTCGGCGGGCGGGATGTCGCCGCAGTACTCGTACAGCCGACGATGGTTGAACCAGTCCACGTACTCGGCGGTGGCGTACTCGACGTCATCGACGGTCTTCCACGGGCTACGGGGCTTGATCAGCTCGGTCTTGTAGAGCCCGTTGATCGTTTCGGCGAGGGCGTTGTCGAACGAGTCACCGACGGACCCGACCGAGGCAGCGATCCCGGCGTCGGCGAGCCTCTCACCGTACTTGATCGCCGTGTACTGCGATCCTCTATCACTATGTGCTACAACGGATTCCAGTGATTCGCCGACGCGTTGACGGGTCCAGATCGCCTGCTCGAGAGCGTCCAGGACCAGCTGGGTGGTCATCGTCGTGCCGCACCGCCAGCCCAGAATCCGCCGGGCGTAGGCGTCGGTCACGAACGCCGTGTAGACCCACCCGGACCAGGTCGAGACGTAGGTGATGTCCATCACCCACAACCGATCCGGGGCGGTCGGGGCGAAGTGGCGGGAGACCAGGTCGTCGGCCCGGGCGTGGTCGGGGTCGGCGATGGTGGTCTTCTTGACCTTCCCGCGGCGGGCCCCGACCAGGCCGAGGTCGCTCATCAGCCGCTCCACCGTGCACCGGGCCACGTACCCGATCAGGGCGCATCGAGGCCCTGCCCCGGGCGAGGTCGCGGTTCAGCTCAAGCCACACCTTCCGTGCCCCGTAGACCGAGTAGTTGGCCTCGTGGACCCGGGTGATCTCGACCTTGAGCAGCTCATCTCGCTGCTCGCGCGCGGTCGGAACTCGGTGCAGGTGCTCGTAGTACGTGGATGGGGCGATCTTCAGGCCGTGCTCGGTGAGCACGGCGCAGATCGGCTCAACACCCCAGCGCAGACCGCCGTCAGCTTCGGGCTGACGGCGGTCTGCGTGCTCGCGGATGAACTCCACGATCAACGGGAGGGCCGGTCGAGCTCGGCCGCGAAGAAAGCCGATGCCGCCTTCAGGATCGCGTTGGCGCGGCTTCAACTCGGCGTTCTCCCGCCGCAGCCGCTTCACCTCGGCCGACTCCTCGCTGGTGACCCCTGGACGGGCACCGGCATCGACCTCGGCCCGGCGCACCCACTGGCGCACCGTCTCCGCCGATGTCACCCCCAGCAGCTCCGCGACCTTGCCGATCGCCGCCCACTCCGACTCATGATCCCCGCGGATCTCGGTGACCATCCGCACCGCCCGCTCCCGCAACTCCTGCGGGTACCTCCTCGACGCATTCCCTGCCATAACGGAGCCGGCCCAGGGCCAGTGCCGGGAAGATCAGCACGGACAACAGCCCGGCGGACACCAGCGCCGCGGCGGTCACCGTGGCCAGCCGCCCGGTCGCGACGCCGATCTGGGTGGCGGTGACGATGATGGGCAACGAGGTCGCCTGCAGCAGTGCCGCGGCGAGCACCTGCTCACCCGAGAACACCCGCAGATACGGCGCCGCGGCCACCCCGCGGACGACGAGCAGGCAGAGCAGGAACAGCGGCACCAGCAGCAGCGCCCGGGGTGAGGCGAGCAGCCCGCGAAGGTCCAGCCGGATGCCGCTGGTCACGAAGAAAACCGGGATCAGGAACCCGAAACCGATCGCCTCGAGCTTGGTGCGCAGGTGCGGGTGCGAGGCCGTGTCCCGGTCGAGCACGGCGACCACCACCCCGGCCACGAAGGCCCCGAGGATGCTCTCCAGCCCGAACCGGTGCGCCAGGGCGACGAATCCGATGACGAGCACCACGACCAGCCGCACCCGGATCTCCGCCGTGGTGTCCTGCAGCCGCAGCAACACGTCCCCGAGTCGCATCGAGCGGCCCGCGGTGGCGGCGGTCGCGGTCAGGGCGAGAGCGAGCAGGACGAAGCCCCCGAGCAGCACGATCTTGGCGCCCGCCGAACTCGACCCACCCGAGAACAGCACGGAGAGAAGGACGATCGCGGCGAGGTCGGCCACCGAACAGGCCACCAGGATCTGCGTGCCCACCGGCGACTCCAGGTGTCCGGCGTCCTTGAGCACCGGCACCACCAGGCCCAGCGAGGTCGCGGACAGCATGACCGCCAGCAGCACGCCGTCCCCGATCGTGCCGGTGGCGCGCAGGGTGAACCCGATCGCCAGCCCGAGCACGAGGGTGATGGCGTACCCGACGACGGACCGCTGCAACGGCCGCCCCCGCAGCGAGCCGACATCGATCTCGAGGCCGGACAGGAACAGCAGGAATGCCAAGCCCACCACGGACAGCACCTGCACCGGCAGGTCGGCCCTCACCCAGCCCAGCGCCCCGGGCCCGAGTGCCACCCCAGCGGCGATCTCGAGCACCGGTGAGGGCAACCGCAGCCGCGGCAGGAACCCCAGCACGAGGGGAGCCAGGACGGCGATCAGGCTGACCACCAACAGGTTCTCGAAGCCGACCTCGGGCATCGCGCTCAGAGCCCGTAGGTCTCGAGCAGCCGCAGCCAGACCTCGCTGACCGTGGGGAAGGCCGGCACAGCGTGCCAGAGCGTGTCCAGCGTCACCTGCCCCGCGATCGCCACCGTGGCGGCGTGGACGAGTTCCTGCGTGGCCGACCCGACGAAGGTCGCGCCGACCAGGACGCCGCGGTCCTCGTCGACGACGAGGGCACTGGTGCCCTTCGGTCCCGATCCCTGGACGGCGGCGCCCGCGACGTCGCCGGTGCCGTACGTTACGGTGCGGATCCGCAGTCCGCGCGCCGTGGCCTGGGCACTGGTCAGCCCGACGGCCGCGACCTGCGGGTCGGTGAACGTCACCCGGGGGACGACGTCCCGGCTGGCCCGGTCGACGGCGTCCTTGCCGAGGATCACGTCGGCGGCGATCCGGGCCTGGTACTTGCCCATGTGGGTCAGCAGCGAGATGCCGTTGCAGTCGCCCAGGGCGTAGAGCCATTGCCCGGCAACACCTTCGGCGCGCATCCGCTCGTCCACGGCGATCGGCCTGCCCGGGGTCAACCCGACCGTCTCGAGGCCGAGATCACCCGTCGTGGGCGCCCGACCCGCGGCCACCAGCACGTCATCGCCCACGAACTCGCGACCGTCGGCCGTGGTCAGTCGCACCGTGCCGTCGTCGTCCCGCTGGGCCTGCGACAGCCGGACGCCGAGCGCGATCTCGATGCCCTCGTCCAGCAGCGCCGCCCGAACCTGCTCGCCGGCGAACGGCTCCTCCCGGGCGAGGAGCGAGTCCGCAGCCTCGATCACCACCACGGACGTGGCCCCGAGCCGCTTGACCGCCTGCGCCATCTCGAGCCCGATCGGCCCCCCGCCCACCACCAGCAAGCGGGACGGCACCGCCGTCATCTGCGTCACGTCGCGGTTGTCCCAGGCCCGGACGTCGGCCAGACCGGCCACCGGGGGCAGCGCAGCCCGAGACCCGGTCGCGATCACCACGGCCCGCTCGGCGCGCACGACGCGGACGGTTCCGTCGTCGGCAGTCACCTCGACCCGGCGTTTCCCGGCCAGGCGGGCGTGCCCGCGCAGCAGGTGCACCCCACGCGAGGTCAACCAGGGAACCTGACCGGCGTCGTCCCAGCCCCCGGTGAACCGGGTGCGGTACGCGAGGACGGCGTCCACGTCCAGCGGTCCGGTCACGGCGCGATCAGCTCCCGGAACTCGGTGCGCCGCAGCCACAACCTCGCCCGGCCGCAGGAGGGCCTTGCTGGGCATGCATCCCCAGTAGGAGCATTCGCCGCCGACGAGTTCGCGCTCCACGATCGCGACCGAGGCTCCCGCCTCGGCCAGCCGACCGGCGGCCACCTCCCCGGCGGGTCCGGCTCCCACCACGACCACGTCGTAGGTCTCGGCGTCCGATGTCGGGTGGTTGGTCGGGGTCATGGCCGGTGTCCTCCATCGAAGGGGTGTGGTTGTCGGTGTCTGGCGGGCCTCGCAGCGTTACGTCATGCCCGTACGCGCGTGCGGTAATCGCCGGTGAGTCGGTGGACGCCGCAGGCCCGCCGGCGCGATACCCGGCGGGCCCGCGACGTGGCTCATCGCGGCCCGGAGCTGGCCCGATCCGGTGGAATCAGGCCGGATCGACGATCATGGGTGGGCAGTTGACGACGATGTCCGCGGCGCGCAGGCCATGGATCTCGGGGTCGGCGAAGCTCGGCCCGTCCGGAGCGGCGTTGACGATCAGCCCCTGGTGGAACAGCGAATCCGCGACCTGGTGCGAGGTGATCCGCACCTGCTTGCCGGCGTCGATCGCCGCCTGGGTCCAGGCCACCGGGGTGACGTCCCACAGCGGGCTGTACTGCAGCGCCGAGCAGTTCGCCGGGACGGCCGGGTCGGAGCACTCCGGCTCCTCGCGGATGATGTTGAGCGGGTCACCCTCGCCGGCGACCGCGGACTGCAAGCCCTGGCGCTGCGGGTTACCCACGCCGCGCGGTCCGTTGACCACCGGGATGATCGGCAGCCGGGACGAGACCGAGGGGTCGTCGTTGCCGGCAGTCGGCGCCGCGGCCAGAGCCGGGGCATAGGTGGCGTTCTCGAGCGCCGCGACCTGGGTGACCGAGGCCTCGGTCGACAGGTAGTGCACGTCGCGGCCGAGGTAGAACCCACTCGTCATGCGCAGCGTCACCCGGCGGTGGGCGAGGTCGAGCGAGAGCACCTTGCCGTGCCGACCGGTCACGTTGGCCAGCTGCGGCCCGTTGTACACGATCCTGCCGTCGAGGGTGAACAACGGGCTGTAACCGCGGTCACCGACCGAACCGGCGTGGGTGGCCGGGTCGACCGGGAACAGCGTCGGTCCGGGGACGACGACCCGGGTACCGCGGAAGTCGACCCCGGAACGGAACTCCACCGAGCGTGCCCGACCGATCCGGTGCCCGCCCTCGAGTTCGGCGCGCTGTACTGCTGGGGTGCCCAACGCGTTCTTCAACTTCGGCGACCAGTTGACGCCGAGCCGTACCGCTTCGCGCAGGTCGGACGACTCGGTGATCACGAACCAGGTGGTGCCACGCCGGGACGTCTCGCCGCGGTAGAGCGGCAGGGTGACGGTGTTGTGCACCGTGTCGATCTGGATCGCGCTGACCAGGTAGTGGGGAATGCTCAGCGGTGCGGTGGCCGCCGAGGCCGAGGGGGCTCCGGCCACGCCCAGGCCCGCGGTCAGGACGCCGGCGGCGCCGGAAACGAGGAGCGTACGAAACCTACTGGAGGCCGAACGGGCCATCTCAGAGTCCTTTCACGATGGACGGTCAGGTCGTGGACGGTCAGGTCATCCAGGGGGTCCACCCGCTCGGTCGAGGTGTTACAGCTGGCGTGAGAGCAGTTCTGGCAGACTGCCGGACGTGAACCGGGGGGCAGCTCAGGACGAGACCGAACTCGTCCGGCTGCTGCGCGCGGGGGACGCCGAGGCCTTCCGCGGGCTCGTCCGGCGGCATCACGCCTCGATGCTGCGGGTGGCCGCGACGTTCGTGCGCACCGCCTCGGACGCCGAGGACGTCGTCCAGGACACCTGGATCGCGGTGATGCGGGGGATCGATGGCTTCGAGGAGCGAGCCAGCCTGAGATCGTGGATCTTCACGATCTTGGTGAACCGGGCGCGCTCGTACGGCGTCCGGGAAGCGCGCCGGACCGCCGCGCTGGCCCTGGTCGACGATCACGCCGCCGCGGTGCCGGAGGACCAGTTCGTCGGGCGCCGAGGCCGTGGCGCGTGGCGGCAGCCCGTTCCCGCCTGGCAGGATGACCCGCAACTGCGCGTCGACTCGGAGGCCGGCGTGGCCGTGATCATGGCGGCGATCGCCGAGTTGCCCGCCGCCCGCCGACAGGTCGTGGTGCTGCGCGATGTCGAGGGCTGGACGGCGGCCGAGGTCGGTGAGTTACTGGGCCTGAGTGCGAGCAATCAGCGCGTGCTGCTGCACCGAGCCCGTGCCACGCTGCGAATGGCCCTGGCGCGGTACCGCGAGGCGCAGGCCGGGGCGGACGAGGCCGTGGTGCTCGAGCACACCCCGACCGGTGACCAGGCAGGGGAGGTGCGTTGATGGCTCTCCTCACCCGACGCGTCCGCTGCCAGGAACTGGTCGAGCTGGCCTCGGACTATCTGGACGGCGCCCTGAGCGCGTCAGCACAGCGGGCCGTCGAGCACCACCTCGACGGCTGCCCCAACTGCACCAACTACCTCGCCCAGCTGCGCCTCACCGTCGAACTCACCGGGCAGATCCGCTCGGACGACGTCCCCGAGGAACTGCTCGACGTCCTGACCCGCGCCTGGGAGGACCTGCACCCCGACCGGTGATCACCGGAGCTGTCGTGCGCGAAAGGTGGTGTGAGCGATGAGTGGGGGTGCACGCGGGCGGGAGACCCGGGTTCGGTTCGGTGCACGCCGCGGCCTGGGGTCGTGGGCCTGCGCCGTGCTGTTCGGACCATTCTTCCTGGGACTGGCGGCCTCGATGACCTTCTTCGTGGTGTCGGCCTTCCTCGCCCCGGCGAGCATCAGCCAGATCGGCGGCCCGTGGTGGATTCGGGTACTGACCTGGCTCGCCATCACGGCGATGTTCTTGCCCGTGGCCGCACTGCTGGCAGGGTGGGGGTGGCGGTTCCTGTGGTTCCCGTTGTCGGGAACATGGTTGCGGGGCCATCACCTGGTCGAGCGGGGCGCCGCGCCGTGGCGCAAGCGGGTGGATCTGCGGACGGCGGCGATCCGCCTCAGCGCGGGCAAGACCCTCCTCGTCGTCACGGACAACACCTCGTCCACCACCGTGCAGGTCGGCATCGGGTCCAGGTTCAACCCTGCGCC
This sequence comes from Kineosporiaceae bacterium, assembly GCA_046330955.1. Taxonomy (GTDB): domain Bacteria; phylum Actinomycetota; class Actinomycetes; order Actinomycetales; family Kineosporiaceae; genus JADJPO01. The sequence goes on along the minus strand of JAXLRT010000014.1, from coordinate 111,093 downwards.
GACCGGTGAGCTCGTCGCCCTGGCCGACGCACTGGACGACCTGCCCGGCCGCCCCGACATCGCCCCGCTCGTCTCCTTTCTGCGTGGCCTGGCTTCAGGGTCCTCGCCGGACGCTCTACCGCCAGTGCCTGCCGACCTGGTGCTGGTGGGACCTGTCGGAAGGGTGGGTTCCAGGGCGCCGGAGGCGGTACTCCGCCTCGGCTTCGCCGCGTTCGCCGGGTCCCTTGCGTTGGTGGGAGTCCTGATCTTGGTTTCCGATCTCCACATCAGCCTGCATCAGGTCAGCACACCGGGAACGGTCACCCGGGTCTCCCACGGCAGGGGAGCCCATACCGCGACGGTCTCGTATACCTCCCGCGATGGCGTCAGCCATCACGAGGAGCTCTCGGCATTCCGGGTCGTGGTCGGTCAGTCCGTGACGGTCGACTACAACGCGGCAGACCCCACCGAGGCTCGCGTCGACGGCGACTGGGCGGACTACATCATCGCCCTCGGCAGCATGCTGGTCGGCACAGGGATGGCGTGGGGTGCCCTGGCCGGCAATCGCCGTGTACATCAGCGGGTTTGAGGTCGATGATCCGCCAGGCGCAGCCTCCGCCTAGCTCATGCACGGTCATCACCCCGAGGCGCAGTACCCGCCACCGGGGAGCCAGAGACCTCCGTGATCGCTGTCGTGCAGGGCTCGTCCCCCTCCGCAGGGGGGAGAACCCCTGCGACACCGTGATCTCGCGTCGTGGGGTGGATGGCCGGGGGCGCGTGCGGGACGGGTCGGGACGTTCTCGCTCCCCGAATCCGCAGGCGCCCGAACGTGTCCAGGATGAGAATCATGACGGCGTGCGGGGCTCGCCTGAGAGGGGACGGGGCGGACGTACGGCCTCCAGGCGTGCCGGTCCCCGCGATGACACGAAGACTGTGATCGCGGCCTCGGTCGGGGCTCTCGCCATGTCCCGGTAGGGGTGCCAGATTGGGCTGCAGACCCTTCGCGCACGTGGTGGGCGCCTACTCCCGAACGGAGCCGAGCATGAAGCAGTCCAAGAAGGCGATCATCTCCTGCGCCCTCACCGGCGGGATCCACACGCCGTCCATGTCGCCGGCCCTGCCGGTCACCGCGGACGAGATGATCGAGCACGGCAAGGCGGCGGTCGAGGCCGGGGCGGCGATCCTGCACCTGCACGCGCGCGACTCACAGGACGGTCGGCCCAGCCCCGACCCCGAGGTGTACCGGCCGTTCGTCTCCGTACTGGCGCACGAGACCGACGCCGTCATCAACATCACCACCGGCGGCTCGCTGACCATGTCGACCGAGGACCGGCTGCGGGCGGCGACCGTCTTCGAGCCCGAGCTGGCCTCGCTCAACATGGGGTCGATCAACTTCAACTTCTCCGCCGCGGCCGACCGCGTGCCCAGCTGGAAACACGAGTGGGAGCGGGAGTACGTCGAGGGCAGCGTCGGTTTCATCTTCGCCAACTCGTTCAGCCAGATCGAGACCACGCTGCGCACCCTCGGCCAGGAGCGCGGTATCCGGTTCGAGTTCGAGTGCTACGACGTCGGCCACCTCTACAACCTGGCTCACGTCGTCGACAAGGGACTGGCGCAGCCGCCCTTCTTCATCCAGGCGATCTTCGGCATCCTGGGCGCCATCGGGCCGGACGTCGACAACCTCGCCCACATGGTCTCCATCGCCGACAAGCTGTTCGGCGACGACTACTACCTCTCCGCCTTCGGTGCCGGGAAGCACCAGATGACCTTCGCCATGGCGTCCGCGTTGATGGGTGGCAGCGTGCGGGTCGGCCTCGAGGACAACCTCTACCTCGGTCGCGGCGAACTCGCGAAGAACAACGCCGAACAGGTCACCAAGGTCGCGCGCGTGCTCACCGAGCTGGGGCACGAGATCGCCACGCCCGACGAGGCCCGCCAGATGCTGCAGCTGAAGGGCCGCGACACCATCAAGGTCTGATGCCCACCCTCGCTGCATCAGTCGGTGGGTGTCACCGCATCGGTGTATCAGGCGGCAGGTGACGGCCCTCACTAACGGGTATGCCGCGTACTGCGACCAGGACAGCCACGGCGCCCGAGCATCCCGCCGACCCCTCGGCCGAGGAGTCCCTGCGCGCGGGTGAGCTGGCGCTGCACGGCTCGGGCGACCTGGTGGCCTCGCGTCGTGCCTTCGCGGCGGCCCACGCCGCCGCCGAGCAGTCCCGGGACGCCGGTGCCCTGGCCCGCGCCGCACTTGGGATGGGCGGCATCTGGGTGCACGAGCGCCGCGCCCCGGCGGAGGCGGCCACGGTCGAGGCGTGCCAGCGGGCGGCGCTGGCCCAGCCGAACCTGGACGCCGCCCTCACCCTGCGGCTGCAGGTCCGGCTCGCCGCCGAGGCGGACTACCGAACCGGGCGTTGCGACCAGGTGCCGGCCCTGCTCGACCAGGCCCGCGCCCTGCAGGATCCGATCGCGCTGGCGGAGGCGCTGAGCCTGACCCATCACTGCCTGCTCGGTCCGGCGGACGGCGTCCGGCGGCAGGCGCTGGCCGAGGAGCTGTTGCGGGTCGCCAGCACCACCGGACGCTCCGGTGACACCGTGATGGCCCTGCTGTGGCGCACCGTCGACCTCTTCCTGGCCGGGGATCGTCAGGCCGAACGCGCCTTCGCCGACCTGCGGGACCACCCCGCGGTGGCCCGCCACGCCGCCGCCTCGTTCGTGGCCGATTCGATGCGGGTGATGCTCACCGTGCGCGCCGGTCGGCTGGTCGAGGCCGAGGCGCTCGCCGAGAACTGCGCGCGTGCCGGGGCCGCGGCCGGCGACACCGACTGGATGGGTTGGTACGCGGCCCAATTGCTCACCGTGCGGTGGTTCCAGGGCCGGGTCGGCGAGCTGGTCGACACCGTGGCGACGGTGGTCAACTCGCCCACCCTGAGCGTGGTCGACCACTCCTTCATCGCGGCCCAGGCCGTCGTCTGCGCCGCCGCCGGCCAGACCCGGCAGGCGCGGGGCGCCGTGGCCCGCATCGTGGGCCGCGACCTGGGTGAGCTGCCGCCGTCCAGTTCGTGGTTGGCAGCGATGACCGCGGTGATCGAGGCGGCGGTGTTGCTGGACGACGCGGCGAGCCTGCGGCGCGCTCACGACTTGCTGGCCCCGTTCGGACACCTGCCCGTGATGGCCAGCCTGGCGGTGTCCTGCCTCGGCTCGGCCCGACAACCCCTGGGGCTCGCCTGCCTGGCGATGGGTGAGATCGATCGCGCCGTCGAGCACCTCGAGGCCGCGGTGGTTCACAACGCGGCCCTGGGGCACTGGCCGGCAGTCACCCTGTCGCGGCATCGGCTGGCCCAGGCACTGGGCCGCCGTGGGCGGCCGGGTGATGCCCGGGAGGCCACCCGGATGCGGGCCGAGGCGGCCGCCGAGGCCGCCGAGCTCGGCATGCGCCTGCCGGCCGTGGTGGAGCGGCATCGGCAGGTCACTCCCGTTGGCGCCGTGTGCATTCAGAGCGGGCGGCGGTGGCGGGTCGAGCTGCGGGGACGGGCCGCCGTGGTCGAGGACATGGTCGGCCTGCACCATCTCGCACAGCTGGTCGCCAACCCCGGGGTCGACATCCCGGCCGTTGACCTCGCCGAGACCCACCACGCCGGTAGCGCGCCGGCCGGTGCGCCCCAACGCATCGCGGACGACGAGACGCTGCGCCGGTACCGCGCGCGGCTGCGTCAGATCGCCGAGCAGGTCGAGCGAGCCCGGGCCGCGGGCCGCGATGACGAGGCCGAGCGGTTGCAGGCCGAGGCCCGCTGGATCGCTCGGGAGGTGGACACCGTCACCGGTCTGGGTGGTCGGCCGCGGCACTTCGCCGACGAGGGGGAGCGTGCCCGGATCGCGGTGGGCAAGGCGCTCCGCCGCGCCCTGGCCCGCATCGCGGCCGTCGATGCCGACCTCGGCGCCGAACTGGGGGCCTGCATCGAAACGGGTTCGCGCTGCTGCTATCGACCCGAGAACGGGTGAGGTCGCCTGCGGCGGGCGAACCGGCGGACGACTCCGCAGACGCTCCGCGCCGTCCGGAGCCACCCGGGCGGGTGCCGGAGGTGTTCGAGCCGGCCGACGAACACCTGCGCGACGGCATCGGCGATGGCAGCCGCATGTTCGGTGCGCGCGATCAGGCTCTGCTCCAGGTGAATCCCGCCGCGCCCGGCCACGGTGAGCCGGTTGACGATGTTGCGCGGGCTGTCGCCCCCGAGGACGTCGTCCGGCCCGGCGATGCGCACTGGTAGACCCGCCCCGGCCAGCGCCTGCTCGAGGGCCGAGGCGATCTCGGCCTTGAGCCGGAAGGGCGCCCCGCCACCGACCAGCACGCCCACCCCCCGAAACCCGTGGAACGCCACGGCATACCGGAACCCGCGGTCGATCACGGCCTGCAGCCCGGGGAAGCTCGCCTCGTGCAGGTCGGTCGAGGTGATGTGGAAGCGCTGCCCGGCGCTCTGGTCGTGCAGGTCGAATCCCCGGCAGCGCCAGACGCTCACGCCGAAACGTGCCAGCCTCGCCGCGACGCGTTCGGCCTGGGTGTCGGTGTACGGCTCGATGTCACCGCCGTGCGGGGCGATCGCGATCAGCCCACGATGCCGGCCGTCGTCGTCCAGCCGTTCGACGAACTCACCCAGCCGGGCGGCGTCCGCGTCACTCAACCCGCGCCGGGGCACCACGGAGTCGACCACCACCGCGAGCCTGGTGTCGATCCCGGTATCGATCTCGGTGTCGTTCCCGGTGCCTCCGGTGCCTGGTGGCACCAGCCGGTGCCGGCCTCCCGCACCCATGCGGACGATGTGTGGCGGCGTCTCGTCGCGCAGTTGACTCACGGTGTACAGCGCCAGCCGGCTGGGGTCGTCCACCGGGTGGATCCGGACCTGATGACCCGGGCCGCGGCCGATCGTGGCCAGCATGTCGCCGTCCGCCGAGCAGTGTTCGGCATGGTCGAGCAGGTCGGGCTGTTCGGCGATCACGGCCTGCCGGACCTGCGCATGGAGGGTGGCCATGCCCGGCCTCAGGCGATCCGTGAGGCCACACGGGGTTCGCCGTCCTGCTCCAGGGAGCGGCACGACTGCTCCAGCAGCTGCCGGGCGGCGCGTTCCCCGGAGCGGATGGCTCCCTCCATGTAGCCGAAGTGGTCGAGCTGGGTGTGCTCCCCGGCGAAGAACAGCCGGCCGCCGAAGGGTTCGTTGAGTTCCTTGCCGATGGTGAACACCTGGCCGACCCGCGGTGAGGAGTACCCGGTGCGGATGAACGGTTGGCGTGACCAGTCGACCACCTTCGTGGCCTTCAGGTTCGCCCGGTACCCCGACCGGGCGCGACCCGGGGTGGGCGGGTAGAGCCGCGCCAGGCCGTCGATGTACTGGCTCTCGGTGGGGGTGCGGGCGCCGGTGAACACGTTGAGCACGATGGGCTGGTCGCCGACCTGCATCTGGTTGTCGGTGCCCTCCCACACCTGCCCGATGTCGAGCGAGCCCCCCAGCGGCGCCCAGCCCTGCTCGATCCAGAACCGGCGGCCGAGGCGGCTGAAGAACTTCACGGCCGGCCCGGAACCCAGCTGCCCGATCACGTCCTTGGGGTGGAACGGGACGATCTCGATGTCGCCCCACACGGTCGGCGGCACGGCGAGGATCACGTAGTCGTAGCGGCGGGTGTCCATCAGCGGGTTGCCCGGGATCTTCTCGCGCAACCACTCGTCGAACCGGGTGTTCTTGGTGCTGCGAGCGGTCACCATCACGCCACCCCCGCTGCGCGGCAGGTCGATCCGGCGCACGCCCAGGTTCCGGACGACGCGACATCCCTTGCGCGCGTGGACATCTGCCGCCAGGGCGAGCGACAGGCGTTGGCACCCGTCGGCGCAGCGGTAGATCTCGAGCTCGTTCCAATATCCCAACAGGGGGTCTTTGGCGATGGTCGCGCGCCGGCCGTCGGGCCGGGTGCTGGTCTGCCCGCCGCGCACCAGGCACAGCAGGGCCAGATAGCTCATCTGCTCGAGCCGGGCCACGTTGTTGTTCACCAGGAACAGTTCGAGGGCGAGCCACAGCCGGTCGCTCCGCGAGATGCCGAAGTCCTTCTCGAGCACCTCGGCCACCGACTTCAGATCCAGGGCACGTAACCGCCCCAGGTCCCAGGGGTGACTCTCGAACCCGGCGGGGATGGTGTCCCGGGCGAACTCGGCGATCCGCTTCAGCACGGCGTCCAGTCGCTGCTGCACCTGGGCCGCCTCGTCCGGCGTGAGCAGCCGGTCGAGGATGACCCGCTGGTCGAGCTGCACGCCGTGGTAGAAGTCGCCGTCCATGCGGTTGATCAGGGCGATGCCGTACTCGACGGCCATCGCGCACCAGCGGGTGTGGATCGACCCGACGAGCTCGGCACCGAACTCGACCACCCGGCCCTTGGCGAACCGGGAATCGCTCAGCACCCGGCCGCCGACCTGGGATCGGGCTTCGTACACCGTGACCGAGGCGCCCCAGTCGGCGAGTTGGCGGGCGGCCGCCAGCCCGGCCATCCCCCCACCGACCACCGCGACCTTCAGGGTGCGGGCGCGTTGCAGACAGGCGGCGGACGGCGCCACGCGCCGCCGGGGCGCCGGAGCCGCCGGGGAAGTCGGGGCGGGCGGGGGAGGGGCGACGAGTTCGGCCATCACTGCGGCCCTCCCCAGGTCGCGTCGTCCAGGCCGGCCACGGCGCTGAGATCCGGATCGAGGGCGTCGGCGTCCTCGAACTCCGTCGCGTCCGAGCCCGACGCTCCCGCCCCGGACGATCCCGCCCCGGACGATCCCGCCCCGGTGACGCCGAGCACCTGGGCCAACCGGGTGGCCGGCACCGCACAGTGGCCCTCCGTGGCCCGGGTGACGGTGAGCCGCCCGCCCTGACGCGCCGCGAACCGGTCGCCGATGGTCCCGGTGTTGCGACCCGGGCGATAGTCGGCCCGGTAGAAGACGTGCATCCGCAGCTCGGGATCGGTTGCCAGCCAGTCGATCCAGGCGGGAACGTTGCCGGCGTAGGTGGTGTCGAACGCCCAGATGTGGCCCAGCCGGCCCAGGGCACCCTGCTGGACGGTCGGGTCGGATCGATGGGCGGCCAAGGGCTCCAGCACGTCGTAGGCCCGCGAGTGCGCCGCGAGCGCCAGCTCGCGTACCGCCGGGCCGGGGCGCTGCTGTACCCGGCCGGCCTCGGCGAGGGCCTCGGTGACGACGGCATCGAGCACCGCCGGGTGGCCCAACCGGTGCCAGCGGGCATGCCCGGGTCCGAAGGCGGCCTCCCCACCCGGAGCGGACCAGTCGAGCAGCGGGACGACGAGCACCATCGGCCGCGCGGCGGCGTCCACGACGCGGCCCAGGCGGAACGGCGCCTCGGTGACGAACCCCGACGGCAGCTCCCGCAACCGGGGGCAGCCGCCCAGCAGGCCGTGGGCGAACACCAGGACGTCGACCTCGGCGCGCCCGAGAGCGGCCTTCGGGACGAAGACGGCGACCGGTTGGCCGAGCGCCGGCGAGCGATAGGTCGACAGGCGTCCGCCGAGATACTCACCGGTCTCGGCCGCTGCCGCCGTGGTGGCACCCGCGGTACCGGCGGCCCGGCGGGCAGCCGCCGGCCGGTACTCCCAGTGCCACTCCTCGGTCGACAGCGGCTGGAACCCGTACGTGGCAGCGTGCTCGCGCAACCAGCCGTGGAACCAGCTGTCGCGCCAGCGGCGGCGGGTGGCGTCGTCCGAGTCGTTGCCGATCGCCTGGCCCCGGACGCGTTCCTGCCAGAGGTCGATCGCGATGCCACCCTGGTGGTTGCTGTATCCGGGGGCGGCGATGCGCCCACCGATGCCGTAGCCACCATCGCGCTTGCGGCGCAACAGGTAGTCGACCGCGGCGTCCGAGTGCGGCCCCTCGGGCAGGCGCGCCCGGGCGGCCCGGGTGCGGTTGTAGTACTTGCTGGCGAAGTAGCCCAGCCAGAGCCGGCGCTGATGGTCACTGCCGCGGTAGCCGCTGGTGGCCGTGAGTCGCACGGTGCGCAAGGCATCGGCGTCCCCGGCCTGCTGGGCCGTGGCCAGATCGGCGTTGGCCGCGGCGAGCAACCGCCCGGCGGCCGCCGCGGTGGCGGGCGCCGTCTGCACGCAGGTCGTGGTGCCGCGCCGGGTGCGACACGTGCCTGGAACGTCGGCCAGCTCGTCCGGGCGCAGATCCCGTTGCGCCGCACCGCGTGTGGCCCGGGTCCGGGCGATGTGCTCGGCGAGCACCCTGGCGCGGAACTCCTCCTGCTCCGCGGTTCCGGTCCACAGCGGTGGCTCGGGGCCGTCGTCCTCGCCGAGGTCCTCGACGTCCGCCGCGCGGCGACGCAACAACAGCTGGCCCGGAGGGAGCAGCCCGGTGGGATCGAGCACCCGCAGGCTCGCTTCCGGTTCGGGGGCTGCCACGGCGTACCACCCGGACGGCGCCTCGGGGTGGTTGCCGACCCGGCGGTGCAGCCCGGGAGCGGCGATGACGGCACACTCGCCCGGCGCGGTGAGCCGGCCCAGCGCCGTCCGGACCAGCAGGTCACCGGGCAGGATCTCGGTCGCCGGCCGCTGCCCGGGCAGGGCCAGGACGGCGAACCGGCCGCGGATGCGTTCGGCCACCTCACCACCGGGCCGATACAGCAGCTCGCGGTAGGCGTGGGCCGGGTTCGAGGCGAGGCCGAGCAGGTCCTCGGCGACGGGTGATTCGGGGTGACTCGGTTCGTGACGCATGGCGACGACCTCCGCGGGGGATGCCTGGGGGCGAGAGGGGGACGGCAGGGCGGCGACGGCCGCCAGCAGGGCCGGGATGTTCAGCCGGCCGGCACCGAGGCGATGTTCATCCGGCAGGTCGTGGGGGCGCTGGGCGCTGGTCCGGCCGGGGTCGCTCGCCTCGGTGGCGTCGGCGGTGGCCATCACGAGCCGGCGGAGCTGCCGGGCGTCGAGACTGCCACCGGAGGCCTCGAGGCAGAGGGCGACGGCACCGGTCACGTGCGGGGCGGCCATGCTGGTGCCCGACTTGCGCACCAGCAGCCCGGGGCTGCGGGCCGAGCCGCGGGGGGCCGAGCGGGCGGCCAGGATGCCGACCCCGGGGGCGGCGACGTCCGGCTTGCAGCGGGCGTCGCGGGTGGGTCCGGCGCTGCTGGACGGCGCCGGCGCCCGTCGCGGATCGCGGGCGTCGTACGAGGCGACGACCAGCGGCAGCCGGCCGTTGGCGATGGTGCCCAGCGTGAGGTCGGTGAGCGCATCGTCCGGCGCGAACCGGGCCTGGCACCGAGCGCACGCCTCGTCTCGCTCGAGCCAGGCGTGGTAGCGACCCACGATGATCCGGCGGCCCTCGAGCACCACCCGCCAGGTTCCCGCGGGAGCATCCGCGGCGAGGAAGGCGTCGATCTGGTGGTCGCCGTTGTTGGGGTCGTGGGCGCGGTGGTAGACGTGGCCGACCGGGCGAGCATCCGACGTCCCCGCCGTGAGGGTGATGTCGCGGTCGCTGCCGAGCGGAACCGGTTCTGCTGCAACCTGTCCCGGGGGAATGATGCTCACGGCCAGCTCGTCCTGGCCGGGGTACCAGATCTCGAGTTCGTTGGGGGTGCGGTCGTCCGGGTCGACGATCACGTGCAGCGTGCGCCGTTCCCCCCGCCCGATCCGGCCGCCGGCATGCGTGCGGGCTTGGTGGTAGTTGCCCGCGCTCTGGGCGATGAAGCGACCCGGCGCCGCCGAGAGCAGCTCGTCCAGTGCCAGTTCGGTCAGCGTGCAGCCGTCGTGCGGCCCGCCGTGGCGGCCCATGCTGAGGTTGATCACCCACGGACGTTCGCCCGCCGTCCGGGCGATGAAGTCGACCGCCTCGAGCAACCTGACGGAATCACCCATGGTGGCCAGGCCGCCGGTGCCGCGATCGGCCAGGTGCACGAAGACCAGGTCGGCCCCCGGGGCCACGCCGCTGGGTCCGACGGTGCCGTTGCCCGCGGCGATGTCCATGACGTGGCAGCCGTGGGTGCCGCCACCCCGATCGGCGTCCGAGGCGTCATAGTCCAAGGCGCGGAACGGTTCCGCGGTGCGCAGGGCGGCATCGATGTCCCGCCTGCTGTGGACGACGCCGTAGCCGTAGGGCGCCGGGGAGCGTCGGCCGCGGCCGCCTTTCGCGCGGCGGCGTTGATCCCACAGCGCGAGCAGCCGCGTCGTCCCGTCGGCGTGACGGAAGTTCGGATGGTCGACGTCCAGCCCCCAATCCACCACGCCGACAACGACTCCCGCGCCCGTGGGCACCGCCCCGGGGGGACGACGCGGCGGTGCCGATGGCTCCTCCGGCGGCGGCGTCGATCGTGACAGGGCCGCTGGCACCGGGGCCTCGGGGCCGATGGCGCGGGCCGCCTTGAGGCTGACCACGTCGGGGTGCGCCCACACCCGCGGCACCGCCCCGGCGGCCAGCCGGCAGGTGGCGATCCGGGCGAAGCGGGCCACGATCCGGACGCCGCGGACGCTCACCCGAGGGTGCCGGAACCGAATGATCGCCTCGATCATCCGGTTCGGCGGCTCCTCACGCAGCAGCTGCCGCAGCGCCGGATCCATGGCCAGCCACGCCCTTCTACTTGGTGCCGGTGCCGGTCGAAGCGGCGACCTGCAGACCGGTGCGGTGCACGACCCCGTCGGCCGAGGCGGTGATGACGGCGAAGCCGGCGCCGCGGGCCTCTACCACACCGGTGGTGTCGACGGTGGCCACGGTCGTATCGCTCGACGTCCAGGTGACCGTCGCCGACGAGGGTCGCCCGGAGGCATCGGTCACGTCGGCCACGAAGAGCACCTTGCTGCCGACCACGAGTTGCCCCGGGCCGACGATGCTGACGCTGCGCACGGCGGATCCGCGGCCCCGCTGGTCGCCGAGGAAGGCCAGCCCGAGGGCGCCCACGCCGCCGATGAAGGCCGGGTGCCGCACGACACCTTCGATGCCGGGACGTCGCTGCCCCGGGCTGAGCAGCAGCAGCGGCGAGGCCTGGATGCCGGCGCGCACGAAGGTGTTGTCCGGCGTCCCGAAGGTGCGGAACGCCTCGCCGATGAGCAGGGTCGCGACCGTGGCCAGGTTGGCCCGGTCGAGTTTGCGGTTGCCGGCGGCGACCACGGCGCGCAGGTCGTCCTGCTGCACCTTGGTCTGCAGGTCGATCTGCTTGACGGCGCTGACCACGGCCCGCGGGCTGGTCGGCGCGGGCAGCGTGGAGGGTCGCAGGGCGGCGGCCCGTTGCCGCGCCCGGGCCCGCTGCAGCGCGCGCTGGCGGGACCGGGACCTGCGGGACTCGCTGTCGTCGAAGCCTTCGGCGTCGTCGAACAGTTCGGCGTCGTCGTAGGCGTCGTCGTAGGCATCGAGGTCGTCCAGGAATCCGTTGCTCATGGGAGTTCTTCTCCTTCGACTGGTCCATCGGTGGTGGCCACGGCCTCGGATCGGGTCTGGCCGGACTGCGTCGCCGCGGTCGGCGTCGGCAGATCGGTGACGGTCGAGCGTCGTACCGCGGGGGCGACGTACTCGACGAACAGCTCGGGATCGGGCGGCACCCAACCGGCCGACCCCTCACCGCCGCAGGTGGGGCAGTCGCCGTGCTCGCCCCAGCAGTCACAGGCGCCCAGCGCGGCGGCGAGCAGCATGCTGCGGTCGAGCAGGGCCTGATGCGGGTGTTCGCCCGGGCTCGACGCGGCGGCGTCCGGCTGGGCGGCATTCGGCATCGTGAATCCCGGGACGACGGTCGGCCCGGACCCCGGGGGAGCGGTGGCCAGGCGCTCGAGCAGTTCGCCGAGAACCCGTTCGGCGAAGCCCATCGGATCGGGCAGCACCCGCATCAGCAGCATCTCGACGGTGGCCAGTTCGGAGGTGGTCATGACGACAACTCCTCGTTCTCGACGTCCATGAACGTGGTGTAGAGGGTGCGGCCCTCGCCGAGGTCGACATCCCAGGCGCCCTCGAGGTAGCTGCCCTCGGCGTCCTGCTCGCTCAGCGGGTCGGCGTCCAGATAGGCCAACTCGTCGGCATCGGCGGCGGCCTGACCGAAGACCTGGCTCAGCATGTTCATCATCGACGCGACGGGGACGCCGCCCACCTGCTGGGCGCCGTAGCGGCCCATGGCCAGGGCCATCAGCGCCTTGAGGACATCGGGTTGCTGGGTGAGCACCAGACCCTGGGCTGCCGCGGCGGAACCGGTTGCCGCTGAAGGGAGCTGCGGCTGGGGTGCCGGCACGCCCGGCACGCCCGGCACACTGGGTACGCCCGGGACTGGCGGCGTCGGCCGGGCTGCCGGGGTGCCGGATCGGGTGAGGGCTCCGGCGGCCAGCGTGCCCACCCGGCTGCCGATCGCCGTCCCCACCGGGCCACCGATGACCGTGCCGAGGGCGCCCGCCGCGGTGGGCAGCGCCGTCCGGGCGATGTCCCCGACGACGGGGTTGGCCAGTACCTGGCTCGCTCCCCGCTCGAGCTGGCGCAAGGCCTTGGCGAAGCTGAACCCCTCCGCCGCGCTGAGGTCACCCATGATCGCGTCGACGGCGTCCTCGAAGGCCGCGTCGTCGGCGTCCGCGAAGTCCTCGTGCATCACCTCGCGCAGTGGGTGCGTGAAGCCCGTCCAGTCATCGGTCCAGCCGTCGGTGTCGCTCCAGCCGTCGGTGTCGGCCCAGCTGCCGGTGTCGGCCCAGCCGTCGGTGTCGCTCCAGCTGCCGGTGTCGCTCCAGCTGCCGGCGTCGGCCCAGGTATCGGCATCGCCCCAGTGCTCGGCCTCGCTCCAGCCGCTCTCGACGGTCCCTTCGTCCGCGGCCGTCCACAGGTCCGGATCGATTCCTCGGGTCATGCCGATCACCTCCACGCACAGGCCACACGCGATCGCTCACCCCTGGGGCGTTCCGCTGTGTGCCGCTGCGTGCCGGGTGGTTCCGAGGAGTTCCGCGACGTTCCGCCCGTTCCCTGCCGTTCCACGCTGACGTCCCCGGGTGGTCGAGCGGGCGAGACTCCGGCCGGCGTCGCGTCGGCGCGGGCCGTCGTCCATGATCGCGGTGAGGGGGCGCTCTGATCCCTCTGTGTGGGTGTGGACCGCCCGCTGAAGGTGATCAGCGCGTGGTGGAAACCCCTGCGCTACCGGCGACCGCGCGCGTCAGGGCTGATCGGCGAGACGCCGGGCGGCGTTGGCCAGTACCCGGACGCCGTGCGCGCAGTTCTCGGGGGTGGAGAACTCGCGCGGGTTGTGACTGATCCCGCCGTACTCGCCGGCCACGAACACCATCGCCGCCGGGCACAGCGCCGCCAGTTCCTGCGCATCGTGCCCGGCGCCCGAGATCAGGCGCTGGTGGGCCAGTCCCAGGTCGTCAGCGGTCGCGGCGAGCAGGTCCTGCACCGCCGGATCGAACGGGACGGCGCCGGTTCGGGCCATGCGCTCCAGGGCACCGGTCACGCCATACGTCGAGGCCAGGCTCTCCACGAAGGACTCCAGGTGCTGTTCGGCAGCCAGCAGCGCCGCGTCGTCCGGGTTGCGCAGATCGACGGTCAGCGTTGCACCAGAAGGGATCACGTTGGTCTGACCCGGGGTGAGGTCGAGCGTTCCCACGGTCGCCCGCAGCGCCCCGAAGGCCCCGGAATCGCACATCCGGCGAAGCTCGAGCATCACTGCGGCGGCGGCCAGGCCGGCGTCCCGGCGCAACTCGATCGGCGTGGTGCCGGCATGCGCCGCAGCCCCGCGCAGGCTCAGCCGCTGCCACGAGATCGCCTGCACCCCGGTGACGATGCCGATCGGCAGGCCGGCCGCGGCCAGCACCGGGCCCTGTTCGATGTGGCACTCGAGGTAGGCGTGCGGGACGGCGCGCAGCTCGTCCTCGGGGCCGTCGAACCCGATGCGCTGCAAGGCATCCTGCACGCTGACGCCGTCGGAGTCGGTGAGCTTCAGGGCGGCGTCGAGCGGGATCCGGCCCGCGGCGACCGCCGAGCCGAGCATGTCGGTGCCGAACCGGACGCCCTCCTCCTCGGTGAAGATGCCGATCTCGATCGGGCGCCGCGTGATGATGCGGTGCTCGTCGAGGCTGAGCACCGCCTCCAGGGCGCCCAGCACCCCGAGCACGCCGTCGAACGCGCCGGCGGTGGCGACGCTGTCGAGGTGCGAGCCGAGCAGCACGCTCGCCAGCCCGGCTTCGTTGCCCGCCCGGGTGGCGTAAACGTTGCCGATCCGGTCGATCCGCACGCTCAACCCGGCCTCGCGCAGCCAGCCGATCACCCGGTGGCGGGCCGCGGCGTCCTGCTCGGTCAGGGCCAACCGCCGGACGCCGCGCAGCCCGGTGGCCGCGTCGTCGTAGCCGCCGATCTGCCTCAGCTCCATCAGCCGCGACCACAGCCGGTCGCCGTTCACGTCGACCAGGGCCGGGCTCATCGGTGGGTGCCCTCGGTGCTCAGCAGCACCACGACCGCCTGCTCCGGCAGCCCCAGCGCGGCACGGCGACCCGGGTGCTGCCCGGCGAGGGCCGCGCGCACCCCTGCCAGGACGGCGGCTCCGCTCGGCCCTGACGAGACGCCCAGAGCACCCAGGTCGTCGACGGCACGCAGCGTGTCGGCGTCCGCGACGGCGACGGCGGCGTCGAGTCCGGCAGCGATCACCGGCCAGGCCAGGCTCGACAGGGTGCCGCAGTTGAGTCCCGCCATCACGGTGGCACCGGTCGGCACGGTCACCGGCCGGCCGGCGCGCAGGCTCGCGACGGTGCACGCGGCGGTGTCGGGCTCGACCGACAGCACCGTCGTGTGACGGGACAGCCCGGTCCGCCGGTAGTGAGCGATCACGGCCTGGGCCAGCGAGCCGACCCCGACCGGGACGGCGACCAGGTCGGGGGCCTCGACGCCGACCTCGGCGAGTTGCTCGTCGAGCTCGCCGACCAGCGTGGCGTAGCCGTCGACGATCCACTGCGGCACCGTCTCGTAGCCGGGCCAGGCGGTGTCCTGGATCAGCAGCCCGCCGGGTTCGGCCTCGGCCAGGCGCGCGGCGTGCTCGACCGCCTCGTCGTAGGAGCCTGAGATCACGCTCACCCGGGCGCCCTCGGCGGCGATGCGATCCAGCGCCTCCTGCGGGACGACGTCCGGGACGACGATGTGTGCCGGCAGGCCGATCAGGCGGGCCATGTGGGCCACCGCCCGGCCGTGGTTGCCGTCGGTGGCGGTCACCAGGACGGCGGGCTGCGCGGCCGCCAGCCGACGTAACCCGTCGAGCGAGTACAGGCCGGCGTCGTCCCGGGCAGGTGGGGCGGGCGGGCTGGTCGGCGTCCGGGAGGTGAGGGCTCGGGCGATCGCCCAGGAGGCGCCGAGGATCTTGAACGCCGACAGGACGAGGCGCTGCGACTCGTCCTTGACGAATACCCGCCCGACACCGAGTTCGGCCGCCAGGGCGGGCAGTTCCACCAACGGCGTGGGGGAGTATCCGGGCAACGTCCGATGGAAGGCGGCGACCTCGTCCGAGAGCGGCGGGCTGCTCCAGGTCGGCCGATCCGGCCGGGCGTAC
Source organism: Kineosporiaceae bacterium (assembly GCA_046330955.1). Lineage (GTDB taxonomy): Bacteria > Actinomycetota > Actinomycetes > Actinomycetales > Kineosporiaceae > JADJPO01. Next base: position 95,605 of record JAXLRT010000014.1, on the reverse strand, counting down.
CAGGTCGGGTCGTCGGGGGTGTCGCGTCGAGCGCTGCGGGCGGTCATGACGCCACTCTCGCCGGGCGGGTGGAGCCGAGTCCAGCGTGCACAGCGGACGGCGCCGCGCGAGGAGAGTCCGTAGCGGTCGTGCCCGAAGGGGCGTGGTCTACTGCGGTCATGCTCGTCCAGCCGTTGCCGGCCGGAACCGTCACCGTCGTCCTGGTCGAGGGCGACAGTGACCGCGAGGCGCTGGCGATCCTGGCCCGGCGCTCGGGGCTCGACCTGGCGGCGCGCTCGGTCGAGCTGGTCGCCATGGGCGGGGCGACCAACGTGGGACACCACGTCCGCCGGTTCGGCCCGGCCGGGACAGGGCTGCGGGTGTTCGGCCTGTGCGACGCGGGCGAGGTGGGGTACTTCGCCACCGCCTTCGAACGGGCCGGGTTGCCGGCCGACCCCGACGCCTCGACGCCGGCCGGTGGCTTCCACGTCTGCCGCCGCGATCTCGAGGACGAGCTGATCCGAGCCATCGGGATCGAGGGCGTCCTGGCGTTCGTCGCCGACCGGGGTGAACTGCCCGCGCTGCGGATCCTGCAACGCCAACCCGCCCAGCGGAACCGGCCGGTCGAGCACCACCTCCACCGGTTCATCGGGACCCGGGCCGGGCGCAAACGTGACTACGGTGCGGGCCTGGCGGGCGCCGTCCCGCTCGACCGGGTGCCGGCGCCGCTGACCGCCCTGCTGGCCCGACTCTGACCCCCGAACGCGTCCTCGGTGCCGGTCGCGCGGCACGTGCTGCCGTGATCTGCCCCGGCTCGGGCCGTCCAGGCATCGCCTGCTCGGCTGGCTACGATCGGTGCAGATCCTCCTGCGGAGGAGATCCGATGAGCCACGGGAGGTACGTGCAGTGTCGTATGTCGTCGACTTTCAGACGGTGTCCACCGTCGGGCTGGAATCGTCGCCGGTCGCGGACACCCTGGCCGGCCTGCGAGCCAACGAGGCCCGGTACTTCAAGAACAAGTACGACCACGTCTTCACCGTCGAGCCGGCGACCGAGGCGGCGGACACGGTCGAGTGGGTCAGCCACATCCTGCGCACGGAACGCGACATCGTGATCGGCTCCCCGGCCCTCGAGGCGACGTCCTTCGTGGCCGAGGGCACCCGGTTCGCCCACGTGTTCTACGAATCCGGCCTCGCCATCAACGTCATGTACGGCCTCGAACCGGGGTCCAAGCGGGCCGTGGGATTCAAGTTGTCCGAGGGCATGCCGGTGCCCGACGAGCTGGCCTCGAAGTTCAAGTTCGCCACCCAGCGGTCGAAGCTGGCGGGGACCATCCGGGGGTCCTTCTTCGTCATCAAGGGTGAGTACTGAACGGTTCACCCAGCCGCGCGTGCCGCACGAAGGACTCGCCCCACACGGCGGTGAGCGCGAGAACCAGTACCAGCGTCAGCACCCACGGTGCCGGCTGCAGCGCGGCCGCGGCGACGGCGACCACGGCCGCCACGATCAAGCCCACCGGCACCAGCTGCGCGCCGCGACGTTCGGGCAGCAACCGCAACAGCACCGCCAGGCAGAGGCAGAGGACGGCGACCGACCCGCCGATGAGCCAGGCTGTCCCGGCGGGGGAGTGCTGCCGGGGTGCCTGCTCGATCAGGCCGACCATGCCGGCGCCGATCGCCGCCACCGCCATCGACAACGGCAGATGCGTGATCAGCCATAGGCCACGCACCGCGAGCCCGGGCCGCGGCGGGCGCAGGCCGACGAAGTCGAAGTAGTTCCACCAGATGCCGAATCCGATGCCCAGGCAGAGCAGGCCGACCGCGGTGGTGGACGCCGAGTGCTCGGCCCCGTGGAGCCCGTTCACGACGCCGGCCATCACCTCACCGAGAACGATGATCGTGAACAGTCCGAACCGTTCGGCCATGGACGCCGAGATCTGGAAGGCCGTCTCGATCCGATCTCTCCGCCGCGACAGCGCGACGAGCGGGACGATGATCGCTGCCACGGCGCCCAGCCCCCACAGCAGCACTCGTACCGCGTCGGAGGCGGCGAAGATGCTCGCCAGGACGAACAGGAAGATGCCGGCGAGGCCGATGAAGTAGGGCGTGGTCGTGGCCGCCATGGCGGGGTCGTCCTGCCGGCGCACGACCCACCACTGGTACGTCAGCCAGGCGATGAGCACCAGGAGCACCGTGGCGAACGATCGTCCGTCGTCGGCGCGGTCGCCCGCGTGCCCGGCGTACACCGAGATCAAGGCGATCAGTGACATCTGGACGAACATGTACACCCGCGAGCGGCCGTCGTCCCCGCCGTGCAGGTCGTGGTAGAGCGTGCCGTTGAGCCACGTGTACCAGACCAGGCTGAAGAGCACGATGAAGGTGCCCAGGCCCACGACGTCCGGGCGGGCTGCCAACGCCTGCGCGACCTGCGCGACGAACACCACGAAGACCAGGTCGTAGAACAGCTCCAGCGAGCTGACGACGCGGTCCTCGACCGCCTCACCGTGGGGTCGCGGCGGCCGGAGCCAGTCGCGCAGCGTGACACGCAACCCTGCGGGGCGCTCGATGCTCATGGTGCCCTCCCTGGTCAGGCCTGGTGGATGTCGAACGTCGTGACGCCCTCGTCGTGCCACGCGGCCAGCAGCCGACGGTCGCCGGTCGCGGCGACGAGCTCGGCGTCGTTCAGGGCGAGAGCGGCGGCGCAATGCACAGCGTCGTACCCACGCAGAGCATGGTCGTGAGCCAACCGCACCGCGCTCGAGCACAACTCGGCGTCCAGCTCGACGATGGCGCATTGCGGCCAGAGATGGTCCAGGAGCTCCAGACAGCGCCGGTGCTGATCGGTATCGAGGCGGTCCAAGCGGAGTGCCTGAGCCAGGGCCGCGGCCGCTTCGACGTAGAGCAGCCGAGTCGCCGCGACGGCGTCGGCGTCGTCCCAGACCCGGCGGCACCGGGGGCTGGCCGGTTCGGCCACGAGCAGCGGGATGAGAGCCGAGGTGTCGAGGTAGACGATCACTGACGCTGGTCGTCGATGAGGTCCGACACGGTTCCTGCCGTGGCGATCGGCTCGGGTACCGGCTGCTTGCGACGACGCCCGGGAACCACCCGGCCCTCGGCCCGCAACTGCTCCAAGCGAGTCGGACGCTGGATGGGAATGATGCGCGCGATGGGACGACCGTGGTCGGTGATGGTGACGGTCCGCCCGGCACGCACCTCGGCCAGATGACGGCTCAGCGCATCGCGGAGTTCGCGAATGCCGATCTCCATCCTTGCCCTCCACGGTGTAGCCATATTCCGTACTTTGACTATAGCCACATCACACCGCTCCGCCCGCGGTGCGTACCGGTCAGCGCCCGGTTACGCTGGGCTGGTGATCGATCGCCGAGCCCAGTGGTGGTGGCCGTCCGAGTAGGCGGCCGCGATTCCTCACGCACCCACGACATCGACGCCGCCCCCTGGGCGGTGTTCGTCGTGCTGCGAGGTACGGGACGACGCGTGGCCGGCTCAGGGGGCCGAACCCGAGAGGTCCGTCCCATGAGTACCGACACCGTCACCGCCTCGAGGCAGCGCAGCCAGGCGTTGCAGACGTCCATCCACGACGCTCCGGACCGCCACCGGATGCTCACCGGTGACCGTCCCACCGGCCATTTGCACATCGGCCACTACCTGGCGAGCCTGCGCAACCGGGTCGCCCTGCAGGACGCGGGGGTCGAATCCTTCGTCGTGATCGCCGACTATCAGGTGATCACCGACCGCGAGGGCGTCGGGGCGGTGCACGAGCACGTGCTCTCGCTGCTGACGGACTACCTCGCCGCGGGCCTCGACCCGGCCCGCTCGACGATCTTCGCCCACTCGGCCGTGCCGGAGCTGAACCAGCTGATGCTGCCGTTCCTGGCCCTGGTCACCCGGTCCGAGCTCGAGCGCAACCCGACCGTGAAGGAGGAGTCCGCGGTCAGCGGCCGGCCGGTCTCGGGCCTGCTGCTGACCTATCCGGTGCACCAGGCCGCCGACATCCTGTTCTGCCACGCGGACGTCGTCCCGGTGGGGCGCGATCAGTTGCCCCACGTGGAGCAGGCGCGGGTGATCGCCCGCCGGTTCAACCGGCGCTTCGCCGGGGGCGCCACGGTCTTCCGCGAGCCGGTGGCCCTGCTGACCGCTCAGCCGCTGATCCTCGGCCTCGACGGGCAGAAGATGTCCAAGAGCCGCGGCAACGCCATCGAGTTGCGGGCGAGCGCCGACGAGACCGCCGCTTTGATCCGTGCGGCCCGCACCGATGCCGAGCGCCGGATCACCTACGAGCCGGAGCGCCGTCCCGCCGTGGCCAACCTGATCGACATCGCCTCGGCGTTCACCGGCACACCGCCGCAGCAGCTCGCCGCCGACCTGGACGGGCAGGGAGCGGCGGCGTTGAAGGCGGTGGTCATCGAGGCCGTCAACGAGGGACTGCGCGACCTGAGGCAGCGGCGGACGGCGCTGGCCGCCGACCCCGGCCACCTGCTGCAGGTGCTGCGAGCCGGTAACGTCGCCGCTCGCGCCGTCGCCGAGCGCACATCGAGGCAGGTCCACCAGGCGATGGGGATGATCTACTGACCCGGTGAACGAGCACTGGTCGGCGGCGCGCGAGCTGGTGATCACCTTCGCGCGCAAGCTGCAGGCCGAGCGCCTGGTGTACTCCACCGCCGGCAACCTCAGCTGCCGGGTGCCGGGCAGCCCCCACCTGGTCGCGGTCACGCCCACGGCGATGGAGTACGACCTGATCACCCCGGACGACGTCCCGATCGTCGGCCTGGACGTGGCGCCCGGCGAGTCAGGCGTGGTCGGCGACGTGGTGCACGGCCGCCGCGCCCCGACGTCCGAGTGGCCGTTGCACGCCGGGCTCTACGCGCGTCCGGAGATCGGCGCCGTGGTGCACACCCACGGCAAGGCCGTGATGACCATGGCCAACCTCGGCTGGCGGCTGCCGCCGATCCTGACCGGGCTGTGCGAGGCCACCGGCGGGGACGTGCTCACCTCGCCGTATGCCCGGCCCGGCACGACGGCCCTGGTCGAGGCGGTGCGCCCCGCGCTGCGCGATCGAGGGGCGACCTTCCTGCGCTACCACGGCCTGCTGGCCTACGGCGCCGACCTGCCTCACGCCTTCCGCACCGCGGCCGTGGTCGAGGGCGCCTGCGAGGTGTACCTGGCGCTGCGCGCCCTCGGTGAGGTGCACGAGCTGCCCGCCGAGGAGGTCGATCACATCGCCGGCTACTGGCGGGCGCAGTTCACCTGACCTGGCGGCGACCGGCAGCGGGCATCATGGCCCGATGACCGATGCGCCGATCGCCGACTGCCCCGTCACCCCGGACGACGTCGCGGCCGCGGCGGCCCGCATCGGCTCATTGGTCCGCCGCACACCGGTGATCGAGGACGGCGGGCTGATCCTCAAGCTGGAGCTGCTGCAACATGCCGGCTCGTTCAAACCGCGGGGCGCTGCCAACCGGGTGCTGCTGGCCCGCGACCGCGGCACCCTGCCGGCGGCCGGGGTGGTCACCGCCAGCGGTGGCAACCACGGCGCCGCGCTCGCCTACGTCGGCCGCGCGCTCGGCATCACCGTCGAGGTGTTCGTGCCCTCGACCTCGCCCGAGCTGAAACGGCAGCGCATCAGGGCATTCGGCGCCACGGTGCACACCGTCGAGGGGTACTACAACGAGGCCCAGGCCGCCGCCGACGCCCGGCAACGCGACAGCGGCGCCCTGCTGGTGCACGCCTTCGACCACGTCGACACCGTGGCCGGGCAGGGCACCATGGCCCGCGAACTCGACGAGCAGGTGGGCGGCTACGACACCCTCGTGGTGGCCGCCGGCGGGGGCGGGTTCATCGCGGGCCAGGCGGCCTGGCTGCGCGACCGGGTGCGCATCGTGGCCGTCGAGCCGACCTCGACCGACTGCCTGGGGGCTGCCCTGCGCGCCGGGCAGCCGGTGGACGTCGAGGTGAGTGGTCTGGCGGCGGACTCCCTGGGCGCCCGGCGGATCGGTGCGGTGCCGTGGGGCGTCGTCCGGGGTTTCGTCGACGAGGCGGTGACGGTCTCGGACGACGCGATCCGCGCGGCGCAGCGCGAGCTGTGGGAGTCGATGCGGTTGATCGTCGAACCCGGCGGTGCCGCCGCGCTGGCCGCGATCCGCACCGGCGCCTACCGGCCGGCGCCCGGTGAGCGCGTGGTGGTCGTGGTCTGCGGCTCGAACGCCGATCCGGCGACCATCATCGACTGAGCCGGGTCATCGACTCACGGTCCCAGGTGTCCTCGCTGCGGCCCCGCTCGCGCAGGCGCCCCTTCGCGATCTTCTCGGTGGGGGTGCGGGGCAGCGTGTCGAGGAACTCGACGAACCGCGGGATCATGTGTCCGGCCAGGCGTTCGGCCAGCCAGGCGGTCAGCGCGGCGCCGTCCAGCCGCGAACCCGGGCGCCGGACGACAAAGACCATCACCTCCTCCTCGCTCCACTCGCTCGGCACCCCGATGGCGGCCACCTCGACCACGTCGGGGTGGGCCTGCAGGGCGGCCTCGATGTCGAGTGCCGAGATGTTCTCGCCGCGCCGCCGGATCACCTCACCCGAGCGGCCCAGGAAGGCCAGCCAGCCGTCGTCCGACAGCTTGCCGAGGTCGCCCGTGTGCACCCAGCCGTGGCGGATGGCCCGCTCGGTCGCCTCCGGCATCGCGAAGTAGCCGTTCATCACCAGGCCGGGCTCGCGCCCGCGCACCAGGATCTCGCCGACCTCACCGGGCGGCAGCAACCGGCCCGCGGGGTCGGCGATCGCCACCTCGTAGGCGTCCAGCACGCGTCCGGCGAACCCGCCGCGGTGTGGCGCGTCCAGCGGGTCGTAGACCGGGACGCCGGCATCGGTCAGGCCGTACACCTCGTACAGCGGGATGCCGAAGCGGGCCGCGAATCCGGCCTGCCACGCGGGCATCGGCACGCCCCAGGCCAGGCGCACCCGATGGTCCCGATCGCGCGGATCGGCGGGGGCCTGCCACAGCATGGTCAGCGTCGCCCCCATGAAACTGATCACCGAGGCATCGACGGCGCGCACGTCGTCCCAGAAGCGCGACGTGCTGTACCGCGGGGCGATCGCCGCCGTGCCCCCGACACTCAGGGCGGCCACGACGGTCAACGTGGCGGCGTCGATGTGGAACAACGGGAACGGGGTGTAGAGCACGTCGTCCGTGGTCAGCGCCAGGGCCTGGGCGTGCAGCTGGCCCTGGCGCAGCACGTAGGTGTGGCTGAGCACGCAGGCCTTGGAGACCCCGGTGGTGCCCGAGGTGAACAACATGACGGCCGGCTGCACCGGGTCGACCTCGACGATCGCCGGTGCCGCCGCACCTGTCGTGTCGGCGAGCTCGTCGAACTCGGACGACGGCACCCGCACCACGCGCTGCAGGTCGGGCAACCGGTCCCGGACGGCGTCCAGCTGGGGCGCCAGGGCGTCGTCCACCACGGCGATGCGCGCCCGGGTGAGACGGAACGCGTGCGCCAGCCCGTCGCCGATCAGGGCCGGGTTCACCGGCACGTGCACCGCGCCGAGGCGGGCCACGGCCAACCACAGCAGCACCAGCTCGACGCTGTTGCCCATCAGGGCGACCACCGGCTCGTCGCGGCGGACGCCGAGTCGCTGCAGCCCGGCAGCCAGGGCCGCGGCGCGCCGTTCGGCCTCGCGATAGGTCACCGGCTCGAAGACCACCGAGGCGGTGGGCACCGATCCGGTGGGCACCGATCCGGTCGTCGTGCCCTGCCGGATCCGCAGGAAGTCCCGCTCGGCGCATGCCGGATCGGCGGCCCGCCGGGCCAGTTCGGCAGCGATCACGCGTGGCCCAACCAGCTGTCGAGGTCCAGCCCGAGAGTGGGGCGATCGAGACCGAACAGCTCGGCGGCATTCGCGCCCAGCAGCGCGTCCAGGGTGGCGGCGTCCAACCCCGCATCCCGCCATTCGGCCAGCGCGCGCACCGGGTCGATCACCGGCCAATCGGTGGCGTAGAGCACCTGCGAGCGCAGCAGGTTGGGCATCATCGTGAAGACCACGTCCCAGCCGGTGCCCGCTCGCGCGACGTACTTGGGGGCCAGGCCACCGAACTCCAGGTAGACCGTCGGGTGGCGGCGCGCCACGGCCGCGAACTCGGTCGCCCACGGCCACCCGGCATGCGCGGCGATCAGGCGGAGGTCGGGGAAGTCGACCGCGACCTGGTCGAGCATCTCGGGCCGTTCGTGCCGGATCGGATGGGTACGGGCGTAGTTGATGCCGGTGTGCACCGCCACGATCAGGCCGAGCTCCTCGGCACGGGCGTAGATCGGGTAGAGCAGCCGATCGTCGATGTCCCGGGAGAAGAAGGCCGGCTCCAGGCAGACGCCGCGCAACCCGACCCTGGCGGCAGCCTCGACCTGGGCGCAGGCACGTCGCGGGCGCAGCTCGTGCAGATCGACGGTACCGACGCCGACGAACCGGTCCGGGTACTCGTCGATCACCTCGACGAGCGCCGCGTTCAGGGCGTCGGCGCTCTCGCCACCCTCGCTCTCGGCGTGCATCACCGCCTGCCGCACGCCCGCGGCGTCCAGGGCCTCGAGCAGGGCTGCCAGGGTGCCGGCGTTCATCTTGTCGGTCAGGTTCAGCACCCGGTCGTAGGACTCCGCGGCGCGGCCGGTCATGGTGTACGTCGCATCGGGCCGGCGATCCTGCGGCAGCCGGACGCGGGCATCGATCAGCGGCATGGTTCCTCCTCCGAGCAGGGTGACGCTAGTGGGAAGTGTTCACCACCGAGGCCTGCGCCGGGAGGGGGCGTGCCGGGTCCTGGATGTGGTCCCGATCGGCGTACAACGTTGTCGCTGCGTTGCGGGGCCGAGGGCTTGCGTGGTCGGGACGTCGAGCAGTCGCGCCGGAGGGTCGAGCGGCGATCAGATCCAGCTGAACTGGTGATCGTCGCGGGTCAGCGGATCCCGGCGGTGGCCGCTGTCGTGATACGTGAGTGCCGCACCGACGACGGTCCACGGTGCGAGATGGGACGGAGCGTCGTTCAGATAGTCCTGACACGTGCCACAGCGGGCGATGTGGGGGTAGTCCATCACCTGTGGACGGGGCAGGCTCCGCGTCGGCGGAACCTCTTCGGGCTGCATCGCACCCGGGGACTCGGCAAGCAGCGACATGCCTCATTGTGTCGTGCGTCGCACTCTGGCCCTGAAGGACCAAAGGTCCGGGTTCAGCTGCGCTTCGTGCGCTGTTCAGGGGCGGCACCTTTTGCGATCTGTCCTGCGGAACGCACCATCCAACCCCGAGGGGAACACGCCTAGGGTGCCGGGCATGCCGTCCTCGATCGATCCCAGCCGTCTGGTCCCGCGGACCCTCGACATCGCCGGCGTCGCCACCGCGGTGATCGACACCGGCGAGCCCGAGGCCTCGGCGCACGCCGCCCCGGACGCCGCGGTGCCGTTGCTGCTGCTCCACGGTTCGGGCCCCGGCGTGACGGCCACGGCCAACTGGCGGGTCGTGGCCCCCGAGTTCGCTCGCACCCGACGGGTGGTCGCTCCCGATCAGCTCGGCTTCGGTGGAACCGCCACCGGTGAGGACCGTCAGTTCGGGCGAGCCGCCTGGACCGAGCACGCCATCGCCGTCCTGGACGCGCTGGGTCTGGACCGGGTGGACGTCGTCGGCAACTCGATGGGTGGGGCGATCGCGCTCTCGCTCGCCGTGGCCGTGCCCGACCGGGTGCGCCGCGTGGTGGCGATGGGCAGCGTGGGCATCGAGATGCCGCTGTCCGAGGGGCTCGACGACGTGTGGGGCTACACCCCGTCGCTGGAGAACATGGAGCGCATCGTCCGGCTGTTCACCGATGACGAGCGGTTGATCACTGGCGATCTGATCAAGCTGCGCTACGAGGCGAGTGCGGTGCCGGCCATTCGCGCCTCGTGGGAGGCCATGTTCCCGGCGCCGCGGCAGCGTTGGCTGACCGACCTGGCGCTCACGCACGAGGAGTTGAAGAACCTGAACCAGCCGACGCTGTTGATCCACGGCCGCGACGACCGGGTGATCCCGCTGGCGACCTCCTCGATCCCGATGATGAACCTGATCCCGGACGTCGAGTTGCACGTCTTCGGCGGCTGCGGCCACTGGACCATGATCGAGCGTGCGCCACAGTTCGTGACCCTGGTGAGTGACTTCCTCGACCGGTAGGGATCGGTCTCGACTGGGTAGGGACCGGTCTCGACTGGTAGGGACCGGCCACCGCCTGGTGTGGTCGATGGGGGAGGGGCTCGGGGACAGGCGCTCGGCGGTCACCTTCGCGGACGACGGAACGCCACGACGAGCGGAACAACGGTGATCACGGCGAGCCCGGCGAACAGGTAGGCGCCGCCCATCCCCGCGATGCTGGAGGAGGGGTCCGCGGTGCTGCCGAACCACTGATCGGTCGCCACCCCGATGCTCTCGAGCAGCCAGTAGCCCAGGTAGGCGGTGGCCAGCACCAGTCCGGCCGGCCGGCGCTGCCAGGCCCAGACGGCGATGATCAGCGCGGCGGGGATCCAGAACGCCAGGTCCTGATCGTGGATCGGATTGGTGATCAGTCCGGTACCGGCGAGGAACTCGGGCGAGGGCTCGCCCAGTGCGGGCACGATCAGGCACAACCAGGCCAACAGGTTGGCCAGGGCGATGAATCCGAGGAAGGCCGCGATCGGCCGGGAGGCCGCCGAGTTCAGCCGGCCGGCCACGGCGGTGACGTCGAGCTGGCGCAGCAGCAGGATCACGCCGGCGATCGACAGGCCGAGCATGGCCTCGTAGGCCAGGTAGAGCGCGTTGAAGGGCGTCGCGAAGACGAGGAGGACGCTGTTGTAGAGCAGGTAGGCGGTGGCGGCCAGCCACCAGATCACGGCGCGCTCGGACCCGCGGTGGGTCGACCACATCGCGCCCAGCAGCACGGGGACGGCGACGGCGAGCATGACCAGCGCCGTCCCGCGCACGGAGCCCTTCATGACGGCCGGGCCGAGCAGCACGCTCCGGTCGAAGAACGTCACGGCCGTGCCGACCGCGGCGACGCCCGCCAGCGTCAGGCCGACAGCGAAGGGCGGGCGGGGCCGAGCGGCTGGGACGGCGTCACGTACGGACCGCGTCGGCGCGGCCGACATGGTCGCTGCGGGAGGGTCGCTGAGGCGCAGGCGAGGGGGCTGGAGGTCGGGTCGACGGTGCGTGATGGCGCTCATGGCGAGCGCCTCCCTTCCTGGGTGTGGTGCTCACGCTATGCCGACTTCCCGGGCGAACCCGGTGCTCAACGTCCTCCGGGGTCGTCCCGCGGGGGCCGACGGCGCGGTCGACCGGCGTCCGGAACCCGACCTCGCGCCGTCCACCAACCACCCCGGCAAGACCAACCGCGCCGCCGCAAACCTGCTCATGCTCCGCGGGCGACGCGCCATGCTCCTCTGCCGCCAGGACGACGCGTCACCCGCGGAGCATGAGCGCGCGCCCGCGGAGCATGAGCAGGTTTGGTCGGGGTCAGGGGGTGGCGTCGGGGTCGGCGGGGACGGCGATGTTGAACATCCAGGGGACGCCGAACTTGTCGATGAACATGCCGTACTCGTCGCCCCACATCTGCTTCTCCAGCGGGGTGATGACATTGGCGCCCTCGGACAGTCCGGCCCAGTAGCCACGCAGTTGATCGGCGTCGTCGCCGGTCAGGGCCACGGTGATCGAGGAGCCGGCACTGCGTTCCATGCCGGGTGGCGTGTCGGCAGCCATGATCGTGTAGCCGGCCTCGGTCTCCAGCTGGGCGTGCATGACCAGGTCGCCGACGCCGTCGTCGGTCATGCCGAACTCCTCGAAGGTGGTGAGGTGCAGCTCACCCCCGAGGACGTCGCGATAGAACTCCAGGGCCTGCCGAGCGGTGTTGCCGAAGCTGAGGTAGGGGTTGAGACGGGTCGACATGGTGATGAGCTCCTTGCGTTCGGATCGCGATTCGGGCCGAATCGATCAGGTGCGCGACCAACGTGCGCGGCAGCCTAGAACTCGGTCCCGGATTTGTCCTCCCCGCCGATCGGATCGGATACCCCTGGGGGTATCTGCTAGGGTCGGCCCATGCGTCGACGAACTGTTGCCGTCATGACCGCTGCCCTGGCATTGGCCGGCCTGACCGCCCTGGGCGGGTGCGGGTCCTCGGGTGGTACCGCGCTGCCGGCCCCGGCGGCGTCCAGCGTCGCCTATGCCGCGATCATCGATGTGCGGACGCCGGCCGAGTTCGCCCAGGGGCACGTCGTCGGAGCGCGCAACATCGATGTGCAGTCCGCCGGATTCGCCGCCGAGATCGCCGCGCTGCCCCAGGGCGGCACCTACCTGGTCTACTGCCGCAGCGGTAACCGGTCGGCTCAGGCCGCCACGCAGATGCGTGACGCCGGGCTCACGGTGGCCGATGGCGGTGGCCTGAGCGCCATGCAGACCCTGGGCTATCCCTTCGAGGGCTGACCTTTCGTCGGACCTCGCGTGATCTCGTCCGATCTCCATCCGATCCCTGTCCGACCCCTGTCCGACCCCTGTCCGTTCGTCCCGATCACCCCGAGGAGTCATCACCCATGTGCAGCCCCGCCACCTGCCGGACCTGCGGCAAGGCCACCTACACCGGATGCGGTCAGCACGTCGAGCAGGTCCTGCGGGGCGTGGCGAAGAAGGATCGGTGCTCCTGCCCGCCCGACCAGCGCCGCACCGGAGGCCTGCTGTCCCGGCTGTTCGGGCGCTGAGCAGACCCGAGGAACAACCCGACCGCGAGGGCGGTGGCGACCTGGTCGCCACCGCCCTCGGGTGTGTCGCCGAGCCGGTGTCCGAGGGCTCACCCTGGCGGGCGAACACCTCACCCGACCGGCCGATCGCGTCTTGGCCTCAATGTGAGCCGAAGTCCGACCGATCATCCATCTGGCCGCACACCGCGCCGTCGGGGGACGCCGAGAGTGGGGCCGAGATCGCGGAATGTACCCAGTGCTAAGGAGCCCTCGCCATGGCCTCGATCCTCGTCGTCGACGATGACCCCGACATCTGCGCCCTGCTCGAATTCAAACTGTCCAGCGGCGGCCACGAGGTCTCGGTCGAGCACGATGGTGAGGCTGCCCTGGCAGCGCTCGAACAGCAGCAGGTCGACCTGGTGCTGCTCGACTGGATGATGCCGCGGATGGGCGGGCTCGAGGTCTGCCTGGCGATGCGGGCGGACGAGCGCTACTCGCACATCCCGGTGCTGATGCTCACCGCGAAGGCCCAGGAGGCCGACGTCCAGCGTGGCCTGGCGGCCGGCGCGGACGACTACATCCTCAAGCCGTTCAGCCCTCGCGAGGTGGCTGCCCGCATCGACGCCTCGCTGGCGCGGGCGGTGCGCTGACGCATGGTCGACGCCAACGGCGGCCTGGTCCTGTTCCTCACAGAGGTCATGACCGTGCTCGTCGTCCTGATGGTGCTGGCCACCGCCGGGGTGCGGGGCTGGCGACGGCGGCGCGAGCGAGCCCGGCTCCAGGCCGAGGCCGTCGCCCGCCCGCTGATCCTGGCTGCGCTGGACGCCGAGGCCTCGGCCGGCGAGGAGGGCCAGGAACCACCCGCGGTGAGCCACCTGGTCGGGCGCTACCTCGATTCGATGGCCTCGGCCATGGCCGGCAAGTTGCGCGGTGGCGACCGCGCCGTCCTGGTCGACCTGCTGCGTCGCCGGGGCACGGTGGACACCGCGCGCCGGCACTGCCGTTCGGTCCTGACCTCACGTCGGCTGAGTGCTGTCGAGCTGTTGGGCAGCCTCGGTCTGGCGGACGCCGTCCCCGAGCTGGTCGCCCGGCTCGACGACTCGGACGACGAGGTGCGCCGCGCCGCGGTGCGCGCCCTCGGGCGCACCGCCTCGACGGACGCCGTCCCGGCCCTGCTCGCCCTGCTGGACGCCCCGAACCGGCGCGAGTCGGAGCACTACATCACCCTCGCCCTGTTGCGCATGGGTCCGGCGGCCGTGGGTCGGCTGACCTCGGCGCTGCGTACCCATGGACCGCGCGGGCGGTGCGCGGCGGCCAAGGTGCTCGGCTGGCTGGGCGAGCCGTCGGCGGTCGCGCCCCTGCAGCACGCCCTGGACGACGAGGAGCCCGCGGTGCGAGCCGCTGCGGTCGAGGCGCTCGGCCGGATCGGTCTGCCCACGCCCGCCGGCGCCATGCGCGAGCTGCTCTCGGCGGCTCAACCGGCGGTGGTGCGGCAGGCCGCGGCGACGGCGCTCGGCCGGCTCGGTGACCCTCGCAGCGCCGACGTCCTGAGCGGGCTGCTGGAGGGCGAGACGCACGTGCTGGCCCGGGCCGCCGCCGGATCGTTGGCCCTGTTGGGGCCGAAGGGCCTGACCGCGATGCGGGGTTGGGCTCACGTGCCGGAGGTTGCCGAGGTGCTCATCGGGCGCGGCGAGCTCGACCCGGTTGCTGTACCGGCAGCCGTCTCGGGCGCCGCCACGACCACGGAGGTGTCCGGATGAAGGGCGTGCTGACCACCGCGGTCATCGTCTTCAACGTGCTGGTGATGACCTACGCGCTCGCCGTCGCGCTCTCCCAGCTCGCGCTGGTCGGCGGGGCGGCGGTCAACCTGCGTCGCGAGCTGCGCCGCAACCTGAGCAGCCGCAAGGAGGACCTGTTCGCCCACCCGGACACCCCAGGCCTGTCGGTGCTGGTGCCGGCCTTCAACGAGTCGCCCATGATCGCGGAGTGCCTGCGCTCCGTCGTCGACCAGCGTTACCCCGAGTTCGAGGTGATCGTGGTGGACGACGGGTCGACCGACGACACCTTCGACCTGCTGCGCGACGCCTTCGACCTGGTGCCCACCACCCGGGTGATCCCGCAGGACGTGCCGACCATCGGCCGGATCCGCGAGTTGTACGCCCCTCGCGGCGGCGGCAGCCTGCTGGTGATCCGCAAGGACAATGCCGGACGCTGCGCCGACGCACTCAACACCGCGCTCAACGCCGCCCGCTATCCGTTGATCTGCACCCTGGACGCCGACTCGGTGCTCGAGCCCGATGCCCTGCTGCACATCGCCCGCCCCCTGGTGGAACAGCCCGAGGACGTGGTGGCCGCCGGCGGGGTGGTGCGGCCCTCCAACGGCATGGTGCTGCGCCGCGGGACGATCGAGTCGGTCACCCTGCCGCGGCGGCTGATCGTGCGCGCCCAGATCGTGGAGTACCTGCGGGCGTTCATGCTCGGCCGAATCGGCTGGAGCTGGCTCAACAGCGTGCTGATCATCTCGGGCGCCTTCGGGGCCTTCCGCCGCGAGGACGTGGTGGCCCTCGGCGGGTTGCACCCCGACAGCCTGGGGCAGGACGCCGACCTGGTCGCCTCGCTGCACCACATGCTGCGCCGTCGCCGGCGCACGGACTACAAGGTCGTGATCGTGCCGCAGGCGGTCTGCTGGAGCGAGGCCCCGCAACATCGCCGCGACCTGCGCCGGCAACGCCGACGGTGGGCTCACGGGCTGGGCCAGGTGCTCTGGCACCAGCGCTCCGCCATGTTGCGCCCGCGCTTCGGTCGCTTCGGTCTGCTCGTGCTGCCCTACCACGTGCTGTTCGAGATGCTCGGCCCGGTGGTCGAGGTGCTCGGGTTGCCCGCCGTGCTGCTGGCCTGGTGGTTGGGCCTGCTCAATCCGTTGTACGCGCTGACCGCGTTCGCCCTGGCGATCGGCTTCGGCATGCTGGTCTCGCTGTCCGCAGTGCTGGTGGACGAGGTCTCCGAGCGGCACTACGACCGGTGGCGCGACCTCGGTGCGCTGATCCTGGCCGCACTGTGGGAGACCACGGCGCTGCGGGTGATGATGTCGTGGTGGCGGGTGCAGGGCCTGACCGACGCGATGCGCCGGCGGCGCTCGGCCTGGGCCTCGATGCCCCGCGTGGGCTTCTCTCGCGCCCACTGAGACCTCCGCGCGGGTGAATCCCGCGCCGAGCCTGCTCAGGCTGATCACACCGGACGGGTCGGTGACGACAGGTCCGGCGTGACGGAACTTGGGGGTGTGCCCGCCCTCGGCGCCGGTGCCGCACAGGTACCGCCGACCGAGGCCGAGGCCGCGCATGATCGCCTACGGGCACTGGCTCTCGCCGCGCTCGTCGAGCAGGCACCGGCAGCGCTGGGGGCCTTCGGCATCGACGGCACCGAGCTGGTCACCAATCCGCGCTACCGCGACCTGGTCGACCGGGGGATCCATGCTGCCTCCGCCGGGGTGGCCGGTGGCAGCGGTGAGCGTGAGGTCAGCCTGGACGACGCGACCTACCTGGCCCTGACCTTCCCGATCACGGCCGGAGCCGGTGGGGACCTGCTCGGCCACGGCGAGGTGCTGCTCGACGTCAGCCAGCGACGCCTGCGGGCGATCAGCTCGGCCATGATCGAGCTCGACCAGCTGAAGAACGATCTGATCACCACGGTCAGCCATGAGTTGCGGACGCCGTTGAGCAGCATCCTGGGCTACTGCGAACTGCTCAACGACGGCGAGTTCGGTGACCTCGATCCGACCGTGCGGCAGATGATCGACGTCATCGCGCGCAACAGCCGCCGGTTGTCCCGGCTACTGGCCGACCTTCTCCTGCTGGCCCAGCTGGACTCACCCTGCCCGCCGGACTCCGGGTGGGGACAGGTCGATCTGGTCGAGCTGGTCACCCAGGTCTCGGGCGCCACGTCCGCGCAGGCGCTGGCCGCCGGGCTGCACGTGGAGCTCGAGATCGACACCAGCGAGCCGGCGGTGTGGGTGCAGGGCGATCGGGCCCAACTGCGCCATGCGTTGCTCAATCTCGCGTCGAACGCGGTGAAGTTCTCGACAGCTTCGGGCACGGTGAGGTTCCGCCTCGCCGTGCGCGGACCGGATGCCTTGCTGGAGGTGATCGACGATGGAATGGGGATCCATCCCGAGGATCTGCCGCGGCTGGCCGACCGGTTCTACCGCACCAGCTCGGCGCGGACCCAACAGGTCCAGGGGGCTGGGATCGGCCTGTCGGTGGTGCAATCGGTCGCGGCCCGTCACGACGGTGAGTTGGAGCTCTGCTCCCGACCGGGTGAGGGTACGACCGCGCGGGTGCGCCTACCGCTGACCGGCCATCAGCGGTGAGGCAGGTGGTCCCCTCCCTCAGGGAACTGCCCGCCGCTGCGGCATCGCCGGATGTCAAGCAGCCTG
Organism: Kineosporiaceae bacterium; assembly: GCA_046330955.1. Taxonomy (GTDB): domain Bacteria; phylum Actinomycetota; class Actinomycetes; order Actinomycetales; family Kineosporiaceae; genus JADJPO01. The sequence continues at coordinate 78,479 of JAXLRT010000014.1, read as the reverse complement.
TGCGATGGGCCGATGCCCTCTGCGTGAAGCTGTCGGCTGTCGTCCCGCCCTGGCTGCGCACCGTGGCCCGGCTGACCGCCTTCGCACTGGCCTACACATTGCTGGCCCTGGTGGGCCGGGCGATGGCCTTCCCCAGCGGGGCGGTGGCCTACGGCCCGGCGTCCGGCCTGGCGATGGGCGTGCTGCGGCGCAGCGACGCCCGGCGCTGGCCGGTGTACCTGGCGTTGCAGGGCGCCGGCGACGTCCTGGTGAACCAGGCGTTCGGCCTGCCGCTCAGCACGGCGCTGGCCTGGGCCGCCGCCGATGGGCTGCAGGCCCTGCTCGGCGCCGTCCTGCTGCGCCGGTTGGTGCGCCGCGACCTGACCTCCGGCTCGCCCCGATGGGTGCTGCGCGGCCTGATCCCGATCGCCGTGGTCTCGGCCGCGATGGGGGCCGGCATCGCGACGTCCGCCCTGGTCCTGACCTCGGCGACCGCCGTCCCGGTGGCCGAGGTCTGGTGGTCCTGGGTGGCGGCGGAGTCGTTCGGCACCATCAGCGTGGTGCCGGCCGTCGAGGCGGTCTACCTGTGGCATCGCCGCCGTGCACTGCCCTCGGCTCGTGAACTACGTGAGGGCGTCTCGGTCGTGGCGGCCCAGATCGTGCTCGCGACGGTCTCCCTCGGGGTGCTGGGGCACGGCGACCGCCTGATCGAGCAGCCGGTGCTGCTGTTGCCGCCGTTGTTCTGGGCCGTGGTCCGGCTGGGTCCACGGTGGACGGCGTTCCATCTGCTGTGCCTGAACACCGCCCTGGTCTGGGCGACCTCGGCCGGGTACGGACCCTTCACCCGCGAACCCTCCGAGTACCTGCAACGCTCCTCGGTGCAGGTGTTCTGCCTGTTCAGCATCGTGGTGTGCCTGATCATCGCCGAGATCATCGCCAGTTGGGAGCGGGCCGAGGCCTGCGTGCGCAACCGGTCGTGGGCGCTGGAGAACGCCATCGAGGGCATCGCCTTCATCGGCAGCGACGGCACCTTCAGCACCGTGAACTCCGCCTACGGCGCGCTGCTCGACTGCGAGGCCGACGATCTGATCGGCACCGACTGGTACGCCACGGTGCACCCCGATGATCGGCACCTGCTCGACGACCTGATCCTGCAGGCTCGCCAGGAAGGCAAGGCCCACGCCCTGGTCCGGGCGGTGCGCCGCAGCGGCCGGACGTTCAAGCAGGAGATCACCCTGATCGCCCCGGACGATCCCCAGCCGGGGGCGTTGCACTGCTTCGTGCGGGACGTCAGTGAGCGGCAGGCGGCCATCGACCACCTCGACCAGTTGTTCCAGCTCTCGCCGGAGTTGCTCTGCCTGATCGGCATCGACGGCCGGTTCGTGCAGCTGAACCCGGCCTGGTCGGAGCGGCTCGGCTACCCGGCGCAGGACCTGCTCGGCCGCAACATCGTCGACCTGGTGCACCCCGAGGACGCGGCCCGGACGCTGCTCGAGATCAAACGGACGCTGACCGGCACCGAGCCTCGCAGCTTCCAGAATCGCTGCCTCACCTCGGCGGGGATCGACGTCTGGTTGCACTGGAACTGCGCCGTGGACGACGACCGCACCGTGGTCTACGCGGTGGCCCACGACATCACCCCCACCAAACTCACCGAGCAGGCCCTGGCCCATGCCCGGGACCAGGCGCTCGAGGCGTCCCGATTGAAGTCGCAGTTCCTGGCGACGATGAGCCACGAGATCCGGACCCCGATGAACGGGGTGATCGGGCTGTCCGAACTGCTCGGCGCCACCGCATTGGACGAGGAGCAGCAGCGCTACGTCGAGGGCATCCGCTCGGCCGGTACCGCGTTGCTCAGCGTGATCAACGACATCCTCGACTTCTCCAAGATCGAGGCGGGCCGGTTCGTGTTGGACGCGTTGGACTTCGACGTCGCGACGGTGATCGAGGAGGTCGTCGGCCTGACCGGCCAGGCCGCGCACGCCAAGGGGCTGCAGCTGATCGTCGATGTCGATCCCGGCCTGCCGCCCCGGCTGTGCGGTGACCCGAACCGGTTGCGCCAGGTGCTGTTCAACCTGGTCGGCAACGCGATCAAGTTCACTGCCGAGGGCTCGGTGACGATCCGGCTGGACCGCCTGGAGGCGGCCGATTCGGGGCTGGACGCGCTCAGCCAGGCGGCCGACCCCGATGCCGACGGCGGTGCGGATCGGCAGGAGCGCATCGCGGTCCGGCTCGAGGTCAGTGACACCGGCCTCGGCATGGACGCCGCCACCGTTGCCAAGCTGTTCCAGCCGTTCACCCAGGCCGACGCCTCGACCACACGCACCTACGGTGGCACCGGCCTGGGCCTGGCGATCAGCCGCCAGCTCGTCGAGGCCATGGGCGGCTGGATCTCGGTGCAGAGCGCCCCGGGGGTGGGCACCACCTTCCGTGCCGCCGTCCCGCTCACCCTGGCCGCGGCCCCGGACGACGGCGAGGGTGAGGCGGCGCGGGTGCTGATCGTGGACGACGACGACGCCCGGCGGGCGGCGCTGGTCGGCCAGGTGCGCGGTTGGTCGATCGCGGCCGAGGCCACCGGCGATCCGGAACACGCGCTCGACCTCCTGCGGCAGTCGGCCTCGCTCGGCACGCCGATCCAGACCGTGGTGATCGAGATGAACCTGGCCGGCACGACGGGCCTGAAGGTGGCCGACGAGATTGCCGCCCACCCGGGGATCCCCGCCGTGCAGGTGGTTCTGCTGACCTCGGGGGAGGCCATCGGCGAGAGCGAGGCCCGCACCGCCGGCGTCCAGGCGGTGCTGACCAAACCCGTTCCGGCGCACGTCTTGCGCGCCGCGCTGCAGGCGGCCGATCGCTCGCGGCCGACGGCGGAGGACCCGGGGGCGGCAGCGGCCGACCGCGAGCCCGGTGGGCTGTTGCTGTTGGTGGAGGACAACGACATCAACCAGACCGTGGCGGTCGGCATCCTGCAGCGGCTCGGCTACACCGTGGACGTCGCCTCCGACGGGGTCGAGGCGTTGAGCATGGTCGCCGACCGTCCGTACCAGGCCATCCTGATGGACTGCCACATGCCCCGCCTGGACGGCTACGCCACCACGGGCGAACTGCGAAACCGCCCGGACGTCGCCCACATCCCGATCATCGCGATGACCGCCGGCGCGATGAAGGAAGACCGCGACCGGTGCCTCCAGGTGGGCATGGACGACTACCTGTCCAAACCGATCCGTACCCACGACCTCGAGGTCACCCTCGCCCGGTGGGTGGGCCGGGTCCACGAGCCGGACGACGCCCCACCGGACGAGCCGGCGGACGTGACACCCGACGTGCCCGCCGCGAGCGCGGCGTCCATCCCGGTGCAGCAGCGATCCTCGGTCTCGATGCGGCTGGACGAACTCGCGGGTGATGCCTCGCCGGCCGAGGTGGAGCTGGTCCATCGGATCGCGCGATCCTTCCTCGACCGTGCACCGGCTCTCGTGACCGGACTGGACCAGGCCCTGGCCTCACGGGACGACGAACTCGGGCACCGCATGGCGCACAGCCTCAAGGGGGCGGCGGCCAACCTCGGTGCGGACGATCTCGCGCAGGTGTGCCAGCAGATCGAGCACCTGGCCGAGCAGGGTCTGCACGAGCAGGCCCAGGTCGAGCGGGAACGTCTGGACGCGGCGCTCCAGCAGGCCTTCGCGGAGATCGCGGGCTACCTCGCGCGTCAGCCGGTCGGTTGACCGCTGCCCAGGATGCGGGCGCGGTGGGCGATGGCGCGTTCCACCCGGCTGACCAGGTCGCTGGTCAGGAAGGGCTTGACCACGTAGTCGTCGGCGCCACAGGCGTAGCCCCACTCGTGGTCGGTCTCGGTGTCGCGCGCCGTCACCATGATCACGGCGGTGTGGGCCAGCGTGGCCTCGGCACGCATCGCCTGGCACACCTCGATGCCCGATCGCACCGGCATCAGCCAGTCGAGCAGGACGACGTCCGGGCGCAGCTTCAGGGCCGATGCCAGGGCCGCCTCGCCGTCCGCCTCGGCCCAGACGTCGTAGCCGGCCCGGTCGAGCACCGTCAGCATGAGCTGGCGCAGATCCGGGTCGTCATCCACCACCAGGGCAGTCGTCATGGGCGAGGTATCGACACCTCGAGCCGACAACTCGAGGCGACAACCCGGCCGGGCAAACCGTCGAGGCGGGTCAGGACATGGCGTCGTAGGCCGCGCTCACCGTGGCCGCTCGGATCCCCGAGGCCTTCACCGCCGCCATCTGAGCGGCGAAGTTGGCCGGGGTGACCGAGTACTGGTCCCCGCCCTGGGTGACCCCGTGGTAGACCAGGATCACCCAGCTGCCGGAGTTCTTGGCCTGGTCCAGCCACCCCGCGACCGTGGCGGCGTCCGTTCCGGTCACCACGTAGTGCATGGTCAACGCCGTGCGGTTGATGGCGCCGCGGGTGTTGAACCCGCCATCGGTGGTGCGTGCGGTGGTGTAGTACTTGCCGGCCTCAGCCGCCACGGTGGCGTTGTAGGCGCCGAACGGGTAGGCGAGCGAGCGGATGGTGCCGAAGTTCGCCTCCAGTGCGGCCTTGCTGCCCGCGAGTTCGTCGGTCAGGGCACTGGCCGACAACGAGGGCAGGTTGGCGTGCGTGGCGCTGTGCGAGCCGATCTCGTGACCCCGGCCCTGCAGCGCGGCGGCCTGGGAGACGGACATGTACCCACCGGAACCCACGTTGTTCGAGATCAGGTAGAAGGTGGCCGGCAGCCCGTCGGCGGCCAGCACCGGGGCGGCGTTGTCGTACTGCGAGGTCAGCCCGTCATCGAAGGTGATCGAGACCATGCCGCTGGTGGCCGGGACCGGTGCCGGGGTGGTCGGTGCCGGTGCGGGGGTGGTCGGTGCCGGTTCCGGGGTGGTCGGTTCGGGCGTGGGGGGGGCCGGGGGCTTCGGGGTGGCCGGCAGGCTGCGCAAGGTCAGCCGGACGTCGTCCAGGTCGAGGGTGCCGGTCGTGGTCAGCACCCGTTCCATGCTCAGGCGGGTGACGCCGCGGGGCAGCGTGAAGGTGACGCCGCCGGCCTTCCAGCCCCGCGAGGCGGGGGAGGCCGGGAAGGTCCGGTAGAGCACCGATCCGTTCGAGGCGGTCATCCGGGCGCGCAGCACGTTGGCCGAGCCGCGGTAGTAGTCGCGGTAGCTGTAACTGGCCCCGGCCCGGACGGCGACCGGCGCGAAGGCCCAGCCGGCGACACCCGAGGTGCGCTGGGTCACCGTGGTGCGGACGTACCGCCGGCCGGCGTGGGCGCCGCCGGAGCGGTGGTCGAAGGTGCGACGGTTGGAGCCCGCGGTCACCTGAACCCAGGACGCCGGCCGGCTGCCCGAACGGGTCTCGACCGAGGGATTGGGTGCCAGGTTGCGTGCCGTGGCGGCCTGCGCTGCGGTGGCGGGCAGCAGGACGGACATCAGGGTGATGACGAGCGTGCCGAGAACGGCGCAGCGACCGCGCCTCCCGAGTCGGCGATTCACGATCTCCCCCAAGGGGTGATGGTGCGACCCGGGGCGTAAGTCCCTGGCGCACACTGAGTTCTGTGGCATCGAGGTGATGAGTCGCGACCTGGCGTGGTCGTGGCGAAATGCACCATCAACACCACCTCAACGCTATGTCAGAAAGTGGTGCCCGGAGGGTGATTTGCGGAATTCGGTGTCGACGTCACAGGCATGCCCCGGCGCCGCGCGGGGCATGTCGGCGAGGGCGCCCGGTGGGCATAGGGTGGGCCTCGTTCGACCGAGAGCGACCAGGACGGAGTCCTTTGGCAGTGGCAGAGAAATGGCGGCGGTGTGACAGGTGCCGCAAGGTCAAGCCGGTCGATGACTTCGCGGGTGCCGAGCTCAGCTGTCAGGGCTGTCTCGCGCCGGTCACCACGGGGACGCCGCGCACCAGCGCGCGGGCGTCCGCGGTGACCACCACTCGCGCGGCGTCGACCGCGGCCGGGAGCGTGGGGGTCCTTCTGGGAACCCCGATCCGGGACCTGCGGGGCAAGGGTGATCCCGAGGTTCGGGCCCGGCGGGCCCGGGTGCGGGCGCTCGACCGGTTGGCCGAGCGGCACGCCGAGGACTTCGAGCTGTACCTGGCCGAGGAGCGCCGGGCCGAGGGCCTCTAGCCTTCCGGTTCAGCGGTGAACGCGACCGCCAGCTGCTGTCGCTCACCGAAGCGGATCAGGTGCCGGGCGAGGACGTCCTGCACCTGCTCGAGGCCGGCGCGGGTCGGCGAGCTGACGGTCATCACCAGAACCCCGTCGCCGCTCTGCAGGACGGCGGTGCCGGCCTCGAAGGTGAGCCGGTGACTGCCGTCGGTGTCCTGGTTCGTCGGGATGCGCCGTCCGAGGTGGCTCGCCAGCTGTTTGGCGTAGCGGTCGGGGGTGGCGGTCCGGACGCGAGCCACGCTGCGCAGGGTGGTGGGGGGCATCGGATCTCCCGGGTCGCGGCGGGTGGCACGCAGGCGGCCGGGTGGTGTGTTTCACCTGGCGGCAGGTGCCGGTGGCGGGGCGACCACGTTACCGTCCTGCCATGGCCAGCCCTCCCGCAGGGAGCGAGCCCGAGACGGCGTCGCCCCAGGTGCGTGAACGGATCGCCGTCGCCGGTCGGGAGTTGTTCGCCGCCCAGGGCTACGAGAACACCACCGTCGAGGCCATCGCCGAGCGTGCCGGTGTGGCGCGGCGCACCTTCTTCCGGCACTTCCGGGCCAAGGACGACGTCGTCTTCCCGGATCACGAACGGGTGGCCCAGATGGTGCAGGCGCACCTCGAGGCGCTGCGCGACGTCCCGCCGTTGCGCGCGGTGTGCAGCGGGGCGCGCCTGGTCATGCGCAGCTACGTCGACGACGCCGCCGTCTCGATCCAGCGGTACCAGCTGACCCGCACCGTGCCCGCCCTGCGCGATCGCGAGATCGCCTGGGTCTCGCGCTACACCCGCCTGTTCAGTACCTACCTGCAGGCGCGGTTGGGTGAGGGTGCGCAGGCCGCGCTGGCCGCGGAGGTCGCGGCTGCGGCGATCGTCGCGGCGCACAATCACGTGCTGCGCAGCTGGCTGACCAGCGGCGGGGTGGCGGATCCGTTCGGCGATCTGGACCGGGCCTGCGACTGGGTCGTGGCCCGGTTGCAGCCCTCGGCGGAGGCCTCGGCCGCGGGTGAGGACGAGAACGTGGTGGTGGCCGTCTTCCGTGCCGGTGACCCGCTCGGCGATGTGATGCAACGCATATCACGCTCACTGTGACCGTTCACCGATGGCCAGGGCGCCGCTCGGCTGTCGGGCGTGCCATCTCGGGATACTGATCGGGCTGTAGACCCTTGCGTATCTGCATTGAGTGCCGTAAGTATGGCACTCAGTGCCACGCGTGATGTGAGTCTCGACGGGGAGGCTCCGGAACGGCACGGGAGTGGAGGACGGCAACGATGACGCCCCTGACTCTTGCTCAGCGTCCGGCTGGTCCGGATCGCAGTGAGCTTTTCGTTGTCTCGACCCACAAGGTGCGCGACCGCTCAGGGACCGGTCCGAGCCAGTGGGTGCCCTATGGAACCGAACATGCCTGGCAGCCGGGTACCCGGCGCACCCTGTGTGGGGAGTTCATCGGCGGCTGGACGGTCTTCTGGGAGCGGCGCTTCTCGGCGCGGCCCGCAGCGGCCTGTCCCGCCTGTGTCGAGATGACCCTGCCGGAGGACTCGCGTAACCGGCTCGACCGCATCGAGCACTCCGCGGCGTCCTGAGTCCTCGGGTACCGCTGGGCCGCCTCGGGGGTCGCACAGCGGGCATGATCGGGTCGTGCGAGAGCTGATCGTCAGGCTCCGGGTCGCCTGGGACCCCGGGCCTGATCTCGGTGTGGCGGCCACGGTGATGTCCTGGATCGCCGTGGTACTGCTGCTCGATGCCGTCGACCCGGCGGTCGTGCCCGGCTCGATCGACCTGCCCTGGTTCGAACCCGCGCGGCAGGTCGTGCTGGGGCTCGGCACCTGGCTGGTCCTGGTGGGGGTCCTGCGCCGCGAGACCGCCCTGGTGCGGGTGCAGACCGGGCTCGTCGTGCTCTTCGCGACGGCGGTGGAGTACACCTTCTCGCCCCTGCTGGAGGCCTACGTCTACCGGATCGGCACCGTGCCCCTGTTCGTGCCGCCCGGTCACGGTCTGGTCTACCTGGCCGCCTTGTGCATCGGGCGGGCGCCCGTCGTCCGCGCGCACGCCCACGCCGCGGTCGGTCTGACCGTCGTGGCCGGTGGCGGTTGGGCCGTGGCGGGGCTGCTGGGCCTGTTCGGCGGGCGCCACGACGTCCTGGGCTTCTTCTGGTTCGGCTGCCTGCTCGGCTTCCTGCGGTGGGGTCGCAGCCGACTGCTCTACGTGGGTGCGTTCGTGGTGGTCGGGCTGCTCGAGCTGACCGGGACGGCGCTGGGCACCTGGGCCTGGGCCGAGGTCGATCCCGTGCTCGGCCTGATCGGACAGGGCAATCCGCCGTCCGGGGCGGCCGGGGGGTACGGCTGGTTCGATCTCTACGCGCTGCTGTTCGCCCCGCGGGTGCTGGCCCGGTGGCGTACCCGGGGGCGTTATGCCGGGTCCGGCTCGCGCAGGGCGAGCATCGAGAGCACCTCGTCGTGCAGCAACCCGTTGGTGGCCAAGGCGTTCCCGCCCGAGCAGCCCTCCTCGCCGGCCAGTGAGGTGAACCGTCCCCCGGCCTCGGTGACCACGGGTACCAACGCCGCCATGTCGTAGAGCATCAGCTCCGGTTCGGTGGCGATGTCGACCGCGCCCTCGGCGAGCAACATGTACGACCAGAAGTCGCCGTAGGCCCGGCTGCGCCAGACGGTGCGGGTGAGGGTGCGGAACTGCTCGCCCCGGTTCAGGTCCTCCCAGGACTCATAGGAGGAGTACGACAGCGAGGCATCCTCGACCTTGGCGACCCCCGAGACCGCCAGGCGTCGCGCCGAGGACAGGCTGCGGCCGGTCCAGGCGCCGGTGCCCTGCGCCGCCCACCACCGCCGGTTCAGCGCGGGGGCGGACACCACGCCGAGCACCACCTCGTCCTCGACCATGAGGGCGATCAGCGTGGCCCACACCGGGACGCCGCGCACGAAGTTCTTGGTGCCGTCGATCGGGTCGACCACCCAGCGCCGGACGCCGTGACCGGTCGGGGCGAACTCCTCGCCGACGACGGCGTCGCGCGGGCGGCTGCGCTTGAGCTGGCCGCGGATGATCTCCTCCGCGGTGCGGTCGGCGTCACTGACGGGCGTCAGGTCGGGCTTGGTCTCGACGTGCAGGTCGACCGCCTGGAACCGGGACGTCGTGTGGGCGTCGACCATGTCGGCGATCACCAGTGCGAGCCGCAGATCATCGTCGTAGCCGGCCACGTCGCTCCTCGGGAGTCCTCGGTGTCGAGCCGCGGGTGCCGGCCCGTGCTGCAGGTAGATCCCGGGTCAACCCGGGGTCGATGCCGGCTCGACGCTACCGCCATGCCTGGCCATTTCTCCGGTGAACGCGGCGGGCCTGGAGTTGACTGACATATCAGTAGTCGTAGAGTCGCAGCATGGGTCCGATCGGACTCACGGGAACCGGGGTCCCGGCATCCCCGAGAGGAGCGGAATCTTCGTGTTCGACACCGTGTTGGGACTGCCCTTGCACCCGCTGGTGGTCCACGCCGTGGTCATCCTGCTACCGCTCGCCGCGGTGCTGACGGTCGCGGTGGCGGTCAAGCCCGACTGGCGACGGTTCGCCCCCCAGCTCGCGGTGCTCAACGGCGTGGTGCTGGTCGCCGCGTTCACGGCCGCCCAGTCGGGCGAGAGCCTGGAGCATCGCGTGCGGCAGCTGAGTGAGCCCGCTGGTCTGCACGACCATGCCGAGATGGGCGACACGCTGGTGGCGTTCGCCTTCGCCCTGTTCGTGGGCGCCGGGGTCATCTGGTGGGCCCGCACGCGGGCAACGCTGGCGAAGGTCGTGGCCGGCCTCGCCGTGGTGGGCGCCGTGGCGACCATCGGCATGACCGTGGTCGTCGGTCACAGCGGGGCCACCCTGGTCTGGAAGGACATCATCAGCAACACCAAGACCGGCCAGGGCGGCGGCGAGGCCGCCGGTCGATAGCGCTCGGGGTGAACCGGGTTCACCACGACGGGATCACCACGAACCGAGGTGCTCCCGAGCCCACAACGCTGCCGACGTCCGGTCGCCGACCCCCAGCTGACGGAACACGCTGTTCAGGTGCACCTTGACGGTGCGCTCGGCGATGCCGAGGGCGCGGGCGATCTGCTTGTTGGCCATGCCCTCACCCACCAGGGCGAGCACCTCGCGCTCGCGGGGGCTGAGCCGCTCGCCGGTGGACCGGCCGCCGCCGGGCAGCAACGCCTTGGTCACCCGGGGGTCCAGCGGAGCCTCGCCGCGTGCTGCGGCCAGCACTCCGGAGACCAGGTCGCCCGGCTCGGAGTCCTTGAGCAGGAAGCCGACCGCGCCGGCGTCGATCGCACCGCGCACCCGCGGCTGCTCGGCGAACGAGGTCAGGATGACCACCGCCGTCCCGGGTCGGGCCTCCAGGACGGCGCGGGTGGCCGCGATGCCGTCCATGCCTGGCATCGACAGGTCCATCAGCACCACGTCCGGGTTCACCTCGGTGACCAGTTCGATCGCGCCGGCTCCGTCGGCCGCCTGGCCGACCACGTTCACCTGGCCGCTGCCGTCCAGCAGTGCGGCCAGGCCGGCCCGCACCAGCGCGTGGTCGTCCACCAGCAGGACGCGGACCGCGGACCGGGTGCTCTGGCTCACGGGGTGATCTCCAACCGCCATCGGGTGCCCCGGGTCGGGGCCGTGGACACGCGCAGGGTGGCGCCGTGATCGCGCGCCAGATCGGCCAGCAGACGCAGGCCGAAGTGGCCCTGGGTCGTCGTCCCGTCGAGCGCCGCCTCGCTGACCCCGGCACCGTCGTCGGCCACCTCGAGCACCACCAGGGCGTCCTCGGCGTGCAGTGAGACCTCGGCCTGGTGGGCACCGGAGTGCTTGAGGACGTTGCGCAGGCACTCCTGGGTGGTGCGATAGACCAGGCGTTGGCCGCGTTCGTCGAGCAGGGCCGGGGCATCCGGATCGACGTCGACGATCACCTCGACCCCACGGCCCCGCAACCCGGCCCCGAGATCCTCCAGTGCGACCGCCAGGCCGGCGCTGGTCAGATTGGGCGGGTAGATGTCCACCAGCAGGGTGCGCAGCGAGGCCACGCTCGCCCGGACGGCGCCCGCTGCCGAGCGCAGGTGAGCGGCCTGCTCGCCGTCCCCCCGGGCCGAGGCGCGCTCGGTGGCCCCCGAGACCAGCAGCGAGGCCGCGACCAGTTCCTGCACCACCCCGTCGTGCAGGTCCGCCGCGATGCGTCGCCGTTCGTCCTGCGAGGCGTCGATGGCGTGCTGCAGCAGCACCTCGCGGGACATCCGGGCTCGTCGCAGCCGGTCGAGCAGGGCCCAGATCAAGGGGGTCATCAGCACGGCGAACAGCAACAGGGTCGAGATCATCGTGCCGCCGAACCCGCGCCACAGGTTGACGGTGCGGTCGGTGACGGTGCCGTAGTCGGTGTAGGTCTCGAACAACAGCGGTTTGCCGGACGGCGTCCACACCGGCCGATACACCTCGACCAGGCGGCCCTGATCCCGCTCCAGGCGGTTCTCCTGCGGGGCCAGGTCGCTCACCTCGGCGACCGTGGCCGGGACCGCGAGGACGGCGCGCTGTTCCTCGCCGAGCGGGAACGTCTCCCCGATCAGGGCGGCCTCGTCGGAGTAGAGCACCACGCCGTCCGGTGACCAGAGCTTCACCCGGACGAAGTCCTTCGACAGCACCCGTTCGCGCACGACCACGTCGAACCGCTGCCGGGCGGCGGCGTCCCCGTCGAGCAGGGCGTCCTCGAGGGAGGGCATCACCACGGCCCGGGCCAGCAGGTCGGTGAGGTGGGAGGCATCATTGAGTGCCTCGCGCTCGGCCATCCGGCGGACGACGACCACGCCGACCGCGCCGACCAGCAGCAGCACGGCCAGTGCCGCCCCGATCACCTGCAGGACGACGCGCCGGACGTCGACCGGCTCGCTCTCGGCGCGTGCGGACTGCCCGGTCGTGAGGGTCCGCCACGGGGGCGCCTCGACCGGGGAGTCCTGGTCGGTGGGGGTGCTCACCCCTTGCCCTTGCCCGAGGTGCCCGAACCGGAGCCCGAGGTGCCGCCGTGACCGCCGGAGTCCTCCGTGGTGGCGCCGCCGCGGTCGTCGGTGGTGGCGCTGGTCGCGCGGTGGGTGGCGGTGTGCGTCGAGGTCGAGGTCGAGGTCCGAGTGACGGTCGACCCGGTCGAGGTCGACCGGCTGCCGGTCGCGTCGTCGTCCGAGCCGTGCCCGCCACCGGTGGCCCCGCGGCCGCCGTGGTCGTCGCCGGAGGCCGAGGAGTCGTGTGTCTGGGTGGCCGAGTGCGACGAGGGGCTCGAGGTCGGGTGCGCCGAGGAATCGTCACCGGCCTCACCGCTGGGTTCGGCGGTGGGCACCACGGAGGCTCCGGCGGGGATCATGGCCGGCACCCGCTGACTGAAGGTGTCGTTCCCCGCGACCCCCAGGACGGCGGGGACGGCGGCCAGAACGGCGGCTGCGGTCAACAGGGCGGTGCGCTTCATCGGGAGCTCCTGGTGAGGTGGGCAGTGCTACACCTCAGTTGTCCCGCCGCCGCGGTAGTACCCGCCATGACACCATGGTTCTAGAACCTGACGAGTCATGCAATGAGCCATCCCGGCAGTGGCCCTCATCGCCCATGATCACCGTTGCGTCGCACTCCGCTCCGGTTCAACCGGGGGACACCGCGACGAAACGGTGATCATGGGCGTCGGGTCAGGTCTGCTCGGGCTGCATCTCGATGGCGCCACAGGGGCATTCGTGCATGCACAGGCTGCAGCCCTTGCAGTAGTTCAGGTCGATCTCGTACGTGGCATTCTGAGCGACCTTGATCACCGCGTTGTCCGGGCAGACCCCATAGCAGTTGTCACAGCCGAAGCAGTTGCCGCACGACATGCAGCGCCGCGCCTCGAACAGGGCGCTGCCGGCGTCCAGGCCACCGACCACCTCGTCGAAGGTCGCGCGACGCCGGACGGCGTCCAGTGTGGGCCGCACCGTCTTGGGAGCGTCGGCGTAGTACCAGTTGTTGATCCGGTCCAGCGTGGCCAGCGGCTTGCGGGGCCCCGGGTCGTAAGTGGTGCCCCGCAGATAGGCATCGATGTGCCGGGCGGCCTTCTTGCCGTGCCCGACCGCGACGGTCACCGTGCGCTCGCTGGGCACCATGTCGCCGCCGGCGAAGATGCCCGGGGCGCCGGTCATCAGGTTGCTGCCCACCTGCACCACGCCGTCGGCGACGTTCAGGCCGGGGACGTGCTCCAGCAGGGACAGGTCGACGTCCTGGCCCAGGGCCAGCACCAGCGTGTCGGCCTCGAGCTCCTCGGTCTCACCGGTCGGCTGCGGGAAGCCGGACTCGTCGAGTTCCATCTTCTCGACGACGAGCTTGCCCTCCTCGGCCCGCTTGACGGTGGAGAGCCAGCGCATCATGACGCCTTCCTCCAGGGCCTCCTCGACCTCGATGTCGTGGGCGGGCATCCGGTCGCGGGTGCGCCGGTAGACCACGATGGCGTCGGTGGCGCCGAGCCGCTTGGCGGTGCGGGCGGCGTCCATGGCGGTGTTGCCGCCGCCGTAGATCACCACGCGCCGTCCCAGGTAGGGCTTGTCCTCGCCCTCCATCGACCGCAGCAGGCTGACCGCGTCCAGGATGTGGGTGCTCTCGCCGGCCGGGATGTAGGCCCGCTTGCCGATGTGCGCGCCCACCGCCAGGAAGACCGCGTCGAAGCCGGGGGAGCCGTCGCTGCCGGCCATCTCGGCCTGCAGGTCCTCGACCTTGTGGTTCAAGGTCAGGACGACGCCCATGCCGGTGATCCGGGCGACCTCGGCCTCGAGCACCTCGCGGGGCAGGCGGTACTTCGGGATGCCGAACCGCATCATGCCGCCGGCCAGCGGGCCGGCCTCGCGGATCTCGACCTCGTGGCCCATCCGGCGCAGGTGGTAGGCGGCGCTCAGGCCGGACGGCCCGGCACCGACGACCAGCACCCGCTTGCCGGTGGTGGCGGTCGGCGGCTCGATGGTCCAGCCGCGCTCGATGGCCAGGTCGCCCAGGAAGCGCTCGACGCCGTTGATCCCGACCGCCTCGTCGACCCCGGCGCGATTGCACGAGGTCTCGCACGGGTGGTAGCAGACCCGACCCATCACGGCGGGCAGCGGGTTGTCCTGCATGATCTGGCGCCAGGCGGCCTCGTAGCCGTTGCCGCCCTTGGCGTCGTCCGGGTTGTCGGCCACGTCGCCGGACTCGGCGGCGTACAGCCACTTCTGGATGTTCTCCCCGGCGGGGCAGGCGTCGTTGCACGGGGGCATCCGGTCGACGTAGACCGGGCGCTCGGTGCGCCACGACCCGGTGCGGTTGGCCAGGCTGGACCCGATGTCCAGGGTGATCGCGAACGGCTTCTCCATGATCAGGCCTCACCCTCGTCGGAATCGAGCAGCCCGTAGCGGGCGATGTTCTTGTCGGCCTGGGCCTGGAGCCGATCGATGACGTCCTCGCGGACCGTGGGGGAGAACAGGTGTGCGTAGCGTTTCTGCATGCGCAGGTAGTCCTCCACGGGGATCTTGCGCCGGATCTTCGCAGCCCCGGTGACCTCGCCCCCCTCGGCCTCGAACACGGGGAACAACCCGCTCTGGGTGGCCGCGCGGGCCACCTGCACCGTCAGCCCCGAGGCGCTGCCCCAGCCCAGCGGACACGGCACCAGCACGTGGATGTAGCGGGCACCGTGCATGCCCATCGCCTTGTGCACCTTGTACTCGAGGTCACGCAGATCGGCAACGGTCGCCGTTGCCACGTAAGGGATCTCGTGGGCCATGGCGATCCGGGGCACGTTCTTGCCCTGGCCGAACGGGGCACCGGGCTCGCTGCCCACCGCCTGGGTGGTCATGGTGCGAGCGGCCGGGGGCGTGGCGCCGCTGCGCTGCACCCCGGTGTTCATGTAGGCCTCGTTGTCGTAGCAGATGTAGAGCACGTCGTCGTTGCGCTCGAACATGCCCGACAGGCAGCCGAAACCGATGTCGACGGTGCCGCCGTCACCGCCCTGTGCCACCACCCGGATGTCGGGTTTGCCGTCACCGATGCCGCGCGCCAGGTCCTTGGCGGCGCGCACCTTCAGCGCGGCGGCCACCCCGGTCGCCACCGCGGGGGCATTGCCGAACAACGAGTGCAACCAGGGGATCTGCCACGAGGTCTCGGGGTAGGGGGTGGAGAACACCTCCAGGCAGCCGGTGGCGTTGACCGCCACCATCTGTCCCTCCGTGGCGTGCATCGCGGCGTCCATCGCGTAGCGGGCGCCGAGGGCCTCACCACAGCCCTGACAGGCCCGGTGGCCCGAGGTGAGGGCATTGGCTCGTTCGGTGGTCGACTGCACCGAACGCTGCTCGGCGTCGACCAGTCGGTTGCCGATCGCGAAACTGCCGACCTGGTAGAACTTCACCTGCTGTTGGGTCTGCGGCACGGTCATGTCGTCGTCTCTCCTCGCGCTTGCACGTCTCAGACCGGTCCGGCAGCCACGGTGCCGATGTCCCGCAAGATGTTCTCGGCCTCCGGGCCGGAGCGGCGGCGCTCCTGCTGCCGCCCGAGTTCGCGGTTGACCACGTCCCAGTTCATGTCCAGGAAGGTCAACGGCTCGAGTTCGTCGGCGCGGGCCTGCGCCAGCATGGTGTGCAGCGACGACCGGGTGATCGGGCGGCCGCCGAGCCCGGCGATCACCGTGGCGGCCGGGATGTCCAGACCGGCCAGCGCGGTGCGGACGTTGGACGAGACCGGCCCGCCGATGCCGACGGACAGCGCCTTCTCGACCACCACGACCCGGCGAGCGCCGGCCAGGGCCTCGCGGACGGCGTCCAGCGGGAACGGCCGGAACGAGCCGATGCCCAACGCCCCGACCGCGACACCCCGGTCGCGTTCGGCGTCGATGACGTCCTCGATGGTGCCGAGCACCGAGCCGAGCGCGACGACGATCGTCTCGGCGTCCTCGCAGCGGTAGGGGTGCACCAGGCCGCCGCTGTCGCGACCGAACACCCCGGTGAACTCGGCGGCGATCCGCGGGATGAGTTCGAGGGCCTGCATCTGCTTGGCGTGAGCCAGGTAGCGCACCTCGGTGAACGCCTCCGGGCCGACCATCGCCCCGATCGAGACCGGGTCGGACGGGTCGAGCACCTGACGCGGCTCGAACGGCGGCAGGAAGGCGTCGACCTGGGACTGCTCGGGGATGTCCACCCGCTCGACGGCGTGGGTCAGGATGAACCCGTCCATGCAGACCATGACCGGGATCGACAGTTCCTCGGCGAGCCGGAAGCCCTGCACGTGCAGGTCGGCGGCCTCCTGGTTGGTGCGGGCGTAGAGCTGGATCCAGCCCGAGTCACGCTGCGACATGGCGTCGCTGTGGTCGTTCCAGATGTTGATCGGGGCCCCGATGGCCCGGTTGGCCACGGTCATCACGATCGGCAGGCCCAGGCCCGAGGCGTTGTAGACCGCCTCGACCATGAACAGCAGGCCCTGGCTCGCGGTGGCCGTGTACGTGCGGGCGCCGGACGCCGACGAGCCGATGGCCACCGACATGGCGGCGAACTCGCTCTCGACGTTGACGTACTCGCACGGGGCGAGCCGCCCGGTCTTCACCAGCTGCGAGAGGGCTTCGACGATGTGGGTCTGGGGTGAGATGGGGTAGGCGCAGATCACGTCGGGCCGACACGCGGCCACCGCCTCGGCGACCGCACGGGACCCCTCAACCTGCCGGAACATGCGCCAGCTCCCTCACTTCGTTCTGGACGTGGTCGTAGGCCAGGTGGGCGGCCTCGACATTGCGTTCACCGATGTCGCCGGGGAAGGTGTGCCGGATCGCATCGGCCACGGCCCGGAACGAGATCAGGTCCGACAGCGCCGCGAACCCGCCGAGCAGGGCGGCGTTCGGCAGCGGCCGGCCCACGGTGCGCCGGGCGAACTCGCCGGCGGGCACGGTGAGCAGCCGGCTGTGGTCGTGCCGGGCCCACAGATCGGTCAGGCCCAGATCGGCGAAGGCGTGGTGGGAGTTGATGAGGACGTAGCCGTCCGGCGCCAGGCCGCTGAAGACGTCGACCTGGTTGAGCAGGGTGGGGTCCTGGATGATCAGCGCGTCCGGTTGCATCACCGGTTCGCGCAATCGGATCTCGCGGTCGTCGATCCGCGCGAAGCTGACCACCGGCGCACCGGTGCGTTCGGAGCCGAAGCTCGGGAACGCCTGGGCGAATCGACCTTCGTCGAATGCGGCCAGACTCAACAACTCCGCAGCGGTGACCACGCCTTGGCCGCCTCGGCCGTGGATGCGCACCTGGAACATGAAATCGGCAGTCCTTCCAGCCGGGAACGGTGGACGACGTGCAACCTACTGTGCGCGCGAACCAACCGCCCGGAGCCAGGACCCCCCGCGCGAGGTCGAACAGGGAACGAGCGCCAAGGAGCGCGAGCATCGAGTTGTTTGGACCGTATGCGGGCCGCCCCGGCCAAACGTGGGTCGTTCGTCCCTGTACCTTCGAGGCTTCTGCCCCGAATCGCCCACCGGTCAGGCGGGACCCGCTGGGCCGTCGTCGCCGGCGGCCCGCGAACGCAACAGTCGGCGCAGCGACTCCAGCCGCCCCTCGCCCGCCGGCCCGGCACCCCCGGCCGCGACGAAGGCATCCAGACCGCACTCCGGCTCGTCGTGGCTGCACCCCCGCGGGCAGTCCCGGGTGCCGACCGCCAGGTCGGGGAAGGCCTGCACGATCCGGTCGAGGTCGACGTGGGCCAGCCCGAAGGACCGCACGCCCGGGGTGTCGATCACCCACCCCCCGTCCGGCAGGGCCAGCGCCAGTGCCGAGGTCGAGGTGTGCCGGCCCCGGCCGGTGACGTCGTTGACCCGCCCCACCGCCCGGTCGGCACCGGGGACCAACGCGTTGACCAGGGTCGACTTACCCACGCCGGAGTGCCCGATGAACACCGTCACCTTCTCGTGCACGGCCCGCCGGACGTCGTCCAGCCCGATGATCTCGGACGAGCCGCGGGTGCGCGAGGTGATCACGTACGGCACGTCCAGCGGCGCGTAGGCGGCCAGGAAGTCCTCGGCCGCAGCCAGGTCGGCCTTGGTCAGGATCAGCAAGGGCGCCAGGCCGGCGTCGTAGGCCGCGACCAGGCAGCGGTCGACCATGCGGGGTCGGGGCTCCGGATCGGCCAGCGCGGTCACCACGGCCAGTTGGTCGGCGTTGGCCACCACCACCCGCTCGACCGGGTCGGTGTCGTCGGCGCTGCGTCGCAGCGCCGAGTCACGGGGCTCGACCCGCACGATCCGGGCCAGCGAGCCGGTCTCGCCACTGACGTCACCCACCAGCGCGACCCGATCGCCCACCACGATGGCCGATCGGCCGAGTTCGCGGGCCTTCATCGCCGTCACCGGCCGCTGAGCGCCGTCCATCGGTGCGCCGGCGTCGGGGGGCAGCAAGAGGCAGGTGTACCGGCCTCGGTCGACGGTCACCACCCAGGCCGGGGTGGCATCGGAGTGTCCGGGACGTTCCTTGCTGCGCGGTCGGGTGCCGCGGCGGTTGGGACGCACCCGGACGTCGCTCTCGTCCAGGTCCGGTCGGCGCCGCGCGACAGCCATCCGGTCAGCCGGCAGTGCTGAGGCTGCCGGAGCTGCCGGCGGCGAGCATGCCGGACCACAGCTCGGTGAAGCCCGGCAGCGTCTTGCCGGTGGTCTCGACGTCCTCGACCAGGATGCCCGGAACCCGCAGTCCCAGAAGGGCTCCCGCGGTCGCCATGCGATGGTCGGCGTAGGTGGTGAACACCCCACCGTGCAGCGGCGCGGGCACGATCACCAGGCCGTCGGCGGTCTCGGTGACGTTGCCGCCGAGCTTGGTGATCTCGGTGCGCAGCGCTGCGAGCCGATCGGTCTCGTGGCCCCTGGTGTGCGCCAGACCACGCAGCTGCGAAGGGGTTTCGGCCAGTGCGGCCAGGGCGGCCACGATCGTGGCGATCTCGCTGGCGTCGTGCAGGTCGACGTCGATGCCGTAGAGCTCGCCGGTGCCGCGCACGGTCAGCCCACCGGGGTCGAGGCTGACGTCGGCCCCCATGGCGTCGAGCAGGTCGCGCATCGCGTCGCCGGCCTGGGTGGTCGATTGCGGCCAGTGGGGGATGTGCACCTGCCCGCCGGTCACCAGCGCGGCGGCGATGAACGGGGCCGCGTTGGACAGGTCGGGTTCGATCTGGACGTCGAGCGCCCCCACCGGGCCGGGTTCCACCCGCCAGGTGGCGTGGCCGTGCCGGCCGTGCCGGCTGTGCTCGTCGGGTCGGCCGTGGGCGGCGCTGTCGTCGACCACCACCCCGGCGTCGCGCAACACCTCGACCGTCATGCTGACGTGGGGCTGGCTGGGGATCGGCGGGCCGACATGACGCAACGTCAGCCCCCGGGCGAATCGGGGCGCGGCCAGCAGCAGGGCCGAGACGAACTGACTGGACGCCGAGGCGTCGATCTCGATCTCACCGCCACGCACCGCGCCGTCCCCGAGCACCCGCAGCGGCAGGTGGTCACCGGCGGCGGCCTCGACCTCGACGCCCAGGTCGCGCAGGGCGGTGACCACGGCGGCCATCGGCCGCTCGCGGGCTCGCGGGTCGCCGTCCAGCTCGACGACCCCCTTGGCGAGGGCGGCCACCGGCGGCAGGAAGCGCATCACGGTGCCCGCCAGGCCGCAGTCGATCCGGGCCGGACCGTGCAGTGGGGTGGGCGTCACCTGCCAGTCGTCCACCGCGATCACCCCGGCACCGGGGGACTCGGCGGGCAGGTCGGTGATGGCCGGGCCGAGCGAGGTCAATGCCCCGGCCATGAGCAGGGTGTCCCGCGAGCGCAACGGTGCCCGCAGCCGCGACGGGCCGTCGGCGAGGGCAGCCAGCACCAGGTAGCGGTTGGTGAGCGACTTCGACCCCGGCAGGCTCACGGTGGCCTGCACCGGCCCGGTGGCGGTGGGCGCGGCCCAGGTCGGCATGCTCATGGGCACGAGATTAGTCGGCCGCCCGTCCCGCCGGAGGCTGCACGGGGGCGGGACGACGCAGGTAGGCGTTCGTCGTCGCCGTCACCGCCAGCGTCAGCGCGGTGACCCGGGGAGCCCGGCCGAGGGCCAGCAAGCCCCCGGCGCCGGCCTGGATCACCCCGGTGGCGCGCACCACGAGCTCGGGGTCGAGCCGCCGTCCCCCCGGGACGGCGAGACGTGCGGTGACGCCGCCCAGCCGGTGCGCCGGGTTCATCGGGTGCAGGACGATGTCGAGTCCGGTGCCGACGAAACCGGCGGCGAGCAGCAGGCGGGTGACGCGGCGGGTGGACACCCCTCATGCCTACCGCGAGCGGGGGGTGCTGCGCGATCCGTGCCATCTGGCAGTCTGGGCCGGGTGTGCGGACGCTACGCCTCCTCCCGCCGTCCCGAGGACCTGGTGGAGGACTTCGAGATCGAGTTCCTGACCGGTCCCGGCCCGGGGGAGGACCCCACGGCGGCCGAGCCCGACTTCAACGTCGCACCCACCAAGGCCGCGCCGGTGGTGCTGGAACGTCGTCCCCGTGGTGAGGTGATGGCGGTCGAATCCGCCGCCGAGTCCTCGGTCGAGGGGGCTGAGGAGGAGGACCGGGCTGAACAGGTCGAGTTCGCCGCCGAGCCGGCCGAACCCGAACCGGTGCGTTGGCTGCGGTTGCTGACCTGGGGCCTGGTGCCGTCGTGGGCCAAGGACCGCTCGGTGGGCAGCCGCATGATCAATGCTCGTTCCGAGACCCTGCTGGACCGCACCCACCGCCGGGCGGCGCTGACCCGCCGGTGCCTGGTGCCGGCCGACGGCTGGTACGAGTGGCAGGCCAGCCCCACCGAGCGCGACCGGCGGGGCAAACCCCGCAAGCAGCCGTTCTACCTGCACCCGGTGCTCGGCGGTCCGATCGCCTTCGCGGGGATCTACGAGTTCTGGCGCGACCCCGCGGTGCACGCTGACGATCCGGGCGCCTGGCTGACCACCTATGCGGTGATCACCACGGACGCCGAGGAGCCGCTGCGGTCCGTCCACGACCGGATGCCCCTGGTGCTGCCGCCCGATCGGTGGGACGCCTGGCTCGACCCGAAGCTGCAGGACGCGGACGCCGTCCGAGCCCTGCTGGCGCCCCCGCCGGCGGGCCGGTTCGCCGCCACCGCGGTCACCACCCGGGTCAACGCCGCCACCAACAACGGGCCGGAGCTGATCGAACCGGCCCCGCTCGACAGCCTGCACGGGGTGATCGATCCGGTGACCGGCGAGCTGATCGGTGGCGGCGATGCCCTCTTCTGACCCGCTGGTCCGCGAGATCGACACCCCGCTGGGCGCTGCGCGGATCACGGTGCACCCCGCCCGAGCGGCGCGGGCGGCGGACGTGCACGGCACGGTGGTGCTCGGGCACGGTGCCGGTGGCGGCATCGAGTCGGCCGATCTGCAGGCCGTGACCGCGGCGGCCTGCGCGGCGGGCTGGCGCGTCGTCCTGGTGGAGCAGCCCTGGCGGGTCGCCGGGCGCAAGGTCGCCGCGCCGCCACCCCGGTTGGACGTGGCCTGGCTGGTCGTCGTCCGGGCACTGGGGTTGGGCACGACCGCGCTGGACGCCGCGCCGGCGGGTGAGCTGCTGGTGCTGGGCGGGCGCAGTGCCGGGGCCCGGGTGGCGTGCCGGACGGCGGCCGAGCTGGGGGCGGACGGGGTGCTGGCGCTGGCCTTCCCGCTGCATCCGCCCGGGCGCCCCGAACGCAGCCGCGCCGACGAGCTGGCGCAGGCCGCGGTGGCGACCCTGGTGGTTCAGGGACGGCGCGATGCCTTCGGAACCCCGGACGAGATCGTGGCCGCCGTCCCCGGGGTCCAGGTGCACCCCGTGGACGGCGACCACGCGCTGAAGGCCGATCCGGACGGCGCGGCGCGCGCCGCCGTGAGCTGGCTCGGCGAGCTCAGCCGGCGAGCTGGTCGGCCGCCGGCGCGGTGATCGGCGCGACGGACTTGTTCCATTCGTACAGGGCGTAGCGCACCGTCTTGTCGGAGCTCGCGACCAGGCGGGGGAAGGCCGGTCCCGCGGTGGCGACGTAGAGGCTGCCGCCCTTGGTGCCGGGCTGGTAGAGCCGCACCGTGGGGGTGCCACCCATGGTTCCGCCGTCGGTACGGCGGCTGACCGTCAGCGCGCCGACCAACTTGGCCCAGCTCGGGATCACCGTGATCGGCACCATCTGCTTGTACTGCGCCTGGGTGCGGGTCACCTTGATCCACTTGCCGTACTGCGCGCCGCCGGGGGCGAAGTCCGGGCCACCGAAACGTGCATCGGGCTGCAGGTAGATGGTGTTGCCGACCCGGACCAGCTTTGCCGTGGCCTTGTTCTTGACCAGGCGGATCCAGCCCCGGGCCCCGGTGGGGGCGATCACCATGTCGAACGAGACCCGGCCCATGCTCGGGTCGATGTCGTAGCCCGCGACGTGCACGGTGCGGGCCTTGGCGGCGACCCCGGCAGAGATCGTCTTGATCTGGGTGGCGCTCTTGCCCGGGAACGGCTGCGTGGTCGCCGCGGTGACGGGGGCGGCCGGGGCCGCGGTCACGGGGGCGGCCGGGGCCGCGGTGGCGGCGGGGGCAGCGAGCAGGGCGGCGGACAGCAGGACTCCACCGGCGGCGTACAGGCCGCGGCGACGGGAGGACGGCATGACGGGATTCCCCTCGAGATGTGAGCCGGAGATCGGCAACTGATGAACGGCACGAATGACGAAAAGCGACACTATGCCCTCGCCGCCCCGCTGCTCATCTCCCGACGATCTCGATCGGCGCGCAGCGGTGCGGAATGCCTGCGGACGAACCGTCGTTGCGAGCACCAGCAGATACGACGCGTACGAGTGGAGGGGGTCCCGGGTGCTGGTGAGCGTGGCCGGCGCGAGGTGTCCGGAGATCGGTTCCGGCCCGTCGCACGACATCGCCCGGGGCGGCGCGGGGATCCCGAGAACCGGGCGGCGCGCAGGGCAGCTAGGCTCGGCAGCGATGAGTGAGGATCCCGGTCAGGCCGATACCCGACGCGCTCCCCGGAGCGAGTCGGCCGACGAGCGTGTGGCGCGGTTCGAGCGCGACGCGTTGCAGTACATCGATCAGCTCTACTCGGCTGCCCTGCGGATGACCCGCAACCCCACGGACGCCGAGGATCTGGTGCAGGAGAGCTTCGCCAAGGCGTTCGGCTCCTTCCACCAGTACGAGCCGGGCACGAATCTGAAGGCGTGGCTGTACCGCATCCTGACCAACGCCTACATCAACACCTACCGCAAGAAGCAGCGCGAGCCGAAGCAGTCCGGTGCCGACGAGATCGAGGACTGGCAGCTCGCCCGCGCGGAGTCGCACACGTCGTCCGGATTGCGCTCGGCCGAGGCCGAGGCGCTCGACCGGCTGCCCGACAGTGACGTCAAGGATGCGCTGCAGCAGATTCCGGAGGAATTCCGGATCGCCGTCTATCTCGCCGATGTCGAGGGGTTCGCGTACAAGGAGATCGCGGAGATCATGGGTACGCCGATCGGTACGGTCATGTCCCGGTTGCATCGTGGACGACGCCAGTTGCGAGATCTGCTGACCGACTATGCGCGTGAGCGTGGTCTGGTGGCCGCGGGTAACGGCAGCTCCGGCACGACGGCCGGCGGTGCGTCGTGAGCTGTGGAAACCCGCACGAGACCGACTGCCGCGAGGTGCTGGAGCGGGTCTACGAGTTCCTCGACGGCGAGATGACCGACCATGACGTGGCCAAGATCCGTCAGCATCTGGACGAGTGCGGCCCCTGCCTGACCCAGTACGACCTCGACCTGATGCTCAAGGCTTTGGTGCGCCGCAGCTGCGTCTGTGAGTCCGCCCCGGACTCGCTGCGGTCACGGATCATGGTGCAGATCACCGAGGTGCGCCTCCAGCTGGAGGGCTGACCCGCACCATCGGGGCCGGGCCCTCCAGCCGTGAGGCCGGGACGTCAGCTGTTGGGACGACGTCCGTGGTTGGCGGCGCTGCCCTTGCGGGCGCGACGGCGGCGGGCACGACGGCTCATCGCAGCTCTCCTCGGTGGGGGTGACCGCGGGCGGGATGCCCGTGATCTGCTCGCGTCATCCTCGCACAGCGCGCCTCGGCCCCGGCTCAAGCCCCACCCCACCCGGGCCGATGGTCTGGGACGTGAGCGAGATCGTTCCCCAGCCCGAACCGCACCGGGTGGGACCGTACCTGAGGGCACTGTCCGAACTCCTGGGCTCCGACCTGCACTGCAAGGTCGGTTCGCCGCCGCGGGTGCGCATCGACGGGCGACTGCGGCGCCTCGATGCTCCGGTGCTGGGGCCCGAGGACACCCAGGCGATGCTGGACGAGATCATTCGGCCGGACCAGCGGGAGCAGTTCGAGCAGACCAACGAGGCCGACTTCGCCTATGCCATCGCCAAGATCGGCCGCTTCCGGGTGAACGCCTTCCGGTCGCGCGGGTCGGTCGGGCTGGTGTTCCGGCGGGTCGCGGTCGGCGCCGTCCCGCTCGAGCAGCTGGGCATGCCCGAGGCGGTCAGCGCGCTCGCGCTCGAACCGCGCGGCCTGGTGCTGGTCACCGGTCCCACCGGGTCGGGCAAGACCACGACGCTGTCGAGCATGGTCGACCTGATCAACCGCAACCGCGAGGTCCACGTGGTCACCATCGAGGACCCCATCGAGGTGTTGCACGAGGACAAGCTCGCCATGATCAATCAGCGCGAGATCTCGGTCGACACCTTCGACTTCGGTCGGGCGATGCGGGCCGCGATGCGCCAGGACCCCGACGTCATCCTGGTCGGTGAGATGCGCGATCAGGAGACGGTCAAGGCCGCCCTGGCCGCCGCGGAGACCGGTCACTTCGTGATGTCGACGCTGCACACCACCGATGCCCGCGAGACCGTGACCCGGATCATCGACTTCTTCCCGCCGCACGACCAGCGCCAGTTGCGGCTCACCCTGGCCGGCGTGCTGCGCGGGGTGATCTGTCAGCGGCTGGTACCCCGGGCCGACGGCAAGGGCCGGTGCGTGGCGGCCGAGATCTGCGTCAACACCGGCCGCATCACCGAGGCCATCATCGACCCGGACAAGACGCAGACCATCGAGTCGCTCGTCGCCGACGGGGCGTTCTACGGCATGCTGACCTTCGACCAGCACCTGATCGCCCTGTTGCGCGATGGCGTGATCACGCTGAACGACGCCATCTCGGCGTCGAGCAGCCCGCACGATCTGCAGGTCGAGTTGCGGCGGCAGGGGTTGGTGGCCTGAGCCGGGCCTAGTCTGGGGCGATGCCCGAGGCGAACCTGACCTTCGAGGTCACCGACCAGGACACCGCAGCCGCGCTGGGCAGCGGGGACGTTGCGGTGCTGGCGACGCCACGGTTGCTCGCGTGGTGCGAGGCGGCCACGTGCGTGGCGGTGGAATCGCTGATCGAGGATCGGGCGGACCGGACCAGCGTGGGCACCCGGGTCGCGCTGGATCACCTGGCCGCGACGCCGGTGGGGGACCGGGTGCACGTTCACGCGGTGGTGGCCGGTACCGATGGGCGCTGGGTCGACCTCATCGTCTCGGCCACCGACGACGCAGGCCGCTTGCTGGCGACCGGCGAGGTGCGGCGGGCGATCGTCGCCCGGGACCGGTTCCCGAGCTGATCCGAGGGGCCGAGTGCAAGGTCACAGGCAGGGTGAGGGGTCACAGGGAGGGGCGAGGGACCTCGCGCTCCCACGGGTGATCACGCAGGTCGCGTGATTCGGCGCCGTAACGCAGCGCCAGCATCGGTAGTGCCACGAACAGGACGAGGAACAGCAGCAGAAGTGTCATGGCAGAAAGTCTGCGCTGATCGTTTTTCCGCCACGAGTGGCATGAAAGCCATCATGCGTAGACTTTCTGCCATTCCCGGCGCAGACTGTGGTGCATGCCGAATCGGTCGACCCTTCAACGTCTCGATCCGCCCCGGCTCGAGCGGGTCGCCGTGGTCGTGGACGACGGTGTCTCACCGTTCGAGTTCGCGGTCGCCTGTGAGGTGTTCGGGATCGATCGGTCGGACGACGGCTTACCCGCCTTCGACTTCCGGGTCTGTTCACCGCAGCCCGGGCTGATGGCGTCCTCGGGCGGGTTCGACCTGGCGGCCCCGCACCGGCTGGACGTCCTGGCGTCGGCGGATCTCATCGTCGTCCCGGCGATCGGGGTGGACTATCGACCGCCTGCCGAGTTGGTGAGCCGGCTACGGGCGGCGGCGGATCGGCAGGCCATGATTGCCAGTCTGTGCACCGGTGCCTTCGTCCTGGGGGCGGCCGGCCTGCTCGACGGTCGACGGGCCACGACCCATTGGCGACATGCGGACGTGCTGGCCGTGCGGTATCCATCGGTGCACCTGGTGCCGGACGTGCTGTTCGTCCAGGACGGGCCGATCTTCACCAGCGCCGGGACGGCGGCGGGCATCGACCTGTGCCTGCACCTGCTGCGCACCTGCCATGGTGCTGCGGTGGCCAATGCCATCGCGCGTCGCATGGTGGTGCCACCGCAGCGGGACGGCGGCCAGGCTCAGTTCGTGGAGACGCCGGTCCGAGCGGCGACCGGGATCGGGCTGGCGCCGGTGCTGGAGTGGGCCGGCCGGCACCTGGGCGACGACCTGTCGGTGGCCGTGCTGGCCGAGCGGGCCGCGATGAGCCCGCGGACCTTCGCCCGGCGGTTTCGCGACGAGACCGGCACCACGCCGCACACCTGGGTGCTGTCCCAGCGACTGGCCCTGGCCGAGCAACTGCTCGAGGCGGGGGAGCTGACGATCGAGCAGATCGCCGAGCGGGCCGGGTTCGGTTCGGCGGCGATGCTGCGCCATCACTTCCGCCGGGCACGGGCGACGGCACCGATGGCCTATCGCCGGGCGTTCGGCCCGGTCAGGGCGAGCTGACCAGCTGATCAGCGCAGGAGCAGCGAGCCCTTGATGCGCTGGGTCTCGGGGCGACGGGTGTCGGCACCGAGGAAGGGGGCGAGAGCGGAGATGACGAACAGACCTGCGATCACGACGAGTTCCATGAATTCATCCTACAACCCAACGATCCCATGAACCAACGCTTTCGAGCGTGATCCGTAGCACGTCCCCAACCCCTCACCTTCGCGGTTCAGATGCCGAAGGTCTTGCGCGGGTAGGCGGCCGCAGGGTCGGTGATCACGTTGACCAGGTAGGGCACCGGTGAGGCCAGCCCTCGGCGCAGGGCCTCGCCCAGCCGGGCCGGATCGGTCACACACTCGCCGTCCCCGCCGAGTGCCTTGACCACGTCGTCGTAGCGGGTCCCGGGGGTCAGGTCGGCGGCCACGTCGTAGCCGTACAGCATCTGCATCGGCTGCTTCTCGAGTCCCCAGACCCCGTTGTTACCGACCACCATCAGCACGGGCATCCGGTGCCGCACCAGGGTGTCGACGTCCATCAGCGAGAACCCGGCGGCCCCGTCGCCCAGCAGCACCACGATCTGCGCGTCGGGGCGCGCCAGCCGGGCGCCGAGCGCGTATCCCATCGCCGTACCCAGGCAGCCGAAGGGTCCCGGGTCGAGCCAGCAGCCGGCGGTGGGTGGTTCGACGAAGCGGCCGGCGAACGAGACGAAGTCGCCACCGTCACCGATCACCACGGCGTCCGGGGCGAGCACCGAGCGCAGCTCGCCGTAGATGCGGGCCGGGTGGATCGGGTCGGTCGCCGCGCCGAGCAGCGGTTCGTCGTCCGCCACGGCTGCCAGGTGCCCGGCGCGCAACCGGGCCGCCCACTCGGCGACGTCACGGTGCACACCGGTGCGGGACAGCCGCTCGCGCAGCCCGTCCAGCAGGTTGGACAGGTCACCGGCGAGGCCGGCCACCGGCTGCACGTGCGTGGCCAGGCCGGCCGGGCTGTCGACGATGTGCACCACGGGGGTGGTGCCGCTGCCGAAGCTGCCGTAACCCAACCGGAAGTCCAGCGGTGTGCCCACCACGATCACCAGATCGGCCTCACCGAAGGCGATCGAGCGGGCCCGGGTGACCAGGAGGGCGTCGTCCGGGCCGATCACGCCGCGCCCCATGCCGTTGGTGATCGCGGGCAGCCCGAGGTCGTGGACCAGCTCGGCCGCGGCGGTCTCGGCGCCGTCCGCCCAGACGTCCGAACCGAGCACGAGCACCGGGCGGTGCGCGGCGGCGATCACCGCGGCCGCGGCGTCCAGGGCCTCGCCGTCGACCGGCTCGGGGGTGGTCGGCGCGGGTCCGGCAACGGTGGCGGTGACCGAGCCGAACAGGTGGTCCATGGCCATGTCGAGGAACACCGGGCCGCGGTGCGCGCTCGCCGCCAGCCGCAGCGCGCCGTCCATCTCGGTGGCGATGGTCTCGGGGCCGGCCACGGTCGCGGCGTGCTTGGTCACCGGACCCAGCAGCGCCGGGTGGTCCAGCTCCTGCAGGCTGCCGGTGCCCCACCGGAAGGCCGGTGCCCGACCGCCGAAGACCACAAGCGGGGATCCGTTGTGATGGGCCTGGGCGATGGCGCTGATCCCGTTGGTCACCCCGGGGCCGGCCGTGAGCACCGCCAGGCCGGGACGACGGGTGAGCTTGCCCATCGCCTCGGCGGCGAACACCGCGGTCTGCTCGTGCCGGACGTCGTAGATCGGCAGCGGCGGCTCGGCCTTCACGGCGCCGTCGTACAGCGGGAAGACGTGGGCGCCGGACAGGGTGAACATCGCCTGGACGCCGTGCGCCTGGGCCACGGCCACCGCCACGGTGCCGGCATGTCCCTCGACCACCCGCGACGATGCCGCCGTCGGGGATCCGGTCACATCCGAAGATCCGGGCGCCTTCGCGTTCCCCGCGCTGAGGGAAGAGTCGGTCATGGCTGTGAAGGCTAGGGCCGGTACGGCAGACTCGGCAGCGTGAATCGCGGTGCGGCTGTGCTGGGGGCGCTGTTGGCTGCGCTGCTGTTCGCGGCGGGCAACAACCTGCAGCGCCACGCGGCCGCGGCCGACACCCACGCCGACGCCGGGCCGATCCGGCTGTTCCTGCGCCTGCTGATCACCCCCCGCTGGGTTCTCGGTGGTGGGCTGGCGTTGGTGGCCCTGTTCTTCCATGCCCGGGCACTGACCCAGGGCGGGGTGATCCTGGTGCAGTCGGTGATCGCCACCACGCTGGTGTTCTCGATCGTGATCGAGGCGGTGGTCGAACGCCGCCGGTTGCGGCCGGCCGAACTGGCCGGCTCCGTGATCGTGGTGGTGGGTATCGCCCTGCTGGTGGGCATCGGCAAACCCGGTATCTCCGAGGAGTTCCGCTCCGCCCTGAAGGCCGCCGCCGTGATGGCGGTGGCGTTGGTGATCGGCCTGGGAGCGCTGCGACTGTCCCACGTCCGCCAGCGCGGGCGCCGCACGGCCTTGCTCATGGGGGCGGCGGCCGGGGCGTGTTTCGCGCTGGACGCCGTGTTCCTGCGGGCCGCGGCCGCCTCGCTGTCGCCGCTGGACCGGCAGGTGCTGGTGATCAACGGCTTGGGGTTCGGCGCCGCCTCGCTGCTGGGAAACCTGGTGGTGGCCAGGGCGTTCCAGAGTGCCCCGCTGCGGCACGTGCTGCCGGGGCTGGCCGCTGCCGAGCCGATCACGGCCTTCGCCTGCGGCCGGCTGGTGTTCGGTGAGCCGCTCGAGAACGGCCTGGTGGGGGCGGTGGCGGTCGGCGGTGGGTTGGTGCTGATGCTGATCGGGGTGGTGCTGTGCGCGCTCGGCAGCTCGGCTCACGCCGCGCCCAACGAGCCGGATCTGGTGTCCACTCCGTGAATCGGGGCCGTGCCGAACGCCCGCCGGGCGTGCAGCACGACCCCGATGAGATCGGTGGCTCGATCAGGCCTTCTTGGTCTCCCAGAAGATCTCGGCGATCTCGTCGATCTTCGCCAGCAGCGCATCGGCGACGCCCTCGTCGAGGGAGCCCTTGGTGCCGCCGGCCCCGGCCAGCTTGGTGGCCTCGTTGAACAGGCCGTGCAGCTGCGGGTACTTCTCGAAGTGCGGCGCCTTGAAGTAGTCGGTCCACAGCACCCACAGGTGGTGCTTGACCAGCTCGCTGCGCTCCTCCTTGACCGCCAGGGCACGAGACCGGAAGGCCTCGTCGTCCGAGGCGTGGTACTTGGCGATCGTGGCCTTGATCGACTCGGCCTCGATCCGAGCCTGGGCGGGGTCGTACACGCCGCACGGCAGATCGCAGTGCGCGCTGACCTCGGTACGGACCAGCGCCTGCAGGAGACGCGTGAGCATCTCGTCACTTCCCTTCGTCGCGGAGGCGCCGACCGGCGGTGCCCGGCTCGGCGCGTGCCTGGTGCTGCTCCGAAACCTACCGGCGGACCGGGGTCACCGCACCAGCGCCCCGGGTGCGACACGGAAGCCACCAAATATCTGCAATGAGTAATCAAAGACATACGCAACGTGTAACACTGCACTCCGTAACGGACATTGACTCTTCGCAGTCTCACGACCCCGACGGAGGACCGTGCACGCCGACATGAACGACTCGGACGTCCTCGGCCGGGCGCGGTCGGGCGACGAGCGGGCGTTCCTGGCCTTGTACCGGGCGGCGCAGCCGGGCCTGCTGCGTTACCTCACCGTGCTGGTGGGGGAAGGGGCGGCCGAGCTGATCGCGAAGCAGACCTGGGACCAGGTCGGTGACGGCCTGGCGAACTTCACGGGCACCCTGGACGGCTTCCTCGAATGGGTGGCCGGGATCGGTCGCGGCATCGCGCAACAGCATCTCGCGGTCGTCCCGGAGCGACCGCCGAGCATCCAGGGCACCGGCCCCACCCCGCCGCGCACCGCCCGAGCACTGCAGATCATCGCCGAGCTGCCGCGCGACGAGGCCGAGGCAGTGGTCCTGCAGTCCGTCATGGGTCTGGACGAGACCGGGGCGGCCTCGGTGCTCGGCGTGCGCCGGGGCACGGTGCGGCGCGTGGCCCTGCGCGGGCTGCGCGCGCTCGCCCGGCGCCTCGATCCGGTCATGGAACGGCCCCCGGCGGCGGAGGCCGCCGCCCCCGTGGTGCGCAACCTGCGGGTCATGCCCGGGGGGCAGTCCGGCGAGGCCCCGCTGCGCCCGGCACGTGTCGAACTCGAGATCGGTCAGGGAATCGAGGTGTCCTCGTGAGCATCAGTTTCCCCGGTCAGCGCCGACCGTCGGGTGGTGCGAGTACGGCTGGTGGCGTGGTCCTGATGCACCCCACGGCGACCCGGGTGATGGACGGCCCCTCCGGGCGGCGCATCCTCGAGGGACTGGCCCCCTACGGTGCCGGCTACGACGGGCTGGTGAGCGTGCTCGCCGATGCCTGCGCCCCGGCGTCCGCCCTCGAGCTGCGGGGCGAGAGCGCCGCGCTCGAGGCCTTCCACGCCGCGGCGTCGCGCCGGGTGCGGGCTGCCGCCGGGCCGATGCGTCACCGGCGTCGCCGGGGCCCGACCGCGCGCTGGTCGCTGGGTGAGTTCGCCGCCGCCATGACCGGCACGGGCCGGCCCCCGGTGCCGGCTCGTCGAGCCGCCCCCGAGGTCTCGGTCGGCCCCGTGATCGGGTCCGTGCTGGCCACGGCGGCCTGCGCCGCCCTGGCCGCCTTCGTCTACACCGTCAATGCCGGGACGACGCCCGCGGGCGGGCACCGTGTGGTGCACTCGCCGGGGGTGAGCGCACGCCGGGAGTCCGCGGCGCCACCGCAGGCGCCGGCGGTCGGCGGCGTCCGGCCCGCTCGCTCGGGGCACACGCCGGCGGCCGGCGAATCGCAGCAGGGGGCGGCCCCTCCTCGGTGCCGACCCCCGGCGCCGGGATCGCGGGTGCCGCGGGGACGCCCGGTGCCGAGGCGGCCGGTGAGTCGATGGACCCTGTCGCCACATCGCCGTCGTCCACCGAGTCACCCGCGGACCCGGGGGGGCAGGATGCCACCGCCGGAGCGGGGCACGATTCGTCCCCCGGCAGCCAGACCGCGCCGGCAGGTCACGGTGGTGGGGCCAGCGCGACGGCGACCGCCACCCAGCCGGCGGGCGGCGGGCCGGGTTCCGTGGAGGCCAAGGGCAAGGACAAGGGTAAGGACAAGGGCAAGGCTCCGCGCCGGGTGCCGGGCCGGGGCAACGCCACGGTCCCGGCGCCGGGTTCGCTCCCCGCGTCCTCGACGAAGAACGCCCCGGGCGCCACCGAAGGCGGCGCGGATCCGGCCGGTGCGGCGAGCCAGGACGTGACCGCGGCCGGCCACGGCCGCATGCTGCCGGTCGGGACGCCGCCGCTGACCAGCTCCTCGATCGATGAGTGCCTGGCCTGGCAGGTCCTGCGCGGCCCCTTCCGGGTGCCCGTCCCGGTGGTCGCGATGTCACTGCCCGGCATCGCTGCCCTGGCGACGGGTCGCGATGCCGAGCAGGTCGACCTGTTGTGCAGCACCCTGCTGCAGACCCCCTGAGCACCGCGGCGGCGCGCGTCACAGCCGACGGGGTCGGGGCCACACCCGGGCCAGGACGACGCCGCGCACGGCGTCGTCCGGCAGGATGCCGACCAGCCAGGAGTCGACGCCCTCGGCGGGATTGTCGCGCTCGACCCACCAGCCGTCGTCCTGGCGGTCGACCAGCCGCTTGACGGCCATCGGGCGGCCGCCGCCGAGGTCGACCAGCGCCAGACGGGCCGCGGCGGCGCGGTCGCGACCGCGGCGCACCAGCAGCGTGTCCCCGGGGCTCAGCGTGGGCAGCATGGAGCGACCGCTCACCCGCACCAGGAACCACACAGCGCCGATTCTGCGCCCTGCGGACCGTGAATCCGAGCCGGTGGCGCGGCTACGGTGAGCCCATGCTCGCTGCCTACGCCGCCCGGATCTCGCCCGACGACCCGTTGTCCGGTCTGGAGGTCGGTTCGCGACCCGACCCCGAGGTGCCCGACGGCTGGGCCCGGGTGCAGATCAAGGCCACCAGCCTCAACCATCACGACCTGTGGAGCCTGCGCGGGGTCGGTCTGGGCGAGAAGGCGCTGCCGATGATCCTGGGCTGTGATGCGGCGGGGCTGGACGAGGACGGCAACGAGGTCGTCGTCCACTCGATCATCGGTGACCCCGACTATCGGGGCGACGAGACCATGGATCCGCGCAGATCGATTCTCTCCGAACGGTTTCAGGGAACCTTCGCCGATCAGGTGGTGGTGCCGCGGCGCAACCTGCTGCCCAAGCCGGCCGAGCTGTCGTTCGAGGACGCCGCGTGCCTGCCGACGGCCTGGCTGACCGCCTACCGGATGCTGTTCACTCAGGCCGGGTTGACGCCCGGGGCGACGGTGCTGGTGCAGGGCGCGGGCGGGGGAGTGTCGACCGCGCTGATCGTGCTCGGCCGCGCCGCGGGCTACCGGGTCTGGGTCACCAGCCGGGACGGCGCCAAGCGCGAGCGGGCGGTCGAGCTCGGGGCGGACGCCGCCTTCGAGAACGGCGCCCGGCTGCCCGACCGGGTGGATGCGGTGATGGAGACCGTCGGTGCGGCCACCTGGTCCCACTCGTTGCGCTCGCTGAAACAGGGTGGCGCCGTGGTGATCTCGGGTGCGACGTCCGGCCCGAACCCGAGCGCCACCGAACTGAACCGCATCTTCTTCCTGCAGCTCAAGGTGATCGGTTCGACCATGGGAACGCGCGAGGAACTCGAGCGGCTGATGCAGTTCTGCCGGACGACGGGCGTGCGCCCGGTGATCGACACCGTGCTGCCGCTGGAGGAGGCGCGCGCGGGCTTCGCGAAGCTGGCCGAGGGTGACGTGGTCGGCAAGATCGTGTTCACCCGTCCTCGGTGAATCCCTGGGCGTCCCGCCCGTTTCGTTGGCTGGTCGTCGGCCGCACGGTCGACGCGTTCGGCAACGCCATCGGTCCGATCGCCTTGGCCTTCGCGGTGCTGCGGCTCGGCGGATCGGCCACCCAGCTCGGCCTGGTGATGGCGGTGTACGCCGGTCTCGACGTGGTGACCAGCCTGGTCGCCGGGGTGTTGGGGGATCGCTGGTCGCGGCGGTCGCTGATGGTCTGGACCTCGGCGGCGCTCGGCGTCGTCCAGGGCGCGGTGGCCCTGACCTGGCTGCTCGGCGGCGCCGGCATCGGGCTGTTCGGCGCCGTCGCTGGGGTGACGGCGGTGTTGTCCGCATTGCGGGCGCCCGCCGCCGAAGCCATTCTCTCGCAGACGGTTCCGCGCGAGATGCTGCCCACGGCCATCACCTGGCGCCGGCTGGCGGCGAACACGGCGCTGACGGCGGGTTTCGCCGTCGGCGGCATTCTGGTGGCCGCACTCGGCCCCGGTTGGGCGATCGCGGTCGATGCCCTCACCTTCGTGATCGCCGCCGGCTGCTACGCCCAGGTGCGGGTGCTTGCGGTGGGCACCGGCGACCAGATCGAGGGTGAGCAGGCCTGGGGTGAGCAGGTCGAGGGTGAGTCGACCTCGGCCAGGCCGGCCTCGATGCTGACCGAGCTGCGCGAGGGCTTCGCCGAGGTGTTCTCGCGTACCTGGCTGTGGCTGCTGCTGGTGCAGGCGATGATCTACCACCTGCTCTACGGCGGGGTGCAGGGCGTGCTCGGGCCACTCGTCGTCCGTCGTGATCACGGCGAGGCGACCTGGGGCTGGGCCATGGCGGCGCTCATGGCGGGTTTCATCCTGGGCGGGCTGGTGTGCCTGCGTTACCGGCCCCGGCGGCTGTTGCTCGCCGGCACGCTGTTCCTGGCGGCCACGGCCCTGTTCCCGCTGGCGTTGGCGCTGCCGTGGACCGGCCCCGTCGGGGTGGTGGTGATCATCGTCGGCGCGTTCGTGCACGGGTTCGGGCTGGAGGTGTTCAGCGTCCAGTGGGACACCGCGATCCAGACCGGGGTGCCCGCGGACCGGCTGGCCCGTGTGATGTCCCTGGACGCCGTCGGCTCGTTCGTGATGCGCCCGATCGGGCTCGCGGTGACCGGGCCGATCTCGGCGCTGGTGGGTGTTCGCGCCTGGCTGGTGGTGGTGGCGGTGGTGATGTTCGTGGTGGAGGTGGCGCCGGTGGCTGCGCCGTCGGTGCGTGACCTGACCCGGACCTGACCCGGACCTGACCCGGCATCGCGACCCGCACCCGAGCCGCAACCGGAGCGACCGCTCGCGCGTCGTTGGGGTGCCGGCGGCGGCGCCGGATTCGTGTCAGGGTTGGGGAGGCCACGATGTCCCTTGGTGTCGAGCAGGTTTCGATCGGCCGCGCCGGTGTGCGCGCTGCCGTTCGCACCCTCAGGTGGCGGTCGCCCAGGTGGCGGCCGCTCGGGGCCGCCGCCCTGTGCGCGCTCTTCGCGATCACGGGTGCGGCTCCTGCCGAGGCGGCCACTGCAGGGTCGGTGCCGTGGCGCTCGGTGGGCGCCGGGTGGTCCGCTGTGGTCTGGAGCGCCCGGAGCACCGCGCCGGGCACGCTGCTGCTGGTGAGTCCGACCGGGGCGCGGTACCGGATCGCCTCGGTGCCGGCGGAGACCTCGGTACGTGACATCTCGCCCGACGGGCGCCGGGTGGTGCTCGTGCGCTTCACCGAGTCGGCGGCCACGGTCACGGTGGTCGAGTTGCGCACCGGCCACAGCCGGTCGTTCACCGTGCCGAACTACCTGGAGCAGGTGCGGTTCACCCGGCCGATGGGCCGGGCGCTGCTCCTCTCGTACGGCATGAGCAGCGACCGGATCGAACGCCGCAGCCTCACCGGTGCGCGCATGGTGACCATCGCCACCGGGGTGCCGGTGGGAAGCGCCGACGTGCTGCCCAGTCTGGACGGGCGCTACCTGCTGCACCAGGTCGCCGGCGGTATCGCGGTGCAGGGCAACGCCACGGGGGTCCTGATCCGGAGGCTCCCGGCGCCGAAGGGGCAGACCTGCCTGCCGCGGCGGTGGTGGAACGCGACCACGGCGGTGGTGGCCTGCACCGCGACCGGTTCCGCCCTGTCGCAGGTCTGGCTCTACCCGCTGTCCGGCGCCCCGGCCCGCCAGCTGACCCGGATCCCGGCCGACCAGGGGTTCGGCGCCGACACGGCGTGGCCGACCCGGGCCGGCACCCTGCTGCGCGAACCGGCCAACTGCGGCCCCAGCCGGATCGGTTGGTTGACCTCCGCGGGTCGCATGCGGCCGATGACCTGGCCCGGGCTGCCCAACCCGGCGGGCGCCGTCCCGGATGTGGGTGCGGTGGTCGACTCGCACGCCTACCTGATGCTCAGCGACTGCAGTGATCCGCGGGCCTACGCCCTGGTGCGTTACGACCTGGCCGGCCACTCCGCGCGCACCCTGGCCGGCCCTGGCGCCAACGGCGGCACCGTGAGTGGCTATGCCGTGATCGACCCCAACGCCTGAGGCAGCGCTGCGCGGGGTTTTCCCCGGGCACGCACGTCCATGATCACCGTTGCATCGCACTCTGCTCCGGTTCATCCGGTGGATACTGCGATGAAACGGTGATCATGGACGTTGTCCGGACGGCGACGGGCGGGTCAGGCCTCGGGCAGCCCCAGGAACCGGTTCCAGCCGCCGTGCAGCACCAGCCAGGCGATCAGGCCGTACCCGGCCTGACCGGGGTGGCGCCCATCGCCGGCGGCGAGGTCGGTCAGCCAGTCCTCATGGGTGACCAGCGGGGTGAAGGTGTCGATGTAGGGCACCCGACGCCGCAGGCAGACATCGGCGAAAGCTCCGGAGAGCTCACCGATGCGGGCGTTGAGCCGCTCGTCCGGTCCGGGCGGCGGACCCACCACGATCGCCTGCAACGGTCGGGCCGCACACTCGTCGAGCATGTTGGCCAGGTTCAGCCGCGAGCGGGGCAACGACACCAGCTGGTAGATGTCCTCACGGCCCAGTCCGATCACCAGTCGGCAGTCCTCGGCGTCCAGGCCGTTGAACCGCCGGGCGCTCTCCTCGCGCCAGCGGGACACCAGGTCGGCGGTCGTCTCACCCGGTACCCCGAGCGGGAACAGCGAGACCAGCGCCTCGGCGCGCGGCGTCCGGGCACCCACCCGTCCCACCCAGCCGAGCGAGCGTGGATCGCCGATCCCGGCCACCAACGCATCACCCACGACACACACCCGCAGCTCACGCACCGTGGCGCGCTCCGTCAGGTCCTTCCAGGCGCTGAGCGCCACACCCTCGCCCGGAGTCGCCTCCGGCGTCGACGACTGCGTCACGACCGGCCACCCCCGCCCATCTGTCGGTCAGTCCTCGTCGTCCAGGCGCGCCAGCCAGGTGGCCAGCCGCTCGACCGGCACCTCGAACTCCGGATGTTCGTCCACGAACTCCCGCAGTCGCCCGGCCAACCAGGCGAGGGTGACCTCCTCCTCGCCTCGGCGTTGGTCGAGTTCCTCGATGCCCCGATCGGTGAAGTACACCTCGCCATTCTCACGCGGCCCGGCTGCCGCGCCGTCCCAGACGCGCGGAAGCGCCGGGCGGTATCCACCACCCGGCGCCTCCGGTCCAGCCGACGTCGAGCCGAGATCCGGCCGAGGTCGGGCCTCGGCGATCAGAGGCCTCAGCGATCGAAGGCCTGCGCGATCAGCGTCGCCTGCTCGGCTGCGTGCTTCTTGGTCGAGCCCGCCGCGGGCGAAGCCGCCGCCGGACGGGACACCCGCAGCAACGGCCGCCCGTCCAGGTACTCGGGCAGGTTCAGCGCGATGAACGGCCACGGACCCTGGTTGGCCGGCTCGTCCTGCACCCACACCAGCTGCGCGTTCGGGTACGGCTCCAGCGCCGCCAGCACGCCCTCGGCGTCCAGCGGGTAGAGCTGCTCCAGCCGGATGATCGCGGTCTTGTCGTCCTGGCGCTTGGTGCGCTCGGCGACCAGGTCCCAGTAGACCTTGCCCGAGCACAACATCACCCGGTCGACGTCACCCAGCCGGGTCGCCTCGGGGATCACGGGGCGGAACTTGCCCTGGGTGAAGTCGTCGACCCCCGAGACCGCGAGCTTGTGCCGCAGCATCGACTTCGGGGTGAAGACGATCAGCGGACGGCGCGGGCGGGCGTAGGCCTGCCGGCGCAGCAGGTGGAAGTGGGACGCCGGGGTGGTCGGCTGGGCCACGGTCATGTTCTGCTCGGCGCACATCTGCAGGTAGCGCTCGATGCGTGCCGAGGAGTGGTCCGGCCCCTGGCCCTCGTAGCCGTGGGGCAGCAGCAGCACGACCGACGAGCGCTGCGCCCACTTCTGTTCCGAGGAGGAGATGAACTCGTCGATGATGGTCTGCGCCCCGTCGGCGAAGTCACCGAACTGGGCCTCCCACAGCACGAGGGCATCCGGGCGCTCGACCGAGTAGCCGTACTCGAAGCCCATCGCCGCGTACTCGCTCAGCAGCGAGTCGTAGATCCAGAGCTTGCCCTGATCGGCGGACAGGTTGGCCAGCGGCGTCCACTCGGCCGCGGTCACCCGGTCGGTCAGCACCGCGTGGCGCTGCACGAAGGTGCCGCGCCGGCTGTCCTGCCCGGCCATCCGGATCGAGGTGCCCTCGAGCAACAACGACCCGAGTGCGAGCACCTCGCCGAAGCCCCAGTCGATGCCACCCTCGGTCGCCATCGCCGCCCGCCGGTCCTGCAGCGGCTTGAGCTTGGGGTGGATGGTGAAGCCGTCGGGCGGGCTGATGTGGGCGTCACCGATGCGCTTGAGCACCGAGGCGTCGACCGCGGTCTCGGGGTCGGGACCGCCGCGACCGCCGACGGGCGCGTCCTGGCGCTGCGCGGCGGGCAGGTCCAGGCCCGCAGTGACCGGTGATCCGGACGGCGGCAGCGCGGCCGAGGCGGCCACGCTCTCGCGGGTCTCGGCGAACACGCGCTCGAGCTGTTCCTGGTAGTCGCGCAGGGCACGCTCGGCGTCCTCGACCGAGATGTCGCCACGACCGATCAGGGCCTCGGTGTACAGCTTGCGGACGCTGCGCTTGGCCTCGATCAGGGCGTACATCAGGGGCTGCGTCATCGAGGGGTCGTCGCCCTCGTTGTGACCGCGGCGCCGGTAGCAGACCATGTCGATCACGACGTCCTTGTCGAACGCCATGCGGAACTCGAAGGCCAGCCGGGCGACCCGGACGCACGCCTCGGGGTCGTCGCCGTTCACGTGGAAGATCGGCGCCTGGATCATGCGCGCGGCGTCCGTGCAGTACACGGTCGACCGCGAGGAGGTCGGCGCGGTGGTGAAGCCGACCTGGTTGTTGATCACGACGTGGATCGTGCCGCCGGTGCGGTAGCCCCGCAGCTGCGACAGGTTCAGCGTCTCGGTCACCACGCCCTGGCCGGCGAACGCGGCGTCGCCGTGCAGCAGCACCGGCAGTACCGAGAAGAACGCCGCCCCCCGGTTGAGCCGGTCCTGCTTGGCGCGCACGATGCCCTCGAGCACCGGGTTGACCGCCTCCAGGTGCGAGGGGTTGGCCGCCAGGTAGACCTGCGTGGTGTCCCCGGACTCGCTGGTGAACGTGCCCTCGGTGCCCAGGTGGTACTTCACGTCACCGGAACCCTGCACCGACTTGGGGTCCTGGGTGCCCTCGAACTCCCGGAAGATCTGGCCGTAGCTCTTGCCGGCGATGTTGGCCAGCACGTTGAGCCGGCCGCGGTGCGGCATGCCGATGCAGACCTCGTCGAGGTTGGCCCGGGCGGACTCGCTCAGCACGGCGTCCAGCAGCGGGATGACGCTCTCGCCACCCTCGAGGCTGAACCGCTTCTGGCCGACGAACTTGGTCTGCAGGAAGGTCTCGAACGCCTCGGCGGCGTTGAGCCGGCGCAGGATGCGCAGCTGCTCCTCGCTGGAGGGCTTGGCGTACGGGTGCTCGATGCGGTCCTGGATCCACTGCCGCTGGTCCGGGTCCTGGATGTGCATGTACTCCACGCCGACGGTGCGGCAGTACGAGTCGCGCAGCACCCCCAGGATGTGGCGCAGCTTCATCACCGGCTTGCCGCCGAACCCGCCGGTGGGGAACTCGCGGTCGAGGTCCCACAGGGTCAGGCCGTGGTTGGTGATGTCGAGGTCGTGGTGGCGGCGCTGCTTGTACTCGAGCGGATCGGTGTCGGCCATCAGGTGCCCGCGCACCCGGTAGGCGTGGATCAGCTCCTGCACCCGCGAGGTCTTGTTGATCTGGTCTTCGTGCTCGATCGAGATGTCCTGCACCCAGCGGATCGGCTCGTAGGGCAGCCGCAGCGAGTGGAAGACCCGGTCGTAGAACCCGTCGCCGCCGAGCAACTTGCCGTGGATCTGGCGCAGGAAGTCGCCGGACTGCGCGCCCTGGATGATCCGGTGGTCGTAGGTCGAGGTCAGCGTCATGATCTTGCTGACCGCCAGCCGCGCCAGGGTGTCCTCGGAGGCACCCTGGTACTCGGCCGGGTACTCCATCGCCCCGACGCCGAT
Organism: Kineosporiaceae bacterium; assembly: GCA_046330955.1. Lineage (GTDB taxonomy): Bacteria > Actinomycetota > Actinomycetes > Actinomycetales > Kineosporiaceae > JADJPO01. The sequence goes on along the minus strand of JAXLRT010000014.1, from coordinate 38,092 downwards.
GATCGCGCCCTGGCCCTTCATCAGTCGGGGCACCGAGTGCACCGTGCCGATGGTGCCCGGGTTGGTCAGGCTGATCGTGGTGCCGGCGAAGTCGTCGGCGGTCAGCTTGTTGTTGCGCGCCCGCCGGACGACGTCCTCGTAGGCCGCCCAGAACTGGGCGAAGTCCATGGTCTCGCAATGCTTGATGCAGGGCACCAGCAGCGAGCGCGAGCCGTCCGGCTTGGCCAGGTCGATGGCGATGCCGAGGTTGACGTGGGACGGCTTGAGCAGCGTCGGCTTGCCGGCCTCGTCGGCGGCGAAGTTGTAGTTCATCTCCGGCATCGCGGCCAGCGCCTCGACCAGGGCGAACCCGATGAGGTGGGTGAACGAGACCTTGCCGCCCCGAGAGCGCGACAGGTGGTTGTTGATCACGATCCGGTTGTCGATCAGCAGCTTCGCCGGGACGGCGCGCACGCTGGTCGCGGTCGGGACGCCGAGGCTGGCCTCCATGTTCTGGGCCACCCGGGCCGCCGGCCCCTTGATCTTCACCTCGTCGATCTCGACCGAGGCCGGTCGCGGCGCCGGCGTGTCGGCCGGGTCGCGGGGGATCTGCGGGGTGGTGTGACCGGGGGTGCTCACCGGTGCCGGTGCCGCCGTGGCAGGGGCGGGGGCAGCTGGCGCCGCAGTCGCCGCGGGTGCCGGGGCCGCGACCGCGTCCGCCGCCGCCGAGGCCACCGAGGCCGCGGGGACGCCGTGCTGCTCACCGGAGCCGCGATGGCCCTGGGGCATGTCGGAGGGGGTGTAGTCCGCGAAGAACTCCCACCAGGTGGGGTCGACCGAGTTCCGATCGGCCAGGTACTGCTGATACAGCTCATCGACCAGCCACTGGTTCGGGCCGAAGGCAGCAGCATGCTCGGGGGAGGGGTTCGGGGTCACGGGGTGCCTACTTCCGTGCTCGGCAGAAGACGACATCGGCTCGAACTCACACTAGCTGCTGCCGTCGCGCTGTCCGGCACCGAGATGTGAGCCGGACGACAAGAGACGGGCCTCGCGCGACGAGCGGAGTCGAGACGGCACGCCCGTGCGCCGGGAGCGCATCGAGAGCTGACGCCCCAGGTGGTCCAGACTGTGCCGGTGCGCTTTCTCGACGAGAACCGGCCGGCCACCGATCTGACGTACTCCGATGTCTTCCTGGTGCCGAACCGGTCCACCGTGACCTCGCGACTCGACGTCGACCTGTCCGCCCGCGACGGCACCGGCGCGACGATTCCCCTGGTGGTGGCCAACATGACGGCGGTCGCCGGTCGGCGGATGGCCGAGACCGTCGCGCGGCGGGGGGCCCTGGCGATCCTGCCGCAGGACATCCCGCTCGACGTGATGGCCGACGTGGTCTCGACCGTCAAGGCACGCCACCCGGTGCTCGAGACCGCGGTGACCCTCGGCCCCGACAGCACGGTCATCGACGCCCTGCACCTGATCCCCAAGCGGGCGCACGGCGCGCTGGTGGTGCTGGACGCCGCCGGGCGCCCGCTGGGGGTGGTGACCGAGGGGGACTGCCGCGGCGTCGACCGCTTCACCCAGCTGCATCAGGTGATGACGCCCGATCCGCTGACCCTGGCCCAGGCCGACCTGGAGCGTCCCGACGGGCTGCGCGTGGCCTACGACGCCCTGGACGCCGCGCGCCGCAAGTTCGCGCCCGTGGTCGATGAGCAGGGGCGCCTCGTCGGGGTGCTCACCCGGGTCGGGGCGTTGCGGTCGGCGCTGTACCGCCCCGCGCTGGACGACCGGGGCCGGCTGCGGGTGGGCGTGGCCATCGGCATCAACGGCGACGTCGCGGCCAAGGCCGAGGCCGTGCTGGCCTCGGGCGCCGACGTGCTGGTGGTCGACACCGCCCACGGGCACCAGACCAAGATGCTGGACGTCCTGGGTCAGGTGCGCGCGGTGATGTCCGCGGCCGGCACCTCGGTGCCGCTGGTCGCCGGCAACGTGGTGAGCGCGGACGGCGTCCGCGACCTGATCTCGGCCGGCGCCGACATCGTGAAGGTGGGGGTCGGGCCGGGCGCCATGTGCACCACGCGCATGATGACCGCGGTCGGGCGGCCGCAGTTCTCGGCGGTGCTCGAGTGCGCGGCCGCCGCCCGCGCGCTGGGCCGGCACGTCTGGGCGGACGGCGGGGTGCGCTACCCGCGGGACGTGGCGCTGGCGCTGGCCGCCGGTGCCAGCCAGGTGATGGTCGGCTCGTGGTTCGCCGGTACCTACGAGAGCCCCGGCGACCTGATGCTCGACGAGCAGGGGCGGCCGTACAAGGAGAGCTACGGCATGGCCTCGGCGCGGGCGGTCGCGGCGCGCACCCACGCCGACAACCCGTTCGACCGGGCCCGCAAGGCGCTGTTCGAGGAGGGCATCTCGAGTTCCCGGATGCACCTGGATCCGCGCCGGGGTGGGGTGGAGGACCTGATCGACCAGATCACCACCGGCCTGCGCAGCGCCGCCACCTACGTCGGGGCCACCGACCTGGAGCAGTTCCACGCGCACGCGGTGGTCGGCGTCCAGTCGCGGGCCGGCTTCGAGGAGGGACGGCCGCTGCCGGCCGGGTGGTGAACGGGCGCCCGCCGACGCCGCCGGTAGGGTTGGCCCGGTGAACGCCTGGCTGTTCCTCGGCGTGGGCGTGATCCTCACCCTCGGCACCGCGCTGTTCGTCGCGGCCGAGTTCTCGCTGGTCAGCCTGGACCGCCCCACCGTGGAGCGAGCCGTGGCGGGCGGGGACACCCGCGCCAACGGGGTACTGACCGCCATGCGGTCACTGTCGACCCAGTTGTCCGGGGCGCAGGTCGGGATCACGATCACCACCCTCATCGTGGGTTACCTGGTCGAACCGTCGCTGGCGCGACTGCTCGAGCCCCCACTGACCTCGCTCGGGCTGTCGGCGGACGCCACGCCGCCGGTCGCGGTCGGCCTCGGGCTGTTCCTGGCCACGGTCTTCTCGATGGTGGTCGGGGAGTTGCTGCCCCAGAACCTGGGCATCTCGGTGCCGCTGGCGACCGCCAAGGTGGTGGCCGGGCCGCAGCGGGCGTTCACCCGCGCCGTCCTGCCGTTGATCACGCTGCTCAACGGCAGCGCCAACCGGTTCCTGCGGGCGTTCGGCATCGAGCCGACCGAGGAGTTGTCCGCCGGTCGCACCCCCGAGGAGCTGGCCGCCCTGGTGCGCCGCAGCGCGGAGGCCGGCACGCTCGACGAGCAGACCGCCACGCTGCTCACGCGGTCGCTCGACTTCAGCGCCCACACCGCCGACGAGGTGATGACCCCGCGGGTGCGGGTGGTGACGATCGAGCGCGACGAGACCGCGCAGGACGTGATCGCCCTGGCGCGGCGCACCGGGTTGTCGCGGTTCCCGGTGGAGGGCGAGGGCATCGACGACCTGGTCGGGGTGGTGCACCTGAAGTCGGCGGTGGCGGTACCGCGGGAGCGTCGCGCCGAGGTGCCGGTGGCGGCCCTGGTGAGCGAGGTGCTGCGGGTGCCCGAGACGCTGCGGCTCGACCCGCTGCTGCTCACGTTGCGCCAGCAGGGCATGCAGCTGGCCGTGGTCGAGGACGAGTACGGCGGCACCGCGGGCATCGTGACCCTCGAGGACGTCATCGAGGAGATCGTCGGTGAGGTCTCCGACGAACACGACCGGGCCCGCACCCAGGTCGTGCGGCGCCGCGACGGCAGCTACCTGCTGCCCGGCCTGATGCGCCCCGACGAGGTGGCCGAGTCGATCGGCCTGCAGGTGCCCGAGGATCCGGCGTACGAGACGATCGCCGGTTTCCTGATGGCCCGGTTGGGCCGGGTGCCCCAGGCGGGGGACGTGGTCCGGCTGCCGGGGGCCGAGTTGAGCGTGGAGCGCATGGACCGGCGCCGGGTCGACCGGGTGCGGGTGGTGGCGGTGCCGCTGGCGATCGACGACCTGCTGGACGGCGGGGGTGGGCGAGCGTGAGCGCCTCCGGTTCGTTGTTGCTCGCCGCGGTGCTGTTGCTGCTCAACGCCTTCTTCGTGGGGGCCGAGTTCGCGGTGATCTCGGCTCGGCGCAGCCAGGTCGAGCCGCTGGTCGAGGCCGGCCGTCGGGGCGCCCGGACGGCGCTGTGGGCGATGGAGAACGTCTCGCTGATGCTGGCGGCGGCGCAGCTGGGCATCACCATCTGCTCCCTCGGGCTGGGTGCGGTGGCCGAGCCCGCGGTGGCGCACCTGCTGGTGGACCCGTTCACGGCGGTGGGCCTGCCCGAGGGGCTGGTGCACCCGGTGGCGTTCACCCTGGCGCTGGCGTTGGTGGTCTACCTGCACGTGGTGGTGGGGGAGATGATCCCCAAGAACCTCGCGCTGGCCGCTCCCGAACGGGCGGCGCTGACCCTGGCCCCCGCCCTGGTGATCTCGGCGCGGGCGGTGTCCTGGCTGATCCGGGCACTGCGCGCGGTGACCAATCTGCTGCTGCGGGCGTTGCACGTCGAGCCCAAGGAGGAGCTGACCAGCGCGTTCACGGCCGAGGAGGTGCACGCGATCGTCGCGGAGTCGCGCCGAGAGGGCCTGCTCGAGCCGGGGCACGACCTGCTGGGCGGTGCGCTCACCCTGGCCCAGCGCCGGGCAGTCGACGTGATGGTGCCGCGCGAGCGGCTGGTCACCGTCGGCGCGACCGGCACCCCGCAGGACGTCGAGCGGCTCGTGGCTCGCACCGGGTACAGCCGGTTCCCGGTGCTGGGGTCGGCGGGTCCCGGTGGTGCCGATGGTTCGGGCGATCTGGTGGGTTATCTGCACCTCAAGGACCTGCTCGACATCGGCGACGGGCAGTACGCCGAGCCGTTGCCCGGCGAACGGGTGCGCCCGTTGGCATCGGTCGCGTGGGGCGATGACATGGACGACGTGCTGTCGGCGTTGCAGCGGTCCTCGGCCCATCTGGCACGGGTCGATCGGGACGGCGCCACGGTGGGTGTCGTCTTTCTCGAGGACGTGTTGGAGGAGCTCGTCGGCGAGGTTCGGGACGCCACCCAGCGTTCCGGGACGCTCTGGAAATCGGCGCGGTCCGCCCACGGTGCGTGATGGCCTCGCGAGCCGATGGTGCAGCTCACGCCGAAAGTAGGGGCGAAGTGCCGTGGCGCTTCGACTACGCAGAGTAGTCCGCGATTGATAACTCTCCGTAGTCAACCTTGGACGTGTGGTGTAGGTCGCGTTAAGGGAATGACATGACGCGCCCAAGACCCGCCCTGAAACTTGCTAACGGTCGTGATCAGCCAGTTATATGGCGGGCGAAAGCCGGGTAGCCACCCGGGATGTTCCGGGGGAACGGCAGTACCCAGAAGGTCCGTGAGCGCTCGGTTCCGCCGAGTGCACCGACGTGGAGGCTCATCTCGTGCCGTCGCAGACCCTCGGCGCTCCGCCGGTCTCCCGGCGTCGGCAGCGCTCGGCAGCTCCGGTCGAGGGTTCGCTCTTCATCCCCCAGCAGCTCACCAGCCTCCCCCCGGGTGTCGTGGACACCCGCCCGCCCGGCCTGCGAGTGATCGACATCCGGGACGGCGTGCAGTTGCGGGACGGCGTCCTCGACACCCGTCCGCACGGCCTGCAGGTGCTGGTCGACACCCCGCCGAGCCCGTTCGAGGCGCCCGAGCGCTGGTGGGACGACCCCGCCTCGTTGTCGACCGACGAGATCGCCGCCGTCACCGAGGCGATCGACTTCACCGGCGAACTCGCCCTCCTGCTGGAGGAGGCCGCCGCGGCCGCCGCGCCGATCGGTGAGGTTCCCGCCGACCGGACGGTCACCAAGCCCTCGCCGTACCTGCGCCGCTCGGAGTTGCGCCGCCGCGAGGCCTCCCGGACGCGTCGCTCCTCGCGGAACTCCGGCTCGCTCAGCGTCCCCCAGATCGGCATCGCCAGCGCCCTCGGCCTGGCCACCATCGCTGCCCCCCTGTCCGGCTCGCTGAGCGCCCCGCTGCAGGCCGGGGCCAACCGCATCGGCGCGGTCGCGGTCAACGCCTTCAGTACCGCGGCGCCCGTCGCGATGGCGGCTCCGTTCCCGATGGTCGCCCCCGGCCCGGTCAACGGGGTCGAGGAGTCCCGGCTGGTCGTCGACGACAGCCAACTGGACTCGATCCCCACCTCCCTGGCCGCCCCCGGTCGAGTATTGGTCGGTCGCGCCTCGCGGGGCGGCTCGGACCGCGCGGTGCTGCCGGGGTGCGACGGCCTGGTCTCCAGGGCGGCCCTCGAGGCCTCGAACGGCAAGCTGCCGGCATCGTCGTTGTGCACGCTGTGGAACCGCGAGGAGAAGCTCCGGGCGGACGCCGCGGTGGCCTTCGCCAAGATGAACGTGGCCTACCGGCAGGCCTTCGCGCGGGACATCTGCATCGTCGACGGATACCGCACGTTGTCCGAGCAGTACGCCATCAAGGCGCTGCGGCCGGGCTTCGCCGCCACCCCGGGCACCAGCGAGCACGGCAAGGGCCTGGCCGTCGACCTGTGTGGTGGCGCGAGCGTCGCCAACACCACGACCTTCACCTGGCTGCGCGCCAACGCCGGCCGGTACGGCTGGGTGCACCCCGACTGGGCCGAGCGCGGCGGCAGCGGCGCCTACGAGCCCTGGCACTGGGAGTACGGCGACGGCGAGGGCAGCGCCGAGCAGGACAACTGACGACGCAGGGTTCGGGTCAGGTCTGCAGCACCAGGGCTGGGCGTTCGGCCCGCAGCGTCGCCAGTCCCCCCGACAACGAGCGGACGTCGTCGAACCCGTTCTGCCGCAACACTCTCAGCGCCAGGTAGGACCGGAAGCCCGAGGCGCAGTACACCTTGACCGGGCGCCCGCGCGGCACCTCGCCCAGCCGTTCGCGCAGCGCGGTGTGGGCGATGTTCACCGCGCCGGGCAGGTGCCCCCGCGCGAACTCACCGGGGGAGCGGACGTCGAGCAGCACGGCCGCCGGTGACGTCTCGGCGGCGCCGTCGAGGTCGGCGGCGTGCCAGACGCTCAGGTCGCCGTCCAGGATGTTCGATGCCATGAAGCCGGCCATGTTCACCGGGTCCTTCGCCGATCCGAACGGGGGCGCGTAGGCGAGCTCGAGCTCGGCCAGGTCGCGCACGGTCAGCCCACCCCGGATCGCGGTGGCGATGACGTCGATCCGCTTGTCCACGCCGTCGGCGCCGGTGGCCTGGGCGCCCAGGATGGTGCCGTCGGGGGCGAAGATCAGCTTGAGGTGAATGGCGTGGGCGCCGGGGTAGTACCCGGCGTGGTGGCCGGGGTGCAGATGGATGGCGTGGTGGGCGATCCCGGCGGCGCGCAGCGCCTTCTCGGGACGTCCCGTGGTGGCGGCGACCACGCCGAAGGCGCGCACGATCGCCGTCCCGAGCACCGGCATGCGCACCCCCGGTCGGCCGAGCAGGTGGTTGGCGGCCGCCCGCCCCTGCCGGTTCGCCGGGCCGGCGAGCGGCACGACCGCGGGCAGACCGGTGATCGCATCGATCACCTCGATGGCATCGCCGACCGCGTACACGTGCTCGGCGCTGGTGAGCAGGTGCTCGTCCACCCGGACGGCGCCCCGCTCGTTCAGCTCCAGGCCGGCGGTGCGCGCCAGTGAGGTCTCGGGCCGCACCCCGACGGCCAGCAGGATCAGGTCCGCGGTCAGCGAGGTGCCGTCGGACAGCTCGGCCCGGGCCGCGGCGTCCGGACCCTCGTCGTGGATCGCGGCCAGCGAGGTGGACACCCGGACGTCGACCCCGTGCCGGGTGAGCTCGCGCTGCACCGCCAGGGCCATCTCGGGATCCAACGGTGGCAGCACCTGATCGGCGAGCTCGACCAGGGTGACGTCGAGGCCGCGGTGGCGCAGCGCCTCGGCGGCCTCCAGCCCGATGAACCCGGCGCCGACCACCACCGCTCGCCGGGCGCCGTCCTCGACCATCGCCCGCAGCGCGTCGACGTCGGGCACGGTACGCAGCACCTTCACGCAGCGGTGGTCCACGCCGGGCAGCGGCGGCACCAGCGGGGCGGCCCCGGTCGACAGCACCAGCGCGTCGTAGGGCTCCTGGTAGCTGCGGCCGGTTGCCCGCTCGGTCACGGTGACGACCTGTGCCGTGGTGTCGATCGCGGTCACCTCGTGGCCGGTGCGCACCTCCAGCGCCAGCGCCGCGGCCAGGGATTCGGGCGTGTGCAGCAACAGGGCGTCCCGGTTGGTGATCTCCCCGGCCAGGTGGTAGGGCAACCCGCAGTTGGCGTAGGAGACGTACGGGTCACGCTCCAGGACGACGATCCGGGCGGACTCGGCCAGGCGGCGGGCTCGGGCGGCGAAGCTCATACCGCCCGCGACGCCCCCGACGACGACGATCTTCACGAGGTGATCCGTTCCCGCGGTGAGGGTTTCGGTGGTCAGCGACAGGTGCAGCGCTTGTCGGCGGGCACCTGGGCCATGACCTGATCGACGTGCATGCCGCACCCGGACCAGGTGACCTTACGGCAACGGGGACAGACGGCCGGGCTGCACATGGCTACTCCTCGAAAGTGATCGGCAATTCGATCGACCAGCATACCCCATGGGGTATCCGGACGGATGGAGCCGGGAGTCGTCCCGGCAGGCTCAGGGCTCGTGTCGGCGGCTGGGCGACTTGTGCGTGTACATGTCGCGATCGGCCCGGGCGAGCAGGTCGTCGATCTGGGACGGCGGCCCGGCGGCGGTCCCCACACTGACCATCACGGGCAGGTCACCCACCAGATCGGACCATTCGCTGTGCCGCACCATCGAACGGATGCTCTCGGCGCGACCACGGGCCAGTGACCCATCGCAGCCGGCCAGGATGAGCACGAACTCGTCACCGCCGAGTCGGGCGACCACGTCGGTGGGTCGCCCGGCACGCCGCAGGATGTCGGCGATGCGTACCAGGACCTGGTCACCGACGGCGTGCCCGTAGGTGTCGTTGACGGGTTTGAAGGCGTCCAGGTCGATCAGTAGGACCGCGACCGAGTCGACGTCGGCCCCTTCGCGCAGCCGTTCGCGATGGCGGTCGAGCGCGAACCGGTTGGCGAGGCCGGTGAGGCTGTCGAGGTAGGCCTGGGTGGCCAGCCGCTCGTTGTCGAGGGCGAGTTGCTCGGTGCGCACCCGGGCCAGGGCAGAGTTCACCGCACGCTCGTGGGCCTGAGCTCGCGCCTCGAGCAGGATGGCGGCATAGCACTGGACGGCGGGCTGGACCGGTTCCGCCTGTGCGGTGATCGACAGCGCCAACGACAGCAGGCTGGGGATCCAGTCGTCCTCGACCGCCGCCAGCGCCCGGCGCGCGAGCTCGATCGCCTCGCCCCGGCGGCCGGCGTCCAGGGCACGGATGGCGTCGGCCAGCAGCACGCAGCCGGCGTAGCCCGGCCACTGGCTCTCGGCGAGCCCGGCCAGCAGCGTCGGGGTCGCTGCGGGGGCCGGCTCGCCGAGCACCGCGGCGGTGAGAGCGGCCTGGGCGGCGGCTTCGGCGACCCAGAGTGCGACCAGGCCGGAATCCTCATCCGGCAGCGGGGCGGATGGGCCGAGGAGCTCGCGCGCCCGCGCACGCTGGCCGGCCTCGAAGTGCTCGCTGGCCAACGTCATCCGGGCCTCGAGTGCATTGAAGATCAGGACGGATCGGTTGAGCTGCCAGATCCGCTCCATCCCCGGTGGTGAGGGCTCCGCCAGGCACAGCTCGGCTCGGCGGTACATCTCGCTCTCGAGCTGCCACAGGCCCAGGCGGTGATACGCCATGCCACAGGCGATGTAGCCGCACGGCTGGTGTACCGGGGCGCCGGTCTCGCCGGACACCAGGGCCACGGCGCGGGCGACCAGCCGATCGCCCTCGTCGTCCAGGGTGCCCTCCTGAACACTGGCCATGCCGCGCAGCGCGAACGAGGCGGCGAGCAGGGCGTCGTCCCGGGCGAGGTCGGCCGACTGCTGCAGCTGCGCCAGGGTGGAACGCTGGTCGACGTCGTCCGTCGTCTGGGTCATGAGTTGGGCGTACCGCATCATGAACTCGACGTCGTGCCAGCCCGCCGCGGCAGCCTGCTCGGCGAGGCGGTCGAGATCCGGCCAGTCGCCGCAGCTCTGCACCAATTCGATGACCTCGTAACCGGCCACCAGCGCGGCATCGTGGTCCTCGGGCAGCCGGCCTAAGGTCTCGGGGGCCGTTCCCCCCTGCTCCGAGATGCTCATCGGCCGCGCCGTCGGCGGTGCTTGCGGGCGTACATGTCCTGGTCGGCCCGGTCGAGCAGCGCGTCGATCTCGCACGGCATCCCCGCCGCCGTGCCGATGCTCACCCCGACGGCGAGGTCCGGGGTGAGGTCCTGCCAGTCGGTGGTCTCCACCAGGTGGGCGATCAGGGCGGCTCGGGATCGGGCCTGGTCGAGGTCGCACGTGGTCAGCACGAGGGCGAACTCGTCACCGCCCAGCCGGGCGGCCAGGTCGCCTGGCCCACAGACCTGGCGCAGGATCTCGCCGATCCGGCGCAACACGGCGTCCCCGGTGGCGTGGCCATGGATGTCGTTGACCGGCTTGAAGCCGTCCAGATCCAGCAGCAGCACGGCGATGGAATCGATGCCGCGCAGATGACGCAGCCGCTCGCGATGACGGTCGAGGGTGTAGCGGTTGCCCAGGCCGGTCAGGCCGTCGAGGTGGGCCGCCGTGGTGAGGCGCTCGTTCTCGAGCGCCAGTTGCTCGGCGCGCAGGCGGGCCAGGGCGGAGTTGAGCTCGCGACGACGAGCCTGGCGTCGGCCATCGAGCAGCCGGGCCAGGTAGCGTCGGGCGCCAGGTTGCACGGGTTCGACCTGCGCCGCGATCGAGGCCGCCAGCGACCGCAGGGGGTAGAGGAGCTCGACGTGCAGCACCTCGGTCGCCTGCTCGGCCAGCCGGATCGCGACGTCCGCCTGCTCGGCGTCCAGGGCGCGGACGGCGTCCGCCAGGGCCAGGGCTCCGCACAGCCAGGTCCAGGACGCCTCCAGGCGCTCCGGCAGTGCCGGCGTCTCGCCCGACTCGCCCGACTCGCCCAGGATCGCCGCCACGAGATGGTCCAGCACGGCGCACTCGACGGTCCACATCTGCGGCAGGCCGAGGTCGGGTGACGGCGGCGGTAACCGGGTCAGCTCGGCTCGGGCCCGGTCGCGCTGACCGTTCTCGACGTACTCGCACGCCAGGGCGGCGCGGGCCTCTCGAAGGTTGACGGCCACCACGGTGCGGTTCAGCTGCGCGATACGCCGCAGGCTCGGCCGGATCGGCTGCGCCAGGTCCCGCTCGGCCTGCTCGTACATGTCGACCTCGAGCTGCCACAGGCCCAGCCGGCGATAGCCCAGGCCGCAGGCGATGTAGGCCACCGGCCGGGTGAGGGGCCGACCCACCCCGGCGTCGAGCATGGCCACGGCCCGGGCCAGGTGGTGATCGCGTTCGTCGTCCCCGATCCCGTCGTGCTGTCGCGGTTGGCCGTGCAGGGCGTGCACCGTGGCGGCCAGCGCACGGTCATCGGTGGCGTTGGCCGCCTCCCACATGCGGTCCAGCACCGGACGCCGGTCCCCGCCCTCGATCTCGCAGACCATCAGCCGGCCGAAGAGCACCATGAACTCGACGTCGTGCCAGGCATGGGCGCAGGCTCGGGCGAGCTGCGACTCGAGGGTGTGCACGGCGCCGCTGCTCTGCGCCGCCTCGAGCAGCTCGTAGGCGGCCACGAGGGCGGCGTCGTGCTCGAGCTGGGAACTCGGTGGCGCATCGCCGGCGCGCAGAGCAGCCCTGGTCGGGGAGGGGGGCGCGCTCATACCTGGTGTGTCGACGTGCCTCGGGACGAGGTGAAGTCGGCCGGCTTCGTCGGCGACAATCCCGCTGCTGATTACCGAGGGTGTTTCCAGTGGTACATTCCGTACCGATCGATGTGATGTGACCTGGAGCACATCGGCCGGCAACGGAGGTGCAATGGCACTCCACGATCACCGACTCGTTCTGCGATCGACCGGCGTCGATCAGGCGCTCGCGCGCAGCGAGCACCACCTGGCGATGTCGCAGCGGGTGGCCCGGATGGGCAGCTGGCAGCAGAACCTGGACACCGGTCGCGGCTACTGGTCGGAGCAGCTGTACCGGTTGCTCGAGCTGGAGCCCGATCCGGCCCTGGCCGGTCCCGAGACCTTCCTGGCCAGGGTCCACCCGGACGACGCCCCACGTTTCGCGGCTGAGCTCGATCGGGCCGGGCGGGACGGCGGGCGGCTGTCCGCCCGGGTGCGCCTGAGGCTGGGTGGCCGGCGGGTGTGGGTCGTCGAGGTGCTCGGCCGGGTGGAACGGGACGCCGCGGGCGTGCGCCGGAGCATCGGCACGGTGCAGGACATCACGGATCGGGCCGAGCTGGAGAAGGACATCCGGAACGCCGCCGAGCGGTTCCGGGTGATCTTCGATGCCGCGCCGATGGGGATGGCCCTGGTCGACGCCCGGGCGGGGTGTGACCCCGTGGTCCTGATGGCCAATGCTGCGCTCGCCGAGCTGGTCGGCCAGGAGCTGGGTGATCTGGTCGGCGGCGGCGTCCGGGAGTTGCTCGGGTGGGTGCCCGATCCGACGCGAGCGGCCGTCGAGCGGGAGCTGCGTCGTCCGGACGGCACGCAGCGCTGGGTGTCGGTGGCCGCGGCGCCGGTGCCGGACGGGGACGGGATGCCGCACTATCACGTGCTGCACCTGGTCGACGTCACCGAGCGTCGTCGCGCCGAGGCCCTCGCCCGGGCGAGCGATGCCCGCGATGCCCGGATCGCCGCCGTCCTGCAGCGCAGCCTGTTCCCCTTCGTACCCCGGCGCGTGGGGCCGGTCACCGTGGCGACCCGGTACATCGCCGCCGCCCCCGGGGAGGCGGTGGGGGGTGACTGGACCGATGTGTTCTCGTTGCCCGGGGGCAGGATCGGCATCGTGGTGGGTGACGTGGCCGGTCACGGCATCGAGGCCGCGGCCACCATGACCCGGCTGCGCGCCCTGGTGCGCATGCTGGCCACCAGCGGGGCCCGCCCGGCCGGGGTGTTACGTCGCCTGAACGACGTGCTGCACGACGGTGATCTCGGTGAGGCCATCGGGGGTGAGGAGGTCGAACTCGCCACCCTGGTGCACGGGCAGCTCGACCCGCGGACCGGGCGGTTCGTCTACTCGAGTGCCGGGCACCTGCCGTTGATCGCCGTCCCTCCCGCCGAGCCGGGACTGCTCCGGCTGGCCTGCCCGCTGCCGTCCGTCGGCGGCCCGGCGCTGGGCGCGGTACCGGAGTACACCTACACCGAGCAGGTGCTGGCCCTGGAGGCCGGCACCACGATGATCGGATTCACCGACGGCCTGATCGAGCGTCGGGGGCAGGACCTGCACCTGGCCCTGCTGGCCCTGGTGGAGGCCCTGAACGACCTGCCCGGCACGGCGACCGGCGACGCCGAGACCCTGGCCGACCACGTTCTGGCCTCGGCGAACTCTCAGGAGTGCGAGGACGACATCGCCGTGATCGTGCTGGGATTCGACGAGGACGCCTGGGCAGCGCCGCGGGGTGGGGTGCAGTGGCAGTGATGCCGGATGGCCGGGCACCCTCGATGGCTGGTTCCAACGGGTGAGCGCGATCAAGGTCACGTCGTCCTGACCGATCTTCGGTGCCATGGACGTCACCAGCTCCTCGGCCGCCGATCGCTGGCTGCAGGTCGGGTCCTCGGCCGATCCGGATGCCTTCGCCGCGGGCGCTCAGGCGGCTCGCCAGGCCCAGGACGGCCGGGCGGCCGCCCTGGTCCTCGTCTTCTGTGACGCCACGCTCGATGCGCGCCGGGTCGTGGACGGCGTCTGCTCGGCCACTGCCGCCGACGCCGTCGTGGCGGGCGGGACCAGCATGGGCCAGGTGGCGCCGCCGCTGTCCGGTGTCGACGGCATCGACGCCGGTGTGGTCGTCGTGGCCCTGGGGGGTGCGGGGTTCCAGGCGAGGGCCAGGGTGTCCCGCAGCGCCAGCGGGGGCCGCCGGGAGGCCGGACTCGAGGCGGCGGCCGGCTTGGACACGATCGACCTGCCGCACCGGGCACTGCTGCTGATCGCCGACGGTCTGACCCGGGAGCAGCACGAGATCGTGCGCGGGGCCTACGGGCACGTCGGAGCCTCGGTGCCGATCATCGGAGGGTGCTCGGCCGACCACATGCTCTACAGCGCGACCTACCAGTTCATCGGCACCGGGGCGGGGGTCGAGGTGCTGAGCGATGCCGTGGTCGGGATCGGCCTGGGCTCCTCCGGCGCGATGGGATTCGGCATCGCCCACGGCTGGTCGAAGCTGGGGGACGCCATGCTGGTCACCAGCAGCGAGGGTGGGCAGGTCTATCAGCTGGACGACGAGCCGGCCGCCGACGTGTACCTGCGGCGCATCGCCGGCGGGCGGACCCCGCAGGAGATCAAGCTGCTGCGGGAGCAGGACCCGGTGGCTCTGGTCGAGCTGCTGTTCAACAACCCGCTCGGCCTGTCCCGGCGCAGCGGGGAGGACCTGCGCGTCGTCCACGACATCGACTTCGACCGGGGCAGCATCGCCTGCCTGGCCGACGTCCCGCAGGGCGCGCTGGCCTGGGCCATGACGACCGATCCGGATGCGCTGATCGATGCGGCGGGAGCCTCGTGTGACGCGGCCGTGGACGCCCTCGACGGCGCCGACCCGCTCGGCTTCCTGGTCTTCGACTGCGGGGCCCGCAAGGCGCGACTCGGGCCGGACGGGGTGCGAGCCGAGCAGGAGGCCATCGGCAAGCTGACCGGCGGCAAGCCCTTCGGTGGCTTCTACACCTACGGTGAGATCGGCCGGGTCCAGGGTGCCCGCGGGATGCATCAGCTCACCGTCGTCACCCTCGCGCTGTCGTAACCGGCCTCCAGGCGCCCGATGGCTTATCACTGGTCGATCCACCAGCTGACCGAGTACCTCATCGCCGTCAGCGGGCCGGCGGAGTCCGCCGGCGCCGTCCAGGTGGCACTCGAACGAGCGCTCGAGGCGCTGGAGGCAGAGTTCGGCGTGGTGGTCGCGGCGGGCCACGTGATCGGTCACGCCGGGTTCGGTTCGATGGGCATCCCCCAGGAGTTCCTCGGGCCGGGCGACGGCGACCCGATCGAGATCCGCGGGGTCGGCCAGACGTACCTGACGGTCGGCCGGCTCGACACCCCCGACGGCCGAACCGGTACCGCGGACGCCGTCCTGGTGGTCGGACGGGTGGAGGAGCCCTACACCGCCGAGGAGCGCCAGATGCTGCAGGGCATGGCGCTCGTGCTGGGGCTGCGACTGCACAGCCTGGCGCGGTTGGCCGGCGAGCGGCAGCGGCACCGGCTGGTCGAGAACCTGCTCCAGATCCAGCGGGCGATCTCGGCGCGCCGGCCGTTGGAGGAGGTGCTGGACGCCGTGACCTCGGGTGCCGCGGGCCTGCTGGGCGGCAGTCCGGTCGCCCTGTTGCTCACCGAGCCCGCGACGATGGGTGAACTGCTGCACGTGTCCGACGCGGCGCTGCCCGAGGCCGATCCGGTGCTGCTCGAAGTGGCCCGACGCGTGCTCGCCGAGGGCGATGACGGCAACCTCGACGTCACGGCACAGGGCGAGCGGCTGGTGCTCGCCGAGCGAGTCGTGGTCGCCGGCGAGCCGGTCGGCTGCCTGGCCGCTCGGGCGCCGCAGGCGTCGATCTCGGGCCACGACCCGGGGGAGTTGCTCACCGCCTTCGCCCAACAGGTCAACCTGGCACTGACCGACGCCCGGATGCTCGACGCCGTCCGGGAGGCGCACCGCGACCCCATCACGTCGCTGCCCAACCGGGCGCTGTTCCTGCAGCATCTGGACACCGAACGGGACGCCGCGCTGGCCTCGGGCAGCCCGCTGACGGTGCTGTTCATCGACCTCGACCGGTTCAAGGCGGTCAACGACACCCTCGGTCATCGCGCGGGCGACCAGCTGCTCGCCGAGGTGGCCCACCGCATCCTGAACTGCACCAGCGACCGGGACGTCGCCGCGCGCCTGGGGGGCGACGAGTTCGCCGTCATGGTGCGGGGCGGGGACGCCCAGGTGGGCCGGGTGGTGGCCGAGCGGATCATCGCCTCGCTGACCGCACCTTCACCCTCGAGGGACGCGACGTGCTCATCGGCGCCAGCGTCGGGGTCGCCTCGCTCACCGAGACGTGCCAGAGCGCCGCCACCTTGCTCAGTGACGCGGACGTCGCGATGTACTGCGCCAAGCGGAGCGGGCGGGGGCAGTGGGTGGCGTTCGAGCCCGAGATGCACGAGGAGGTCGCCAACCAACTCGGGCTGCGCACCGATCTGCGGACGGCGGTGGAGGCCGGCCAGCTCTGGATCGCCTACCAGCCGCTGGTCCGGCTCGCGACCGGTGAGGTGGACGGCGTCGAGGCGCTGCTGCGCTGGAACCACCCGGTGCGCGGGGCCGTGCCGCCGGACGAGTTCATCCCGCTCGCCGAGGAGAGCGACACCATCGACGCTCTCGGACGCTTCGTCGTCGAGCACGGCCTGCCGACGCTGGCCCGGTGGCGCCAGGAGCTACCGGGGCTGCACCTGGCCCTGAACATCTCGGGGCGTCAGATCATGGACCCGGCGCTGCCGGAGGCGCTGGGGGAGGAACTCGCTCGTCACGGGTTGCCCGGTGAGGCGGTGACCCTCGAGATCACCGAGTCGGTGCTCATGCGCGACCCCGATCTGGCCCGCCAACGCCTGGTGCGCCTCGAGGAGCTCGGCGTGCGGCTGGCGATCGACGACTTCGGCACCGGGTAGTCGTCGCTGTCCTACCTGCGCCAGTTCCCGGTCGACCAGGTGAAGATCGACCGGAGCTTCGTGCGCGGGTTGCGTCCCGGGGCGGTCGAGGAGGTCGCGTTGGTGCGCAGCATCGTCGATCTGTGCCGGACGTTGCGGCTGCAGACCGTCGCCGAGGGCATCGAGGAACGCGAGCAACTGGAGGTGTTGGCCGAGCTCGGCTGCGACCTCGGGCAGGGGTACCTGTTCTCGCGCCCGGTGCCGGCCGAGTCCGACCCGCATCGGGCCGGACTCGGCGTCGTCCGGGGTGCCATCGCCTGACGGCCGCTGCCTCACACGGTCGCGCGGCGCAGCCCGGCGAATCCGGCCCCGGCGGCGAGGACGGCGACCGACAACGGCAGGACGACGACGGCGACGACGGTCGGGAGGCCGGTGACGGCGTCCAGCACCGGGCCCCAGGCGTGGCGCCAGGTCACCAGGACGCCGGCCGCACCCCCGGCGAGGATCAGCGCGATGATCAGGGTGAACAGGCCGGTCACCCGCCACCGGTGGTGCACCACCGCGAGGGCGGACATGACCGAGCCGACGAGGACGAAACCCGTTGCGTAGACCAGGGTTTGCAGGATCAGGCCGTCCTGCGCCAGGCCCGCGGGGGCGAAGAAGGCCATGCCGACACCGAAGCCGTCGGTGGCGTCTTCGACGGCGCGCAGGCCGGTCAGCGCCAGGGCGAACACCACCGCCAGGGTCAGCAGGGTGAGTGCGGTGCCGAGGGCGTAGTCGCGCCGGGTGATGCCCAGGCCGAGGGCGAACGGGAACACCTGGCTGACCAGGGCGGTGGCCCACACCGCGACCACGGCGTAGATCGAGGCCAGGCCGCCGGTCCAGGTCTGGGCCCGCGCGGCCGGGCTGAGGGTCAGCTGCACCAGCAGGTTGATCACGAAGGAGGCCGCCAGGATGCCCCAGGGCCAGGCGACGGCCGGCTTCCAGGTGAGCAGGTGCAATCGCACGGTGGTGTGGACGTCGATCATCGCCGGGGTCCTTCGGTTCGGGGGGTGGGCAGCGACGTGCCCTCGGGTGCGGTGGGGGCCGGGTGGCCGACGGGGGTGGTCGCCACGACGAGCTCCTGCAGCGACAGCGGGGTGACGGCCAGGCCGAGCCGGCGCGCGTCGTCCAGGTCGAGGTCGTGGGCCGCGAGGGTGACCCGCGCGGTTGCTCCCAGGCGTTCGGTGCGCAGCGTCGGGCGGGTGCCGATCAGGTCGGTGACGAGGTCGGTCGGCCCCTGGACGACGAACCCCGACGAGCGCAGGTCGTCGGCGTCGGCGTCCAGCAGCACGCTGCCGTGGTCGAGGACGACGATGTGCTCGAGCAGGTCGGCCACCTCGTCGATGAGGTGGGTCGAGATCACGATGGTGCGGGGGTGCTCGGCGTAGTCGGCGAGCAGGCGGTCGTAGAAGATCTGGCGCGCCACGGCGTCCAGGCCGAGGTAGGGCTCGTCGAACAGGGTGAGCTCGGCCCGGGAGGCCAGGCCGATCACGACGCCGAGCGCCGAGCGCATCCCGCGGGAGAGCTTCTTGACCAGGCGGCGCGGCGGCAGGTCGAAGTCCGCGAGCAGGTCGCGGGCGAGGGCGTCGTCCCAGCGGGGGTAGTGCAGCCGGGCGGCGGTGAGCACGCTCGCGACGCTGTAGGCGTCGGGGTAGCGCTGCCCCTCGGTGATGGTGGCGGTGCGGCGCAACACCTTTCGGTTCTCGTAGGGCGCATCGTCGAAGACGTGCACCGTGCCGGCGGTGGCGAGCGCCTGGCCGGCCAGGATGCGCAGCAGGGTGGTCTTGCCGGCGCCGTTGCGCCCCAGCAGGCCGTGGATGCGCGGGCCGTCGAGGCGGAGGGTGACGTCGTTCAGGACGTGCGCGTTGCGGTAGCGCTTGGTCACGGCGTCCAGGGTGACGACGGTGGTGGGGGAGTCCCACGCGGTGTTGCCCGCGTCGTCCGGGTCGTGGTTCACGGTCAGGCTCGGGACGGTCACGGCGCGACCACCGCCTGGTTCACGAGGTCATGCAGCTCGTCGGGGCGCAGGCCGAGGCGGCGCGCCTCCTCGACGAGGGGGCGGACGAACTCGTCCGCGAAGGCGGCCCGGCGGCGTTGCAGCAGCAGGTCGCGGGCACCGGTGGTGACGAACATCCCGATTCCTCGTCTCTTGTAGAGAATCCCCTGGTCGACCAGTCGGGACACGCCCTTGAGTGCGGTCGCAGGGTTGATGCGGTGGAACGCGGCCAGCTCGTTGGTCGAGGGCACCTGGGACTCCTCGGGCAGGGAGCCGTCGATGATCGACGCCTCGATCTGCTGCACGATCTGCACGAAGAGTGGGCGATCCTCGATCATTGCGCGGCGCCCAGCGCATGGTTGGCTGGTTCGTTACTCATGTAACTAACCATGCAACGTTGGGCGGGGCTCGTCAAGTTGTTCCGCTGCCCCTGCCCCAAATGGATGCAGCAAGCGTGGCGAGTGGCCCGGGCCCGGGTCGCCGTGAGCGCGTCGTGAGTGGTGACGTCGATCAACAGGTCTTTCTAGTGCACCTTGCGGGTCGTGCTCGGGCTCAGCGGCCGGCAGACGTGGCCCTTGGGTGGCCGGCCGCCACACAGGTGCCGGCACCGCTGCAACCGGGCGTAGAGCCGCTCGAGCAGCTCGGCGTCCAGCCGGCCCGCTTGCAGCGTGCCCAGGTTGGGCAGCACGTACAGCCGGATCAGGTCCTCGTAACGGTCACGGGTGGTTGCCTCGAGGGTGACGACCTCGAGCCATTGCTGCACGGCCTCGGCCACCCTGATCGAGGACTTCGGGTGCTGACGCTGATCGACCTGGCGCTGCAGCTCGGTCACCGCCTCCTTGGCCTCGGCCAGCGTGCGCACCGTCCGGCGGAGTCGGTACTCCCGCCCGGTCAGCGGGTCCTTGCCCGCGTAGACGATCGCCCGGTAGCTCCCCGACGGCAGCCGTTCGATGTTGCCGCGAACGCGGCGCGTGCTCGCCATGGGCTCGACACTACGAGCCGGGTGCGACAGGGTTCGGTCCACGAACCGGTCCACGAGGCCCACAAACGCAACACGCCTGACCCCAAAAGTGCAGGTCAGGCGATGGTGCCCCCGGCAGGATTCGAACCTGCGCCCCCGCCTCCGGAGGGCGGTGCTCTATCCCCTGAGCTACGGGGGCTCGGGACGTGGCGACGATACCAGTTTGGGCGGGCTGCTCGCTCGCCGGTACTCGGGCGCGGCGCCTGCGCCGGGCCTACTCGGGTTGTGCGCCCTCGATCATCACGTCGAGGTAGCAGGCGGCCTCGGACGCCGCGCGCTCGCCGTCCCCGGCCTCGATCGCATCGACCAGGGCGACGTGCTCCTCGTCCCGGATCGTGCCGGTCAGGGCCAGGTTCGAGCGCACGCTCTCGCCCAGCGCACCGAGGAAGTTCTCGTAGAGCTCGATCAGCACCGGGTTGTGTGACGAGCGCACGATCGCCCGGTGAACCAGCACGTCATAGGCCACGACGCCGTCCTGGCTGCCCTCGCGGGAGGCCTGGTTGCGGGCCTCGATCAGGCGGCGCTGCTCGGCGATGTCCTCGTCGGTGCGCCGTGAGGCGGCCAGCCGGGCCGCGCCGGCCTCGAGGGCACGACGCACCTCCAGCACGTGCACGTGGTGGGCTCCCGCAACCTGACGGCTCACGGCGCCGGCGAGCTCGCTGGCGGCCAGGACGTAGGTTCCCGACCCCTGGCGGCGCTCCAGCAGCCCTGCGTGGACGAGCGACTGCACGGCCTCGCGCACGGTGTTTCGGCTGGTCCCGGTGAGTTGGGCGAGTTCGGACTCGGTCGGGATGCGACCGCCGATGGCCCAGGTCCCCGAGGTGATCTGGCTGCGCAACTGATCGATCACCTGGTCGATCAGGCTGGCCCGCCGGGCCGTGCGCAGTTGCGGAAGGTCCTGCTCCTGCATCTGCGTCACCTCTGCATGGTAGCGGCCGTGCGGCGCGCACCGGGGAAAAGATCAGCTGGACGGCCCACGAGCAGGCCTCCGGCGTTCGGCGGAGGATGCGGGTGCTCAGTCCTCGGCCACGTTCAGCGGCAGGGTGACCGTGAAGGTGGAGCCCCGCCCGGGGGAGGACTCCACCTCGAGCCGGCCGCCGTGCTTGTTGACGATCACGGCATAGGCCATGGTGAGGCCCTGCCCGGTGCCCTTGCCCACGGCCTTGGTGGTGAAGAACGGGTCGAACACCCGTTGCCGGACGTGCTCGTCCATGCCCGGCCCGTCGTCCCGGATCAGGATGCGCACCCGGTCGCCGTCCAGGGCCGTGCTCACCTGGATCCGCCCCAGCGCCGGGTTGCCCGTCGTCGCCCGGTGCTCACCGATGGCCTGCGCGGCGTTGATGATGATGTTGAGCAGCACCTGCTTGAACTCGCCCTCGTAGCAGGGCACCGCGGTGACGGTCGGATCGAGGTCGAGCTCGACCTCGGCGACGTACTTCCATTCGTTGCGGCAGACCTTGACCGTGCTCTCGATGGCGCGGTTGAGATCCGCCGCCGCCCGTCCGGCCCCGGGGTGGGAGTAGTCCTTCATCGCCTTGACGATCTCGGCGACGCGCTGCAGCCCCTCCTGGGACTGCGCCAGCGCGCTGGGGATCTCGGCGTCCAGGAAGTCCAGGTCGGGCAGGGTGGCCGCGGCCCGGACGGCGCCCAGCAGTTCGGGCTCGGACGGCGCCCCGCCACCGGCGTCCCACCGCGCCACCACGTCGTTCACCTCGCGCAGCGAGGCCAGCACCCGGCCCACGCCGTCCGCGACGAACCGGGTGTTGTCCGAGACGTACTGCACCGGGGTGTTGATCTCGTGGGCGATGCCGGCGGCGAGCTGGCCGATGGACTCCAACCGGCTGGCCTGGGCCAGCTGACGTTCGAGCTCGCTCAGGTGGGTGATGTCGGCGGCGACCCCGATCACCCCGGCGATCTCCTGATCGGACTGGCCCCGATAGGGCAGCACGCTGAGCATCAACTCCTGGCGCTGCGCCGGCCCGGTGTGCAGGTTGACCCGCAGGTCGTGCCGGGCGATGCCGGTGCGGAAGACCTCGGCCTCGAGGGTGGGCAGCAGGTCGGACAGCTCGTCGTGCAGCGGCAGTTCGGCCTCGGTCCGGCCGATGACCTGGTCCCGGCCGGCGAGCCGGCGCAGACCGAGGAAGGCCTGGTTCACCCCGGAGTAGTGCAGGTCGGCAGCATCGTCACGTTCGGCGAAGCGCGAGTTGACCTTCCAGTACACCAGGTGCGGGATCGAGGCCAGGACGCCGTCCAGCAACGACTTCTCGGCGGTGATCTCCTCGGCGAGCGCGTGCACTCGTTGGCTGGTGGCCCGCAGCTGTTCCTCGGCGCGACGCCGCTCGGTGATGTCGCGCTCGACGCCGACGAACCGGACGATCTGCCCGTCCACCATCACGGGTTTGACCTGCAGTTGGGCCCAGTAGTCGCGGCCGTCGAGGCTCTGCGCCGGGAGTTCCTGGTCGACCGAGTGGCCGGCCTCGATCGAGGCCACCAGGTCGGCGAACTCCTGGGTCTGCGTGAACGGCCCGAGCCACAGGTCCATCCGGCTGCGGCCCACCACCTCCTGCGGCGTGCGAAACCCGGTGTGCCGCAAGAAGGCATCGTTGATCCACTCGATCCGCCCGGCGGCATCCTGGATCACCACGGCGTTGTCGGTGTGCTCGGCCACCAGGGCCAACAGCTGAGCCCGTTTGGTGATCTGGCGCAGCTCCTCCTGGATCGACATGGCGCTGGTGATGTCGACGATCGAGAGGACGGCGCGAGCGTGGTCGTGGTCGTTGACGGCGTGCGCTCGCACCACCACGTATTCCTCGTCGTCGCCCCACACCCAGCGCAGCTTGACCTCGGAGTGCTCCTGCTCGCCGACCAGGACGTGCAACACCATGTCGTGCAGCCGCTCCCGGTCGTCGTGGCTGACCGGAAGGCTGCGGGTCAGGGTGAAGAAGTGTGTGCCCAGGCCGGCTCCCGGCAGGCCGAGCGCGCCGATCGCCTCGTCCCAGCGCTTGTTGGAGCCGAGCACCGTGCCGTCCTCGGCGAGGATGCACATGCGTCCCTCGAGGGAATCGATCACGCATCGCAGCAGGGTCGCCGCGGCATGGCTGGGCCCGTCGGGCGCCACCCCGGCCAGCGCCGAACTGGCCGCCTCCCGCGCGGCGACTTCGGCCCGATTGCGTTCTGCGAGAAGGGCTGCCACGGTGCTCTGCAACTGGTTGACCCGCCGGGTGAGCCGGGCGATGGTGCGGTCGACGTCCTCGTCCGACAACGAGCCACGCATGATCAGACCACCTCCTCGACGGGCTCCGGGTGCAGGGTTCGATCCGCGGTGCGCAGCGCCTGCGCCGCTGAATCGAGGTCGGCTGCGGTGCCGGGTTCGATGTCGAACCCGGCTACCAGGCTCACCACGTCCTCCCCGAACCCCCACAGCGTCAACAGATAGGCGCTGAGTTGGCCGGGCGGATGGTCGGTCGGACCCAGCGGTTCCTCGCCGCTGGCCAGCGCCAGGGTCCCGATCTCGAGCAGCAGGGCCGCCAAGGCCGTCCGGGCGGTCTCGGCGTCCGGCCACTGCTGCTCGTGCGCGATCCGCTGGACCGCCTCGACGCGTTGCCGGGCACGGTGGTTCAACGATTCCAGCTCGGGCTCGCCACCGGGTGCGACCTCGCGAACCACCGCGCCACTGGTCACCAGTGCCCGCAGGGTCTCCGGCCCCAGCAGCGAGACCGCCTCGGCCATGGTCGCGAAACGACGCGGCACGCCGAAGAACGCCGAGTTGGTCAGTCGCAGCACCTCGGCGCACCCGGCGATGTCCGTCGCCAGGATCCGGGGCGCCGTCTGGTCGGCGGCATCGATGCAGGCCACCGCTGCGGTGAGCGCCGCGTGGGTGGCGGGCAGCATCGGCAACGGGCCGATGCCGCCCAGCAGGTCGCGCAGGCCGGGGTCGTCCAGGCTCGAGCGCAGGGTGAGCACCCGATCGACCACCGCGATGATGTTCTCGACGTCGCAGGGCTTGTCGAAGAACTGATGCGCCACGGAGGCCGAGGCCAGCACGGCGTCCCGGTCGGCCTCGCCGGACAGCACGAACCGCGCCGTGCCGGGGTGTGCCCGGCGGATTCGGTCGAGCAGTTGGGCGCCGTCCATCCCGGGCATCCGCATGTCCGAGATCACCGCGTCGCAGGGTTCGGCGGTCATGAGGTCGAGCGCCTCGGCGCCGGATGCGGCGAAGCTGATCTGCCACCCGACGCCGCGGGTGTGCAGGCTGCGGCGCAGGCCGGCGAGCAGGTGCGGTTCGTCGTCCACGAACAGCACGCGTGCGCGCGAGGTCACCGAGGTCTCTCCTGCTCCACGAGCCCGATCCACCGACGCGGTGATCATCGGCGCGATCTGCCCGGGACTTGACCGGTCGCTCTCCGCACCGTCCGGTCGGCGCTGCTCGGTCAAGACGGCCCGCTCAGGTGACGATGACCGATGCGGGTGGGCCCCCTGCGCCACCCGATGAACCGGTGGTGCAGCACTTCGGACGAATCCGGAGGAGTTGCTCGCGAGACAGAGGTTGCCCATGAGCCCGCGGATTCTGATGGTGGACGACGAGCCGCGCGTGCTCGATGCCCTCCGCCGCACCCTGTCGGGCCGTTACGACGTCGGCGTGGCCGACTCGGGGCAGGCGGGCCTCGAGCTGATGCGGACGGCGATCGATGCCGGCATGCCGTTCGCGGTGATCGTGTCGGACATGATGATGCCCGGCATGGACGGCGCCCAGTTCCTCACCGCCGCACGCCAGCTCGACTCCGACGTGGTGGCCCTGGTGCTCAGCGGGCAGGCCGACCTGGAATCGACCATCACCGCGGTCAACGAGGCCGGCCTGTTCGGCTTCTTGACCAAACCCTGTCCGCCGCAGGCGCTCACGTCCGCTCTCGATCGGGCCATCGCCCAGCACGCCCTGGTGCTCTCGGAGCGCACCCTGCTCGAGCGCACGGTGCGTGGCTCGGTCGACATGCTCACCGAGCTCATGGCGGGCACTGCCCCGCTCGCGTTCGCCCGTACCACCCAGATCAAGGCCCTGGTCACCGCCGTCAGTGCCTCCCTCGGCCTCGATCGGGAGTGGGAGTTGCCCCTGGCAGCCCGGTTGAGCCAGCTCGGCTGCCTGGCCGTGCCCACCGCGGTGCTCGAGCGGGCCTACCGCGGGCTCGACCTGACCCGCGAGCACCGCGCCATCTACGCCGGCCACCCGGCCGCTGCCCGAGCGATGCTGGAGCGGATCCCGCGGTTGGAGCGGGTGGCGGCCTGGATCGGTGCCCAGCCGCTGACCCCGGAGGACGCCCCACCGCCGGCGGCGAGCTCGGCTCAACTGATCTTCTGTGTCGCGGTGGCCACCGTGGCCGCGCACTACGCCGTCGACGATCCCGAGATCGCCGTCGCCCGGGTCGAGCGCTCCGGGCGGTACCCGAAGCAGTTGCTGCAGGCCCTGGGCCGGGCATCTCATGTCCTGGCTCGCCGGGTCGGCATCCTGCGCGAGATCACCGTGGGGCAGTTGCGCGACGGCATGGAGCTCGACCAGGACGTGATGACCCGCACCGGCATGCCGTTGGTGCGCAAGGGAGAAGTGGTCACCGAGACGCTGTCCATCCGGTTGCGCAACTTCGCCGACTCGGTGGGCATCGTGGAGCCGATCCTGGTGATGGACTACCGCACCCCGGGTGCCTGACCGGCTTGGCTGACGCGTCATTCAGCGCGCCCTCCGTCCGGCCCGACCGCGTACCCTGAGCGGGTGAATCCCGCTCAGCTCTCCGAGGCCCTTCGCTCCTGCCTGCACGCCGCGGTCGCCGCCGGCGAGCTGGCCGTCGTCGTCCCCGACGAGGTCCGCGTGGAGCGTCCCCGGCAGCGCGAGCACGGTGACTGGGCCACGAACATCGCGTTGCAGTTGGCCAAGCAGGCCGGGCGTCCGCCGCGCGAGGTCGCCGCGGCGCTCGCCGTCCGGCTCGGTGAGGTGCCCGGCATCAAGAGCGTGGACGTCGCCGGCCCGGGATTCCTCAACATCGTGCTGGACGCCGCGGCGGCGGGTGAGCTGGCCCGCAGCATCGTCGAGGCCGGGGCCGCCTACGGGCGCACGGCCACCCTGGCCGGACAGAAGCTCAACCTGGAGTTCGTCTCGGCCAACCCGACCGGGCCGCTGCACCTGGGCGGCACCCGGTGGGCGGCGGTCGGCGACAGCCTGGCGCGCATCCTGCAGGCCGTGGGCGCCGAGGTGGCGCGGGAGTACTACTTCAACGACCACGGCGCCCAGATCGACCGGTTCGCGCGGTCGCTGCTCGCCTCCGCCCGCGGGTTGCCGGTGCCCGAGGACGGCTACGGCGGGGACTACATCACCGAGATCGCCGACGCCGTGCTGGCCGAGGTGACCGCCGCCGGTGAGCCCGACCCGCGCGAGCTGGACGACGCCGCGGCCCAGGAGGTGTTCCGCGCTCGGGGCGTGGCGCGGATGTTCGAGGAGATCAAGGCCGACCTGCACGACTTCGGCGTGGACTTCGACGTCTACTTCCACGAGAACGACCTCTACACCTCGGGTGCGGTCGAGCGCGCCATCGACCGGTTGCGCGGGCTGGGCCGGATCTTCGAGAAGGACGGCGCCACCTGGCTGCGCACCACCGACCTGGGCGACGACAAGGATCGTCCGGTCATCAAGGGAAATGGCGAAACCGCCTATATCGCAGGCGATCTCGCCTACTACCTGGACAAGCGCGAGCGGGGCTTCGACCGGGTCATCATCATGCTGGGCGCAGACCACCACGGCTACATCGGCCGCATGATGGCGATGTGTGCGGCCTTCGGGGACACCCCGGGTGAGAACCTCGAGATCCTGATCGGCCAGATGGTGAACCTGGTCAAGGACGGCGTCCCGGTGCGGATGAGCAAGCGCGCCGGCACGGTCGTGACGATGGAGGATCTGGTCGACGCGGTCGGGGTGGACGCCGCGCGCTACGCGCTGGCGCGTTCGGCCGCCGATTCCAGCATCGACATCGACCTGGACCTGCTCACCCGCGCCACCAACGACAACCCGGTGCACTACGTCCGCTACGCCCATGCCCGGCTGGCCGCGGTGGCCCGCAACGCCGCCGAGGCCGGGGTGCGCCGCGAGGACGCCTTCGACCCGGCGCTGCTCGATCACGAGAGCGAGGCGGTGCTGCTGGCCGCGCTCGGGGAGTTCGCGCGAGTGATCACCCAGGCCGCCGAGCTGCGCGAACCGCACCGGGTCGCCCGGTATCTGGAGGAACTGGCCGGCCTGTCCCACCGCTGGTACGAGAACTGCCGGGTCACGCCCCGCGCCGAGGAGCCGGTCACCGACGTGCACCGCACCCGGCTCTGGTTGTCGGAGGCGACGCGTACCGTGCTGGCCAACGGCCTGGGGCTGCTGGGGGTCAGCGCGCCGGACCGGATGTGAGTGCCTGGCGGCCGCAGCCGGCGCCCATGGCCCGGCGGGGGCGGGCTCGGCCGGTCTGGGGCGGCGTCCGGTTTCCGTAAGGTGTCAGTGCGCGGCGCGGCCCGGTGCCGCTCGGGCGAGGATGAGGACTGGTGAGCGTGAACGGTCAGGACGGCGGGCAGCCACTGAAGGTGGCCCTGCTCGGCTGTGGCGTGGTCGGTACCGAGGTGGCTCGGTTGCTCACCCGGCACGCTGACGAGCTCTCCCGGCGGGTGGGGGCGCGGCTGGAGCTGTCCGGCATCGCGGTGCGCCGGATCGGCCGCCGGCGCGGGCTGGACGTGCCGGCCGAGCTGTTCACCACGGACGCCGAGGCCCTGGTCAAGGACGCCGACATCGTGATCGAGGTGATCGGGGGCATCGAGCCCGCCCGCAGCCTGATCCTGGCCGGCATGGCCGCCGGGGCCGGGGTGGTCACCGCCAACAAGGTGCTGCTGGCCGAGGACGGCCCGACGCTGTACGCCGCGGCCGCCGAGCACGGTGTCGACCTGTACTTCGAGGCCGCCGTGGCCGGCGCGATCCCGCTGCTGCGCCCGCTGCGCGAGTCGCTGGCCGGTGACCGGGTGAACAAGGTGCTCGGCATCGTCAACGGCACCACCAACTACGTGCTCGACAAGATGGACAGCACGGGCATGTCCTTCGCCGAGGCGGTGGCCCAGGCCCAATCCCTGGGGTACGCCGAGGCCGACCCGACCGCCGACGTCGAGGGCTTCGACGCGGCGGCCAAGGCCGCCATCCTGGCCAGCCTGGCCTTCCACACCCGGGTGAGCGCGGCCGACGTCCATCGCGAGGGCATCACCGGCGTGACCGCCGCCGACGTGGCCGGCGCCGACCAGCTCGGGGCGGTCGTCAAGCTGCTCGCCATCTGTGAGCGCACCTTGTCCACGGGCGTCGATGGTGTTGTGCAC
This sequence comes from Kineosporiaceae bacterium, assembly GCA_046330955.1. Taxonomy (GTDB): domain Bacteria; phylum Actinomycetota; class Actinomycetes; order Actinomycetales; family Kineosporiaceae; genus JADJPO01. The sequence goes on along the minus strand of JAXLRT010000014.1, from coordinate 9,975 downwards.
GAAGGGGTTTCGGTGCGTGTGCACCCGGCGATGATCCCGCGCAGTCACCCGCTGGGTGGGGTTCGTGAGGCCTACAACGCGGTGTTCGTCGAATCCGAGGCCGCCGGGCAGTTGATGTTCTACGGTCGCGGCGCCGGGGGGCAGCCGACCGCCAGCGCCGTCCTGGGCGATGTCATCAGCGTGGCGCGCAACCGGGTCGCCGGGGGTCGCGGGCCGGGGGAGTCCGCCTACGCCGACCTGCCGGTGCGCCCCATGGGCGAGGTGCCGACGCGCTACCACATCAGCCTCGACGTCGCCGATCGCCCGGGTGTACTCGCGGCCGTGGCGCAGGTCTTCGCCGATCATCAGGTCTCGATCGAGACCGTGCGCCAGCAACAGCTGGGCCGTACGGCCGAGGGCGTGGCCAACGGACTCGACGGTCGAGCCGCGCTCGTGGTGGTCACCCACACCGCCCCGGACGCCGCGCTGGCCGCCACGGTCGAGGCGCTCGCCTCGCTCGACATCGTCGAGGGCGTGCAGAGTGTGATGCGGGTCGAACAGTGAGTGCACAGCGGTGACCAGCGGCCTGCCCCACGCTGCCGCCGTCCGGTACGGGGTCACCATCCGTGCCCGAACCCCCGCCTCCAGCGCCAACCTCGGCCCCGGCTTCGACAGCATGGCGTTGGCGCTGGACCTGCACGATGAGGTCTCGGTCGAGGCCTACCGACCGGCGCCGGGTGAGCCGACGGTGCGGCTCGAGGTGTCGGGCCAGGGCAAGGACACCGTCCCGCTCACCGAGGATCACCTCGTCGTCCGGTCGCTGCGTGCCGGGCTGGCCCACGCGGCCCTCGCCGGCGGCGAGCCCGCCCCGCCGCCAGGGCTGCACCTGACCTGTCACAACGCCATCCCGCACGGGCGTGGACTGGGATCGTCGGCCGCCGCCATCGCGGTCGGTCTGGTGTTGGCCCGCGGCCTGCTCGCCGAGCCCGACCTGCTGGACGACGAAGCGATCTTCGCGCTGGCGACCGCGGCCGAGGGGCACCCGGACAACGCCTCGGCGGCGCTGTTCGGCGGCTGCACCCTCTCGTGGAGCGACCGGGCCGGGCATCCGCACACCCTGTCGCTGCCGGTGGCGCCCGAGTTACGTGCCGTGGTCTGCGTGCCGGACGTCGAACTGGCCACCTCGCGCGCGAGAGCCATGCTGCCCCAACTGGTTCCGCATGCTGACGCTGCGTTCAATGCTGGTCGCTCGGCGTTGTTGACGCATGCCATCGGTCATCGCCTGGACCTGCTGCTCGCCGCGACCGAGGACCGGTTGCACCAGGAACAGCGCGCGCCCGCCATGCCGCAGACCGCCGCGCTGCTCGCCGCGGTGCGCGCGCAGGGGGTCGCCGCCGTGGTCTCCGGAGCCGGGCCGAGCCTGCTGGCCCTCGGCGCAGGCGAGGTGCCGCTGGCCGCCGTCCGCGCCGCCCTGGCCCAGATGTCCGGCGCCGGCGGGGACGGCGTGGGGGAGTGGTTGGTGCTGCCGTTGCCGGTGGACACCGTCGGCACCGTGCTGATCTGAGATCGAGCCTCACCCGAGGCCGGTGTTTGTTCCGAGATCAGTGTTGCGAGATCAGTGTTGTTCCGAGATCAGTGCTGTTCCGAGATCAGTGCTGATGCGGGGCTACTCGGGCGATCAGCTGACCCCGGCGCGAGCACCGTGCGACACCACCGGGGGCTGGTGGCGCCGGGGGAGCAGGGCGGTGTTACAGTGTGTACGCAGCCGCTCGGTGGCTCTCACCAGGAGCCCCAGCCGCTGAAATCACCGCGCTCTTCCCAACGCTCCATGCGTTCCTGCGCGGACTTTCGCAGGTCCGGGACTCTCCCGGACGTCGACCCGCTCCCTCATCCGTGGCAAGACGGAGGGGAGGGGAAGGGATATACGTGACCGACATCACCGAGGTCGCCGCAAGCCCGGACGAGGCGCGCCCTGCCGCGTCGGGACGCAGCGGGAGCCTTTCTGCTCTGCGCCTGCCCCAGCTCCAGGCGATGGCAGCCGAACTCGGCATCAGCGGGACTGCGCGGATGCGCAAGTCCGATCTGCTCGAGGCCATCCGCTCCCGTCAGGGTGGCGGCGGTGCCCAGCAGCAATCCCTGCCGCTGCAGGGCGAGCGCGCCGAGCGCGCACCCCGGACCACCCGGGCCGCGAGTGCGCCCGCCGCCGAGAGTGCCCAGGCCGCCCCGGCCGAGAGCGCCCCGGCCGCCGCGCCCGCGCCGGACGTGGCGTCGTCCGACACCGCGCCGACCCGGCAGCCGGCGAGCACCGACAGCGGTGCCGCCACCTCCGAAGCCTCCGGCGAGACCACCGACGGCGGTGCCCGCCGCCGTGAACGGCGTCCGCAGCGAGACGGCCAGCGTGAGGGGCAGCGGGACGGCCAGCGCGAGGGCCAGAACCGCCAGCAGGGCACGCAGGGCCAGCAGGGTCCGCAGAGCCAGCAGAACGGTGGCCAGGCCGGTCAGGGCAGCCGCCACGAGGACGACGACGAGGACGGCGAGGGCCGCGGCCGTCGTCGGCGGGGCCGGTACCGCGACCGCAAGCGTCGCCAGCGGCCCGACGGCCCCGGCGGTGGGCCGGGCATGGTCGACGACACCGAGATCACCGAGGACGACGTCCTGGTGCCGGTCGCCGGCATCCTCGACGTTCTCGACAACTACGCCTTCCTGCGCACCTCCGGCTACCTGCCCGGCCCGAACGACGTCTACGTCTCGCTCGGCCAGGTCAAGAAGCACGGCCTGCGCAAGGGTGACGCGGTCACCGGCGCCGTCCGGGCTCAGCGCGAGGGCGAGGCCACCCGCCAGAAGTTCAACGCCCTGGTGCGCCTGGACACCGTCAACGGCGCGAGCCCGGACGACGCCCGCTCGCGGCCCGAGTTCGGCAAGCTCACCCCGCTCTACCCGCAGGAGCGGTTGCGGCTCGAGACCGACGCCAGCCAGCTGAGCAACCGGATCATCGACCTGGTGGCCCCGATCGGCAAGGGGCAGCGCGGGCTCATCGTCTCCCCGCCGAAGGCCGGCAAGACGCTGATCCTGCAGGCGATCGCCAACGCGATCACCCGCAACAACCCCGAGTGTCACCTCATGGTCGTGCTGGTCGACGAGCGGCCCGAAGAGGTCACCGACATGCAGCGCACGGTCAAGGGTGAGGTCATCGCCTCGACGTTCGACCGTCCGGCCGAGGACCACACCACCGTCGCCGAGCTGGCCATCGAGCGAGCCAAGCGCCTGGTCGAGCTGGGCCACGACGTCGTCGTCCTGCTCGACTCGATCACCCGCCTGGGCCGCGCCTACAACCTGGCCGCCCCGGCGTCCGGGCGCATCCTGTCCGGTGGGGTCGACTCGAGCGCGCTGTACCCGCCGAAGCGGTTCTTCGGCGCGGCGCGCAACATCGAGAACGGCGGATCGCTGACCATCCTGGCCACCGCCCTGGTCGAGACCGGCTCGAAGATGGACGAGGTGATCTTCGAGGAGTTCAAGGGCACCGGCAACATGGAGCTGCGCCTGAGCCGCAGCCTGGCCGACAAGCGGATCTTCCCCGCCGTCGACGTCAACGCCTCGGGCACCCGGCGCGAGGAGATCCTGATGTCGCGCGACGAGCTCAACATCGTCTGGAAGCTGCGCCGGGTGATGGGTGCCCTCGAGCCCCAGGCCGCGATCGAGCTGCTGCTCGGTCGGGTGAAGGACACCAAGAGCAACGCCGAGTTCCTGATGCAGGTGCAGAAGACCACCCCGGTGCCCGGTCGCGACGACGACTGAGCACCACCCCCGCTACACCTCACATCGCCCATGATCACCGTGAGATCGCACTCTGCTCCGCCTCGAGCGGTGCTAACTGCGATCCAACGGTGATCATGGGCGTTGGGGTGGGGGAATGTGCGTCCGGACCGCGTCGTTACCCACCTCGCACGTCTGGCACACTGGACGGCGGCTCCGGTTCACGACCCCGCCACGCATCCGCGTGGCAGCTGCCCGCAGCACCCCCTGCGGCCAGCGGACGACCCGGCGGCATACACCCGAGGAGACAGCAACGTGAAGAACGGCATCCACCCGGACTACGTCGAGACCACGGTGACCTGCACCTGTGGCGCGACGTTCACCACCCGCAGCACGGCCAAGAACGGCGTGATCCACGCCGATGTCTGCAGCCAGTGCCACCCCTTCTACACCGGCAAGCAGAAGATCCTGGACACCGGTGGCCGCGTGGCCCGGTTCCAGCAGCGCTACGGCAAGAAGCAGGGCGGCAAGTAGCTCACCCGAGGCGCCGGCCGCGCCGTCCCGCATCGTCGGGGTGGCAGCGGCCGGCGCCGACGTGTGTCGAGCCACGTCGATCCCTGTCGAGCCCAGCCCGGCGACGCGTGAGAGGGAGGTACCGCGATGACCCAGATGGACGACGCGCTGACCCTCGCCGTCCGGCCGTTGCTCGCCGAGCACGCCGAGATCGAGACCCGGCTGGCCGACCCGGCGGTGCACGCCGACGCCGCGCTGGCCCGCACCCTGGGACGGCGCTACGCCGAGCTCACCGCGGTGACCGAGGCGCATCGTGCCTGGCGGGCCGCAGCGGACGACGCCGCGACCGCGCGCGAACTGGGTGAGCTCGACGAGTCCCTGGCCGCCGAGGTGCCGTCGCTCGAGGCCGCCGAGGAGGCCACCCGCGAACGGCTGCACACCCTGCTGCTGCCACGCGACCCGGACGACGACCGCGACGTGATCCTCGAGGTCAAGGCCGGCGAGGGCGGTGCCGAGTCGGCCCTGTTCGCCGGTGACCTGCTGCGGATGTACCTGCGTTACGCCGAACGGCAGGGCTGGCGCACCGAGGTGATCGACGCCACCGAGAGCGAACTCGGCGGCTACAAGGACGTCTCGCTGGCCGTGGCCTACCGCGGCAACCCGCCACCGGGCGAGGGAGTGTTCGCCCGGCTCAAGTTCGAGGGCGGCGTCCACCGGGTGCAGCGGGTGCCGGTGACCGAGTCGCAGGGGCGCATCCACACCAGTGCGGCCGGCGTCCTGGTGTTGCCGGAGGTCGAGACCGTCGAGGTCGACATCAAGGACGACGACCTGCGCATCGACGTCTACCGCTCCTCGGGCCCGGGCGGGCAGAGCGTCAACACCACCGACTCCGCGGTCCGGATCACCCACCTGCCCAGCGGGATCGTGGTGAGTTGCCAGAACGAGAAGAGCCAGCTGCAGAACAAGGAGTCGGCGTTGCGCATCCTGCGCGCCCGACTCCACGCCGCCGCCGCCGAGGCGGCCGAGGCCGAGGCGTCGGCGGCCCGGCGCTCCCAGGTGCGCACCGTCGACCGCAGCGAGCGGATCCGCACCTACAACTACCCCGAGAACCGCATCGCCGATCACCGCACCGGCTACAAGGCCTACAACCTCGACGCTGTGCTGGACGGCGAGCTCGAGCCGGTGATCCAGTCCTGTCTGGACGCCGACCAGGCCGCCAAGCTGGCCGGCTCCCCGGCGTGAGCGTGCCACCAGCCGACCTGACCGACCTGGCCGCGACGATCCGGCTCGGTGAACAGCGGCTGGCCGCCGCCGGGGTGGCGAGCCCCCGGGCGGACGCCGAGGTGCTGGCGGCCCACGTGCTGCAGTGCAGCCGCGGCGAGCTGGTCGCGGCGATGTTGCGGGGCGACTCGCTGAACTCACCCCAGCTGTCGATCCTGACCCAGCTGCTCGACCGGCGCGTGGCACGGGTGCCGTTGCAGCACCTGACCGGTCGCGCGCCGTTCCGGCGGCTCGAGCTCGCCGTCGGGCCGGGGGTGTTCGTGCCGCGCCCCGAGACCGAGGTGCTGGTGCAGGCGGCGCTCGACGAACTGGCGGCCCGCCCCGGCGATCAGCTGGTGGTCGACCTGTGTGCCGGCTCGGCGGCGATCGCCCTCGCGATGGCCGACGAGGCGCCTCAGGCCCGCGTGGTGGCCCTCGAACTCGACCCCGCAGCCCTGGCCTGGGCGGCTCGTAACGTGGCCGCGCACGCCGACGCCCGGTCGGGATCCGTTGCGGGGCAACGGGTCGAGCTGCGCAAGGGCGACGTCGCGGGAGCGGCCGAGGCCGGGGGAGTGCTCTCCGATCTCGCCGGTCGGGTCGACGTGGTGGTCGCCAACCCGCCGTACATCCCGGACGAAGCCGTGCCGCTCGACCCGGAGGTCGCCGTCCACGACCCCGCCCTGGCGCTGTTCGGCGGCGGCGCCGACGGCATGACGGTGCCCGCCGCCGTGGTCGCCACCGCCGGGGCGCTGCTTCGTCCCGGGGGCCTGCTGCTGATGGAGCACGCCGACGTCCAGGGCGGCGTCACCCGCGCCCTGGTCGACGAGACCTGGCACGAGGTGGCGACCCTGCCCGACCTCACCGGTCGCGACCGCGTGCTGCGCGCCCGCCGTCCGAGCTGATCGGCGTCCAGCGATCGAGCAGGGAATCGAGCCGCGGACGGCGTCCTCGATGCAGGGGTGGTGGCGTTCCGGTGGCAGACTCCTGCTCGTGGCCTACCGTTTCGACTGCTCCGAGACCGCCGGACGGCGCCGGGGCGTCGAGCGTGCCGTCGTCGCGGTGCACGAGGGCAACCTGGTGGTGTTCCCGGTCGACAGTGCCTACGGCCTGGGCTGCGATGCGTTCTCGCCGGAGGCGGTCGCCAAACTGCGCACCCTGAAGGGTCACGGCCGCCACCAGCCGCCACCGGTCCTGATCGGGCACGCCCGCACCCTGGACGGCGTGGCCACCTCGATCTCGCCCGCCGCGCGCGACCTGGTGGCCGCGTTCTGGCCCGGGCCGCTCACCCTGCTCTGCATCGCGCAGCCCACGCTCGACTGGGACCTGGGCGACACCGGCGGCACGGTCGCCGTCCGGATGCCGCTGCACCCGCTGGCGCTGCAGCTGCTCGCCGACACCGGCCCGATGGCGGTCACCGGGGCCTCGGCGCCGGGGTCGACCCTCGGCCCGCCGCAGACCTGCGGCGAGGTCCGGGATGCGTTCGCCGACGAGGTCGAGGTCTATCTGGACGCCGGCCAGCTGAGCCGCCCGGAGGCCTCCACCATCGTCGATGTCACCGAGGCGACGCCGAAGGTGTTGCGTGCGGGGGCGCTGGACGTCGAGACGATGCGCGCCGTCGTCCCGGATCTGATCGTCGGGTAGGGCCGCACGCCATGCGCATCTATATCTACGTCTTCCTCATCGCCGCAGCGGTGACGTACCTGACCACCCCGTTCGTGCGGCGCATGGCCCGGCGCATCGGCGCGATCACCCCGGTGCGCGATCGCGACGTCCACGTGGTGCCGATCCCGCGGCTGGGCGGGCTGGCGATGTTCCTCGGCTTCGCAGCGGCGCTGCTGGTGGCCTCGCGCACCGAGTTCCTCGGCCGGCTGTTCGTCGGGGGCGAGCCGTGGGGGGTGTTGCTGGGCGCGCTGGTGGTGGTGCTGCTCGGCGTGGCCGACGACGTGTGGGACCTGGACGCCATCACCAAACTCGCCGGTCAGGCGCTGGCCGCCGGGTTGATGGCGTGGAAGGGCGTGCAGCTGGTCTTCCTGCCGATCTTCGGGGTGACCATTCCCTCGTTCGGCACCCTGTTCGTCCTGACCGTGCTGATCATCGTGGTGACGATCAACGCGGTGAACTTCGTCGACGGTCTGGACGGTCTGGCCGCGGGCATCCTCGGGATCGCCGGGACGGCGTTCTTCAGCTACACCTACCTGCTGGCCAAGGATCAGCTGCCCAACGTGCCCGAGGCCAGCCGCAGCTACGCCTTCGCCTCGCTGGCCTCGCTGATCACGGCGGCGATGGTCGGGTGTTGCGTGGGCTTCCTGCCACACAACTTCAACCCCGCCCGGGTGTTCATGGGCGACTCCGGCTCGATGCTGCTGGGCCTGCTGCTGGCCTCCTCCACGGTGACGATCACGGGGGTCGACCCCGGGGCGGTCCGGCTCGCGGCGCCGGCCTTCTTCCCGCTGGTCATCCCGCTGGCGGTGCTCGCCGTCCCGCTGATCGACCTGGGCATGGCCGTGGTGCGGCGCACCCGGGCCGGGCTCAAACCGTGGCAGCCGGACAAGTTCCACCTGCACCACCGGTTGCTGCGCCTGGGGCACAGTCACGCGCGCGCGGTGCTGCTCATCTACCTCTGGACGGCGATCGCCGCCTTCGGCGTGGCGCTGATGGCGTTCGTGCCGGTGCTGACGGCGTTGGCGGCCGGGGCGGGGGCGATCATCGTGGCGCTGGGCATCACCCTCGGCCCGCTGCGGGGACGGCCGGCGAGCGCCGGGGCGGCCGGTTCCGCCATGCCTCCGGTGACCGAGTGGACCGGACAGCACGAGCCGGGGCAGCCGCCGATCCCGCAGCCGTCCCATGCGTCTCAACCGTCGCCACCGCCCCGTGCGCCTCAACAAAGTGGTCACACACGGTGATCTGCCAACCGTTTCTCTCGGGGCGTGACAGACCGCTCGTGATTGATTTCACAAGCTCTTCGGGTGGAGGTTCGCGGTGATCGAGGGTGCGCGACGAACGGTCGAGCAGGACCGGCCGTGGGCCGTGTTGTTGCGCTCCGCGATGGTCCCCGTGATGGCGGTCGGCCTGGCCGCGACCGTGATCGCAGCCTTCGTCTCGCCGGCCCACGCGGTCGGCGCGGCGGTCGGCACCGTGCTGGCCGCGGTGGCCTTCGCGGCCGGTCCGCTGATCTTGGCGATGGCCCGAAACTGGGCGCCACCTGCGGTGATGGCAGCTGCGCTCGGGGGATACCTGACGCTCATCGGCGTGCTGGCGGTGATCTACTTGGTGCTCCTGCCCGCCGACTGGATGGCCCATGTCGCCACCGGCTGGACGCTGCTCGCCTGCGCCTCGGCGTCCATCGCCGGCCAGATCCGCGCGATGTCGCGATTGCGCGTTCTCGCGTTCGGCTCGCCGGTACCGCCGTCCGGCGACACGACCACCGGTCACCAGATGCCGGAACGTGCTGGTGAGACGTCCGACGACCCGTCGGGACGTCGTCCAATCGGCGGAGCGTGACTGATAGGGTTTCACCCGATGGACGACGACGCCCAGTCTCCCGGAGCATCGGGTGAGGCTGCCGCGTGGACCGTCCTGGCGCACCTGATCTCCGGACCGCTCCTGTACGGGGGCTTGGGCTGGTTGTTGGATCGTTGGCGTGACACCTTCCCGGTGTTCACCGCTCTCGGGTCCTGCGGCGGAATGGCCCTGGCTCTCTACCTGGTGTGGTTCCGGTACGGTGCGCTCCGGCCCCCGCCGGCGGCGTCCTCGGATGCCGTCGATGACCTGGAGTGAGGAGACGAGTGAGCCTGCTACTCGCAGCCAGCGCAGAAGGTGGCTTCGAGGCCCCCGGGCCCGCCGACTTCTGGCAGCCGCTCGTCGGTGGCGACAGCCACTGGGCGATCACGCGGCCCATGGTGCTGGCAGCCATCTCGCTGGTCGTCATCGCCGTGTGGTTGCTGCTGGCAACCCGCAAGCTGAGCGTGGTGCCCACCAAGGGTCAGTGGATGACCGAGGGCGTCTACAGCATGGTGCGCAACGGCGTCGCCAAGGACGTGATCGGCAGCCACGACTTCCTGAAGTTCGTGCCGCTGCTGTTCACCATGTTCCTGCTGATCCTGGTGAACAACCTGTTCGGCATCACGCCGTTCCTGCAGTTCCCGACCATGAGCCGGATCGGCTTCCCGGCCGGGCTCGCCCTGGTGGTCTTCGTCGTTTACCACGTCGTCGGGATGCGCTCGATGGGCGTCGGCGGCTACTTCGGGCACATGGTGCCGCCCGGGCTGCCGAAGGCGATCGTGCCGCTGATCTTCTTCCTGGAGCTGGTCACCTACTTCTTCACCCGGCCGGTCACGCTCGCCCTGCGTCTGTTCGGCAACATGTTCGCCGGTCACATCCTGCTGCTCCTGTGTGCCCTCGGCGGTGAGCACCTGCTCTTCGGTGACACCGGCCCGGGCATGAAGGTGACCGGCGTGGCCGTGTACGCCG
>JAXLRT010000013.1:0-147188 GCA_046330955.1 Kineosporiaceae bacterium | reverse complement strand
GGCAACGCCATCGCCCGCTCGATGTGGGCCTGCGCCAGCAGGTTTCCGATGCCGCGCGAGCCCGAGTGCAGCATCAGCCACACCGGGGCCGCGCCCTCGTCCAGCGGGACGCCGTCGCGGTCGCTGGCACCCACCTCGAGGCAGACCTCGATGAAGTGGTTGCCGCCGCCGAGGCTGCCCAGCTGCGAACGGGCCTTGCCCCGCTGGTGGGCGACCGAGGCGTCCAGGTCGTCGAACCCGGCCCAGAACCGGTCCCAGTCACCGGCCGCGTCCGTGCCCGCGCCGGCGCCGGCGCCGACGCCCAGCTCACGCAACCGCGCGACGTCCACCGGCTCGGCGTGACCGGCGAACCCGACCGGGATCGCCGCCTCGATCGCCGAGCGCAGCCGCGACAGGTCCCCGGGCAGGTCGGCGGCGGTCAGCGAGGTGCGTACCGCCGCCATGCCGCAGCCGATGTCGACCCCGACCGCGGCCGGGCTGATGGCCTGGCGCATCGCGATCACCGATCCGACGGTGGCGCCCTTGCCGTAGTGCACGTCGGGCATCACGGCCAGGCCGTGCACCCAGGGCAGGGAGGTCACGTTGCGCAGCTGGCGCATCGCGGCGTCCTCGACCTGGTTCGGGTCGGCCCACATGCGGATAGGTACCCGGACCCCGGGCACCTCGACGAACGGCATCGGAACACACCTTCCTCGGGTCGGCTGTCTCGCCGGCCGTATCGGGTCGGCGGGCGCCGACCGGCCCTCCATGACGCCATGATCGGCCGCTGCCGGCAATCGAATAACCGCTCTCGCCCATGATCACCGTCAGCTCGCAGTCTGCTCCGCCTCACCCGGAGGCAACTGCGAGCTGATAGCGATCATGGGCAGTGTCGAATGGGCGCCGGTCTGAGAAGATGGTCGGTCGGTCCACCGGGAAGGCTTCGGGGGCCTCGTGCGTTGAGGGCCTGTGGGCAGCCCCACGGGACGCGAGGAGTGTGTTCGTGAGTCGGGTCGATCAGCCGCACCGGGTGGCCATGCTGTCGGTGCACACCTCGCCGCTGGAACAGCCGGGCACCGGGGACGCCGGCGGCCTGAACGTCTACGTGGTCGAGACCGCCAAACGGCTCGCCGCCCGGGGCACCGAGGTCGAGATCTTCACCCGCGCCACCAGCAGCGATGCTCCCTCGCTGACGACCCTGACGGACGGCGTCCAAGTGCGCCACATCGTGGCCGGCCCGTTCGAAGGGTTGTCGAAGAACGACCTGCCCGGGCAGCTGTGCGCCTTCGCCGCGGGAGTGATGCGGGTCGAGGCCCGCCAGGAGCCGGGCTGGTACGGGCTGATCCACTCGCACTACTGGTTGTCCGGCCAGGTGGGCTGGTTGGCCGCCGACCGCTGGCAGACGCCCCTGGTGCACAGCATGCACACCATGGCCAAGGTCAAGAACGCCGCCCTGGCCGAGGGCGACACCCCTGAGCCGGCGGTGCGGATCATCGGCGAACAGCAGGTCGTGGACGCCGCGGACCGGCTGATCGCCAACACCCGCGCCGAGGCCGGCGAGCTGATCGAGCTGTACGGCGCCGACCCGGCGCGGGTGGCCGTGGTGCCGCCCGGGGTCGACCTGGCGGTGTTCACCCCGGGCGGGCCGGAGGGACGGCTCGCGGCCCGCCGGGCGCTCGGGCTGGACGCCGAGGCGCAGGTGATCCTGTTCGTGGGGCGGATCCAACCCCTCAAGGCGCCGGACGTTCTCGTCCGTGCGGCCGCCGAGTTGCGTGCTGCCGACGCCGCGGCCGCCCTCACCACCGGACGGCGCGAGCCCCGGCGGCTGGTGCTCGCCATCGTGGGCGGGCCGAGCGGCACCGGGCTGGAACACCCGGAGGAGCTGGCCGAGCTCACCGCCGCCCTCGGCCTGGACGACGTGGTGCGCTTCCACCCGCCGGCGGGTCGCGCCGTCCTGGCGCAGTGGTACCGGGCCGCCGACCTGGTGGGGGTGCCCTCGTACAACGAGTCGTTCGGGCTGGTCGCGGTCGAGGCGCAGGCCTGCGGCACCCCCGTGGTCGCCGCCGCGGTCGGCGGACTGCGCACCGCCGTGGACGACGCCCGGTCGGGCCTGCTGGTCGACGGCCACGATCCGCGTGCCTGGGCCGCGCACCTCCGTGGCCTGCTCGACGACCCGGCGCGCCGGTCGGCGATGGCCCGCCACGCCGTGCGCCACGCGGCGTCCTTCAGTTGGGACGCCACGGTCGACGCCCTGCTGGAGGTGTACTGCGCGGCCGTGCGCGATCACCGTCGCCAGCTCGCCGAGCTGCTCGACCTGGCCGCTCTCTCGGACGGCGCGCTGGTCGATCTCGACCCGATGGTGGGCGTGCGATGACCGCGTCCTCGGCCGCCGAACGCGCCCAACGCTCGGCCGCGGCGCGGGCCGTGGTCGAGGCCTGGCTGGCCGCGTCCGGGTTGGAGCACGAGCTGGGCGCCCGCCCAGGGGAGTACGTCGTCAAGCTGCCCGGTGAGACCAAGCTGGCCACCACCGCCTCGGTGCTGGTCGGCGATCAGTCGCTGTCGGTCTCGGCGTTCGTGGTGCGTCGTCCGGACGAGAACCACGAGGCGTTCTACCGCTGGCTGCTGGCCCGCAACCTGCGCCTGCCGGGCATCGCCTTCGCCCTCGATTCCCTCGGGGACGTCTTCCTGGTCGGCAAGCTGCCGCTGGCGGCGGTCACGGACGACGCCATCGACCACCTGCTCGGTGCGGTGCTGTCGGCCGCCGACTCCTCGTTCAACGACCTGCTGGTGCTGGGCTTCCTCGAGGCGATGCGGCGCGAGTGGCGCTGGCGGATCGATCGCGGCGAGTCCACGCGCAACCTGGACGCGTTCAAACACCTGCTGCAGGACGCCGCCCCCGCCGCCGACGGCCCGAGAGAGACCCACGCCACGGACGGCGGTCCGCACCCGAACGGGTGAGACGACTAGCCTTCGGCCATGACCTACACCCTCGTGCTGTTGCGCCATGGCGAGAGCGACTGGAACGCCAAGAACCTGTTCACCGGTTGGGTCGATGTGCCCCTGTCCGACAAGGGTCGGGCCGAGGCCGAGGCCGGTGGCCGCATGCTGGTCGAGGCGGGGGTGTTGCCGGACGTGCTGCACACCTCGCTGCTGCGCCGGGCGATCGTGACCGCCCAGCTGGCCCTCGACGTGGCCGATCGGCACTGGATCCCGGTGACCCGGTCCTGGCGGCTCAACGAGCGGCACTACGGCGCGCTGCAGGGCAAGAACAAGAAGCAGACCATGGAGCAGTTCGGCGAGGAGCAGTTCATGCTCTGGCGCCGCAGCTACGACACCCCGCCGCCGCCGATCGCCGCGGACGACGAGTTCGCCCAGACCGGCGACCCGCGCTACGCCGACCTCGGCCCCGAGCTGCCAGCGACCGAGTGCCTGAAGGACGTCGTGGCCCGCATGCTGCCCTACTGGGAGTCGGCGGTGATCCCCGACCTGAAGGCCGGCAAGGTGGTCATGCTGGCCGCCCACGGCAACTCGCTGCGCGCCCTGGTCAAGCACCTGGACGGCATCAGTGACGCCGACATCGCCGGCCTGAACATCCCCACCGGCATCCCGCTGCTGTACGAGCTGGACGAGAACTTCGCCCCTGTCACCCGCGGCGGGCGTTACCTCGACCCCGAGGCCGCCGCCAAGGCCGCCGCGGCGGTGGCCAGCCAGGGCCGCTGAACTCCTTCAGCCATCAGCCCGTGATCACCTGATCACGGGCTGATGGCGGGTGAGCACAGGTCAGTTCAGGACGCGCTCACCGGCAGCGCGTGCCGTGGTGGTCGTGGCTCACCTGACCTCGTACTCGGGCGGTCACGCCGATGGCGTTGGGTCACCGTGCCGGGGGTCAGGTCCGTGAGAATGCGACTGGGGGAAGCGTCAAATGCCAATTCTTTCCGTCACCGGTCGTCTTGGACCATGATCCGTCCGGATTCTGAACAAGCTTCGAGTCCAGACTTAATGCGCCGTCGTCGTGGCCGTCGTAGTTCATCTCGCTGACCGAGGTGCGTCACTTCGGTGAACGTGAATCGACACTTTCAACGACCATCACGTGATTCTGCGAAATTCCACCGCCGCGCAGGACACGAGCGAGCCACGCCCTACGGAATCCAGAGTGGTTGCCCCAAGATTCGCAGCCATCTGATATCCGTGGTTGTGGCCGTTCAAGGGCGGGCCGTCAAGCCCTATCTCCGCTCGACGGAAGACTGCCCAAGACGTGCACTGTCCCCACTTGAATCCAAGGACGGCCGGCGAATTGCCGGCGTGCTTCTCGGGTTATAGCGCGTGCGCCCGGTGTCATGTCCTCCCAAGGCGCCCGTTGTGCTGGTGTCAGTTGGAGCCGTTGCTGACGGTTGGGGTGTCCCGCTCGTAATGCCCGCGTTGGTTGTGGTGGTCGACGCATCTTGTGTGCGACCCCCCGCCGGTCGTGTCGCTGGCACCACGTTGCTCGGAAGCGTTGTTCAACGCCGACTGGCCGAGCCCACTGGATGGCCTCTCCGGCGCGCCGCAGCGCCGTTCGATGGGCGGGCCACCACTGGTGAGCGAATCGGTCGTAGTCACGACCACCCCACACGCCGGCGAGATCTCGAATGACGACGTCGATCTCGCGGATCAGGCCCTCCACTGTGGCGCCGTGCCTCTTCAGGGCGTTCCCGCCGGCTTCGACCTGTTCGACGTCCATACCGACCTTGGGCACGACGCCTCCTTTCGTCTCGGGAACGACAGGGCCGGGCTGGGAGGGGCAGCCCCACGCCTGTCATGCCTCAGTGGTTGGAGACCTGCTCCTGCTCGGAGGCGTTGTTCTTGGCCGACTGCGAGAGCCCTGCGATGGCCTCGGCGGCCTTGTTCAACTCGTTGCGGTGCTGCGGCCACCACTGGTCGGCGAATTGGGTGGCGTCCCTGCCGTCCCAGTTCGAGCGGAGGTTGTGCACGACCGCCTCGATCTCCCTCACGAGGCTACGAATACCTTCGGCCTTGTGGTCGAGTTGCCCGGCTAGACCGCGAACCGCCTCGACGTCCATTCCCACGCGTGTCATGACAATCCCCATTTCGTCGATGTGATGCACCACGGTCAGGACTGCTTCCCGACCGTCACTTCCCGTCCCCCGAGCTCCACGCTGCGCGTCGCGGCGTGGTCGTCTGCTACTTCGGGCAGGGCGATCTGTATCAGACTGACCGAGGCCGGCCGCACCAGATATCCCCGTCCCGGAAATGCCTCTGCCCTCGGTATCGCTGGAACGGCGGTGCGCAGCAGCAGGTCGCCGTCCGACGAATCTGGTTGCAGAAGAATCCCCCTGCGAGCATTCTTGAGGACCGGCCACAGGCTTGTCCCGTAATTGCCCGAGAATGTTGAACTCTCGCCTTCGGCGATGAATCCGTGGCCGATGTTCGCGCACGCCTTCGCCAGGCGGCTCAGCGCCGTGTCGACCGCGCCGTCCAGGTAATCACCGACGGACTCGACCACGATGAGGGTGGCGGGCGCGCTGGGCGCCTGAAGCCGTTCCACCAGGACGTCGGCGCTGCGGGTGATCGCATCCTCGCCGATCGCGCTCTCGGACCACTCCTGCATGCGGACCAGCGACGAGGTGCCCGGCCCGTAGTAGACGAACTGGTGGAACGCACCGCTGCGTCGTCCGGCCAACACCATCGTCGCCAGGCACGTCGTCCGGCCACTGCCCGGTGGCCCGGCCAGCAGCCAGGTGCCGTGCAGGTCCACTCCCAACGGCTCCAGCCCGGCGCCGTCCACGCCGATCACCGGCAACCCCGACCGCTCGGCGGGCAGCTCGCCCAGTGGCACCTGTGGTTCCAGCACCCGCACCGGTTCCGCCGGACGCCGTCCCTCGCCCACCAGCCGTTCGGCGAACTCCGTGACGGCGCGTCCCTGCTCCGCCGTATTCGCGGTGCCGCCGAGCACTGCCACCTGGATCTCGTGTCCGTCCAGCAGCCCGCGCCCGGGCGGCGCCGACGTGCCGAGCACGTCGGTCTTCAGGCCGAACGAGCTGTAGTCGTCCGCTGAGGCCAACCGCAGCACCACCCGCTTCTGGATCACCGAGTTCAGCGCCGAGGTCACCGCCGTCGGGCGGTCCGCCGACACCACCACGTGCACCCCGACCTGGCGACCATCCGCCGCGATCCCGACGAACTGATCCCACAGCGCCTCGCGCTGCGCCTCGTAGGTCTGCCGGAACGTGCCCACGCCGTCGACCAGCACCAGCACTCGTGCTTCGTCGGGGCGCCCCGCGCGCTCGCGGTACTCCGGGATCGTGCCGGCGCCGGCCCGGGCGAACCGCGCTGCCCGGTCATCGATCAGCGAGCGCAGTCGGCGCAGCAACCGAGCCAGCCGCTCGCGATCCTCACCCGAGACGATCGATCCCACATGGGGTAGCGGTTCGAGCAAGGCCAGCCCCCGCGAGCCGAAGTCCAGTCCGTACACCTCGCACGGTCCGCCCCGGCCGGTGTCACCGGCCGCCACGGCGAGCGTGCGCAACAACGTCGACTTGCCGGCGCCGCCGGTACCGAACACCGCCAGATTTCCTTCGACATCAGGGTGAAAGGCCACCTCGCGCTGTTCCTGATGATCCGGGTCGTCCAGCACCGCGAACACCAGCTCGTCGTCCACTTGCCGCGACGGCAGGTCCTCCCAGCGGTACGCCGAGGCCAACGTGGCCAGCCAGGGCTTGCGCGGCGGCGGCAACTGCGCATCCTGTGCGGCCCGCCGGATCACGTGCACCATGCGCTGGATGTCGGTCGGCCCCAACGTTGCCGGATCCACCGCCTGGTGCACCTCGGGCTCCTCCCAACGCAGCGGCGGCCCGAAACTCAACGACTCCACGCTGATGGACGGCGGCGGCGGCGCGGCCGTCGTCCAGCCCCCGGCGTAGCCGGCCTGGAACGCGGTGAGCCGGCCCGGCCCTGTCTTGGCATAGCCGCGTCCCGGGAGCCCGGGTGGGATCGCCCCCGCGGACGGCGACCCCAGCACGTCGGTGCTGTCGGACTCGTCGGCCATGCGCAGCGCCACTCGCAGGTTCGTGTTGGCGCGCAGGTTGTCGCGGATCACCCCGGCCGGACGCTGCGTGGCCAGAATCAGGTGCAAGCCCAGCGAGCGTCCCCGTTGGGCGACGTCCACCATGCCGTCGACGAACTCGGGCACGTCCTGCACCAGGGCCGCGAACTCGTCGACCACGATCACCAGGCTGGGTGGGCAGTCCGGATCGCCCCGCTTCTCCAGGTCGAGCAGATCCTTGGCTTTCTTGGTGTTCAACAGGTGCTCACGGGTCTTCAGCTCGGCGCGCAGGGAGATCAGCGTGCGGGCGAACCGGCTCGGAGTCAGGTCGGTGATCAGTCCCACCGTGTGGGGCAGGTTGCGACACTCCCCGAACGCCGCCCCTCCCTTGTAGTCGACGAACAGGAATGTCACCCGGCGCGGACTGTAGGTCGTCGCCAGCCCGAGCACCCAGCTCTGCAGGAACTCGGACTTGCCGGCACCGGTGGTACCCCCGACCAGGGCGTGCGGCCCCTGCGCGCGCAGATCGAGGTAGAACTTCTCGGTGCCGCTCTGGCCGATCAACGCGGCCAAGGTGTGCCCGTGCGGGCGCGGAGCGGACCCGTCGGTCAGCGATCCACTGGCCGCCCAGCGTTCCCGCACCGCCTGGGAGTCCTCCGCGAGTGAGGTGCCGGCGAGCGAGAGCAGCGAGACCGCCGAGGGCAGGTCGGTGGCGTCGTCGATCCGCGCGCCGGCGTCGTCCACAGGGGCCAACAGCCGGCCCAGGCCCATCGCCGTCTCCTCGGTGACGGCCTCCGGCCACACCTCGTCGACCACCTCGCCGGTGTCCGCGTCCCCGATCTGGGCGGGCGATCCGGCCGGCCCGAGCAGCAGGAACCGCCGACATGGCGCGGGAAGTCGCTCCACCGTGGGCGCGAGCCACAGCAGATGGACGCCGACTGCCGGGCCGTGTTCGGCCAGCCACACCAACCGGGCGCGATCGAGCGGCGCCTCGTCGTCGACGACCAGGATCACTCGGGCGCGCGGGCCACCGGTCGCCTCCGAGTCGGCCTCCGACTCGGCCCGCCGCAGCTCGACCAGCTCTTCCAGCGACGCCGACAGCGCCTTGGCCGACACCGCATCCGCACTCAGGTGGGGCACGGTCAGCGGGCTGTGCTCGGATCCGGTGTGCGGCAACCACCGCAGCCACGACCAGGTGACGGCCCCGGCGGCGTCGGTGACCACAGCCAGCGTGAGATCGGCGGGCGAGTGCAGCCCCGCGAGTTGGGTGAGCAGCCCCCGGGCCACCGGAACCGCCTCGCTCATCGGGCCGGCCACGCCGAGCGAACCGGACTCGACGAAGGTGCCCACGATCGGCACCGGCCCCACCTGCCGGTTCTGCTGAGCGAGCTGGAGTGCGGCGGAACGTAACTCCGGCGTCGTCGTGTCGAGCCGGGGTAGTTCCAGGGTGGTGCGCGATGCGGCGTCCCCCACGCCCAGGCGCAGTGCGAGGAAGCCCGGATCATCCGGACGGCGAGCCCACAGCAGGGCGTCCCGGTGCCGGATCGCCTCCACGACATCGGCGGTGCACGGGTGCTCCAGCCCGCGGTGGACCACCTCGCGAGCGGCCTGCTCCTGCAGCTGACCGCGCAGCTCCGCCAGTTGCTTGCGGTACGCCCGCTCGGCGGCCCCGAAACCTCGGCGCCCGCTGAGCCGCTGCTCCAGCCACTGGCCCAGATACATCAGAGGGCTCAGCGCGGCGAACAGGATGCTCGACGGCGAGCGGGTGACGGCGAACAGCACGCCGGCCATGAGCAACGGAATGAGTATGGCGATCAGCGGAAACCCGTGCGGTTCGGGTGGTGTGGGCGGCTCGGGGACCGGCACGACGCTGTCCGGGAAGGCCGCCAGGACCCGGGGTGACCGGTTGAAGGCGAGGCCTTGGGCGCGCTGATCGGCGTCCGCCGGGCGGTCCAGCCGCATCACCCGGATCTCGCTGTCGCCGAGCACCGCGGTGTCGTTCGGGCCGAGGGAGACCCGCCGGGTGGAGGAACCGCCGACGAGAATGCTGTTGGCGCTGTTGAGATCGGTGAGCTCCACGGTGTCCGAGACGGTCAGTCGTGCATGGTGTTTGGAGACCGCTGGGTCGTCCAGTCGCACGCTGCACTCGGGAGACCGGCCGATCACACTCACGCCGGCCGGAATCTCGAATCGAGCTCCCGAGTTCGGGCCGGCGACCACGGTGACCACGGCGGCGGCGGGCTGCAGACCAGCAGTGTCGATGCGTCGCGGCGCCGGGGACAACGTGACGATCATGCCGGAGCGCAGGCCGCTCTCGGACAGCGACAGGAGCGGATCGACGGTCACGTACGCGCCGCCCCGGGCCACGCTGAGCGTGCTGCCGCCGGGTTCGAGGGGGCTCGACGCACTGCGGTCGCGCTGTGGATCGCAGCGCAGCAGCAGGTCTGCGACCGCCCCCACACTGGCCGTGTTGTCAGCCGTGACCACCAGGTCGTCCAGGGCACCGGACGGTCGATGCAGGGACAATTTGATCTTCAACGTTGCACCTCGAAGACGAAGGTGACGTCGTCCGCGAGCTGGACGACGGTGCCGGGGATCAGTTCGATCGGCCGATGAGCCTCGAGGCGCAGTCGGGTGCGCCCGGGAATGGTCACCATCGTGCCGTTGCGCGAGCCGAGATCGATGAGCAGCACACTCCACTCGACCAGGCGGATCTCGACGTGGGTGCGTGAGACGTCCTGGCCGGCGTGCCGCAACGGGATGATCGTGGGGAACTCGTCGCCGCTGACCCGCATCGCCATCGGGTTGCGCCCGATGAGCACCGACCGGTCCAGGCTGACGGTCTGACCCGAGGAGAAGCGCAAGGTGCCCAGCCGCGGCCGCGGCAGCAGGTGGGGGGTCGGGTCGACGATCCGGACGGCGCAGTCCCGGCAGACCGGGCTGCCGTGCGGGCTCGGGTGACCGTTGGGGCAGAACACGGCACTCACCTGAGCGCGGGCCGGGTCGGGGAGCAGGCCGTAGACCGTGTCGGCGTGGCCGGACGCGTGCGGCGATGTCGGGTGGGGACCGGGCGCCGGCCGGGCAGCACCCGACATCGCGGGGGCTGGTAGCGGCATCGATCGGGACAGGTCCAGGTGCCCAGCCTCGCCGTCGAGGTCCTCCGGCGTACGGACGGCGGCATCTTCCACGCTGCGTCGTCGGGCCGACGGCGGGGGTGGTGGCGCGGGGTGCTCGACGGAGGCCTCGGCCGGCACCACCCAGGTCACCTGATCGGCTCGCACGACCCCGGCCACCACCGGTAGGTCGGGCTCGGCCGGCTCGCTGCGCGGGCTGGACCGGCGGACGATGACGGCCCGCGGCAGCTCATGCGGTGACACCGACACACTGCGCGACGATCACATCCGTGACCGCCTGCGTCATCGCGCCCGCGACGACCTCCCGGCTGCCGTCTCGCAGATCGACGTCTGCCACGGTGCCCGGCCCGGCGACGACCCGGACGCCCCGGGGCACGACCCCGCCACGACGTAGCCCCCGGGGCTGCGAGGGCACTGGCCCAGCGCAGCCAGCGCCTCGACGGCTCCGCCCTGCGACACCGCCCGCCACAGCCTCGTCGCGCAGCGCCGGCTCCGGCGGCTCGGCGAGCAGGGTGGCACAGCGCTCACCCACCAAGGCCCACCCCCGCCCGGGCCGGTAGGTGGAGGTGCTCACGGCCACAGCGTGTCCAGGGGTGCGGTGGCCCCAGGGTCGGCGCCGAGCGGATCGGGCCCGCTCGCGACGTCGACCACGATCACGCTCACGTTGTCGGACCCTCCGGCCTGCAGCGCCGCGGATACCAGCCGATCGGCGGCGTCCTGTGGCCCGACCGAGGTCGCCAGGGTGGCGGCGATGCCGGTGTCGTTCACCTCATCGGTCAGGCCGTCCGAGCAGAGCAGGAAACGTTGCCCGGGCTCGCGGGGAAACAACCAGAAATCGGCGGGCCGGCTGCCTGGAATTCCCAGCGCTCGGGTGATCACGCTGCGCGAGGGATGGTCCCTGGTACCGGCCCGCCGCAACCGGCCCTCATCGACGAGTTCCTGCACGTAGGAATGGTCGACGGAGATCCGTTCCACGCCGTCGGTGCGGCAATGGTAGAGGCGGGAATCACCGATGTTGAAGGCGATCCAATAAGGACTCTCGCCCTGCATCACCGCCGCCATGCCGACAACTGTTGTTGCCATTCCCGCAGTTTTGGAATCCTGCTCTGATCGGGTCTGGATGCGCTGCCCGGACGAGGTCAGGGTGGCCTGGACGGCATCGGCGGTGAGCTCGGCGGCATGATCGGCAAGGTCCGAGAACGCTTGAACAGCAAGGCGAGAGGCAACTTCACCGGCGGCGTGTCCACCCATGCCGTCCGCGACCACGAACAATCCGGCACGGGCCAGCAGGGCGTCCTCGTTGTGCGCGCGACGCAGGCCGACATCGGTTGCCCAGCCCCAGGAAATGCCCATCGCCCCGCCCCGGTTCGCCGTGGCACATCATGCTCGGCGTGCCTTCGCCACGTCGCGACATTAGCGGCAGTGGTGAGCTCTCGCGGTGTTCTTCCGGTTTTTCGCGGATCGCTCGGATATGACCGCCGGTGACGGTTAGAGTCGATGAGGTTGCCGACGCCCGAGGGGGAATGCGCGAGGCGGCGTGAGAGTGGCCTGAGTGAAGACCGTGAGTCAGGATGGGGGGCTCGAGCACTGACATGACCGAGGTGTCCGAGGGGCGGCCGCTGGGGCAGAACTACCTTTTACACGAGGCCATCGGGTCGGGGGCGATGGGCCTGGTGTACCGCGCGACGCGTCGCGACAGCGACCTTGACCTGGTGGCCAAGGTGCTGCGTCCTGAGTACGCCTCCGACCCCGAGGTACTCTCACGCTTCCTGCGCGAGCGCGAGATCATCGCCTCGATACGCCACGCCAACGTGGTGCGCATCCACGACCTGGTGGCCGAGGGTGATCGACTCTCGATCGTGATGGCGCGGGTGAAGGGCGGTGATCTGACCGGCCTGATGTCGCACGGTCCGGTCGAGCCTGCGCTGGCGCTCGACCTGGCGGCCGACATCGCCGACGGCCTGGTCGCCGTCCACGCCGCCGGAGTGGTGCATCGTGACCTGAAGCCATCGAATGTGTTGTGCCAGCGGGACGGCGACGCGCGGCCGTGCGCTCTGATCACCGATTTCGGGGTCTCGGGCATCTGGTCCTCGCACCAGACCACCAGCCGGGCGGTCATGGGCACCTACGGCTACATCGCGCCCGAGGTGCTGACCGGCGCCCGGGCCACCCCCGCCTCGGACCTGTACGCCCTCGGCGTGATCGTCTACGAGCTGTTCGCGGGACGCCGGATGTTCACCGCCGAGCACCCGATGGCCGTGGCGCAGAAGCACCTCTACGAGCAGCCCGTGGCGCCACCGGGCATGTCGGCGGCGGTGTGGGCAATCGTCTCGCGGCTGGTGGCCAAGGAGCCCGAGCAGCGCCCGAGCGCCGCGGCAGCGGCATCGGTGTTGCGCAGCCTGGCTCTGGACCCCGCTGCCCCGGTCGCCGGGCAGGTCGAGCTGGCCGACGCCGAGACCCAGTTCCGGATCGGGGCGGGCGGGCCGCTCGATGCGTCGCCAACGGGTGCCGCCCGGCCACCTGCCGACGCGCAGGGCGCGGCGACCATGATTCGGCTGTCGGGCGAGACGGGCGTCCGAGCCGGTGCGCGTGCCGGAGGGGGAACTGGTGTCGGCCCGCAGGCCGCTACCCAGCTGACCCCGATCTTGCGCGGCGCGCCCGGTGGCCCGCCCTCGGTGGATCCGGTGCGCGCGCCCTCGCTGCGTCCCGCCGGGCTGCGCCCGCCGAGCGCCTTCGACATCCCGATGCAGGACGAGCCGGCGCGGCGTTCGGGCCTGACCCGTCGGATGATGGCGGCGATCGGCGGTTCGGCTGCCGCCGTCCTGGCGATCGTCGCCGTCTCGGCGACGCTCCTGATGCACCGCGGCACCGAGAACGACACCATCACGCAGGCGGGGGCCACCACCTCGCCCACCGGCGCCCCGGGCGGTGCGACCGTCCCCGTGCCGGTGGCGAGCACCGCGCCACCGGCGACCGCGGAGCCCCGCCGGTGCCGGTGGCCGTGCCGGGGTATCCGGCCGGCGGCCGGAACGCCGGCTACAACGGAGGCGGCCAGGCCGTCACGAACCCGGTCCCCAAGTCCGTGGGCCCCCCGTCTCCCGGCGCGCCGCCGGCCCCGCTGCTGAGCGTGGCCACCGGCGGCAGCGGCGACCAGCGGGCCACCTTGAGCCTGACCCGGGTTGCTGCCGGATCGGGCAGGATCAGCAGTGTCACCGTGACCTACGCCGGGGGGTCGCGGCCGATGACGGTTGCCGGCGCCGGCGCCTACAGCGTGGTCGTGACGGGCCTGACCAACGGTCAGCCCTACGGTTTCGCCGCCACGGTGTGCAACTCGAACAAGCTGTGCACCTGGTCGAACACGGTCTCGGTCACGCCGCACGGCACGCCCGACCCGGGCGGGGTCTCGATCGGCGCTTCCGGCCTGACGGTCACCGTGAGCTGGACCGCTGTCTCGCAGAACGGATCCGGCATCACGTTGGACTGCACGATCTCGGTGAGCAGTTCGCCCGCCGACGCCTCGGCACCGGGCTCGCTCAGCGCCGGCGCCGGTGCGTCCACGCACAGCTTCACCGGCAACCCGGCTACCACCTACACCGCGACCAAGCGGTGCACCGGCGGTGGCCTGGCACTGCAGCGGACGGCGAGCGTCACCACGGCCACTCCGGTCACCGTCAAGCCGACCACGCCCCCGACCACGACCGGTCCCTCGGTCCCGGTCCCCGGCCCGAGCACTCCCAAGACCGATCCGACCACACCCAAGACCGGCCCGAGCGCCTCTGCCAAACCTTCGTGATCACCTGACCACGGCCGATGGCGGGGTGAGCACAGGTCAGTTCAGGACGCGCTCACCGGTCACCAGGAAGACCACCCGCCGAGCCACCGAGACGGCGTGATCGGCGAAGCGCTCGTAGTACCGCCCGCACAGGGTCACGTCGACGGCGGTCTCGACGCCGTGGGGCCACGCGTCGTCCAGGATCAGGGCGAACAACGTGCGGTGCAGGTCGTCCATCGCGTCGTCGTCCGTCTCGAGCTCGACCGCGGCCGTCAGGTCGCGCATGGCGATCACGCTGCCGGTCTTGGCCACGATGCGTTCGGCGACCTGACCCATCTCGAGCACCGTCGACCGGACCTCGGCGGGGATCGCCGAGCGAGGATGGCGCATCCGGCCGAGCTTGGCCACGTGGCGCGCCAGATCGCCCATGCGCTCGAGATCGCTGCTCATCCGCAACCCGGTCACGACCACCCGCAGGTCGGTGGCAACCGGCTGTTGCAGCGCCAGCAGCGCCATGGAGCGTTCCTCGAACTCGAGGTGCAGGGCGTCGACCTGCCCATCTGCCGAGATCACCGACTCGGCCAGCGACAGATCGGCGTCGAGCAGCGCCATGGTGGCGCGCGCGATCGCCGACCCGACCAGACGTGTCATCTCCACGAGGAGATCGGACAGGCTCTGCAGGTCGTCCTGGTAGTGCTCACGCATGCCGTACTCCGTTTCCCTGCCTGGGTGGACGCCCGTCGACCTCACGGTGTCAGGAAGGTGTGAACGGTCGATCCATGCTAGGTGAACGCCACATCCCCGCGGGTCAGGACCTTGGTGTGAACCCGGGCGGACGGTCGCGTGAACACGGGTCGAATCCTGACCCGACCGGGTCACTGCCAGGTGCCAACCCGGTGGTGCGCCCTACCCTGAACAATGTGACCTTGTCGTGGATCGTTGCGCTGGCCGGTCTGGTCGGTCTGCTCACCGGTGTCCTCGGCATGCTCGCCTTCCGGCTGGGGGAGGCGGAACGTCGTCGGCTGGCCATGGTTCCCGAGCCCGACCTGCCGCCGGGACTGACCGATGTGCTCGCCGTGCTGCGCTCGGCGGCAATCCTGCTGGACGCCGGCCAGGAGGTCAGCACCGCCAGCCCGGCCGCGTACGCCTTCGGTCTGGTGCGCGGGCACGACCTGGTGCACTCCGAGTTGCACGACATGGCCACGGAGGCCCGCCGGTTCGGTGTCGTCCGCGAGCGCGAACTGGAACTGCCCCGCGGCCCCCTGGGCCTGGGGCGGATCGTCGTCAACGCTCGGGTCGCCCCGCTGGGCTCGGAGTACGTGCTGGTGCTGGTGGACGACCGCACCGAGGCGCGCCGGGTCGAGGAGGTGCGCCGCGACTTCGTGGCCAACGTCAGCCACGAGCTCAAGACCCCGATCGGCGCGCTCAAGCTGCTGGCCGAGGCGGTCTCGGATGCCTGCGACGACCCGGAGGCGGTGCAGCACTTCGCCGACCGGATGGAGCGCGAGGCGCAGCGCCTGGCCACGCTGGTGCAGGAGATCATCGACCTGTCGCGGTTGCAGGTGGCGGACGCGTTGCACCCGCCCGAGCCGGTGGGCGTCGACGTGGTCATCTCCGACGCCGTCGACCGGGTGCGGTTGGCCGCGCAGCGCAAGCAGATCACGGTGGCCACCGGTGGTGACCTGGGCGCCATCGTCTACGGCGACCGTGACCTGCTGGTCACCGCGGTCCGCAACCTGGTCGACAACGCCATCGCCTACTCACCCGAGGGCACCCGGGTCGGCGTGGCCGTGCGCCGGGTGGACGGCCTGGTCGAGATCGCGATCAAGGATCAGGGGTACGGCATCCCGAAGACCGACCTGGAGCGCATCTTCGAGCGCTTCTACCGGGTCGACCCGGCCCGCTCCCGCGCGACCGGGGGCACCGGCCTGGGTCTGAGCATCGTCAAGCACGTGGCGGCCAACCACGGCGGCGAGGTGACGGTGTGGAGTGAGGAGGGCGTCGGGTCGACCTTCACCCTGCGGTTGCCCGACAGCGCCCACGCGGCAGCCACGGCGGACGGCGCGCCGTCCTCGCCCGCGGTTCTCACCGATCCACCCGTGAGCCCTGCCCTGGGGCTGCCGATCCACGCCGACTCGAGCGGCGCACCATCGAGAGGAGCCACATCGTGACCCGCATCCTCGTGGTCGAGGACGAGGAGTCCTTCAGCGACCCGTTGTCGTACCTGCTGCGCAAGGAGGGTTTCGAGGTCACGATCGCCGGGGATGGTCCGTCGGCCCTGGACGAGTTCGACCGGACCGGCGCCGACCTGGTGCTGCTCGACCTGATGCTGCCCGGGTTGCCCGGCACCGAGGTGTGTCGCCAGCTGCGTTCCCGCAGCAACGTCCCGGTGATCATGTTGACGGCCAAGGACAGTGAGATCGACAAGGTGGTCGGCCTCGAGCTGGGTGCCGACGACTACGTCACCAAGCCGTACTCCTCGCGCGAGCTGGTGGCCCGGATCCGGGCGGTTTTGCGCCGGGGTACCGAGGCCGAGGCGCCGCCGACGGTCACGGTGCAGGCCGGGCCGGTGCGCATGGACGTCGACCGGCACGTGGTGACCGTCGACGGCCGTCCGATCGCCCTGCCGTTGAAGGAGTTCGAGCTGCTCGAGCTGCTGCTGCGCAATGCGGGACGGGTGCTGACCCGGATGCAGCTGATCGATCGGGTCTGGGGTGCCGACTACGTGGGGGACACCAAGACCCTGGACGTTCACGTGAAGCGACTGCGCAGCAAGATCGAGCCCGACCCGGCCAACCCGCGCTTCCTCGTCACGGTGCGAGGGCTGGGCTACAAGTACGAGGCCTGAGCCGGCTGAGGACCAAACCTCGACAGGGCCGCTGCATCGTGCAGCGGCCCTGTCGGGCGTTTCGGGGACCCCTGTCGCGAGGGGCCTCGGGTCAGGGCTTCAGCGAGGCGTAATGGCCCTGGGCGGCGACCACCGGCAGCGAGACCGTGGCCGTGCCGGCGCCGGTGCGCGCCTGCAGCTTCAGGACACTGCCGGGAGCGGTGGGCAGCGAGCCGAGCGAGACCTTGGCGCCGTCGGTTCCGCCCACCTTGGCGAGCTCGCCGGGCTCGACGGTCACCGAGCCGGTGCCCACCGAGGCCTGCCCGGCGGCGTCCAGCACCGTCAGGTCGACCGTCACGGAACTGGTGCCCTGGTTGACCACGGCGCCGACCAGGGTGCCCGCGGCGCCCTTCTCGGTGCCGACCACGAGGAAGTTGCGCAGCTGGACGGCGGCGCCCGAGTTGGGGTCGGTGATCGAACCGTTCGTGCCATCAGCAGCGGCATAGGTGGTCGCGGTGGTGTTGGGGCTCACATACGAACAACCCGCAACCCCCGGGACGACGAGCAATGCCGTCGCCGAGAGCAGGACACCCAGTCGGGACGATCGTCCCTGACCACTGTTGCGCTTCACGTCCGGTTCCTTTCCACCCGACCCGCGTCCGGGCCGGCTCGGCCACGGCCTGCGGACAGGCCCTCGATGACCTTGCTGAAGACGGGTTCTCGGCTCGGTTTCCCGCCGCGCGCAGCCTACTCGCTCGTGCCCCTGGGCCGTCGCTGGTCGGGGTACGAGTCGGTATCAGGTTGACCGGTGTCGCCGAGCGGCGTGGCCCCGATGATCTCCGCACGACGGCCCCAGGACCCGTGCAGGCACGGGTGTCAGGACTTTGTCAAGCGCCGCCCCGACCCGATACCCGCCTCTGACCTGCGCAAACGCTCGGCGAACGCGCTGCCGCTGCTCCGTTCGCGTGCTAGGATCGAGTCCTGGGAAAGGGGATAACACCACATGGCTTTCAAGGTCGGCGAAACGGTCGTTCACCCGCAGCACGGAGCGGCGCAAATCGTAGAGACTGAGGTCCGGGTAGTCCAGGGGGAGGAACGTCAGTACCTCGTCCTCCGGCCCACCGAGAAGGTCACTCAGAGCGACCTGACGATCAAGGTCCCAGCCCAGAATGTCGAGCTCGTGGGCCTGCGTGACGTTGTGGGACAGGAAGGTCTCGACCGCATGTTCGAGGTGCTCCGCGCCTCCTACGCCGAGGAGCCCACCAACTGGTCCCGGCGGTACAAGGCCAACCTCGAGAAGCTCCACTCCGGTGACGTGATCAAGGTTGCCGAGGTCGTGCGTGACCTGACCCGCCGCGACCAGGGTCGTGGCCTGTCGACGGGTGAGAAGCAGATGCTCGGTCGTGCGCGCACGATCCTTGTGTCCGAGCTCGCACTTGCCGAACGTACGAATGAGGACAAGGCGGCGGCCATCCTCGACGAGGTGCTCGCTTCCTGAGGTAGCCCGACTCGTACGGTTGTCGCCGCTCCGACAGCAGAGGGGCGACACCGTGCGGCAGCGTGAGAGCGCAGTACCTCAGAACATCGTCGAGGTACTGCGCTTCTGCGTCGTGGCCTTCCTGGCGGGTGTCGGCTATCAGATCGCCCGGGGTTTCGGCAGCGGCCGGACCGTCATCGGGATCTTCGATGCCCCGGCCCTCGGGGTCATCCTGGGCGCTGCCGCGGGCTACGTGCTCGGCGGCGTCGTCGCGCGCCTCACGTTCCGCACCGTGTCCCGCACCGAGAAGGCACTCTCCGGGCGCTCTCCCGAGCAACTGCTCGCGGGCCTGACCGGCGCCGTCGGCGGCGTCCTGCTCGCGGCCGCGCTCACCTGGCCCATGCTGCTGGTCGGCTCGGCGCAACTCACGGCGCCGCTGTTCCTGTTCGTCGTGATCACCCTGGGCAGTCTCGGGTACCGACTCGGGCTGAGTCAGCGTCAAGGCGTGCTCTCGCTGCTCGGGGGCAGCGGCCGGCTCGGGGTGCCCCAGCCGTCGGCGTCGTCCCTGCCCATGGTGCTCGACACCTCGGTGGCCATCGACGGCCGGCTGCTGGACGTCGTCCGGGCCGGGTTCCTGCACGGTTCCGTCCTGGTGCCCGAGCCGGTGCTGGGCGAGCTGCAGCACTTCGCCGACTCCGCCGACGAGCAGCGGCGGGCGAAGGGACGCCGAGGCCTCGAGGCGCTGGAGGAGTTGCGGCAGGAGCGTGGCATCGACCTCGAGGTGATCGCCGACGAGGCGGCCGAGGTCGCCGACGTCGACGCCAAGCTGGTGCACATCTGCCTCGCCCGCACCGCTTCGCTGCTCACCCTCGACACCAATCTCGCGCGAGTCGCCGCCGTGGCCGGCTGCCGGGTGCTCAACCTGCACGCCCTCGCGCTGGCACTGCGCCCGCCGGTGATGGCCGGCGAGCGGATCAGCGTGCTGCTCACCCGACCCGGCAAGGACCCGGGCCAGGCCGTCGGATACCTGGACGACGGCACCATGGTGGTCGTGGAGCGGGCGCGGGATCAGATCGGACACGAGTGCGACGTGCAGGTCACCAGCGTCCTGGTGACCGCGAACGGTCGTATGGTGTTCGCCCGACCGGTCGACGGCGAACCGGTTCCCCGGCAGCGCACGGCGGAGATCACCGCTCGGATCGCTGCAGCGGCCGCCCGCGCCGAACAGGAGCACCACTGACCATGCCGCACGTCTCGCCCGGCAGCGTGCTCTGCGTCCTGTTGCCGCTCGACGAGCCGGCCGGCGAACTCAGCCTGGGCGAGGGATCACTGCTCGAGCACGCGGTCGCGCTGATGCGGGCCGCCGTCCCGGGGTGCGTCGTGATCACCGCGCCACTGGGTCCGGACCTGGCCTACCTGGTCGACTCCGCGGGTGCCGAGCTGGTGGTGGTGCACGACCCCACCTTTCCGTTCGTCAGCGTCGAGCAGATCCGCTCGGTGCAGGCGGCGGCGGACGCCACGGACATGGCCGCCGTCCTGGTGACCGCCGTGACCGACACCCTCAAACAGGTGGCCGAGGACGATCGGGTGTTGGCCACGGTCGACCGGGCAAGTTTCCAGGCCCTGCTCGGCCCGTTGGTGGTGACCCCGCCGGTGCTCTCGGCGACCCTGGCCGCGGTGCGTGTCGACCCCGCCCCCGAGGGCCGGCTGGCCGCCCTGGTCGAGGCCCTCGGCCGACTCGTGGGGGTGAGCCGGGTGATCCTGGACGAACCGGGGGCGGCCGCGTGCCGGGTCAGCAGTGCCGACGATCTGCGTTACGCCGAGGCCCTGCTCGCCAGCAACGCCTCGGCCAGGGTGGCATCCGCCGGGTAGGTGACCTTCAGGTTCGTGGCCGACCCGGCGACGGCCAGCACCACCAGCTCGCTGAACTGCTCCACCGTCGAGGCGGTGTCCGTGCCCTCGACGCCCTCGCGGGCCGCCGCCGCGAAGGCGTCCAGCAGGCCGGCCGCCCGGAACGCCTGCGGCGTCTGTACCCGGACGAGCCGCACCGGCTGCCGGTGGGCGCCCGTGCTCGCACCGCCCGAGCCCGCGGCCTCCACCAGAGGGCCGGCGGACACCACCGGGACGGCGCCCCCGGACTCGGCGGCCGTCGTGATGACCTCGGCGAACAGGTCGGGGCCCGCCAGCGGGCGCGCCCCGTCGTGAATGGCGACCACGTCGACCTCGCCCGCCCGGATCGCCAGGGCCAGGTGACGGACGGCCGCCTCCTCCGAGCGGTGCCGGGTGTCCCCGCCGGTGACCACCTCCACCGGCAGCGGGCACGGGTGTTCGGCGAGCATCCGGTGGGCCGTCGCCGCGTCGTCCGCTCGGACCACCAGCACCAGCCGAGTCACGCCCGGGGTGCGCGCCGCGGCGTCCAGCGACCAGGCGAGCAACGGGCGCCCGGCCAGTGGCAGGTACACCTTGTTCAGCTGGGCACCCTGGGCGTCGGTGGCGCCCACCCGGCTGCCACTGCCGCCGGCCAGGACGACGATCGCCGCGCGCGTCATGAGATCACTGTAGGCAGCTGCGGGCCGTGCCCGTCGATCCGCTCGCGGCGGGCGGGCGGGTCGTACCGTGGGCCGGTGACCACACCCGACCCCCTCGCTGCGCCCATGGTGTCGATCCGGACGGGCATCGGTGTCGATGTGCACCGGTTCGCCGAGCCCCCGGCCGAGGGCCAGGTGCCCCGGCCGATGCGGATGGCCGGCCTGGACTGGCCGGGCGAGCTCGGCCTGGACGGGCACTCCGACGCCGATGTCGCCGCTCACGCCTGTTGCGACGCCCTGCTCTCGGCCGCCGGGCTCGGCGACCTCGGCTCGCACTTCGGGACGGCGCAACCCCGGTGGGCGGGAGCCGCGGGGACGACGCTGCTCGGCGAGAGCGCCCGGCTGGTGCGGGCAGCGGGTTTCCAGATCGGCAACATCGCGGTGCAGGTCGTCGGCAACCGGCCGAAGATCGGGACCCGGCGCGACGAGGCGCAGCAGGCGCTCTCGGCGGCGTGCGGTGCCCCGGTGTCGGTGGCCGCGACCACCACCGATGGGCTGGGACTGACCGGGCGCGGTGAGGGCGTGGCCGCGATCGCCACCGCGCTGGTGTTCCTGGTGTCCGGCGACTCCTGAGGTCGGTGCCGGGCGACGGCACGGAGGGGGTGCGGATACAGTGCACGCCGTGACCGACCTGACCGACGCCGCGAAGGCGCTCCTGGATGCCCCCGAGTACGCCACCGTCGCCACCATCGACCCCGACGGGCAGCCGCAGCTGTCGGTGGTGTGGATCGGCCGGGACGGCAACGACGTGCTGTTCTCGACCCTGCGGGGACGGCGCAAGACCACCAACCTGCAGCGCGACGGCCGGGCGACCCTGCTCGTGTTCCCCAGGGACGACCCGTACCGGTACGTCGAGATCCGCGGCACCGTCACCCTCGAGGACGACCCGACCGCCGCCTACATCGATGTGATGGCCCAGAAGTACACCGGCAAGCCGACGTTCGACGGCCCCCGCGACGGTCGCGTCATCGTCCGTCTCACCCCCCACCGCGTCGTCCAGCACTGACCCCACCCCCCACCAGAAACCCCGTCATGCTCCGCGGGTGACCGCCCGTGCTCCGCTGGCGAGCGCGGAAAGGCTTCTCTTCGGAGCATGGGTGCACGGCTGCGGAGCATGAGCGGGTTGGGTGGGTTGGGTGGGCCGGTAGCCTGGGGCGGTGAGTCTTCGCCTCTATGACACCGCCGTCCACGCCGTCCGGGACTTCGTCCCGCTCGTGCCCGGGAAGGCCGGTATCTACGTGTGCGGGGCCACGCCGCAATCGGGGCCGCACATCGGCCATCTGCGTGCCGCGGTGAGTTTCGACGTCCTGCGTCGATGGTTGCTGCGCAGCGGGTACGAGGTCACCTACCTGCGCAACGTCACCGACATCGACGACAAGATCCTCGCCAAGTCGGCCGAGTCGGATCGCCCGTGGTGGGCGCACGCGTTCCGCTACGAGCTGGAGTTCGCGGCCGCCTACGACGCGGTCAACACGGTGCGCCCGACCTACGAGCCCCGAGCCACCGGCCACGCCACCGAGATGGTCGAGCTGATCGCGCGGCTGATCGAGGCGGGCCACGCCTACCCGGCCCCGGACGGCTCGGGGGACGTGTACTTCGACGTTGCCTCGTGGCCGGCCTACGGCGAGCTGACCCACCAGAACATCGCCGACATGGCCCCGGCCGAGGACACCGACGCCGCCGAGACCGTGGCCCGCAAGAAGGATCCGCGCGACTTCGCGTTGTGGAAGGGCGCCAAGGACGGCGAGCCGCCCACCGCGTCCTGGCCGACACCGTGGGGGCGAGGCCGCCCGGGATGGCACCTGGAGTGCTCGGCGATGGCCACCCGCTACCTCGGCGCCGAGTTCGACATCCACGGCGGCGGGCTCGACCTGCGCTTCCCGCACCACGAGAACGAACTGGCCCAGTCACGCGCGGCCGGTGACGGTTTCGCGCGCTACTGGCTGCACAACGGATGGGTGGTGCAGGGCGGCGAGAAGATGAGCAAGTCGCTGGGCAACACGATGGCCATCGACGTTCTGCTGCAACAGGTCTCGCCCGCGGTCATCCGCTACATCCTGGCCGTGCCGCACTATCGCTCGAACATCGAGGTGATCGTGCCGGACTCGCTGGAGGAGGCCCGCACCGCCTACGAGCGGATCGAGAACTTCGTCGCGCGTGCCGCCGAGACCTGCGGTGACCGGGTCGCCTCGGCGGACGCCGCGGCGCTGGCGGAGGTCGAGCTGCCCGAGGCCTTCGTCGCCGCCATGGACGACGACCTGGGCACTCCGGCGGCGATGGCGGTGCTGCACGATCGCGTGCGGGCGGGCAACACCGCCCTGGCCGCCGGCGACAAGGACGACGCCGCTGCCCTGGCGCTGGCGGTGCGGGCGATGGCCGATGTGATCGGCATCGACCCGCTGGATCCGCACTGGGGCAAGGGTTTCGGGGAGTCGAGTGCGGCGCGTTCGGCACTCGACGCCCTGGTCGGGGCGGAGCTCGCGGCCCGGGCCGCGGCGCGCGCCGCCCGTGACTTCGCCACCGCGGACGCGATCCGTGATCGCCTGACGGCCGCGGGCATCGCGGTCGAGGACACCCCGGACGGCGCCCGTTGGTCGCTGGCCTCGAAGGAGAACTGATGGCAGGCAACGCCGGACGCCGCGGGGCCGTGCGCCGCGAGGGGTCCAAGAAGGGCGCCACCGTCGGCTCCGGCGGCCAGCGCCGTCGGGCGCTGACCGGCAAGGGTCCGACCCCGAAGGCCACCGAGCGCACCGGTCACCCGGCGGCGCGGCGCGCGTCGTCCGAGACCCGTGGTGCCGCCAAGGCCGGCTCGGGCGGTGCGGCTGCGCCGCGAAAGTCCGCTTCGGCCAAGGGATTCGGCCGTCCGCGCTCGTCCGGTGACCGGCCGGAGTACATCGCCGGCCGCAATCCCGTGGTCGAGGCGTTGCGCGCCGGCGTGCCGGTCAAGGCGGTCTACGTCGCCACCCGGATCGAGCAGGACGCGCGGATCAAGGAGGCGCTCAAGGCCGCCGCCGATCGGCACCTGCCGCTGCTCGAGGTCACCAAGACCGACCTCGACCGGATGACCGACGGCGCCATTCACCAGGGCATCGCGGCGCAGGTGCCGGCCTACTCGTACGCCCACTTC
The DNA here is from genome assembly GCA_046330955.1 of Kineosporiaceae bacterium. Lineage (GTDB taxonomy): Bacteria > Actinomycetota > Actinomycetes > Actinomycetales > Kineosporiaceae > JADJPO01. The sequence goes on along the minus strand of JAXLRT010000013.1, from coordinate 123,242 downwards.
GGTGACCTGATCGACCGAGCGGTCGACGCCGGCCAGACGCCGCTGATCGTCGCCCTGGACGGGGTGACCGACCCGCGTAACCTCGGGGCCGTCGTCCGCTCGGTGGCCGCCTTCGGGGGGCACGGCGTGATCGTGCCCGAGCGGCGTTCGGCCGGCATGACCGCCTCGGCGTGGAAGACCTCGGCCGGCGCGGCCGCGCGCATCCCGGTGGCCCGGGTCACCAACCTCACCCGGGCGCTGGAGGACCTCAAGCAGGCCGGGTGTTTCGTCGCCGGCCTGGACGCCGACGGTCAGCTCGACCTGCCCGCCCTCGAGGCCGCCACCGAGCCGCTGGTGCTGGTCGTCGGGTCGGAGGGCAAGGGCCTGGGCCGCCTGGTCCGCGCCGCCTGCGACGTGGTGGTCTCGATTCCCATGGCCGCCGGTACCGAGTCGCTCAACGCCGGCGTCGCTGCCGGCGTGGCCCTCTACGAGGTCGCCCGCCGCCGCACCCCCCACGCCTGACCCCGGCAACCCCACCCCCTCCGAGCACAATGTCACCTCACGCTCATCCCTCCCGGGCGCAATGTCACGTTGCACTCGTCCAGCGAGCGTGACGTGACATTGCGCCCGGCAGGGATGAGCGCGATGGGCGGCGGAGGGGCGGACGGGGGAACGGAGAGTGACGGAGGGCAGGGTGGCGGTGATCCGAGGCGAGCGGCCGGACGACGCTGCGGCGGTGGGTGAGTTGTTGCGGCGGTGCTTTCCAGGGGAAGCCGGTGGACGCCCTGGTCGAGGCGTTGCGGGCCGGGCCGGGGTACCTGCCCGAGCTGGCGCTGGTGGCCGAGGACGACGCCCTGCCCGGTGGCCTCGCGGGGTTCGTCCTGGTCACCACCACGGCGTTCCTGGAACCCGCCCCGAGCGAGGCGAACCCGTTGCGCGAGAACGGGTTAACTGACGATATCCCGCTGCTGTGCCTGTCACCGCTCGCCGTGCACCCGCAGGCACAGGGACGCGGCTTGGCCGGGGCACTGGTCGAGGCCGCCCTGGCCCGGGCGCGGGCCACCCGCAGCGAGCCGCTCGTCGTCCTCGAGGGCGACCCGGCGCTGTACGCGCGGTGCGGCTTCGTGGCGGCCTCGACCTTCGGCCTGCAGGCGCCGTCCGAGCGGATCCCGGCGCCGGCGTTCCAGGCGATGGCGCTGACGGCGGCCCCGCCGCCCGGACGCGTCCGCTACGACGAGATGTTCTGGACCGTCGTCACCCCCGGCCTGCCGTTCGAGGGCATCACCTGGCTCGACGAACTCGACCGCCGGTGCCGGGCCATCGAGGCCGCGCTGGCGGCCGGCGGCGAGACCGCGCCGACCGTCCCCGTGCCCGCCTGCCCGGGGTGGACCGTCGCCGACGTGCTGGACCACCTGGCCGTCATCCACCGGCTGGTGCTCGGCTGGCTCGAGACCGGCCGCCGGCCCCGCGCCGTCCCGCCGGTGCCGGGCACCACCCCCGCCGAGCGCTTCGCCCTGGGCTGGCGCGCGTTGCACGCCAGGCTGAGTGCGCTGCCCGCCGACGCGGCCACGGCGACCTGGAGCCCCTGGGACGCCACGGCGCGATTCTGGCGCCGGCGGATGGTGCACGAGCATGCGATCCACGGCGCCGACCTGGCCGAGGCGCTCGGTGCCCCCTGGTCGGTGCCGGACGACGTGGCCTGCGACGGCGTGGACGAGGCGCTGCGGCTCTGGCTGGGCACCCGACTGGGACCCGACGTCCGGGGCGACGGGGACGCCGTCCGGCTGGTCGCCCGGGACGGCGCCGTCCGCGCCTCGGACGCGGCAAGCGGCGAGCGGTCCTGGAGCGTGGTGCTGCACCAGCGCTTCACCGAGATGCACGACCTGCCGGTGGACGTCGAGGCCGAGGTGAGCGCCGCGCCGTCCGAGCTGTATCGCTGGGTCTGGGGACGCTCCGCCGAAGTGCACCTCACTGGATCGGAGGCCGCCGTCGCGACCCTTCGATCCGCCCTGGGCCGGGCCACCGGGTGAGGCGGACGAGCGCCCACGGCACCACTGTGAGCAGTCCCACGGTTCGCGATCGCGGAACGATCCTTGTGGCGGACGCGATTTGGCGGAACAGTTAGGTGCACCTAAGTTAGGTATGCCTAACCACCATGCCTGACCGCCCTGCCTGACCGCCCGGACCCGTTGGAGTCGCGATGCTCGCCAACCTGCTGATCGGCCTGCGTGAGGGGCTCGAAGCCGCCCTGGTGATCGGGATCCTGGTCGCCTATCTGGTGAAGTCCGACCGGCGCGACATGCTGCGTTGGGTCTGGTCGGGCGTCGGGGCGGCGATCGCGGTCAGCGTGGGGATCTGGGCGCTGATCACGTTCACCGCCAACGGCATGGACGACGAGGGTCAGGAGATCTTCGCCGGCGCCCTCTCGCTCGGTGCCGTCGCGCTGGTCACCTGGATGATCCTGTGGATGCGCACGGCGGCGCGCACGCTGCGGGCCGACCTGGGGGGCAAACTCGACAAGGCCCTGATCGCCGGCCCGGCCGCGGTGCTGGCGACTTCCTTCCTCGCCGTCGCGCGCGAGGGCGTCGAGACCGCGCTCTTCCTGTGGTCGTCGATGCGCGCCAGCGGGAACACCGTCCCCGGGGCCTTGGGTGCCGTGCTCGGGCTCGGCGCCGCGGTGGGGCTCGGGTTCCTGATCTACCGGGGTGCGCTGCGGGTCAACCTGGCCACCTTCTTCACCTGGACCGGGGTCGCGCTGATCGCCGTGGCGGCCTGGGTGCTGGCCTACGGGGTCGAGGAACTGGCCGACGCCGGCGCCATCCCCGAGGTCGAGTGGCTGATCCCGGTGCTCGCCGTCGGCTACGCCGCCGTGATGGCCTACCTGTTCTTCCGCCGCGGTAGCGCCCGCCCGCCGACGCTCCGGGCGGCCGCGCCCGGTGCCGTGGGGCACTGATCAGCGCGACGTCGTCGTCGGTGCCCGGCCCCCGGCTGCCCTCGGGTGTCGATCGGTCGAGACGCTCCTGACCAGCAGGTTTGCAGATTCTGAACACTGGGCGAACACCTTGGCGTCGGGCCGAAAGGCCTCACCGGGGTGTTTCTGCGCTCCCCACACTTCGATCAGATCAGAAGGATCGGCGGGCAGGCTGCGGCTGGCGCGGCCCGGCTACCAGAGTCGAGGAGAGTGGGTGGCGAAATGGTCATCCAGGACATCAAGCCCGTGCAGATCGTTCCTGCACCCAGGAACGCAGGCAAGGCCCCACGACAGTCGGCCGAGGCCCCACGGCGGTCATGGTGGGCACGGATCACGGGGTGGCAGGTCTGGCCGGCTTCGGAGCGGGCCGAGATCGACGACATCGTGATCGAGACCGAGGAGTCCGACTCCCCGTTCCACTGGCAGCACACCCAGCACCACTGACCAGCACCCGTACCCCGAACGTCAGTCGTCGGCCACGACCGGCATCTCGAAGGTGTCCACCCCGACCACGGCACTCTCGTCCGGCTTCAGCGGCAACACACCCTCGATGTAGCTGGTCACGGCCTCCTGCAGGCCGATGTCGTGGCCGCAGCGTTCGGACCGGTACCAGCGGTGTTCCAGCACCTCGTGGTAGAGCTCGGCGGGTTCGAGCTTGCTCGCCAGGGCATGGGGGACGGCGCGGACCACCAGCTCGAAGCAGCGGGTCAGCCACTCGTGGGCCAGGAGTTCCTCGTTGCCGCCCTGCTGGCCGGTCGAGGCGATGTAGGTGTCCAGGTCGTTGAGCAGCCGGCGCGCCTGGTTCTCCCCGACATCCAGCCCGGTCAGCCGCAACAACCGGCGGGAGTGGTGCCCGGCGTCGACGACCTTCGGCTCGATCATCACCGAGGTGCCCGTGATGTCGGTGCTCAGGGTGAGTTCCCCGACGTCGAAACCCAGCTCGTTCAACCGCCGGATCCGGGCATCCACGCGCCACCGATCGCCGGTCTCGAACGATTCCGGTTGGGTCAGCTCGGCCCACAGTGAGGTATAGCGCGAGGTGATCACCTCGATGATGCCGACCGCGTCGAACGCCTCGTCGAGCAGCCCGCCGGCCTGCAGGTCCATCAACTCACCGGCGATGTTCATGCCCGCCAGCTCGACGTCGTACTCCCGTTGCCCGCGGGACAGCTCGTCGTGCAGGTAACCGGTCTCGGCGTCCACCAGGTACGCCGCGAACGCGCCGGCGTCGCGCCGGAACAGGGTGTTCGACAGCGACACGTCGCCCCAGTAGAAGCCGGCCAGGTGCAGGCGCACCAGCAGGACGGCGAGCGCGTCGACCAGCCGGGTCGCCGTGTCCTCGCGCAGCGCCTGCGAGAACAGCGCCCGGTAGGGCAACGAGAACTGCAGGTGCCGGGTGATCAGCGCCGACTCCAACGGCTCGCCGGACGCGTCGCGCCGTCCGCTCACCACCCCGACCGGTTCGACGGCCGGCAGACCCAGCCGGCGCAGCATGCGCAACAGGGTGTACTCCCGGCCGGCCAGCTCGGTGGTGATCTCCTTGATGGCGATCACCGAGCCGGACAGGCGCACGAAGCGCACGACGTGGCGTGAGATACCGCGCGGCAGGGCGGCCAGCAGTTCGTCGGGCCAGTCCTCGAGCGCCAGGTGCCACGGCAGATCGAGCAGGGCCGGATCGGACACGGCCGTGATGTGCAGGCTGGCGGGTGCTGCACCGGGTGGCGTGGTCATCACCCCCATTGTGCCCGCTCTGGAAACGGTTTCACATCTCGACGCGGGGCCGGTGGACCTGGGCATCCGACCTGTCTAGGTTGTCCCGTGTGAACGAGGCAGTGATCGCGGCCCTGGAACGGGCCGTGGCGGCGTCCCCCCAGGACCTGGTGTTGCGGCTGCACCTGGCCGAGCAACTGGTGCTGGCCGGTCGAGGGCAGGACGCCGTCGGGCACTGCGCCGCCGTGCTGGCCGCGGATCCGAGCCACGCCGGCGCCCGGTCGGTGATGGCGCGAGCGCTCGGTGACGGCCCGGACGCCGCGCCGCAGCCGCCGCCGCTGCCGGCGGTTTCACCACCGGCCCCGGCGCCACCCTCGCCCGAGCCTGCCTGGGCAGAGCCATCCCGCGACCCGGTGGGCTTCGACTGGGCACAGGCCGAGTCGCAGGTCGGCGACCTGGCCCCACCGATGTTCGTCGACGACTCGGGTGCCCCGCCGCCGGACCAGAACGCCTGGGACGTCGAGCGGTCCACGGTCACCCTCGCCGATGTCGGGGGCATGCAGGACGTCAAGGAGCGGCTGGAACTGTCGTTCCTGGCCCCGTTGCGCAACCCCGAGATCCGTCGCCTGTTCACCAAGAGCCTGCGCGGCGGCCTGCTGCTCTACGGCCCGCCCGGCTGCGGCAAGACCTTCATCGCGCGGGCCCTCGCCGGCGAGATGGGGGCGTCGTTCATCTCGGTCGGCCTGTCGGACATCCTCGACATGTGGATCGGCACCAGTGAGCGCAACGTGCACGAGCTGTTCCAGCTGGCACGCGCCAAGGCCCCCGTGGTGCTGTTCCTGGACGAGATCGATGCGTTGGGCCAGAAGCGCAGTCAGACCCGCAACTCCTCGATGCGCGGCACCGTGAACCAGTTGCTCAGCGAGCTGGACGGCGTCGACTCGACCAACGAGGGCGTGTTCGTGCTGGCCGCCACCAACCAGCCGTGGGACGTCGACCCGGCGCTGCGCCGTCCGGGGCGATTCGACCGGACACTGCTGGTGCTGCCGCCGGATGCGCCCGCGCGCGAGGCGATCCTGCGCTCGGAGCTGGCGCGCCGTCCGGTCGAGGGGATCGAGCTCAAACGGATCGTGGCCCGCAGTGAGGGCTTCTCGGGGGCCGATCTGGTGCACCTGGTCGAGTCGGCGGCCGAGTTCGCGATGATGGACGCCATCCGGTCGGGGCAGGTGCGCATGATCGCGATGCGTGATCTGGAGCGCGCCGGCGAGCAGATCCGGCCCTCGACCGGCCCGTGGTTCGACCTGGCCCGCAACGTGGTCACCTTCGCCGACGCCGACGGCAGCTACGCCGATCTGCGGGCGTACATGAAGAAGACCAAGCGGCTGTGAGCGCCGGCTCGGGGGAGCACCGGCCGGACGGCTCGGTCCCGGCGGGGGACGGCGATGCCCTCGGCCTGAACCGGATCGAGCTGTTGCTGGACGCCCACCGGCCCGAGGAGGCGTTGCGGGCACTGGGACCGCGCCTGGCCGAGGCGCCCCACGACGTCCGACTGCTGACCCTGCTGGGCCGGGTGCATGCCCAGCGTCAGGATCGCGAGGCGATGTTGCAGGTCGCCAATGCGCTGGCCGCCGTCCAGCCCGACGGGTTCTTCGGTCACCTGCTGGCCGCCGAGGCGCTGTTCGCGCTGAAGCAGTACCACTCCGCCCTGTACGCCGCGCAGCGTGCCGTCGAGCGCGCGCCCGACATGGACGTCTGCCACCGCATGGTCGCCTGGACGGCGAGCGAGGTGAAGGGTTCGCAGACCCTGGCCTGGTCGGCGGCTCGCCACGCCGTCGCCCTCGATCCGCTGGACGCCGACAACCACACCTGTATGGGCACGATCGCCATGGAACAAGGTGATCACCAGGTGGCCGAACGGGCCTTCGCCGAGGCGTTGCGGCTGAATCCCGGTGAGGCGAACGCGCGGCACAACCTGGGGGTGATGCACAGTCGGCAAGGTCGGCTGACCGCTGCTGCCGAGGACCTGCTGGCCAGCGCGGCCCTCGACCCGCACCACGACCTGCTGGCGCGCAATCTGACCGCGGTGGTCCACCAGTGGATGCGCCGCACCCACTACGGGTTGGTCGGGTTATGGCTGGTGATGCTGATCGCGACGCTGTCCGCACCACCCGCCTGGAACCTGTGGGCGCGCCTGGGCGTGCTCGTGGTCTGCGCGGCGATCGGGGTCTGGTGGACCCGGCTGACGCTGCGGCGCCTCGGTTCGGGTGCGTCGAGGGTCATCTGGCGGGTGGTCCACCGCGGGGCGACGGCGCTGCGGTTCTGGTTGATGGCGATCGTCGTGGTGATGATCGTGATCGGCGGTGTGGTGCCGGACGCGACGCTGAGCTCCGTCGTCCTGCGCCTGACGCAGTACGTGATCATGGCCAGTGTCGCCGTGAGCTGGACCGCGCTGGCCGGACGGCGTCGCTCCTGACCGCCGAGCTCAGCGGCGGCATCCGGTCCGGTTCGGTGGCATCCGGTTCGGCTCGCGCCGAGGCGACCGGGCGTCACCGACGGTGCCGCCTGCGTGGGGATGGCCGCCGAACGGGTGACGGTGAGCGGCGGAGTGGCCTTCGCCGCGCCGGGGCAGGACACTGTGTGTCATGTCGACAACGCGTCCCTCCACGCGCCGTCGCTCCTTCCCGGTGACCGTCACGCAGCTACCCGTCGTGCGGTGTGCCGAATGTGGCCGAACCATGGCCCATCGGACCGGCCAGGCGAGCGCCGTGCTCACCGCCCATTACGAACAGGCCCACGCCCAGGCCATCGTGCGCTGAGCCTGCCCGCTCCGGCCCGGGTGGTGCCCCCGCCTGCCTCAAGACGCCGCCGGAAGGCGTCGACCACTGAAGCGTGGCGCAGTCGCACCCTCGGGCCGGGGACGTCGCGGTGGGTGCGACGACGGCCACCGACGTGGACGAGGCGCTGCTGCACGAGCAGGTGACCATCGAACGCACCCGGTTGTTCATGACCGGCCAGCGCATCGGGGCAGTGTCGGCGGTGTTGACGCCCGCATACCTGGCCTGGCTGATCTCCGCCGAGGTGCCGCGCCGGCAGCTGGTGGTCTGGTTGGTCGCGGTCGCCCTGGCCGCGGTGCTGTCCGGCGGGCATGCCTGGGCGTACCTGGCCCGGCCCCGCCGCCTGCCCGGCCTGCACGCCTGGCGCCGGCGGCAGGTGCTGTTCCAGGCGGTGATCGGGACGTTGTGGGGCAGCGCCGCCGTGTGGATCACCGTGTCGCCACAGGTCTTCGTCGACGTGTCGATCGTGACCGCGTTCGCGTTCTCGATCGGCGTGATCGGCCGGCTGCACTACCGGTCGGCCGTCGTCCTGTTCACGATCACGTTGTGGCTGCCACCGTTGGTGGTCCTGGTGCGCGACGGCGGCCCCGACGGCCGGCAGCTGGCGTTCGGTCTGGTGTTGCTGGCCATCGCCCTGATCGCCGTCCTGGGCGAGGCGTCGCGGCAACTGGTCGGGGGTCTGGAGGACCGGCTGCGGGCCGCCGCGCTGGCCGAACGCAACCACGTCCTGGCCACCCGGGACGGCTTGACGGGCCTGTTCAACCGGCGGGAGGGGCTGCGCCGGCTCGCCGATCGGACCGGCCCGGCACGACCGCGCCCGGCCGACGCCCCGGCCGGCGCCATCGTGCTGATGGACATCGACCACTTCAAACAGATCAACGACACCTACGGGCATCCGGTGGGCGACGTCGTGCTGCAGGCCGTGGCGGGGCGGTTGCAGCGTGCCATCCGCAGCGAGGACCACCTGGCCCGGGTCGGTGGCGAGGAGTTCCTGGCGATCCTGTCCGAGGTCGATGCCGGGCGCGCGGTGGCCGAACGGATGCGACAGGCCGTGAGCGCCGAGCCGATCCAGGTCGGTGAGCACCAGCTGAAGGTCACGGTCTCGCTCGGGCTGACCCCGGTCCGGCACGGTGAGGATCTCGACGTGGTCTACGCCCGGGCCGACGCCGGGTTGTACCGGGCCAAGAGCGCCGGGCGGAACCAGGTGATCGAGATGGATCCACCGCCGGACCACCTCACTCCGTGAGCCCCAGCCGGGCCTGGCGTGCGTGCCGGCCTGAGGCCCCGTGGGACGGATCCCACAGGGCCTCAGACCGCAGACGCGGCGGGAACTCGGCGCGGCGGGAACTCAGGCGCGCAGCCGCTCGCCGGACTCGATGTCGAACAGGTGCACGTGGTCGGGTGTCGGCGCGAAGTGCACCGTCTCACCCTTCATCGGGGGACGACGCCCGTCGGTGCGCGCGATGACCTGGAGGTCGTCGGCGCCGATGGCGTGCCCGTAGATGTAGGCGTCCGCGCCGAGTTCCTCGACGACGTCCACCTGCACCGCCAGGCCGTGGTCGGCGATGGTCAGGTCCTCCGGGCGCATGCCCATCGTGACCTTGTTGCCGGAGGCCTGGGACAGCACCGCGCGCTCCACGGGGAACACGGTGTCGCCGAGCTTGACGCCGCCGTCCGTGGTGGGCAGCTCGAGCAGGTTCATCGCGGGCGAGCCGATGAAGCCGGCCACGAAGACGTTGCCCGGGCGGTCGTACAGCTCGCGCGGGGTGCCGACCTGCTGCAGCAGCCCGTCCTTGAGCACGCAGATCCGGTCGCCCATGGTCATGGCCTCGGTCTGGTCGTGGGTGACGTAGACCGTGGTGACCCCGAGCTGACGCTGCAGCGAGGCGATCTGGGTGCGGGTCTGCACCCGCAGCTTGGCGTCCAGGTTCGACAGCGGTTCGTCCATGAGGAACACCTGCGGCTTGCGGACGATCGCCCGGCCCATCGCGACCCGCTGCCGCTGGCCACCGGAGAGGGCCTTCGGCTTGCGCTCGAGGTAGGGGGTCAGGTCGAGGATGCGCGCGGCCTCCTCCACCCGGGTGCGGATCTGGTCCTTCGGGATGCCGGCGATCTTCAGGGCGAAGCCCATGTTGTCGGCCACCGTCATGTGCGGGTAGAGGGCGTAGCTCTGGAAGACCATCGCGATGTCGCGGTCCTTCGGCGGCACCTGGGTGACGTCGCGGTCGCCGATCAGGATGCGGCCGGCGTTGACGTCCTCCAGGCCGGCGAGCATGCGCAGCGAGGTGGACTTACCGCAGCCGGAGGGACCGACCAGGACGAGGAACTCCTCGTCGGCGATCTCGAGGTCGAGGGCATCGACCGAGGGTTTGGTGGCGCCGGGGTAGACCCGGGTGGCCTTGTCGAACGTGACGGAAGCCATGACAGATGAATCCCTTCACCGGCAGGTACGTGCCGGACGATCCGAGTGAGAGGGGCGGTGGTGCTGTGCACGTGCGCGGCGACTCCACCGCCACACGCGCGGCGGTGTCACCGTGTGCTCATCCTCACAGGCTGCACCGACTGCTGCAAGGGTTTGCAGCAGTCACTCCGAACCGGTTCCGGACGCCTCGGACGTCGAGCGGGCCGAGAGCGTCCGGCGCACCGCTCGGGTGACCGCCAGCAGCAGCAGGACCGCCACCACGGCGGGCAGCAGCATGTGCGCCCAGGACTCCCCGGCCACCGCGGCGATGCCCGCCTGCCAGGCCGCCCAGCCGATGGTGGAGTAGATCGCGGCCCAGGCCAGCGCGCCGGGCAGCTGGGCCAGGGTGAACACCCGCCACCGCATCCGAACCACCCCGGCGGCCGCGAAGATCAGGGTCTGCAGGCCGACGGTCAGGTAGGCCAGCGGGACGGCGGCCACCCCCCAGCGCCGGACCGCGGCGACACCCCGGGCCACGCCGGGGCCGCTGGCCCAGGTCGCGAGGGCCTCGCGGCGTCCCGCCTGGCGTGTCACCCAGGCCGCCAGGGCATAGGTTGCCTGGCCTCGGGCCATGGACAGCGCGAACAGGAAACCGAAGACCAGCCCGATCGGTCGGTCGCGCAGGTAGTCGGGCAGGTCGACTCCTCGAGAGCGGCGGAGGTGGGCGTCTCGACTGTACGACGCGGGACGTCGATTGGACTGGCGCACGGACGGCGGCGGGCCAAACTCGGGTGACCGGGGGGTTTCATCGCCCCACGGGGGCAGATACCGTCGAAGTCCCGGGTCGTGATGGCAGGCCGGGAACGCTCATCAGGCGCATGCGCCGTTCGTGGAGGTGTGAACGATGCGGATCACCGACGTTCTCCGGGGCAAGGGTGGCGAGGTCGCCACCATCGGTCCTGATCAGACGGTCCAGGCGCTGCTGGACGCCCTGGCCCAGCACCGGGTCGGCGCCCTCGTGGTCTCCGAGGACGGCACCAGCGTGGCGGGCATCGTGAGCGAGCGCGACGTGGTGCGTCACCTGCAGGCGCGCGGTGCGAGCCTGCTCGCCCAGCCGGTGCGGTCGATCATGACCTCCGAGGTGCACACCTGCGCCCCGGACACCTATGTCCACGACCTCATGGTGCTGATGACCGAGCGCCGGGTGCGGCACGTCCCGGTCGTGGTGGACGGCCGGATGACCGGCATCGTCAGCATCGGGGACGTGGTCAAGCACCGCATCGGCGCCCTGGAGTCCGAGCGCGACCACCTGACGGCGTACATCCAGAGCTGACGGATCGCCGAACACCACAGATGGTCCGCTGGTCAGACGCTCTCGCGCAGGCCGGGAGTCCTCGTCGTCCCTGGTTCGTTGTGCCGGCGTGAACGTCGTGGACGCGCGGGGCGCCGGTGCGGTGACGGTCGGGCCGTACCGGCTGATCGGCACCCTCGGCGAGGGCGGCATGGGCGTGGTGCACCTCGCCCTCGACCCCGCCGGACGCGCGGTCGCGGTCAAGGTGCTGCGACCGCAGGTGGCGGCCGACGCGGTCGCGCGCCGCCGGCTCGGGCGCGAGGTGGCCACCCTGCGACGGGTACGACACCCGCACGTGGCCGAGGTACTCGACAGCGACCTGTTCGGCCCGGTGCCCTACCTGGTCACCGCGTTCGTCCCGGCCCGGACGCTGGAGCAGCAGGTGGGCACCCACGGCCCGCCGCCGGTGGCCTACACGGCGCAGGTGGGACGCCAGCTGATCGGCGCGTTGCGGGCGATCCATGCCGCGGGCGTGGTGCACCGTGACGTCAAACCGGCCAACGTGCTGCTGCAGGACGACGCCCCGATCCTGATCGACTTCGGCATCGCGCACGTGGTGGACGAGTCCCGCATCACCTCCGTCGGCCTGGTCATGGGTACCCCGGGTTACCTGGCGCCGGAGGTCATCGACGGGCAGCCGATCACCCCGGCCACCGACTGGTGGGGCTGGGGCGCCACCCTGGCGTTCGCGGCAACCGGCCGACCGCCGTTCGGCACCGGGCCGGCCTCGGTGGTGCTCGACCGGGTCCGCCGGGGCCAGGTCGATCTCGCCGGCGTCGACGAGCGGCTGGCCCGGGTGCTCGTGATGGCGCTGAACGTCAACCCGCTCTGGCGGGGCACCGCGGAGATGCTGCTCGCCGGTCTGGCCGGCATCGAGGCGTGGCGTCCGGCTGCTCGCCCGCTGTCACCCGCGCTCAGCCCCGACCAGGTGCGGACCGTGCCCATCGTGACCCCCGAGGCCGTCGGTCCGGTCGGCTCGCACCCGGCGCCCCCGGCCGTGGTGACGCTGCCGGTCCCGGCCGAGCCGGTGGCCACCGCCGCCGCTGGTACGCGGCACTCGGCACCGACCTCCCCACTACCGGGCACGCTGTCGCCGGCTGCCCTCGCCCCGCCCCCGGCGCCGTCCCCCCGACCCCCCGCCACCCAACCCCCCGCGCCGCCGCGCCAGACCACCCGGCCGCTGCCGGCGACGACGTCCTCGCCTGCCCCGACCGCGGCCGGCGCGGCTGGTGGGCTGGCTCTGGCAGCGCTGGCGACCCTGGCGGTGCTCGCCGCGGTCGCGCCCGGTCTGGTGGTGGTGCTCTCGCTGGGCTGGGCCGTGGTGGCCCGGGTGGCGGATCGCACCGTGACCCAGACGCTGATGCGACGCCACGACCTGGGGCAGCGCGCCGGCGAGCGGTCCCGGGCGGTGCTGGCGTTGCCCTGGCGCACGATCAGCGCCCTGCCGCGGGCGGCCTTCGCCGCGATCCTGCCGCTGGGCCTGGCGATCTGCGCCGCCTTCGTCGTGGGTGCCGCGGTGGCCCCGGATGCGCCGCGGCCCGGGGCCGCGCCGTCCCTGATCGCGGCCACCCTGGCCGGATGGTTCGCCGCCTGGTGGGGGCCGGGTGGCGCCACGATGCGGCGGGGCACCCGGGCCATCGCCCGATCCGTCGGCCGGCAGCGCCGGGCGCGCCGCGTGGTGATGATCGCGCTCGCTCTGGTGGCGGTGGCCTCGGTGCTGCGGATCGCCGACGGCGCCGCCCCGGACTGGCAGCCGGTCGACACGACCGGCGATCGCCTGGCCGGTGGCGTCGCCACGCAGGTCAACCGGGGCGTGACCTGGGCGCTGGGCCTGCTGCCCGGCGTCCCCGATCTGCCGGACATCCCCGACGTGCCCGACATCCCCGATCCGAGCCAGTGGTGAGTGGGGGAGCGGTTCAGGCCGAGGCGGGTTCGGGGCGTCCGAACAGGTAGCCCTGGGCGTGCACGCACCCGATGTCGGCGAGGTGCTGGGCCTGGCCCTCGGTCTCGACGCCCTCGGCGACCAGATCGACCCCGAGCCCCTGGGCCAGCCCGGTCAGGGCCTCGACGATGCGCTCGCACTGCGAGTCCTCGCCCAGGCCCTGGGTGAAGCTGCGGTCGATCTTGATTCCGGAGACGGGCAGGTCGCGCAGGTGCGACAGTGCCGAGAACCCGGTACCGAAGTCGTCGACCACGAGCCGGACGCCGAGCGCGTCGAGCCGTTCCAGCTGCGAGCGCTCCTCGGGAGCCGCCCCGAGCATCACCGACTCGGTCAGCTCGACCACCAGGCGGGACGGCGGCAGGCCGGCGGCCGTCAGCGCCGCCTCGACGTCGTCGGCGAGGCTGGTGCCGCGCACCTGCGAGGGTGAGACGTTGATCGCCACATAGCCCAGATGCGGTGTGGCAGCGGCGATCCGGGCCGCCTCGTGGATCACCCACCGGCCGAGGTCGGCGATCATGCCGGTCTCCTCGGCGACCGTCAGGAACCGGTTCGGCGGCAGCAGTCCGAGCTCGGGGTGCTGCCAGCGCACCAGCGCCTCGCGGCCGACGATCGCCCCGGAGGTGAGGTCGACGATCGGTTGCACGTGCAGCCGCAGCTCGCCCTGGTCCAGGCCGGTGCGCAGCTGGCTCTCCAGATCGAGCCGTTCGACGGTGCGCCGGCGCAGCTGCTCGTCCATCACCTGGCAACCGCCCCGATCGGTGCGCTTGGCCTCGTGCAGCGCGGTGCCGGCGTCCCGCAGCAGCCCCAGCGCGTCCTGGCGGACGGGGTCGCCGCCGGACGGCGTCGGCGCCGACAGCGCGATGCCGATGCTCATCGTGGGCACCACGACCCGCCCGTCGACGGTCACCGGCAGCCGTACGGCCTCGAGCACCTCGCGGGCCAGGTTCACGGCGTCCTCGGCATGCCGGACGCCGTCGCGCACGATCACGAACTCGTCGCCGGCGAGCCGTGCGGCGATGTCCCGCTGGTCGATCACCCGGCGGATCCGGCCGGCCACCTCGACCAGGATCGCATCGCCGTAGGGCGGGCCGACGCTGTCGTTGACCACCCGGAAGTCGTCCAGGTCGCAGCACAGCACGGCCACCCGGCGCTGCGGGTCACGACGCCGCGCGGCCCGGTCGAGACTCTCCTGGATGCGCCCGACGCAGCGTGCCCGGTTCGCCAGCCCGGTCAGCGAATCGCGCATCGCCTGGTGGGTGAGCATCTCGACGGCCTGGCGGGTCTCCGAGACGTCCTGGGCCTGCAACACCAGGTGCAGCACGCTGCCGTCGTCCTCGCACACCGGCGCCATCGTGGCGCGCACCCAGATCACCTCGCCGGTGGGGCGGACCAGCCGCTTCTCCAGCTCGTAGGAGGCGATCTTGCGGCCCAGCAACTGCTGTACCAGCGGCGCCTCGCGCGGGTGGTCGTCGGGGTGGGTCAGGTCGGCCAGGCCGGTGCCGACCAGGTCCTGCGCCGGGCGACCCAGGATGCGGGCCAGGGCTCGGTTGACCTGCAACAACCGGCCGTGAGGGGTCAGCAGCGCGGTGCCGATCGGTGAGGCGTCCATGGTGGCCCGCAGGCGACGCTCGGCCATGGCCAGCGACCGCCGCAGGGTGGCGCTCTCGTCCGGGGTCGACCGCGGGGTGTCGCTGCCGTTCGCCGGCCGAGCCTGCTGCTGGCGTTCGGTGACCAGGTCACGCAGCGTGGTGACCACCGGACGACGAGGACCGGCCGCGTCGTCAGCCGGCTCGCTCGCGGGGATCACGTCCGGGTCGAGGGCGGTCGGCGGGAGGTCGTGCCGGGCGAGTGCGGCCGTGATCGCCGCGGTCACGCTGTCGGTGCCGGTCGTGGGCACCGGGGTCGCGGTGAACACCAGGCGCCGGGCGCTGCCGTCCGGGCGCGGCGTACTCCACGTGAAGGTGCGGGGCGCGCCGTCCGGGCGGGCGACGGGCGCCACCGCGTGGGCCAGCATCGAGCCGGGTAGCCCGGCGAGCATGCCGCGGGCGGCGGTGTTGGCCAGCACCACCTCGCCTTCGGGGCCGTGGACGACGACACCCACCGTGACCGCGTCCAGCACCTCGGTGAGGGCCTCCGCGGCGTCCAGGGTGACGATGTCGAGGGCGTCGACCGGTTCGATCACGTCGCCGGAACCGAGGGCGATGGTGGTGTCCTCGCCGGTGGGCGGGGGGTCGAGGTCGCGTTCGCGGCCCCTGGCAGGCGCTGGCACCGCTCCACGCGCACTCACGTGAACCCCCTCCATTGATCACTCGCAGTTGATTACTCGCAGTTTAGGAAGAACTACGCTCTGCGGTCGTCAGGTGGTCCTCGTCAGAACGGTTGAAAGCCGGACGGCGTTCGGTCGAGACCCGCTGCCCACCGCCTGGAGCCGTGCCGTGACGGGTGTGACAGGTGGGGTGGGAGGTCACGTCCGGGGCCACGTCGGGCGCGTCCGGCGAGGTGTTGCCCGGGTACGATCGGAGCCCTTCGCCCGTGTAGCTCAGTGGCCAGAGCAACCGCCTTGTAAGCGGTAGGTCGTCGGTTCGACTCCGACCACGGGCTCTCGTCCGAACTCTCGGTGATCAGGTGAGTGGACGTGATCAGGTGAGGCCGAGCTCGTAGGCCTCCTCCCAGAGTTCCTCGCGGATGCGCGGGTGGGCGGCGTTCTCGATCAGGTTGTGGGCCTGGGCCCGGTCGTCGTGGCCGCGGATCTCGGCCACGCCGTGCTCGGTCACCACGGCGCTCGGCTGGAACGAGGTCAGCGGCTCCTCGATCAGCGGCACGATCGTCGAGACGTCGGCCTTGGGGTGCCAGGAGCGCAGCGCGATGAACGACTGGCCGCCGTCCGAGTGCAACGCGCCCACGATGAAGTCGGTCTGGCCGCCGAACCCGGAGTAGATCCGTCCCTTGATCCGGGAGGCGTTGGCCTGGGCGAACAGGTCCACCTGCAGCGCCGTGTTGACCGAGACCATGTTGGGGTGCCGGGCGATGTTGGCCGGTTCGTTGGTGACCTCGGTGCGCAGCATCTGCACCCGGGGGTTGCGGTGGACCCAGGTGTACAGGTCGGCCGTGCCGATCAGGAACGAGGCCGTCAATGGGGTGGTCGAGTCCATGCATCCCGCTCGTTCGAGCGCGAGGACGCCGTCACTGAACATCTCGGTCCACACCCGCATGTCTCGGTGCCCGGTCAGCCGGCTCACCACGGCGTCCGGCACCCCGCCGATGCCCAACTGCAGCGTCGATCCCGACCGCACGCGCGCGGTGATCAGCTCACCGATCGCCTGACTGGTCTCGTCCAGCTCGCCCATCGACAGCTCGGGCAGCGGCTCGTCCACCTCGATCGCGTGGTCGATCTCGTCGACGTCGATCTCGGCATTGCCGAAGGTGTAGGGCATGTGCGGGTTGACCTGGGCGATCACCACGCCACCACTGAGCCGGGCGGCATCGATCGCCGACGGCAGGATGTTGACCTCGATGCCCAGCGAGACCCGTCCGTTGTGCGGCGGCGAGGTGTGGACGACGACCACGTTCGGCACCAACGAGCTGCTGAACAGCCGGGGCACGAGCGAGAGCCGGCTGGGGACGTAGCGCAGGTTGGGCGCACCGCGCATGCCCGGCCCGACGAACGAGGTCTCGAGCGTGACGCCGGGGCGATGGGGCAGGCCCCGCTGCCCGTTGAGTGCGTAGACGCTGTACTCCTCGAGGATCTGGTCCACCTGGCGCAGCACGGCCCACGGCGTGGCCACGTTCCCGGAGACCACCAGGCGCGGCGGCGCGGGCAGGCAGCGCTGCGCGACCTGGCCCAGGACGGTGGCGAGTTCGTGCTCGTCGATCGTTCTCACGACCTCCACCCTGCCAGCAGGGGAGGCCCGAATGCCTCGCCACGGTGAGCGTGGCGGTGAAAGGGCTCGGGTAACCGACCGTTGGGCCAGGCGGGGGATCGCGCAGGTTGACGGTGCAGGGCGACCTGGTGTGCCCTAGCGTGGGGAGACATACACCGTCGTTCTGGGGACGTTGATCGGTGACACGGGGACATTGCGCTGAACGCAGGTCGGCTCCGTGATGATCACACCTCAACGCCGTGACCCTGAGCAATCCTATGACCACATGGAGTGGGTCCTCTCGGATGCCTGGGTGCTCGCCGCCGCGCGGGTGAGCGGCTCCCTGGAGAACCGCGCCGGCCTGTTCGATCTCGTGGCCGCCTGCGACGCCGTGAACCAGCTCATCGTCTCGCGCGAGGAGCTCGAGCACGCGATGGCCATGCTGGTCGGTTCGGACCTCATGGTGGCCGACGAGTACGGGATCGCGGTCACGGCCGAGGGTCGCCTGCTGGTCACGCGCGCCGGACGATCCGTCGTCGCGACCGACCAGGGCAGCCGTCGCGTTCGTCCGAGGACCCGGATCGAGGCGCTCTACCACCTGCTGCGCGAGATCCCGGCCACTCCGGTGCCCTTCGAGTTGGACCCGCGCACCTACGAGGCGGCCTGCCTCGAGTACCGGCACACCCGGTGGAACGAGCTGCGCAAGACCGAGCGCCGGTACTGACGTCCGGCTCGGGTCAGGGCAGCTGCCAGTCGATCGGGGCGGCGCCCAGTTGTGTCAACAGCGTGTTCGCCCTGCTGAACGGCCGTGAGCCGAAGAACCCGCGATCAGCGGACATCGGACTCGGGTGGGCGCTCTCGATGCGCGGGGTGGCGCCGAGCAACGGTCGCAGGGTCTGGGCGTCGCGGCCCCACAGGATCGCCACCAGCGGGGCGTCCCGGGCCACCAGCGCCGAGATCGCGGCGTCCGTCACCTTCTCCCAGCCCTTGCCCCGGTGTGACCCCGGTGAGCCGGGGCCGACGGTCAGCACTCGGTTGAGCAGCAGGACGCCGCGCCGCGTCCACGGGGTCAGGTCACCGGTGGTCGGGCGGGGCGCACCGACGTCCTCGCTCAGCTCGCGGAAGATGTTCTGCAGGCTGCGCGGGATCGGCCGCACCTCGGGGGCGACCGAGAACGACAGCCCGACCGGGTGGCCCGGGGTGGGGTAGGGGTCCTGGCCGACGATCAGCACCCGGACGTCGTCCAGCGGCTGGGTGAACGCCCGCAGGATGTTCTCGCCCGCGGGCAGGTAGCCGCGGCCGGCCGCCACCTCGCCACGCAGGAAGTCGCCCAGCGCCGAGACGGTGTCGTGCACCGGTTCGAGCGCTCGCGCCCACCCTGCCTCGACCAGCTCGGCCAGTGGTCGTGGGGTCACGGCGACCGACTGTACCTCGGCGGCAACGAGGGATGAATCACGCGTGTCGGGCCTGGGTCCGAGCACGCATCCGGCACGAGATCGTGGCGGTGGCTCTCGGTTGTCGGTGGTCGCATCTAGACTCCGTACGTGCAGGTGCAGCAGTGCAGGCGGCCTCGCCGTCCGGGACGACCCGGGCAGGTGAGTTGGCGGGGGCGCCGGGTCGTGGGAATGACATCGGTGTCGTTTCCCCCGTACAGTGACGCCGCCGTGGCACTGGAGGACATGAATGGAAGCCGCACACCTCGTGGAACCTCAGGTCGATTCGTTGTCGACGCGCGATCGCGAGATCCTCGCGTTCGAACGGCAGTGGTGGAAGTACGCCGGTGCCAAGGAACAGGCGGTGCGCGACCTGTTCGAGATGTCCTCGACGCGGTACTACCAGGTGCTCAACTCCCTGATCGACAGCCCGGCTGCCCTGGCTCACGACCCGATGCTGGTCAAGCGACTGCGGCGGATGCGCCAGACGCGCCAGCGGGCGCGGTCCGCTCGTCGGCTGGGCATGGGCTGACCATCCGTCGGCGGCGGCTGCGATTCACGCTGGTCCGGGGGCGGGCAACCCGAGAGGTGAGGTCATGACGATGACCCGAAACGATCCCGACGAGCGGTTCGACGTCGTCGATGTCTCGCGCCGGGGCGCTCACCGTGCCCGGCCGAACCCGATCACCGGGTTGCTGCCGCTGCTGGCGCTGGCCGTCGTGGTGTTCGCCGTCGTCGGGGTCGCCGTCATGCTCTTCGGCGGCGACGGCACCAGCTCGACCCAGGCCGACTCGGCGCCCAAGGCCTCGGCCAGCGTGCCGGTGATCACCAGCCCGAGCCCCCAGGTGGCGCAGTCCTCGCCGGCGCCGAGCTCCTCCACCACGAGCCAACCGGCAGCGACGGTCGACAAGACCCTCACGCTGAACTTCTACAACGGGACCAGCCCCAACATCCCCGGGCACAGCCGCAAGGCCGCCGCTGCGCTCGAGGCCGCCGGCTGGAAGATCGGCACCGTGTTGCCGTGGGACGGCGCCCCGGTCAGCCGCACCACCGTCTACTACGGCGACCCGGCGCAGCTCGAGACCGCGCGAGCCGTGGTGAAGGCCCTCGGCGGCGGCACCGTGAAGTTGAACACCGTCAAGGCGTCGCAGGGGCTGGCCGTCGTGGTCAGCAACGACTACACGCCCTGAGGTCCTCGGCGCCGCGGGTCCTGGACGTACCCGCCGTCGGCCAGGCCCGCCCTGACCTCGAAGACGTTGCGCAGAGCGACGTTGCCGGTGTGCCACCACGACCAGGCGCAGGCGATGAAGTAGGCCGGCAGGAAGCCGAACGGGCCGATGCAGCAGGCGTACTGCGTGGCGTGACGCGACTCGTGGGCGATCAGGCCCGGCAGCGCCTCGGCCTCGGCGCGGCTCATGCGCAGCAGGACGACGTTGCCGATGGTGACGGCACGCGCCGCACCGCCGGGGAAGGCCGACCGGTAGTTCTCGGCGAGCACCAGGCCGTGTGGTCCCCGGCCCGGCCGACCGCCCCCGACGAGTGCCACCACCAGGCCCAGCGGGGTCGACAGATTCACCACGTTCACCACCTGGCGGACCCGGAGCAGCGGCGTCATCTCTCCAGCCTACGCACCCGCGCCCCGAGGACGATCGAGGTGCTTTGCGCGACCAGCGGCGGCCCGCAACCGTTGCTCGCGCGACGAACGGTGGCGGCCCGGATCAGGGGTCGATGCGGGTGCGAAGCCCACTGCCATCGAACAATGTCGAGGTTCGGCTCGGCGTGGATGACCTTGCAGGGGTGCCACGCCGACTCTCCTTCGCTACAGTTGGCGCCGGTCGAACAGTTCGATGAGCTCGTCCTCTGCAGGTGGAGAGGCCCGCGCGTTGGACCCACCGCGGACGGCCCTCGTCGGTCGGCCCGCGGAGCGTGAGACCCGGCCCGGGTGCCGTGCACGGGTCGCACAGGTTGGAGCAACAGGAGCGGGTAATGGCTCAGGGCACCGTCAAGTGGTTCAACGCCGAAAAGGGCTACGGCTTCATCACCGTCGACGGCGGCGGGGCTGACGTCTTCGTCCACTGGTCGGCGATCCAGGGTGAGGGGTACAAGTCCCTGGACGAGGGTCAGCGCGTGGAGTTCGAGGTCGGTCAGGGTCAGAAGGGTCCACAGGCCGAGTCGGTCCGGCCCGTCTGAGGTCGGCCGCCGACGACGACTCGTCGTTCGAGGTCGTCTCCCTCCGGGGAGGCGACCTCGTTCGTCTGCCCGGGGCGATTACCCTGACCGGGTGACCACAGCGCCCGAGAGGACCGCCGACCACCCGCCGTCCTCGGCAGCGGCCCGCACCTGGCGCACCCGGCTGGCGCTCAACGCGGGCCGGCTGGCCGGAGGCCTGTCCCGGCGGCTGGGCCGTGGTTCGGGGGTGGTGGTGCGCGGCCGGGTGGTGCTCGCGATCGACCCCGATGCGTTGCAGGTGCTCGCGACCGGCCGGCGCAGCGTGGTGGTCACCGGCACCAACGGCAAGTCCACCACCACCCGGTTGGTGGCGGCGGCGCTGGGTGGAGCAGTGGCGACCAACTCCACCGGTGCCAACATGGCGCCGGGCATCGTCTCGGCGCTGGACGATTCCGACGCGCCGCTGGCCGTGCTCGAGGCCGACGAGCTGCACGTGCCCTCGGTGATGCGCCAGACCCATCCCGACGTCGTGATCACGCTCAACCTGACGCGCGATCAGCTGGACCGCACCCACGAGGTGAGCCGGACGGCGCAGGTGTGGTCGCGGGCGTTCACCGCCGAACCCGGGGTGATCGTGGTGGCCAACGCCGCGGACCCTCACGTGGCCGATGCCGCCTTCGCCGGCCGCCCGATCTGGGTCGACCCCGGGCTGCGCTGGACCGAGGACGCCAGCGTCTGCCCACGGTGCGGTGCGGTGTTGCACTGGTCGCAGCCGACCGAGGCCGAGCTCAGCCGCTGGAGCTGCGGGTGCGGCTTCGCGATGCCCACCCCCGACTACGTGCTGACCCCGGACGGCGTGCGGTTGCCGGACGGCGGGTCGTTGCCGTTCACGGTGCGCCTGCCGGGCGACGTCAACCGCGGCAACGCGATCTTCGCCATCGCGGCGGCGGTGGCCCTCGGGGTACCCGCCGAGACCGCGGCGTCCCGGGTCGGTGAGGTCGAGGTGGTCGACGGCCGGTACGCCACGCTGGCACTGGGCGGCCGGTCCGCGCCGCTGCTGCTGGCCAAGAACCCCGCCGGCTGGGCCGCCGCGCTGAGCATGATCCCGGACGACGCGGTGATGGCCATCGGCATCAACGCCCGGATCGCGGACGGCACCGACACCTCGTGGTTGTGGGACGTGCCGTTCGAGCGGCTGGCCGGTCGCGTGGTCGGCGCCACGGGCGACCGCCGGGACGACCTGGCCGTCCGACTGCACTACGCCGGGGCCACCCCGATCGTCGAGCCCGACCTGATGCGGCTGGCCGGCCTGTTGCCGCCGGGACCGATGGTGGTGGCGGCCAACTACACCGCCTTCCGCGAGATGCGCCGCTACGTCGACGGAGGGCTGAACGCATGACCTCACCGGTGGGGGAGTCCGTCGTCCGGATCGTGCACGTCTACCCGAACCTGTTGGGTACGTACGGCGATGCGGGGAACGCCATCGTGCTGCGGGGGCGGCTGCAGCTGCGCGGCCGGCCGTGCGAACTGATCCCGGTCGAGCCCGGCGAGGCGCTTCCCCGTGAGGGTGACGTCTACCTGCTGGGCGGTGGTGAGGACGCCAAACAGACTGCGGCAGCACAGATGTTGCGAGCGGACGGCGCGCTGGTCGCCGCCGCGCAGCGCGGCGCCGCCGTGCTGGGCATCTGCGCCGGGTACCAACTGCTGGGGACGGTGTTCCTGGGCGTGGGCGGGGTTCCCGCCGAGGGGTTGGGATTGCTGGACGTCACCACCGGGCGGCTGGAGCGCCGGGCGGTCGGGAACGTGCTGGCCCGGGCCCTGCCGCTACCGGACGGCGCGACGCTGCCCGACCTGATCGGCTTCGAGAACCACGGCGGCGCAACGACTCTCGGCCCGGCGGCAGCTCCGTTGGCCGAGGTCGAGGTCGGCGTCGGCAACGGCGTCCCGGACGCGGCGGGGGTGCGCACCGAGGGCGCCGTCCAGGGGGCGGTGTTCGGCACCTATCTGCACGGCCCGGCGCTGGCGCTCAATCCGGCTCTGGCCGATCTGATCCTGTCGGCGGTGACGGGGCCGCTGGAGCCGATCGACGATTCCCTGGCCGCGGCCCTGCGGCACCACCGCCGCCACCACGTGCTGCCCGCCACCGAGCGGGCCAGCCGTGCCCGATCGGTCATGACTCGCTTGCGGCGCAAGGATTCTGCGCCGTCCGGGGCCTCGGCAACGCTCAGCGGTCACTGACCGGCCGCTCACGACGGCGGCATCGCCAGGGTGTGCTCGAGGGCTGCCATCACCGATCGCACCGCCCAGGCCCGGGTGCGCCCCCTCACGCCCAGCATCACCTCGAGGGCGTAGCCGTCCATCAACCGGCAACTGCGGTAGGCCTCCTGGTCGGCGTCCTCGCAGTGCAGGCTGTTCTCGGCATGCCCGCGCCGGATCACGGTGGCGAAGGCCTGCTGCCACGAGTCGACCACCTCGGCGAGGGCGGCCAGGGTCTCGGCGTCGTCCGGTGGGCTGGCCAGGGTCTGCGCCCACAACCGCCAGCGAGGGTCCGATCCGCTGCTCGGCAGGTAGAGGCGCACCAGTCCCCGCAGCACGGTCGGGGTCGCCCCGGCCCCGGCCACCAGCCGGTCGCGGGTGGCGGTCAGCTCGGCCTCGGCGTAGAGCAGGGTCTCGGCCAGGATCCGGTCCCGGCGCTGGAAGTAGTACATGACGTGCCCCGCGCTCATACCGGCGCGGGCGGCGATGTCGGCCACCCGAACCGGCCCCGGGGCGGATTCGGCGGCGGCGCGCAGGGCCGCCCGCAGCACCCGATCACGGGCACCGGGGGGCTCGGAGCGGCCTCGGGTCACCCGGGGGAGTCTAGGTCTAGAAAGAATTTCTAACCTGCCCTACGCTGCGCGCCATGGTGGTGCACGAGTCCTCGGCTGCGCCGTCCGCCGCAGGTGTCGAGCAGTTCGGTGTCGACACCATCCCGGACGAGGCGCGCACGTCGTCCCCGCGCGATCTGATCGCGATCCTGTGGGGCGGCAACATGGCACTGTCGGTCGGGGTGTTCGGCTGGCTGTGCATCCTGTACGGGCTGAGCTGGTGGGCCTCGGTCGGCGCCATGGTGGCCGGCACCGCCGTCGGCGCGCTGGCCGTGACCCCGATGGCGTTGCCGGGGCTGCGGGCGGGGACCAACAACTCGGTCGCCTCGGGTGCCTACTTCGGCGTCCAGGGGCGCCTGGTGGCCTCGGTGATCGGGCTGCTGCTCTGCCTGGGGTACGTGGCGCTGACCATCTGGACCGGCGGCGAGGCCCTCGTCGTGGGGCTCGACCGGCTCACCGGGTCGCAGGGCGGCACCGCGCAGTACGTGATCGGGTACGCCGTGCTGGCCGCGGCGGTCGGCCTGGTGGCGATCTACGGCTACGGCTGGCTGCTGCGGATCAACCGGATCATCGTCGCCGTGGTCGGTGCGGCCATGGTGCTGAGCGTCATCGGGCTGTGGAGCCGGTTCGACGCCGCCTACCCGGGGGCTCCCGATCAGTACGCGCTGGGCACGTTCTGGCCCACCTGGTTGCTGGCGGCGCTCACCGCCGGAGTGGCCGGGCCGCTGTCGTACGTGACCCAGATCGGGGACTGGACCCGCTACATCTCCCCGCGCCGCCACCACCCGCGGACGGTGCTCGGCTCGTTGTTCGTGGGGCTCTTCGTCGGGTTGCTGATCCCCACCCTGTGGGGCGCGTTCACCGCCTCGATCCTGTTCGACGAGAACAGTTTCGTCGCGGGCGTCCTGGGTGGCGCACCGGGCTGGCTGGTGGTGCCGCTGCTGGTGGCGGCGGTGGTCGGCAGCCTCGGTCAGGGCGGCATGAACCTCTACAGCATGGGGCTGGACCTCGACGCGATCCTGCCGCGGCTGAGCCGGGTGCAGGCGACCGTGGTGGTCACCCTGACCTCGACCGTGCTGGTCTACCTCGGCACCTTCGTCTGGCAGGCCGAGACCGCGGTGACCACGTTCGTGGTGGTGTTGACCTCGCTCGCCACGCCCTGGGCGGTGATCACCCTGCTGGCCCACCGGGGCACCCGGGGCCGGTTCGACCGGGAGTCGCTGCAGGTGTTCAACCGGCGGCGCACCGGTGGCCTCTACTGGTACCGGGGCGGCTGGAACGCGGCCGCGCTGATCTCATGGGCGGCCGGCAGCCTGGTCGGGGTGCTGTCGAACGCCACCGACTCCTACGTCGGCCCGCTGGCCGAGGCGGCCGGCGGTATCGACATCAGCTTCCTCACCTCGGCGGTGGTGGCCGCCGTCGTCTACCGTGCGCTCATCGAGCTGCGGCCGAGCTGGCTGGCCCAGCCCGCCGCCGGCCACGACGCGTAGCCGGCCACGCGCCGTCCCGATCGTCACCCCCTGTTGAGAAGGCGAGCATGACCCGCATCGGAAACCTGTTCGGCCCCGACTTCACCTTCCTCGGGGTGCCGGCGGCCGACCTCGACGACCCGAGCAGCTACGCCGACGCCGAGGTGGTGATCGTCGGGGCGCCGTTCGACGGTGGTGTGAGCTACCGCTCGGGGGCGCGGTTCGGGCCACAGGCGATCCGCGGCACCGATTACCTGCCGCACGACGGCTCGCGGCCCTCGCTGGCGCTGCGCACCGACGGGTTGCGCGACCTGCGCGTGGTCGACGCCGGGGATGTGGAGGTCTTCGCGGGCGACATCGAGCGCTCGCTCGGGCAGATCCGGACGGCGGTGGCCCAGGTGGCGGCCTCCGGTGCCATCCCGGTGGTGCTGGGGGGCGATCACTCGATCACCTACGCCGACACCTCGGGCCTGGCCGACGTGTTGGGGGCGGGGCGGATCTCGCTGATCCACTTCGACGCCCACGCCGACACCGGGGACGTCGACTTCGGCTCGCTGTGGGGGCACGGCACGCCCATGCGCCGCCTGATCGAGTCGGGGGCGGTGCGGGGCGACCGGTTCCTGCAGGTGGGGCTGCGGGGGTATTGGCCCGGCCCCGAGACCCTGGACTGGATGGCCGGTCAACGGATGCGCTCCTACGAGATGACCGAGATCGGTCACCGGGGGCTCGAGACCTGTCTGACCGAGGCGTTCGGCATCGCCACCGACGACTGCGACGGGGTGTTCCTGTCGGTCGACATCGACGTCTGCGATCCGGCGCACGCGCCCGGCACCGGTACCCCGGAGCCGGGCGGCCTGACCGCACGGGCGCTGTTGGACGCCGTCCGGCGGATCTGCCTCGAGCTGCCGGTGGTCGGCATGGACGTCGTCGAGGTGGCTCCGCCCTACGACCACGCCGACATCACCGCGGCGCTGGCCAACCGGGTCGTGCTGGAGGCACTGTCGGCCATCGCCCGCCGTCGCCGGGACGCCGCCGAGGGCACCCGCTGGGACCCGGCGCAGCCGCTGCTGGACGACCGCGTCGCCCCGATCCCCCAGGGGCAGGTGCGTGGGCACTCGCACGATCACTGAGTTCGGTGGCTCCAGTAGATTGTGTGACTGACTAGATGGTCGTACTGTCTAGCCATGGACGACGCATCGACTGCTCGATGGCCGGGTGAGTGGCTGCGCGGGGTGCTGGAGTTCTGCGTGCTGGCTGCCGTGTCGGAAGCGCCGAACCATGGCTACGCCATCGCACAAGCGTTGGCGGACAAGGGATTCGGCGTCATCAAGGGTGGCACGCTGTATCCGTTGTTGGCCCGGCTCGAAGCGGATGGGCTGGTGGCCTCGACCTGGCAGGCGGGTGATGGCGGGCCGGGCCGCAAGGTCTTCGCCATCACCGGTGACGGGCGGCTCAAGTTGGCCCGCCAGGTGCAGTTGTGGCAGGCCTTCACCACGACGGTGTCCGCTGCTCTGATGTCCGAGGGGTCGGTGATGTCCAGGGCAACAGTGACGTTCGAGAATTCGGTGCCGCCGCCTGCCGACATGATCAGGGGGCAATCGTGAACACTCGGGCGGAGGTTTCCGTGCTCGGTCGGTGGTTCCGTGGGGGGAACCTGATGGATCCATGGCGGGATGCTTTCGTGGTGCAGCTGCGATTGCGGGACGTGCCGGGCCGCTCCATCGGCGATGCCCTCGCCCAGGTGGACGCGCACTGCGCCGAGAGCGGCGAGAGTCCGCTGCAGGCATTCGGCGACGCGGCGGAGTACGCCGACGAGATGGCGCCCAGTCTGCCGCATACCGCGCGTGTGCCCTGGTGGGGATCGGGAGTGCTCGCCGGCAGCACGATGCTCGGTGTCGTGGGGTTCCTGGACTCTGCGAGCGGTTTGCGCGATCACTCCACGGCGACGCTCGGTGCAGGCGAGTTGGTCTCGGCCGTAATGATCGGGGTACTCGTGGCTGCATGGGTGGGGTGGCTGCCGTGGCTGATGCGCGGCGGCCGCAGATGGCCGACGGTGATCGTGCTCTGGATCGGGTTGACGGTGCCGGTTGGCCTGGGTGCCCTGTGGCGGCGGCCGGCGCTCACCGCGAACGCCGTGGTCCTGCTGGGCGTGTCCCTCACGTTGCTCGCCGTCGGTGGGGTCAGCTTCTGGCTCTGGAACTCCTTACCGGGGCGGTCGGCCTCGCGCGGTGCAGCACTGATCGATCCGGTGATCGATCCGCGGACAGGCCGTGAGCCGTTCGTGCTGCCCGGGGGTCGCGATGGCTCATGGACCTGCTGCCCTGGATGTTGCCCGCCACGCTGGTGGTCGCTTCCGTCATCGTGATTCTCGTGTAGGGCGTTCCTGAAGCGCGTTGTGGGTTCAATGCAGCCGGCACTTCGGTGATCCGTCGGGCTGCATCGAGATCACCGCCGTGCAGGTCCATCGCCAGGCCCAGTGCTCGACCAAGCTGCCCACGCTGAGCCTCCAGAAGGGTGGGTGTTCGGTTTCGGTTCGGATGGTTCGTCCGGTGGGGGTGACCCATTGGGTGATGGGCATACCGGTGCCCGGGTCGACCAGGGTCGGGGTGAACCCGCGTTCACGCAGCCGGTGGTGGTGCTTGCACAACGGGTGCAGGTTGCACTCGCAGGTCGCTCCGCCGTCGCTGTAGGGGATGCGGTGGTCGACCTCGCAGGTCACCGCCCGGCGTCGGCAGCCGGAGACGTGCAGCACTGCTCGCGGGCTTGGACGAGTTCGCGGAGCAGTCCGGTGGCGGTGCGGACCAGAGCATGGGGTGCCCTGCCGATGCCCAGCACGGTGCCGTGGGTGGGTGATGCCGGGTTGTCGTCGGTGATCAGGCACCGCCAGGTCGCGGTGGCGCCCATGCGGTGTAGCCCGGCGAGTAGCTCGCGAATGGTTTCGGCGGTGAGGGTCCGTAGTCGTTGATCTCCCCGATGCCCTCACCACCGAGGACGGCCGACAGCGGCACCGTGACATGGACCCGAGGGGACCCGGGCAACGCCGCGAAGGCCTGGGGGTCGAACGGTGTGGACGGCAAGCAGGGGCGACCTGCGGGGTCGTGTCCTGTCTGCCAGTGCCGTTCGAGGTGCAGGCGTCGGTATGGGTTTCGGTGTCGGTATGGGTTTCGGTGTCGGCTTGTGGTGGTTCGGTCTCGGCTCGGGGGTCGCCTCGGCTTTCGCCCTGGCCATCGGTGTCGAGTTCGTTCTCGTCGCCGGTGCCGGTGCCGGTCCGAGTGTCGGTGCCTGGGGTTGCGGCAGAGGCTGGGGCGGCGGTGTCAGGGGCTGGGTCGTCGCAAGTCCCTGTGCAAGTCCCAGTTTCAGTACAAGCGTCGGTGCCGGGAGCTGCGGCAGAAGCAGTGCCCGTGTTGGTGCCGGCGGCGGAAGCAGGGTCGGCGCCGGTGTCAGTTCCTGTGCCAGCGGCTGGGGCGGGTGCCGCGGCCGTGTGGGTGCCGGGGCGGATGATCAGGTCGGTGATGATGTCGGCCCGGACCGCAGCCGCAGGACGGTGGTGGCCGGGGTCATCACCGGCGGAGGCATAGCAGAGCAGTGCCATCCGGATCGCCTCGATCGCCTCCACCGACGCCGTCAACGTCATCCGCCCCGTCCCCGGGCCGGCGGTGCGGAAGGAGACGTTGCGGCGTTCAAGGTTGTCGGCGATCTGCTCGGCCAACTCCGCGGATCAGCCTTCGCGACGATCCGATCCAGCCACGCGGCGATCTGACCCCAGGTCAACGTGGTGACCTTCACCAGGATCTGCGATTCCAGGCGGGTCAGGGCCTCCCCGGGGAGGTGACGGGTCTTGGAGTGGACCAGTCGTGCGGTGTCGATGTCGACCGCCCCGGTGGCCAGCAGGTGCCACAGCCCGGGCAGGCGGGCGGGGAGGTCGCGCAGGGTGTCGACCCGTGCCGTCAGGGTGGATTCGGAGATGACACAGGTGGTGGCGGTCTCGGCGATCGCGGCCCGGAAACCGAGGTCGTGGTCGGGGAACACCGGTTGCGCGTTCACGGGACTGGCTTCCTCGTCGGCGGCGCCGTTCTCCCACCGAGTGACCAGCTCCTCCGTGGCTACGGTGGCGGCCAACTTGGCCCAGGTCGCCAGGCGGCAGCTCGCGGCGGCGAGGTCAGCGACGGTCCGGTCGGGCAGGTCGGCCAGACATCCCAGTTCGACCCCGCTGTCGGGGTCGGGGACGGACAGGGCGGCCAGGTCACCGACCGCGGTCTGAATCGCGGCCGCCAACCGGGCGCCACCGTCACCGGCCAACGCCGCCACCAGACCACCCGCAGCCGCATCGTTCGAGGTGGCCTCGCCGTCCGTTACCGGCACCAACCCGGCCAGGTGGGTGCACCGGTCGGTGAGGCGGGCGATCCGACGGGTGGCCCAGTCCTGCTCCTCGACCAACCGGTTCACCCGACGTTCCAGGCGACTACACGCCGTCCGCAGCTCGCCGTCCCGAGCGCGTAGCCGGGCGCACTCCGCGCGCAGGGCCGCGACCTCATCGGGGTCACCCGACTCGGCGAAGCAGGCCTCCAGCACGGACATACACATACTATAATCGAACAGTTGTACGATCTCAAGAGGTGCGAATCGACCAACTCATGACGATCTTCGGCTCGCTGGCGGCGTGGTCTCAGCCCTTGTCGGCATAGGTGTCGACCACGGCGGCGTCCAGCGGGATGGTGACCCCGGTCCGGCCGAGAACCAGGCGGGTGGCCTCCTCGCCGGCCTCGCGGACCGCGTGTACGACGGCCTCGGCCTGAGCCGCCCGGCATTCCACGATCACCTCGTCGTGCTGGAAGAAGACCAGCTGTGCCGGCCAGGCGTCGTCCGAGCCAGAGCCGGCGTCGTCCGGGGTGGGGTCGAGTTCGGCCAGGCGGCGGCGGAGCCCGGCGATCAGTACCGCCGCCCAGTCCGCGGCGGAGGCCTGCACCACGAAGTTGCGGGTGAACCGGCCCCGAGCCCGGGTGCGGGCACCGGCGGCGGTCTCACCGAGGCCGTCCAGCCAGCTGGACGGCGCGGGTGGGCAGACCCGGCCGAGCACCGAGGTCACGCTGCCGCCGTCCTCGCCTCGGCGCGCGGCGTCCTCGAGCACCGCCAGCGCTCGGCCGAACCGGCGGCGCAGTGCGGCCAGCGCGGGTGAGCCGGTGCCGCCGCCGTACATCGCCGAGAGCAGGGCGATCTTCGCCTCGGACCGAGCCTCGGGTCGGCCCAGCGCCTGGGCGGCCAGTTCGGCATACAGGTCCCCGGCGCGGGTGGCCGCGATCATGCCCGTGTCACCGGACAGCGCCGCCAGCACGCGAGGCTCGAGCTGACCGGCGTCCGCGACGATCAGTGCCCGCCCGGACGGCGCCCGCACCGCTGCGCGGACCGCCTTGGGGATCTGCAGCGCGCCGCCCCCGCGGGTCGCCCATCGCCCCGACACCACACCCGCCGGAACGTACTCGGGGTGGAACCGGCCCTCGCGCACCCAGGCGTCGTGCCAGGCCCAGCCGTTGGCCGTCCAGAGCCGGGCCAGCTCCTTGTACCGGCGCACCAGCGGGACGACGGGGTGGTCGTGCCGGGCGAGTTCGTGCCGTCGGGTCGAGTTCACCGCCAGGCCGGCGCGACGCAGAGACCGCAGCAGGTCGGCGGGGGAGTCGGGGTTGACCCGGTCGTCGTCCAGGGCACTCGCGAGCTCGACGGCCAGCGCCTGCAGCAGGGCGGGACGGCCGGCTGCCGGGCGTGGGCCGAGCAGCTCGGTGAGGATCGCGTCGTGGGCCGCGCCGTCCCAGGGCAGCCCGGCGATGCCCATCTCGACAGCGGCCAGTGCCCCGGCCGACTCGGCCGCGGTGAGCAGCGCGAAGCCTCCGTGGCGTTCGCGGGCCGAGGCCACCCGGGTGAGCTGGTCGCGGTGCCGGTCGAGCGCCGAGGCGCCGTGGGGGGCGGCGTCGTGGGGTGGCGGTTCCTCGAGGCCGTCCAGCAGGGTGGGCTGTGACTCCGGCTCGGCGCCGTGGGCGAGGGCCAGGACGTGCCAGGCGTCGTCCAGCTCACCCCATCGGCCCTCGTGGGCGAGCAGCAGGAGTTCGGTGTGGGCCAGGTCGTGGCACCGGCCCACCCGGACGCCGGCCGCCACCACCGCGGGGTAGATCGCGGCCGTGGCGGGCCATACCCAGCGTGGTGACCAGGCACGTTCCAGCCGGTCGATCGCGATGGCCAGCCCGGCGCCGTCCGCGGCCTCGATCGGCGGGCCGAGTGGCCGGCCCGTGTCGTCCACCGGGTGGAGCACCCACGGGGCGTGCCGATGGGGCGGATTCGCGGCGCGTTCGACCACCACACGGGGCGGGTGGAGGTCGGCCATGCCCTGATCCTGCCTCGCCCCACCGACAAGCCCCCCGACAACTGACCGACAACCGCCCTCTCGGGGCCTCAGGGTTTGCACTCTCGGGGGTCGAGTGCTAATCATGTGACTAGCACTCTCCTCGTGAGAGTGACAGAACTGAAGGGGCATCAGCGCCCCGGGTCGAGTTCGGTGAGGGTCGGAAGACGGCGGGACAGGACCGCTGGGTTCCGCCCCGTCCGTCGCGGGCACCGTCCGGCCAGCCCACCCACCCCGGTAGCGGAGAGGGATCAACCACCCGATGGCAAAGATCATCGCGTTCGACGAAGAGGCCCGCCGCGGTCTCGAGCGGGGCATGAACATCCTCGCCGACGCTGTGAAGGTCACCCTCGGCCCCAAGGGCCGCAACGTCGTGCTCGAGAAGAAGTGGGGCGCCCCCACCATCACCAACGATGGTGTGAGCATCGCCAAGGAGATCGAGCTCGAGGACCCCTACGAGAAGATCGGCGCCGAGCTGGTCAAGGAGGTCGCCAAGAAGACGGACGACGTCGCTGGCGACGGCACCACCACCGCCACCGTCCTCGCCCAGGCCCTGGTCAAGGAGGGCCTGCGCAACGTCGCCGCCGGCGCCAACCCGATGGCTCTCAAGCGGGGCATCGAGAAGGCCGTCGAGGCCGTCAGCGCCCAGCTGCTCGAGCAGGCCAAGGAGGTCGAGACCAAGGAGCAGATCGCTGCCACCGCCTCGATCTCGGCCGCTGACCCCCAGATCGGCGAGATGATCGCCGAGGCCATGGACAAGGTCGGCAAGGAAGGCGTCATCACCGTCGAGGAGTCGAACACCTTCGGCCTCGAGCTCGAGCTCACCGAGGGCATGCGGTTCGACAAGGGCTACATCAGCCCCTACTTCGTCACCGACGCCGAGCGTATGGAGACCGTGCTGGAGGACCCCTACGTCCTCATCGTCAACAGCAAGATCTCCTCCGTGAAGGACCTGCTGCCGCTGCTCGAGAAGGTCATGCAGTCCGGCAAGCCGCTGGCGATCATCGCCGAGGACGTCGAGGGCGAGGCCCTGGCGACCCTGGTGGTCAACAAGATCCGTGGCACGTTCAAGTCGGCCTCCGTCAAGGCGCCCGGCTTCGGCGACCGCCGCAAGGCCATGCTGCAGGACATCGCCATCCTCACCGGCGGTCAGGTCATCTCCGAGGAGGTCGGCCTCAAGCTCGAGAACGCGGGGCTGGACCTGCTGGGTCGCGCCCGCAAGGTCGTGATCACCAAGGACGAGACCACCGTGGTCGAGGGTTCCGGTGACGCCGACCAGATCGCCGGCCGGGTGAACCAGATCCGCGCCGAGATCGAGAAGTCCGACTCCGACTACGACCGCGAGAAGCTGCAGGAGCGCCTGGCCAAGCTGGCCGGCGGTGTTGCGGTCATCAAGGCCGGGGCTGCCACCGAGGTGGAGCTCAAGGAGCGCAAGCACCGCATCGAGGACGCCGTCCGCAACGCGAAGGCTGCCGTCGAAGAGGGCATCGTCGCCGGTGGTGGCGTGGCCCTGATCCAGGCCTCCGTCAAGGCGTTCGAGAAGCTCGACCTCGTCGGTGACGAGGCCACGGGCGCCAACATCGTCAAGGTGGCGCTGGAGGCTCCGCTCAAGCAGATCGCCGTCAACGGTGGTCTCGAGGGCGGCGTCGTGGCCGAGAAGGTGCGCGGTCTGGAGGCCGGTTGGGGCCTCAACGCCGCCACCGGTGAGTACGTCGACCTGATCAAGGCCGGCATCATCGACCCGGCCAAGGTCACCCGCTCGGCGCTGCAGAACGCGGCGTCCATCGCGGCCCTGTTCCTGACCACCGAGGCCGTCGTGGCCGACAAGCCGGAGAAGAACCCGCCGGCTGCCCCCGGTGGCGACGGCGGCATGGGCGGCATGGACTTCTGATCGACTGATCGGAAGACCCGCACGTCAACGAAGGGCGGTCTCCCCAGCTCGGGGAGGCCGCCCTTCGTCGCGTCGGCGTATCGTCCTGCGCCATGGGCATGTGGGGTTCCCTCGAGGAGTACGCCGAGGGTCTCGTCGGAGCGTCCGAGTGGTCCTTCTGATGGGACTGAACTGGCGGGGACGGTTCAGCTGGGACGGGTGTAGGCCTCGCGCAGATACGGCCGCGACAGCAGCCCGCGGACCACGAGCAGGACGACGCTGAACAGCACCTGCTCCTCGACCATCCAGGTGGGGTAGAGGCCCGGGATCAGCGAGCTGACGATCGCCACGATGGGGAACACCAGGCTGAACAGGCGCAACCGGGAGTAGGCCCACCAGTAGCCCCGCCGCGCTCGCCAGACGAAGTAGAACAACGTGGTGGTGATGGCGAAGATGGCCAGCAGCCGCCACCACACCACGCCCGAGAGCTGTTCGCCGGAGCGGGATCGGGCGATCGCCTCGCCCAGCGCGCCCGCCCCGATCACGAACTCGGCGAACAGGAGCCAGGCCACCTGCCGGAACCCGGTGCCGGTGCGTGGGTCGTCGCAGACCGCGGTCGGGACGCGCAACGTGGCCACGCGGCCTGCTGCCACCCGGTCGAGCAGCCCGAGCGCTCGCTCCAGATCCACCGCGCCCCCTCGACTGCCACCGATCGCACGACCGGCGGCTGGCGCTCGGCCCACGTCAGGCTAGCTCAGCCGGTTGGCGGTGATCGGGGTGGGTTCAGGCGCGGGACGGCGACGCGTAGCGGCTGAGGATCTGCTCGATCTGGTGGGTCACGGCAGCCGGGATCGGGCCGAAGGCCAAGCCGACCTCGACCTGGCCCGTCGACCCGACGGTCGCCAGGTTGGCAACCCGCGCTGACGTCTCGAAGAACTCGCTGCCGAGCTCCAGGTGCACCATCACCTGATCGTCCTGTCGCAGACCGACCGCGCGGTCCACCATGCAGCGCACACCGCCCTCGCCGACATTGACCAGGCGGGCGGCATGGCTCTGGCCGTTGCGGATCACGGTCAGCGGACCGGTGATCGGCACCCGACGTCGCTGGCGGCGCTCGAGCTTCTCGGTCAGGCTCATCATCGACTCGACCCGGGTGATCGCCTCGGCGATGCTGGCGTCGAGCCGGTCCACCACGGTGTGCTGCTCGGCGGCCACGCTGGACAGCACAGCCGTCGCCTCGTCCACGCTGCTGATGCCGTCGCCGATCTGGCCGATCGATCGCACCATCTCCTCGGCCTGGTCGCGCAACCGGCTGACCGTCGCCGTGATCTCGACCGTCGAGCGGCCGGTGGTGTCCGCCAGGGCCTTCACCTCGTTGGCCACCACGGTGAACCCGCGGCCCGCGGTACCGGCCCGGGCTGCCTCGATGGTGGCGTTCAGGGCCAGCAGCCTGGTCTGTTCGGCCACGCCGGCGATCACCTCGGCCATGCGGGTGACCTCTCCGAGCGACTGTCCGAGCGAACCCACGATCTGGCGTGCCTCGGCCGCCCGCTCCACCACGTGACGGGTCACCTCGTCGGTCGCACCCACGCGGCCGTCGATGGTCTCGGCCGCACCCCGGACGGCGGCCACCTGTTCGATCACCGACTGCAGTTCCTGCCCGACGCCGTCCGCGGTCTGGTCGATGATCGTCTGTGCGCGATCGCGCACCTCGCGTTCGGCGGCGGCCTGCGACTCCAGGCGCAGTCGCAGCTCCTCTTCGCGTGCCGCCTGGGACGCCGCGAGCTCGGTGGCCTGATCGGCCAGTCGGATCCGGGTGATCGCCACCGATCGGCCCAGATCGCCGAGCTCGTCACGCCCGCTCGGCAGCGGATGGTCGGTGCGGTCGCCGTCCGCGATCGCGGTGACGGCCCGCAACGCGGCGCCGACATCGGACGTCGTCCGCCACCACACGCCGCCCGCGAACCAGGCCGCGACGACCAGCCCGGTCACCGTGAGCGAGAGGGTGAGGGCGCGCTTGGTCGACAGCGAGGAGGCCCGGGCGTCGAGGAGCCCCGCGAGAGCATCGCAGGCCGGACCGATCGCTGCCCGGGCCGCCTGGGCCACGGTCGCGGGCGCGATCACCCCGCGGGAGAGATTGGCGGTGATCTGCTGAGCCGCGTCGGTGGCCGTCTTGCCGAGTTGTGTGGTCGCGGCCGCGCGCGAGGGCAGCTGGGTGTCGACGGTGTGGGCCAGCGCCGTCTCGACATCGCTGATCAGCGAACCGCCACCGGCAGAGAGGGTTCCGGCGCGTACCGCCTGGGCGGCGATCCGGTTGTCGCTGCCGGCGTCCTCGGCCGGCGCGGCGGCGTCCGCCAGGGCTTGCAGCACCTTCGGGGTCTGCACCACCAGGGCGTCCATCACGTAGAAGGAGTCCAGGTCGGGGTCGAGGATCAGGTTCGAGGTGTTGCCGACCTCGGTCACCAGAGCGACCAGGGCGGTGACCAATGCCTGGCGTCCGGCAGGGGTGCTCGCCGCGGCGGCCGCCGTCCGGACGTCGGCGAGCTTGGCCGCCGGCACCAGGTCGGGGTGGGCCGCGACAGCGGTCTGCAGGGGGGCGAGGTCGACGCCGGCCTCGCCGGAGGCCGCGTCGGCCATCGCGAGGAGAGCCGGGCGCAGGACCTCGACCCCGGCGCGTTCCTTGGTCGTGAAGGCGACCTGACCGCCCATGACGCTCGAGTAGGCGGCGGTCGCCCCGACGCCGGGAATCAGCAGGACCAGCACCAGCACCACCAGGCGGATGCTGGTGCGCAGCCGGCCGGCGGCACCGACCACCGGCCGCAGGATGAGCGGCGGTCGGTACGCGCCGGATCGCGGCGCAACCGATTCGTGCTCGACCACGAGGCCCCCTCAGGAATGCGGCAACCGTCGACACATCCCTCGGATGGGTCAATGCCGATCTGCAACGACACGGGTCGTCCTCACTCGACCGGAGCAGTGATGGGGACGGGTGGGCGGGTCGACCGGTGCCGCCTAGGACGCCTCGCGGAACTGCGTGTAGCGCTGCTCGAGCCTCGCCGGGTCCGGGCGCTCGGCGATCCGGCGGGGCAGGAACATCAAGCGGCGGCCATGGTGTTCCTGCAGGCCGTGACGCAGCATCGGGCCGTCCTGCTGGCGCAGTAACCGATCGCTGATCTCGACCACGCAATCGGGTCGGATGCCCAGCACGTCCGCGTCGTAGGCGGCGTGATGGATCTTGCACAGGGCCAACCCGTTGGCCAGTACCGGGTCGCCCCCAGGGAGAGAGTCCGGGATGATGTGGGCGGCGTCCAGCAAGGGTCGTTGGGCGAGTTTGCACACAGCGCAATGGGTTTCGTAGGCGATCATCACCCGGCTGGCGAAGAGTGGCTGATGCAGGCGCTGCCGGGTCTGGCCGATCAGATATCGCCGCAGGCCGGCTTCCACAGCGCTCCCGGGGCTTCCGGCGTGGCGCTGCCCCTCGGTGAGAGCGAGCACGAACTGGTCCAGTTCGGGCTCCTTGGCGATCAAGTAGACCGGGAAGATCGCCTGGAACAGCGCTGGGGCGACGCCATAGAACCAGATCAACGGAACCTGGTCGTGATGGGCGGCATCCAGGGCGCGGTTCTCCGCGCTGCCTCGGCTGTCGCGACGCAGCTTGTACCGATGCAATCCATCCGGGCCTTCGTCGTCCTCATAAGGCCGCACGCGGCCGGACTTCGGGACCGCGGTGGTGATCGACAGGGCGGCGTGCCACCCCTGAGGCTTGCGAATTCCCCGGCCGCGGTCGATCAAGGGCAGCCGATGTCCCTGAAAGGTGAACTCGGTCAGCTGGTCTCGGCTCACCTCGATCGCGCCATCGTGGGTGACCGCGCGAAGCCAGGCGATGGCGCTGGCACGGGCCTCATCCTCGATGGGGTGCACGCGCTGATCATGCTGCAGTGTCGCCCGGTGGTCCAGCCGGCGAGGATCGGCCGGGTGTCGCCGGGGCGTTGGCCCCTTCGCCCGATCTCGCGCGGGACCGTGGTCGTGATCGAATGACGGTTCGGCTTGTTCAGCAGCCGCGCTCACCTGCCGAGGTCTACCTCGTCATCGAGGCGGCCTTCGACACCGGGGGAGTACACACGTGCTGGACAGCTCGACGCGTGGGGCCGCGAGTCATGTTTGACGATCTCGCGCCCGCGGCACCCGTGGTCGCCGCGGCGCTCGGGGCCGGGATCAGCCTGATCGGCACCGGCTGTTACCTGCGCGATGTCCGTCGGGGCGTCACCACGCCCCACCGGGGCAGCTGGCTGGTGTGGGCGGTGATCGCCGTGCTCGCGGCGGCCTCTCATGCCGCGGACGGCGGCCGGTGGGGGTTGGTGGCCTTGGTCGGGCAGGCGTGCGCGACCCTGGCGGTGTTCGTGTTGGCGGTGCCGCACGGCGTCGGCGGGATCACCGCGGGCAACGCGGTGCTGCTGACCGTGGCGGGCCTAGGGGTTCTCGGTTGGATCGGCCTGGACGATCCGGCGGCGGCATCGACGTGTGCCGCGCTCGCGGACGGCGCCGGGCTGGTGGCCATCGTGCCCAAGATCTGGGCAGATCCCCATTCCGAGACGGCGGCGACCTATGCCCTGGCCGGCCTCACCGGACTGCTCACGATCCTCGCCGTGGGCCGGGCGGGCCCGGCGTTGTTGCTGTTCCCGGTCTACTTCTGTCTGGCCAACACCGCGACAGCGCAGCTGATCGTGCTGCGGCGTCGCGCCGTCGCCCCTCCTCGCGGCGCGGCGACGGTCACGGTCGGCGCCGGCCTGGTCGCCGCCCACCTGCCACGCCAACGGGTCGCATCGCCCGAGCTGTTCCCCGCGCCCGACTGACCCGGCGCGGCACCCGGTCAGCTGCGCACCCGGGCCGAACTCGGGTCGTACAGCGGGCGCAGCGAGATCGTCGCCGGGTAGCACCGACCGGCGACGTCGACGTGCCAGGTGCCCTCGGCCAGCCAGTCGGCGGTGACCGGGGCGCCGTCCGGGGCGGTGACCATCGCCAGCCCGACCGCCCCACCCAGGGTGTGGCCGTAGGACGCCGCGCGCACGTAGCCGACCTCGATCCCGTTCCGCAGCACCACCTCTGCGTGGTACATCAGCGGCTCGGGGTCGCGCAGCAGCACCTGCACCAGCCGGGACGACGGGACGCCGTTCGCCTGCTGTGCCTCCACTGCCGCACTGCCCACGAAGTCGCGTGCGGTGCCGTCCGGCCGGGTGAGCGCGACGGCGAAACCCAGCCCGGCCTCGAACACCGTGTCGGTGTTGTCGATGTCGTGACCGTAGTCGCGGTAGGCCTTCTCCAGGCGCAGGCTCGACAGTGCCTTCAACCCGGTGTGGCGCAATCCGAGACCCGTTCCCGCCGAGACGATCCGGTCGTACACCTCGACAGCATGCTCGGAGGGGATGTACAGCTCGTAGCCCAACTCACCGAGATAGGTGATCCGCAGGCACAGCACCCGGGCGTAGCCGAGGTCGACGAAACCCGCTGCGCGGAAGGCAAAGGCGTCGTGCGACAGGTCGGCCGTGGTCAGGCTCGCCAGCAGCTCGCGCGATCGCGGCCCCTGCACGTTCAGCTGCGCCCAGCCCGAGGTCACGTCGGTGACGGTGGCGTGGGCGTCGGCGAACCGTCCGAAGCCCAGCGCGCGGCACAGCATCGTCTCGACGTGTCGGTGGGCGGTGTCCGAGGCGACCACCCAGAATCGTTCCTCGTCGAGCTTGGTCACGGTCAGATCGGCCTGCAGGTGACCCGCGTCGTCCAGCCACTGGGTGTAGGTCACCCGCCCCTGCCCGGCCGGCAGATCGGTGAGCGCCACGTCGACATGGCCGGCGGACAGGTGATCCAGGACGGCCCCGGCGTCGCGTCCCTGCACCAGGAACTTCGCCATGAAGCTCATGTCCATCAGGCCGACGCCCTCACGCACCGCGCGGTGTTCGGCGGCCCAGTGCTCGAACCAGGCCGGCCGGCCGAACGTC
The DNA here is from genome assembly GCA_046330955.1 of Kineosporiaceae bacterium. Taxonomy (GTDB): domain Bacteria; phylum Actinomycetota; class Actinomycetes; order Actinomycetales; family Kineosporiaceae; genus JADJPO01. The sequence continues at coordinate 84,002 of JAXLRT010000013.1, read as the reverse complement.
AGCGGTCCGGCGTCCGGCGCGGTGCCGGACGCCGCGGCGTCCGGGTCGTACCAGTCGGCCCCCTCCCATCCCGAGACGTCGCGGAAGGACGCCCCGGCAGCGGCCAGCCGATCGTGCACCGGCGAGCGCTTGGCGCCGCGGGCGGTGGCCTTGTCGCGGTGGGGGTAGTGGCAGGCGTAGACCAGGCCGAGACTCTCGGCCGTGCGGTCGCGCCGGTAGGACGGCGTGGTCTGGAACGGCTGCAGCCGGGCGACGTCCATCGCGGTGATGTCGATGTCCGGCTCGCCGGCGATCACCCAGTGCGCCATGGCCCGGCCGATCCCGCCGCCGGTGAGGATGCCGATGGAGTTCAAACCCGCTGCCACGTAATAGTTCGCGACCTCCGGAACCTCGCCGAACAGCGGTGACAGGTCGGGGGTGAACGATTCCGGGCCGCAGAAGAAGGTGCGGATCCCGGCGTCCAGGGTGGCGGGTACCCGGCTCATCGCAGCCTCGACGTAGGGACCCATCCGGTCCCAGTCGGGCGTGATCTGACCGAACGAGAAGTCGTGCGGCACACGGGGAACCGACCAGGGGGCCGCCACGCCCTCGAACAGGCCGACCATCAGGCCGCCGGTCTCCTCGCGGATGTAGCCGTAGGTCGAGGGGTCCTCGAGCACCGGTAGCCCGGGGTGGACGCCGTCGATGTCCTCGGTGATCAGGTAGTAGTGCTCGGCGGCCTGCAGCGGCAACGCGATGCCGTTGGCCTCACCCAGCTGCCGGGCCCACATGCCGGCGCAGTTGACCACCACCTCGCACTCGATGTCCCCGGCGGTGGTGCGTACCCCGCGCACCCGGGCACGCGGCGTCCCGGGGTGTTCGACGATCACCGAGGTGACGCTGACACCCTCGATCAGCCGGGCGCCGCGCTGCCGCGCCCCCTTGGCCAGGGCCATCGTGACGTCGACCGGGTTGGCCCGGCCGTCCTCGGCCACGTAGAACCCGGCGAGCAGGTCGTCGGTGCGGGCCAGCGGCCACAGCTCGGCCACCTCGGCGGGGGTGATCTCGTGGACGTCGACCCCGACGTGCCGGTTGAAGGTCGCCACGCGGCGGTACTCCTCGAGCCGGTCGGCATCGCCGGCCACCTCGATGAAGCCGACCGGCGCGAATCCGGTGGACTGGCCGGTCTCGGCCTCGAGCCGCGAGTACAGGTCGCGGGTGTACTGGCGCAACCGGGTCGAGGTGTGCGAGGTCGACCCGAAGGTGACCATCAGCCCCGCGGCGTGCCACGTCGTCCCCGAGGTGAGCCGGTCGCGTTCCAGCAGGACGACGTCATCGGCCCACCCCTCGGCGGCCAGGTGATAGGCGACCGAGGTGCCGATCACCCCGCCCCCGATGACGACCACCCGCGCGCGGGCGGGCAGCGCGGAAGCCGGGGAGGCGGCGGGAGATGCGGCAGGGGGGTCGGACGGCGTCGGCAGGCTCACGCGGGAAATCTACGGCGTCTGCGCCCCTCGACGTGGGTAGTGAGGCCTCGCCCGCGAGACCACATCGGTCACGTCACCCGTTCTGCTGCCCCGGCCTCCTCGTTGGTGACGACCGCGTCGTTCAGAATGGGCTCATGACCGCTGGCGCCGGCCCGATCGTGCCTCACGGCCGCCGTGCCGTGGGGCTGGTGCTGGCGGCGGGTGCGGGCCGGCGCATGGGCGGCCCCAAGGCGCTGGTGACGGACGAGGCGGGGCAACCGTGGGTGGTCCGCGCGGCACGAACCCTGTGCGATGGCGGCTGCGCCGGCCTGGTGGTCGTGGTCGGCGCCGAGGCCGAGCGCGTGGCGGCGATCGTCAACCGCGCCTTCGACCGCGACGTCACCACGGTCTACGCCCCGGGGTGGCGTCGCGGGATGGGCGCCTCGCTGCGCACCGGGCTGGACGCCGTCCGCCGGCTGTTCCCCGAGGCCCCGGCGGTGCTCGTGGGGCTGGTCGACACCCCGGGGGTGAGCGCCGAGGTGGTCCGGCGGGTGTTGGACGCCGCGCCGATCTCGCCGTCGTCGCTGGCCCGGGCGCAGTACCACGGGAACCCGGGGCATCCGGTGCTGCTCGGGCGCGACCACTGGTCGGGCATCCAGGACGCCGCGGACGGCGACGTCGGCGCGCGGGCCTACCTGGCCGATCGCCTCGGGGCCGTCGACGGTGCGCTCACGCTGATCGAGTGCGGCGACCTGGCGGACGGCGCCGACATCGACCACCCGCCGGCCTGATCAGCGGAAGAAGCAGGTCTCACCGGCGTAGAGCAGCGTGACCTTGCTGCTGGTCTTGGTGCCGTCGAGGATGCCGGACACCCCGGTCTCGCTGAAGAACTCCGGGCCGAGGGTGTCGGTGCTGACCTTGGCGTCGGGTTCCTGCTGCTTCACCTGGCCCAGGGTCGAGCCGACGCCGAGCCCGTTCGCCGTGGTGAGCTTGCGCTTGGTCTTGCCCGAGTCCGACCAGCCGACGAAGCGGGTGCCGTCGTACAGCGCCGAGAAGCGGTCGCGCGTGGACGACGCCCGCGGGCCTTGGCCGCACTCGGACAGGGTGTCGCGGGTCGGCCTGCCCAGGGCCAGGGTGATGGCGCGGTCGACCTGGGCGGCCGTGGCGGTGCCGAACAGCAGGGTGCTCGTCGTGGCGCCGTCCGCGGTGAGCAGGGCGAGCCCGTCGGGGCGCAGCGACAGCACCGGCGGGGCGGCCGGGGCGGAGCTCGACGGCGTGGGCAGCACGCTGGCGTCGATGGTCGAGGCGGCGTCGGAGCTCGAGGTCGAGGCCTCCGCGCTGGCGGCCGGGGTCGGGCTGGTGGGCGGCGGGGCGGTCGGGGACGTGGCCTCGGACGGCGAGCTCTCCGCCGCAACGGGCGTCGCGGAAGGTGAGGACGTGCACCCGGCGAGAGCGCACGACATGATCACGAAGAGGGACACGACGGTCACCGGGCGTCGAGGCATGGGGCGATGGTAGGGGGTCGCGATGCGGATGGTGGGGTCCGTCGTAATCTGACCCGGTGACCCTCGATTCCTCTCGGATCCACCCGCCGCAGCGTCGCGTGGTGCTGGCCGCGATCAGCGACTGCTCCCTGGACGTGCGAGCCCACGAAGCGGCCGTGACCGACGTCCGGGCCGGGGCCATCGTCACGTTCAGCGGCGAGGTGCGTGACCACGACGGCGGCCGGGCGGTGGTGGGGATCGAGTACGAGGGACACCCGAACTCGGCGGCCGTGTTGGCTGAGATCCTGGCCGACGTGGTGCCGCAGACCGACGTCGAGGCGGTGGCGGTGACCCATCGCATCGGCGAGCTGGCCGTCGGCGAGAAGGCGATCGTGGTCGCGGTGAGTGCGGCCCACCGGCACGAGGCGTTCGCCGCCTGCTCGCGCATCGTCGACGAGGTCAAGCACCGGCTGCCGATCTGGAAGCGGCAGCAGTTCGCCGACGGCACCGAGGAATGGGTCGCCTGTCCCTGAGGCGCGGCGGCTACAGCTCGACCGAACCGCTGATGCAGGTGACCGTGCCGCCGCCGACCCAGATGGTGCCGTCGTCGTCCTGAGTGATCACTGCGCGCCCCCGTCGGCCGAGAGCCCTTCCCTGCGAAGCGATGTACGGCGCCTTGGCTCGGCCCTCGCCGATGAGCCATTGCGCCAGTGAGGCATTGAGGCTGCCGGTGACCGGATCCTCCACGGCGACACGGTCCTTGGGGAAGAACGCCCGGACCTCGTAGAGCGTCTCCGAGCCCTCGGGGTGGAAGGCGACCACGCCGATGTCGAAGCTGATGGTGCGCGGTGCGAGCGCGAGCACGGCCTCGGCATCCGCCAGCTCGACGGCCACCCAACCGGGGCCGTTGTCGACCCACTGAGAGCTCAGGATGTCGCCCTTCTTGACACCCAGCTCGCGCGCGATCCGGGTGAGGTCGGCGGAGTCCACCGGACCCGAGCGAAGCTGCGGTGGGGCGGCGAAGGCCAGCCCGTCGAGAGTGCTGCGCACCGGCACCAGCCCGGCGAGGCATTCCTGGACGACGATGCCGTTGGTCGGCGGGCTGCCGGCGCCCGCGGCGAGCCAGGCGTGACACGTTCCCAGCGTCGGGTGGCCGGCAAACGGCAGCTCCTGCACCGGGGTGAAGATCCGGACCGCGTAGTCGGCCTGCGGCGTGGAGGGCGGCAGGACGAAGGTGGTCTCGGACAGGTTCGTCCACCGGGCGAAGGCCTGCATGTCCTCCGTCGAAAGCCCCGTGCCGTCCAGCACCACGGCCACCGGGTTGCCCCGATACGGCTCGGTGGTGAACACATCGACCTGCATGAACGTGCGTCGCATGACATCGCAGTCTGCCAGAACCGGGCGAATCGACCAGGCGCCGTTCGGGTCACGGTGCGACGTACGGCCCCGAGCGGTGGTCGCGTCGCAGCGCGTGCGAGCCCGAGGCCGGTTCGTGAAAGCCGAACCGGGCGTAGAAGCCGTCCATCTCGGGTCGGCAGGTCAGCTCCACCTTGCGGACCTGCGCCAGCGTCGGGTGCGCCACGACGGCCGCCATCAGCAGCCGTCCCAACCCGGTGGAGCGCAGCTCGGGGCGCACCATGACGTCGGCGATGTAGCCGTAGACCACGCCATCGGTGAGGATGCGGGCGAAGCCCACCACGCGCCCGGTTGCGGTCTCCAGCAACACCGTCACGTGGGACGCCGCGATGATGGCTCGGGCCTCGGCCTCACTGCGCTCGGCGGTCCACCAGCAGTCGAAGTAGAACTCCCACAGCTGTCGTAGCTGCTCCTCGCTGATCTCGTACTGCGTTGTGTACACGGCAGCACCCTGACCCGGCGACGCTTCATGGTCAAAGACCCGGTCGCCCTTCGGCGGTGTCGAACTCGTCAGCCGCCGGCGAAGGGTGGCAGGACGTCGATCTGGGCGCCGTCGCGCAGCGGCCGCTCGCGTGAACCGGCCACCTCGTCGAGCAGGAACGTGCAGGCCGCGAGCACCCGGGACAGATCCTCGCCGTGACGCCGCCCCAACAGCTCCGCCAGGTCGGCGATGGTCGGGATGCCCTGGGACGCAACGGAATCCGCGGCGAAGTCCAGCTCGATTTTTTCCTGGTCGACGCCGGCGGCCGCCCGCGCTCCGGCGAAGTACCTCACGGTCACCTGCATGGTTCAGCCACCGATCGCACTCATCGGCCGGTCGGGTTGCAGGAACGACGGGTCGTCGATGTCGTGCCCGGCCAGCTTGCCCCACATGGCTGTTCGCCACGCCTGCGCCAGCTGCTCGTCGTCCGCCCCGGCGCGCAGCAGGGCGCGCAGATCGGTCTCGGTGCGCGAGAACAGGCAGGTGCGCACCTGGCCGTCGGCGGTGAGCCGGGTGCGATCGCAGTCGCCGCAGAACGGTCGGGTCACCGAGGCCACGATGCCGACCCGGGCCTGGGTGCCGGACGGCGTGCGCCCGGCCTCGCCGTCCACCATCCAGGTCTCGGCCGGGGCTGCACCCCGGGCTGCCGCACCGGTGGGGACCAACGTGAACTCGCGGCTCAGCGCGGCGAGGATCTCCGCCGCGGTGACCATCTCGGTGCGCTCCCACGATCCCTGGGCGTCCAGTGGCATCTGCTCGATGAACCGCAGCTCGTACCCGTGCCCGACGGCCCAGCGGAGCAGGTCGGCGGCCTCGTCCTCGTTCACGCCGCGCAGCAGCACCGTGTTGACCTTGACCGGCGCCAGCCCGGCCTGGGCGGCGGCCTGCAGACCGGCCAGCACGTCGTCCAGCCGATCGCGGTGCGCGATCCGGACGAATCGGGCGCGATCCAGAGTGTCCAGGCTGACATTGATCCGGCGCAGCCCGGCGGCCACCAGCCCGGCCGCGCGGCGCTCGAGCCCCAGTCCGTTGGTGGTCAGGGCCGTCTGCGGCACCCCGCCCGAGGCGGTGCGCAGTGTGGTGGTCGCGGCGAGAATCTGTTCCAAACCCTTGCGCAGCAACGGCTCTCCACCGGTGAACCGTACCTCTTCGACGCCCAACCGGGTGACCGCGACGGTGATCAACCGAATCAGCTCGTCGTCGCTCAGCAGGCGCTCGTCGACCATCCAGTCCAGACCCTCGGGCGGCATGCAGTAGGTGCAGCGCAGGTTGCACCGATCGGTCAGGCTCACCCGCAGGTCGGTGGCGACGCGGCCGAAGCCGTCGATCAGCCGGGAGTCCTGCGGGCGGGCCGGGCGCTGACCCTGGACGGCTCGGCCACCCCGCGGGGCACTACCCAGCGGGGAGATGCTCAGAGGTCGGGTCATCGGGTCAGGGTAACTGCGCCCAGCGGCGACGCAAGCGCTTGTAGCGTGTGCCCGGTGAGCGACGACACCCCGGACGAGGCCCCCCAGGCGGCAGAGCAGGCGAACGAGACCGACGCGTCGTCGTCCTCGCTGCCGGAATCGCTCCCCGAGCCGGACGCCGAACCTGCCCCGGACCTGGCCACGATCGATCTGTCCGGATTGCCGCCGGGGTTCGTCTGGGGAGCGGCCACCTCGGCTTTCCAGATCGAGGGGGCGGCGGACGAACGCGGCCAGTCCATCTGGGACACCTTCTGCCACGAGCCCGGCCGCATCCGCGACGGCAGCGACGCGTCGGTGGCCTGCGACCACGTCCACCGCTATGCCGAGGACGTCGCCCTGCTGCGCACCCTCGGCGTGGACGCCTACCGGTTCTCGATCGCCTGGCCCCGGGTGCAGCCCACCGGCCAGGGGCCACTGGACCCGAAGGGCCTGGCGTTCTACGACCGGTTGCTCGACGAACTGCTCGCCGCCGGCATCGACCCCTGGGTCACGCTCTACCACTGGGACCTGCCGCAGGCGTTGCAGAACCTGGGCGGCTGGCCGGTGCGTGAGGTGGCCGACCGATTCGCCGAGTATGCCGTCGCCGTGCACGCCGCGCTCGGTGACCGGGTGCGCAACTGGGCGACGCTGAACGAGCCCTGGTGCTCGGCCTGGTTGGGCTACGCCTCGGGACACCACGCGCCCGGTGCCACCGACATCGGTCTGGCCGCCAGAGCCGCCCACCATCTGTTGCTGGCGCACGGGCAGGCGCTGATCGGCATGCGGGCCCAGGCCCCGGCCGACCACGCCCTCGGCATCGTGCTCAACCTGGGTTCGTATCGCGCCGCCGATTCGCTGCCGCCGCCGGAGGTGGAGCAGGTGCAGGCGGCCGTGGCCGAACTGGACGGCGTGCACACCCGCTGGTGGCTGGATGCGCTGTTGCTGGGCACCTACCCCCAGGACACCTACGCGGCGCTGGCCCCCCACCTGGACGGCGTGATCGCGGACGGCGACCTGGATGTCATCGCGCAGCCGCTGGACTTCCTCGGCGTGAACTACTACAGCGACCAGCTGGTGCAACCCCGCGAGCGCGGTGGCTCGGTGCCGGTGCCCGAACTGACCGAGGGCGCCGCGGTCTCGTTGGTGGCCGGCGGTCCGGGTGCCACCACCATGGGCTGGCCGGTCACCCCGGACGGACTACGCGTGCTGCTGCGCCGGGTCAGCGAGAACTACCCGCCGATCCCGCTGGTCATCACCGAGAACGGATCGGCCTGGCACGACAGCCGCGCCGCGCTGCAGGCGCGGGAGGGGACGCCACCGCCGCCGATCCCCGACCCGCCGCGGGTCGCCTACCTGCAGGCCCACCTGACGGCGCTGGCCGCCGCGGCCCAGCAGGGTGTCGACGTGCGGGGCTACTTCGCCTGGTCGCTGCTCGACAACTTCGAGTGGAGCTTCGGGTACACCCAGCGCTTCGGACTGGTCAGGGTGGACTTCGACACCTGCGACCGTCGGGTCCGGTCGAGCTTCGAGGCCTACCGGGCGTTGATCGCGGCTCAGCGCGCGGGCTGACGTGCCGTGAGGTCGCGGACCTCGGCGTAGCGGTCGCGGACGGCCGGCGTCGGCGTCCCCTTGAAGGTCTGTGTCCCGGCGACCTGCCAGGACGGCGGGTCACCCGCCTGACCTGCGGCGGTCGCCAGCACCCACGCGGCCTGCCGGGCGGCGCCGTCCGCGACGTACTCGCCGGGGGGCGGGACGACGACCGGGTGCCCCAGCACGGACGGCGCGATCGCCCGCAGCGCGGCCGAGCGGGCACCCCCGCCGACCAGCAGCACCCGCTGAATGGTCGCACCCTGGGCGCTCAGGGCATCCAGACCGTCGGCCAGCCCGCAGAGCAGTCCCTCGACGGCCGACCGGGCGAGGTGCGCCGGGGTGGCGGTCTCGAGGCGCAGGCCGTGCAGCGCGCCGGTGGCGTCCGGGCGGTTCGGGGTGCGCTCGCCCTCGAGGTAGGGCACCAGCACCAGTCCGCCCGCGCCGGGCGGCGCCTGCAGTGCCAGGTCGGACAGCGTCGCCAGGTCGACCCCGAGCATGCGGGCGGTCGCATCCAGCACCCGGGCGGCGTTGAGCGTGCAGACCAGGGGCAGGTAGCGGCCGGTGGCATCGGCGAAGCCCGCCACGGCGCCGCTGGGGTCGGCAGCAGGCACCGAGGCCACCGCCGAGACCACGCCCGAGGTGCCGATCGAGACGATCACGTCGCCCGGCTCGGCGCCCACGCCGAGGGCCGCGGCCATGTTGTCGCCGGTGCCCGGGCCGAGCAGAGCTTCGGTTGAGAGCCCTTGCGCTGCAACCGTTCCCGCGACATCGGTCGGGCCGAGAACCCGGGGCAGCGTGGCGTCGTGGCCGAGTGCTGCGGTGAGGATGTCGCGGCGGTAGGCGGACTGCGCGGGGGAGTAGTAGCCGGTGCCGGAGGCATCCCCGCGGTCGGTGGTCAGCGTGTCCAGACCGGGGGCGCCGGCCAGCTTCCAGGTGAGCCAGTCGTGGGGCAGGCAGACCCCGGCGACGCGTGCCGCGGCGTCCGGCTCGTTCTCGGCCACCCAGGCGAGCTTGGTCACCGTGAACGAGGCCACGGGCACCGAGCCCACGCCGTCCGCCCACGCCTGTGGGCCGCCGAGCTCGTCGGTGAGCCGGCTCGCCTGCGGCGCCGAGCGGGTGTCGTTCCAGAGCAGGGCGGGCCGGACGACGTCGCCCGCCTCGTCGAGGGTGACCATGCCGTGCTGCTGGGCGCCCACGGCGATGGCGGCCACGTCGTCCAGGCCGCCGGCCGCGGTCACGGCCTCGTGCAGCGCGCGCCACCAGTGCGCCGGATCGATCTCGGTGCCGTCGGGGTGGGATGCGCGGCCCTCGCGCACCAGGGCGCCGGTCTCGGCATCGCGGATCACGACCTTGCACGACTGGGTCGAGGAGTCGATCCCTGCCACGAGTGCCATCTCGATCGTTCTCCTCACGCCCGACGCATCGACGGGGGGAACGCTACCGGTGGCGTGCCCCGCACCGGGCCGCTCGTTCGCGCGTGATCGAGGTCGCCCGCGGCGCCGGTCGCGGCTGCGGGCGACGTCTGGGTAGCGTCGTGCCATGCCAGCCACGTCCGACCGGCCACCGGGTCGCCGTACTCGCAGCGGACGGTCCACGCCTCGCTCGTCAGCCCGTGGTGGCGACACCGTCGCCCTGGTTATCGCCGGAGCCGGTGCCCGGGGTGCCTACGAGATCGGTGCGCTGTCGGTGATCGTGCCGTGGCTGCGCACGCGGGGGGAACAGCCGCGCGTCGTGGTGGGCACCAGCGCGGGGGCGATCAACGCGCTGCTGGTGGCCGCCCTGGCCCACCACGAGGACCCGCACGAGGCGGTGCAGCGTTCGCTGGCCCTGTGGCGCCAGGCGGCGCGCACCGGGGTCTTCCGCCCGCTGATGCTCACGGCGCCCGGTCTGGGATTGCGCTATCTCGCTCGGCTGGCCGGTATCGGTGACGTGCCGGTCTCCTCGGTGCTCGACCCGGCTCCGTTGCGCAAGACGTTGGCCGGCTTCACGTCCTGGCCGTCGCTCCACCGCAATGTCGCCTCGGGGCTGATCGAGTCGGTGGCCCTGATCACGACGGCCACCGGACGGCACCGCACCGAGGTGTTCGTCGAGACCGCTCGCCGGCGCGCGCTGCCGCGCGACGACTCCGAGCGTCGCATCGCCTATCGGCGGGGCCGCCTGACCGCCGAGCACGTGATGGCCTCCGCGGCCATCCCGGTGGCGTTCCCGTCGGTGCGGCTCTCGGACGACGAGGGCGGGTCCGGCGACTGGTACCTGGACGGCGGGGTGCGGCTCAATGCCCCGATCAAGCCCGCGCTCGACCTGGGGGCGGACCGGTTGGTGGTGATCGCCACTCACCCGCTGGCCACCGAACCGGATCCACCGCGCATGGATCCACGCCAGCTCGACCTGTTCGGTGCGTTCGCCGCGGTCATCACCTCCACCCTGGTCGACCGGATGGTCGAGGATGTTCGGGCGCTCGACCGGGTCAACCGGTTGCTCGGCGCCGGTGCCTCCGGCACGGGATACCGTCCGGTGCCGTACCTGTTCGTCGGCCCGGAGCGCAGCGGCACCATCCCGGAACTCGCCGAGGCGGCGCTGCACGCCTACCGCGGGGTGGAGGCACTGCGCAGCCCGGACATCGCGCTGCTCGACCGCCTCATCGGCGGAACCCACTCCACCCATGGTGAATTGCTGAGTTACCTGCTGTTCGAACCCGCCTTCATCGACGCCCTGATCGACGCCGGACGCCGCGACGCCGAGGCCGTGGTGGCCGCACACGGCGACGACCCCTGGCGGCTCACCCAGAGGTGAGGGCCAGGGGTCGTCGTCGTTCGGGTGTGAGCTGCGAAATCTGTTGCGCGTCAGCCGGTTCTCACGGTGGCGTCATCCCGTGACGCTCGTGAGGCGTTGCTCGGCAAGGGGTTTCGGTCAGACCTTCGCCGGCTCGGGCATCGCGGAGCCGACCGCGGCGGCGGCGATCTTCGCGTGGCGCAGGCCGAGCAGGCCCAGCAGCAGCATCACGACGGCGCCGGCAAAGGCGGCGATCGAGGCGTACAGCGCGATCTTGGCCATCATGCCGAAGGCGTAGGCGTTGAGCAGCATGCCGCGCAGGGTGTCGCCCATGAACAGGGTCTGGCGCAGCTCGCCCAGCTTGGCCACGGCGGCCTTGTCGGCGTTGGGGTCGGCGTTCAGCTTCATGAACTCGCCGCTGACCTGCGAGTACGTCTTGCCCTGGCTCTGGGCGTTCATGTGAACCAGGATGTAGTGGTCGGCGTAGGCCTTGGCCTTGTCGCCGTTGTCGAGCGCGGTGCCGGCGTACTGCTCCAGGTAGGGCTTGATGTCCGGGTTGTCCAGGGCCTCGCCCTGGGGCATCGTGATGTGCTGGTCGCTGAGCTGCTGGCTCACATTCGAGCTGATGAAGCTGCTCGCCCAGCCCAGCAATCCGCCGGCTACCAACAGCACGGCGGCAAGGACCAGGCCGGTCCACGAGATGAGCTTGTCGAGGGTGCTACGCACGTCAGCCTCCGAGGTAGTGCACGGCTCGGGCCGGCGGGGAGAGAGGCCGTGCCCGGGGCCGGAGCTAATTGAATCCGGCACTATTCAACGTACTGAGGCTGGAGACGGTCGAGCCGGGACCACGGGCCCGGGTGGTCCTATGACCACGTGATCTGCATCTCCATGCTCAGCGGCGTTCCCGGCTGCACCACATCCGCTGTGCCGGACTCGATCGCATTGGCGGGCGCCGTCTGGGGTTCCACGCACAGCGCATCGGGCTTCTCGTCGAAAACCACCACATACGTTGCGTCAGAACGGATATCGATCCGAAGGGCGTCATCCCAGCTGATCGCGGCCGGCCAGGCGACGTCCCCGAAGACGTCGTCCCACGGGCCGTCGGGCAGTGGCGAGGCGACGGGAGCCGCTGTGCGAGAAGGCATTCCCTCCGCGTCGCGAGGTAGCTGGTAGCCGCAGGTCACCGTGAATCGTGCCGGCTCGCCGCGGGTCAGGCGGCGCCGGAACCAGGGGTGGTAGCCGGTCCAGGCCGGCATGGGCTCGTCGTCCGCATGCACCTCGAGGCGGGCATGCACCCCCGTGTCGTCGAGGTCGAGGTACTGGACGACGTGGCCGCGCCACGGCCACCGGGTGTCGAAGTCGCACCGCAGGGCGATCTGGTGACCGGCGGCGTCCAGCACCTGCCAGGCCCGGTCGAGTGTCACGCCGTGGATGGCGTGGGGCGGCAGGTCGATGGGCAGTTGGTGACGCCGCCCGTTCCACTCGATGCGCCCGTGCCGGATGCGTCCGGCATAGGGAGCCATGGGGTAATTGCCCCAATCGAGCAGCCGGTGCCCGCCGCGGCCGAGCACCTCGAGGTCGCCGACCCGCAGCGAGGTCCAGCGGCCACCGTTCTCGGGGCTGACGGTCACGGCGGCCTCACCCGAAGGGGTTCGCAACTCGATGTCCGGCATGCGCAGAGTCTGTCGCCACCCGCCGTCGCAGGGAATGGGCCATGCTGTGCGGATGAGCAATCCCCTCGTGGATGCCGGTCTCGGCGGTCCCTCGACCGCAGCCGGGGTGCCGTCGTCCCCGGCCGAGCTGGCGGCCGCGCTGGACGGCACCGGCTACCTGGCCGATGACGGCCTCGCCACGGTGGCGTGGCTGGCGATGACCATGCGCCGTCCGCTGCTGCTCGAGGGCGAGCCGGGCACCGGCAAGACCGCGCTCGCCGAGGCCCTGGCTCAGGCGCTGGGCGCCGAGCTGATCCGGCTGCAGTGTTACGAGGGCATCGACGCCAGCCAGGCGCTGTACGACTGGGACTTCCCGCGGCAGGTGCTGCACCTGCGAGCGGTCGAGGCCACCAAGCCCGGCGGGGTGGCGCTGGACGTCGATGCCGTCGAGCACTCGCTGTTCGCCGAACGCTTCCTGCTGGCGCGGCCGATCCTGCGGGCGCTGCGCAGCCCGAACGCGGTGTTGCTGGTCGACGAGATCGACCGGGCGGACGACGAGTTCGAGGCGTTCCTGTTGGAGGTGCTCTCGACCCACGCGGTGACGATTCCCGAGCTGGGCACGATCACCGCGGTCAATCCACCGCTGGTGGTGCTGACCTCCAACCGCACCCGCGAGGTGCACGACGCCCTCAAACGGCGCTGCCTCTACCACTGGGTCGAGCACCCCGGCCTGAGCCGCGAGATCGAGATCATCCGGCGACGGTTGCCCCAGGTGCCCGAGACGCTCGCGCGCCAGGTGGCGGTCGTCGTCCAGCGGTTGCGTGACGGCGCCTCCGGCCCGGCCGAGGCCGACCTGCTCAAGCCGCCCGGCGTCGCCGAGAGCCTGGACTGGGCACGTTGCCTGATCGAACTCGGACGCCGCGAGCTCGACCTCGAGACCACCGCCGCCACCCTCGGCGCGATCTGCAAGTACCGCGAGGACTCCGAACGCGTCCGCAACCGCCTGGACCGCCTCCTGGCCGGCTGACCCCACCCACCCCCACCCGCCCCCGCCCCCTCGAGCGCAATGTCACGTTGCGCTCGCCAGACGAGCGCGATGCATCATTGCGCTCGCCGGGGATGAGCGTGATCAGCGCCGGCGAGGTGTGGGACGGCGTCGGAGCGTGACGTGGGTCGCGATCAGGAGGACGGCGCAACCGAGAGCGAGCCACCGCGTGGTGGTGAGCGTGCTGACCGCCAGGGGTCTCGGCTGCACAGCGAGCTCCTGGGGCAGCCGCCAGGAGGTCTCGACCACGGCGATCAGGGGGACCACCAGGCGGCAGGCGAGCCCGAACAGGTCACCACGTCGGGCGCGAGCGCCCAGCGCACCGAACACCGGACCCACGATCAGGGAGATCACCGACCAGACCAGCCAGTCCCTCACCGCCCCGCCCCAGTTGGTGAACGTCCTCGTCGGATCCGCTGGGTCGAGACTGCGGTACACCCCGCGGGAGAGATCGGTGAGGTAGTACGAACCCACCGCTGCGAGGAGGCCGACCGCGGCGGCGATCGCGCCATCGCGGGCCCGGGGCTGCGCCACGCCACACCCGAGGCCAAGGGCCGCCCACGACCAGGCGATCCCGAGGATCAGGCTCAGCGAGACGCCGATGCTCCAGGAGCTGCCGTTGGTCACCGAGACCAGGGCTCCGAACAGCACCCCGACGACCCCAGGCCCGACAACGACTCGACGCCACCGCCTGTCGTCGCCCATGAACCTCCCCCTCGACGTCCGTGCCCGCGTCCCGAGCGTGGCTTGCTCATGATCGCCGTCCGGTATGCGGATTCGGTACGGAAACACCGGATCGCCGCATCCGAACAGTGATCATGATGACGGTCTCAGCGGTAGGTGCGCCAGGCCAACACCGCGGCCACCGCGAGCCCGCTGGCGAGGATCGACCAGCGCAGCCGGTCGTCCCCCAGGCGTCGCGAGACGCTCGGCCCGATCAGTCCGCCGACCAGGAACCCGACCGCGAGTGGCGGGACGGCGCCGAACTCGACCGGGCCGAAGATCAGGACGGCGATCGCGGCCACGCCGTTGGCGACGGCGGCCAGGGCGTTCTTGACCGCGTTGCGCCGCACCACCGTGACGTCGAGCACCCAGCCCAGGGCGACCATCAGCAGCACCCCGCCGGCGGCCCCGAAGTAGCCGGTGTAGATCGCCACCGCCAGCACGCCGAGCATCGTCGCCGGCGTCAGTCCACGGGGTTGAAACCATTGATACGCCAGGAGTTTCGGCTGGACGACGATCGCCACCGACGCCGCGGCCACCAGCACCGGGACGACGAGTTCGAACGAGCGCTCGGAGGCCGACAACAGGATGGTCGCGCCCAGAACCCCACCGATGGCGCTCATCGGTGCCAGCCGCAGCGTGGTACCTCCGAGCCCCACCAACTCGCCGCGTGAGCGCAGCACCGACCCGATGCCGGTGAAGGTCAGCGCGACGGTGTTCGTGACGTTGGCCGTCAAGGGCGACATCCCCAGCGCCACCAACGCCGGATAGGAGACCAGCGAGGCCAACGACACGACGCTGCCGACCACGCCGGCCACGGTTCCGGTGGCGAACAGGGCGAGCAGGCGCAGGACGTCGGGCACGGTTCAGCGTGCCATGCCCGGCACCTCGGATATGTCGTGGTGCCGGCTGCGGTGGGACGCCTAGGCTCGCGCCCATGGACCCCGCCTCGGACGACATCGCGCCGGACACCAAGGACTGGACCTGGGTCCTCGACCAGCCGTGCCCGGAGTGCGCGTACGTGGCCGACAGCTACCTGATCGCCGACCTGGCCCCCGCCACGCGTCGCACCGTGGCGGCCTGGCAGGAGGTGTTCGCCCGCCCCGAGCTGCGGCAGCGTCCCCGGCCCCAGGTCTGGTCGCCGCTGGAGTACGCCTGCCACGTCCGCGACGTCTACGGCCTGTTCGCCGAGCGGATCACGCTGATGCTCGAGCAGGACAACCCGCAGTTCGCCAACTGGGATCAGGATGCCACCGCCGTCGCCGAGCGCTACGGCGAGCAGGAACCGACCCGGGTCTTCGAGCAGCTCACCGACGCCGGCCATGCGCTGGCCGACCTGCTGGACGACGTCCCGCAGCGCCGTCCGAACGCCTGGCTCCGGCCGGGGCGCCGCTCGGACGGCTCGGCTTTCACCGTCGAGTCGATCGCGCGGTACATGCTGCACGACGTGGTGCACCACCTGCACGACGTGGGCCGCCCACTCGCCTGACGGCGCTCGATCGGAGGCGCTCCGAGCGAGAACGCATGGTGATCCTGCGGCGTCCGTGCCCTTGCTGTCGCGCCGTCGCCCCGCGTGGCGGGAGGCTGTGGCACCGTTCCTCGGGTGAATCCCGATGCGAGCGCCGACGAGATCCTGGGCGCCTTCGCCCGGGCGGCTCGCGCCGCCGGGCTACCGGTCACGCCCGATCGCACCCGAGCCTTTCTCACGGCCGCGGCCGCGGTCGGGGTGACGGACCGTCACGGCGTCTACTGGGCCGGGCGCTCCACCCTGACCGCCGAGCCGGATCACCTCGAGCTGTACGACCGGGTGTTCGAGGCGTGGTTCGACGGCGAGGCTCCCCGGCTGACCGGGCAGCGCCGCGCCGTCCCGCCGAAGCCGCTCGCCGGGCTGACCGACACCGCCAGCGGGGACGGCGCCACCGAGCCCGACCCGGCCGACGTCGAGGTGGTGCGGGCCAGGGCCAGTGACCTCGACCTGCTGCGCCATCGGGACGTCGCCGAGCTCACCCCGGGCGAGAAGGCCATGCTCGCCCAGCTGTTCGCCGTGCTCCGCCCGAGCGCCCCGCTGCGCCGGGCGGTGCGGCGACGGCCGTTCCATCGCGGCGAGATCGACCTGCGCCGCACCCTGCGCGCCGAACTGCGACGGGGAGGTGAGGTCGGCCCGATCCTGATGCGCCGCAACGCGTCTCGGCCGCGCCGCGTCATCCTGCTGATCGACGTCTCGGGGTCGATGGACGCCTACGCCGATGCCCTGTTGCGCCTGGCCCACGTCTGGCTGCGCGCCGTCCCGCGGCAGGTCGAGGTGTTCACCATCGGCACCCGGCTCACCCGGGTGACCCGATCATTGCGGGCACGGGACGCCGAGCAGGCGCTGAAGGCGGCCGGCGAGGAGGTACCCGACTGGTCGGGCGGTACCCGGCTGGGCGAGGTGTTACAGCGCTTCCTCGACCGGTGGGGGCAGCGGGGCATGGCCCGCGGCGCCGTGGTCGTGATCTTCTCCGACGGCTGGGAGCGGGGTGACGTCGGCCTGCTGGCCGAGCAGACCGCGCGACTGCGCCGATTGGCCCACCGAGTCGTCTGGGTGAACCCGCATCGGGGCAAGGCGGGATACCGTCCGGTGCAGGGCGGCATCGTCGCCGCCCTGCCGAACATCGACGAGCTGCTGGCGGGTCACTCGCTGGCGACGTTCGCCGAACTGGTGGAGGTCGTGCGCCGTGCGTGAGGAGGCAAGCCGTGCGTGAGGTGCTGCCGGAACTGCTGGCCTGGTGGCAGCAGGGTCGTCCGGTCGGGATGGCCACCGTGGTCGCCACCTGGCGGTCGGCGCCCCGGCCGGCCGGGGCCTCGATGCTGCTCGGGCCGGACGGTGAGGCCGTGGGCAGCGTGTCGGGCGGCTGCGTCGAGGGTGCCGTGTACGAGCTCTCGCAGGAGGTCGTCGAGACCACGACCCCCGTGCTGCAGCGCTACGGGGTCAGTGACGACGACGCCTTCGCGGTCGGCCTGACCTGTGGCGGCATCCTCGATGTCTTCGTGGAACGCGTTGACCCGCAATCGTTCCCGGAGCTGGCAGCGGTGGCCGACGACATCGAGGCCGGGCGTCCGGTGGCCGTGTGCACCGTGATCGAGCACCCGGACGCCGCCATGCTCGGCCGCCGGTTGATCGTGCGCCCCGAGACCGCCGAGACCCAGACCGAGAACGAGAACGAGAACGAGAACGAGAACGAGAACGAGAACGAGAACGAGAACGAGAACGAGAACGAGAACGAGAACGAGAACGAGGCGGCGTCGTCCGGGCCGTCCGGAGGGTCGTTGGGCAGCGATCGCATGGACGCCGCCGTCACCGACGACGCCCGGGGTCTGTTGGCTGCCGGCCGCTCCGAGACGCTGACCTATGGCCCGGACGGCGAGCGCCGTGGCGAGGGCATGCGGGTGTTCGTCGCGGCCTACGCCCCCAAGCCCCGGATGCTGGTCTTCGGCGCGATCGACTTCGCCGCCGCGGTCGCCCGAATCGGGGTGTTCCTCGGGTACCGGGTCACGGTGTGCGACGCCCGGCCCGTGTTCGCCACCCGCAGCCGGTTCGCCGAGGCCGACGAGGTGGTGGTCGACTGGCCCCACCGGTACCTGGCCGCCCAGGCCGAGGCCGGCGCCGTCGATGCCCGCACCGTGCTCGCCGTGCTCACGCACGACCCGAAGTTCGACGTCCCGCTGTTGCAGGTCGCGCTGCGCCTGCCGGAGGTCGCCTACATCGGCGCGATGGGCTCACGGCGCACCCACGACGACCGGCTGGCGCGGCTGCGCGAGGCCGGCCTGACCGAGGACGAACTCGCCCGACTCAGCTCACCGATCGGCCTCGATCTCGGCGCGCGCACCCCGGAGGAGACCGCGGTCAGCATCGCCGCCGAGATCATCGCCCTGCGCTGGGGTGGCGACGGCGGTCGGCTGGGCGAGCGGCAGGGCCCGATCCACCACGGCGTCCCCCGCTGAGCGCCCACCCCCAGAGGGGGTTGAGCCGGGTTTGCCCGCGTCTGCGAGGGCAAACCCGGCCCGACCCGCTCAGGGCGGGCGAGATCAGAGGTAGACGTCCAGCTTCTCGCTGTGCGAGGTGGCCATCGCCGCCGTGGTCTGCTGGGCCGCCGCCACCGACGGGCGTGCACTCAGCACGGCCGCCATCACGTCCGGCGCTGCGGCCGGCACCTGGGTCGGCTGCGAAGGATTGATGGTCACGGCCCGCCCGACCGCCCCGATGCTCATGCGGAAGGTATCGGCGTCCGGGTGGCGCGGCTGGATCGCCCGGACGAGTGGCCGCAGGGGCACTCTCGACGGTCAGCGGCTGACCACCCAGAGCGCCACCACCGCCCAGGCCACGGCGATGCCCACCACGATCAGGATGAACCTCACCAGCCGGCGCTGGTCGGGCGGCAACTGCATCCGCTCGAACGGGGGTTCCCCGGGGTGCTGTCCGGTGCCCGGCCTGTCGGGTTCGCCCTGGTGTGAGGGGGGCACGCCGCTCATCGTCGCTCGCTCGTCCTCGGTTGTCTCGTGGCCGTTCGGGTCGCACGCGGCCTGGCGCCATCGTGCCCGATCGCGAGGGCGACACGCCGCCGTCCTGCGGAGTCCGTCGATTCCGGCGCAGGGTCTTGTGTTCCGGGCCACACTGCCCTTGGATTCAGCGACGTAGGTCCTACCTCGGGCGTGCCCTCATGGGCCATGCCCGGCAGGCATGAGGCGTGGAGGCCGAATGGGCACCAGGAAGATCACCGTCACCGTCGACGGTGTGCAATATCAGGACGACGTGGAGCCGCGCACGCTGCTCGTGCACTACCTGCGCGAACAGTTGGGCAAGACCGGAACGGTGGTCGGCTGCGACACCAGCAACTGCGGCGCCTGCACGGTGCACCTGAACGGGCGCAGCGTGAAGTCCTGCTCGGTGCTCGCGGTCCAGGCCGACGGCGGTGAGGTCACCACGATCGAGGGGCTGTCGGACGGCGAGACGCTGCACCCGGTGCAGCAGGCCTTCCACGAGTGTCACGCGCTGCAGTGCGGCTACTGCACCCCGGGCATGATCATGCAGGCGGTCGACCTGCTGAACTCCAACCCGAACCCGTCCGAGGCCGAGATCCGTGAGGGCATCGAGGGCAACCTCTGCCGCTGCACGGGCTACCAGAACATCGTCAAGGCGATCGAGCAGGCTGCTGCGGGAGGTGCGCGATGACCGCTGTCGACGAGACCGCCGTGGCCGCAGGGCGCGAGTTCGGCCGGGCGCGCAAGCGCAAGGAGGACGCTCGCCTGATCACCGGGCGCACCCGCTGGACCGACAACATCACCCTGCCCGGCATGCTGCACCTGGCCATGGTGCGCAGCCCCGTCGCGCACGGCCGGATCACCTCCATCGACACCAGCGGCGCCAAGTCGATGCCGAACGTCGTCGGGGTCTGGACCGGCCCGGAGCTGGCCGGCTCCGAGGTCGGCCTGCCCTGTGCCTGGCCGATCACGCCCGACCAGAAGGCGCCCACCCACCCCTCCGTCGCGCAGGACCGGGTGAGCTTCGCCGGTGAGATCGTCGCGGTGATCGCGGCGCGCTCGGCCACCGCCGCCCGGGACGCCGCCGAGCACGTGATCGTCGACTATGACGACCTGCCCGTCGTCCTCGACCTCGAGGCCGCCGTCGCCGACGGCGCCGAGCTGGCCCACCCCGACCTGGGCACCAACGTCAGCGCGGTGTGGACCCTCGACTCGGCCACCGGCGGTACCGGCGAGGACGTCGACGCCGTCATCGAGGCCGCGCGCAACGCCCCCGACGGGGTGGTCATCGAGCGGACCTTCCAGCAGCAGCGCCTGATCCCGGCGTTCATGGAGCCGCGCTCGGTCGTGGTCGACCCGACCGGTGAGCAGTTCACCGTGTGGTCGGCCACCCAGGTGCCGCACTTCGTCCGGGTGTTCATGGCCCTGGTCACCGGGACGCCGGAACACAAGATCCGGGTGATCGCGCCGGACGTCGGCGGCGGCTTCGGTGGCAAGCTGCAGTTCACGCCCGAGGAGTGCATCACATTCTTGGTGGCGCGGCTGCTGCGCAAGCCGGTGAAGTACACCGAAACCCGTTCGGAATCGCTGCAATCGGGTCACCACGGCCGTCGGCAGGTGCAGCGGCTGACCCTGGCCGGACGCACCGACGGCACCATGACCGGCTTGAAGGTCGACCTGCTCACCGACATGGGCGCCTACCTGGGGTTGGTGACCCCGGGCGTGCCGGTGCTCGGCGCGTGGATGTTCAACTCGATCTACAAGTTCGCCGGGTACCGGTTCACCACCACCAACGTGTTCACCAACACCACCTGGACCGACGCCTACCGCGGCGCCGGCCGGCCCGAGGCCACCTGCGCCATCGAGCGGTTGGTCGACACCTTCGCCAACCAGGTGGGCATGGACCCGCTCGCGGTGCGCGAGAAGAACTGGATCACGGCCGAGGAGTTCCCGTTCACCACGGTGGCGGGCATGACCTACGACTCGGGCAACTACGAGGCCGCCACCGCCAAGGCGACCGCGTTGTTCGACTACGAGGGACTGCGCCGTGAACAGGCCGAGCGGCGCGCCCGCGGGGACGCCGTCCAGCTCGGCATCGGCATCTCGACGTTCACCGAGATGTGCGGCCTGGCGCCGTCCCGCATCCTGGGCGCGCTGTCCTACGTGGGCGGCGGCTGGGAGACCGCGTCGGTGCGCATGCTGCCCACCGGCAAGGTCGAGGTGGTCACCGGCACCAGCCCGCACGGGCAGGGCCACGAGACGGCGTGGAGCCAGATCGTCGCCGACCGGCTCGGCATCCCGTTCGAGGACGTCGAGGTGCTGCACGGCGACACCCAGATCGCCGTCCGGGGCCTGGACACCTACGGCTCGCGCTCGCTGCCGGTGGGTGGCATCGCGGTGGCGATGGCCGCCGACAAGGTGATCGAGAAGGCCAAGGTCATTGCGGCACACCAGCTCGAGGCCAGCGTCGAGGACCTCGAGTTCGCGAACGGGCAGTACACCGTGCGTGGCACCGACAAGGGCATGGCGCTGACGGCGGTCGCGTTCGCGTCCTTCGATGCACACAACCTCCCCGACGGCGTGGAGCCGGGCATCGACTGCGAGGCCACCTACGACCCGATCGACTTCTCCTTCCCGCACGGCACCCACCTGTGCGCGGTGGAGGTCGACACCGAGACCGGCAAGGCCTCGATCCGCAAGTACGTGTGTGTGGACGACATCGGCCGGGTGCTCAACCCGCTGATCGTCGAGGGGCAGGTGCACGGTGGCCTGGCCCAGGGCATCGCGCAGGCGCTCTACGAGGACGCCCGGCACGACGAGTACGGCACGCTGATGACGGCCACCTTCGTGGACTACACCGTGCCGTCGGCGGCCGACCTGCCCTCGTTCACCACCGACCGCACCGAGTCGCCCTCGACCACGAACATCCTCGGGGTCAAGGGCGTCGGCGAGGCCGGGGCGATCGCCTCGACCCCGGCGGTGCTCAACGCCGTGGTCGACGCGCTGCGTCCCTACGGCGTCGACGACATCGACATGCCGGCCACACCGATGAAGCTGTGGCGGGCCATCCAGGCCGGTTCGACCAACGGAGGTGCCGCGTGATCCCCGCCGCGTTCGACTACGAGGCGCCGACCACGATCGAGGACGCCCTGGCGTTGCTCGCCGGGGCGGGTGAGCGCGAGGTCAAGTTGCTCGCCGGCGGGCAGAGCTTCCTGCCGGTGCTGCGGATGCGCATGGCCTCACCCGACCTGGTCGTCGACCTGGGCCGGATCGAGGCGCTGCGCGGCGTCCGGGACGACGGCGACGCCATCGTCATCGGCGCGATGACCACGCACGACGAGGTGGTCAACCACCCGCTGGTGCGCGAGCACGCGGCGCTGCTCAGCCAGGCGGCGGCCACGGTCGCCGACCCGCAGGTGCGTCACCGGGGCACCCTCGGGGGCTCGCTCGCCCACTGTGACCCGGCCGGCGACATGGGGGCGGCGGCGCTCGCGCTGGACGCCTCGATGGTGATCGCCGGCCCGGGTGGGCGGCGGACGGAGAGTGCGAAGGAGTTCTTCGTCGACCTGTTCACCTCCGCGGTGGGTCACGGTGAGCTGCTGGCCGAGATCCGGGTGCCCAAGCACACCGGGTGGGGCTCGCACTACGAGAAGTTCAACCACACCGCCCAGGCCTGGTCGATCGTGGCCGTGGCGGCGGCGGTGAAGGCCGAGGGCGGGGTGATCTCGCAGGCCAAGGTGGCGCTGACCAACATGGGGCTGGTGCCGCTGCGGGCGGCCGGGGTCGAGGCCGCCCTGGTCGGACAACCGGCCACCGCCGAGGTCATCGCCGCGGCCGCGGCCCGCGCCACCGAGGGCACCGCCCCGATGGACGACGCCAACGCCGACGAGGACTACCGCCGCAACTTGGCCGTCGTCCTGACCAAGCGGGCGGTGCTCGCCGCCGCCGGCTGATCGCGTCCGTCGATCGTCACGAGAGGGCGGTCTCGACCCAGCAGCTGGGTCGAGATCGCCCTCTCGTCGTGATCACCGGGTGAGTGCGGCGGGGAGGGGCTCGTGATGGATCACCGTGAGGCCGGTGACGGCACGGGTGAGCACGACGTAGAGGCGGCGCAGGCCGGTGCGCACGTCGGGTTCGTCGGCCGCGATCCGGGCCGGTTCGAGGACGATGACCTGGTCGTACTCGAGGCCCTTGGCGGTGGTCGCCGGCACCACGGACACCCGCGGCAGCGGGGCGTCGTCCTCGCCGAGGGCGGCATCGAGCAGTGCCTCGGCGGTGCCGTCGGCCGGCTCGGCCCCGGCCCCCAGGACGAGGTGGTCGATGCCCTGCCCGGCCAGCGTCTTCGCGGCCCGACCGGTCCACTCGTCGGGGACGATCACGCCCACCGAACCCTCCTGGCCCAGGGCCACCCGGGCGGCGCGCAGCAGCGCCGGCCACAGCGCGGTCGCCGTGGGCGCCTCCACGAGGTGCAGCGAGCCGGGGTCCTCGCGGACCGACCCCGGCGGCGACAGCTCGGGGGCGATGTCGGGCAGCAACTGCGCCGCGAACTCGATCACCGCGCTCGGCACCCGGAAGCCGCGGTCGAGTTCGACCAGCACCGCGCCGTCGTGCCCGAGGTGGGCGAGTGAGTCGGCCCAGGACGGCGTCGCCCAGGGCGTGGTGCCCTGCGCGATGTCGCCCAGGATCGTCATCGATCCGGTCGAACAGCGTCGTCCGACGGCCCGTAACTGCATGGGGGACAGGTCCTGTGCCTCGTCCAGCACGACGTGGCCCAGGCTCGGCGTGCGCTGCAGCACGTCGCCCAACTCGTCGAGCAGCACCAGCTCGGCGGGGGTCCACCGGGCCGAGCCCGCGGAGCGAGGGGGCGTCGTCCAGGCCAGCAGGTGCTGCTCGGCCTCGGTCAGGATTCCCTCGGCGCAGCGGGCCAGGAACCCCCGGTCGGCGAGCAGCCGGAACAGCACCTGCGCCGGGGCGAGCGCCGGCCAGCAGGCGTCGACATAGCGGCGCACCTCGCGGCTGCGGGCCACGGCGTCCTGGATCCGATCATCGGGGGACTCGCCGGCCTCCTCCATCAGGACCAACAGGGCATGGGCGAGCCGCTGCGGCAGCATGTCGCGGGCCGCTGCGTAGCGGGCGCCGCGCGCACGCAACTCGCTCACGATCTCGGCGGTGGTGTAGGCGGCGAGCCGCCAGCGCCGCACGCCGCGGGGCAGCACCAACGCCTCGGTGGGGGTCGACAGGTGCGACCACACCGCCCGGTGCAGCACCTCGGCCAGCCGCGCATCGCCCTGCAGCACGGCACGTTCCACGGCATCGGCCGTGCTGTGGGACGCCCCGGCGCGCGCCGCAGCCGGTTTCGCCCGGGCGACGGCCGGACGCCGCGTGCCCGCCGGCCGTGGCCGCACCAGCGCGTCCAGCGTGGTGTGGCGCACCTGCACCTCGCCCAGGCTGGGTAGCACGGCGGCCACGTGCTCGAGGAAGGCCGCGTTGGGTCCCACCACCAACACCCCCGAGCGCGAGAGCTTGTCCCGGTGGGCATAGAGCAACCAGGCGGCCCGGTGCAGTCCCACCGCGGTCTTGCCGGTGCCGGGGGCGCCCTGCACGCACACCGAGGTGGCGACGTCCGCCCGCACGATCTCGTCCTGCTCGGGCTGGATGGTGGCCACGATGTCGCGCATCGGCCCCACCCGGGGGCGTTCGATCTCGCGGGCGAGGATCTGGCTGCGGCCGTCGGCCCGCTCGGCCGCCTGCCCCGGTGCGTGCCCTGCCGGCTCCTGGTCGAGGAGGTACTCGTCCTCGTAGGCGGTGAGCTGGCCGCCCTCCACGCCGAACCGCCGGCGCCGGACGACGCCCATCGGCTCGGTGCGGCTGGCCCGGTAGAAGGCCCGCGAGACCTCGGCCCGCCAGTCGATCACCACGGGGTCGCCGTCCGGGTCGGCGACGTGGCGCCGTCCGATGTACCAGCGTTCGTCGCCGGTGTGATCGGTGCGGCCGAAGAACAGCGCCGCTTGCGGATCGTCGATGAGCGAGGCGGCGCGGTGGTGCAGCGTCGCCGCGAGGTATTCGGAAGAGACCCGGTCGCCGCCGTGTGCCGACAGGCTCAGGGTGCGCTCGCGCATCCGGGCCAGGTCGGAACGGGCAGCGGCCAGGTACCGGCGTTCGGCCAGCAGGGCCGGATCCGTCGGGTCGGAGTCGTCGTGGAGGTGGTCCGTCGAGTCGTGGGTGACGGCAGGCACGAGGGTCTACCTTACGCCGCCTCACGCCGACCTCAGGCCGACCTCACCCGGAGAACATGGCGGCCGCGGCCGACTCCACCTCCGCGTACTGCCGCCCCGCCGTCGCCAGAGCCCGATGGATCTCGTCCAGCCCGATCCGCACCCGCTCCTGGGTGGACTGCCACTCGGTGACCACCGACTGGAACGAGGCGGCGGCCTGCCCCCGCCAGCCGGACTGCAGCTCGAGCAGTTGGCGCATCATGCGGTCGACGTCCTCGCTGATCTGTTGCGCGGTGGACTGGATCATGGTGCTGGCCTGGAGTACCTGGGCGCTGTCGACTTGGAACTGCATGACGTCTCCTTGAGGTTCACGGTTCACAGGTCGGTCGTGGGCGCGGGTGCCCGGAGGTGACGACCCCTGTGCCGTCCGGTCGGATCGATGACCAGGGCACCGTGACACACCCTGTGGCCCAAGGGTTCTCGGTATCCACAGGGAGCGCTCGTCGACGAGTTCTCCACAGCCGACGCCCCGCGATGACGTGGACGTGGCGAGGTCGCTCTGTACGGTTTCCTGAGGTATCCCTAAGGGGGCTTTCGCCCGACCTTAGCGATCACGTTCCTAGTGTTCCGGTCATGAGCCCGGCTACGCATCGTGCCCGTTCCCCACGTCAGAGCACCCCCGGCCGGCGGTCACGCCGCGCCGTCGGCATCGCGGTGCCCCTCGGCATCGTCGCCGCGGTGTTCGCCGGCCAGACCGGAGTCGCCTCGGGCGTTCAGAGCTGGCTGTTCGGCGCGCCGTCCACCTCGGCCAAGTTGACCGCGAGCCTGCACACGGACACCCCCGCCACGCCCACCGGCTCCGCGTCGCCCTCGACCTCGCAGCCTCCGGCGGGTCACGGGCGGCGGCCTGTCATCCGCAAGATCACCCTGGTGAACGGCAAGTCCTACGGTCCGGTGGACGGGCGCGTGGTGCTCGCGGCCAAGGTGCATGCCCACGGCCCGGTGGTCTTCAGCCTGACCGGCCCCGCCACGGTGAAACTGCCCGACCGGCGCGCGCCGTACGCCGTGATGCTGGACGCCGGACGCCTCACCGTCGGCACCTACACCGTGAAGGTGGCCCCGGTCCGCGGCAAGGGCCATGGGAAGGGCCTGACCGCCACGCTCGTGGTCGTGCACCGGGCCAAGCCCAGCCCGACGCCGACCGCCCCGACCAGCCCTGCGCCCGCTCCGACGCCGACGGTCACCAGCCCGTCGCCCGTGAAACCGTCGGTGCCACCGTCGCCTGCCCCGACCACGTCGACTCCGGCACCCGCGCCGACGAAGTCGACCCCGGTGCCTGCCCCGACGAAGTCGACCCCGGCACCTGCCCCGACCAAGTCCACCCCGGCGCCCGCGCCGACCACGTCGACCCCGGCACCCGCGCCGACCAAGTCGACCCCGGCACCCGCGCCGACCAAGTCGACCCCGGCACCTGCCCCCACCTCCACCGGGATCAGTGCCTTCGCGGCCGAGGTGGTGCGGTTGGTCAACGTCGAGCGCGCATCCAACGGGTGCTCGGCCCTGACCGCCGAGTCGAGGCTGACCGCTGCGGCGCAGCTGCACAGCGAGGACATGGCGGCCAAGAACTACTTCGATCACAACAGCCAGGACGGGCGCTCGCCCGGTGCCCGGATCACCGCCCAGGGCTACAAGTGGCGCACCTGGGGTGAGAACATCGCTGCCGGTCAGCAGACGCCGGCCTCGGTCATGAGCGCCTGGATGAACAGCTCCGGCCACCGGGCGAACATCCTGAACTGCACCTTCACCCAGATCGGGGTGGGCGTCGCCAAGGGCGGTAGCTACGGCATCTACTGGACGCAGGACTTCGGGACGCCTGCCTGAGGCACAGGCTCGTCGAACGCGCGGACGCCGCTCACGCACCTCGTGGGCGGCGTCCGTCGTGTCGCGGCATGCCTGGACGCCCGCGCTGCTGGGGGACGGACGGTCAGGGGCACCACGGCCTCACTCGGGCATGGCCTCGAGCACGGCCAGCACGTCCTCGGCCCGGGTGGCGGGATTGACGAAGGCGAGCCGGGCGACGGTGCGCCCCTGGTAGCCGGTCGGCAGGCACAGGATGGTCCCGGCCAGGGCCTGTTCGCGGGACCAGGCGTGGTAGCGGTCGGCGTCCCAGCCATCGCGCTCGAACAGCAGCACGGTCAGATCGGGGTCCCGGATCAGGCGCAGGTGCGGCGCTCGCCGGATGCCCTCGGCCACCTCGCGGGCGGTGGCCAGGGTCCGCTCCACCGCGGCGACGTACCGGTCGGTGCCGTGCACGGCGAGGCTGAACCAGAACGGCAGCCCCCGCACCCGGCGGGACAGGTGGATCGCCAGGTCGCACGGATTGGGGCTCTCCCGGTCGACGGTGTCGAGGTAGGTGGCGTGCTGGGCGTGCGCGGTGCGGGCGGTGGCGCCGTCCCGGTAGATCAGGGCGCAGCAGTCGTACGGTGCGAACAACCACTTGTGCGGGTCGACGATCATGCTGTCGGCCCGTTCGATCCCTGCGAACCGCGCCCGCACGGACGGTGCGGCGAGCCCCGCGCCGCCGTAGGCGCCGTCCACGTGCAGCCAGATGCCGAACTCGGCGCAGACGTCGGCGATGGAGGCCAGGTCGTCGACGATGCCCTCGTTCGTCGAACCGGCCGAGGCCACCACGGCGAGCAGGGAATGCGGGTCGATGTCGCCCTCCCAGAGTGCCCGCCGCAGCGCCGGGCCGGTGAGCCGCCCGGCATCGTCCGTGGGCACGTCCAACACCTCGACGTCCAGGACGTCGGCCGCCTTGGCGATCGAGGAGTGCGCGGTGGCCGCGCAGGCCAGCAACCACCCGCCCTCGGGGCGGGCTGAGAGGCCACGGTCGAGCCGGCGGCGTTTGGCGTTGGTGCGCGCCGCGTGCAACGCGGACAGGTTGCCCAGCGTGCCGCCCGCCACGAACGTCCCGGCCGCGGTGTCCGGTGGCCAGTCGAGCAGCGAGATCAGCCAGTCGAGGGCCTGGTTCTCGGCGAAGATCGCGCCGGCGCCGGCCTCCCAGAGGCCACCGAAGATGTTCGCCGAGCCGGTGGCGGCATCGAACGCCACGGCCAGCCGGGTCGGCGCCGAGGGGATGTAGGCCAGGTTCATCGGATCGTCCTGCGCCCGGGTGGCCGGGGCGAGCACCGTCTCGAAGATCTCCAGTGCCGCGTTGGCGCCCAGGCCGCGGGCGGTGATCGTCTGGCCGGCGTCGCGGGCGAGCTCGGAGGTGGTACGGGCGGTGGTCTTGGGATCGCCCGGCCGGATCGCCCGGTTACTGGCCCAGTCCAGGACGGCGCGTGCTGCCAGGGCCTCATCGCCCCACACCCCGTGGTGCGGGGTCGTCGTGGTCGGCTGCGTCATGGCACTACGGTCGGTCCGAGTGGCTCAATGCTCAAGAGGAGATGTGGGAACTGAGCATAATGATCGCCTGGCGCCCGGTTTGACGGGTCGATTGTGGCACGATGACCAAATGCGAGAGCTGGATGCCACGGACGCCCGCATCCTGCGTGCGCTGGACGACGACCCGCTGGCCACCGTCGTGGCCCTGTCGCGCACGCTCGGGCTGGCCCGCAACACGGTGCAGTCCCGCCTGCGCGCCCTGGAGGACCGCGGGGTGCTCGGCCCGCCCAGCGCCAGGGTGAAGCCGGCCGCCACCGGTCGGCCGGTGCTGGCCTACGTCAGCCTGACCATCACCCAGGGGGACATCGACGAGATCAGCGCCGAGCTGGCCGGCGTGCCCGAGATCCTGGAGCTGCACGCGACGACCGGTGACGTCGACATCCTGGCCAAGGTGGCCGCGCGCGACCCCGCCGATCTGCACCGCATCACGCGCCGGTTGCTCACCTGCCGCTCCGTGGTGAGGACCAGCACCGCGATGGCGGTGCTGGAACTGGTGCCGGCACGCACCGCGCCACTGCTGGACGCCCTGGCCGCCGGGCAGGGCTGATGGCGATCCTGATCGACCCGCCGTACTGGCCGGCGCACGGTCGGCTCTGGTCGCACCTGGTCAGTGACACCTCGGTGGAGGAGTTGCACGCCTTCGCCGAGCGGCTGGGCATCCCGCGGCGGGGGTTCGAGGGCGATCACTACGACGTGCCCCAGGAGGAGTACGACCGTCTCGTCGCCGGTGGGGCGGTGCCGGTCGGCGGCCGGGAGCTGTTGCTGGCGTTGCAGCGTTCCGGGTTGCGCCGGCCCAAGCGCAAGGGTGAACGGGTGGTCGGCTCGACCGCGGACGACGCCGGACGCCGGGTCGACACCCTCGCCTCGGCGCTGCCGCCGTTGGTGAGCGTCGAGCTGGTTCGGCTGCTGCTGGTCCGCGAGGGGGACGTGCTGCTGGTGCCCGGCGCCGGGGGCGTGCCGTCCATCGTCGCGGGTGGCCGGCCCGTCGCCGAGGCGGCCCGCGAGCTGGTGCGCGCCGTGCTCGGGACGACGATCCGCCCCGAGGACGTCCTGCCGCCTCACCTGACGCAGGTGGGCCTGATCCGCACCGTCGCCGAGGACGCCGGGGTGATCGCCCTGGACGTCGTGCTGCGCCTGGCCCTCGACGGCATCCCGAGTCTGCGTGGCGAGGTCGAGATCGCCTCTGCGGCACGGGCGGAGGCCCGGTGGGTCCCGCTGTCCCGGGCGGCTGGCGAGGTCGACCCGGCGCTGGCCCCGCTGCTGGACTGGCTCGCGATCACCTCGAGGACAGGCGGGTGAGTTCGGCCGCGAGGTTGCGGTGGGCGGCGTCCTGCCAGAGTTCTCGGCCGCGGTGGGTGCGGAACAACGGGTCGTGGTTCAGCAATCGGCGCAGGACGTCGGCGCGCCCTCGTGTGAACGTGGCGTCGTCCAGGTGGGCGTACTCGGCGCGGACGTCCTCGGTGTAGCGGCGATAGGTCGCCTCGTCCGCGCCCAGGATCGCCAGGTCGGCGTCGACGAGCACGGCGCCGGCGGCGTCGTCCTCGGCCACGGCATGGTCGATGGTCAGCCGGATCAGCCGGCCGACCTCGGCGATCAACCCCGTCGGCGCCTTCAGTTCGGCCAGGACCCGTTCGGCGAGAACGGCACTCGCCTCCTCGTCGGCCCCCGGACGGCCGTCGTAGACCGCGTCGTGGAACCAGGCCGCCAGCTCGACCGCGACCGGCGTGGGTCCGGGCGCGGTGAGCACGGCGAGCGAGTCGAGCACCGATCGCAGATGTCGGACGTCGTGGTACTGCCGGGTCGGGGCCGACCAGCGACCCAGCAGCGCATCTGCCTGCCCCGCAACGGAATCCGGCGCTCCGATCAGGCCGGCTTCG
Source organism: Kineosporiaceae bacterium (assembly GCA_046330955.1). Lineage (GTDB taxonomy): Bacteria > Actinomycetota > Actinomycetes > Actinomycetales > Kineosporiaceae > JADJPO01. The sequence continues at coordinate 53,895 of JAXLRT010000013.1, read as the reverse complement.
GATGCCAGCCGCAGCCAGGCAGCGCGCAGCCCCGGTCGAGGATCCTCGAAACCGGTGGTGGGATGCGTCATCGCCGCTCGCCGCCGGCCAACAGCGCCTGGGCGGTGGCGTAGCTGCCCATCACCCAGGCCTCGTGCGCGGGCAGGGTGAGGCCGGCGAATTTCTCGAGCGCGATCAGGCTGTCCGAGGCCAGGAACAGGCCACCGCCCACGGCCGTGGCCGGTGACGGTGAGCGCAGCGCGGTCAGGGCGGTGCCGAGCAGCACCGTGCTGTACCCGGCCACCGCCAGGCGGTGCGGGCCGGTGCGGCGCCAGAGGTAGGCGTTCAGCCCGGCGAAGGCGGCCAGGTACCCCACCGCGACGGCGGCCCGCGGTCCGTGCCGCAGCGATCGGAGGTCCTCGCGGCGGCGCAGCTCGTCGATCCAGGCCAGGTGGCCGGCGAGGAAGGCGCCCAGACCGGTCAGGAACGCGGCGTCCCCGGACCCCAGCAGGGCGACGTCCCCGGCGCCACCCAGCAGCAGGGCGGCGCGGGTGCGGGCGTTGCGGCCGGGGAGCAGTACCGGCATCAGGGCGGGCTTGGTCAGCCGTCGCAGCCGTTCACGACCCTGGACGGCGAGCACCGCGTCCACGCCGGCCAGGGCGGCGTAGGCGAGGTGGCGCCGACGGGCCGACGGGCGCGGGGCGTGGGGCAGCGGCACGGGGCCATCCTGCCGTCACCCCGGTCGGCAGACACGCAGGACGAACATGTCGGTGGAGGGCCGCCCCACGCCGGTGGCGACCCTCCACCGGGTCGGGCTCAGCCCTGCGGGCGCGGTGCCAGGGTCACCGGCACCTGCCGGGTCTGGCCGGAGCGCACCACGGTGAGGGTGACCGTCGAGGAGGGGCGCAGCTCACGGATTCGCGCCACCAGCGAGTCGGGGCCGTCCAGGCTCTGCCCGCCGAGGGCGATCACGGCGTCCTTGGCCTGCAGCCCCGCCGCGGCGGCCGGGGTGCCGCCGGCGACCGACTCGATGATGGCGGCCTGGCGCTGAGCGCCGGCCACGGTGACGGTGCCCTCCGAGAGGGTCACCCCGAGGTAGGCGTGTTGCACCGAACCGCTGGCGAGCAGTTGCGCGGCGATGTCCTTGGCCGTGTTCGCCGGGATCGCGAAGCCGAGGCCGATGCTGCCGGACTGGCCGCCGGTGCCGGCGCTGCCGAGCGAGGCGATCGAGGAGGTGATGCCGATGACCTGGCCGCGGGCGTTGACCAGCGCGCCGCCGCTGTTGCCGGGGTTGATCGCCGCGTCGGTCTGGATGGCGTTGGTGACCACGCTCTCGCCCGAGGCGCCGCCGAACGGGTTCTGTTCCTGCGAGGCGCTGGTCGTCACCGGCCGGTTGACGGCGCTGATGATGCCCGTGGTCACCGTGTCGGACAGGCCCAGCGGGTTGCCCAGGGCCATCACCGGCTCACCGACCTCGGCGGCCGCGGAGTCACCGAAACTGGCCGCGGTCAGGCCCGCCGGCGGGGAGGTGATGGTCAGCACGGCCAGGTCGGTGGCGGGGTCGCTGCCGACGACGGTGGCGGCGAAGGTGCGCCCGTCCGACAGCACGATCGAGATCTCGCCACCGCCGGCCGCCTCGGCGATGACGTGGTGGTTGGTCAGCACGTGGCCCTTGGTGTCGAGCAGGACGCCGGAGCCCTCACCGCTGCCGCTGCGTCCGGCCACCCGCACCGAGACCACGCTCGGTTCGACCGCTGCGGCGACCGCGACCCAGTCGGGGGTGGTGCCGCTGGTCCTCACGCCGGGGCTGGTTGCGGCGCCGGTGCCGGCGGAAGCGGTGGCCGTCGGGGTGGCCACCGCGGTGTTCGGTTCGAGGGCGGTCACGACCCCGGCCGTCAGCAGGCTCGAGACCATGGCCGCGCCGACCCCCACGGCGATGACGCCGCCCCAACCCGGACGACGGCGTCCCGGCGGGGTGGGGGTGGGCAGTGGCTGCGTCTGATACGTAGGTGGAATCAGCGTGGACGTCATGACTCCAGGAGAACCCCGGCCGCTGGAGTGCTCCTCGAGCCCGGCTGGGAACCTGCTGTGAGCCGATCAGGACTTGCGTTTACCGCGCTTGCCGTTGCGCTTGGCCGAATCGGCTCGGTGGTTCTTGCCGTTCTCGGCCAGCGCGGGCAGGCGCACCATCTGTTCGCGGGTCAGGGCCACCGGCACCTCCTGCGCCAACGCCAGCTGCGCCGCCTTGGCGGCCTCCGACACGACCGGCTCGGGCGTCGTCCTGGTGAGTGGTGTCGCCCGGGTGGCGACGGAGGACGTGGCGACGGAGGTGGTCGTCGGGGCGGACGCGGTCGTGGCGGCGGAGGTGGTCGTGGCGGCGGAGGGCGCGGGCTTGGCATCGCCCGACGGATGCCCCTCGGCCGGTGACTTGTCCTCGGCCAGCCGGGTCACGCCGTCCTTGCCGACGGCCGTGTCCTCGAACCGGACCAGCGTGATCCGGTGGTTGTCCATCTCGAGCACGGTGAGCCGGGCGCCCTCGAGCTGCACCGTGTCGCCGACCACCGGCACGCTGCCGTGGATCTTGTAACACAGGCCGGCGAGGGTGGTGTAGTCGTCGTCCTCGGGGAACGGGAAGCCCAGCAGCTCCTGCAGGTCGCTGACGCGCATCGAGGCGTCGACCTCGTACTGGCTGCCCACGAGTTTGCGCACCCGCTTGGCCTGGCGGTGGGTCCACTCGTCCTCGTAGTCGCCGACGATCTCCTCGAGGATGTCCTCGAGGGTGATGATGCCCTCGGTGCCGCCGTACTCGTCGATCACGATGGCCATCTGCTGCCGGGTGCGCTTGAAGTCCTTGAGCAGGTCGGACTGCAACCGGCTGTTGGGCACCAGGAACGGCGCCCGGGCGAACTCGCTCACCCGGCGGCGGGACACCCGGCGCAGGTCGTCTCCGCTGGTCTCGGCCATGGCCGTGAGCAATTCCTTGATCGAGACGATGCCCACGATGCGGTCGAGGTTGCCCTCGTAGACCGGGAACCGGGCGTGCGGGATGTCCCGGAAGAACTGCAGTGCGTCGCCGACGGTGTCGTCCTTGGCCAGGGCGCGGATCTGGGTGCGGGGGATCATGGCCTCGCGCACCGTGTGCTCGTCGAGTTCGAAGACACCGCGGATCATCTCGGTCTCTTCCGGCGCCAGCATGCCGTCCTTCTCGCTGGCCGAGAGGATCATGCGGATCTCCTCGACCGACATGGTGAACTGGCTCTCGCCGTGCCCTTCCAGATTGCGTTGACCGGACAGGCGCAGCAGGGCGTCGGAGGCCAGCTTCATGACGTAGATCAGGGGCCGCAGTACCAGGTACATCAGGTTGATCACGCGGCCGACGGCCATGCTCAGCTGCTCGGCCTTGTGGAAGGCCAGCACCTTCGGGGCGAGTTCGCCGGCCACCACGTGGACGAACGACACGGTCACGAAGGCCACGACGTAGGCCACCGTGTGGGCCGCGTTGGTCAGGGCCGGGTGCTCACCGAACTGGGCGACCAGGTCGACCACCTTGGGGGCGATCAGCTCGGCGATGGTCTCCATGCCGACGGCGCCCAGGCCGAGCGAGACGAGCGTGATGCCGACCTGGGTGACCGAGTAGAACCGTTCCGGTTCGTTGTGCAGCATCTCGACCCGGGCGGCGCGCTTGTCGCCCTCCTCGGCCAGTTGCCGGATCCGGCTGCGCCGGGCGGAGGAGATGGCGATCTCGGAGCCGACGAAGAACGCGTTGCCCGCGATGAAGACGAGGATCAACACGAACTTCAGGTAGAGCGGCATTTCTCCCATGCGGGCCCTCCGGGCAGGCGTCGTCACCCGACGTCACGAGGACGATGTCACTCCAAGTTTATGGAGCGGCAATCCGATGAATCGGGCGTCCAGGAGATTCTCGGCCTGCGCGGTGCCCATCGTGAGCCAGGCGGGCGCCTCGGCTCACCGACTCGGCTGGTTCGGCTGTCTCGGGGCGGTCGAGCCTCAGCGCCCGTGGACGACGGCGGCGGCTCGCGCGGCCCGGTCGGCGGGGACCAGCACCTGGAAGCGCGGTTCGGCACCCCAGCGGCTGGTGAGCTCGCGGAAGGCGGCCGGCAGGTCGGCGTCCTGCAGGCAGTCGCGCGTGGTCTCGACCGCGCCCTCGGGAACCTCGGCGACGGCGACCAGGTGATTCGGGTCGGACTGCGGCATCAGGCTGTCGAGGAAGGCGCTCCACCGCCGGCGTTGTTCGTGGTGGCGGATGCGGGGCGAGGCCGGGGCGGGCATGGTGACGGCTCCAGGTGGGACCGAGGTATGGGGTTGCCGGGATACAGAATCCATCCTGTCATCCCATGACATCCTTGTCGTCGGGAGGACGACCCGTCGGGTGCCGACGTGATCGAAATCACCGGGGGCCTCGGTCCGGGACCGATCGCGCCGCCGGGCGATCAGGCCGCGGGGCGCCCGTCCAGACCGACGAAGGTGTAGCCGTGGGCGCGGTACCAGGCGATGATCCCGGGCAGCTCGTGCAGCATGTTGGGCCGGGCCGGGCCACCGTCGTGCATCAGCACCACCGGATGGGTCAGCGCAGTGCCGGCTCGGGCGCGGGCGGCGATCGCCCGCTGGTCGGCGGCCCGCAGCCGGGTGGACGCCGTCCAGTCGAGGGTGTCGACGGTCCAGATCACGGTGCTCTCGCCCCGCGCCCGCGCCAGCGTCACGGTGCTCGCGCCCAGCGCGCCGTAGGGCGGGCGGAACCAGCACGGCCGCACCCCGGTGGCCGCCGCGATCGCGCGGTCGGCGCGCCGCAGCTCGGCCCGTTGCCCGCCGGGTGAGAGCCGGGCGAACGAGGCGTGGGTGTACGAGTGGTCGCCCACCAGGTGTCCCTCGGCCACGATCCGGCGGGCCAGCTGCGGGTGCGCGTCCACGGCGCTGCCGATCAGGAAGAACGTGGCACGAACGTGTTCGGCACGCAGGATGGCCAGCACGTCCTCGGTGACCGGGCCGGGGCCGTCGTCGAAGGTCAGGGCCACGGTGCGCGTCGAACGCGAAGCCCCGGCCGCTCGCGGCGCCTGCGACAGCGCTCGCCGGGCCGGCGCCGGGCATCGGGTGGTCGTCGGGATGGCCGTCGAGATGCCGGTCGAGGTGGCCGTCGAGGTGACCGGAGCCGTTGCGGGGCGGGCGGTTCCGGCCCGGGGGAGGGCCGGCGCCGCTGCCCCGGGGGTGGCAGCGCCCGGCCGTGGCTCCGCGGCGGCCCCGGCCTGGCCGACGGTACCGGCGGCCAGTGCCCCCACGACGAGCGTGGCCAGCACCGTGAGCGCCAGGCGAGCCGACGGCCGGCGCTGGATCCTGCGTGATCGGCTGCCCCAAGCCCTCATGGCCACTGCGCTCCATCCCCGAGATCCGTTGTGGGGTGGGGCCGTTGGAGCCGATGCTCGTCGGCACCACCACTGCCCTCAGGACGCCGTGGCCCGGTGCGGCGTTGCAGCGGGTCACTCGGATGGGTGAACGCGCGATCAGTCGGGAGCAGCTGGGCGATCAGTCGGGCAGGTTCGCGGCCGGCAGGCTGACGCTGAAGGTTGCCCCGCCGCCCGGGGTGTCCCGGACGGTGACCGCCCCGCCGTGGGCGCCGACCACGGCGTCCACGATCGACAGTCCGAGCCCGGAGCCGCCGGGTGCGCCGGCCGCCGCAGAGCGTTGGCGGGAGGGATCGGCGCGGTAGAACCGCTCGAACACCCGCTCGGCCTGTTCGGGTGTCAGGCCCGCGCCGTGATCGCGCACCTCGAGCACCGCCTGGGCGCCGGCGTCGGACCCGATCGTGCCCACGGCCACCTCGATGGGTGAGCCGGGTGGGGTGTGCCGCACCGCGTTGGCCAGCAGGTTGGCGACCACCTGGCGCAGCCGATCCTCGTCGCCGGTCACCGGCGCCGGCTGTGGCCCGCCATCGGTTCCGGAGCTACCGGTTCCGGCCAGGCCGATCAGGCGGACCCGGCGCTCGGCGTCCAGTGCGCGAACGTCGTGCACGGCGTCCCCGGCCAGGACGGCGAGGTCGACCGGCGCGCTGCGCCCGGGCCGTTGCTCGTCGAGGCGGGCCAGCAGCAGCAGGTCTTCGACCAGGCGGCCCATGCGGGTGGCCTCGTCCTCGATCCGGCGCATGGTGCGAGACACCTCGTCGGGCGGAACGGCTCCCTGGCGGAAGAGTTCGGCGTAGCCCCGCACCGAGGCCAGCGGCGTGCGCAGCTCGTGGGAGGCGTCGGCGGCGAACCGGCGGGTGCGGGCCTCGGAGGCCTCGCGGGCACGGAAGGCACCCTCGATCTGGGCGAGCATGCCGTTCAGGGACGACGTGAGCCGGCCGACCTCCGTGGTCGCCGGGCGCTCGGGGATCCGTCGGGACAGGTCGCCCTCGGCGATGGCGGCCGCCGTCACCTCGACCTCGCGCAGCGGCTCGAACGCTCGGCGGATCGCGAACCAGCCGATCAGCCCGCACGCGGACAGCACCGCGGCGCCGATTCCGATGGTGAGCAGGCGCAACAGGGCGACCGCCTTGTCGACCGGGTGCAGGCTCTCGAGAATGGTCACCGCGCCCGGTGCCGCGAGATCGGTCACGGTGACGGGGAAGGTCGTTGCGCGCCAACGACTCCCGTCGGAGGCGCGGACCGTGTACGTCGTGCCCGCCAACTGCTCGGCGCGTTGACCGGTGATCTCGGGGAAGGTGGGCAGGGTGGTGCCCGGGCCCTGGTCGAACCCCGAGGCGGGCGGCAGCGGCTGTTGGCCGTCGATGCTCAGCTGGACCACGAAGGCCGACGGGAAGCGTCGCCCGTCGGTCGACAGCAGGCCGCGCAGGAACCGGTCGTCCCCCCGGGCCTTGTCGGCCGTCGAGATCAGGTCGGAGTCGATCTGGCGTACCAGGTAGCCGCTCAGCACCCGCTGGACGCCGTACCCGGTCGCGGTCAGGGCACCCAGCAGCAGCACCACCAGCAGCCCGACCAGTCGGGCGCGCAGCGAGGTGGCTTCCCAGCGGGCGGCGGCGGCCGCCCGCCAGCGGCGGGCACGCGTCGTCCGATCGGGGTCGGTGGTCGTCTCGGAACTCATGGGCTCACCCGGTCGGCGGCAGCCGCAGCACGTAGCCGACACCCCGCTTGGTGTGGATCAGCGCCGGCTCCTCGACGTCCACCTTGCGGCGCAGATAGGAGATGTAGGACTCGACGATGCCGGCCTCGCCGTTGAAGTCGTAGGCCCAGACGTGGTCGAGGATCTGTACCTTCGACAGCACCCGGTTGGGGTTGAGCATCAGGTAGCGCAACAGCTTGAACTCGGTGGGGGACAACTCGATCAGGCGACCACCGCGCCGCACCTCGTGGGAGTCCTCGTCGAGTTCGAGGTCGTGGAAGATCAGCCGTCCGGTGTCCGGGTCGCTGCCGGCCCCGGTGCGGCGCAGCACGGCGCGGATGCGGGCCACGACCTCCTCGAGGCTGAACGGTTTGGTGACGTAGTCGTCGCCGCCGACGGTCAGGCCCTGCACCTTGTCGGCCGTCTCGTCCCGTGCGGTCAGGAACAGCACCGGGATGTCGCGCCCCCGCTCGCGCAGTTTGCGGGTCACCGCGAACCCGTCGAGGTCGGGCAGCATCACGTCGAGCACCACGAGATCGGGACGGTGCTTGTCGGCCAGGTCGAGCGCCTGCGCGCCGTCGGCCGCGCTGAACACCTCGAAGCCGGCGAAACGCAGGCTGGCGGTGAGCAGTTCACGGATACTCGGCTCGTCGTCCACGACGAGCAGCCGCGCCTCGGGCGCACTGGTGGTCACGCCCCCAGTCTGCCCACTCACCCTGGGAACTACCTGAACATCCCCTGTGCGTCCCTCCCCGTCCCCTCCCCGTCCACTCCGTCCCCCTCACGTCCACCCCCAAAACCCGCTCATGCTCCGCAGGTGACTGCTCATGCTCCGCAGGGGAGCGTTTTCAGGCCGAATTACGATCGCCGAGGCGTCACCTGCGGAGCATGAGCAGGTTTGTGGGGGTGGGCGCCGCCCCGGCCTGGATCGGCGGGCGGACGTGATCACAGTCCGGTCGGCATGATCACTGTGCTCGGATGGAGTCACTGTTGCCCTGGTGTATCGGGGCAACAGTGGCTTTCCGCCGCATCAGTGGCCGCCAGGTGGCTCAGGTGCCGACCCGGGTGCCCGTTTCGGGCGACCCCGCTGGGATGTCTGACGGCGTGCCCGGGTTCATGCTCACCGAGCAGTTGGCGCACCTGCACGCTGCACGTCAGGGGGTGGTGACGGTTCCGTGGCAGTCGACGACGAGCCAGGTGTGGTCGCTCAGCGTGCGCAGCCAGTCGACGGCGCCGGTGCCGCGGGCGAACGCGGCGGTGGCGTAGACGTCGGCCCACATCAGCGACGGGCCGATGACGCTCACCGACGCCAGCTCGGTGGCCGCCGAACCCGTTGCCGGAGAATAGATGTGATGGCCCCGGGCGGCGGTACCCGAGGTGGCCAGGCCGCCGGTGCGCAGCTCGAGGGTGGCGAGCAGCGCCGTCCGGTCGAGCGGGTTCTCGATGCCCAGCCGCCACGCCTCGCCGTCCTCGCGGGCGCACCAGACCGCGATGTCGCCGCCGGCGTTCACCAGGACGTCGTGCTCGGGCAGCCCGGTGGCCAGCTGGGTGCAGGCCCGTTGCACCGCCCAGCCCTTGACCAGGCCGGTGGGGTCGAAGGTGCGCCCGCCGGCGCCGTCCGGGCGGTCGGCATCGAACCAGCCCTGCGTGATCTCGCGGGCCTCCCGGCACAGCCGAGCCACCTCGCGCACCGGCGCCGTCGCGTCGCGCAGCCGCAGCTCGCCGCGCGCCAGGCGGCTGATCTCGCTGTCGGCCCGGTACGTGCTGAAGGTGGCATCGACCTCGCGCAGGGCGTCGAACGCGGCGTGGACGGCGCCCTCGATCGTGCTGGACGGCGCGCCGTCCGGGCGTTGGCTCCCGGTCAGACCGGCGCCCCGCAGATGGATGCTGATCGGCATGCCCATGATCTGCTCGACCCAGGCCCGCCGGTCACCGGGTGGCTCGGACGGCGCGCTGCCGGCGGACGTCGCGGGCTCGCCCATCGCGGTCAGAGGTGCGCCTTGTCGATCGCCGACTGCAGCGACCGCTTGTACGCCTCACTGGTGATGGTGGCGCCGGACACGCTCTGCAGGTCGGAGGTCTGCCATTTCTGCGCAGCGGCGTTCAGCAACGGCACGGCGTAGCTGTTGATCCGCTGGTCGTGCCCGCTGCTCATCGGCACCTGGGTGACCGCGACCTTGGTGATCTTTCCGGAGGCGACGGTGATCTTCACCTGGACCGGGCCGTATTCGGTGTCCACGGCGTCGCCCAGGTAGGTCTTGCTCGCCGAATTGGCCTTCGGTGTCGGGCTGGGGGCGGGCGGCTCGGACGACGCGACCGGGGTCGGTGACGGCTGCTCCGCCGGGGCGTCGTCCGGCGTGGGTGAAGCATCCGGCGTCGAGCCGCCGTCGGCGGCGTTGGCCCCGTTGACCCCGTTGAGCCCGTCCAGCGAGGCCGCGGCCGAGGGGTCGATCGCCGTCGAACTCTCGTTGCGACTGGTGTGGTAGCTGAACAACAGCACCAGTCCACTGATCGTGCTCATCACCGCTATCGCGATGCGGCGCATGCTTCTCCCATCGTCCGAGGGCTGGTTCGTGGTGGCGTCGCTACCGGATCACCACGAGAACCGTTCGCTGTGGATTCGTTCGGCCGGCACCCCACAGGTGCGGGCGGCCGCGGCGGCGGCGTCCATCCACTCCTGGGCGCCGCACAGGTACACGTCGTGGAGCGCGATGTCCGGCACCAGCTGGGTCAGGGCCTCGGCGTCGCCGAGATGGGCAGCGGATTGGGGCAGCCAGCTCGAGCGGCCACGGATCCGCGGGCCGACGACGTAGTACACCCGGGCACCGCTGTGGGCCGCCAGGGCGTCGAGTTCGGTACGCAGCACCAGGTCGGCCTCGGACGAGGCACGGTAGATCAGCGTGATCTCGCCCGGCTGCTGCTCGAACTCCTCCAGCAGCGCCCGCAACGGGGTGATGCCGATACCGGAGCCCATCAGGGTCACCTTGCGCTGGGTCCGGACGCCGCCGTGCAGCCGGCCGAAGGGACCCTCCACCATCACCCGGCTGCCCGGTCGCAGGCGGGCCAGCGCGGCGCTGTTGTCGCCGAGCGCCTTGACCGTGATCCGGGCCCGGTCGCGGGTGGGTACCGCCGACAGCGAGTACGGGTTGCCGCGGGTCCAGCCGTCGCGGTCGCGGAACCGCCAGGTCAGGAACTGACCCGCCCCGGCGAGCCGGTCCAGCCGGTGGCCGCGGATCACGACCGACACCACCCCGGGACCCTCGGGGACGACGCGCTCGACGCGCATCCGGTGGGTGTAGGTGCGCCACAGCGGGACGCCGACCCGCCAGATCAGGATCGCGCCCAGGGCGGCGAGGTAGAGCGACCACCAGTAGATGCGGGCGATCGTGGAGTGGGTGAAGTCGGCGCCGGTCCACAACTCGTGTGGGATCGACAGGCCGACCCCCAGGTAGGCGTATAGGTGCAGCAGGTGCCAGGACTCGTAGCGCAGCTTGGCGCGCGCCCGCTTGATCGACGTCCCGGCGACCAGCAGCAACAACAGCGTCGCCGCCGTCGCCAGCAACATGCCGGGGTAGTCGACCACGAACTGCCAGGTCTGGCGCACGAGGTTGACGTGGTCGGTGATCGAGTAGCCGAGGACGAGCAGGGTGATGTGGATCAGCATCGTGGTGACCGAGGCGAACCCGACCCAGCGGTGCCGCAGTGCCAGTTCGTCCTGGCCGTAGGCGCGTTCGACCACGGGGATCCGGGCCATCAGCAAGACCTGGATCAGCAGCAGGTCGGCCGAGATCAGGCCGAGCAGCCGGCCCAGGCTGGTCAGGCCTTCACCGACGGTGCCCAGCTCCTGGACGCCGCCCTTGCTCACCCACAGGGCCACGACGATGAGCATGCTGGCCCAGGTCAGTGAGCCCACGGCGTCCCGCCACCAGCTGGGGACGATCAGCCGATGGGGACGCAACGGCCGCGGACGCGAGGGCGGGGACGCCCAACCCCCGGGTCGGGTCAGGCCGTCTGGGTCGAGTACCGCGGTCAATGCATCCTCCGGGCATGGCGTCCGGTTCGGGGTAGCCGACCGACGCCTCGGTAACGTCTCTGATCAACAGTCGGCGACGTTCCTGTGAAGAGTCTGGACGTAGCCCATGCGTCGTCGATGTGATTCGGCGCAACGTCAACGTCGGGTCAACGGCCAGGCGACGTCCGATTTGCCTGACTGGGACCTGTTCGATCGGATCCGGATCAGGCGGACGACGAGCCGTTCAGCACCTCGTCGGCGTCCACGATGCGGTAGGCGTAGCCCTGTTCGGCCAGGAACCGCTGCCGGTGGGCGGCGTACTCCTGGTCGAGGGTGTCGCGGGCCACCAGGGCGTAGAACCGGGCGGTGCGCCCGTCGGCCTTGGGTCGAAGGATCCGCCCGAGCCGCTGCGCCTCCTCCTGCCGCGAACCGAACGCGCCGGAGACCTGGATCGCGACGCTGGCCTCGGGCAGGTCGACGGAGAAGTTCGCCACCTTGCTCACCACCAGGGTCTGCATCTGGCCGTCGCGGAAGGCCGCGAACAGCCGCTGCCGCTCCTTGACGGTGGTCGCGCCGGTGATCAGCGGCGCGTCGAGCCGGGCCGCGAGCTCGTCGAGCTGGTCGAGGTACTGCCCGATGATCAGCACCTGATCGCGGCGGTGGGCGGCCACCAGGGCCTCGACGACGCGGCCCTTCTCGGGGGCGCTGGCGCACAGCCGGTAACGGTCCTCGGGTTCGGCGGTGGCGTACACCAGCCGGTCGCGCTCGGGCAGGGTGACCCGCACCTCGACGCAGTCGGCGGGCGCGATGTAGCCCTGGGTCTCGATGTCCTTCCACGGTGCGTCGTACCGCTTGGGGCCGATGAGTGAGAACACGTCCCCCTCACGGCCGTCCTCGCGCACCAGCGTGGCGGTCAATCCGAGGCGCCGGCGCGCCTGCAGGTCGGCGGTCATCCGGAAGATCGGCGCCGGCAGCAGGTGCACCTCGTCGTAGACGATCAGTCCCCAGTCGCGGGCGTCGAACAGTTCCAGGTGGGGGTAGATGCCCTTACGCCGGGTGGTGACCACCTGGTAGGTGGCGATGGTGACCGGGCGGATCTCCTTGCGGGCGCCCGAGTACTCACCGATCTCGCTCTCGGTCAACGAGGTGCGGCGCAACAGCTCGTCGCGCCATTGCCGCGCGGCCACGGTGTTGGTCACCAGGATCAGCGTGGTGGCACTCGCGCGGGCCATCGCGGCGGCACCGACGATGGTCTTGCCGGCGCCACAGGGCAGGACGACGACCCCCGAGCCACCGTGCCAGAAACCGTCGGCCGCTTGCTGCTGATAGGGCCGCAACGACCAGCCGTTCTCGGCGAGCGCGATCGGGTGCGCCTCGCCGTCCACGTAGCCGGCGAAATCCTCGGCCGGCCAGCCCAGCTTGAGCAGCACCTGCTTGAGGTGCCCGCGCTCGCTCGGGTGCACCAGCACCGTCTCGGCGTCGATCCGCTGCCCGACCAGCGGCGTCACCTTGGTGCTGCGCAGCACCTCCTCGAGCACCGGGACGTCGAGGGCGTGCAGCACCAGCCCGTGGGTGGGGTGGGCCATCAGCTGCAGCCGGCCGAAGCGCGACATGGTGTCGGCCACGTCGACCAGCAGCGCGTGCGGCACCGGGTAGCGCGAGTAGCGCAGCAGGACGTCGACCACCTGCTCGGCGTCGTGGCCGGCGGCGCGAGCGTTCCACAGTCCGAGCGGGGTGAGCCGGTAGGTGTGCACGTGCTCGGGCGCCCGCTCGAGTTCGGCGAACGGCGCGATGGCCTGACGGCAGGGCGCGGCGTCGGGGTGGTCGACCTCGAGCAGCAGCGTCTTGTCGCTCTGCACGATCAGGGGTCCCTCGCTCACCCGCCCCACTCTAGGTGGCGCAGCTTGTCGGGGTTGCGCTGGACATAGACCGCGCTCACCCGGTCGCCCTCGGTCTCGATCATGGTCACGGTGTCCAGCCGGGGCCGCGCGCCGGTGAGGTCCCAGCTGGCCAGGGCGGGGAGCCCGCCCAGTTCGGTCGGCACGTGGGTGAGGTCGGTACCCACCCGCGCGGCAATCCCGATCATGAACCGGGCAACCTGCTCGGCACCCTGGACGACGCGCCGCGCCGCACTGACCTTGCCGCCACCATCGCTGATCACCACGGCGCCGTCCTCCAACAGGGTCACCAGGGTCTGCAGGTCGCCGCCGGCAGCGGCGCCGAGGAACTGCTGTGCCACCTGTTCGGCGCGCCGGCGGTCGGTCCGGAACCGGGTTCGTCCCCCGCGCACCTGGGCGCGGGCGCGGCTGTGGCCCTTGCGTACCGCGGCCGGGGTGCGATCGAGCAGGCCGGCGATCTCGTCGTGCGGCAGCCCGAACGCCTCGTGCAGCACGAACGCGGCCCGCTGCTCCGGGGTGAGCGTCTCGAGCAGCACCAGCAGGCCGGTGGTCACCTCGTCGGCCAGCTCGGCGGCGTCCTGCGGGTCGGGGTGGGCCGACGGGGTCGCGACGGCGGTGGGCAGCGGTTCGGGCAGCCACGACCCGGGGTAGCTCTCCCGCCGGCGCTGCCGGGCGCGCAGCGCGTCGACGGCCTTGTGGGTGACCAGGCGGGTGAGGTAGCCGGCAGGGTTGTACACGCCGGTGCGGTCGGCACCGACCCAGGCCGCCCAGGCCTCCTGCACCGCGTCCTCGGCGTCGGCGACCGATCCGGTCAGCTGATAGGCGATGGCGAACAGTCGCGGGCGCTGGTCGTCGAAGCGCTGCGCGTCGTCCACACGGTCTGCCTGGCTCACTGACGCCACCGCAGGTCGCGTCCGGCGGCCTGGGCGTGCAGCCATCGAATGGTCATGCTCGACACCTTCTCCTTGACCAGCGCCGCCGGTCGACCGCCGAGGGCCGGCCCGCGCGCGGTGTCGTCGCCGCGACTGGTCTGCACCAGCGCGCGGTCACGACCCAGGCTGATGCAGCGCAGCGTGTACTGCAGCCGGAACGCCGCCGCCGGTTCACCCCGCAGGTCGGCCAGCACGGCGTCCGCGGCGGCGGCCCCCGACGGCAGCGCCGACTGGCAGGAGGCGCGGCGGTTCGCCGGGTGCCGGGCGGCGTCCCCGACCGCCAGGATCCGAGGGTGACCGATCACGCGCTGGTCGGCCTCGACGCGCACCCGGCCGGCGTCGTCCACCGGCAGGCCGCTGCCGGCGGCCAGCGGCGTGGCGTGCAGCGGGCCACACCACAGCGTGAGCTCGGCCGGCGGCGCCTCGGGGTAGCGTCCGGTTACCAGCTCGACACCCTGCCGTCGCAGCACGGCCTCGGCGCGCCGGCGGGCCGCCGGCGTGAGGTCTGGTAGCAGCCTGGGGGACAGCAGGACGACGCGCAGATCCGTTCGGGCGCAGGCGATCTCGCTCGCCGTCTCGACCCCGGTCAGGCCGCCGCCGACGACCAGCACCCGGGCACCGGACGTCAGGCCGGCCAGCTGGTCCCGCGCGCGCAGGGCGCCGGTCAGGGTCGCGACGTCCGGACAGTGCGGCGGTGCGGTGGGCACGCTGCCGGTGGCGAGCACCAGGCGGTGGTACGGCACCGGTGGCGCCGCCTCGAGGTCGACCAGGTCGCGCTCGGGGTGGATCCGTTGCGCGCGGGCGAGGACGAGGTCGACGCCCGGGTGCAGCAGCTCGGCCAGCGGGCGCCGGGCGGGGTGGGTGCCGGCGATCAGCTGGTGCAGCCGGATGCGCTCGATGAACTCGGGCTGCTCGCTGATCAGGCTCACCGCGGCGCCGTGGGAGGCCAATCGGTTGGCGACCATGACGCCGGCGTAGCCGGCACCGATCACCACGATCGGGTGATCGGTGCCGTGCCGGGGGCCGGGGTGGTGCCGGGGAACGGGACCGGGCGTGGCAGGGATTGCCCGGCCGGCTGTCGGGGCAGCTGAGGTGAGGTTCTGCGTCATGCCGCGATGTCGCGTCCGGGTCGGTCGAGTGTGACCGGGCAAGCCTGTGATCCAGGTCACACAAGGGGGCTGAGTCCAGCGGTTGCAGGCGATGCATTAGCGATATATCGTCAAGCCATCGACAGAACATCGTTGAAAGGAGACTGTCGTGAAGAGACACCCGAAGTCGCCCCCATGGCGACGCTTCGGCGGCCCTGGTCATCCGGGGCCTGATATGCACATGTCCATGAGCCACGAGGAGTCCGGCCCGGCAGAGGGGTTCGAGCCCGGCTTCGGTCGCGGCCCGGCAGGGTTCGGCCCCGGCGGGTTCGGCCCGCCCTTCGTGCCGCCGTTCGCCCGCGGTCACGGGCACGGTCCCTGGGGTGGCGGACGCCGCGGCCCCGGTGGCCGGCGCGGACGCCGCGGCAACGTGCGTGCCGCCGTCCTGGCCCTGCTGGCCGAGGGCGCGCGTCACGGCTACGCGATCATGAACGAGCTCGCCGAGCGCAGCGGCGGCCTGTGGCGTCCGAGCCCCGGCTCGGTCTACCCGGTGCTCGCCCAACTGCAGGACGAGGGCTTGGTCGTGGTCGAGGAGTCCGAGGGTCGGCGCAACTTCTCCCTCACCGAGGCCGGCCGCGCGTACGTGGCCGAGCACCCAGAGGAGATGTCCGAGCCCTGGAAGGCCACCGACGCCCGGCCCGCCGAGCGGGTCAAGTCGTTGATGGCCGGCCTGGCAGCGCTCGCGGCTGCCGTCGAACAGGTCGCCCGGCACGGCGACGACGCCCAGGCCACCGCGGCGGCCGCCGTCCTGGACGACGCCCGCAAGCGGATGTACCGCGTGCTGGCCGGCGACGAGGGCTCGGGCGGCGACACCCCCGAGTGATCCTCAGCGCGGGTGGTCGGTGAGCGGGGTGACCCGCGTGACGCGCGCGATCGGCACCGTGAGGATGCGCGCCGTCGAGCGGTCGAAGGCCTGCAACCGGCCGGCGGCCACCTCGATCGGCTCGACCAGCCGCTGGCCGACCCGGCCGTCCCCGTCGACATAGGCCACCCACACCGGGCTGCGGCGGGCCATGGCCTGGCTCAACTGGATCAGGACCGTGGCCACGTCCGCCGGGGTGGGTGGCAACCCCGGCGGGGGTTCCGGCGTCCCGTCGAGGCGACGCATCGTGGTGTCGTGGGCGGCCAACTCGGTCAGCCGCAGCGCGGTGGCCGCCGACAGCAGCGAGGCGCGGCTCGGTGCCGGTGGCGCCTGATGGGCCAGCACCGGACGGCGCCGCGCCCCGGTGCGGTGCATCGGCGGCGGGGCGATCACGACCGTCCCGTCGGCCGCCTCGGCGGCCGGCGCGAGGCCCATGGCGCGCAGCACCTCGAGCACCGCGGTCGGATCGGCCTGGGCGGCCAGCACGGTGGGGGCCAGCTGCCGCAGCTGGAGCGAGTCGGCGCGCCGGTCCGAGACCAGTTCGGACAGTGCCGCCTCGTCGTCGCTGCGGATGAACGACCGGGCCGTACTGACCCGCAGCCGGCCGTGACGCCGGGCGGTGTCGCCGATCAGGTACTCGAGTGGCTGCGGCACCGGGGTGCGGGAGTGGTCGCGCAGCCAGGTCAGGATGTCGTCGCCGCTGCGGCCGGCGTCCAGGGCTCGCCGCACCGAGGCCGCGGTGAAGCGCAGCACCGTGGCGCCGCCGCGGCTCTCGACATCGGCCAGCAGATCGAGCTCGCGCGCGACGTGCCGGTCGAGCGGGCCAGGGGCGATGGCGGTCAGGTCCGCCTGCAGCAGGATGTGGTCGACCGGTGCCGGCAGCGCCGCCCCGAGCCGGGTGGCGGCCTGCCGGTCGCCGTCCTCGGTCTGCTCCAGCAACGCCCGGGCCGGGGCGGCGACGGCGACCCCGTCGGTGCCGGCAGGTCCCAGCAGGCCGAGCCACACCCCTTCGGCGACAACGGCTTCCAGCAGGACCCGGCGCCCCAGACCGGCGCGGCGCGGCGTCGTCCAGGTGTAGCGCTCGATCAGGTCGGCCGGCGTGGTGCCCTGCGGCGACGGCAGGCTCGCCAGGGTGCGCAGCACCCACGCCCGCAGGCCGACGGCACCCGGCCGGGTGAGGTCCGGGCCGAGGGCGTTGCGCGGGGCGTCCCGCTCGTCGCGGGTGCCCACCAGGTGCGGGCACCGAGGAGTGTTCAGGTAGGCGCGAGCGAGCTCGACCCAGCGTTGCGGGACGTCGCGAGTCAGCCAGACATCGACCTCGGGGGTAGGCGCCCAATGGGGATCGATCTCGCCGTCGTCGGCGATCAGCCCTGCGGCGTAGGCGATCTCGACGATGCGCGCGGCGTCCGTCTCGTCCACCTCGAGCGCCGACGCGGTGCGTTTGAGCTCGCGCACGCCCAACCCGCCGGCCCGCAGCACCGGCGGCGGCGTCGTGCCCCACAGCTGCGCCAGCGCCGCCACCAACCGCACCGCCTCGGCAGCCGCCTGCGCAGCGTGGGTCTCGGCCTGGGGAGCCGCGCGGGGCGACAGTTCGGGGGCGGTGACGGCCGGCTCGCGATGGGTTCGTCCACCGCGCAGCTGTAGGGCGACCTCGCGCGGCAGCACCACGTGATCGCTGTCGGCGACGGCCAGCAGGCCGCGCGCGAGCAGCCACTCCAGCGGGGCCTGGCTGTCCTCGTCCACCGGGCGATCGGCGTGGGCGACCTGGCCACGAGGACCGTCCCAGGTGAGCCGGTCGAGCACGGCGCGGGCGCCGTCCGGGGCCTGGTCGAGCAGCTCGCTCACCCGGGTGAGGCTCAGCCCGGTCACCGGACCGAGCCCGGCCGGGTGGGGGGCGAAGCACTCGTGTGCCGCGCGGACCGGGGTGAGCTGGTCGTCCGGGCCCCAGATCAGGGCCAGCGTGCGGAGCCGGTCGAGGGCCGGGCCGGCGTCCGCGCCCCAGGCGGTGCTCACGCTGGCGGCCGTGATCGCCTCGGCGGTGCCGGTCAGCGCGACGACGGTCTCGAGGACCTGCAGGGTGGCCAGGTCGAGGGCGTCCACGGCGAGTTGCACGCTGGGGCGCATGGCCGCCCGCTGGGCCAGCGCCCCGAGGTCGTGGGGCAGCGGGATCGCCAGGTCGGGGCGGGCGTGCAGCAGGTCGGCCAGTGCCTCGTCGTCGCGGCGGCGCAACTCGTCGGCCAGGCTGCGCGGCGGCGCGGCGGCAGCGGGGGATCGGCGAGGGGGCACCCGTCCAACGCTACGCGCTGGCGCGGCCGCTACGGTGTGCCGGTGCGGATCGGGATGATCGTGCTGCCCATGCGCCGCTGGGCGCAGCAACAGCACCTGTGGCGCGAGGTCGAGCGCCTGGGCTTCGACCATGCCTGGACCTATGACCACCTCACCTGGGATCCGTATACTGGAATGCCTTGGGGGGCAACGATTCCCACGTTGGTGGCGGCCGCCACGGTGACCTCCCGCGTCCCGCTGGGAACCTGGGTCGCCTCGCCCAACTACCGGCACCCGGTGCCGTTCGCCCGCGAGTTCGCCGCCCTCGACGACATCAGCGGCGGGCGCGCCGTGCTGGGCATCGGCGCGGGAGGCACCGGGGCCGACGCCTCGGTGCTCGGCGAACCGCTGGCCCACCCGGCCGAACGCGCCGCCCGGCTGGAGGAATTCGTCGAGGTGCTGGACGCCGTCCTGACCCGGCCGTCGACCTCGCACCTCGGCACCTACTACCGCGCGGTCGAGGCCGAGACGACGCTGAAGTGCGTGCAGCAGCCCCGGCTGCCGTTCGTGGTGGCCGCCAACGGTCCGCGGCTGATGCGGCTGGCCACCCGGTTCGGTGCCGGGTGGGCGACCACCGGCTCGCCGTCCGTTCCCCGCGGGGAAACCGACGACGAGGTCTGGTGGCGCGGGGTGGCCGAGCTGACGGCTCGGTTCGAGGAGGTGCTGGCCGCCTCGGGCCGAGCGCCGTCCTCGATCGATCGGTACCTGTCGGTGGACGCCGCGCCGACCTTCGCGCTGGTCTCGGTCGAGAAGTTCCGGGACGTCGTGGGCCGGGCGGGTGAGCTGGGCTTCACCGACGTCGTGGTGCACTGGCCGGTGCCGGGGGCGCCGCGCTACGACGCACCGGAGTCGATGGTCGAGGCGGTGGCCGCCGAGCTGGGATCGATGCGCCGCACCGCCTGACGCTTCCTTCGGAGGCTGGCGATACGACAACCGTCAGGATGATGTCATCCGACTGAACGATGTGCGTACTGCACCGTGACTCCCGTCGATGAACGATGGCAAGTGCCATCGACATCGTCACGGGAGGGGGGGTCACGATGGTCACTCAACTCGCAGGCCGCCTGGTGACAGGGCACCTGAACCGCATCGACACCGGGCTACCCGCCGTGCTGGTCACGCTCGCCCTGACCGGCTTCGCGGTGTTCTGCCTCTTCGTGCTGGGCTCGGTGTTCCGGACCACCAGCGAGATCCTGTACCGCCGCAGCCAGCGCCTGGTGTTCCAGGTGCCTCGACCACATGAGCCGCGAGCACCGATCCCCACGCACCTGATCCCCGGCGGGCCGCCCGTGATCCGGGCCGCCCTGCTGCTGATCGGCCTGGCCCTGCTGGCCAAGCTCGTGGGCGTGGGCTACTGAGCCTCCGGAGGGGAGGGGGACGACGGGGTCGGCGGCGATGACGCCTCCGACCCCGTCGGCCGTCGGCCTCGCCTCGTGGCACCCCGAGCCTGCACCTGACGCATCGCCACCACCAACGCGTCGATGATCGCTTCAGGTTCGGGCGGGTCGCCGGCGGCGTGGGCGACGACGGCCGCCCGCAGCTCCGGTGGCAGGTCGACCGTCGCGTAGGACTCGCGGAGCAGCGCCACCAAGGCTGCCTGATGGTCGGGTGGTCGAGGGCCGAGCCCGGCATGGTCGGCGTGGTCACCGGCGGTCACGATCACCCGGTGATCGGGCATCACCGCCCAGGCGGACAGCAGCGGGGTGAGCATGTTGAGGGTCAGTGGTCCGGTGATCAGCAGGGCATCGGCGTGCCGAGGGGACGCCACGAACCGGATGCCGTAGCGGCCGATGTCGTGGACCGGATTCGTCACGGCGATCAGCTCGAGCTCGGTGACATTGCTCGATCCGGCGTCCACGTGCCGGACGAACAGCGAGCCGCGCACGCGGCTGCGCGATGGTCCGGCGTGGAGCCCGTCTCCGGTCAGCCGGCGGATCAGCTGCCCGTACTGCCTCATCAGCGCCTCCAGTGGTGGACGGTAGGGCACAGCCGGGTGCGCGCCGGTCGTGCCGAGGGGGTCACAGGTCGTTGCCCGAGTAGGACAAGTTGAAGCTCTTGTTCACCAAGGGGAAGTCGCCCAACACCGTCTCGAGCATGCGGCCGTCAGGCAGGGTCCGGGGCAGCAGACAGCGTCGCAGGGCCGGCCAGTTGACCGTGGACGGGTCGGTGATCTTGCAGCGATAGATGCCGTTCAGCTTGTCCTGCATGATCCAGTACACGATCTCCCCCCGGAATCCGTCGGCCCGGCCGAGGGCGAAGGTGTAGTTGTTCTCGGGCCGGACCCGCAGTCGAGTTCGCAGTGCGGAGGCGCTGCGCGGGGCCACCGACGGCCAGGCGTCCAGCAACGCGTCGATCCGGCGGTGGGACTGCGCCACCTCGGCGATCCGGGTGAGGCATCGGGCATAGACATCGCCGGCCCGGCTCTCGTCCGGCTCGCGCTGCTCCGGTGGCGGGGTGCTGGCGCGCGCGACCAGCCCGGTGGCGCCCAGGTCGTAGGCTTCCTGGGCCGTGAGCACCCCCACCCCGATGGTCCGGCTGCGAAACCCGGCACGGGCGACGATGGAATGGGCCGAGTCGGCGAACCGGCGCAGCTGCGCTTCGAGCGTCCGGCGGAGATCGTCCACGTCGAACGGTCTGGGCAGGTGAACCCCGCCAGGGCGGATCGCGCCGCGCAGGAACCGATGCCCGGTGACCCGTCGGTGCAACTGCTGTAGCTCCTCGCGGATGACGAAGATCCCTGCGGCGGGTTGTTCCAGGGCGACGTCCTGGGCCAGCGTCGCGACGTCCAGGACGTGGTTGCCGATCCGTTCCAACTCCAGCAGCACCACCCGCACCAACTCGGCTGCCGCGGGTGGGTCGCCCTCGGTGAGCGCCTCGGCTGCCCGGCAGTACGCGAGCGCGTGTGCCGCCGACGAATCGCCCGAGACCTGCTCGGCCAGACGCCAGCCGTCGAGCAGGTGCATGTGGGTCTGGAAGATCCGTTCGATGCCGCGATGAGTGAAGCCCAGTTCGATGTCGACGTCCTCGATCGCCTCGGAGTCGACGTGGAACCGGAACAAGCCGGGTTCGATCACCCCGGCGTGAATCGGGCCGACCGGCAACACGACACCCGCCCGGGCCGGTCCCGAGGAGCGGGGCTGCCTCATCGGGTGACGTTCGGGTGCCGCGTGTGCCTGCAGATGTGCCCGCACCCGCTCCGCGGCATCCGGGCCGAGGGGATCGCGACGCAGCGGATGGAGCCCCCGGGGGTACCGATCGTGCAGCAATCCTCGGGGTGAGGCCGGACGCCCGCGTGGCCGCAGGCCGAGCATGTCGAACAGCTCGCGTTCGAAGGGTTCGGCGGCCGGGTGATCGCGACGGATCGAGGTGTAGTCGGAGGAGTTGCGCGCCAACGAGTACTCGGCCGAGATCACCAGCGGTGAACGGCGATGGTCGAACACATAGTAGATCTTGAAGCAACGATCCTCGAGCTCGCGTTCGTCGTTGCCGACGACGGTGACCAGGCGAAAGGCCCGTCGTGCCAGGAACGTCGTCAGCCGGGTCAGCTGGCCCTGCCGAACGCGGACCAGGAACTCGTCGGCGGCCGCGGAGTGGAGCCACTCGCCGTAGGCCGGCAACTCCGATTCCAGTTGCCGGCGTAGGGAGTCCGCATCGCCCTCGGGGAGCGTGCCCTGGTCGACGGGGTGGGCCCCGGCGGCGGTCGAGGCGAGGTCGCGCCCGGTCAACGACATGGTGCACCCCCGCAGATCACCTGGGTGCCGTCCAGCACGAGTGAGCGCAGTGGCAACCAGTCGGCATCGATCACGATCAGGCCCAGTCCCAGGGCGAGCACGAGCAGTGCCGCGAGGGGCAGCACCACCCGGGCTCTCTCCCGCCGGACGTCGTCCGGTGGGGTGCCGAGCAGCACCGGTACCAGGTGGCGGACCAGCCCAGCGAAGATCAACACCATGGACGACGCCAGGACGGCGATCACCGTGATCCACCCGGCGCGATCCGTTCCGGCACGGTTCAGTACGTGATCCATGGCCCCCCACAGGATGAGCAGTTCACTCAGGAAGATGCTGAACGGCGGGGCGCCGATCAGTGCCAGGCCACCCAGGGCGAGCATTCGTCCGGTCCACGGCAGTGCCGCCAGTACTCCCCGGGGCGCGATCTCGACCAGATCCGGTTCGGCGCGCCCGGCGTCCGCCTGCGGCGGGTCGGAGCCCGTTGCCGGCGGGTCGCTCCCGTTGCCGACGTAGTGGTCCTGCACCGTGCCATAGGCGAGGAACATCAAGCACTTGGTGACGCCGTGGTTGAGCATGTGCAACAGGGCGCCGAAGGTGGCGAACGTACCGCCCACCCCCAGGCCGAGGGTGATGATGCCCATGTGCTCCAGGCTGTGGTAGGCCAGCACTCGCTTGATCCGATTGCGGCGCACGATCGAGGGCACGGCCCAGGCGATCGAGAGCAGGCCGGCCGTGAGCAGGATCCGGTTGGTCAGCCGGCCGCCGTCCTGCAGCGCATGATCGGTGATCATCTTGAAGCGCAGGATGGCGTACAGCGCGGACTTCAGCAGCACCCCCGACAGCAGCGCGCTGACCGGGTACGGCGCCTCGCCGTGGGCATCGGGCAGCCAGGTGTGCATCGGCGCCAGTCCGGCCTTGGTGCCGTACCCGACCATGGCGAACAAGAAGGCCAGGACGACGAGCAGCCGGCGGGCATCGTGGGCCCCGACCAGGCTCGGCCAGTCCAGGGTCGGGGTACCCGTGTTCTGCGAGGCGGCCAGGAACACGGTGGCCAACAGCGCGAACACGATGCCGGTCGACGTGATCACGATGTACTTCCAGGCGGCTTCGAGGCTGGCTCGGCTGCGACCGAGGGCCACGAGTGCCGTGGAGGTGACCGTGGTGAGTTCGATGCCGATCCACAACGCCACCAGGTTGGCCACCGCCGGTACCAGGAGCATGGTGGCGTGGAACAGATGGAACAGAGAGTGGAACAACGCCCGCCGCGACGCGTCGCGCGAGGTTCCGCGGCGTCCATGGGTCGACCACCAGGGTGAGAGGAACCAGGCGGCGGCGAGGGCCACGATGTTCACCAAGAGGATCACGTAGCTGCTGAGGGCATCGATGAACAGGTCCAAGCCGAGCAGACCGCCGCTGATCGCCGCCCGGACGTCGTGGGACGTCACGGTCTGGGCGTGGACGTCGGCCGCCAGCTGGACGCTGACCGCGAGGGTGAGCGCCGATGCGGTCAGGGTGATCAGGGTCTGCGCCCGTTCGACGCGACGGGAACGTTGCCCCGCGTTCCGGGTTCCGCGCAGTGCCCACCCGGGAAGCCAGACCAGGACGGCGGCCGCCAGCGGCGTCAGCAGCGTCGGGAGCACGGCCGAGGTGACCATCGCTCAGCCTCGCAACAGGGTGTTGTCGCCGACCTCGATGCTCTGCGAGCTGCGGTTCAGGGCCGGCAGGATCCACACCAAGATGGTCAGCGTCACCAAAACGTAGAACAGCAGCGCCAGGACGAAGGTGGGTGCGAGTTGCGACGGGGCGAGCAGGACGGCCGCCGTCAGCAGACCGTGGTCGATCACCAACAGCCCCACGATCTGGGCGATGACGTCCCGCTTGTTGATCATGGTGAACAGGCCCTGGGCCACGAGCGCGAGGGCCACGGTGACATAGGCCTGATGCCCGGTCACCACCGAGCCGGACGGGGTCGCCGTCGGGAAGCGTCCGGCGACCAGGACGGCGGTGGCGAGGATCGCCACGTCGACCCCGGCAGCCACCGCTCCGCGCAGCCGAGATGCCCCGTGGCGCAACCAGATCGACTCGGCCTGGAGGCGTGAGGCGTTCAGGCTCGCGCGGGTCACCCGTACCAACGCCATGGGCCGCGCGGGCAACGATCGACCGTCGCGCGAGCTGGGGGCGGCCAGTGAGGCGCGCGCCAGCAACGGCGGGGCGATCACCGCGAGCGTCGCCGGCACCGGTGCCAACACCAGCAGGATCGGCTCACCCAACCCTTGCACCACCACGACGACGGTCAACAGGCTGGCTTGCAGGCGGTAGAGCGAGACCATCTGGCGCAAGGTGCTGGAGGCCGAGATCCCCAGTGCCAGAACGACGATGAGGTAGATCAGCAACACCAGCACCGACTGGGCGCCCGCGGCCGTCGACGTCGCCGCGACGGGGTGGGGGCTCACGGGGCGCCCGTCCGGGTGATCGAGGCCACCGCGAGCGCCACCAGGCTGAACAGCACCAGCCCGGCGGTTCCGGCGAACAGCGTGAGCGCCGACCGGGGGCGTAACCGGGCCCAACTCGACTCCCACACGGCCAGCCCCAGCAGCAGCGGCGGCAGGGCCGACACGAATCCCACCAGCGACCACAGCGGGTGCCCGGCCCCCACGAGGGGACCGGTGATCAGCCGCGCGAGCAGGGCCAGGGCGAAGGTCAGACGCATGGCCTCCGCCCACCGGAGCAGGCCCAGGGCCGGGCCGCCGTGGTCGAGCCCGGGACCCTCCTCGATCATGGTCAACTCGAGGTGGCCGCCGTGCCGGTCGAACGGCAGGCGACTGGTCTCGGCCAGCAGTGCCACGCCGACCGCCCCGACCATCAGGGCGTCCAGGGGGGTGTGGCTCGTGGCGCGATCACCGGCGCCACCCACCACCCCCGCGATCGCCGCGAAATACACCGCCAGCACCAGGGTGGGTTCCATCAGGACGTGCAGGAACCACTGCCGTCCGCTGCTCATGACCGCGATCGGCGAGCCCGAGTCGAACGCGGCCAGCGTCACGGCGAACTTCGCCAGCCCGGTGATCCCGATCGCGAGCAGCAGGTCGATCCGGCCGGCGTCGTGGCCCAGGGGTGGTGGCAGCGCCGCCCCGAGCAGCAGCGCGCAGGTGAACACGATGACCGGGGACGCCAGGAAGACGGTCGAGACGTGCTCGGGAAGGGTGGGCCGGCTGCCGAAGAGTTTGCGCAGATCGTGATAGGGCTGGCTGACCCGCGGCCCGGCCCGGCCCTGCATCCGGTCCTCGATCCAGCGTGACCAGCCCAGGACCAGTGGTGAGAGGACGACGAAGGTGACCCACTGGGCCGCGTCGGCGAGCCAGGGAAGCCAGGTGGATCGCATCACGGCACACCCCCGGTGGGGTACAGGATGGCGGTCACCAGGGCCACCATCACCGCCACGGCGATGTAGAGCAGGTACTGGCCCACGTCGCCGCTCTGGGCGCGTCCGCCGAACCACTCGCTCGCCCGTTCGACGCTGCGCACCACCACGTTGACCAAGCGGTTGGCCTGCTCGGTGACCACCCGACGCCGGGCCACGGCGACGGCTGTCGGCAGCACCCCGGACCGGGCAGCACCTGGTTCGCCGGCGATCGGGTCCCACACCTGGGCGGCGAACGCGCTGCCGGTGTACTGCATGCGCCGGCCGTCGAAGGCCGTGCCGCCCACCCACACCGGACGGCGAGTCCAGCGAGTGGGGGTGAGGATCAGCCACAGGCCGGCAGGCACCAGCCACAGCATCAGCAGCGGCAGGGTCGGCAGGTGCGCCGAGTAGCCGGCCACCGCGACCTGCAACGAGGCCGGATCGCCGGTGACCGAACGCGTCCCCGGCTCGGACACCACGCCGACGGCGGCAGCGTGCAGCCACCCCACCAGCAACCAGGGTTGCAGGCCCAACAGGATGCACCCCAGGGCGAGCAGGCACGGCATGAGCTCGACCGACCACGCTCGGGCCGCCGGGTCACCGGGCCGGCGGGTGGGTCCCAGCAGGCAATCACCGGCCATCTTCAAGAAGGCCGTGGCGGTGGGGGCGAGGGTCATCGCCAGGGTGGTCACGGCAACGGTCACCGCGGTGAGTTCGGGCAGGGCGGAGACGGTCTGCTCGTGCAGCGCGGCGCCCCCGAACAGGGCCTGGAAGGTCAGCCACTCGCTGACGAAACCGTTCAGGGGTGGTAGCCCGCTGATGGCCAGGGCGCCGACGAGGAACGGCCACCCGATCCGGGGTGCGGAGCGCAGGATGCCTCCGAGCTGACTCAGGGTTACCGTGCCGGTGAGACGCTCGACCGCCCCGGTTCCCAGGAACAGCAGGCTCTTGAACAGGGAGTGGTTGACCACGTGGTAGAGCCCCGCAACCAGGGCCAGGACGGCGGCTCCGGGTGGGTGCACGCCGCTGGGCTCGCTCGCACCCCCGAACAGCAGCGCAGCTCCGACGCCGATCATGATGATCCCGACGTTCTCGACGCTGTGATAGGCCAGGGCGGTCTTGAGGTCGTGGCTGACCATGGCATAGGCAACGCAGATCAACCCGGTCGCTCCGGCGATCACCAGCACGACCGCTCCCCACCACCGGGGCACGGGGCCGAGGACCTGGCCGAACAGGATCCGGATCATCAGGTAGATCGGGATCTTGAGCATCGCGGCAGACATCAGGGCATGGGTGTTCGTGGGCAGGTGCGGGTGAACAACGGGCACCCAGAAGTGAAACGGGGCCAGCCCGCAGCGGGCGCCGAGCCCGATCAGTAACAGGGCGATGCTCGCCGATCGGGCGGTGCCACCGAGCACCCGGTTGCCCGGCGTGACGAGCGCCGGCAGCAGCCCGAGCAGCAGGCACAGCAGGCCCAGCTGGTTGACCACCAGGTAGGTACGCACCGCGGTGATGCTCTCGGCGATGTCGCCGCCCCGCCGCCCCTGGTAGCGGACCAGATCGGCGGAGAACACCGTCATGAGCTCCAGGGCGATGATCATCCACAGCCCGACCCCGACGGCGACCGAGGCCAACATGGCCAGCACGAACAGATTGAGCGAGCCGCTCACCCAGCCGGCCAGGGGATCGGCGCGCAGCCACCCCCAGGAGTACACCGCGATCAGCCCCGCGAGCAGGGCGATCATGACCAGGAACACGGCGGCCAGGGCGTCGAGCTGCAGCTCGAGGTCCAGCCTCGGACCGTGTGGCAGCAGGGTGGCGACGGTGATGAGCGTGTGCCGGCGTGGAGCGCATCCGGTGCCGTCACTGCCACACCGGGCGAGAAAGCGCACCCCGCGGACGACGACCGCCACCGAGCCGGACAGGGTCATGGCCAGGGAGAGGGCGGTGCCGACGCGCAGCGCACGATCGGCGCTCACCCGCAGCAGGCGGCCCGTGGCCGCGGCGCCGTGCCCGGCGAACGCCCCTGCCAGGAAGATCAAGGCGGTGAGCAGGGCGGCGTCACCCATGATGGCCCGCTCTGGCGGCCAGGTGCCGCAGGGCATCCGAGACCGACCGGTCGAGGTCTTCGTGTTCGCTGCGGCGCAACACCAATCGACGCAGCAGCGGCACGGCGAACTGGTAGGCGACGTGGGGGAGTTCACGTACTGCCGAGACGTCGATCAGCTGCTGCAGGCTCGCCTCGTAGGCCTCGGGGGAGGTCACCGGCAGGTCCAGGAGATCATCTCGCGCAAGGCGGCGGTTCACCGCCAGCCGGAGCGCATCGGCGCCCACGGCCTCCGGGTCTCGCAACAGTTCCAGCAGGATGGCCTTGCCCAGGGGGCCGGCCGCCCCCCACAGGTAGTTCAGGTACTGGCGGGCCTTGGGCTCGGTGACCACGATTTCCTCGATGACCTTCATGACCGTGCGGTGCTGGATGAAGTTCGTCCGGAATCTGTTGGCGTGGTAGACGATGTAGCTGCAGAGCATCTGAACGAAGTAGGGGTGTTGCCCGGACTCGTGCACGATGGCCAGCAGGGCGTCGTCGGCGAACTGCAGCTCGTGACCCGAGGACTCGTGAGTACCTCCGGTGTTCTGCCACGGGCTGAGGATCAGCCGTGACGTGGCCTCGGGCCCCAGGGCTCCCAGATCGATGATCTTGAAGATGTTGAACAGCGGAGACTCGTAGTCGCGCACCTGGTGCGACAAGCCGAGCGCGGAGGCCACCACCCAGGTGACCCCTTGAACGGATGAGATGACGTGGCGCAGGGGGCCATAGAAGAACGAGGTGTCCTCGAGCCGGTCCAGGATGTCGAACTCGTCGACCAGCACCACCAGGCGTCGCTCATCGGACAGGACCGACCGCAACCCCCGGACGAACTGTGCCGCGGTCAGCATCGGCTCCTCGCGGAGTTGATCGATGACCTCGCTGGTCAGCCCGGCGCCGGTGAGCGCCTCCAGCCCGGCGCGGTAGAAGCCTGCGGGCGTGGGGTTCTGCCCGGCGAGTTCGCTGCCCTGAAGGTCGAAGTCGACCGCCACGGTGACGTCGAGTGCGCTGTTCCAGGTGTCCGGCAGGCCGAACCAGCCACGCACCGGCCGAGGTTCGGCGGTGTCGCCCAGCACCGCGAGCAGCATGTTCAGCAGCGAACTCTTGCCGGTGCGCCGGGCGCCGCGCAGCAGAACGTGCTGGGGACGCCGTCCGGCCAGGTGGGCGAGGATCTCCTGCAGCTCCTCGCGGCGCCCGAAGAAGTGTTGGTACTGGTGCACCTTGGGGCCGTAGAAGTACGGGTTCGGCTTCGTGGTGAACGCGGAATGATCGACCCAGGTGACCCGGAGCGGAAACTCCGAGTTCCAGATCTGAGGGCTGCCGTGGTCGTCGAGATTCGAGACTCGGCAGCTCACCGTGAGCATCTCGTCGTCGGTCACCACGCGGATCCGGAACCTGAACGCCCGCCGTTCCCCGGCGGCCAACGTCGACAGGCTCTGGCGGAACGTGCCTTCCCGCAGGACCAGGGCATCGGAGGCCGACAGCTCGATCTCGAGATCGTGGGCGGGGGCGTTGCCGACGTTCCTGACCTGGATCACGATCCCGCCGTGCTCGGTGTCGGCGGCGATCGACCGGGTCTGCAACTCGATCTGGAGCGCCACGCGTGCCTCGAGGGCATGCATCATGTGGGTGCCCTGGTCGAGGGCCGCATCGAAGACCACTCCCAGCACTCGGGCCTGGTGCTCGGGGGCGAAGATCAGATGACGGTTGTCGCGCAGTCGATCCAGTTGTCCCAGAAGGCGATCGGTCTTGTCGGTCACAGGGATCTGACTGGCCTCGATCAGGTGGATCTGCTCGGTGATCGAGGCGCACTGCTGCAGCGCCGTCCAGAACGTCGCCGTGGCCAACTCGATCGGGTGGGACATCTCGGCTGCCCGGCCCACCATGTGCGGGATGCACTCCTCGAGTTGAGGTGTGAACTGTTCCGGGGGAACCGGTCTGGTGCTGCTGTGCAGCATGTCCAGCAGGATGCGGCCGAGTCGCCGCATCTCACCCAATTCCGGGGTGACGGGTCGAGCGTAGGGGGACACCGGGGCCCCTCGCTCCAGCACCCGGACCATGGACTCGATGCACGCCCTCACGCCCTCGGGTTCGCCCTGGTGGGAACACGCGAACCAGTAATCGAGGGCGCTGTAGTAGATCCGAGCGGTGCCCTCGCTGCGTTCGATCAGGCTGGCGAGTACCCGGTGGACGGTCTGGTAGGCCTCGAGCAGCCACTCGTCGCGACGGCCCTGCCGGGTGCGCCACGGGTCGGTCAGGCTGAGGATCTCGCAGCAGTGCACCATCGTGGTCAGCAGGTCCTCGTGCTGAACCGAGAAGGCCGTCCGGCGTTCCCGGCTGGACTCGAGGAAGTCCTCGACCAGCAGCCAGGCGTTCCGGGCGAGGATCTCGGTGCGCCCGGCGAGGCGCAGCACCGGACCCAGGTCGGCCCACTGGCGTGGCTCGACCTGCCTCGGAGCGCCCTGGTGGGGCAGCGTCTCGGTGACGTGCCGCCGTAACGGCAGCAGCGAGAACACGATCGGGCCGGTGAGCGGCCCGGGCAGGGCCTCGGGGTGACCCAGGTGCACTCGGCGGATCGGGCGTTCCCCTCGGGTATCGCCCCCGCCCAGGGGGCGACGGTAGAGGTACGTTCCCGCTCCGGTTCGGCAGAACGCGCGGAAATCCGCGGCGGGCAGGACGGCGACGAGATCGTCCACGTCGCCACCCACCAGGTGCGACTCCAGGGCCAGGGCGTAGGCAGATCGCAGGTCAGCGGGTCGACGCCGCGTGAGCCAACGCTGATGGAACGCCTGGGCGAGGTCCCGTTGGGTGTCGACCAGCGCGTCGTCCAGGGTGGAGCGTCGCAGGATGGTGCGCAGTTCGATCGGATGCCGGCTGCGATCGGTCGGTGGCAGCGACGCCTCCAGCAGGGGACGCACCTCGGCCAGGGCGATCAGCGGCTCGTGCGGTCGTAGTGGCTCGGTGCGCAGTGCCCGCACGACACTGCTCACGTCCGATCCGTCCAGGCGCAGCATCAGGTCGCGATCGGGCAGGTAGGCCACCAAACCTCGCCGTTGCGCCGGGGTGAGCTGTTCCAGGCGCCGCGGGGTCGCCAGGGCCGCCACCTCGGCCGCCGCCCGCTGCGGGACGTCGGACACGTCGTCCAGCAGCGCGGTGAGCCGATTGCTCAGATCGGCGAAGGTTCCCCGCACCACCTCGACGTAACCCGCCTGGCGCAAGATGCGGTCCAACCGGCAGAACTGAACCCCTTTGGTGACCAGATGCGGGTCCACCAGGTCGATCGCCGCCATCGCCATGATCGGACCGGTGTAGGGGCTGAGATCACGGCCGGGCAGCTCGTCGAGCACGGTGACCGAGTGCGTGGTGATGCCGGCCGCCCGGTTCGCCTCGTCGGCGAGTCCGGCCTGCAGGCGATCGAGGTAGACCAGCAGCAGCTCCGGTCCGGTCAGAGAGCAGAAGACGCCGACCAGTCCGGGCAGGTGCAGCCGTGGCAGCAGCCGCTTCACCTCGTCCACTCGCGCGAAGTAGGCCCTGACCACGGCGCGCCTCGGTCACTGTCCGGCGTCGGCCCGTGGGCCAGGAGCGGCCCGGACCAGCTCTGGATCGAGAATCCACCCGTGCCCTCGGCGGGTCTGGATGTAGAGCTGACCGCCTGCACCGAGCTGCTCCCGTAGCCGGTGGACCAAGGCGTCCAACCGCCCGTCCCCGATTCCGTGCTGGGCCTCCTCGCTCGGCCAGACCGCGGAGGTGACGGTGGAGCGGTCGACCACGCGACCCGCGTTCTCGATCAGGCAGGCCAGGAAGCGATACCCCTGAGGACTGGTCTGCACCTCGCGGGTTCCGAGGAAGATCCGCCGGCTCACCAGGTCGATCAACAGTGGGGGAACGTCGGTGGCGTCCGGCTGCGGGTCGGCGTCCTGGTGCTGCGGTTCGGGGCCAC
Organism: Kineosporiaceae bacterium; assembly: GCA_046330955.1. Classification (GTDB taxonomy): domain Bacteria; phylum Actinomycetota; class Actinomycetes; order Actinomycetales; family Kineosporiaceae; genus JADJPO01. Next base: position 22,472 of record JAXLRT010000013.1, on the reverse strand, counting down.
CGGTGGCGGGAGCCGTTCCTGATGGCTGGTCCTGGACGACGACGGTGGGCGCGGGCAGCTCGTCCGGACGGCGATGGCGGCGCAACCACTCGGCCATCAGGGCGTAGCGATGAGTCACCGAGCGGTCCGGTCGGCGGGACAGATACCCGCGGTCCACCAGGGCGTGGACGGCGTCCGGATCCGACGTGGCCCGGTCGTCGCGGTCGGCGGCGCGCATCAGGGTGGACCGTTCGGCAGCGGTGAACTGAGCACTCATGATGTTGTTGAGGGTGAACGTGACCTCGGGTGAGGTCAGGGCGATGCGGGCCGCCCGTCGGATCTCTGCCTCCGACGCCGGTCGAGCAGCAGACGGGTGGTCGGCGTTCGCCGGATCGTCGAGGAGCGCCTGCAGCACACCCTTGGTCAGGTAGGGGTGGCCACCGCAGAACTCGAACAGCAGGTCGTGCTGACCCGGACCCAGCGTCAGCTTCGGGGCGATGATCCGGTCGACGAAGATCCGGGACTGCTCGGCCGACCACGGATGCAGGATCGCGATGCGGGCGCCCTGCATGAAGTGGCCGCTGTCGCTGCCCAGGATCTGGGTGACGCTGCGGGTCGTCGTGCAGACGAACTTGGCCGGCGTCGACGGGCGACTGACCAGGTACTGGACGAAACCGAGGATGTCCTCGGCAGCCGCCTCGTCGGGGCACCGGCGCAGCATGCTGTCGAGCTCGTCCAGGCACAGCAGAAACGTCTTGTCGGCCTGTCTGGCCAGGGTGACGGCCGCCTGTGACACCGCGTTGAGCGTGGTCAGGGCCAGCTCGCCGTTCGGACCACGCAGGCCGAGGCGGAACAGGCTGGTACGGCTCTCGGCGGCCATGCCGTCGAGGACCTCCTCGATGAGCTGCTCGCGGGTGGTCACGTGGGGCAGGCTGAGCACGGCCAGCCCGGCCTCGGCCGCCCACTCGCTGATGACGTTGAGCAACGACGTCTTGCCCATCACGCGTTCGCCCTGGACGACGACCGGTCGCGGGATCGCCGAACTCAGGACTTCCTGCACCAGGTGCAGTTCGCGGTCGCGGAAGTACAAGTCGGCACGCGACGTCACCGGGTTGGGGAAGTTGAGTTCTGTCGCGCCGACCACGCGTGGTGTCCCCCTGTTCCGCTGTCACCCGATGGCCCCCGACCGGGTGCTTCGAGTCCGACTGTCAGGCGAACCGGCACAACGGGCCTTCCGTCACCGTCCGGGCGCGTCGTCGAGTACCCCGGTGCCGGAGCCGGTGCCGTTCGCCGACCGTCGCCGGGTGCGCTCGTCGCCTCGGGCAGGCAGGCACCGCGCACAGGGCATTTCGCCTCCCCCGGAACCGCACCGGCTGGCACTAGGGTCGGAGCGACACCGGCCCGGTATGTCTCGATGAGGAGTGACCGATGACGCGACACGAGGGGAATCGACCGCTGCGTCCCCGAGCACTGCGGGCCGCGCCGGCCATCTCGTCGTGGCAGCGGTGGCCGAGTACGTCGACCGCCTCCGTCGGCGCCTTCGGGGGTGTGAACACGATCTTCCTGGGGGTGCTCGGCCTACGCCCCGAGCGTCGCCCGACCGTCGACGCGGCGCAGGCCGTGGTCAGCGCGGGATGGCGAGGTGGGATCTCCGCGCCGTCCGATATCCGAGCCACCGTGCCGCAGATCATGGAGGTTCTGGAGGACTACTTCGTCCCCACGTCCCCGCAGGCCAAGACCCGGTGTATCGATGGACGCCACGACGAGAACCTGAACGAGGACGAGTTGGGTCCGCAGGTGCCGGGTGGCGCTCCGGGGTCCGCCCTGGCCTATCGCCTGGGCGTCGACGGCGACGATCTCACCCGGGGCACCTTCACCGACGACGTCGCCGAGATGATCAGCCGCTACCTGCGGCTGGGGCTCGCCCCGGGTGCCCACACCGACGACCAGCAAGGTGGCGGTGTGGGGTGTGGGGCCATCGACAACATGGCGTCGGTGCTCGATTGCATGGTCGACTCCGGCTTGGTCGAGGACCACAAGCGGCTGGTGCGTCTGCTGCTGGGCCAGCAGTTCGACCGGGATCACTACTTGCGCGGCCTCGGGGCCGGGCTGGTGCTGCACAGCCGAACCAAGTCGTACTTCGATGCCAACGGAATGGTCATCGAACTGCTCCAGCGCACCGCGCCGGACAGCGTGACCACCTTGCGGGGAAAGCACAACGAGGGCCTGGTCATCGTGAACCTCGTGCCTGGAACCACGCTGTCGTCCAATCGTTTCGCGGCGGCCCACGAGGGGGTTCAGGCCTTCGGCTATGACCTGTGGCGCTCGCGGCAACTGGCCGAGATGCTGTTCCCGAGGGCACTGCGCCCGCTGGATCAGGAACGCTTCATTCATGCCCGGGTGATGCTGACCATTGCCACCCTGATGGCGCTCACGGATGGATCGCTTCCGCTGCTGATGCGGCTGCCCGCCGGAACGCCGGGGTCAGGCGCCCGCTGAGGTCACGGTCAACGCCGCGCGGCATCCGGGTGGGGTGTCCAGCGGCGTCTTGCGGGGCGTTGTCGGCGGCAGTACCTTGTGACGCATGGAACCCGGTGAGGCACGAGTGCTGCCTCAGTTGCGCCGCGGCGCGCTGGAGTTCTGTGTGCTGGCGCTGCTGCGCTCGACCCCGCGCTACGGGTTCGACATCGTGCGCGAGCTGAGTGAGGCCGATGGCCTGCTGACCAGCGAGGGAACGATCTATCCGCTGCTGTCGCGGCTGCGCAAGGAGGGTCTGGTGACGACCACCTGGCAACCCTCGGACGCCGGCCCGCCGCGGCGTTACTACGCCCTGACCGGCGACGGCCGCACGGCGCTGGACCGGTTCGGCCAGGACTGGCGCCGGTTCCGGGACGCGGTCGACCGGGTGCTCGGGTCGGGCTCGGGGCGGCCCGAGCGCCCGCGTCCGGCGGTGACGGATGCGGCGTCCGACGTGGTGGTCGTCGGGCCACCGGCGGAGAGGAGAGACTGATGTCCGTGGGATTGGATCATCCGCTGGTTGCGGCCTATCTACGACGCCTCGACGAGGCGGCCGTCGGGTTGCCGGCCGGACGGCGCGGCGAGCTCGTGGAGGAGATTCGCGGTCACGTGGCCGATGCCCTGCTGGCCGTCGGGGACGACGAGCCGGCGGTGCGCGGCGTCCTGGACCGGTTGGGCTCACCCGAGGACATCGTGGCCGCCGAGCGGGAGGGCGGCCCGACCGTCGAGCCGGCGGGGTACTCGGCCGCTCCGAACCCGTTCGCCGCCCCCTACTCGGCGGGCTCCCCACCGCCGGCGCCCTACCCTGCGAATCCGTATCCGGCCGGCCCGACGCCGGTGCGCAGCTGGGGGCCGGTCGAGATCATCGCGGTGGTGGGCCTGACCGTCGGCACGTTCGTGCTGCCGGTGGTGGGTCCGATCATCGGCCTGGTGTGCGCCTGGGTGTCGTCGCAGTGGACCCGGCGCGAGAAGATCGTCGCCACGCTCTGGGCGGCGGTCGCGCCCCTGATCATGGTGCTGGCCGCCGCGGCGGTGTTCACGGCGCGGGTCGAGACCTCGAGCTCTCAGGTCGACAATGCGCCGGTCGTGGTGGAGGAACCGGCCCAGCCGATGCCGAGCGGGGAGGTGACCCCCTGATGGCCATCTTCGGGTTCGTCCACATCCTGATCCTCATGGCGGTGGTGTTGGGCCTGTTCGGCTCCGTGATCGCCGGCATCTACCTGACGGTCCGGCTCAACCGCCGTACCGGTGGCTCACCTTCCTGAGGCGCGGGGTGTCGGACCCTGGTGATCCTGGCCGCCCGACGCGAGGATGACGGCAGACAGATCGCCCACGACGCCGGAGGCCGCCATGCTCTCCAAGCCGCTGCCCGCCTATTCCTCGGGGGTCGCCGACAAGCCCCTGCTCGGCCAGACCCTCGGCGCCAACTTCGAGCGCTCCGTCGCCCGGTTCGGTGATCGTGAGGCCCTGGTGGACGTCGCCACGAACCGCCGCTGGACCTACAACGAGCTCGATGTCGAGATCGACGAGGCCGCCCTCGGGTTGCTCGAGATGGGCATCGGCAAGGGCGACCGGGTGGGCATCTGGGCGCTCAACTGCGCCGAGTGGGTGATCATCCAGTACGCCACGGCGAAGATCGGGGCCATCCTGGTCAACGTCAACCCGGCCTACCGCGCCCACGAGCTGCGTTACGTCATCGAGCAGTCGGGGATGCGGCTGCTGGTCAGCGCCACCACCTACCGCAACTCCGACTATCGAGCGATGGTCGAGCAGGTGCGCCCCGACTGCCCCGAGCTGACCGAGGTGGTCTACATCGGCGAGGAGTCCTGGAACCGGTTGATGGAGCGCGGTTCGCGCTCCGATCACCAGCGGCTGGAGGCGCAGGCGGCCACGCTGTCCTTCGACGACGCGATCAACATCCAGTACACCAGCGGCACCACGGGCTTCCCGAAGGGCGCCACGTTGTCGCATCACAACATCCTCAACAACGGCTACTTCGTCACGGCCAGAATCGGTTTCACCGAGAAGGACCGGCTCGCGATCCCGGTGCCGATGTACCACTGCTTCGGCATGGTCATGGGGGTGATCGGATCGTTCAGCCACGGCGCTGCCGTCATCTTCCCGTCGCCGTCCTTCGACCCGGCGGCGACCCTGAGCGCCGTCCAGGCCGAACGCGCGACGGCGCTGTACGGCGTCCCGACGATGTTCATCGCCGAACTGGGCCACCCGGACTTCGCGAGCTACGACCTGTCCACGCTGCGCACCGGCATCATGGCCGGCTCGCCCTGCCCGGTCGAGGTGATGAAGCGGGTGGTCGCCGACATGCACATGGAGCAGGTGGCCATCGCCTACGGCATGACCGAGACCTCGCCGGTCTCGACGATGACCCGCATGGACGACGACCTCGATCGGCGCACCTCGACCGTCGGCACCGTCATGCCGCACGTCGAGGTCAAGATCATCGATCCGGCCACGGGGCTGGAACTGCCGCGGGGCGAGCACGGTGAGCTCTGCACCCGCGGTTACTCGATCATGTTGAGTTACTGGGACGAGCCCGAGCGCACCGCCGAGGCGATCGACGCCGCGGGCTGGATGCACACCGGCGACCTCGCCGTGATGGACGACCAGGGGTACGTCAACATCTCGGGCCGGATCAAGGACATGGTCATCCGCGGCGGCGAGAACATCTACCCGCGCGAGATCGAGGAATTCCTCTACACCCACCCCGACATCGCCGACGTGCAGGTGGTCGGCGTCCCCGACGTGAAGTACGGCGAGGAACTCATGGCCTGGGTGGTGATGAAGCCCGACCGCGAACCCCTGACGGCAGAGGCGATCCGCACGTTCTGCACCGGTCAGCTCGCCCACTTCAAGATCCCCCGCTACGTGCACATCGTCGAGGGTTTCCCGATGACGATCAGTGGCAAGGTGCGCAAGGTCGAGATGCGCGAGGCGGCCGTCGGGTTGCTGGGCCTGGACGACGCGGCGCGCATCCGTCACGCCTGACGGCTCGGGGTGTCGGGTCGAGGGGATTCAGCATCCGGTGGGGTCGGCGCCGAGTAGCGACCGCCAGGCTCAGGGCAGCAACACCCGAAGCCGGTCACGCGCCCTCTCGACATGCCAGCCGGCGTCGGTGTGGTGACGCTCCAGCTGGGTGATCAGGTCGGCCAGCGCCCGGCGGGTGCCGGCGACCTCGGCGCGTCCCCGGGACAGCTCCGCGCCGACCACCAGGTCGATCAGCGACTGGTCGAACCAGGTGTCCAGCCAGCGGCGTCCCTCGCTCACCTGCGCGCCGTAGGGGTTGGCCGGCACCTGTCGTGGCCCCGCCGGCGCGGTGAGGTGCCCACCGATCGGCTGCGCCGCGTCGGCGTCGAGGTCTTCGGGATCGGCCAGCGACGAGACCTCGAACCTCAGGCATCCCGCGATCGAGTGGGCCCAGCGATCGTGCTCGAACGTCCGCCACCCACGGCGAGGTGCGGTCCACCAGCGACCAGCCGATGCGCACCGTTTCCGGCGCTGAAACGGTGCGTTCGTCCCCACTCGCCGACGGTGTGCCCGGCCGCGAACGGTTAGGGTTCGCGGTCGTGGGCAACGAGGTGGGTGGGCGCGGGGACGGCGCGCTGGTGGTCGGGTTCGACCTGGACATGACCCTGGTCGACTCGGCCGCGGGCATCGCCGCCACGGTGGCGGCCGCGCTGGCCGACTTCGGCCACGTCACCACGCCGGAGCAGGTCTGGGCGCTGAACGGCGTCCCGCTGGAACCGACCATGACCGCGCTGGCCCCCGGCATCGACGCCGTCGCGGCGGCCCAGCGCTATCGCGAGCTCTACCCCCACCTCGGCGTCCCGGCGACCCGGCTGTTGCCCGGCGCGGCCGAGGCCCTCGCTGCGGTCGAGCGGGCGGGGGGCACCACGGTGATCGTCTCGACCAAGGTGGAGCGCGCCGTCCGGCTGGTGATCGAGGCCGTGGGGCTGCGGGTCGATGCGGTGGCCGGCGGACTGTTCGCCGAGGCCAAGGGCGGTTACCTGCGTGAGGTGGGTGCGCAGGTCTATGTCGGCGATCATCCGGGGGACGTGCTCGCGGCCCGGGCGGCGGGGGCGACGAGTGTCGCCGTGGCCACCGGACCACACCCCGCCTCGGTGCTGGCGGCTGCGGGCGCGGACGTCGTCCTGGCGGACCTGCTGGCGTTCCCGGCCTGGCTCGCGGGTCGCGACGAAACTCGGCCGACGACCGAGGGCATGGCCCGTTAGGCTTGCCCGATGCTCGGTCGTCCGGCGTGCCGGGACGTTCCGACCGCCCCATCGACCACCCCTACTGGGCAGACTGATCGCTGCGACAGGCTGTTCCGTTCGACGACTGAGGAACTGACGTGCCCACTGGCAAGGTGAAGTGGTTCGACGCTGCGAAGGGTTTCGGCTTCCTGGCGAACGACGATGGTGGCGAGGTCTTCGTGCACGCCTCCGCTCTGCCCTCCGGTACCGAGACGCTCAAGCCCGGGGCGCGCGTCGAGTTCGGGGTGGCCCAGGGCAAGCGAGGGCTGCAGGCGCTGTCACTGCGGCTGCTCGACCCGATTCCGTCGGTGGCCAAGGCCACCCGCAAGCCCACCGAGGACATGACGGTCATCGTCGAGGACGTGATCAAGCTGCTGGACGACGTGTCCAACAGCCTGCGTCGCGGCCGCTACCCCGACAAGGCCCACGCCCGCAAGGTGGCCAGCGTGCTGCGCGCCGTCGCGGACGACATCGAGGCCTGATCCGCCCTCGACCGCGGACTGCGTTCCACCGGTGAGGTCACGGCCTCGGCGCCGTCCGATCGGTGCGTACCAACCGGACGACGCCGAGCACCGTGGCACCCGCCGCGGTGGCGGTGAGCAGGGTCGCCAGCCCCAGCCCCCACGGCCCGGACAGCGGTAGCACCAGGCCGGTGGCGCCGCCGATCACCCAGGCCAGCTGCAGGGCGGTCTCGGTGCGGGCGAAGGCCGAGCTGCGCACGGCGTCCGGCACCTCGTCCTGCACCAGGGCGTCCAGGCAGAGCTTGCCCAGGGATTGCGCCAGCCCCGCGGCCAGCGCCACCACCAGCACCGGCCAGAGCCCGTAGTCCAGCGAGGCCCACAACGAGGTCAGCGTCAGGACGACGAGCAGCGCCGCCACGACCGCCTCGGGCCGGCTGCGGCGCACCAGGGCACCCAACGCAGTGCCGAGGCCACCGCCGACCCCCGCCATCCCGATCACCAGGCCCACCGCGGTGGTCGCGGCCAACCCCGGCAGCGGCTCGGTGCGTAACCGGAACGCCAGGAACAGGGTCAGGAAGCCGGTGAAGCCCCGCAGGGCGGCGTTGCCGCGCAGGCCGATCACCGATCGGGTCGCCAGCGAGAACACCCGCGGCCCGGACCAGCGGCGCGAGCGGGGGGCGTCGCCGGGTCGTGTCGCGGCGTCCGGGGCGGTGGCGTCGGCGTCGTAGCCGGCGTCGGCGTCCTCCTCCGGAGGGTCGGCGTCCACCCGGGCGGTGAGCATCAGCGTGAGGGCCACCCCGATCAGGAACAGCACGAACGTCAGCCGCAGCGTCCACTGCGGCCCGGCCCAGTGGGTCAGCCCGACCCCGATGGGCGCGCCGACCACCATGGCCACGCTGCCGGCGATCGACATCCGGGCGTTCGCGCCGAGCAACTCGGCGCCGTCCGGCAACACGCGCGGCAGCGCGGCCGCCTTGATCACCAGGTACGACTTCTGGCCCACCAGGAATCCGAAGGCCGCCGGGTAGAGCGAGAACGCGGCGTCGCCATCGGCCAGCGCGCTGGCCATCACCCACGCCAGCCAGGCCCGCGCCCCCATGGTGACCCCGAGGGCGATCCGCCGGCCCCGGCGTACCCGGTCGAGCAGCGGTCCGATCACGGGCGCCAGCAGCGAGAACGGCACCATGGTGACCAGCAGTGAGGTGATCACCCGGCTGCGCGCCTGCTCGGTGGGCACCGCGAAGAAGATCGTGCTGGCCAGCGCGGTGACCACCATGGCGTCGGCGGCAGAACTGACCAGGTGCAGTTCGAGCATGCGGGCCAGCCCCGACTCGCCCGCCCCGCCGGCATGGGTACCTCGCCGCACCGCGCGCCCCGAGGCTCGCCCGGCGCGTGCGATCAGGGACGTGCTGCGCCGCACCGAACGGCCGAGCACCTGGCGCACCGGCGGTCGGCGCGCGGCGTCCGGCCCCGTCGGGATGTCCATGTCGCCATCCTGCCCCGAGCGGCGCGGGCGTGCCGGGTCGCGGCGGCCGACCCGCTGATCATCCGGCCGGTCGTGGGGCCGATCGTCCGGGTGGGTCCGTGTTCGGCGGCGGTGACGGATGGGGGACAATCAGCGGGTGCCGACCAGTCTCGACGACGAGATCCCCCCCGCCCTGCCCGTGTCGCCTCCGCCCTCCGCGCTGCCGGCCCTGGACGCCGCGCCGGTGCCGGCCGCCCTGGAGGCCCCGGCGGTGCTGCCCGCGCTGGACGCCGCGCCGGTTCGGCCGGCCCTGCCCGCGGCCACGGCAGCTGCGCCGGTCGAACGACCCGTGGACGCCGTGTGTGCGGCGGCGGTGACCCTCGCCCGGCAGGCGGCGATCGAGGTGGCCGGCGCGGCTCAGGTGGGCGATCACGTCACGGTGTACGCCGAGGGCGACCGGGTCGCCACCCATCAGTTCGCCTGCCTGTCGCGCGGGTACCGCGGCTGGCGCTGGGCCGTCACGGTCTCGCGGGTGCCGCGGGCACGCACCGCGACGGTGAGCGAGGTCGTGTTGCTGCCGGGGCCGGACTCGGTACTCGCCCCCTCGTGGCTGCCCTGGGCCGACCGGATCGCTCCCGGCGACCTCGGCAGCACCGATCAGCTGCCCTACCGCGGCGACGACCCGCTGCTGGAGCCCGGCTACACGGCGACCGACGACGAGGACGCCGACCGGCTGGCGATCTGGGAGCTGGGGTTGGGCCGGGTGCGGGTGCTCTCGCCTCAGGGCCGGGCCGAGGTGGCCCATCGCTGGTACGCCTCGGATCGGGGCCCGACCAGTGACGAGGCGGTGCACGCCGCCGCGGCGTGCTCGAGCTGCGGCTACTTCCTGCCGCTCGCCGGGGGCATGCGGCAGGTGTTCGGGGTGTGCGCCAACGAGTGGTCGCCCTCGGACGCCCGGGTGGTGAGCGTCGATCACGGCTGCGGTGCACACAGCGAGACCGATGTCGAGCGGGCCGAGCCCGAGACGCTGCCGCCGCCGATCCTGGACGAGACCGGGTACGAGGCCGTCGTGGTGCCACCGCGGCAGCCCGAGCCCGAGGAGCCCCAGGCCGAGGAATCTCAGGCCGAGATGGCTGTCGACCCCGAGCGCTCAGCGGTCGCCGAGTCGGTCGTGGCCGAGGTCGAGGTCGATACCGCCGCAGCGGCCGAGTCCGAGTCGCCGGCAGCCGACGAGGGGCCGGTCGAGGCCGCCGAGGCTGCCGTGGAGGCCGATCAGGGGTGACGGGCGGGTCGCACCGGACCGGGCGATCCACGGTGCCCGCTGAGCGCGACCCCGATGACCTGGGTCAGGTCGCGGCCTCGATCCGGGATCGGGTGCTGGCCGGATGGGCGGCGTCCCCGGTGCGGTTTCGCGAGGACGCCAACGCCGAGGAGGACTACGCGCTCGGCGGGTACCGCGACCGGGTGCTGGTCGAGCTCGCCCAGAACGCCGCGGACGCCGCCGCGCGGGCAGGCGTGCCCGGTCGGCTGCTGTTCGCCCTGCGCGAGCTGGACGGCGGCCCGGTGCTGGTCGCGGCGAACACCGGGGCCGAGCTGGATGCCGCTGGGGTGCAGTCGTTGTCGACCCTTCGGGCCTCGTCCAAGCGGGACGGCGCGCCGGCGGTCGAGGGCGCCGGGGCCTGCGAACCGGGCCCGACCGGAGCCGGGGTGGTGGGCCGCTTCGGCGTCGGCTTCTCGGCGGTGCTCGCCGTCACGGACGAGCCGGCGGTGCTCTCACGCCGCGGCGGCGTGCGCTTCTCCCGCGAGGACACCCACGACCTGGTGACCCACACCGCCACGACCTCACCCGAGCTGGCGGCCGAGCTGGCCCGGCGCGACGGTCACGTGCCGGTGCTGCGGTTGCCGTTCGCGGCGACCGGGGAGCCCCCGACCGGCTACGACACCGTGGTGCTGTTGCCGGTGCGTGACGGGGCGGCCGACGACCTGGTGCGACGGCTGCTCGCCGAGCTGGACGACGCGCTGCTGCTGGCGCTGCCCCAGCTGAGCGAGGTCCGGCTCGAGGTGGACGGCGCGGTCCGGGTGCTGGCCGGCGTCGACGATCGCTGGTTCGCGGTGCGCCGCACCGGTTTGCTCGACGCTCGAGACCTCGGTGACCGGCCGGTGGAGGAGCGATCCCGCACCACCTGGTCGCTCACCTGGGCGCTACCGCGGGACCCGTCGCTGCCCACGAGGCAGCCGACGCCGCACCGCGCAGTGGTCCATGCCCCGACCCCCACCGATGAGCCGCTCGGCCTGCCGGGACTGCTGATCGCGAGCTTCCCGCTGGATCCCTCGCGTCGCCACGTCGCCCCCGGCCCGGCCACCGATGCCCTCGCGGCCCAGGCAGGCCGGGCGTATGCCGAACTGGTCGCCCAGGTTGTCGGCGAACGGGTCGGCGGAGGGGTCGGCGCGACCTCGCCCGACCAAGGCGTCTCGGCCGAAACCACTTGGCAGATCTGGGATCTCGTCCCCACGGGACTGCCCGTCGGCGCGCTCGACGCGGCCGTGCAGGCAGCCGCGGTCGATGCGCTGCGCCACGCCGCGGTGCTGCACCCGGCCGAGGGCGGCCCGCCGGTGCGCCCGCGAGACGCCGTCGCCCTGGCTCAACCGGCCGGGGCCGACCTCGATCTGGTGCGCGCCCTCGCGCCGTCCGTCGCGGGCCTGATCCATGCCCCACGGTCTGCCACCGCGGTGCTGGAAACCCTTGGTGTGCACCGGATGACGTTGGCCGACCTGATCGATCAACTCCCGCTCGGCCGGACCCCCGGCCAGTGGCGCGAGCTGTACGGCGCGTTGGCCGGACTGGCCGGCGACTCGATCCAGCGAGAGGCGATGGCCTCGTTGCCGGTGCCGCTGGCCGACGGCCGGGTGGTGCGCGGGGTGCGCGGGGTGGTGCTGGCCGAGCCGGGCGAGCCGCACGGTGATCGGGCGGCGCTGACCCGGGCGCTGGCCGATCTCGGGGTGCGCACCGTGCACCCCGACGCGGTGCACCCGATGCTGGAACGCCTCGGGGCCCGACACCTCGCGGTGTCCGATGCCCTGGGCCTGGCTGAGGTGCGCGCCGCGGTCGAGGCGAGCCTGGCCGCTGCCGAGGACGGTGACCTGACGCCGTCCGAGGCGGTGCTCACCCTGGTCGAGGCGGCCCTGGCCGACGGCCTGGACCTCGACGAGCAGGTACGGACCGATCGCTACGGCTGGCTGGGGCACCTGGCCCTGCTCGACGCCGAGGGAGAGATCGCCCCGGCCGCCGAACTGGTGCTCCCCGGGTCGGCGGCCGAGCGGCTGCTGGACCCCGAGGTGATGGCGCCGGTCGAGGGCGCGGTGCTGCACCGCTGGGGCGCCGGCACGCTGCAGGCGGTCGGCGTGCTCGCCGACCTCGCCCTGGTGCGTGCCGCCGACGTCGACCTCGGCGACCAGCCGCCCGAGTCGCTGGCCGACCTGCCCGACGTCGCGGACTGGCTCGACACGGTGCGCGCCGCGGCGGGGCTCGACGCCCTGGAGATCACCGCCGGCGATCTGGTGGCGGTCCGTGACCTCGACGCCGTGCGCGAGGACGCCTGGCCGGAGCTGCTCGACCTGCTGGCACGAGACCCCGCGTTGCGTCGGGCGGTGGTGACCCCGCTGCGGCTGACGGTGCACCGCGAACCCGACCACCGAGACACCGGCGACCGCGTGCGGGTGGTGCAGGTGCCCTCGTGGACCGCCTGGTGGGTGCGGCGCGAGCTGTTCGAGGATCGGGTCTGGGCCGACCCGCAGGCGCAGGACGTCGTCCGGGCGCTGCTCGAACCGCCCCCGATGCCGGTCGACGGCCTGGACGTCGAGCTGCGGCGCGCGCTGGGTGGCGTCCGGCGGCTGTCCGACCTGGACGCCGCGGGCACGGCCGGCTTGCTCGTCGCGATCGCCGACGAGGCGATCCGCTGGGATCTGCCGACCGCCCTGCAGGTCTGGGGGCACCTGGCCCGAGTGACGGGCGAGCCGGCCGCGCTGCCGTCGCGGCTGCCGGCGCTGCGGGACGGCGAGGTCCGCGCGGTCGACCGCCACGACGTGATGGTGGTCGACGACCCTGTCTGGCTGCAGCGCGAGGATCTGGGCGCCGTCCTGGTGGTGGCCCACGGCACGGCCGCCGCGCTGGCCGAGCTGCTCGACCTGCCGATGGCCGCCGACCTGGCCGACGGCCGGGTGCGGCACGACGGCGCGGTACTCACCCCGGTGCCGGACGCCGTCCACGCCGTGCTGCCGCAGGCACCCGAGTCCTGGTGGGAGCACGAGCAGCTGCTGGTCGACGGTGTCGAGGTCGACTGGTGGGTGGCGCCGGGGGAGCCCGGACAGCCCGGCCAGGTGCACGCCGCCACGCTCGACGGCCTGGCGCGCGGTCTCGCCTGGTCCGCTGGCACCTGGGGGCTGCGAAGCGCCGTGGCCGCCCTGCTCGAGGGCAGCGTGAGCCCGGCGGAGGTGCTGCTGGACGAGGCCGTGAGCGCCGATGGGGGACTGCCCGGCAGCTGAAACCCGTTCAGCCGCAGCGTCTCAGCGCTCTCGGCCGACCCGGTTCAGCGGCCCTTGCCCGACAGCCAGCGCACCCCGATCAGCCCCAGGGCGATGCCGGGGATCGGCGTCCAGACCCACCAGCCCCGGCCCTGGTCGATCAGCTGGTCCCGTTGGATCAGGGCGATCACGAACAGCACGGCCCAGACGGCGGTCAGCGTCCAGATCACGCCCCGGTCGGGCGAGGGCAGCGGCTCCGGGTCCGGACGGCGTTCGGCCGAGCGGAGATACCAGCGCATGGGGTGAGGCTACCGGCCGACCGTGGCGACGAAGACCACGCGGCGGTTGACGGCGTCGGCCAGGTCACCGGTGCCGGGGTCGAGCGGTCGGCTCGCCCCGTAGCCCGCGGCGGTGAGGCGCCGCGGGGCGATCCCGGCGTCGACCATCGCGCCCCGCACGGCCTCGGCCCGGGCGCGGCTGAGCGCCAGGTTCGCGGCGGCCTTGCCGTTGGCGTCGGTGTGCCCCTCGATCTGCACCGTCACCGTCGGGTGGGTGCGCAGCAGCTCGACCGCGATCGCGATCACCGACTGGGTCTGTGCGGTCAGCTCGGAGGACTTCGGCGGGAACGAGATCGTCGGCAGCGCCCCGATCTGGGCCGCCACCTGTTCGGCGGTCGCCTCGGCGCGCGGGCTCGGCGACACGGTCACGGCCTGCTCGACCGCCGACTCACCCACGGCCGCGGTGGCCGCGTCGAGGGCGGCGGTGCGGGTCGCGTCGTCCGGCACCACGGCGGCGAGCTCGAGCCGTCCGGTGCGCAACGAGACGGCCCCGGCGCGGGCATCCGGGCCGAGGGCTCGCAGCACCTGGGCGAAGGCGTCCAGTCCCTCCGCGCCGGCCTGGGGGTCCTCGACCAGCTGGTCTCGGACGTCCCGGGCCGTGAAGGTCTGCCGCAGCGAGCTCAGCAGCTGGTCACGCGCGGCGCGGGACGGCACCGTGCCGAGCAGCACCACGCGGCCGGCGTCCAGGGTGGCGCCCACCTCGGCCAGGTCGGCGAGGGGAACGTCAGGGGTGGCCGTGCCACCAGGTGTGGGGGTGGCGCCGACGGCGGCCGGGGTGGCAGGTGCCGGTGACGTGGCGACGCGCTCGCCCGTCGCCCCCGTGACCGGAACCACGGTGTAGACCCCGGGGACCTCGAGCACCGTCTCGGTGATCTCGCCGACGTCCTCGGTGCCCGCGGGCACGTTCAGTGTGACGTCGCGGCCGCTCACGCTCACCCCGATGTCGGGGTGCCCCGCGGCGGTCAGCGCGGCCTGGGTACGGCGTGCCAGGTCGGCCTCCATCGCGGGCCGCACCAGCAGGAACTGCGCGGCCACCGCACCGCCCAGGCCGAGCAGGACGACGCCCGTCACCAGCGGCACGACCCGTCGGCGACGGCGCTCGTAGACCACCCCACGACGGACCAGCTGGACCGTGCGTTCCGGTGCGGTGACCAGGTCGGGCGTGGCCACGGTTCAGGAGTTCTCTCGGCCGATCATCAGACCACCGGCGAGCGTCGCCGCGCCGTCCGAGTCACCCTGCAACAGCAACGCCGCCTGCACCGACCAGGTGGGCAACGTGGGCGGGTCGGTCAGGTCGGCATCGGCCAGGATCTGGCGCAGTTCCTCGTCCCGGACGGCGGCCAGCTGGGTGTAGTTGGTGACCCCGGCCGCGTGCAGCGCAGCGGCGATCGCGGCGTCCACGCCGTGGATACGTTCGAGGTCCTCCTCCGCCGCGGGGGCGACGCTGGTCCAGGACGGGCCCTCGGGCCGCGCGGTGGTGCGGAAGGCCGCTCCGGGCACCGGCCGCCGGGCGGGGGTCGTGGCCGCCGTGGCTGGGACGGTGGACGAGACCGTGGGCGGCACGGTGGGCGGCACGGTGGGCGGCATGCCGAGCGGCGCGGTGGGCGGGGCGGCGTCCGCTGCGGGCGCCGGCTTCTGCGGCGCCGGACCGGTGGCCGCCCCCTCGGCGGGGCTGTCGCCGTCCGCGGGTGCCGTCGTCCGGGCGGCCTGTGCCTGCTCGACCAGTTCGGCCGCCTTGGTCGCCCAGAAGGCGATGCCGGGCGCCGAACGAATGCGGTTGACCCGCAACGCCCGGCGGAGCTGGTCCTCGGAGGCGTTGGCCACGGCGAAGAACGACCCGATGCCCTCGGTGGCCAGCGCCGCCGCCATCTGCGGGGTGACGCCGTCGATGAGGGTCAGATCGTCCATCAGCGCCGGGTCGGCCTCGGCCGGATCGGCGCCCTGATCTGTTGCTGCGCGGCTGTCGCCCGGGGGTCTCGCGTTCACGGCTGCTCCGGTGGTCTCGTCGTCGACCGTGGTGGAGTGCGTGGGGGCGATGGCGGCTGCGTGGTGTGGCTCCTGCGGCAGGGGCCACGGCGGCGGGTCGATCGGGTCCACGAGGCCAGGGGCCGTGGACTCGAGGTCGCTCTCGGGGTGGACCGGCTCGCCCCCGTGCGGCTCCGGTCCCTCCTCGTCGAGATGCGCTGCGTCGTACGGGTCGTGGGAGTTCGGCGCGACGTGATGGCCGCCCGAGCGGGCGGGTGCAGCAGGAACGGGTACGGCGGGGTGGGACTCGCCGGGAGGTTCGGCGTCCGGGTCATCGGGACCCGCGCCCGAGCCGGGCCGCGCGGCCATGGGCGCGGTGTCGGGCGAGACCGAGGGCGATGGCAGCAACGCCGTGACGGTCGACCCGTTGCGGCTCGTCGCCTCGATGGGCTGGCGCCGCAGGTCGAAGGACTCGTGCTCGACGGCTGCGGGTTCGAATCCGGTGGGCGCCGGCACGGGTGCTGCGGTCGTGGGTGCGACGGTGGGCACGGACGCAGGTGCGGTGGTCGGTGGGGCCGGTGCCGTCACGGCCTCGGTGCTGGGGGCGCCGGTCGCCGAGACGGCCCGGCCGGCGGGGACCCTGTCGGGCGAGAGGTCGTGCGAGAAGGCGTCGGACGCCGCAGCGACGTCGGGCCGATCGGCGGTGCGTTCCTCGGCGCGAACCCAGCGCAGGCCCCAGACGAGCCAGCCCACCAGCAGGCCGGTGACGAACGCGAGCGCCAGGGTCAGAGCGGAGTGCACAGCGAACCACGCCATGCGTCCTCCTCAGAGTTCCCGGTGCCACGGACGCCACAACCGACCGTGGTTCCGTGTCATCGACTAGTGAACACTGGTCGAGTGACCGACGGTATCTGATCGGGACAACTGATCCCGAGTGGGTGCAACGTCAACTACTCACCGTTGCGTTCGGCTATCAATGAGCATCGCATCGTGACTGACGGAGATCACGTGGAGCGTCCTCGGGTGAGGGTCGTCGCCTCCTGGTCGTCCGCTGCCGAGCGTCCCTGCCGAACACCACCCACACCACGACGGCGGGTCCCCGAGTTGCTCGGGAACCCGCCGTCGGGGCGGTCGGATGATGCCTACAACACGACGAACTCGACGCGCCGGTTCACCGCCCGGTTGGCCGGTGAGGTGTTCGCCAGCTTCGGCACGCTCTCGCCGTAGCCGCGGTAGGACATGCGCTCGTGGGCGATGCCCAGGGTGTGCAGCACCTGGCGCACCGTCGCCGCCCGCGCGGTGCTCAACCGCAGGTTGGACGGCGCCGTCCCGATGTCATCGGTGTGGCCGTCGATCCGGACCTTCACCGACGGGTTGGCCTTCAGGATGGCCGCCGCCTGCCGCACCGCGCGCATCCCGGCCGGCGTGAGCCGGGTCGAACCGGTCTCGAAGGTGATCTGCGGCAGGGCGTCGAGCTTCTGCTGTGGTGCGCCGGCGGCCGGCTTGCCGGGCTTGCTCGGGGCCGACGCCGCGCCGACCGTCAGCTGTGAGGTGACCTTGCCGGCGTCCTGGGTGACGGCCGCCGCCGCAGCCTCGGCCGCGGTCTTGGCCGCGGCGTCCGCCACGGTTCCGGACAGTGTCAGGGCGCCGTCCTTCAGGGCCGCCGTTGCCGCGCTGGGCTTGCCGAGGGTTCCGAGCAGGGTGGCGAAACCGGTCAGCCCCTGATCCGAGACGGTCGCATCGATCGTGAGCTGGTCGATCACGTTGCCGGCGCCGAAGGTCGCCGTGGCCGCAGCCACCAGCGCGTCCTTGGCCGCCTGGGTCGGAACGCCGCCGCTCAGGGTGACCTTGCCGCCCTGGGTGACCGCGGTGACCGCGGGCAGTGCTGCCGCGGCCGAGGGCGCCGCCGACGAGGGAACCGCCGCGCTGGGCGAGGAGGCGACCGCGCTCGGCGAGGAGGTTCCGGTCCCGGTGCCGGTGCCGGTGCCGGTGCCGAAGTTCGCCGTCACCACCCGGACGCCGTCCAGGTTCTCGACCCGCTCGATCAGCTTCCGCGGATCGGCGTCGGCGGGCAGGGTGCCGCTCAGCACGCCGTCCCGGCCGGTGAAGTCGACCGTGACCCCGGGGGTGTCGGCCAGCGCTGCGGCGGCCCGGCCCTCCAGGTCCTGCTCGATCGAGTGCCGGATCGGGACGTCATGGGCGATCCCGAGACCGAGCAGGCCCACGGCTCCGATCACCCAGGGCAGGGCACCGGCCGGACGCCGCTCCCAGAAGTAGTGCTTGGTCGTGGTGGTGGTCGTCGTGGTGACCGTGGTCTCGCGGGAACGCTGCGCAGAACCGGTCGCCATCACGCCCTCCGGCCGATGTCACGGCCGCCGACGAGCTGCTCGGTCAGCTGCAGGAAGCCGTCCTCGTCGCCGTCCGCCAGCAGCCGGGACTGGCGCGCCCAGGTCGGCAGGCTCGGCGCGAAGCGCAGGCCGGCGGCCTCGAGGGCCGACTGCAACGAGGCGACGTCGGACTCGGCCAGGGCGCGGAAGGTGGTGATCCCGCTGGCGCGCAGCGCGGCGGCGATGCGCGGGCCGATGCCCTCGACCCGCTCCAGGTCGTCGTCCTCGCTCTCGGCGGGGGCCTCGCCGGCAGTGGTGTCGGCGAGCGGCTGGACGGCGGGCGCCTCGGCGTTCTGCGGTGCCTCGGCGACAGCCGCGGTGGGGATCGGGGCGGTCTCGGGGCCGTCCACCGGGGTCGCCTCGGCGGCGGCCTCGCTCGCGGGGCCGGCGACCTGCGCGGACGCCGTGGCATCGTCGGCCACGTCGACCGACGGGGTGGCGACCTCGGTGACGTCGACACCGTGCTCGGCGTGCTCGTGCACGTCGACCACGGGCGCCTCGACCTCGGCCACGTCGATCGACTCGGCGGTCTCGATCACCGGGGTGGGCTCCACCTCGGCGACGGCCTCGGCGACGGCCGGCGCCTGCGACGCGGCCTCCTCCGGGGCGTCCTCGGCGGCGGCCTCGATCTGGCTGCTGGTCGCGTCGTCGTCCCCGGCGTCGCTGCCCGCGGCTGCGGCGGAGGTGGCGCCGGCGAGCAGCCCCTGCAACCGGGAGATCTCGTCGTCCTTGGCCGCGAGCGCCTGGGCGTGATCGGCCATCGCCGCGGAGTGCTCGCGGGTGACGCGGGTGATCGCCTCGGACTCGGTGAAGTACCGCTTGTGCCACGGGCGCCGCCAGAGCGCCCAACCGAGGATCAATCCGAGCAGGAACGAGAGCAGGATGATCAACCAGGATTGACCGAGAAACCAGGACACGTGGCCCTCCACGGACGGGTCGGACGGCGTGGGACGAACCTCCCACGGCGCGAGCATGTCATGTCGCACGGATCAACGGAGCGAAACCGAAGATCGCTGCGGGTTACTTTAATGCGGTGTGAGGGTGATCAAAGTCGCCCGCGGTTGCGACTGGGTGTGAATGGTGCATATCGGGCGCCATGGTGGGCCGGACGCACGGCGCGACGCAGTTTATCCACCGTGGGGGTGCCCCGGGCAACGGTCGAGCGGCACCGGCGTCGGGCTGCGACGGCCCGACGGCGCCCGACGCTGCCCGGCGGGCGCCCGAGCTTGCCCGAGCCGCTGCACGCTGTGCGGTCGGACCGCTAGTTTTGCGCCGTCCTCGTTCGGCGAACGTGGCGGGCCGTCGTCGCCCCGCCGTCACGCCCCTCGACCCCGGGTGGATCTCGATGACCGCTCTCGACCGTTACTTCCAGATCAGCCAACGCGGCTCCACCGTGGCCCGCGAGGTGCGTGGTGGTCTGGTCACCTTCTTCACGATGGCCTACATCGTGGTGCTCAACCCGCTCATCATCGGCACCCAGAAGGACGCCTTGGGCGCCTTCCTGGGGGGCGGCCAGGCGCCGGACCTGGCCAAGGTGGCCGCCGCCACCGCGCTGATCGCCGGCATCGTCACGCTGCTGATGGGCGTGGTCGCCAACTACCCCCTGGCCCTGGCCACCGGCCTCGGCCTGAACGCCTTCGTCACCTTCGGCATCGCCAAGTTGCCCGGCATGACCTGGGCCGACGCCATGGGCCTGGTGGTGATCGAGGGCGTCATCATCCTGGTGCTGGTGCTCACCGGCTTCCGGACGGCGGTGTTCCACGCCGTCCCGGTGCAGCTCAAGACCGCCATCAGTGTCGGCATCGGACTGTTCATCACGATCATCGGCTTCGTGGACGCCGGCTTCGTGCGGCGTACCGGCACCGGGCCGGTTCCGGTCGAGCTGGGCGTCGGTGGGTTTCTCGCCGGGTGGCCCACCGTGGTGTTCGTGGTCGGTCTGCTGACCATCGCGATCCTGCTGGTGCGCGGCGTCAAGGGCGCGATCCTGATCGGCATCGTGGCGGCCACCGTGCTGGCCGTGATCATCGAGGCCTCGGCGAAGATCGGGCCGAGCTTCATCTCGCCCGACAAGACCAACCCCACGGGGTGGGGCCTGAACGTGCCGGCGCTGCCGGACAAGGTGGTCGACGTCCCCGACTTCGGCCTGCTGGGCAACTTCGACCTGCTCGGCTCGTTCTCGGCCGTGGGCGCGGTGACCGCGATCCTGCTGATCTTCACCCTGATGCTGGCCGACTTCTTCGACACCATGGGCACGATGGTCGCCATCGGCGCCGAGGCCGGGCTGCTCGACGAGGAGGGCACGCCGCCGAACGCCGAGCGGATCCTGGTGGTCGACTCGATCGCCGCCATCGCCGGTGGTGCGGGCAGCGTGTCGAGCAACACCAGCTACATCGAGTCCGCGGCCGGCGTCGGTGAGGGGGCCCGCACCGGGCTCGCCTCAATCGTCACCGGGGTGCTGTTCCTGCTGGCGACGGTGTTCGCGCCGCTGGTCTCGATCGTGCCCTACGAGGCCGCGACCCCGGCGCTGATCATCGTCGGGTTCCTGATGATGACCCAGGTCAAGGGCATCGACTGGGACGACATCGAGATCGCGCTACCGGCCTTCCTCACCATCGTGTTGATGCCGTTCACCTACTCGATCACCGCGGGCATCGGCGCCGGCTTCATCGCGTACGTGGTGCTGAAGGTGGTGCGGGGCAAGACCTCGACGGTGCACCCGCTGATGTGGCTGACCTCGGCGCTGTTCCTGGTCTACTTCGCGATCGACCCGGTCAAGAACGCGCTCGGCGTCAGCTGAGGTCCGTCACGCCCATGATCACCGTTGAATCCCAGTTCGCCACCGCTCGGCCGGAGCGAACTGCGATCCAACGGTGATCTTGCGGTTTGGGGCGGGTGGCCTAGCGTGGCCGTCATGATGACGAGGACGCTGGGTAGAGCTGGTCCGACGGTGAGTGCGCTCGGGGTGGGGTGCTGGGCGATCGGGGGGCCGTGGACCATGGGCGGCACCCAGGCCGGCTGGGGCGCGGTGGACGACGAGGAGTCGATCCGGGCGCTGCAGGCCGCCCTCGAGGCGGGGGTCACCTTCTTCGACACCGCGGCGAACTACGGCGCGGGGCACAGCGAGCGGGTGCTCGGACAGGCGTTCGCGGCGCGCCGGGACGACGTGGTGCTGGCCACGAAGTTCGGCTACCGGGTGGACGAGGCGAGCCGCACCGTCGGGGGTCCCGACACCTCGCCGTCCTCGATCGCGGCGCAATGTCGCGAGAGCCTGCGCCGGCTCGGCACCGACCGCATCGACCTCTACTGGTTCCATGTCGGCGACCACCCGATCGAGGCCGTGGACGACGTCCTGGGTGCGCTCGACCAGTTGGTGGACGAGGGCTTGATCCGGGCCTACGGCTGGAGCACGGACGACGTCGCGCGGGCCGAGGCGTTCCTCGCCGGAGCGCACTGCGTCGCGGTGCAGCACCAGCTCAACGTCTTTCAGGACAACCCGGCGATGCTCGACCTGTGTGAGCACTGGGGCGTGGCGAGTGTGAATCGCGGGCCGTTGGCCATGGGGTTGCTCACCGGCAGCTACGGCCCGGACCGGCAGTTCGCCGAGGGTGACCTGCGCCGGCAGAACCTGGACTGGATGGGCTACTTCACCGACGGCCGCCCCTCGCCGGCCTGGCTGGCCCGGTTGGACGCCGTCCGCGACGTACTCACCTCGGACGGGCGGACC
This sequence comes from Kineosporiaceae bacterium, assembly GCA_046330955.1. Lineage (GTDB taxonomy): Bacteria > Actinomycetota > Actinomycetes > Actinomycetales > Kineosporiaceae > JADJPO01. Next base: position 844 of record JAXLRT010000013.1, on the reverse strand, counting down.
CTGGCCCAGGGCGCCCTGGCCTGGTTGTGGGCGCGCAGCCCGATGACGATCCCGATTCCCGGGGCGCGCACGGTGGCCCAGGCCCGGTCCAACGCGGCCGCGCTGGGGTTCGGCCCGCTGAGCCCGGCCCAACTCGCCGAGATCGACGCCGTGGTTGCCGCCCTGCCGTCATGATCACCCCCACCCCATGATCATCGTTGGATCGCAGTTTCCCACCGCTCAGCCGGAGCAAACTGCGATCTGACGGTGATCATGCGGCTGGGATTGGGTCGCCCGTCCGGGTGCTGTGCGGCCTCGAGATCGGGGTGAGCGTGGATCAGGGTGCCAGCAACTCCTGAACGCGCGCGACCTCGGCGGCCAGCAGGGCGGCCGACGGTTTCGGACGGTCGTCGAACAGGGTGACCCGCAGCCGGCGGGCGGTCCCGTCGTCGAGCTGCCAGGTGCCGACGACGCCGTGAGGCGTGGCCACGACAGGGGTGATCCAGCCGGCAGCGCGGCTGACCTCGGCGCGGTGCCCGGGTGGGATCAGGTGGGCGTCGCCGGTGCCGGGGCCGAGGACGAACTGGTCGAAGGCAGGCAGTAGCCGGACGGCGTGAGCCGGGTTCGCGGGGTCGGTGGCGGCCAGGGCGTCGACGTCCTGGGTGCGGGCGAGCAGCCGGGTGCCCTCGACGTCGACCGGCGACAGCTCGTTGCCCAGGTCGGCGAACCATTGCCGCAGAGTCGGTTTCGAGGTGGCGCCGCGCAGCAGCCAGGCGTCGAAGGCCGCCGGGTCGGCGGGGCCGAACGCGGCCAGGTAGGCCGGGATGGCGCGGCGGGCAGCGTCGTCCACCGCCATCAACCCCGG
>JAXLRT010000012.1:0-150898 GCA_046330955.1 Kineosporiaceae bacterium | reverse complement strand
CGCGGCCGCGCGATGCAGCGCAGCTCGGGTGAGCCCCAGCAGTTGACGCTGCCCGGCGGACAGGCCGTGCCCACCGTGCCCGATCCGGGTCTGCCAGCCATCCGGCAGCGAGGCCACCACGGTGTCCAGGCCGGTCAGCGCTGCCGCGGCATCGCGAGCTGCCGTGCTGCCGGTGCTGTCTGTGCTACCGGTGCTGTCTGCGCTCTCCGTGCTGTCGGTGTGGGGGGTGACCGTGGCCTCGAGCCACAGGTTCTGCTCGATCGTGGCCGGCACCACCACGGGCTGCTGCGGTACCCAGGCGATCTGGCGGTGCCACGAGGCGAGGTCGAGGTCACCCAGGGCCATCTCGACGCGACCATTGTCGTCGCGGTCGGGGTGCACCTCACGCACCAGCACCTGCCCGGCGTCCGGCGCGCGCAGGCCCAACAGCACCTCGACGGCGGTGGACTTGCCCGATCCGTTGGCACCGACGAGGGCGACCACCTCACCCGGGGACAGGTCGAGGCAGAGCTCGTGCGGGGCCTGGCGTTCGCGCCGATCGACCGAGACTCCCCGGAACACCACGGTGGCCTGGCGCAGTTCCGGCGCCGGACGCGACATCGATGGTGGAACCGGCGAATCCAGCAGGTCGAGCACCTGCTCGGCGGCCGCCAGGCCGTCCGCGGCGGCGTGATAGTGCAACCCGACCAGCCGCAGCGGCAGGTAGACCTCGGGGGCCAGGATCAGCACGGCCAGGCCCGTGGTCAGGTCGAGCTCGCCGAACACCAGCCGCAGCCCGATGCCCACGGCCACCAGGGCCACCGACAGCGTGGCCAGCCCCTCCAGCACCAGTGCCGAGGTGAAGGCCAGCCGCAACGTGGCGAGGGTGGCTCGCCGGTAGGACTCCCCGGCGGCACGCACCTGTGCCGCCTGCGCGCGCGCCCGGCCGAGCGCCCGCAGCGTGGGCAGGCCGGCCACCAGATCGAGCACCTGGGCGCCCAGTCGCTGCATGGTGCGCAGTCGCTGGGCGGACCGGGCCGCCGTGGTCCAGCCGATCAGGGCCATGAACACCGGGATCAACGGCAGGGTGACGATCACGGCCAGCCCCGACCACGGGTCCAGCCAGGTGATCACGGCCAGCACGGTCGGCGTGACCGTCAGGGCGAGCAGCAGCTGGGGCAGGTACCGGGTGAGGTACCCGTCGAGCCCGTCCAGGCCGCGCGTCAGCAGCGTGGTCGTGGCGGCCGGGTCGTGAGCGGACCCGCCGTCACCGACCCGCCTCAGGGCGGCGGCGCGCAGCTCGGCGATCACCCGCACGGCGGCCCGGTGGGCGAACCGCTCCTGCAGGCCGCCCAGCACGGCCCGGGCCAGCACCGCGCCGGCCAGGCCGGCCAGCGGCGCCATCAGCTCACCCGGTCGCGCCCCCCGCGAGAACCCGGCCCCGATCGCGTGGGCGAGCAGCAGCGCCTGCCCCACCACGGCCACGGCGCCGGCGAACCCGAGGACGGCGGTCAGCGCCACGTACCGCCGGCTCGCCCGGGCATGGCGCAGCAGCCGCGGATCGAGGGGACGCATCAGTCGACGAAGGAGCGCACCCGCATCGGCAGCCCCGCGTGCGGCGGGATGTCGGCGGTCGAGATCCGGCGCCGGAACACCCAGTAGGTCCAGGCCTGGTAGGCGAGCACCACGGGGGTGAGGGCGAGCGCCACCCAGCTCATGACGGTCAGCGTGGTGGCCGTCGAGGAGGCGTTGTGGATCGTCAGGGACTCACCGCCCCGGATCGGCAGCACGTCGGGGAACAGCGACCCGAAGATCAGCACCACCGCCGCCACCGTGACCAGGCTGGTCAGCGCGAACGCTGCGCCCTCGCGGCCCTCGCGGACGGCGCCCAGCACGCCGACCAGTGCCAGCGCGGCGATGCCGACCGCGGCCCAGGTCCAGGTGGCGCCGTAGGCGAGCTGGGTCCACACCGCCCAGGCGCCGGCGACCGCGAGCGTCACCGGGGCGAGCCGGCCGGAGAGGTGGACGACGCGCTGGTTCAGTTCCCCGGTTGTCTTCAGCCGCAGGTAGAGCGTGCCGTGCAGCAGGAACAGGGTCAGCGTGGTCGCGCCGGCGAGCAGGGCATACGGGTTGAGGGCCGAGATCAGGACGGCGAACGGACCCGACCGCACCGCCTCCGCCTCCACCCCGCGCACGATGTTGCCGAACGCCACGCCCCACAGCAGTGACGGCAGCACCGAGCCGACGATGATCGCGACGTCCCAGCGGGCGCGCCAGGCGTCGGAGTCGAGCTTGCCGCGGTACTCGAAGGCCACCCCGCGCAGGATCAGGGCGACCAGGATCAGCAGCAGCGGCAGGTAGAAGGCCGAGAACAACGTCGAGTACCAGAGCGGGAAGGCCGCGAAGGTGGCCCCACCGGCGGTCAGCAGCCAGACCTCGTTGCCGTCCCAGACCGGTCCGATGGTGTTGATCAGGACGCGCCGCTCGGTGTCGGTGCGGCCCAGGACCGGCAGCAGCATGCCGACGCCGAAGTCGAAACCCTCCAGCACGAGGTACCCGGTCCAGAGCACGGCGATCAGCGCGAACCAGATGATCCGCAGGGTGTCGATGTCCACGACGAGACTCCTCGAACGCGATTCGGTGGCTGGGTGGGCGTCAGTAGGCGAAGGTGAGTGGCGCGTCGTCCGCGGACCCGCCCGGTCCGTCCGGGTCGTCCGGGCCGGCGTGGTGCACGACCGGCGCACCGGCGGCGGCGTAGCGGCGCATCAGGCCGAACCAGACCACGGCCAGGCCGCCGTACAGCAGCGTGAACACGGTCAACGAGACCAGCACCGACGGGGTGTCGACGATCGGCGAGACGCCCTGCGCGGTGAGCATCCGGACCTGCGGGTCGCCGGTGGGGTTGGGCGCCACGATCCAGGGCTGGCGGCCCATCTCGGTGAACACCCAGCCGGTCAGGTTGGCCAGGAACGGCATCGGCAGAACAGCGAGCGCCAGCCGGCCGAACCGGGCGGACGCCGGGATCGCGCCGCGCCGGGTCAGCCACAGGCCCACCAGGGCCAGCACGGCGCTGAAGGCCCCGAAGCCCATCATCAGCCGGAACGACCAGTAGGTGACGGCGAGCGTGGGGGTGTAGTCGCCGGGGCCGTAGACCTCCTGGTAGCGCTGCTGCAGGTCGTTGACGCCGGTGAGCGTGGCGGAGGTGTCGCCGGTGGCCAGGAACGAGGCCAGGCCCGGCACGGTCAGGGTGCGGACGTCGCACCGGTTGGCCACGTCGCCGACGGCGAAGATGCTGAAGCCGGCGCCCTGCTCGGTCTCGCACAGGGCCTCGGCGGCCGCCATCTTCATCGGTTGCTGCTCGAACATCATCTTGGCCTGGGCGTCGCCGGTGAGGGCGACCAGGGCGCCCGAGATGACCAGGGTGATCAGGCCGAGGCGCAGTGCCGGGCGGTAGACCGCGGCCTCCTCGCGGCGTCCGGCGCGCACCTGGCGCACCGTCCACCAGCCGGCGATGCCGGCGACGAAGGTGGCCGCGGTGACGAAGGCGCCGGTGACGGTGTGGGGGAAGGCGGCCAGCGTCGTGGGGTTGGTCAGCACCGTCCAGATGCTGTCGAGCTCGGCCCGGTGGGTCTGCGGGTTGAAGATCACGCCGACCGGGTGCTGCATGAACGAGTTCGCGGCGATGATGAAGTACGCCGAGAGGTTCACGCCGATGGCGGCGAGCCAGATCGTGGCGAGGTGAGCCCGGCGCGAGAGCTTGTCCCAGCCGAAGATCCAGGCGCCCAGGAACGTCGACTCCAGGAAGAACGCCAGCAGCGCCTCCATCGCGAGCGGGGCGCCGAAGACATCGCCGACGAACTCGGCGTAGCGGCTCCAGTTCATGCCGAACTGGAACTCCTGCACGATGCCGGTCACCACGCCCATGGCGAAGTTGATGAGGAAAAGCTTGCCGAAGAACTTCGTCAGGCGCAGCCAGTGGTCGTGGCCGGTGCGGTACCACGCGGTCTGCATGACGGCGACCAGCGGGGCGAGCCCGATGGTCAACGGGACGAAGATGAAGTGGTAGACGGTCGTGATGCCGAACTGCCACCGCGCCAGGTCGAGCGGGTCCACCAGGGCTCCCTTGCGTCGTGCCGAGTCGTATACCCCTGGGGGTATCCTAGAGCCAGTCATCCGATGACTGGACAGATCCAGGTTGTGACGATCGTCAACTAGGGTTGTCGGGTGATCAGTGGCCCGACTGATGCCCCCGACGTCGTGGTGCGGCTCACAGCCGTCGTCCGAGGTCGGGTGCAGGGCGTCGGCTTCCGCTGGTGGACCCGATCCCGGGCGCTCGAGCTCGGCCTGGTCGGTAGCGCGACCAACCGGGACGACGGATCCGTCGAGGTCATCGCCGTCGGCCGCCGGGCGGCATGCGAGCAGTTGCTGGCCCTGCTCTCGGTTCAGCCCGCGCCGCCGGTGCCGCCGAATGCCCCCCGTTCGTACTACCGCCGCCCCGGTCATGTGAACACCGTGAGCGCGACCTGGGCCTGGCCGGGGGAGCTGCCGACGGGTTTCGTCGAAGGCTGATCCGCCCGGCGGGTAGGCTGGCGGGGCCTTCCCCGCGTCAGCCGCACCCACCGGGCAGGAGCCTGTGCACCTCAAGAGCATGACCCTGCGGGGCTTCAAGTCCTTCGCCTCGGCGACCACGTTGCGCTTCGAGCCGGGGATCACCTGCGTCGTCGGCCCCAACGGCTCGGGCAAGTCCAACGTCGTCGACGCCCTGGCCTGGGTCATGGGCGAGCAGGGTGCCAAGAGCCTGCGCGGCGGCAAGATGGAGGACGTCATCTTCGCCGGCACCTCCGGTCGCCCGCCGCTGGGCCGCGCCGAGGTGAGCCTGACCATCGACAACACCGACGGCGCGCTGCCGATCGACTACACCGAGGTCACCATCTCGCGGACCATGTTCCGCTCCGGGGGCAGCGAGTACGCGATCAACGGCAGCACCTGCCGGCTGCTCGACGTCCAGGAGTTGCTGTCCGACTCGGGCATCGGGCGCGAGATGCACGTGATCGTCGGGCAGGGCCAGCTGGACGCCGTGCTGCACGCCACCCCCGAGGAGCGCCGCGGCTTCATCGAGGAGGCCGCCGGGGTACTCAAGCACCGCAAGCGCAAGGAGAAGGCGCTGCGCAAGCTCGACGCGATGGGCGCCAACCTGACCCGGCTCGGCGACCTGACCTCCGAGATCCGCCGCCAGCTCAAGCCGCTGGGACGCCAGGCCGAGGTGGCCCGGCGGGCGGCGGTGGTGCAGGCCGACCTGCGCGATGCCCGGGCCCGGCTGCTGGCCGACGACCTGGTGCAGCTGACGGGCGCCCTCGAACAAGAGGTGGCCGACGAGAACGCGCTGCGGGTGCGTCGCGAGGAGGTCGAGGTCGAGCTGACCGAGGGCCGACGGCGATTGGCCGACCTCGAGCAGGACGCCGCCGAGGCCGCGCCGCGGCTCGCGCGCGCGCAGGAGACCTGGTACCGGCTGTCCAGCCTGCGCGAACGGGTGCGCGGCACCGCCTCGATGGCTGCGGACCGGCAACGGCTGCTGGGCGAGGAGGCCCCCGAACGCACCCCCGGCCGCGATCCGGAGGAACTCGAGGCCCAGGCCGAGGCCATCGGTGAGCAGGAGGCCGCCCTCGGGGTCGAGGTCGACTACGCCCGCGAGCGCCTGGCCGAGGCCGTCGAGGCCCGGCACGAGGCAGAGCAGGCCGAGAACGAGGAGGAACGTCGGCTGAACGCCGTGCTGCGCGCCGCCGCGGACCGGCGCGAGGGCCTGGCGCGGCTGGCCGGTCAGGTCGCGGCCCGGCGCAGCCGGCTGGAGGCCGCCCAGGAGCAGGCCGAGCGGCTGGGCGCGCAGATCCTCGAGGCCGAGGCCCGGGCGGACGCCGCCGCCGAAGAGTTCTCCGCCGTCGAGACCCAGGTCGCCGGGGTCGAGGCCGGCGAGCACGACCTGGACGCCGAACACGAAACCGCTGCAGCGGAGTTGCACCGGGCGCACGAGGTGCTCGAGGCCGCCAAGCAGGCCGAGCGGGACGCCGAGCGCGAGCGCGCCACCTGGTCCGCCCGCCGCGAGGCGCTGGAGCTGGGCCTGCAGCGCAAGGACGGGTCCGGCACGTTGCTGGCGGCGGGGGACCGGCTCTCGGGCCTGCTGGGGTCGGTTGCCGCCCTGGTTCAGGTGCAGCCCGGTTACGAGAACGCCGTGGCCGCCGCGCTGGGGGCCGCGGCCGACGCGGTGGTCACCGACTCCCTCGACGGTGCGGTGTCGGCGGTGCGCCTGCTGCAGGCCGAGGACGGCGGCCAGGCCGGAGTGCTGGTCGGTCACGCGGCGTCCGGCCCGGTGCGGCACGCGACGGACCAGCCGCCCCCGGCGGCCGGCTGCCGCTGGGCGCGCACCCTGCTCTCGACCCCCGAACCGCTCGCGGCGGCCCTCGATCGGCTGCTGGACGGCGCGCTGGTCGCCCCCGACCTGGACGTCGCCCGCGAGGTGATCGCGCGCCGTCCGGAGTTGACCGTGGTGACCCTGCACGGCGACCTGGTCTCGGCCGCGTTCGTGCGCGGCGGGTCGCGCGCCGCGGCGTCCTCGTTGCTGGAGGTGCAGGCCGCGGTCGACGAGGCGGCCGAGCAGGTGGCCTCGGCGGTGCGCGCCGGTGAGCAGGCACGCTTCGCGCTGCAGTCGGCCCAATCGCGCTACGCCGCTGCCCAGGAACGGGTCGAGACCGCTCTCGATGCGCTGCACGACTCCGATGCCCGGCTGGCGGCCGTGGCCGAACGGCTCGGCCAGCTCGGCTCGACCGCGCGGGCTGCCCGGGCCGAGGCCGACCGGCTGCGCTCGTCGTTGGCGGCCGGCCAGGTCACCCTGGGGGCCGACCGGGATGCCCTGGCCGAGCTCGAGGAGCGGCTGAGGGTGGCCCAGGAACACGCCGAGGGCGACGCCGAGGAGCCCTCGACCGCGCAGCGGGACGCCCTGGCCGCCGCGGCCACGGCCGCCCGGGCCACCGAGATGGAGGCTCGGCTGCAACTGCGCACCGCCGAGGAGCGGGTGCGCGCGCTCGCCGGCCGGGCCGACCAGCTGCTGGCGGCCGCCCGCGCCGAGCGCGAGGCGCGGGCCCGTGCCGTGGCGCGCGAGGAGCGCCGCCGCCGTCAGCTCGCCACCGCTGCGGCCGTGCTGGTCGCCTCGGAGTTCACGCTGAGCGTGCTGGAGTCCTCGTTGCGCCGGGCCGAGCAGGCGCGGGCCGCGGCGGACGCCGAGCGGCAGCGGTTCGAGGCCGAGCTGAGCGTGGTGCGGGCACAGGTCGCCGGGCTGTCCGAGGAGCTGGCTCGGCTGACCGACGTGGTGCACCGTGACGAGGTCGCCCGCGCCGAGCACCGGATGCGGATCGATGCCCTGCGCGAGCGGTGCGTCGACGAACTCGGCCTCGACCCGGAGATCCTGATCGAGGAGTACGGGCCACACCTGCCGGTGCCGCCGCCGATGCTGGCCCCGGGCGAGAGCGAGCCCGAGGAGGGCCGCGAGTCGACGCCGTTCGTGCGGTCCGTGCAGGAGAAGCGGCTGCGGGCCGCCGAGCGGGCGCTGTCGCTGCTCGGCACGGTCAACCCGCTGGCGCTGGAGGAGTTCGCCGCACTGGAGGAACGCCACCGGTTCCTCACCACGCAGCTCGAGGACCTGAAGTCCTCGCGCAAGGACCTGCTGGACATCGTCAAGGAGGTCGACGAGCGCGTCGAGCAGGTCTTCACCGAGGCCTTCCATGACACCGCCCGCGAGTTCGAGGGGGTCTTTGCGCGGCTGTTCCCGGGTGGTGAGGGCCGGCTGATCCTCACCGATCCGTCCGACATGCTGGCCACCGGCCTGGACGTCGAGGCGCGCCCGCCGGGCAAGAAGGTCAAGCGGCTGTCGCTGCTGTCCGGTGGCGAGCGCTCGCTGACCGCGGTCGCCTTGCTCGTGGCGATCTTCAAGGCCCGCCCCTCGCCGTTCTACGTGATGGACGAGGTCGAGGCGGCCCTGGACGACACCAACCTGGGCCGGCTGATCACGCTGATGGAGGAGTTGCGGGCCGCCAGCCAGCTGATCGTGGTGACCCACCAGAAGCGCACCATGGAGATCGCCGACGCGCTCTACGGCGTGACGATGCGCGGGGACGGCGTGACCACCGTGGTGAGCCAGCGGTTGCGTGAGGACCAGCCCGCCTGAGCTGCGTGACCACGCAGGAATGATCACCGAGGGTGATCATCGCTGGGCCGGGAGTGGGAGCAATCTCCGGATTGCGGCGTCAGGTCGATAACAATCCGCTGTTTCGGCTGGGGCCGGTGTGACGGATGGGGGAGGCTGGATGAGTGCTCGCGATCGTGATCGGAATGCTGTTCGTCCTGGGGGTGGCGTGCTCGGTGATCTTCACCGTGGCGTGGCCGAACATCAGGGCCGGTGCGTGGTTGCTCACCCCCGAGGGTGAGCGCCTGACGCGTGGCGCTCGGCGCCGCGCACGCAAGGCCGCTCGGAAGGCCCGCTCCGCGGCGTCCTCGGTGGCCTCTTCGGTGCGGGATCGGCGTCCGGAGGCCGCTGCGGCCCCTGCCGTCGAACCCGCTGATGATGTCGTCATCGAGTTGCCCGACGCGGATCCGGTGGCCGGCAAGATCGCCGCCGGCATCGCCGCACGCAGCAAACCGACGCCGCCGGCACAACAGAGCTCCCCCCTGGCTACACCGGCGACCGGAGTGTCCGAGACAATCTCCCGGTGACCTCCGACCTGCTGCCGTACATCGGCATCGCCGTCCTGTTCCTGCTCGTCGTCGTCGGTTCGGTGCTGTTCGTCGGCGCGCGCCGGCGTGGTGGTGGTGCGCCGTCCGGTGGTGGGTTCACCGGAACTGGCACGGGCGGCGGCGGCACCGAGGTGCTCGACCGCCCGGCCCCGCCGCGGCAGGCCGGCCCGGTGGATGTCGCCCCCGACGTCACCACCCCGGCGCCGGTGGTGCCGACGATCGAGCGGCCGGAGTCCTCGCGCGGCCGGATGGTGCGGCTACGGGCGCGGCTGGCCCGGTCGAACAGCGCGATCGGTCAGGGGCTGCTCGGCCTGCTCACCCGCGACCGGATCGACGCCGCCACCTGGGAGGAGGTCGAGGACACCCTGCTGCTCGCCGACATCGGTGCCGGCCCGGCCGGCGAGATCGTCGAGGCCCTGCAGCGGGACGTCGCGGTGCTCGGCACCCGGGACGTCGAGTCGGTGCGGGCCATGTTGCGGGCGCAACTGCTCGCCGCGGTCGACCCGAGCATGGACCGCTCGCTGGCGGTCGAGCGGCACATCGACGGCCCCGAGGGTGAGGGCCGTCCGGCGGTGGTGCTGGTGGTCGGGGTCAACGGCACCGGCAAGACCACCACCGTGGGCAAGCTGGCCCGGGTGCTGGTGGCCGACGACAAGGACGTGCTGCTGGGGGCGGCCGACACCTTCCGGGCCGCTGCCGCCGATCAGCTCACCACCTGGGGCGAGCGGGTCGGCGTCCCGACGATTCGCAGCGAGCGCGAGGGCGCCGATCCGGCCGCGGTCGCCTTCGACGCGGTCAAGGCGGGCATCGAGGTCGAGGCGGACGTCGTGCTGATCGACACCGCCGGCCGGTTGCAGAACAAGGTCGGCCTGATGGACGAGCTGGGCAAGATCAAGCGCGTGGTCGAGCGGCACGGCCCGGTCGACGAGGTGCTGCTGGTGCTGGACGCCACCACGGGGCAGAACGGCATGCAGCAGGCCAAGGTGTTCGCCGAGGTGGTCGACATCACCGGCATCGTGCTCAGCAAGCTCGACGGCACCGCCAAGGGCGGCATCGTGGTCGCGGTGCAGCGGGCGCTCGGCGTGCCGGTGAAGCTGGTCGGCCTGGGGGAGGGGCCGGACGACCTGGCCCCGTTCGACCCCGAGGCATTCGTCGACGCCCTGTTGAGCTGACCGCGCCTCCGGCGGCGCACGTCGTCGCCGACTCGCAGGTAACGCAGGTTTCACATGGACTCTGCCTCGGTCACATGCTCGTAACCTGACCCGCCCGCCGGCGAAACACCTTCCGGGAAACGTTGTCGCCAGGTCGCCCCGTCGTTGTGGCGCCGCACTTCTGCTCACATTCCACGACCTCGAGGGGTACGGATGGATTCCGGAGATACCGCCTGGGTGCTGGCGAGCGCTGCGCTCGTCCTGCTGATGACCCCGGGCCTGGCGCTCTTCTACGGCGGCATGGTCCGTGCCAAGAGCGTGCTCAACATGATGATGATGTCGTTCGTCACGATCGGCATCGTCAGCATCCTGTGGGTGCTGTTCGGTTTCTCGGTCGCCTTCGGTGCCAAGGGCAACGGCTTCATGGGCGACTTCGGCTACATCGGGATGGGCGAGGCGCTGAAGCAGGCCACGACCATCAACCTGGCCGAGTACAAGATCCCGCTGCTGGTCTTCTCGATGTTCCAGCTGATGTTCGCGGTGATCACCCCGGCGCTGATCTCGGGTGCCATCGCCGACCGCGCCAAGTTCCTGGGTTGGTCCGTCTTCGTGACGATCTGGGTCAGCCTGGTCTACTTCCCGGTCGCGCACTGGGTGTTCGACTTCGGTGACGCCGACGGCAAGCACGCCGGCTGGTTGGCCGCCAAGGGTGTCGAGGACTTTGCGGGTGGTACCGCCGTCCACATCAACGCCGGTGCGGCGGGCCTGGCCTTGGCGATCGTGCTGGGCAAGCGCAACGGCTGGCCCAAGGCGCAGTTCAAGCCGCACAACCTGCCGCTGGTGCTGACCGGGGCCGGCCTGCTGTGGTTCGGCTGGTTCGGCTTCAACGCCGGCTCGGCCCTGAGCGCCGGATCGCTCGCCGGTCTGGCCTTCACCAACACCCAGGTGGCCACGGCTGCCGCCGTGATCGGCTGGCTCGCGGTGGAGAAGCTGCGTGACGGTCACGCCACCAGCCTGGGCGGTGCCTCGGGTGCGGTCGCCGGTCTGGTCGCGGTCACCCCGGCCTGTGCGTTCATCGTCCCCTGGTCGGCCGTCGTCCTCGGTCTGCTCTCGGGCGGCATCTGCGCCATGGCCGTGGGCCTGAAGTACCGCTTCGGCTTCGACGACTCGCTCGACGTGGTCGGCGTCCACCTGGTCGGCGGCATCGTCGGCTGCCTGTACCTCGGCTTCATGAGCACCGCGAAGGTGTCCAACGCCGGCGGCGCGGCGGCCGACGGGCTGTTCTACGGCGGCGGCTGGGAGCTGTTGGGCAAGCAGGCCACCGGTGCCTTCAGCGTGCTGGCGTACTCGTTCGTGATCGCCTTCGTGCTCGGGTTCGCCATCGACAAGACCATCGGGTTCCGGCTCGACGCCGATGACCAGGAGGCCGGCGCCGACCTCGTCGAACACGCCGAGACCGCCTACGAGCTGGGTACCACCACGGCCGGCGGCTACCGCAGCGGCGTGCTGTCCGGCGCCACCAAGGTCACCAGCTCGCCCGTTGCCTCGGAGGTGTCGGCATGAAGCTCATCACGGGAATCGTCAAGCCACACAAGCTGGAAGAGGTCAAGGCGGCGCTGGAGGCCTTCGGTGTCCAGGGGATGACGGTCAGTGAGGCCAGCGGCTATGGTCGCCAGCGTGGTCACACCGAGGTCTACCGCGGCGCGGAGTACACCGTCGACCTGGTGCCGAAGGTGCGTATCGAGGTCCTGGTCGATGACGCCGACTCGGCGGACGTGGTCGAGGTGATCGTCAAGAGCGCCCAGACCGGTCGCATCGGTGACGGCAAGGTGTGGACCGTGCCCGTCGACGACGTGGTTCGGGTCCGCACCGGTGAGCACGGGGTCGATGCGGTCTGACGCCCCCGCGGCCTCGGACGCCGCACCCGCCCCGCAGGACCTGCGCCGCGAACGACTGGCGCTGGCCCTGCGGGGCGGTCCGCCGGGCCCGACCCGGCGGCTGGCCATGACCTCGCTCGTCGAGCGGGCACTCGGCCAGGCCTGGGTCGACGCGGCGGCCGAGGTCTCCGATGGCGTCGCGCTGGCCGTTGTCGGCAGCGTTGCTCGGGGCGACTGCGGCCCGGCCAGCGACCTCGACCTGGTGCTGTTGCACGACGGACGCCGCAGCACCGAGCACATCGGTGAACTGGCCGAACGACTCTGGTACCCGTTGTGGGACAGCGGTTCTCGCATCGATCACTCGGTGCGGACGCCGGCCCAGTGCCGCGAGATCGCGGCCTCGGACGCCTCGGCCGGGATCGGCCTGCTCGACCTGCGCGGGGTCGCCGGTGACCTCGACCTGGCCGTGCGCACCCGGGCTCAGTTGCTCAGCGACTGGCGGGCCGGCATCCAGCGCCGATTGCCCGAACTGCTCGAACTGCTCACCGACCGCGCGGGCCGGTTCGGTGAGATCGCCACGATGATCGAGCCGGACCTGAAGGAGTCCCGCGGCGGACTGCGGGACGTGACCGTGTTGCGGGCGCTGGCGGCCAGCTGGGCCACGGACCGTCCCCACGGTGAGGTGGACGCCGCCCACCAGCACCTGCTCGACGTGCGCGACGCCGTCCACGTGGTGACCGGCAAGGGCCTGGAGCGGCTGTTGATGGCCGATCAAGATGCCGTCGCCGTCGCGGTCGGCGTCACCGACGCCGACGAACTGCTCGCGGGGCTGGCCCAGGCCGGACGCACCGTGGCTCACGCCGTCGACATCACCGTGCGGCGCGCCCGGCAGTCCCTGCCGATGCGGCGCAGCCGCCGCTTCCTCGGGCAGCGCTCGGCGCGCCCGCCCCAGCTGCGCCCGCTCGGCCACGGGCTGGTCGAGCACGACGGTGAGGTGGTGCTGGGTGCAGGCGTGCGGCCCGAGAGCGATCCGGTGCTCGCCCTGCGCGCGCTGGCCGTCGCCGCCCGATCGAGGTTGCCGCTGAGCCCGGTGACCGTGAACCACCTGGTCACCGCGAGTCCCGACCTGCCCGAGCCGTGGCCGCCCGCCGCCCGCGAGGCGCTGGTCGATGCGCTCGGTGCCGGGCCGGGGCTGGTCGGGGTGTGGGAATCCCTCGACCTGGCCGCGATGATCACACGGTGGATCCCGGAATGGTCCGGGGTGCGAAACCGCCCGCAGCGCAACGCGATCCACCGTCACACCGTCGACCGCCACCTGGTGCAGACGGTGATCGAGGCCGGCGCCTTCCTGCGCTACGCCGCCCGCCCGGATCTGCTCCTGCTGGCCGCCCTGCTGCACGACATCGGCAAGTTGCCGGGCGCCATGGACCACTCGCAGGTGGGTGCCCCGCTGGCGCGCAGGATCGTCGTCCGAATGGGATTGCCGCCCGAGGACGTCGACGTGATCGAACGCCTGGTCGCCGAGCACTTGACCCTGGTCGAGCTGGCCACCCGTCGCGATCCCGACGACCCGGGAACGGTCGCTGCCCTGGTCGAAGCGGTGGATGGCCGCGCCGACGTGCTGGACCTGTTGCGGTCGCTGACCGAGGCGGACGCCCGCGCCGCCGGGCCGGCCGCCTGGACGCCGTGGCGGGCCCGGTTGGTGGACGACCTGGTGCGTCGCGCCCGCTCGGCGATGAAGGGGCTGCCGCCGCCCGGCCCGGCACCGATCGGTGAGGCCGAGGCCTCGCTGGTTGCCGCGGTCGAACAGGACGGCCGGCCGCACGTCGCGATTCAGCCGATGAGTTTCGCCGGCGAACGGGTCGACCACTACGTGGTGAGCGTGGTGGCGCCGGACCGGCCGGGGCTGCTGGCCGACATCGCCGGCACCCTGGCCTCGTTCCGCCTCGCGGTGCGGTCGGCACTGGTCCGGACCGTGCCGGGACCCGCTGGTGCGGCAGGGATCGCGGTCGACACCTGGTACGTCGACCCGGGTGCCGCCACCATGCCCGAGGCCGCCACGCTCGAGACCTCGCTGCGCCGGCTGGCAGCCGGCGACCGCAGCGTGCTCGACCGGCTGGCCCGGCGCGACGCCGGTTACCGGCCGGCGACGGCCGCGGCCGCGCAACCACGCGTCGTCCTGCTGCCGCAGGCCTCGGGGGACTCCACGGTCATGGAGGTGCGGGCGGCCGATCGGCCGGGGCTGCTGCACGGCCTGGGCAGCGCGCTCGCGGCCCTGGGGATCGACGTCCGATCGGCGCACGTGGCCACGCACGGGGGGCAGGCCGTCGACGTGCTCTACCTGGCCGAACCCCATGGATCGCAGCTCAGCCCGGGGCGGGTCGCCGCGGCCATCGCTGCGCTGGTGGACGCCGCGAGCCTGCCCGGTGAGGTCTAGCCGGCCCGGATCAGCGGTCCGTCCGTGCTCGGCGTTGCCTGCCTCACGGCCTTCGATCGTGGTCGGGGGCGGTTGCCCGGCCCCCGACGCTCTACTCGACCGCCGGTCAGCTCGTCAGCGGGTGACCGTGATGGTGTCCTTGCGGACGATGGTGCCCGTGCCCAAGGGCTTGGGTCCGGTGGCGACCACGGTGATCGTGCCGCGGGCAGAGGCCGGGACGGCGATCCGCAGCGGTCCGATCACACCGTTGGCGTTCGCCGTGGGCTCGGCCACGACGGCACCGTTGCGGGTGACCACCACCGTGCTGCCGGACTTGAACCCTGCTGCGCTGAAGGAGGCGGTGCCACCGGGGCGGACGCGGTCGGGGTTGAGAGCCACCCCCGGGCGGGGGGTGACCTTCGCCTTGGCCGAGGTGGTGAGGGCGTTGCCGTTGCCGTCATAGGCGGTGACCCGGACGGTGTAGAGGCGGCCGTTGACCAGGTTCGTGATGACGCAGGTCGTGCCGGTGGTGGTGCACGAGGTGCCACCGGGCTGGGCCACGGCCGTGGAGTGGGTGACGCTGACACCGATCGGGTGGGCCGCCGTCCAGATGATGCCGGCGCTCTTGTCGCCCGCGATCGCCTGGGTGATCTTCGCGGCTGTGCCAGGCTGCCACGCGTCGACCGTGACCGTGCTGGAGTCCGAGGCGACACCGGTCATCGGGGTGTTGCCCCCGTACTCGACCACGTAGCCGCCGACGGCCGGCGAGCTGTTCGACAGGTCGTTCCACGCGCCGACGCTGCCCTGCCAGTTGGTCACCGCCTTGTCCTCGGCGCCACCGGCATTGTTGGGTTCGCTGTTCGCCCACGCCTTGTACTTGCCCGCGTCGCCGACGGCATGGGTGCAGGTGCCCTGAGCGTTGGAGCACTCGGTGAACATCTCCCCGTCGAGGGGACCGCCGGACCAGGTCCAGGTGCGCACGCCGCTCACATCGGCGGCATGGCCGCCGATCCACACATTCGTCGCGTTCTGGATCTTGTTCGAGATGAACTGGTTGACCGTGGCGTTCGGGATCTGGGCCAGGTATCCGCTCTCGCCGTTGTACGACTTCAGCTCCGCGGCGGTCTTGGCGCTCGTCCAGGTGATGCTGGCAGCGGCGACATACTCGTAGTAGTGACCATTGGCGGCCAAGAAGGCCTTGCCGGCCGAGTACGGGGCCGTCGCCAGCGAGATGGTCGCGGTGCCCGCCGAGGCGGCGGTGAACCGGGCGGTCGCCAGCGCGGCGTTGATGTTGGCTTCCGTCCCGGTGAAGGCCAGCTCAGGGCCTTGCCAGGTGTATCCGTAGGCCAGGGTGAGGTTGGCATGGCTGGTCAGGGTCAGGCTTCCCTGGTCGGTGGCGAGCGAAACCTGCTGGGTTCCGCTGGTGTTGTGGATGCCCAATCCGGCCAGCGGGGTGGCGACGTCGACCACGGCGCTGGTCGTGGTCGTGGAGGTGATTTGCAGGCCGACGGCAGCTGCGGGGAGAGCGGTGCCGAGGACGCCGCTGACGGCGAGGGCACCTCCGGCCAGCGTGGCCAGCAGTCGGGTTCTGAGGTGGGGTGTTCCCCGCCGGGTGGTCGCAGACGTGGGCCTCGCGGCTGACTCCTTAGAGTAGTCGAACAATCACTAGGAGTGATCAACGGGAGCTTAGGGCACGCGATGCCGTGGTGATCACGCGCTGGGAGTCGATCTGTACGTGCTCTGATCGCTTGGGTCGAAAAATCCCCTGGGTCGCCGAGCCCTTCGGCGTCGGCGGTGCGGCGAGTGGTCAGCGGCTCACCGGATCGTCCGCCGGTTAGGCTTGGGCCGTGTTTGCGAACCTCTCTGAGCGGCTGACCGCGACCTTCAAGTCCCTGCGCGGCAAGGGTCGGCTGTCCGAGGCCGACGTCGACGCCACCATCCGTGAGATCCGCCGCGCCCTGCTGGACGCCGACGTCGCGCTGCCCGTCGTCCGGGGGTTCTGTGGCCAGATCCGGGAACGGGCGCTGTCGGCCGAGGTCTCGCAGGCGTTGAACCCGGCGCAGCAGGTCGTGCAGATCGTGCACGAAGAGCTGGTCGCGGTGCTCGGTGGCGAGACCCGCCGGCTGCAGCTGGCCAAGTTGCCGCCCACGGTGATCCTGCTGGCGGGTCTGCAGGGTGCCGGTAAGACGACCCTGGCCGGCAAGCTCGGTCGGTGGCTGAAAGAGCAGGGCCACACCCCGCTGCTGGTGGCCTGTGACCTGCAGCGCCCCAACGCCGTCGACCAGTTGACGGTGGTCGGCGAACGTGCCGGGGTGAAGGTGTTCGCGCCCCACCCGGGCACCTCGGCGTCCGGCGCGCTCGCCAATCCGGCTGCGGGCGTGGGCAATCCGGTGGCGGTCGCCGCCCAGGGTGTCGAGTACGCGATCGAGAAGCAGTACGACATCGTCATCGTCGACACCGCCGGCCGTCTCGGTGTGGACGCCGAGATGATGGCGCAGGCCGCCGACATCCGCGACGCGGTCAACCCTGACGAGATCCTGTTCGTGGTCGACGCGATGATCGGCCAGGACGCCGTCGCGACGGCCAACGCCTTCGCCGACGGCGTGGGCTTCACCGGTGTGGTGCTCTCGAAGCTGGACGGCGACGCCCGCGGTGGTGCGGCGCTGTCGGTG
The DNA here is from genome assembly GCA_046330955.1 of Kineosporiaceae bacterium. Classification (GTDB taxonomy): domain Bacteria; phylum Actinomycetota; class Actinomycetes; order Actinomycetales; family Kineosporiaceae; genus JADJPO01. The sequence goes on along the minus strand of JAXLRT010000012.1, from coordinate 134,022 downwards.
GTCGGGGTCACCGGCAAGCCGATCCTGTTCGCCTCCACGGGGGAGAAGCTCGACGAGTTCGAGCTGTTCCACCCCGACCGGATGGCCTCGCGGATCCTGGACATGGGTGACGTGCTCACCCTGATCGAGCAGGCGCAGAAGGCGTTCGATGCCGAGCAGGCCGAGGCGATGGCGGCCAAGTTCGCCGCCGACGAGGACTTCACCCTCGACGACTTCCTGCAGCAGATGGCCGCCCTGAAGAACATGGGCTCGATCAAGAAGATGCTCGGCATGCTGCCCGGCATGGGCGAGCTGCGCGAGCAGCTCGAGAACTTCGACGAGCGCGAGATGGACCGGGTCGAGGCGATCATCAAGTCGATGACGCCGCAGGAGCGTCGCCAGCCGAAGATCCTCAACGGCTCGCGCCGGCTGCGCATCGCCAAGGGTTCCGGGGTGCAGGTCAGCGAGGTGAACACGCTGATGGAGCGGTTCACCGAGGCACAGAAGATGATGCGCCAGATGCGCCGGGGCATGGGGGGCATGCCCGGCATGGGGATGCCCGGCATGCCCGGCATCGGCGGCGGCAAGAAGTCCCGCGGTCGCACCGCCCCGCCGGCCCGCAAGGGCAAGGCCAAGTCCGGCAACCCGGCCAAGCGCGCGCAGCAGGAACGGGCCGCGCGCGAGGGGACGTCCTCCGGCGCCGCCGGCACCGGCGGCATCCTGGGCGGTCTCGGCGGCAAGGACCCCGGTCCCGGCACGATCGACCCCTCCAACCTCGAGCTGCCCCCCGGCTTCGAGAAGTTCCTCGGCCGCTGACGGCCCTGGTGCGCCAGGGTTCGTGGGGTTGACCACCGATGTCGGTGGTCAACTCGACGAAGTCCACCTCGTGTGTCACCGGCACCGGGGGCAGCGGGTGAGCCCACCGGTCCAGCCGAGGCGGTGCAGGGCCTGTGCGATCATCCTGGCGACACCGCACGGGTCGGCGAGCACGTCGGACCAGCCGAAGCGCAGGGTGATCCAGCCATCGAGGGTGTGGGCGTTGTCCCGCAGACGGTCGCGAAAACTGCCCTCTTCGACATGCCCCAACCGGCCGTCGAATTCGATCAGCAGCCGGTAGGACGGGAGCGCCGCGTCGGCCACCCGGTTCCCCGTGCCGGTGCGATGTTGCAGGGTCGGCATCGGCAGGCCATGGGGCCGGAAGACCTCGCGCAGCGCATGGAGTTCGAGATTGCTCGTCGCCCCGTGTGCCGCGTCGGTGAGCACCTCGATGAGCCAGGCTCTCGAGGTGGCGTTGGGGCGTTCCTGCAGCCGCGACCGGAGCTTGTCGGCGGTGGTCAGCCGGCGTTGACAGGCGCGGGTGAGCCACATGACGGCCGACTCCTCGTTGCTCGTGGCACACAGGTCCAGCACCGAGTCCTCGATGCGTGTGCGATGTGGTTCCCGCGCGGCGGACGGCAAGCGCACGCCCGGGCTCTCCCGCAGGAAGAGAAACCCCGGGCGCGGTCCGCGTGGCCCGCCCGGAACCAGGATCTCGACCTCGTTGTCGGTCACCCGCCAATGGCCCTGCCGATCGCGGAATCGCTCACCGGGGGCGGCCAGATCGTCCAGCAACGCCGCGGTCAACCGGGCAGCACGGGCACCTGGGCCGCCGAGCAGGATGCCCGTCCACACCCGGGCCATCAGGGGTGGCTCGTCGGTGACCAGGCCGATCAGATGGATGCCTCGGGCCATGCGATGCCAGCCCTTGGCGAGCCGTTCCACCGCCCGAGGTGACAGCCCGCCTTCGAGCAGTTGCCGATGACTGACGACACCCTGCTGTACCTGGATCAGCCGTCGAAGAGCGGGTGACAGGGTTTGCCGGGCATGCATGCGGCGAGTCTGGTTGCGTGGGCCGACGCCGAGCAGGGCTCTGCGCGATCTGTGGACAACGCCGCGAGGGTTCGTGGGGTTGACCACCGATGTCGGTGGCCAAACCCACGAAGCCTGGGCCGAGGAGCGGCTGTCGAGATCATCTCGACGTGGGTCGAGGTCGATCTGGCATGGGCGCTGCGGTTAGGTTGTCGCCATGGGTGAGGCGGTCCTGCATCTGCGCGGTCACGTCCTGGTGAGCCCGGACGACGAGGTGGGCGAGGCCTGGGTGATCGGCGGCCGGCTCACCTTCGAGCGACCGGCCCACGCGACCGACGTGGTCGAGGTGGCCGATGCCTGGGTGATCCCGGGGCTGGTCGACGCCCACTGCCACATCGGGCTCGACCCGCACGAGGTCACGGCGACGGCCGAACTCACCGAGGCGCAGGCCCGGGCCGACCTGGCCGGCGGGGCGATGTTGATCCGCGACGCCGGCTCACCGGTCGACACCCGCTGGATCGACGAGCGCGAGGACCTGCCGCGGATCATCCGGGCGGGCCGCCACATCGCCCGCACCGGGCGCTACATCCGCGGCCTGGCGCACGAGAGCGAGCCGGACGACCTGGCCGACTACATCCGCGCCGAGGCCGCCCGCGGCGACGGCTGGGTGAAGATCGTCGGCGACTGGATCGATCGCGAGGTCGGCGACCTCGCGCCGTGCTGGCCCGCCGACGCCCTGAAGCCGGCCATGGACGCCGCCCACGAGTCCGGCGCTCGGGTCACCGCCCACTGCTTCGGCGAGGACTGCCTCGCGGACCTGATCGAGGCCGGCATCGACTGCATCGAGCACGGCAGCGGGCTGACCAGTGAGACCATCGCGTTGGCCGCCGCGCGGGGGGTGGCGATCGTGCCCACGCTGATCAACATCGACAACTTCACGGTGTTCGCCGACGCCGCCGGCGCCAAGTTCCCCACCTACGCCACGCACATGCGACGGCTGCACGAGCAGCGCTACGCCACCATCGGTGCCGCCTTCGACGCCGGCCTGCCGATCTTCGTGGGCACCGACGCCGGCGGCAACGTCGCCCACGGCCGGGTCGCCGAGGAGGTCGCCGAGTTGGTCCTCGCCGGGTTGCCCGCCACCAGTGCGCTGGACGGCGCGTGCTGGGGTGCGCGGTCGTGGCTCGGTCGGCCCGGGCTCGACGAGGGCGCGGGCGCCGACCTGCTGGTGCTGGACGCCGACCCCCGAGCCGAGGTGGCCGCGCTGGCCCACCCGAGACTGAGCGTGCTGCGCGGGCGCGTCCTCGGCGCCTGATGTCGCGTCGGGTCGAGGCGCTCTGGGCGCTGCTGCTCGCGGTCGGGACCACCCTGGCCAGCGACTGGAAACTGGTGTCCGGACTCACCACCACGGTCGCCGGCGACTTCGGCGACCCGCTGTACTTCGCCTGGCAGCTGGCCTGGGTGGGCCATGCGATCCGTGAGGACCCCACCTCGATCACCTCCAGCATGTGGACCACCAACACCTTCTCGCAGGCGCCGGACAACCTCGCCTACACCGACGTGGTGCTGGGATACCTGCCGCTGAGCTGGCTCACGCCCCCCGGCCAGGCCGGGGCACTGGCCCAGTTGAACCTGGCCCTGCTGGTGGCCACGGCGACGGCCGCGCTGGGCGCCTACGTGCTGGCCCGGGTGCTCGGCGCCGCCGTGCCCGCGGCGTCCCTGGCGGCGATCGGCTTCGCCTTCGCGCCGTGGCGCGACACCCAGGTGATCCACATCAACATCCTGTCCACCGGCGGGATCGCGTTGGCGGCGGCGCTGCTGGCCCATGGCCACGCCTGGTCGTTGCGCCACGGGTGGCGTCCGGACGGGCTGCGCGCGCGCTGGGTGCTGGCCGGTTGGCTGGTCGCGGCGTGGCAGCTCACCTACGGCTTCGCGACGGGCATCTGGTTCGGCTACTTCCTGGCGCTGCTGATGCTCGCCTGGACCCTGGGCTGGCTGTTCACCGGACGGCGCCGCGCCGGGCTGACGCGGCTGCGCGGCGTCCTGCTGGCCGACCTGGCCGGGGGGCTGGTCTTCCTCGCCGTCGCCTACCTGCTGACCATCCCGCACGAGCGGGTGCTGGCGGCGCACCCGGACGCCCAGCGGGTGGAGGGCATGCTCGACCTGTTCTCGCCCCCCTGGTACGGGCTGCTGACCGCCAACTCGGTCAACCGGGTGTGGGCCGGCTCGATGACCCGGTGGCGGGCCGAGATCGACGGCCACCTGTGGCCGCCGGAGATGTACATGTCGCCCGGCATCCTGCTGCTCGGGCTCGCCGTGGCCGGCCTGTTCATCTCGGCGTGGCCGCTGCGCCGCCGGTTGGCGCTGGGGGTGGTCACCGGGGTGCTGGCGGTGGCCGCGATCGGAACCCGGGGGCCGGCGGGCGGCCGGTACACCTACCTGCCGCTGTACGACCACCTGCCCGGGTGGGAGCACCTGCGTACCCCCGGGCGACTGATGATCTGGGTGACCCTCGGGTTGTGCCTGCTGGCCGCCGGGGCGATCACGCGCATCTGCGAGGCGCTGACCAGCGAGTGGAACACCCGCGAGGAGCTCGCCTGGCGCCGATCCGAGGCCAGCCCGGGCTACCTGCGCGGGCGGGACTGGTTGACCCGCATCGTGATCGTCGGGTTGCTGGCGCTGCCCTCGATGGGGGTCTACGTCGAGGGGCTCGACCGCACCCCGCACTGGACGGTGCCGCTGGCCCCGATCGACCTGGCCGCGCTGCCGCAGCCGATCATGCTGTTGCCCTCGGGGCAGGTCGCCGACTACCACCTGATGTTCTGGACCACCCAGGGCTGGCCCGTGGTGGCCAACGGGGACAGCGGGTTCAACGCCACCGAGCAGCAACGGCTACGGGATCAGGCCGCAACCTTCCCGGACGCCGCCAGTGTGGCGGCGCTGCGCGCCCGGGGCGTGCGGACGGTGGTCGTGGTGCGCTCGCGTACCGGACCCGGGTCCTGGGCGGGGGCGGGGGACGCCCCGGTGCTGGGGCTGGGGATCACCCGGACCGATCGCGGTGACGCGGTGGTGTTCGATCTGGCCGGGTGAGGCCGTGGTCATCCGGTGCGTCGGCGTCTGGCAGAATGGTCGGCCGTACCCGTCGGGCGCGGCCCCTCTCTCCGTTCCCGATGTGTCCGTCTCGAGCATTCCCGGTCGCCCGGTCCCCACCCGGCGTCCGGCACCGCTCACCCGAAGCAGAATCTGGAGCACTCCGACTCGTGGCCGTCAAGATCCGCCTCAAGCGCCTGGGCAAGATCCGCGCCCCCTACTACCGCATCGTCGTCGCCGACTCGCGCACCAAGCGCGATGGTCGTGCGATCGAGGAGATCGGCAAGTACCACCCCACCACCGAGCCCTCGACGATCGAGGTCGACTCGGCCCGCGCGCAGTACTGGCTGGGTGTCGGCGCGCAGCCGACCGAGCAGGTGCTCGCCATCCTCAAGGTCACCGGTGACTGGCAGAAGTTCAAGGGCCTGCCCGGCGCCGAGGGCACCCTGAAGGTCGCCGCGGCCAAGGTGGACAAGAAGGCCGTGTTCGAGGCCGCCGCCAAGGAGGCCATGGACGAGCCCAAGGCCGCCGCCACCACGCCGAAGGCCAAGAAGAAGGCCGCCGCCGAGGCCGCACCGGCCGAGGTCGTCGCCGAGGCACCCGCCGAGGCTGCGCCGGCCGAGCCCGCGGCAGCCGAGGCCTGAGCATGCTGGTCGACGCGCTCGAGCACCTGGTCCGCGGGATCGTGGCGCACCCGGACGACGTCCAGGTGCGCACCAAGCCACAGCGGCGCGGGAGTCTGCTCGAGGTGCGGGTTCACCCGGAGGACCTCGGCCGCGTCATCGGCCGCTCCGGGCGCACCGCCACCGCGTTGCGCACGGTGATCAAGGCACTGGCCGACGGCAAGCCGGTCCGGGTCGACGTCGTCGACGTCGACCGTGGCCGCTGACGTCGACGGCCTCTTGCGTCTGCTCGTAGCCCGGGTCGGGCGCGCGCACGGGATTCGCGGTGAGGTCACCGTTCAGGTGCACACCGATGATCCCGAGGCGCGCTTCGCCCCGGGCTCCGTGCTGCTGCCGGCCGCTGCGGGCCCGGGCCTGCCCGCGGCGCTGACCGTGACCGCGACGCGCGACCACAACGGCGTCCGGCTGCTCACCTTCGCCGAGATCGCCGACCGCACCGCGGCCGAGGCGCTGCGTGGCGTCCGGCTGGAGGTGGATGTGGCCGAGGCGGAGGCCGACAGCGAGGACGACGCCTGGTACGACCACGACCTGATCGGGCTGCACGCCGTCGACCCGGCCGGGCACCCCGTGGGGCGGGTCGTCGGGGTCGAGCACCTGCCCGCCCAGGACCTGCTCGAGGTCGAGGTCACCGGGGGCGAGCGCCGGCTGGTGCCGCTGGTCACCGCGATCGTGCCCGAGGTCGACATCGCCGGTGGCCGTGTGGTGATCGACGCCCCGCCCGGCCTGCTGTCCGACCTCGACGACGACTGACCGGATCGAGGCGAGCCCGGCCGTGCGCATCGACGTCGTCACGATCTTCCCCGAGTACCTGGCACCGCTCGACCTGTCGTTGATCGGCAAGGCGCGCCGGTCCGGGCTGGTCGAGCTCGCCGTCCACGACTTGCGCGACTTCACCCACGATCGCCACCGCACCGTGGACGACGCCCCCGCCGGGGGTGGGGCCGGCATGGTGATGCGCCCCGAGCCCTGGGGTGAGGCGATCGACCACGTGCTCGCCGCCGGCGCGGGGGAGCGCCCGGGCGTCGTCCCGACGTTGTTGGTGCCCAGCCCCTCGGGCCGGCGGTTCGACCAGGCGATGGCCCACGAACTGGCCGGCCTGGACTGGCTGGCGTTCGCGTGCGGCCGCTACGAGGGCATCGACGAGCGGGTGCTGGACGACGCCGCCGAGCGGCTGCCGGTGCGTGCGGTCAGCCTGGGCGACTACGTGCTCAACGGCGGTGAGGTGGCGGCGCTGGCGGTGATCGAGGCCGTGGTGCGGCTGCTGCCGGGGGTGGTCGGCAACGCCGAGTCCCTGGTGGAGGAGAGCCACGAGGGTCACCTGCTCGAGTACCCCGTCTACACCCGCCCGGCCAGCTGGCGCGGGCGGGAGGTGCCGGAGGTGCTCTCCTCCGGTCACCACGCCAACGTGGCGGCCTGGCGTCACGAGCAACGGCTGCGGCGAACGGCTCGGCGGCGTCCGGATCTGATCGCGGCCTGGCTGGCCGAGCACGAGCCCACCCCGCGGGAGCGCGAGCTCCTCGCCGAGGAGGGCTGGGTCGGCTGAGGCGGATTTCGAGCCTCCCCGGCCGGTGTGGCACACTGGCCAACCGTTGCCTGTCGTCCCAGCGTGCCCTGCCACAGGGGGGCTGCTACCCGGGACGACGGCCGCTCACGAACCCCATCGAGCAACGCGGATGACCTGTGGCACCTGCGGGAGAGCGACCCATCATGCACACCCTGGACAGCATCGACTCCGCCTCGCTGCGGCAGGACGTCCCGGCCTTCCGCGCCGGTGACACCCTCAAGGTTCACGTCAAGGTCGTCGAGGGCAACCGCTCCCGCATCCAGGTCTTCCAGGGCGTCGTGATCCGCCGCAGCGGCGGCGGCGTGCGCGAGACCTTCACCGTCCGCAAGGTCAGCTTCGGGGTCGGCGTCGAGCGCACCTTCCCGGTGCACTCCCCGATCATCGACAAGATCGAGGTCGTCACCCGCGGCGACGTCCGCCGGGCGAAGCTCTACTACCTGCGCTCCCTGCGCGGCAAGGCCGCCAAGATCAAGGAGAAGCGCGAGAGCGTCGCGGCGCACTGACGCCGACCAGGCGCCGTCCTGCCCCGCCGGTGGTTCGCCCGGTGACATCGCAGACCGCCGAGGTGACGGCACGGCCGTCGGCGGCGCGGGTGTTGGTGATCCTGCTGATCGCCGCGGTCGCGGTGATGGCGGTGCGGGCGTTCCTGGTGCAGTCGTTCGTGATCCCCAGCGGATCGATGAGCCCCACCCTGGAGCCCGGCGAGCGGGTGCTCGCCACGCCGCTCGGTGCGGGCGACCTGCGCCGCGGCGACGTCATCGTCTTCGACGGGGCCGGGGTGTTCGCGCCCTCGCCCCCGCCGGCGCGCAATGCCCTGGTCGCCGCCGGACGGGCCGTCGCCTCGGCGGTCGGCGTCCCGGTCGGGCGCAGCGACTTCGTCAAGCGGGTCATCGGGCTACCGGGTGAGCGGGTGACGTGCTGTGATGCCCAGGGCCGCATCACCGTCGACGGGGTGGCCCTGACCGAGCCGTATGTCGCGCCCGGAGAGGCGCCCAGCATGATCCGGTTCGACGTCCGGGTGCCGGCCGAGCGACTCTGGGTCATGGGCGATCACCGCAGCGACTCGGCCGACTCGCGGGCTCACCTCGGGGATCCCGGTGGGGGCATGGTTCCGGTGGATCATGTGGTGGGTCGCGTGGTCTCGGTCTGGTGGCCGCTGGACCGCATGTCGTCCGTGAGTCGGGGCCAGCCTCGGGAGGGAACGCAGTGAGCGAACCGGCTGGGTACGGCCCGCCGCCCGATCCGAGGTACGACCCGAACTACGGCCCGGCCGACCCGCCGCCCTGGCCGGGTGGGCCGATCGGCCCCCGGCACGACTCGGGTGAGCGCCGCGGCGCCGCGGATCGCCGCGGCCCCGTGCCGGTGCCGGTCGAGGGCCAGTCGGGCGGGGAGCGCAGCCGTCGCCGCAGCGAGGAGCGGCTGGCCGATGACCGTCGTGACGTGCGCGGCCAGCAGCGCCGGGGCCGGCGTCGTCCGCACCGGCCGTCGACCCCTCGGACGCCGATGCAGTCCCTGGTGGCGGGGGTCACCGAGCTGGTCGTCGTCCTGGCGATGGCGCTGACGCTGTCGTTGATCATCAAGACGTTTCTGGTGCAGGCGTTCTACATCCCCTCGCCGTCGATGGAGAACAGCCTGCTGGTCGGCGACCGCGTGGTGGTCAGCAAGCTGACCCCGGGACCCTTCGACCTGCACCACGGCGACGTGGTGGTCTTCAAGGACCCCGGCAACTGGCTGCCCTCGGTGGAGGACCCCGGGGACGGCGGGATCCGCCGGGCACTGCGCACCACGCTGACCTTCGTCGGGTTGCTGCCGCAGGACTCCGGCGAGCACCTGATCAAGCGGGTCATCGGGCTGCCGCGCGACAAGGTGGTCTGCTGCGACGCGCAGGGCCGGCTCAGCGTGAACGGCGTGGCGATCGACGAGAAGTACCTCTACCCGAACGACGAGCCCAGCACCAAGACGTTCTCGGTGACCGTGCCGGCCGACAGCCTGTGGGTGATGGGAGACCATCGCAGCGTATCGAAGGACTCGCGCTTCAACGACATCCAGTTCGTGCCGATCGCCAACGTGGTCGGCAAGGCCTTCGTCGTGGTCTGGCCCCTGGGGCACGCCGGTGGCGTGGCCGGCCCGGGTGAGGCGTTCGCCCGGGTGCCCGAGAAGGACTGAGCCGTGGCTCCGTCCCGGTCGTCCAGTCCGTCCCGGTCGTCCCGGGCACAGGCTGTGCGCGGCCCGCGGGCCGGCGTCCCGACGCTGCGGCACGAGCGAGCGCTGCTGCGCGAGGGTGCCGAGGTGGTCGCCGGCATGGACGAGGTCGGCCGGGGCGCGCTCGCCGGCCCGGTGAGCGTCGGCGTCGTCCTGATCACCGCGACGACCCGGACAGCGCCCGCGGGGGTGCGCGACTCCAAGCTGCTCACGCCGGCCGCGCGCGAGGCCCTGGTGCCCCGGCTGCAGCGGTGGGCGACGGCCTTCGCGGTCGGGCACGCGCAGTCCTGGGAGATCGACGCCTACGGCATCGTCCCGGCACTGCGACTGGCCGGACGGCGCGCGCTCGCCGCCCTGCCCCGGCTGCCCGACGTCGTGCTGCTGGACGGGTCGCACAACTGGTTGCGTCCCACGGTGATCGACCTGACCGGGGCCGGCGACGACCCGGATGAACCGGACGAGGTGTTGTTCGACGTCCCGCAGGTCGCGCCGGTGTCGCGTGCGCGGCCGGTGCGTGAGCCGGCTCCCGAGGTGGACCTGGCGGCCGAACCGCGGGTGACCACCATGGTCAAGGCCGATCTGCGGTGTGCGGCGGTGGCCGCGGCCAGCGTGCTGGCCAAGGTGGAGCGCGACGCCCTGATGGTCGAACTGGCGGGCAAGCGCCCGGAGTTCGGCTGGCACGAGAACAAGGGCTATGCCGCGCCCGAGCACGTGGCTGCACTGCGTGAGCTGGGTCCGTGCGAGTGGCACCGGCGGTCCTGGAACATCAAGGCCTGTGCACCGACGGCTTGAGCGGCGGCGTGACGGTGGCCCTCAGCCCGGGGTGGTCGTCGCGGTGGCGGCCGGGGGAGCGGCGGGGGCGCTGTCGCGCTACCTGCTCAGTGTCTGGGGTGGCTGGCCGCTGACCACGCTGGCGATCAACGCCGTCGGATGCGCGGCGATCGGTGTCCTCGCGGTGCTGGTGACCCACCGCTGGCCACACCACTGGTGGGTGCGCCCGCTGCTCGGGCCGGGGTTCCTCGGCGGGTTCACCACGTTCTCGGCCTACGCGGTGGACGTCGGCCGGCTCGGACGGGACGGCCGCTGGCTCGCGGCGCTGTCCTACCTGGTGGCGACGCCGGTGATCGCGGTGCTGGCGGTCTGGGCGGGCACGGTGGTGGCGCGCCGGGCGCTGGGGGTGACCCGCGGGTGACCTCGGCGACGTCGGCGCTGCTCGTGGTCGCGGGAGGGGCCGTGGGGGCGCCCACCCGGTACCTGGTCGACCGGTGGGTGAGCGCGCTGGTCGACCGGCTCGAGTCCTCGCAGGAGGTGGTGCGTCCGGTGGGGTTGTTCCCGTGGGGCACCCTGGTGGTGAACCTGGTCGGCTCGTTCCTGCTGGGCGTGATCTCGGTGCAGGCCTCACCGCGGCTGGCGACGTTGCTGGGCGCCGGCTTCTGCGGGGCGCTGACCACCTACTCGACCTTCGGCGCCCAGACGCTGTACCTGATCGAGGAGGGTGAGGCCCGGGTGGCGGCCTGGAACGTGGGTGTCAGCGTGGTGGCCGGGGTGGCGGCCGCGGCGCTCGGCGTGGCCGTGGGCGGGGCCGTGGCCGGGTGAGGGCTGCTGCCGGGGCCGGATCGAGTGCTCCGGTCGAGCGTCGCTGTGGGTGGTGGGCGGCAGGACGGGGCAAGATGGGTCGACCGGGGGGCCGGTTGCGATCGGACGACCACCACTGATGACCGGGCGAGACCAACCGAGACCAGGCGAGACCAACATGGAGCGGGACCAGGGATGAGCGCGGAGGACCTCGAGAACTACGAGACCGAGATGGAGCTGCAGCTCTACCGCGAGTACCGCGACGTGGTCGGGCTGTTCACCTACGTGGTCGAGACCGAGCGCCGGTTCTACCTGGCCAACTCGGTCGATCTGCAGGTGCGCTCGGCGGCCGGTGAGGTGTACTTCGAGGTCACCATGAACGACGCCTGGGTGTGGGACGTCTATCGCCCGGCCCGGTTCGTCAAGACGGTGCGCGTGGTGACCTTCAAGGACGTCAACGTCGAGGAGCTGGCCAAGAGCGAGTTCGATCCGACCAAGTCGGCCGACTTCCCGCACTGAGTGCCCTGATCGGGGCCCGCTGATCGTGTCACCGGGCCCGGGAGCGGTCCTCGCGACGTCCGGGTCGTTGCGTGCACAGATGAGCCGGGTCGTCCCACCGTCCACAGGGCACGGATGAGCGCAGGCGGGCAGGGGCTCCCGCGGGCTTTGCTGGGCTGCGGAGGTGGTCACCGTGGCGTCCACGCAGTCGGCAGGGACCCAGGCACTGGGGGAGTACGGCGAGCGCATTGCGGCTCGGCATCTGACCGAGGCCGGGATGCGCATCCTGGCGCAACGCTGGCGCTGTCGCTGGGGCGAGGTCGACATCATCGCCGAGGACGGCGAGGGCGGTGACGCGGCACAGACGCTGGTGATCTGCGAGGTCAAGACCCGGCGATCGCTGCGGGCGGGCGGCCCGTTGGACGCCGTCACCCCGCTCAAGCTGGCCCGGCTGCACCGGCTGGCTGCGACCTGGCTGGCGGGGCAGGACCGCTGGTTCGGGCAGGTGCGGTTCGACGTCGTGGCGGTGACCGTGCCTCGTCGCGGCGGGCCGCGGATCGAGCACCTCAAGGCCGTGATCTGAATGCCTCTGGGACGCAGTCACGGGGTCGCCCTGGTCGGGCTCACCGGCCACCTGATCGCCGTCGAGGCCGACATCGCCGACGGGCTGCCGGCCTTCGTGCTGGTCGGGCTGCCCGACGCCTCGCTGACCGAGTCGCGTGACCGGGTGCGGGCGGCGCTGTCCAACGCTCGGGCGCCGCTGCCCTCCCGGCGGATCACGGTGAACCTGTCGCCGGCCGACCTGCCCAAACGCGGTTCGGCGTTCGACTTGGCCGTCGCCGCGGCGCTGCTGGTGGCGTGCGACAAGGCCGATCCGAGCTCGGTGGCGCGCCGGGTACACCTGGGTGAGCTGGGGCTGGACGGCCGGGTCCACCCGGTGCGGGGGGTGCTGCCGGCGGTCGCCGCGGCGGTGCGTGCCGGCCACCATCGGGTGGTGGTGCCGCGCGGCAACGCCGTCGAGGCGCGGCTGGTGCCCGGCGCCGAGGTGGTCTCGGTGGCCAGCCTCGGTGAGCTGATCGCCCTGCACACCGGTGAGCCGGTGTTCGAGACCGAGCCCGATCCGGACGCCGCCCCGGCGCCCTTGCGCCGGCCCGAGCCCGACCTGGCCGACGTGGTCGGCCAGAGCATGGCCCGGCACGCCCTGGAGGTGGCCGCCGCCGGGGGCCACCACATGCTGATGATCGGCCCGCCGGGTGCCGGCAAGACGATGCTCGCCGCTCGGTTGCCGGGCCTGTTGCCCGATCTGGACGACGCGGCGGCGATGGAGGTGACCGCGGTGCACTCGGTCTCGGGAACCCTGGACGCCGCCGGCGGGCTGATCCGTCGTCCGCCGTTCGAGGATCCGCACCACACCTGTACCCCGGTGGCGCTGGTCGGTGGCGGCAGCGGGCTGCCGCGGCCGGGGGCGGCCTCGCGGGCTCACCGCGGGGTGCTGTTCCTGGACGAGGCCGCCGAGTTCGAGCAGCGGGCACTCGACGCGCTGCGCCAGCCGCTCGAGCAGGGGGTGCTCACACTGCACCGGGCGCAGGGGATGGCGCGTTACCCGGCGCGGTTCCAGTTGGTGCTGGCCGCCAACCCCTGTCCGTGCGGGCGGTCGTGGGGCAAGGGGCTGGACTGCACCTGCACGCCGGCGGCCCGCCGTCGGTACCTGGGCCGGCTGTCCGGCCCGTTGCTCGACCGGATCGACCTGCAGCTCGAGGTCGGCGGGCTGTCCCGGGCCGACCTGCTGGTGGCGAGCCCGGGGGAGTCCAGCCGTCAGGTCCGGGTGCGGATCGAGGCGGCGCGGGCTGCTCAGGCCGAGCGCCTGGCGCCCACCCCGTGGCGGCTCAACAGCACGGTGGACGGCAACTACCTGCGCACGGTGTTGAAGCTGCCGGCCGCGGTCACCCGATCACTGGACGTCCGGTTCGACACCGGTGAGGTGACCATGCGCGGCTACGACCGCATGCTGCGGTTGGCCTGGACCCTTGCCGACCTCGCCGGGCGCGACAGACCGGGTGCCCAGGACGTGGACCAGGCCGTGATGATGCGCCGTCAGGGCCGGGTGGCGGCATGACCGCGCTGGTGGGTTCGCGGTATCCGCGCTGGTTCGATCCGCAGGACGATCGCGGGTGCCGGGTGGCGTGGAGCCGATTGATCGAACCGGGTGACGTGGCCGGCTGGCAGTTCGTGGCCGACCACGGCCCGGGCGAGGGGCTGCGACTGCTGATCGAGCAGGGCTCGGCGGCGCCGGGGGCGCACGACCGCTGGGCGGTGCGGTTGGACCAGGTCGACCCGGTGCGCGACCTCGCCGTGGCCGCCCGGTTCGGCGGCGGGGTGCTGGTCCCCGGCGATCCGGACTGGCCCGGCGGCCTGGACGACCTGGGTACCAGCCGTCCGGTGTGCCTGTGGGTGCGGGGGGCACTGCCGGTGGCACGTTCCTGCGCGCGATCGGTGGCGGTGGTCGGCGCCCGGACCGCCACCTGCTACGGCACCGATCTGACCTCCTCGATCGTGCTCGGCTGCGTGGAGGCGGGATTCACGGTGATCTCCGGTGGCGCGTACGGCATCGATGCCGCCGCACACCGGGCCGCACTGGCCGCGCAGGGTGCCACCGTCGCGGTGCTGGCCAACGGCATCGACCGGTTCTACCCCAGCGGCAACGACCGATTGTTGCGGCAGGTCGCCGAGCAGGGGTGCGTGCTGAGCGAGGTGCCGCCCGGTTCCTCGCCGACCAGGTTCCGCTTCCTGCAACGCAACCGGCTGATCGCGGCCCTGGCCTCGGCCACCGTGGTGGTGGAGGCCGCGTGGCGGTCGGGTGCGCAGAACACGGCGAACCATGCGCTCGGGTTGGGCCGTCCGGTGGGGGCCTGCCCCGGGCCGGTGACCTCGGCGCTGTCGGCCGGCTGCCACCGACTGCTGCGCCAGGGTGCGCTCTGCGTCTGCGACGCGGGCGAGGTGATCGAGTTGGCCTCGGCCATCGGGGACGCCGCCGCGCCCGAGCCGGTGGTGGTACCCGAGCCGCACGATGGGTTGAACGGCGAACAGTTGCGGGTCTACGAGTTCGTCCCGGTGCGCAAGCCGGTCAGCCTGGACGCGATCAGCCGCAGTGCCGGCCTGGAGCCGGCCACGGTACGTCCGGTGTTGGCGTGGTTGGTCGGGCGGGGCCTGGTGATCGGGGTGCACGGGCACTGGGTGCGAACGCCCCGCGCCGCGCGGACCAGGGGCAGCGCCCCGGGGCTCGGCTGAGCGCGCCGTCTTGTGGGCAGCGCCTCAGCAGGCCACCGTGGGCAGATGGAGACCGCCGTCGCGCCGCTGCTGGCCGCCTACGGTGATCACCTCCGGCTCGAGAGTGGCCGATCGGAACACACCTGCCGGGCCTACCTGACCGACATCCGCGAGCTGCTGGCCTTCACGGCGGGTCGGCCGGACGCCGCCTCACCGGTCGATGCGGGTGCGTGGGGCGCCGCGGGTGCGAGGAGCGATGCAGGGGAGGCGGGCGACGCGACGCACAGTGACCCGGCGCAGCTCGAGCCGGCGCAACTCGACCCTGCGCAACTCGAACCAGCGCAACTCGAACCAGCGCAGGTCGACCTGGCGCTGATCGATCTGGCCCTGCTGCGCTCCTGGCTCGCCGGGATGAGCGCTGAGGGCCTGGCGCGGGCGACCCTGGCCCGGCGGGCGGCGTCCGCGCGCACGTTCACCCGGTGGTTGGTGCGCACCGGACGGTTGCCGGCCGACCCCGGGGTACGGCTGCGCTCGCCCAAGGCCGGCCGGACGCTACCCGGAGTACTGCGGCACGGGCAGGCCGGCGAGCTGCTCGACGTGGCCGAGGCGGACGTGCAGGCGGCGCAGGCGAGCGGTGAGGCCGAGCCGATCGACGTGGCCGTCGCCGTCCGGGATCGCGCGCTGCTCGAACTGCTCTACGCCACGGGGGTGCGGGTCAGCGAGCTCGTCGGCCTGGATCTGGCCGACATCGACCACGGCCGGCGCACGCTGCGGGTGCTCGGTAAGGGCGGTAAGGAGCGGGTGGTGCCCTACGGCGTCCCCGCGGCTCGTGCCTTGAAGGTCTGGCTGGACGAGGGGCGCCCGGTGATGCCCCGGAGCGCCGAGGCGCGCGAGGCGGTGTTCCTGGGCCGCCGGGGTGGGCGGGTCGACCAGCGCCAGGTGCGCGAGGTGGTCCATCGCGCGGCCGGTGCGGTGGCGGGTGCACCGGACATCGGACCCCACGCGTTACGCCATTCGGCGGCTACGCACCTGTTGGACGGCGGCGCGGACCTGCGTAGCGTACAGGAGTTGCTCGGTCACGCTACGCTGTCAACAACGCAGATCTACACGCACGTCTCGGTCGAGCGGTTGCGTGCCGGGCACCGGCAGGCGCACCCCCGCGCCTGAGCGCGCGGACCTCTGCGGCGAACGCACGCCCACGGGGCAGAGGGGAGAAACGGCCGAGTGGTCGCCAACGAGGTCAGGGTCCAGGTGGACCCTGTGGCCGCCAACGAGGCAGCCCTGCGGGCGCTGTGGGTGGAGTTCAAGGCGACGGCGGACCCCGCCACCCGCGAACAGCTGATCCTGCACTACTCGCCACTGGTCAAGTACGTGGCCGGGCGGGTGGGCGTCGGGCTGCCGCCGAACATCGAGCAGGCCGACCTGGTGTCCTACGGGATCTTCGGGTTGATCGACGCCATCGAGAAGTTCGACATCGAGCGCGCGATCAAGTTCGAGACCTACGCCATCTCGCGGATCCGCGGCGCGATCATCGACGAGCTGCGTGCCATCGACTGGATTCCCCGATCGATCCGGTACAAGGCACGCGAGGTCGAGCGGGCCTACTCCACCCTCGAGGCCGAGTTGCACCGCAGCCCGACGGAGGTCGAGGTCGCCGCACGGCTGGGCATCAGCCTGCCGGAGCTGCACTCGATCTTCTCCCAGGTCTCGTACGTGAACGTGGTGGCCCTCGATGAGCTGCTCACCGTCGGCGGGGAGAAGGGCGACAAGCTCTCGCTGGTCGACACCCTCGAGGACACCAAGGCCGAGGACCCGGTGACCGCCTTCGAGGCGGAGGAGACCAAGTTCATCCTGTCGCGGGCGATCAACCAGCTGCCCGAGCGCGAGAAGATCGTGATCACCCTCTACTACTACGAGGGCCTGACCCTGGCCGAGATCGGGCGGGTGCTCGGGGTCACCGAATCGCGGATCTGCCAGATGCACACCAAGGCCGTGATGCAGCTGCGGGCCAAGCTCGCCGAGGCCGGCTGACCCGGCGCCGCCGGGCGCCGTCCCGGCGGGCCTGGCCTTCACCTCCTCTGCCGCCACCGCTGCCACCGGCAGCAACGGCAACAGCACCGGCGGCGGTCGCACCCCCAGCAGCGAGAGTGGGTCGAGATAGGTCCGGCCCCGTAGCGCACCCCAGTGCAGGCAGGCCTGTGGGATGCAGTGCGACCCGGCGGCCAGCAGCCGGCCCACGATCTGGCCGGCCTGCACGACCCCAGCCATCGGCACCAGCGCGGCCACCGGCTCATAGGTGGTGCGAATCCCGTTCGGGTGGGTGATCACGAGCACCCCGCGCCCGGCGATGACGCCGGCGAAGGACACCACGCCGTCCGCCGGGGCCAGCACCGCCGCGCCGATGGTGGCGCCCAGATCGACCCCGCGGTGGCCTGGTGACCACCGCTGGGCGCCGAGGGCGAACCGGGCGAGCACCGGGTGGGGCGGGCCGAGCGGCCAGACCAGGGGAGCAGCCCGGGAAGGCACTCCCGGCTCGGCCGGTGCGGCCGATTGCGATGACCGCGGGGAAGGCGCCGCCGCGGTGGGACCACGGTCGACCACCACGGCGGGCCCCCCGGATGGCGCGTCCGGAACCATCGCCGCGGCACCATCCGGGAAGGCCCATCCGAGGACGGCGGTACACACACCCACGGCGATCAGGAAGCGTCGAACGGCCATGCCCCGACCATGCGCCCGCCGTGGGCCGGCCGCCACGGCCGCTCGGCGACCTGTGGACGGTGGGACGACCCGGCCGATCTGGGGACGCCACGACGCCGACATCGCGAGGTCCCAGGGAGCGCGCGGGATTCGCACCGTCTGCCCTGCCTCTAGCCTGGGCGGATGACGGGTGAGGGCGTCGCCGGTGGCGGGTCCCGGCTCGA
This sequence comes from Kineosporiaceae bacterium, assembly GCA_046330955.1. Taxonomy (GTDB): domain Bacteria; phylum Actinomycetota; class Actinomycetes; order Actinomycetales; family Kineosporiaceae; genus JADJPO01. Next base: position 116,395 of record JAXLRT010000012.1, on the reverse strand, counting down.
GGACGCCGCGGCGCAGATCTACGCGGCGAGTCCGAGCGACTTCGTGACGACCCGCTCCCGGCTGACACGGCAGGCCAAGGCCGAGGGCGAGCCGGAGATCGCGAAACAGATTGCGGCGCTGCGCAAACCGAGCGTTGCGGCCTGGGCGGTCAACCACGTGGTGCGGCGCCGTCCGGACCTGCTGGAGCAGCTGATCGACCTGGGGGAGCGGTTGCGGTCGGCTCAGACCCGGCTGGACGCGGCCGCGTTGCGCACCCTGCGCGGTGAGCGGGACGTCGTCCTGCGCACCATCACCCAGGCCGCCGCCGAGCAGGCGAGCGAGTCCGGGCAGCGGTTGGCGCCCGCCGTCCTCGATCAGGTCAGGGACACCGTCGTGGCGGCGCTGGCCAGTGCCGAGGCGACCCAGGCGGTCGGTTCGGGAACGTTGACCCGGGCGCTGGCCTACTCCGGTTTCGGTGACGTCGACATCGCCGATGCCGTCGCCCGTACCGCCACCGGCGTGCCGCTCGCCGTGATCCGCGGCGGGCGCGCCCTGGAGGATGGCGGCGCCCACGACGGCGCGGCGTCCGACCGCGAGCGTGCGGTCACGGACGCCGATCGCCGCCGCGCCGAGCAGGAGCGGCTCGAAGGCGCCCGCCGCGAGGCCGAGCTCACCCTGGCCCGAGCCGAGCGCGATCTCGAGGCCGCCACCGCCGCGCTCCGCCGCGCCCGAGACGCCTCGGACGCCGCCCGCGCCCGGGTCGAGCAGTTGCGTGCCGACCTCGCCCGGGCCGAGGCGGACGATGACGCGCGCCTGATCGAGGTGAGTGACGCCGTCCGGCACCGCACGAGCGCTCAGGCCGCCCTGGACGCCGCGACCGCCACCCTGCGTGACCTTCCCACGCTGGACTGATCGCATCACGCTCATCCCCGGCGAGCGCAATGTCACGTTGCACTCGCTGATATGGACTGGCCTCCTGTCAAGGGGCGTGCGGCATTGCCTCGTCGGAGCCGGCGGAGGGGGAGGAGGGGGCAGGGGTTAGGGGGTGAGGGTGGTGGTGAGGCGGTGGACGGCTTCGGCGAGGACTTCGGGGCGTTTGCAGAAGGCGAAGCGGACCAGGGAGCGGGCGCCGGCGGCGTCCGGGGTGTCGTGGAAGACCTGCACCGGGACGGCGACCACGCCGGCCAGCTCGGGCAGGCGCTGGCAGAAGTCCATCGAGTCGGGGAAGCCCAGGGAGCGGCGTCGGCGACGACGAAGTAGGTGCCGGACGTCGGGGCCACCGTGAACCCGGCGGCGGCCAGCCCGGCGACCAGTTGGTCACGGCCGGCCCGCAGCCGGGAGGCCAGCCCGGCGTACACCTCGTCGGGCAGTGCCAGCGCCTCGGCCACGGCGGGCTGCAGCGGTGAGCCGGACACGTAGCTGAGGAACTGCTTGATCGTGGTCACGGCGTCGATCAGCTCGGCCGGGCCGGTGATCCAGCCGATCTTCCACCCCGTCACCGAGAACGTCTTACCGGCCGAGGAGATGGTCAGCGTCCGCTCGGCCATGCCGGGCAGGCTCGCCAGCGGCACGTGCTCGAGGCCGTCGAAGACCAGGTGCTCGTAGACCTCGTCGGTCACCACGATCACGTCGTGCCGGATCGCCAGCTCGGCGACCGCGGCCAGCTCCTCCCGGCTCAGCACCGCCCGGTGGGGTTGTGCGGCGAGTTGAGCAGCAGCAACCGGGTGCGGTCGGTGAACGCGGCCGCCAGCGCGGCGACGTCCAGGGTGTAGTCGGGAAAGCGCAGCGGCACCGTCCGGCGCACCGCCCCGGCCAGCTCGACCGTGGCGGCGTAGGGTCGTAGTACGGCTCCAGCATCACCACCGTCGTCCCCGGCGAGCACAGCGCCAGCACGGCGGACGCGATCGCCTCGGTGCCCGACCGTCACCAGCACCACGCGGTCCGGGTCGACGTCCAGGCCGTAGAACCGCTGCTGGTGCGCGGCGATGGCCGACCGCAGCTGCGGGATGCCGCACCCCGGCGGGTACTGGTTCGCCCCACCCCGGACGGCGCGCACCGCCGCCTCGAGCACGGCGTCCGGCCCGTCGGTGTCGGGGAAGCCCTGGCCCAGGTTGACCGCGCCGGTGCGCACCGCCAGCGCGGACATCTCGGCGAAGATGGTCGCGGCCAGGGTGCCGTCCTCGCGCAGCAGCCGGGAGGATCGGCCACCGCTGCCAGGCACCGCCGACGGGTGCGCTGCGTCCAGCCATGGCGGGCACTCTACGCAGCGGGGATTTCGCGGTGACCCTCCCGTCACCGACCCTTAGGATGCCCGTGCGGTTCGGTGTGTCCTCACGCCGGTCCGACATCACCGCGCCACACACCGTTCGACCTCGAACGGGGCGCACCGATCGGTCCGCACCCGGGCGGCGTCCGGGTTCGGCTCTGGTGCGTCGTGGCCTCGGCGCGCCGTCCGACCGGACGACGCGGACAACCGATCAGGAGACACGAGAGATCATGGCTGTCGTCACGATGCGCCAGCTCCTCGAGAGCGGCGTCCACTTCGGACACCAGACCCGGCGCTGGAACCCGAAGATGAAGCGATTCATCTTCACCGAGCGCAACGGCATCTACATCATCGACCTGCAGCAGTCGCTGTCGTTCATCGACAACGCCTACGACTTCATCAAGGAGACGGTCGCCCACGGCGGCACGATCCTGTTCGTCGGCACCAAGAAGCAGGCGCAGGAGCCGATCGCCGAGCAGGCCGCGCGGGTCGGGATGCCGTATGTCAACCAGCGCTGGCTGGGCGGCATGCTGACCAACTTCCAGACCGTGCACAAGCGGCTGCAGCGCCTCAAGGAGCTCGAGCTGCTCGACTTCGACGACGTGGCCGGTTCGGGCATGACCAAGAAGGAACTGCTGGTCCTGCGCCGCGAGAAGGACAAGCTGACCAAGACCCTGGGCGGCATCGGGACATGGCCCGGGTTCCGAGCGCGGTGTGGATCGTCGACACCAAGAAGGAGCACCTGGCCGTCGACGAGGCCCGCAAGCTCAACATCCCGATCGTGGCGATCCTCGACACCAACTGCGACCCCGACGAGGTCGACTACAAGATCCCGGGCAACGACGACGCGATCCGCTCGGTCACCCTGCTCACCCGCGTGGTCGCCGACGCCGTGGCCGAGGGTCTGATGGCCCGCTCGCGGGGCACCGAGGCCACCACCGCCGGTGCGGTCACCGCCGACGAGCCGCTGGCCGAGTGGGAGCGCGAGCTGCTCGCCGGCTCCGAGGCGCCCGCCGAGCAGGCGGCTCCCGAGGCCGCTGCCGCCGAGGCCCCCGCCGCGGAGGCGACCGAGGCCGCCGCGACCGAGGTGACCGAGGCCGCGACCGAGGCCCCGGCCGAGACCAACTGAGCACGGACGACGCAGACCCGGACGACGCAGAATCGAAGGAGTACCGAAACCCCATGGCGAACATCAGCGCAGCCGACGTCAAGAAGCTGCGTGACCTCACCGGCGCCGGAATGATGGACTGCAAGCGGGCACTCGAGGAGAACGACGGCGACCTCGAAGGCGATCGAGTTCCTGCGGATCAAGGGCCAGGCCACCGCCGAGAAGCGGGCCGACCGGACGGCGTCCAACGGCCTGGTGGCCGCGCACGTCGCCGACGGCGTGGGCACCCTGGTCGAGGTCAACTGCGAGACCGACTTCGTCTCCAAGGGTGACAAGTTCCAGGCCCTGGCCCAGCAGGTGCTCGACCAGGCCGTGGCCATCAAGGCGACCACGGTCGCCGAGCTGCTGGCCAGCGAGGTGGCCCCCGGCCAGACCGTGGCCCAGCTGATCACCGACGCCACCGGCACCATCGGCGAGAAGATCGAGGTGCGCGGCGTGGCCCGGGTGGAGGCCCCGCACGTGGCCAGCTACCTGCACCGCACCAGCCCGGACCTGCCGCCGCAGATCGGCGTCCTGGTCGGGGTCGACGGCTCCGCCGAGAACGTCGGGGTCGCGCGCGACGTGGCGATGCACGCTGCGGCGATGAAGCCGGCCTACCTCACCCGGGAGGCCGTGCCGGCCGAGGTGGTCGCCGCCGAGCGCCACATCGCCGAGGAGAAGTCCCGCGAGGAGGGCAAGCCCGAACAGGCCCTGCCGCGCATCGTCGAGGGTCGGGTCGACGCGTTCTTCAAGGACGTCGTCCTGCTGGAGCAGAAGTTCGCCAAGGACCAGACCAAGACGGTCAAGCAGGTGCTCAGCGAGGCCGGTGTGGCCGCCCAGGCCTACGCCCGGTTCCAGGTCGGCGCCTGACCTCGACCGCTCGGCGAACGCCTCACACGGACGGCCGTCACCCCTCGGGGGTGGCGGCCGTTCGCCGTGCATCGAGCCCCTCCCGGACCTGGCAGACTGAGGCCCATGGCCGATCAGACGCAGGACACGCCGGACGATCTGAGGTACCACCGAGTCCTGCTGAAGCTCTCGGGTGAGGCCTTCGGCGGCGGCAAGGTCGGCGTCGATCCCGACGTGGTCAAGGCCATCGCCAAGGAGATCGCCGAGGCGGTGCGCTCCGGCGTCCAGATCGCCATGGTGATCGGTGGCGGCAACTTCTTCCGCGGCGCCGAGCTGCAGCAGCGGGCATGGACCGCGCCCGCGCCGACTACATGGGCATGCTCGGCATCGTGATGAACTGCCTGGCGTTGCAGGACTTCCTGGAGAAGGAAGGCATCGACACCCGGGTGCAGACCGCGATCACCATGGGGCAGATCGCCGAGGCCTACATCCCGCGCCGGGCGATCCGCCACCTGGAGAAGGGGCGGGTGGTGATCTTCGGCGCCGGCGCCGGCATGCCGTTCTTCTCCACCGACACCGTGGCGGCCCAGCGCGCGCTGGAGACCCACTGCGAGGTCATCCTGATGGGCAAGTACGGCGTGGACGGCGTCTACACCGCCGACCCCCGGCTCGACCCCACCGCGACCCGGCTCGAACACATCACGTTCGGTGAGGCCTTGGCACAGAACCTCAAGGTGGCGGACGCCACGGCGTTCGCCCTGTGCATGGAGAACGAGATGCCGATGATCGTGTTCGGGATGGAAGGCCAAGGCAATGTCGTGCGTGCCGTCCGAGGTGAGAGGATCGGCACGCTGGTTTCGGCCACCTGACCGGTCCACCTCACCGGCTCGTGCAATCACCCCGTTGGCACACCAGGGAGCAGCTGTGATCGACGAGACTCTCTTCGAGGCCGAAGAGAAGATGGAGAAGGCGATCGAGGTCGCCAAGGAGGACTTCGCAGGCATCCGCACCGGGCGGGCCAATCCGGCGATGTTCAACAAGATCATGGTTGATTACTACGGCGCTCCGACGCCGTTGCAGCAGCTCGCCTCGTTCCAGACCCCCGAGGCGCGCACCGTGCTGGTCTCGCCCTACGACAAGGGCTCCATGGGCGCGATCGAGCGGGCGCTGCGCGACTCCGACCTCGGGGTGAACCCGTCCAACGACGGCGTGGTGATCCGGCTGGTGCTGCCCCAGCTCACCGAGGAGCGCCGCCGGGACTACATCAAGATCGCCCGCCACAAGGCCGAGGAGGCCCGCGTCTCGGTGCGCAACATCCGGCGCCGGGCCAAGGAGGAACTCGACCGCATCAACAAGGACGGCGAGGCCGGCGAGGACGAGGTGAACCGCGCCGAGAAGGAGCTCGAGCAGGTGACCAAGCGTCACGTCGAGGCGATCGACGAGCTGCTCAAGCACAAAGAGAGCGAGCTGCTCGAGGTATGAGCGCCCACGACCCCCTGACCGGTGGCAATCCGCTGCCGAGCCGCCGCGCGCTGCGCGGTGAGCGTGCGGCACGGGTGACCCGGGCCGCCTCGGGGCCGAGTCTGAGCGCCGAGCGCACCGGGCCGTTCGAACCCCCACGGGTCATCTCACTGCCCGACGTGTCGACGACCGAGACCGGTGCGCCGCGCACCATCTCCTGGTCGAGGGCGCCGACTCCGCCTCCCTGCCGCCGCGACTGCTGCCCACCGGGCCGATGCCGACGCTCGCCCGGTCGGCCACCCCGACCCGGCGCCGTGGGCGGCGTCCCCACCGGCGCCGGCTCCCGAGGCACGTCTGATCGACGTCCGCACCGCCGAGTCTCGATCCGCCGACCCCCGCCCGCCACTCCGCGCCCGCCGACCCCCGCACCGGGGCGCTCCGGCTGGCCGAGCGCACCCGCACCGGGCCGACGGCTGGTCAGCGGCGCATCCTGTCGACGCCGCCGGTCTCGTTCGACCCGACGCCGAGTGCCTCGCTGCGCATCGTGGGGGCCACCGACGACGGCCCCGGTGTCGTGGTCTCCGCCGACCCCGCGCCGGACCCGCTCGACTTCGACCGTGCCGTCCGAGGGGATGCCCTCCCCGAGGAGGAAACCCAGCTGCTGCCGCGGGCCGAGGCCGCCCGCACCCAGGACTCGCCGCGTCGGCGCTCGAGGCGGCGGCGCGCCGTCCGGGGCCGCCACCGTCCGGTCGGGCAGCGCCTCGAGCCGTGCGGGGCGCAACCTGCCGATGGCCATCGCCGTCGGGGCCGGGCTCGGCGGGGCCGTGCTGGCCTCGCTGCTGTTCCGCAAGGAGGCCTTCGTCGGCCTGGTGTCGGCGGCCGTGGTCATCGCGCTGTGGGAGATGGCCGGAGCGCTGGCCGCCAAGCGGATCCAGATCCCGGTGGTGCCGCTGGTCGTGGGTGCCCTGGGCATGCTGGTCTCGGCCTACGTGGCCCGCGAGGAGGGATTGCTGGTCGCCTTCGCGCTGACCGCGTTCGGGGTGCTGTTGTGGCGCATCATCGACGGCCTGGACGGCGCCGCGCGCGACATCTCGGCGGGGGTGTTCACGGCGGCCTACGTGCCGTTCATGGCGGCCTTCTCGATCGTGATGCTGGCGGCGCCGGACGGCGCGATGCGGGTCATCGTGTTCATCGCGGTGACCGTGGCCAGCGACATCGGGGCCTGGCCGCCGGCATCCGCGACGGCCGGCACCCGCTGGCGCCCAGCGTGAGCCCGCGCAAGTCGTGGGAGGGGCTGGGCGGGTCGGTGCTCGCCTGCATGATCGTGGCGACCGCCGGGGTGATCCTGCTGCTGCACGGGCCGTGGTGGGCCGGCTCGATCGTGGGTGCCGCGGTGGCGGTCACGGCGACCATCGGCGACCTGGCCGAGTCGTTGCTCAAGCGCGACCTGGGGGCCAAGGACATGGGCAGCGTGCTGCCCGGGCACGGCGGCATGATGGACCGGCTCGACTCCGCTGCTGCTCACCGCCCCGGCGAGCTTCCTGCTGCTGGCGTATCTGGTTCCCGTCACGTGAGCCTGCCGGTCGGGATCGAGGTGATCACGTCGCGTCGTCCGGTGGCGGGGGTGGCGCGCCCGCCACGACACCTGGCCGACCTGACCGAGGCCGAACGCGCCGAGGCGGTCATCGCCCTGGGCGACAAGGGGTTTCGGGCGCGGCAGCTCTCGGTGCACTACTTCGAGCACCTGGTCGGTATCGGGCCGGACGGTGCCGGTGCCGAGGTGATGACCGACCTGCCGGCCGCCGCCCGGCAGCGGCTGGCGGCGTCCCTGTTGCCGTCGCTGCTGACCCCGTCCGGGAGCTGACCCGGACCACGACCAGACCGTCAAGACCGTCTGGCAGCTGTTCGACGGCTCGCTCGTCGAGAGCGTGCTGATGCGCTACCCGACCGGGTCACGGTGTGCGCCTCCAGCCAGGCCGGGTGCGGCATGGGCTGCCCGTTCTGTGCCACCGGCCAGGCCGGCCTGAAGCGCAACCCGAGTGCCGCCGAGATCGTCGAGCAGGTGGTGGCGGCGGCGCGGGTGCAGGCCCGGATCGGCGGCCCCCGGGTGAGCAACGTGGTCTTCATGGGCATGGGGGAGCCGCTGGCCAACTACCGCGCCCTGATGACCGCCGTCCGGGCGCTGACCTCGCCGGTTCCGGCGGGGCTGGGGCTGTCGGCGCGGGGTCTGACGGTCTCCACCGTGGGGTTGGTGCCGGCCATCGACCGACTGGCCGCCGAGGGCCTGCCACTGACCCTGGCGCTGTCGCTGCACGCACCCGACGACGCGCTGCGCGACGAACTGGTTCCGGTCAACACGCGGTGGCCGGTGAGCGAGGTTCTGGACGCCGCGCGCCGCTACGCCGGGGCCACCGGACGGCGGGTGAGCATCGAGTACGCCCTGATCAGGACGTCAACGACCAGGCCTGGCGGGCGAAGAAACTGGCCGGTGAGCTCAATCGGCGGGGTCGGGCTGGGTGCACATCAACCCGATCCCCCTCAATCCCACCCCTGGTTCGCGGTGGACCGCCAGCGAGCCATCGGTCGCCACCCGGTTCGTCGACACCTTGCGCGAGGCGGGCATCACAGACAACGATTCGTGACACCCGAGGCCGCGAGATCGACGGCGCGTGCGGTCAGCTCGCCGCAGGTGGTTCGACCAGGCCCAGCCCTCGGCACAATCAACGCCGTGACCGACACGTTTCCCCGGGCGAGCCGGCTGGCGAAGGGTTACGACGCCGAGCAGGTCGAGGCGTTCCTGGCCCGGGCGCGGGCGGCCTACGAGGACGGTGGGCGCGGCGGGACGATGACGTCCTGGCACGTGCGCACCGTCGGCTTCGACCTGGTGCGTGGGGGGTACGACGTCGAGGCCGTGGACGCCGCGCTCGACCGCATCGAGGACGCCTTCGCGCGTCGCGAGAAGCATCGTGGTGAGGAGCGGGCCGGCAGCAGCGGCTGGCAGACCCAGCTGCGCAGCCAGGAACAGTCGTTGCGCGCCCAGCTCGCCCGCAGCGACGGCCAGCGCTTCCCCGCGGCGGCAGCGGGCTCGAGCTGACCTACGACATCGAGCAGGTCGACGACCTCGCCGGCGGATCGAGGACGCCTTCGCCAGCGGTCGCCCGTTGCAGCCGGACGCCGTCCGGCTGGCGGTGTTCAAGAGCCGTCGGGCGCGCGGGGTTACCGCGAGGCCTCGGTCGATGCGTTCCTCGACCGGGTGGTCGAACTGCTGGTGGTCGCGGCGGTCTGAGTAGTTCTGGGACCTATGTCCGGGGTCTCTGGCGGCGTTCTGTGACTCTCGTCCACTCGTCGCGCGAGTGAGTTACCTCACCGCTCGGGCCTACCCCGGCGCGGCTCGTGCCCGCGACGATGGCGCACGAGACGGGCGTTGACGATCGAGTCGATCCGTTGGGGTGCACACGATGCGAGGAAGCATCCCTGGGGTTGCGCGTCGATCTGGCCAGGGATGACGAGCGCACAGGAGCGCGAATGACTTCCACGCAGGTTGGTACAGGGGCATACACCGCGGCTTTCCGTCGCAGCATCGACGACCCGAGTGGGTTCTGGGGTGAGGCCGCCAAGGGGATCGACTGGGTCGAGGCGCCGACCCAGGTACTCGACGACTCGAACCCGCCGTTCTACAAGTGCGACCGAGGCGACGGGGTCCTGAACACCTGCTACAACGCGCTGGACCGCCACGTGATCAACGGCCGGGCCGACCAGCTCGCCCTGATCTACGACTCCCCGGTCACCGACAGCAAGCGCACCTACACCTACGCGCAGCTGCTCGAGCAGGTGGCCAAGTTCGCCGGCGTGCTGCGCAGCCTGGGCGTCGAGAAGGGCGACCGGGTGGTCGTCTACATGCCGATGGTGCCCGAGGCGCTCATCGCGATGCTCGCCTGCGCCCGCCTGGGCGCGATTCACTCCGTGGTGTTCGGCGGCTTCGCCCCGAACGAGTTGGCGATCCGGATCGACGACGCCACCCCCAAGGTGATCGTGTCGGCGTCCTGCGGCATCGAGACCAGCCGGGTCATCCCCTACAAGCCGATGCTGGACGCCGCGATCGAGCTGGCGGAGTCCAAGCCCGAGAAGACCGTCATCCTGCAGCGGCCGCAGGCGGTCGCCGAGATGGGCGAGAACGACGTCGACTGGGCGTCCGCGATGGCCTCGGACGCGATCGCTCCCGCCGAGGCGGTGCCGGTCGCGGCCAACGACCCGCTGTACATCCTCTACACCTCGGGTACGACCGGTAAGCCCAAGGGCATCGTGCGTGACAACGGCGGTCACGCCGTCGCGCTGCACTGGTCGATGAAGAACATCTACGACATCAACCCCGGCGAGGTGTTCTGGGCCGCCAGCGACGTCGGCTGGGTGGTCGGCCACTCCTACATCGTCTACGGCCCGCTGCTGGCCGGCTGCACCACGGTGGTCTACGAGGGCAAGCCGATCGGCACCCCGGACGCCGGGGCCTTCTGGCGGGTGATCTCCGAGTACGGCATCAGCGCGCTGTTCACCGCGCCGACGGCCTTCCGGGCCATCAAGAAGGAGGACCCGGACGCCTCGCACCTGAAGCGCTACGACATGTCGTGCATGCGCACGCTGTTCCTGGCCGGTGAGCGGCTCGACCCCGACACCTACGAGTGGGCGACCGGCGTGCTCGGTATGCCCGTGGTCGACCACTGGTGGCAGACCGAGACCGGCTGGGCGATCTGCGCGAACCTGCGCGGTCTCGACCCGTTGCCGATCAAGGCCGGCTCGCCGTCCGTGCCGGTGCCGGGCTACGACGTCCAGATCCTCGACGAGACCGGCCAGGTGCTGGGCGCGGACGAGGAGGGCTCGATCTGCATCAAGATGCCGCTGCCGCCCGGGTGTCTGCCCACGCTGTGGAACGACGACGAGCGGTACGAGTCCAGCTATATGAGCACATTCCCGGGGTGGTACCTGACCGGCGACGGTGGGTTCAAGGACGCCGACGGCTACGTCTACGTCATGGGCCGCACCGACGACGTGATCAACGTCGCCGGCCACCGGTTGTCGACAGGCTCGATGGAGGCCGTGCTGGCCCATCACCCCGCGGTCGCCGAGTGCGCCGTGGTCGGTGTTGCCGACCAGCTCAAGGGCCAGATCCCGCGCGGCTTCGTCGTCCTGAAGGCCGGTCTCGAGATCGACCCCGAGACGCTGCGTCAGGAACTGGTCGCCCTGGTGCGCCAGCAGATCGGCGCGGTCGCGGCGTTGCGCGAGATCGACGTGGTCAAGGCACTGCCCAAGACCCGCTCCGGCAAGATCCTGCGCAAGACCATGCGGGAGATCGCCGACGGCAAGAACCCCGCCGTGCCGAGCACCATCGAGGACGCCAGCGTCCTGGACGCCCTGGCTCCCATCCTCCGCCGCCACAGCTGACCCACCCAACCCGCTCATGCTCCGCGGGTGACTGTTCATGCTCCGCAGGGACCGCGTTTTCGGCCCGATTTCGGCCCGGGACGCGTCACCTGCGGAGCATGAGCCGGTTTGGGGGCGGTGACGGCCGGCTCGTCACCGGATCGGTCATCGAGGCCGATGACCTACCACCTGGGTGGCCTGGGTGGCTCACGCAGCCAGGCGCCCATCGGGCGCCTGCACCGCCGCTGACCGGCGTCCGAAACCTGCTGATGCTCCGCAGGTGACACCCCGAGGCCCTGAAACGGCCGCGATATGCGTCAGCGGCGGAGTCTGAGCAGCCAGCTGCGGAGCATGAGCGGCTTGGGTCTGCGCGTTGGGTCTCACCGGGTGAGCTTCAGCAGGCGGTGGGTGGAGTAGACCTTGACGGCCACCTGGGCCAGGGCGATGACCACGGCGAGGATGGCGATGCCGGCGGCGGCGGCGAGGATCACGCCGGCGGTGTTCAGGGCCTTGGCGGGCTTGGACCAGTTCCAGCGGAAGATGGTCCGGTCGATCAGGTGGAAGTCGTTGGGACCCTTCACCGGCCAGCGCAGGAACGACAGCGACAGCGCGCCGTCCAGCACCATGAACTGCATCAGGAAGATCGCCAACGCCGGCCACAGCTCGGGGCGGATCACGGCGAGCGCGAGCGCGCAGCAGGCTCCGCAGGCCCGATCGGCGACGATGTCGAGCACCGCGCCGATCCGGGTCTCCTGATCCAGGGCGCGGGCGAGCGCGCCGTCCGCGATGTCGCCGATCCAGTAGGTCAGGTACCCCGCGATCAGCAGCTGGGGTGAGGCTTGCACCGCGGCCGCCATGGCCAGCGGGACGGCGATCAGGGTGCGGATCGCGGTGACCAGGTTCGCCCAGGTGCGGGAGGACTCCCGGGCGCCGGCCAGCGCGAGCACACTGCCGTCGGTGGTCTGCGCCCGCCCCGTCACGCCCTGACCATAACCGGGGTCAGCCCCACCACACCGAGGCAGCGATGAGCAGGTAGAGCACGATCAGCGTCGCGCCCTCGAGCCAGTTGGATTCGCCGTCCATCACGATCAGCACCGCGATCACCGCCGCCATGAACAGCGCGACCACCATCAGCGGTGAGATCACCAGCGTGAAGGTCGCCCCCACCAGCGGCGCGATCAGCACCAGCACCGGCGCCACCACCAGGGCGATCTGCACCGGCGACTGCAGGATCACCGACAGCGCGTAGTCGGCCTGGTTGCGCGCCGCCAGCTGGATGCCCACGACGTTCTCGACCGCGTTGCCGGCGATCGCCACCACCACCAGACCGGCGAAGGCCTGCGACAGCCCGACGGCGTCCATCGCGGGCTCGAGGGCGACGACGAACCAGTCCGAGACCACGGCCGCCCCGACGCCGGCGATCGCCAGCACCCCGATGGCCATCGCCATCGGCCACTCACCGGCCCCGCCCCCGGCCCCGGTCGCGACCTCGGCGTCGGCTTCAGCATGGCCCTCGGTCGCACCGTGCGCCTCGTGCGATCGGGCGGTCGCGGCCGGCAGCGACAGCGCGAACAGCAGCAGCAACATGATCGAGGTGACCACCGACAGCGCCCGCTCGTGGGACTCGGCGGGCGAGTGCAGCGCGGCGGTCAGCGAGGGGATCATCCAGGCGAACACCGACAGCATGAGCAACACCGAGATGGTGCGGGCCGCGGTCGCGGAGAACTTCTGGGTGCCGTGACGCAGACCGCCGACCACGAAGGCCAGCCCGAGCACCAACAGCACGTTGGCCAGCACCGAGCCGACCAGGGCCGCGCGCACCACGTCGTAGAGCCCGGCGCGTAGCGCGAAGATGCACACGAACAGCTCGGGCAGGTTGCCCAGCGCGGACTGCACCACGCCGGTGGCCCCGGCCCCGAGCCGGTCGCCGAGGGCCTCGACGGCGCGGCCCACCAGGCTGGCGAGCAGTGCCAGGGCCACGGCCGAGACCACGAACGGGACGACCCGACCGGACGGCACGTAGCGGGTGATCGCACCCCCCACCACGGCGACGGCGCACAGCGAGAACAGTCGCAGGTCCTTGCGGGACAGCAGGGCAGAGGTCGTCACGGTGCAGCACCCTAACGGCCCGATCGGCGGGCCGGAGGCTCAGCCGATCAGCACCTTCCACGTGGCGGGGCCGACCACGCCGTCCGGGGTCAGCCGGTGGGCCTTCTGGAAGGTGACGACGGCCGCGGTCGTGGCCTTGCCGAAGTACCCGTTGGCCCCCGGGACGTGCAGCGCACGCTGCAGCGCGAGAACCGCGGCGCCGCTCGAACCGGGGTGCAGCACGGTGCCGGAGTAGGGGCGCAGCGTGGCCGCCACCGATCCGGTCAAGGGCGCGCCCGCCGACCCGCCACCGGTGGACTGGGTGCCGGACGATGAGCCCGTGGTCGGCGGTTTGACCAGGCTCTCGCGAGCGATCCGGGCGGCGATCAGCGCACGCCAGCTCGCGGCGTCCAGGCTGCCGGTGCCGGGCAGGCCGCGCGCCCGCTGGACGGCGCTCACCGCTGAGGCGGTCGCGGGGCCGTAGCCGCCGTCCGGGGTCAGGCCGAGCCCGGCTTGCACGGCGCGCACGATCACCCCGCCCGACCCGGGGCCGAGGTTCGCGCCGCTGTAGCGCACCAGGGCGGCCAGGGCCGAGGAGGCTCCGGCGGGCGCTGCCACGGTGGGGTGCACCGGGCAGGGGGTGGCGCGTGCGGCGGTGTACCCGGCGGCCCAGTTCAGATCCGCCGGGGCGCAGGGGCCGTAGTCGGTGGCCGCCACGGTGCGGGTCCAGAACGAAGTGCGCTTCATCGCGCCCGCCCACGAGAGCGAGATGTGGATGTGGTCGCGGTGGCAGGTGGTGTCGGCGCCCGGGTCCGGTCGCAGGGCGCAGGTGCTGTAGGCCCGCCAGCCGGCGTCGGCGCTGTAGGAGCCCCAGATCTTGTTGTTCCAGATGATGTACATGACGCCGAGGCGGCGGGCGTTGGCGTAGCGGTTGCCGGCGGCGTCCGGGGCGAACAGCCAGTTCAGGACGGCGGTGGCGCGGGCGGCCTGGTCGGGCTTGCGGACGCTGACGAACCAGTCGACGGCCCGCCCCTCGTAGTGCTCGCTGGTCATGCCGTCGGCGCCGCAGTCCCGCCCGATGCCGTAGCTGGTGCCGGGGTAGGTGGCACGCAGCAGATCGCCGAGGGCCACGGCCCCGGGGGTCGCCGACGGGTGGCAGGAGACCTGGGGCAGGTAGGGCGAGAGCGACTCGAGGTTCTCGGGCAGGCCTGTCGGTACCGGTGGGGTGGGGAGGGGCGCTTCCGCCGGGGGGAGGGCGGCCGCCAGGACGGCCGAGGGGGTGTTCGACGGGCCGGCCACCGGCAGATCGGCGGCCTTGGCATCGGACAACGTGCCCGACAGCACCATTGCGGCCACGCCCCCGGCCACGGCGCTCAACCAGGCCTGACGGCGTCGTCGCAGGCCCGGGTCGTACCGGTTCAGGGCATGACGTCCCGCGTGATGTCGTCCTGCCCCGGCATGCCGGCCAACAGCCATGGCGCCCCTCCGTGAGCCTGGCGGGGAGCTCCTTCTCCCCAGTGGTGCAGGGTTCCCGTCGGCCGGAGGGGGTCCCGGATCATGGTTCCGGGCGAGGTTCGCTGAGCTGGGCTAGGCGGCGGACCGCGCCTCGATGAGGCTCAGTGGGCGGCCCCGACGGTGGTGGCCTCGGGGACCTCGATCAGCCGGCCGGTGCGCACGTCGTAGAGGTAGCCGTGGATCGGGATGCTGCCCGGAACCAGCCGGCTCTCGCGGATCCGCCGGACGTCGTCCACCACGGCCCCGGTCTGGTCGCTGATCGTCAGCCAGTCGACATAGGCGGCTTCGGTGCTGCCCGGTCCGGTGCCGACGTCGTAGAAGCCGTTCTCGCCCAGAGCGGCGGTCTCGAGGCTGTTGGCCAGCAGCCCCCGCATCACCTCGTCGGTGAAGAACTCCATGCCGCAGTCGGTGTGGTGGACGACGAACCACTCCTGCGTCCCCAGCAGCTTGTACGAGATCACCAGTGAGCGGATCGCGTCGTCGCTCGCGCGTCCACCGGCGTTGCGGATGACGTGGGCGTCGCCCTCGCTCAGCCCGGCGTACTTGGCCGGGTCGAGCCGAGCATCCATGCAGGTGAGGATGGCGAACCGGCGAGCGGGGGGCAGGGCCAGCTCGCCCTTGGCACCGAAGTCGGCGGCGTAGGCGGCGTTGGCGTCGAGCACTTCCTGGAGCACGGACATGGTGGCCTCTCGAGATCGAATCGATTTAAAATTCATCGAAATTATAGGCTATATGGCGGCGGTGCTCGTGCCGAGTTGCGCTGAGTGCCGACGGCTCGCTCGGGTTGCAGGCCCGCGGATCAGTGCCCGGGACTGTCGTACCCCGGGGGCAGACTCGGGTGGTGGTCCACCCCGTTGGGGATGCTGCGCGCGGTGATCGCAGCTCTCTCTCGATGAGTGGACCGCACCTCTTGTGGTCGCACATGTGTTCGATTATAGTATGGATATGTCCGTGATGGAGGCCTGCTTCGCCGAGTCGGGTGACCCCGACGAGGTCGCTGCCCTGCGCGCGGAATGTGCCCGGCTACGCGCTCGGGACGGTGAGCTGCGGACGGCGTGTGGTCGCCTGGAACGTCGCGTGAACCGGCTCGTCGAGGAACAGGACTGGGCCACCCGCCGGATCGCCCGCCTCACCGACCGGTGCACTCAGCTGGCCGGGCTGGTGCCCGTGGTGGACGAGGAGACCTCAGCGGACGACGCCAGCACGGTGGACGGCGGAGCCGTCTCGGGCGGTGCGGCTGCGGGTGGTCTGGTGGCGGCGTTGGCCGGTGACGGTGGCGCCCGGTTGGCCGCCGCGATCCAGACCGCGGTCGGTGACCTGGCCGCCCTGTCCGTCCCCGACCCCGACACCGGCGTCGAACTGGGATGCCTGGCCGACCTACCCGACCGCACCGTCGCCGACCTCGCCGCCGCGAGCTGCCGGCTGGCGACCTGGGCCAAGTTGGCCGCGACCGTGGCCGCGGAGGAACTGGTCACCCGGTGGGAGAACGGCGCCGCCGACGAGGAAGCCAGCCCGGTGAACGCGCAACCGGTGTTCCCCGACCACGACCTCGGTTTCCGGGCGGCGATCGCCGAGACCGCCACCACGTGTGTCATCTCCGAATCCACCCTGACGGCACGGGTCGACACCCTGCGCGACCTCCCCGCCCGCCTGCCCGGACTGTGGCACCTGCTCGCCACCGGGGCGGTCGACATCGACACCGCACGACTGGTCCACTCCAAGACCCGTCACCTGCCCGGGGAGGTCCTGACTCGCCTGGAGCCGCAGATCCTGGTGAAGGTGACCGCCCTGACCTGGGGTCAACTCGCCGCCTGGCTCGACCGCATCGTCGCGAAGGCTGATCCGCGGGAGTTGGCCGAGCAGATCGCCGACAACCTCGAACGCCGCAACGTCTCCTTCCGCACCGCCGCCCCCGGCACCGGGCGGATGACGTTGACGGCGTCGGTGGAGGCGATCGAGGCGATCCGGATGGCCCTGCTCGGGTATGCCTCCGCCGGTGACGACCCGGACCACCACCGCCGCGCCGCCGCGATCCGGGCCGACATCATCACCGACCTGATCACCCGCCCCGGCACCCACACCGCAGCACCGCAGCCCGCCCCGCCGCTGGCACAGGAACTGGCACTGGCGCCGACCCTGCTTCCGACGTCGGCACCAACACGGGTACTGCTTCTGCCGCAGCTCCCGGCACCGACGCTTGACGCTTGCCTGAAACCTGACCTGAAACTGGGACTTGGACAGGGACTGGCGACGACCCAGCCCCTGACACCGCCGCCCCAGCTTCTGCGGCAACCCCAGGCACCGACACCGACACCGGCACCGGCACCGGCACGGCACCGGCACCGAGCCTGCCCCTGCCCCTGGTGCTGGTGCTGGCGGATCGCAGATCGAACCGGACACCCCGCGCGCCCGATGCCGATCACGAGGACGAGGGCGGCACCGGTCCCGACATCGATCTGCCCACCGACCCCAACACGGCCGAGCCCCCAACCGACACCAGAACCGATCAAGCCATCAAGGCCGATCGCGACACCGAGGACGAGAACGAACCCGACACCGAGGGCGAAGGCGATACCGGAACCGAAACCGAACCCCCACCCCAAGCCGACGCCGAAACCCATACCGACTCCTGCACTTCGAACGACACGGGCAGACAGGACACGACCCCCGCCGGTCGCCCCTGCTTGCCGTCCACACCTTTCGACCCCCAGGCCTTCGCGGCGCTGCCCGGCCCCCGGGTCCACGTCACCGTCCCCCTGTCCGCCGTCCTCGGCGGCGAGGGCATCGGAGAGATCAACGACTACGGACCCCTCACCGCCCAAGCCATCCGCGAACTACTCGCCGGGCTGTACCGCATGGGCGCCACCGCGACCTGGCGATGCCTGATCACCGACGACAACCCCGCATCACCCACCCACGGCACAGTGCTGGGCATCGGCAAGGCACCCCATGCTCTGGTCCGCACCGCCACCGGACTGCTCCGCGAACTCGTCCAGGCCCGAGAACAATGCTGCACCTTCCCCGGCTGCCGACGCCGCGCCATCACCTGCGAGGTCGACCACCGCATCCCCCACACCGACGGCGGAGCCACCTGCGAATGCAACCTGCACCCCCTGTGCAAGCACCACCACCGGCTCCGCGAACGAGGGTTCACCCCGACCCTGGTCGACCCGGGCACCGGTATGCCCATCACCCAATGGATCACCCCCACCGGACGAACCATCACCACCGAGTCAGAACACCCACCGTTCTAGGGACATCGCGCGGGTGGGCAGTGGCGGGGCGACCTCAGGCCAGGGCATATCTGCTGGACCGCACCTACACCCTGCCCGGTCGCTCCCCGATCGCGGTGCCCGCCCAGACCCTGACCGGGCGGCGCATCGTGATCGACGAGGCACACCGGTTCAGTCGGCGGCCGGTGGCCCGTTCGCGGGCGTCGCGTCCGGTCAGGGCACCAGGAACTGGGCGCCCCAGCTCAGTTCCCAGGCTCAGTGCCCCAGGAACGGCGCCATCACCCGGGCCAGCACACTCGACCGGCGGGTGAGCCGCTCCTCGGTGTCGGCGGCGGTCATGGTGCGCAGCCCGGCATTCACCCCGAGCCAGCGCAGCGGCTCCGGCTCCCAGGTGCGCCAGCGGTGGTTGACCCAGGGCAGCGCCGTCAGGTCACTCTTCACCCCGCGGATCAGATCAGCCAGGGTCCGTCCGGCCAGGTTCGCCGTCCCGACACCGTCGCCGACGTAGCCGCCCGCCCAGCCGAAGCCGGTGGCCGGGTCGATCCCGACGCTGGCGTGCCAGTCGCGCGAGATGCCCAACGGCCCGCCCCAGGCGTGAGTGAACTCGGCGCGGCCCAGGGCCGGGAACAGCTCGCGGGCGGTGGCCTGCAAGGCCGTGAACACGGCGGGATCGCGATCGAAGCGCGGCTCGATCGCCGACGCGAAGTGGTAGGGCGCCCCGCGGCCGCCGAACACCAGCCGGTCGTCCGCCGTCCGCTGGCCGTAGATGATCAGGTGGCGGTGGTCGTTGACCGTCTGCCCGCGGCTCAGCCCGATCTCCGCCCAGGTCGCGGCCGGCAACGGCTCGGTGGCCACCATCAGGGAGTAGACCGGGATCACCGCGCGAGCAGGGTTGGGCAGCGTCCGGCCCCCGGCACCCGGTGCGCCCGGGGTCACCGGCAGCGTGCCGGTCCAGGCCTCGATCGCCCGGACGACGTGCGCGGCCCGCACCGTACCCCGCTCGGTGATCACCCGGCTGGTGCCCGAACCCAACTCGACCCGCAGCGCTCGGGTGTTCTCGGCGATCCGGCCGCCGCGGCGCTCGACCGCCCGGGCCAGGCCGCGCACCAGCCGCGCCGGATGGACCCGGGCGCAGTGCGGGGTGAAGGTCGCCCCGAGCAGGTTCGAGGTGCGCACGTGCTCGGCCGCGGCGTCCGGCTCGAGGAAGCTCACCTCGTCGATGCCACCGAAGGCGGCGTCGTCCGCCACCTCGGCGTGCGCCCGGCGCAGCTGCACTGCGGTGCGGGCCACGCTGATCGTCCCGCCGCGTCGGTAGTGCGCGTCGATGCCCTCGGCCTCGGCCACCCGTCCGACCTCGCGCACCGTGTCGTGCATCGCCCGGCGCATCGACAGCGCGGCGTCACGCCCGTAGCGGCGGGCGAGCGAGGCGGTCGAGCGCGGGAACAGCGCCGAGCACCAGCCACCGTTGCGGCCGCTGGCGCCGAAGCCGGCAACCTGCGCCTCCAGCAGGACGATGCGCAGCGCCGGGTCGGCGGCCAGCAGGTAATACGCCGTCCACAAACCGGTGTACCCGGCGCCGATGATGCACACGTCGACGTCGAGGTCGCTGTCCAACCCCGGACGAGGACGCAAGTCGTCCTCGCCCGAGGTGATCAGGCTCTCGTGCCAGAAGGACGGCGCCGAGGCGGCACCCGCGGCCGAGCCGGCCATCGAACTCACAGCCGCGACCAGGCCTCCGTGAGCACCGAGCGCAGCGTCGAGGTGATGTCGTCGATCTCGCTCTGGCCGATGATCAGCGGGGGAGCGAGCTGGACCACCGGGTCGCCTCGGTCGTCGGCGCGGCAGTACAGCCCGGCGTCGAACAGCGCCTTCGACAGGAACCCGCGCAGCAGGCGCTCGCTCTCGTCGTCGTCGAACGTCTCCCGGGTGGCCTTGTCCTTGACCAGCTCGATGCCGTAGAAGAAGCCCTCGCCCCGGACGTCGCCGACGATCGGGATATCGAGCAGGCTCTCGAGCGCGGACCGGAAGGCCGGCGCGGTGCTGCGGACGTGGTCGTACAGGCCCTCGCGGTCGAAGACGTCGAGGTTGGCCAGGGCCACGGCGGCCGACACCGGGTGGCCACCGAATGTGTACCCGTGCGGGAAGTACGTCGTGCCCTTGCTGAACGGCTCGAAGATCCGGTCACTGGCGATCATCGCGCCGATCGGGGCATACCCACTGCTCATGCCCTTGGCGCAGGTGATCATGTCCGGCACGTAGCCGAGGTCGTTGCAGGCGAACATGCCGCCGATGCGCCCGAACGCGCAGATGGTCTCGTCCGAGACCAGCAGGACGTCGTACTGGTCGCAGATCTCGCGCACCCGCTCGAAGTACCCGGGCGGCGGCGGGAAGCACCCGCCGGAGTTCTGTACCGGCTCGAGGAAGACCGCGGCCACGGTGTCGGGACCCTCGAACTCGATCGCCTCGGCGATGCGCTCGGCGGCCCACAGCCCGAACGCCTTCGGGTCCTCGCGCAGGTGCTCCGGCGCCCGGTACAGGTTGGTGTTCGGCACCTTGAAACCACCGGGCACCAGCGGCTCGAACATCTCCTTGGCCGCCGGGATGCCGGTGATCGACAGCGCACCCTGCGGGGTGCCGTGGTAGGCCACGTTGCGCGAGATGACCTTGTGCTTCATCGGCTTGCCGACGAGTTTCCAGTACTGCTTGGCCAGCTTCCACGCGGTCTCGACGGCCTCGCCGCCCCCGGTGGTGAAGAACACCCGGTTCAGGTCGCCGGGCGCCTCCGCCGCCAGCCGCTCGGCCAGCTCGATCGCCCGCGGGTGGGCGTAGGACCACAGCGGGAAGAACGCCAGTTCGCGCGCCTGCATCGCGGCGGCGTCGGCGAGCTCCTGGCGGCCGTGGCCGACCTGCACGGTGAACAACCCGGCCAGGCCGTCGAGGTAGCGCTTGCCCTGGTCGTCCCAGATGTAGGCACCCTCGCCCCGCACGATGACCGGCACGTGCCCCGAGCCGTCGCCGAAGCTCGAGTGGCGGGTGAAGTGCATCCAGAGGTGGTCACGCGCCCGGTCCGCGAGCCGGTCGGGGCCGGGCTCGGAGAAGGCCTGCGGTGTGATCGTCATCGGGTTCCCCAGTTGTAGTGCTGCTTGCGCAGCCTCAGGTAGACAAAGGTTTCGGTACTGCGCACACCCGGTAGGCACCGGATGCGGTGGACCAGGACGTCCAGCAGGTGGTCGTCGTCCTCACAGACCACCTCGACCAGCAGGTCGAACGAGCCGGCGGTGACCACCACGTAGGCCACCTCGGCCAGCTCGGCGAGCTGGTCGGCCACCGTGGTCATGTCGCCCTCGACCCGGACGCCGATCATCGCCTGGCGGTGGAAGCCGACCTGGAGCGGGTCGGTCACCGCCACGATCTGCATCACCCCGGACTCCAGCAGGCGTTGCACCCGCTGGCGAACGGCGGCCTCGGACAGGCCCACGGCCTTGCCGATCGCGGCATACGGACGGCGGCCGTCCTCCTGCAGCTGCTCGATGATCCGTTTGGAGATCTCGTCGAGCGGCGCCGCAGCAGGTGGCGGTCGTTCTGCCCTGGTGCTCATCGCCTGATCCTGGCAATGGACCGTGCATCTGGCAAGCGATTCCGTCGTCATGGCACCCTTTCGGGTAGGGATTCCACGGCGACTGGGGCTCTGCTCTGCCGATTTTGGCGTTCGACGGCTAGAGTCTGGCGCACGTCATGACCAGTTCCCGCGAGGAGAAGCCGTGAGCACGTCCCCCAGGCAGCTGCGCAACTTCGTCGACGGTGAGTACCGCGACCCGATCAGCGACGCCCGTAGCGACATCGTCGACCCGTCGACCGGCGCGGTGGTGGCCTCGGCGCCGGTCTCGTCGGCTGCCGATGTCGATGCCGCCTACGCCGCGGCGTCCACGGCGTTCGAGACCTGGCGCGACACCACCCCGAGCCAGCGGCAGCAGGCGTTGTTGAAGATCGCCGACGCGATCGAGGCGCGGGCCGAGGAGTTCGTCAAGCTCGAGGCCGAGAACACCGGCAAGCCGCACGCCCTGACCACCAGCGAGGAAATCCCGCCGATGGTCGACCAGCTGCGCTTCTTCGCCGGTGCCGCCCGGGTACTCGAGGGACGCGCGGCGGGGGAGTACATGGCCGGACACACCTCGTGGATCCGGCGCGAGCCGATCGGCGTGATCGGCCAGGTCACCCCCTGGAACTACCCGATGATGATGGCCGCCTGGAAGATCGGCCCCGCGCTCGCCGCCGGCAACACCGTGGTGCTCAAGCCGAGCGACACCACGCCCGAGACCACCCTGCTGCTGGCCGAGGTGATCAGCGAGTTCGTCCCGGCGGGCGTGCTCAACGTGATCACCGGTGACCGCGAGACCGGGCGCGCCCTGGTCGAACACCCCACGCCGCAGATGGTCGCGATCACCGGCTCGGTGCGGGCCGGCATGGAGGTGGCCAAGTCGGCCTCCAGCGACGTCAAGCGGGTGCACCTCGAACTGGGTGGCAAGGCCCCGGTCGTGATCTTCGATGACGCGGACGTCGCGGCGGCCGCCGAGGCGATCGCCGTCGCCGGCTACTTCAACGCCGGCCAGGACTGCACCGCCGCCACCCGGGTGATCGCCCAGGCCGGGGTGTACCAGGACTTCGTGGCGGCCCTCGCCGAGCAGGCCCGGGGCAGCAAGGTCGGCATGCCGGACGACGAGGACGCCCTGTTCGGCCCGGTGAACAACGCCAACCAGCTGGCCCGGGTGACCGGCTTCCTGGAGCGGCTGCCCGACCACGCCACCGTCAGCGCCGGCGGCAACCGGGTCACCACCCTGGGCGACGGCTACTTCATCGAGCCCACGGTGGTCTCTGGCGTACGCCAGGACGACGAGGTGATCCAGAACGAGATCTTCGGCCCGGTGATCACGGTGCAGACCTTCGCCGACGAGGCCGAGGCGCTGGCCATGGCCAACGGCGTGCAGTACGCGCTGGCGTCCTCGGTGTGGACCAGTGACTTCGGCCGGGCGATGCGGATGTCGCGCTCGCTCGACTTCGGCTGCGTGTGGATCAACACCCACATCCCGCTGGTGGCCGAGATGCCGCACGGTGGCTTCAAGCACTCCGGGTACGGCAAGGACCTGTCGATGTACGGCCTCGAGGACTACACCCGGATCAAGCACGTGATGGCCAACTTCGGCACCGCCTGAGCGTGATCGTCGTCGCGCAGGGGCTTTCCCCCCGTCACGGGGGGAGAGCCCCTGCGACACGGTGATCACCGGTGGGGGGCTGGGCCGGTAGGTAGGATCGTCCGATGACTCGTACCCCTGTGGCAGCGGGTGTCGGGTTCAGGTCCGACCGGGGCCCGGTGCTGATCGCCCTCATGGTGACCACCGGCCTCATCGCCATCGACGCCACCGTCCTGGCGACCGCCGTCCCCACGATCGTGGCGGACCTCGGCGGCTTCACCAGTTTCCCGTGGCTGTTCTCGATCTACGTGCTGACCCAGGCGGTCAGCGTGCCGCTCTACAGCAAGGTGAGCGACACGATCGGGCGCAAACCCGTGATCCTGGTCGGGATCGCGCTGTTCCTGATCGGGTCGGTGCTGTGTGGGCTGGCCACCTCGATGCCCGCGCTGATCGCGTTCCGGGCGGTGCAGGGGCTGGGGGCGGGCGCCGTCCAGCCGATGGCGATCACGATCATCGGAGACATCTACACCGTCACCGAGCGGGCCACGGTGCAGGGGTACGTCGCCAGCGTCTGGGGGACGGCGTCCGTGCTCGGCCCGACCCTCGGCGGGTTGTTCAGCCAGTACGCCGGCTGGCCGTGGATCTTCTTCGTCAACGTGCCGCTCGGCCTGGTCGCGGCGTGGCTGCTGGTCCGGCGGTTCCACGAGCACATCGAGCCCCGGCGGCACCGGCTCGACTGGCCCGGCGGGACGCTGCTGACCATCGGGCTGGCGCTGGTCATCCTCGCCACGCTCGAGGGCGGGACGGCGTGGGCCTGGGACTCCTGGCAGAGCCTGGGAGCCTTCGGCGTCGGCATCGTGGCCCTGCTGATCTTCGCCCGGGTGGAGCGTGAGGCGGACGAGCCGGTGCTGCCACCCTGGCTGTTCTCCCGCCGGTTGCTGGTCACCACCACGCTGGTCGGGTTCGGCGTCGGCGTGCTGCTGCTGGGCGTGACCACCTACGTGCCGACGTTCCTCGAGGCTCGGCTCGGCCTGCGCCCGTTGGCCTCGGGGTTGACGTTGGCACCGCTGCTGCTCGGCTGGCCGATCTCGGCCTCGCAGGCGGGCCGGCTGTACCTGCGGTTCGGCTTCCGCCGCACGGTGCTCATCGGCGGGACCGTCGCCGTGACGGGCGCGGTGGCGCTGGCGGTGGTCTCGGCTCGGCCCTCGGTGCCGGGCATCGGCGGGGCCTGCTTCCTGCTGGGGCTGGGCCTCGGGCTGGTCGCCACGCCGTCACTGATCGCCGCCCAGTCGAGCGTGGAGTGGGCCGAGCGCGGCGTGGTCACCGGGGCCAACATGCTCGCTCGCTCGGCCGGCAGCGCGGTGGGGGTCGCCGTGCTCGGTGCCCTGGTCAACGGGCTGATGGGCGAGGTGGCGGCGGTGCAGGATCCCGCCCGGTTCGGCGTCGCCGCGACCGCCGCGTTCTGGACGGTGGCCGGGGTGGCGGTGTTGATGGCGGCGGCCGGGTGGGCCATGCCGCGACAGCAGCGCTGAGGGCCTCGGCATCGGGCATCCGGGGAAGTCGATCAGCCCCTAGGGTGTGCTGCACCAGGTGGTCGTGCAGGAGGTGTCTGATGGGCAGCGCGTCGTCCGGTGGACCGGGCGCAACCGGTTCCGGCCGGCGATCGGCCGGTGTGGACGAGGCCGGTGTGGACGAGGCCCTGGTCGGCGCGCGCGGCGTCCCGTTCTGGCTCGACACCGAGCTGCGACCCGACCGGCGAGCCGCGCTGGACGGCGACATCTCGGTCGACCTGGCGATCGTCGGCGGCGGCTTCACCGGGCTGTGGACCGCCGTGCTGGCCGCCGAGCAGTACCCCGCCTGGAGGATCACCCTGCTCGACGGGGCCGACCTCGGCTGGGCGGCGAGTGGGCGCAACGGCGGGTTCTGTTCCTCGAGCCTGACCCACGGCCTGGGCAACGGCCTCGCCCGCTGGCCGGACGAGCTGGCCACCCTGGAACGGATGGGTCTGGAGAACCTCGACGCCATCGAGCAGACCATCATCGATCACGGCATCGACTGCTCGTTCAGCCGGGCCGGCGAGGTCACCATGGCCGTCGCCGACTGGCAACTGACCGAACTGGCCGAGCTGTACCAGGCGGCGCGCGAGGCCGGCGTCGGGGAGCACCTCGACCTGCTGGACGCCGACGCGGCCCGGGGATTGGTCGACTCACCGACGTACCTGGGTGGGCTGCGCGACACCCGGGGCACGGCCACGCTGGACCCCGCCGGGCTGGTGTGGGGCCTGGCCGAGGTCGCCGAACGGGCCGGGGTGAGCGTGCACGAGCGATCGCGGGTGCTCGCGCTGGCGGACGAGGGCGACCGGGTGCGACTCGAGACGGCCACCGGGGTGGTGCGCGCCCGCCGGGTGGTGCTGGCCACCAACGCCTTCCCCTCGCTGCTGCACCGGGTGCGGCCGTACGTGGTGCCGGTGTGGGACCACGTGCTGGCCACCGAGCCGCTGAGCGCCGATCAGCGCGCCGCCATCGGGTGGGCAGGCAACGAGGGTCTGAGCGATGCCGGCAACCAGTTCCACTACTACCGGCTCACCGCCGACGGCCGGATCATCTGGGGCGGCTACGACGCGCTGTACTACTTCGGCGGTGACCTGTCCGCGCGCCGGATGCGCAACCACGCCACCGAGCGGCTGTTGGTGCAGCACCTGTACGAGACCTTCCCGCAGCTCGCGGGGCTGCGGATCAGCCACACCTGGGGCGGGGCGATCGACACCTGCACCCGGTTCACCACGTTCTGGCAACGTGCGTGCGGCACCAAGGTGTGCGCCGTCCAGGGCTATACCGGGCTCGGCGTGGGGGCGAGCCGGTTCGCGGCCCAGGTGGCCCTGGAACTGCTCGACCACCGCGACACCCCGCGTACCCGGCTCGAGATGGTGCGGACCCGGCCGCTACCGTTCCCGCCCGAGCCGTTCCGGTGGGCCGGGATCGAACTGACCCGGCGATCGATCGCCGCCGCCGACGCCGGCCGGGGACGACGCAACGCATGGTTGCGTACGCTCGACCGTCTCGGGCTGGGGTTCGATTCCTGATCTCGGCCGCGAAAACGCTCGAGATCGTTGGGAGTTTGTCTTTACAAAGACTCGAGAATTGGCACACTGGTGCCATGACTTCGACCCCCTCCCTGCGCGAGATCGTCCACTTCGTCGACGGCAAGCCGTTCGCCGGTTCCGGCGAGCGCACCGGCCCGGTCTACAACCCCGCCACGGGGGAGCAACAGGCGCAGGTGCGGCTGGCCAGTGCCGCCGACGTCAACCAGGTCGTGGCCTCGGCCACCGCCGCTGCCGCCGCCTGGCGGACGTCGTCCCTGTCGACCCGCGCCAAGGTGCTGTTCGCCGCCCGCGAGCTGATCGCCCAGCGCGCCGGCGAGATCGCGGCGGCCATCACCGCCGAGCACGGCAAGGTGCTCTCGGACGCGGCGGGCGAGGTGCAGCGTGGGCTCGAGATCGTCGAGTTCGCCTGCGGCATCCCGCACCTGCTCAAGGGTGGCTTCAGTGAGGGCGTGTCGTCCGGGGTCGACGTCTACTCCATCCGTCAGCCGCTCGGGGTCACCGCGGTGATCTCGCCGTTCAACTTCCCCTCGATGGTGCCGTTGTGGTTCATCCCGATCTCGGTGGCCTGCGGCAACGCCGTGGTGCTCAAGCCGAGCGAGAAGGACCCCACCGCGGCGCTGCTGATCGCCCAGGCGTTCGCGGACGCCGGGCTGCCCCCGGGCGTGCTCAACGTCGTCCACGGGGACAAGGAGGCGGTCGACACCCTGCTGACCCACCCCGACATCAGGTCGGTCTCGTTCGTCGGCTCCACCCCGATCGCGAAGTACGTCTACGAGACCGGCACCCGGCACGGCAAGCGGGTGCAGGCCCTCGGCGGCGCCAAGAACCACATGATCGTGCTGCCGGACGCCGACCTCGACCTGGCCGCGGACGCCGCGGTCAACGCGGGGTACGGCTCGGCCGGTGAGCGCTGCATGGCGATCTCGGCGTTGATCGCGGTCGAGCCGGTGGGCGACCCGCTGATCGCCAAGATCAAGGAGCGGATCGCCACCCTGCGCACCGGCGACGGCACCCGCAACGTCGACATGGGGCCGCTGGTCACCCGTGAGCACCGCGACAAGGTCGCCTCCTACGTCGGCGCCGGTGCGGAGGCCGGGGCCACCGTCGAGGTCGACGGTCGCCAGGCGAGCTTCGACGCCGACGGTGACGGCTTCTTCCTCGGCCCCACCCTGATCGACAACGTCACCCCTGCGATGTCGGTCTACACCGACGAGATCTTCGGCCCGGTGCTGTCCGTCGTCCGGGTGCCCAGCTACGAGGCGGCCATGGAGCTGGTCAACTCGAACCCGTACGGCAACGGCACGGCGATCTTCACCAACGACGGCGGCGCCGCCCGGCGGTTCCAGTACGAGGTCGAGGTCGGCATGGTCGGCATCAACGTGCCGATCCCGGTGCCGATGGCCTACTACTCCTTCGGGGGCTGGAAGAACTCGCTGTTCGGTGACAGCCACGCCCACGGCATGGAGGGCGTGCACTTCTTCACCCGCGGCAAGGTCGTGACGTCCCGCTGGCTCGACCCGAGTCACGGTGGCATCAACCTGGGCTTCCCGCAGCACACCTGATCGGCGGGCTCGGCCTCCCCGCCGCCCATGATCACTGTTGGATCGTAGTTCGCCCCGGGTGAGCCGGAGTGAAGTGCGACGTAACGGTGATCATGGGCGGGGTGGGGTCGCCTGCGGCACCCTCAGCGGGCAGTTCGCCCCCACGCGCCGGGGCAACGCAGCCCCATCGTCGTGATCAACGAGGCGAGATCCTCCATGATCGCCATGAGATCGCAGTTTCCTCCGCTCGAGCCGGAGGAGACTGCGATCCAACGGTGATCATGGGCGGGATGGGCAAACGCGTGGTGGCCCTCCCCGAGGGGAAGGCCACCACGGTCGGTTCGTGTCGGCTACTTCTCGGCGTCGGGTGTGACCTCGTGGTGGGTGGTCAGGTCGGCCACGTGCTCACCCTCGGGCAGGTTCGACAGGTCCGGCGCGATGATCAGCTCCGGCAGACCCGAGTCCGGCAGCCGGCGCGCGTGGACGTCGGTACCGGCTCCCGCGAGCCCGGCGAGCACCAGGTCGTGCGAGCCACGCTTCGGCAGGGTCTCGCCGCGGAAGAACGCCGGGGCTGCGGCCCGCTGCACGACCATCAGCACCACGCCCAGCACCATCGCCAGCAGACCGACGACGCCCACGGCCCCCAGGCCGAAGATCGTGATGTTCTCGTCGTTGTCGTCCGTCAGCCAGTCGGGCAGCAGGAACTGCTGAAGCCCGTAGCCGAAGGTCACCAGCATGATCACGCCACCGGCCAGCGGGATGATGCCCTGCATGAACAGGTCACGCGTGTTCTTGGTGAGCGTCTTGCGGTAGAACCAGACACACGCGAAGCCGGTCAGGCCGTAGTAGAACGCGATCATCAGGCCGATCGAGCCGATCAGCGCGCTCAGCAGGTTGGGGCTGACCAGCGTGAACAGCAGGTAGAAGACGGCCGAGATGATGCCCATGCCGATGGTGGCCCAGGTCGGGGTGAGGTACTTCGCGTGCACCCGCGAGAACTGGGTCGGGATCGCCTTGAACACGCCCATCGACAGCGCGGTCCGCGCGGTCGGCAGGATGGTGGTCTGGGTGGACGCCGAGGCGGAGGTCAGGATCGAGGCGGCCAGCAGGATCAGGCCCAGCTTGCCCAGCGCACTCTCACCGAACATCTCCGGGCCGATGGCCGCGAAGACGTCCGCGGCGTTCTCCTCGTTGCCCAGCCCGATGCCCTCGGTGCCGACGCCGGCGAAGGCCACCGCCGCAATGGAGACCAGGGCGTAGGTGACGAGCAGCAGCAGGGTGGAGATGACTGCCGCGCGGCCGGGGGTCTTGCCCGGGTCGTCGCTCTCCTCGTTGCAGGCCACCGCGGTGTCCCAGCCCCAGTAGATGAAGAAGGCGGTCAGCAGGCCGGGGGCGATCACCTCGCCGAAGCTCAGCCCACCGGGCCACAGCCAGGACAGTTCCGGGGTGAGCGAGTAGCTCTCTGCGGTGCCGGCGTAGACCTTGACCAGCGCGACGATCGCGAAGACCACCAGGACGACGACCTCGATGCCGAGCAGCGCGTACTGCAGCCGGGCGCTCACCTCGATGCCGCGGAAGCAGATGTAGGTCATCACGGCGATCCAGATCAGACCCGCCACCGTCGACCAGAACACGTTGTCGGCCAGCCCGGCGAAGCCGGACCAGTCGAACCCGAGGATGCTGCCCACCTCACCGGTGAACGTGTACGAGTACGACCCCGCCACCTGCGCCAGGTTGGCCATCACGATCACATCGGCGGCGATGATGCCCCAGCCGCCCAGCCATCCGGTGATCGGGCCGAAGGCGCGGCTCGCCCAGGTGAACGTCGTCCCGCAGTCGGGCTCGGCCTTGTTCAGCTCCTGGTAGGCGATCGCGATGAAGTACATCGGGATGAACGCCAGCATGAAGACGGCAGGCGCCTTGGTGCCGGCCAGCAGCGAGCCGCCCGCTGCCACCACGAAGCCGAGGCTGGCCGCCAGGCTGTACGCCGGGGCCGTGGAGGCCATGCCGACCACCACGCTGGAGAGCAGGCCCAGTGCGCCGCCCTTGAGTCCCTTGTCACCGGCGACCTCTGGATAGCCGATGGGTGCCGCGGTATCGCTGCTCATGTACTCGCTCCTCGAACCTCCGCGGGCGCGGAGGGTGGACAGGGTCGTTCGCGGAACAATGACACCTTCGATATCTACTGTCTAGAGGCGTTTCCGTTACGGATTCGTTTCTGCGCTCCTAAGATCACAGCAGGTTTCGGGCGTCCTACGGTGTGAGACGGAGTTGGCGATGCGGGTTCTGGTGGTCGGTGCCGGGGGAGTGGGCAGCGCCGTGGCTCGGATCGCCGCCCGTCGGGACTTCTTCGATCACCTGGTGATCAGTGACTACGATCTCGCCCGCGCCGAGCAGGCAGTAGCCGGTGTGACCGCGGTTCACCCGGACGGGCGGTTCGTCGCCGCGCGCATCGACGCCGCCAGCAGCGAGGCGGTCGCCGCGCTGGCCCGCGAGCACCGGATCACCCATGTGCTCAACGCCGTCGACCCGCGCTTCGTGATGAGCGTGTTCGAGGGCGCCCTGGCCGCCGGTGCCGATTACCTCGACATGGCGATGAGCCTGTCCCGCCCGCACCCGGAGGACCCCTACGGCACGTGCGGGGTCAAGCTCGGTGACGAGCAGTTCGCGCGCGAGGCGGCCTGGCGGGACGCCGGCCGGCTGGCCCTGGTGGGCATCGGCGTCGAGCCCGGGCTGTCGGATGTGTTCGCCCGCTACGCCGCCGATCACCTGTTCGAGACCATCGACGAACTCGGCGTGCGCGACGGCGCGAACCTGACCGTCGACGGCTACGACTTCGCGCCGTCCTTCTCGATCTGGACCACGATCGAGGAGTGCCTCAACCCGCCGGTGATCCACGAGGCGGGCCGCGGCTGGTTCACCACCGAGCCGTTCAGCGAGCCCGAGGTGTTCGACTTCCCCGGTGGCATCGGCCCGGTGGAGTGCGTCAACGTCGAGCACGAAGAGGTGCTGCTGATGCCGCGCTGGGTCGCCGCGCGGCGGGTCACCTTCAAGTACGGGCTCGGCGAGGAGTTCATCGACGTCCTGCGCACGCTGCACAAGCTCGGACTGGACGGCACCGCGCCGGTCGCCGTCCGGGGCGCGCTGGACGACGGCAGCTCGGCGCGCGTCCGGGTGAGCCCGCGCGATGTGGTCGCCGCGTGCCTGCCGGACCCGGCCACCCTGGGCGAGCGGATGCACGGGGCCACCTGTGCCGGATTGTGGGTCACCGGCACCGGCAAGGGCATCCACCCCGACGGGACGCCGTTCGCCGGGCGGCCCCGCGAGGTCTACCTGCACCACGTGGTCGACAACGACTGGTCCATGGCCGAGTACGGCTCGCAATGCGTGGTGTGGCAGACCGCGGTGAACCCGGTGGTCGCGCTCGAACTGCTCGCCGAGGGCACCTGGACGGGCCAGGGCGTGCTGGGGCCGGAGGCGTTCGACGCGCTGCCGTTCCTGAACCGGCTGGGTGATCTCGGTCCGACGTGGGGTCTGCAGGAGCGCGTCGTCCCGCAATGACGAACGATCGGTGACGAATGATCGCCGAGGCGATGGTTAGGCTGGCTGGCCTCACGGCCGGGAAGACGAGTCTCGAGAGGAAGTTGCGATGAGCCTGTCCGCACGCGAGTCCGAGGTCATCGGCTCGGTGTCGACCGAGCTGTTCATCGGTGGCCAGTGGCGCCCGGCGACGGGTGGGGCCACGGTGCCGGTGGACGACCCCGCCACGGGTGAGGTGATCGCCCACATCGCCGACGCCTCGGTGGCCGACGGCACCGCCGCCCTGGACGCCGCCGTGGCCGCCCAGGCGTCGTGGGCCGCCACGCCACCCCGCGAGCGCGGCGAGATCCTGCGCCGGGCCTTCGAGCTGATCACTGCCCGGGCCGAGGACCTCGCCCTGATCATGACGCTGGAGATGGGCAAGCCGGTCAAGGAGGCGCTCGGCGAGGTCGCCTACGCCGCCGAGTTCTTCCGCTGGTTCTCCGAGGAGGCCGTGCGGATCAGCGGGCGCTACAGCGTGGCCCCCAACGGCGCCACCCGGTTGCTGACCATGAAGCAGCCGGTCGGGCCCTGCCTGTTCATCACGCCGTGGAACTTCCCGTTGGCGATGGGCACGCGCAAGATCGGCCCCGCGGTGGCCGCCGGCTGCACCATGGTGGTCAAGCCCGCCACCCAGACCCCGCTGTCGATGTACGCGCTGGCCCAGATCATGACCGAGGCCGGCCTGCCGGACGGCGTCCTGAACGTGATCACCACCAGCCACAGCGGCGCGGTGATGGAGCCGCTGATCCGCGACCCGCGGCTGCGCAAGCTGTCGTTCACCGGTTCGACCGAGATCGGCCGCAAGCTGGTCGAGCAGTCGGCCGAGCAGCTGCTGCGGGTTTCGATGGAGCTCGGCGGCAACGCCCCGTTCCTGGTCTTCGCCGACGCCGACCTCGAGGCCGCGGTGGACGGCGCGATGCTGGCCAAGATGCGCAACATGGGCGAGGCGTGCACCGCGGCCAACCGGTTCATCGTGCACAGCTCGGTCGCCGAGGAGTTCGCCCGCCGCTTCGCGGACAAGATGGCGGCGCTCACCGTGGGTCGGGGCACCGAGGCGGGCGTGGACGTCGGCCCGCTGGTGGATGCGCCGTCGCAGGCCAAGGTCGCCGAGCTGGTGACCCAGGCGGTGGGGGCCGGCGCCCGGGTGCTCACCGGTGGCACGACGGTGGGGGAGCGGGGCTACTTCTACGCGCCCACGGTGCTCACCGACGTCCCGGCGGATGCGCGCCTGCTGAGCGAGGAGATCTTCGGCCCGGTGGCCCCGGTGACCACGTTCGAGACCGACGAGCAGGCGGTGGCCCTGGCCAACGCCAGCGAGTACGGCCTGGTCGCCTACGCCTTCACCAAGGACCTGTCGCGGGCGATGCGTGTGGCCGAGGGTCTCGAAACCGGCATGGTCGGCCTCAACCAGGGCATCGTGTCGAACCCGGCCGCGCCGTTCGGTGGCGTGAAGCACTCCGGCTTCGGCCGTGAGGGTGGCGCCGAGGGCATCGAGGAGTTCCTGGAGACCAAGTACGTCGGCATCGCCCTCTGAGGCGCCACACCGACCGGAACACAGATCGGAACACCCATCGGCCCGGCCCCCTCGCGGGGACCGGGCCGATGAGTGTTCGCCGGGGTCAGCTGACCTTCGGCGTCCCGTGGGTCTTCTGGAACTGCTCGATCCACACCTTGGCCGGCATCCGCGGCACGGCGGCCGCCCGGGCAGCGGGCGAGGCGGCCCGGGCCGCGGCAGCTCCGGCCGTGCCCAGCGCCTCGGGCACCGGCAGCGGCAACCCGGCGCAGCGGGTGTCGCGGCGCGGCAGCACGCCGTTGATCAGCCAGCCGTTGGCGATGCCCTCGACGCAGGCGTCACCGTTGCCGTAGATCGTGTGGTCCGGCTGGTCGGTGACCGTCACCAGACGGGCGTTCGGCGTGTTCCGCCGGGCCGACAGGGCGTTGCCGAGCGGGGTCGCCGGGTCGGCATCATTGTTGATCATGAGCAGCTTCGGCAGCTCGTCGCCCTCGACGGGCGAACCCTTGGGGCGGCCGGGCCAGAACGGGCACGGATTGGCGTTCCAGCTGGCCCCGATGAGCGGCGCCGTCCGGCGGAACCGGCGGGTGACGTCGAGCACCTGGTCGTACGAGCTCGACTTGTC
The DNA here is from genome assembly GCA_046330955.1 of Kineosporiaceae bacterium. GTDB lineage: Bacteria > Actinomycetota > Actinomycetes > Actinomycetales > Kineosporiaceae > JADJPO01. The sequence goes on along the minus strand of JAXLRT010000012.1, from coordinate 82,888 downwards.
GTCCTGGCAGACGACCGCCCAGAACACGTCGTTGCCCTCGGCGCCGCCGCTGCCGAACACGTCCAGCACCTGCGCCTTCTGCTCATCGGTCGCGGTGGCGTAGTGCTCCAGCGTCGACAACGCGGTGGCCAGCCCGTCGTACAACCCGGTCCAGTACAGCGACCCGGCGATGCCGGAGTCGTAGCCCGCCGCGTTGAGCGTGCTGCCGTCGGCCAGGGTGAGCGGGGTCTTGGCCAGCACGGCGCGGCGCGCCTCGTAGACCTTCTTCACCGCGGCCTTGGTGGTGCCCAGCTGGTAGACCTCGTCGTAGGAGGCGATCCACGGCAGCAGGTACGACTCGAAGCTGTTCTGGAAGGCCGGGGGCTGCCGGTCGAAGCTCTCCTGACTGCGCGAGGTGAAGTCGAGGTTGCCGTCGAGCACGAAGCGGTCCACCCGCTTGGGGAAGACGGCGGCGTACCAGCTGCCGAGCCAGGTGCCCGCCGAGTACCCGACGTAGCTCACCTTCGACTCGCGCAGCACCGAGCGGACCAGGTCGTAGTCACGCACCACCTGGTCGGTGCGGATGTGCCGGGTCAGCGGGTCGGCCGAGCAGGTCGCGGCGTACTGCGTGTTCAGGTCGAGGAAGCGCTTCTGGTTCGTGGCCGAGGTGTCGCGGCCGTCCAGTCCGTAGAGCGCGTTCAGGATCGCCGGGTCGGCGCAGGCCAGCGCGGGGGACGACGAGCCGACGCCCCGGGGGTCGATACCGATCAGGTCGTAGGCGGCGGCGAGGTCCGGCTCGACCAGGGAGAAGTACAGGCTCAGGATCAGGCCGGAGCCACCGGGACCGCCGGGGTTGCTCAGCAGGACGCCGCGGCGGGCGGCGGCATCGCTCGCCTTCACCCGCGAGACCGCGATCGTGAGGTGCTCGCCGGCGGGCTTGGACCAGTCCTTGGGCACCTCGACCCCGGCACACTCGAACTGCGGGAACCCGGCGCCGGGGATGCACTCCTGCCAGTCGAGCCGCTGGCGGGCCAGGGCGGCCGGCACCCCGGGGGTGTCCAGCGCGGCCTCGGACGCACTGGGCGCCGCCGCAGGGGTCGTGGCGGCCTGCGCGGGTGTCCCCACGGCCAGGCCGGCTCCGGCGAGGGTCATGACGGGAACCGCCATGAGCCGCGCGATACGGGTGAGGGCAGGGTGCATGTTCCGCCTCCGATTCGGGGTCTGCGTGAGGGGAAGCGTGCCATGCCCGGCCGCGCCGCCTGACGGGAAAGCCGTCAACTCAGCGGTTTCCCGCACGCATGCTGGGCGCGCACGGTGTTTGTCACCCCCGTTGGGTAGCGTCACCGGCGTGCGCGACATCGTCTTGCTCGGCTCCACCGGTTCGATCGGCACCCAGGCGATCGAGGTGGTGCAGGCCAACCCCGACCGGTTCCGGATCGTGGCCCTGGCCGCCGGCGGTGGCCGGGTCGACCTGCTGGCCGACCAGGTCGCCGCGCTCGGGGTGCGCCGGGTGGGTCTGGCCGATCCGGACGCCGCGCCGGCGCTGACCGCGGCACTGGCCGGTCACGGGCTGGCGGTGGGGGGCGGCGGCGTCCGGCTCGAGGTGGGTCCCGACGCGGCGTCCGTGCTCGCCGGCTCGGGGGCGGACGTCGTCCTGAACGGCATGACCGGCTCGATCGGGCTGGCTCCCACGCTGGCCGCGCTGCACGCCGGCTCGACGCTCGCGCTGGCGAACAAGGAATCGCTGATCATCGGCGGTCGGCTGGTCACCGGCGCCGCCGCCCCGGGGCAGATCGTGCCGGTCGACTCCGAGCACTCGGCGCTGGCGCAGTGCCTGCGGGCGGGCGCGACCTCCGAGGTCGCCCGGCTGGTGCTGACGGCCAGCGGTGGCCCGTTCCGTGGCCGCAGCCGCGAGCAGTTGCGGGAGGTCACCCCCGACCAGGCGCTGGCCCACCCGACCTGGGCGATGGGGCCGGTGATCACCACCAACTCGGCCACGCTGGTCAACAAGGGCCTCGAGGTGATCGAGGCGCACCTGTTGTTCGACCTCCCGCTGGAGCGCATCGCCGTCGTGGTGCACCCGCAGTCGATGGTGCACTCGTGGGTGGAGTTCGTCGACGGGTCGTGCATCCTGCAGGCCTCACCGCCCGACATGCGGCTGCCGATCGCGCTGGCCCTGGGCTGGCCCGAGCGCGTGGCCGGCGCGGCGCGTCCGGTGGACCTCACGCGGGCCGCCTCCTGGGAGTTCGCGCCGCTGGACGACGACGCCTTCCCCGCCGTGGCGCTGGCACGACGGGTGGGAGCGGCGGGCGGAACGTATCCTGGCGTGTACAACGCGGCGAACGAGGTCTGCGTCGAGGCGTTCCTGGCCGGGCGCATCGCCTTCCTCGACATCGTCGACACCGTGGCCGCGGTGGTCGGCGATCATGAGCGTGCCGGTGGTGCGAGCGGACAGGCGGCGGGGCTGGACGACGTGCTGGCGGCGGATGGTTGGGCACGGCAGAGAGCGTCCGAGGTGCTCGGCGCCATGGCAGAAGGGGTCTCGTGAGCAGCAACCTGTTCGGCAACCTGCTCGGGTGGGTGATCCTGCTCGGCGTCGGGGTGCCGTTCTCGATCGCGATCCACGAGCTGGGTCACCTGCTGCCCGCCAAGCGGTTCGGGGTCGCCTGCCCGCAGTACTTCATCGGGTTCGGGCCGAAGCTCTGGTCGACTCGTCGCGGCGGCACCGAGTACGGCTTCAAGGTGATCCCGCTCGGCGGGTACGTGCGCATGATGGGCATGTTCCCGCCGGCCCCCGGCCGTCCGGTGGGCGCGGACTCGACCGGCCGGTTCGGCGTCCTGATCGACCGCGCCCGGGCCGAGGCCCAGCGAGAGATCAGCCCGCGCGACGCCGACCGGCTGTTCTACCAGCGCTCTGTCCCGCAACGGCTGGTCATCATGCTCGGCGGGCCGTTCATGAACCTGCTGCTGGCCGTCGTCCTGATGACCGGGGTGCTCACCCTCTACGGCGCCCGGACCCTGACCACCACCGTGGGGTCGATCTCGCAGTGCGTGCTGCCGGTGCCGGTCTCGGCGACCACACCGACCCGGGGCTGCCTGCCGACCGATCAGAAATCACCCGCCGAGCTCGCCGGCCTGCGCGCCGGGGACGAGGTGGTGTCCTACGCGGGGCAGCCGGTCGACTCCTGGCGCGAGCTGCGCGATCGCATCCGGGCCAGCCGGGCCACCCCGATCGAGGTCGTGGTGCGCCGGGACGGTGCCTTGGTCACGCTGTCGGTCACCCCGATGGTCTCGGCGCGCTACGTCTACGACGAGAACGACGCCCCGGTGACCGGTCCGAACGGTGAGTACCTGACCACGCCGACCGGATTCCTCGGGATGACCCCGCTCGACCAGGTCCGGCCGGTGCCGGTGGCCAAGGTGCCCGGTGTGATCGGGGGCTATCTCGCGGTGACCTTCTCGGCCATCACCAAGGTGCCCCAGAAGATGGTCGGCGTCGTCCAGGCCGCCTTCGGTGACGGGCCGCGCGATCCCGAGGGGCCGGTGAGCGTGGTGGGCGTCGGCCGGATCGCCGGTGAGGTCGGCTCGTTCCAGGGCACCAGCGATGCCCCGGTGCGCTGGGTCGACAAGATCGCCATCTGGGTCAATCTCATCGCCTCGCTCAATCTGGCGCTGTTCGTGTTCAACCTGGTGCCGTTGCTGCCGCTGGACGGCGGCCACGTGGCCGGGGCGTTGTGGGAGGGGCTGCGTCGTCAGGTCGCTCGGGTGTTCGGTCGACCCGATCCCGGCCCGGTCGACATCGCCCGTGCTCTGCCGGTCGCCTATGCCGTGGGGTCGGTGCTGATCGCCATGTCGGTGCTCCTGATCTACGCCGACATCGTCAAGCCGATTCGTCTGGGCGGCTGAGGCGGCGCGGCCCGGTTAGGCTCGAATCGGCCGGTCCGTCGGGCCGGTCGCGCAGTTCTTCGCAGTTCTCGAACAGGAGCGCGTCCCCGTGTCGGTCAACATCGGTCTGCCCCTCGTGTCGGCCACCCCCAGCGCGACGGCGGCGGATGCGGCGCCGTCCGTGCTCAGCCCCCGGCGGCGCTCGCGGGCGATCCGGGTCGGCAAGGTCACCGTGGGCGGTGACGCGCCGATCAGCGTCCAGTCGATGACCACGACGCCCACGGTCGACGTCAACGCCACGCTGCAGCAGATCGCCGAACTGACCGCTGCGGGGTGCGACATCGTGCGGGTCGCCTGCCCCAGCCAGGACGACGCCGAGGCGTTGCCCGCGATCGCGAGCAAGTCGCAGATCCCGGTGATCGCCGACATCCACTTCCAGCCCAAGTACGTCTACGCCGCCATCGACGCCGGCTGCGCCGCCGTCCGGGTCAACCCGGGCAACATCCGCGCCTTCGACGACCAGGTCAAGCAGATCGCGGCCGCGGCCCGGGACGCGGGCACCTCGATCCGGATCGGGGTCAACGCCGGCTCGCTGGACAAGCGGCTGCTGGCCAAGTACGGCAAGGCCACCCCCGAGGCGCTGGTGGAGTCGGCGGTCTGGGAGGCGAGCCTGTTCGAGGAGCACGACTTCCACGACTTCAAGATCAGCGTCAAGCACAACGACCCGGTGGTCATGGTGCGGGCCTACGAACTGCTCGCCGAGCGCGGCGACTGGCCGCTGCACCTGGGGGTGACCGAGGCCGGGCCGGCGTTCCAGGGCACGATCAAGTCCGCGACCGCGTTCGGAGCGCTGCTGAGCAAGGGCATCGGCGACACCATCCGGGTCTCGCTGTCGGCCCCGCCGGTCGAGGAGGTCAAGGTCGGCATCGCCATCCTGCAGTCGCTGAACCTGCGCCCGCGCAAGCTCGAGATCGTCTCCTGCCCGTCGTGCGGGCGAGCCCAGGTCGACGTGTACTCGTTGGCCGACAAGGTGACCGCGGCGCTGGACGGGCTCGACATCCCGCTGCGGGTGGCCGTCATGGGCTGCGTCGTCAACGGCCCGGGGGAGGCCCGCGAGGCCGATCTCGGCGTGGCGTCCGGCAACGGCAAGGGTCAGATCTTCGTCAAGGGTGAGGTGGTCGCCACCGTGCCCGAGTCGAAGATCGTCGAGACCCTGGTCGAGTACGCGATGCAGCTCGCCGAACAGCAGACCGACGAGGCAGCGCCGGCCTGACCGCGGCCCCGTCCGCGGACTCGGCCGCCGTCAGATGCCGTCGGTGCCCTCGGAGAGCACCAGGCCCGCGGGAACGGCCGGCAGCAGCGCTCGCGTGGACCGGAGCCGGGTTACCCGCCGGGCCGGGACGTAGGACGCCGCGCGTCCGGCGACCGGGCGGACCGACGTGCCGGTGGTGACCAGGTTGACCAGTTGTGGTCGAGCGCTCCCGATGACCGGGAGCCGATAGGCCCTGCTCTGCCGACTCGCCTGGACCAGGAACTCGGCCGTCAGCTGGGCCAGCTGGTCGCGGGCCGTCGTGGGGTCGAGCAGCCGCTTCGGCGCGCAGCCGGCCTGGGGGCTCGGGCCGGTAGGGGTGGGACGCAGCGCCGTGTTGATCATCGCATGGCCGAGACCGGGCACCAGCACGTCCAGGACGGTGGAGGTGGTCTTGGCTCGGGCCAGCACCCGAGCGCTCGCCAGGCCGGCGTTCGGCCCGGTGTCCTCGTCACAGCCGCCGCGCACCACCATCACCGGCACCGTGGGCCGGCCCAGGTCCGGCGCGCCCGGCTCGGCGGGTTCCAGGGCGACGAGGCCGAAGAGCCCGCGGTGGGCGCTCGTTGCGGCCCGCAGCACGTGGCCGCCGCCGCGACTGTGCCCGACCAGGGCAATCCGACCGGTGTCGATGCGACCGCGGCCCGCCGTCCCCAGCCCAGGCCAGGTGCCCCGGTTCAGCTCGTCGAGAAGGCGCAGCTGAGCAGTGATCAACGCGTCGTAGGTGTCGCCGCTCGGCTCGCCGTTCCACCACTGCTCGGCAGCGGTCACGTCGATGCTCACCGCCACGAAACCGCGAGCGGCCAGCGCCTCGGCCAGGTAGCCGAGCCCGGCGTCGTAGCGCACGTACGCCGGCGTGCCCGCCCGGGTACTGCCGGGCTTCGGGCGGCAGACCAGCGCCCAGGGGACGACCAGAGCCTCTCGAGAGATGGCCGTCTCGGCGTCGGCCGGGTCCGCGCAGACCGGGTGGCTGCCGTGAAGGATCATCACCACCGGGCGAGCACCCTGCCCGGCCGGCAGCGCCAGGACGCCGTGCACCTGGGTCGGATTGCGGCTCGTGACCCGAGGGGAGAGCCGAACCATGCCGGTCGGCAACTCGTAGGCCAGCAGCTGCACGCCGTCGGGGCGGGCGGCGTCGTCCCGGGGGGCGATCGAGGTGCCGGACGGCGCGGGAACGGTCGGGCGCGCGGCGCTCAGCCTCGCCGTGGGGGTCGCGCCATTCGACGGGTCAGGGGTCGTCGACGGCTCCGAGGTCGCCCGGGGCCTCGGGCCGGTGGTCCCGGTGCCCGGCGGCGTGGTGGCTGGGGAGCAGGCGGCGGTGGTGCACGCCACGGCCGTCACCGCGGCGGCGAGGGTCACCAGGTGACGCAGGGTCTTCATGTCGCCGTGACGCCGGTGCCGCCGACGAGGTTGACATGTGGTTCGGCTCGTCCCTCGGCCGGCCCAGGGGCGCCGTCCCGCCGCGACCTGAGAGAATGACCTCGTGCTGCGGGCCTCAATGCGAATGTTGGACCGCGTCGATCTCGACGAGGCCTTGGACGTGTGTGCCCGCGACCCGGTGGCCAATGTGTTCGTCGCCGCGCGGTTGCGCAGCCACGGGGTCTCCCGGTCCAGCGGCGGCGAGCTCTGGGGGTACTACGACGGCGGCTCGCTGGCGTCACTGTGCTGGTCGGGGGCCAACCTGGTGCCGGTTCAGGCGAACCCGGACGCGGTCGAGGCCTTCGCCTACCGCGCGGTGCGTCAAGGGCGGCACTGCTCGTCCATCGTGGGAGCCAGCCACATGGTGGTGCCGCTGTGGCGGCAGCTGTCGCAGCGCTGGGGCCGCGCTCGCGACGTCCGCGACGATCAACCGTTGATGGCCCTGGACGGCGCGCCGCTGGTCGCCCCGGACCCGTTGGTGCGCACGGCGCGCCTCGAGGAGATCGACCTGGTCACCCCGGCGTGCGTGGCGATGTTCACCGAGGAGGTCGGCTACTCGCCGGTGATGGCCGACGGCGGCTCGCTCTATCGGTCCCAGGTCGCCGGGCTGGTGGCCGGCGGCCGCTCCCTGGTGCGCATGGAACCCGGTGCCCGCGGCCCGGAGGTGGTCTTCAAGGCCGAGATCGGCTCGGTCACCCCGCAGGCGGCCCAGGTGCAGGGCGTCTGGGTGGCACCCGAGCACCGCGGACGCGGCATCGCCATCCCCGCCATGGCCGCCGTCGCGGCGTTCTGCCGCCGCGACCTGGCCCCCATCACGTCGCTGTACGTGAACGCCTACAACGCGCGCGCCGTCCACGTCTACGAACGCGTCGGCTTCACCCGCGTCGGTACCTTCGCCACCGTCCTCTTCTGACGCCCCCCCACCCCGCCCACCCAAACCCGCTCATGCTCCGCAGCCGACCGCTCATACTCCGCCGGTGACGATTGACATCGCTGTCTCGGGCCCAGGGCGCGTCACCTGCGGAGCATGACCAGGTTGGCTGGCGGCTATCCTCGCCAGGGTGAGCGAGCTGTTGCGGATGTCCACCCTGTTCCTGCGCACCCTGCGCGACGACCCGGCCGACGCCGAGGTCCCGAGCCACAAGCTGTTGGTACGGGCCGGGTACATCCGGCGCGCGGCCCCCGGCATCTACTCGTGGCTGCCGCTGGGTTACCGGGTGTACCGCAACGTCGAGCGCGTCGTCCGCGAGGAGATGGACGCCGCGGGCTTCCAGGAGGTGCACTTCCCGGCGCTGCTGCCCCGCGAGCCCTACGAGGCCACCAACCGCTGGACCGAGTACGGCGACAACCTGTTCCGGCTCGAGGACCGCCGCGGCAACGACTACCTCCTCGGCCCCACCCACGAGGAGATGTTCACCCTGCTGGTCAAGGACCTGTACTCCTCGTACAAGGACCTGCCGCTGTCGATCTACCAGATCCAGATCAAGTACCGCGACGAGGCCCGGCCCCGCGCCGGCATCCTGCGCGGTCGCGAGTTCGTCATGAAGGACTCCTACTCCTTCGACGTGGACGACGCCGGCCTCGAGCGCTCCTACGCCCGCCACCGCGACGCCTACATCAAGACCTTCACCCGGCTCGGGCTGGACTTCGTGATCGTCAGCGCGATGTCCGGGGCGATGGGCGGCAGCAGGAGCGAGGAGTTCCTGCAGCCCACCGAGGTCGGCGAGGACACCTTCGTGCGCTGCGCCGGCTGCGGCTACGCGGCCAACGTCGAGGCGGTCACCACGCCGGTGCCCGCCCCTCAGAACTGGGACGGCGTCCCCGCGGCGCACGCCGAGGACACCCCCGACACGCCCACCATCGAGACCCTGGTGAACGTGGCCAACCAGCTGCACCCGCGCTCCGACGGGCGGTCCTGGGGCGCCGCGGACACCCTCAAGAACGTCGTGGTGATGCTGGTCCACCCCGACGGCAGCCGCGAACCGTTGTGCATCGGCCTGCCCGGCGACCGCGAGGTCGACCCCAAGCGGCTCGAGGCGGCCGTGGCCCCGGCGGAGGTCGAGGCGTTCACCGAGGCCGACTTCGCCCGCTACCCGACGCTGACCAAGGGGTACATCGGCCCCGGCGTGCTGGGTGAGAAGAAGTCCAGCGGCATCCGCTACCTGCTCGACCCGCGCGTCGTGCCGGGTACGGCCTGGGTGACCGGTGCCGACGAGCCCGGCAAGCACGTCTTCGACCTGGTCGCCGGGCGCGACTTCACCGGGGACGGCGTGATCGAGGCCGCCGAGGTGCGCGCCGGTGACGGCTGCCCGACCTGCGGCCGGCCGCTGCAGACCGCTCGCGGTATCGAGATCGGCCACATCTTCCAGCTGGGGCGCAAGTACGCCGACGCCCTCGGCCTGCAGGTGTTGGACGAGAACGGCAAGCTGGTCACCGTGACCATGGGCTCCTACGGCATCGGGGTCTCGCGGGCGGTCGCAGCGATCGTCGAGTCGACCTACGACGAGGCCGGTTTGATCTGGCCGCGTGAGGTGAGCCCGGCCGACGTCCACGTGGTCGCTGCCGGCAAGGACCAGACCATCCTGGACGCCGCGGAGGCGCTGTCGGCCGACCTGGTCGGTCGCGGCGTGCGGGTGATCTACGACGACCGCATGAAGGTCTCGCCCGGGGTGAAGTTCAAGGACGCCGAGCTGATCGGGGTGCCGACCATCGTGGTGGTGGGCAAGGGCCTGGCCGAGGGCACCGTCGAGATCAAGGACCGTCGCAGCGGCGAGCGCACCCCGGTTCCGGTGGAGCAGGCTGCGGCGAGGATCACCGAGGTCGTCCGCGGGTGAGCGAGCCGGCTCGTCCGACCGCCGCCGCTGTCGCGGTACCGGTGCAGGCGGTGATCTTCGACTGGGGCGGCACGTTGACGCCCTGGCACACCGTCGACCTGGCCGAGCAGTGGCGGGTCTACGCGCGCGAGTACGCGGCGGCGTCCGGCGGTGCGCCCGAGCACGCCGAGGCGCTCGCGGCGCGCATCCTGGCCGCCGAGGACGCCGCGTGGGCGCGGATCCGCGGCGGCTCGGGCAGCGCCCACCTGGCCGAGGTGCTGGCCACGGCGGGCGTGGCCTCCGACCACCCGGGCCACGACGCCGCCATGACCGCCTACGAGGAGTTCTGGGAGCCGCACACCTTCACCGATCCGGACGTCGCGCCGTTGTTCACCGGACTGCGCGCGCGGGGGATCAAGGTCGGCGTGCTGTCGAACACCATCTGGTCGCGCGACTACCACGCGGCGGTATTCGCCCGGGACGGCGTCCTGGATCTGATCGACGGCGCGGTCTACTCCTCCGAGATCGATCACGCCAAGCCGCATCGGTCGGCCTTCCGCTCGGCGATGGCGGTGCTCGGGGTGGCCGACCCGCGGGCCTGCGTCTACGTCGGTGATCGCCCCTACGAGGACGTGCACGGCTCGCAGCGCGTCGGCATGCGGGCCATCTTGATCCCGCACTCGGACATCCCCGCCTACCAGCAGGTGCCGGTCGACGTGCACCCGGACGGCGTCGCGCACCGGCTGCTGGACGTGCTCGATCTCGTGGACGGCTGGCGCACCGGGTGAGGCACGGCTGACGCATGCCCCCCGAGGTGAGTCCCGGGCTGCTCGCCCTGCTGGTGCTGGCCGCACTGGCCGCGGGGTGGGTGGATGCGGTCGTCGGCGGTGGCGGGTTGATCCAGTTGCCGGTGCTGTTGCTGACCTTCCCCGCGGCGGCGCCGGCGCAGGTACTGGCCACCAACAAACTGGCCAGCATCTTCGGCACCGCCACGGCGTCGCTGACCTACGCTCGTCGGATCCGGCCCGATCCGCGCACGGCGGCGGCGATGGCGGTCACGGCGCTGCTCGGCTCGGCCGGTGGTGCGGCGCTGGCGCACCTGATGTCGAACGCGGTGTTCCGCCCGCTGGCGCTGGCGGCGCTGGTGGTGGTCGCGGTGATCACCTGGCGGCGTCCGGCCATGGGCGAGCACACCGAACTGCGCCACGACGGGTCGGGTCACCTGCTGCGTGCTGCGGCGATCGGCGGCCTGATCGGGTTCTACGACGGCATCTTCGGCCCGGGCACCGGCTCGTTCCTGGTGATCGCGCTGGTCGCCGTCCTGGGGTACTCGTTCCTGGCGGCGAGCGGCACCGCGAAGATCACGAACTTCGCGACCAACCTGGGGGCGCTGCTGGTGTTCGTCCCGCTGGGGGCGCCGATGTGGGGCGTCGGCATCGCCATGGGGCTGGCCAACCTGACCGGCGGTTACCTGGGCGCCCGGACGGCCATCGCCCGGGGCAGCGCCTTCGTCCGGACGGTGTTCCTGGTGGTCGTCTCGGTGCTGATCATCCGCCTGGCCTGGGACCTGATGACCTGACGCCCTCGCCCGCGAACCCCACCCCCAACCCGCTCATGCTCCGCAGGTGACGCGCCGTCCGGATGATATGTCCCGATTTGGGCGTCGGCTGGGGAGCATGACCGGTTCCCTGCGGAGCATGAGCAGGTTGGTTGGTGGTTGCTCGGCACGCGGGTCAGGGGAGGGCGGGGAGGGGGCCGGCCCAGTGGTCGAGGCGGCGGGCGGCCTCGGCGGCGTCGCGGGCCAGGATGGTGCGCCAGGGGTCCTCGACCTGGGCCACCGCGGCCAGCAGGGTGGCGAGCATCCCCTTCTCGATGCGGCCGGCCAGGGCGAGGCCGGCTGCGGCACCGGCCCCCGGCGTCCCCGCGGTGCCGACGTCGTAGGCCGGCAGCGCCGCCGGCACCAGGCCGCCCGCCCGGTGCAGGGCGGCGGCGTACAGGTCGCCGCGGCCCTCGTGCCAGCGCCAGGCAGTCCGCGCCCGCTGGGCCTCGGCGCCGGTGAGGCGCGCCGTCACGACGCCGTAGCCGAACTCCGCGGCGTGCTCGCCCGCCACCAGGGCGGTCAGGGCGTCGCGCGCCGCGGCGCTCAGCGTCGTGCCGTCGCCCGGGTCCGGATTCGGACCCGGACTCGAACCCGTGGATCGCGACGGTTGGGGGCGTGAGGGCGAGGGGGCGGGTGACCCGTCAGCACGCAGCTCCCCGTCTCCGGCCGCCGTCGGTGTGGCGGCCGCCCGGGGGTCGAGCAGGTCGGCGTGCACCGCCCGGACGGCGGCGATCCGGGCCAGCAGCACCGCCACTGCGGGTGAGGTCCGGGCGGTGTCGATGATCGCGGCGTGAGCGCCCTGCCGTTCGGCGTTCGCCAGGCGTGCCGCCGACATCGCCTCGGCCGGCGAGGTCCCGGTCGGGGCGGGGGACGCCAGCGGCGCTGCCAGCGCGTCCAGGTGTGCCCGGTGATCGTCGGCCAGGCGGGTGAACAGCGCGCGCCGGGTTGCGCTGTCCGCGCTGGCCGCCAGGCTCGAGGCCCCCAGGCGCAGGGTGCGGGCGGTGGCAACGGCACGGAGCACGGCCGGATCGACGGCGGCGGCCGCGGTCGCGGCGGACGGCGTCCGGCTGCACGCCGCCAGATCGGGGGAGAGCGCCGCGGAACAGGCCAGCACGAGCAGGTCGCGGCGGCTGGGGAACGGCCGTCGGGCGTCGTCCGGAGCAGGCACGCCGGGATCATCCCACGCAGGTAGGCTGCACCTTCGATCGAGGAGGCACACACATGTCGGCGTCGCAGGTGGACGGCGTACGCGAACTGGCCCGGACGGCCGCCGGTACCGCCGGACTCGTCCTGGAGGACGTGACCATCAGCAGTGCCGGCCGTCGGCGTGTCGTGCGGGTCGTGGTCGACCTCCCGGAGGACCAGGTCGGTGGCGTCCCGATGGATGCCGTGGCCGAGGCCTCGCAGGCGATCTCGGCGGCGCTGGACATCAGCCCTGTGCTGGGCCAGGCGCCCTACGTGCTCGAGGTCAGCTCGCCGGGGGTGGACCGCCCACTGACCGAACGCCGGCACTGGCTGCGCGCCCGGCGGCGGCTGGTGCTGGTGCGGTTGAGCGACGGTGGTGAGGCCACCGGACGCCTGACCGAGGTGGACGACGACGGCCTGTCGCTGCTCGCCCCGGCCGGCCCGATCCGGCTGGCGTGGGCGCAGGTGGCGCGCGGCGCCGTCCAGGTGGACTTCTCGGGTGCCGGCGACGATGCCGACGAGACCCACGACACCGACGAGTCCGACACAACGGACATCGAGGCCGCGGCGCCTCTGGACGACGACCAACCGGCGGGCGAGGATCGTCCTACCGGCCACCGGGGGAGGTGAGACGTCCCATGGACATCGATCTCGCCGCACTGCGATTGATCGAACGTGAGAAGGAGATCCCCTTCGACCTGTTGGTGCGCACGATCGAGCAGGCGATGTTGCTCGCCTACCACCGCACCGAGGGGGCTCATCCCGAGGCGCGGGTGGAGCTCGACCGCTCCAGCGGGCACGTCGTGGTCTGGGTCAAGGAGACCGACGACGCCGGGGCGGTGCGCGAGTGGGACGACACCCCCGAGGGGTTCGGCCGGATCGCCGCCACCACGGCCCGCCAGACCATCCTGCAGCGGTTGCGTGATGCCGAGGACGAGCAGGTCCTGGGGGAGTTCATCGGCCGCGAGGGCGACATCGTCTCGGGGGTGGTGCAGCAGAGCAGCGACCCGCGCATGGTGCACGTCGACCTCGGCTCGGTCGAGGCGGTGCTGCCGCCGGCCGAGCAGGTGCCGGGGGAGTCCTACGCCCACGGCAGCCGGCTGCGGTGCTACGTCGTGGGGGTACGCAAGGGGCCGAAGGGTCCCTCGATCACCGTCTCGCGGACCCATCCCAACCTGGTGCGCAAACTGTTCGCCCTCGAGGTGCCCGAGGTCGCCGACGGGACGGTCGAGATCGTGGCGCTGGCCCGCGAGGCCGGCCACCGCACCAAGATGGCGGTGCGCACGACGGTGCCCGGGGTGAACGCCAAGGGGGCCTGCATCGGCCCGCTCGGTCAGCGGGTGCGCGCGGTGGTCTCCGAGCTGAACGGCGAGAAGATCGACATCATCGACCACAGCGAGAACCCGGCCGTGTTCGTGGCGGCGGCGTTGTCGCCGGCCAAGGTCAGTTCGGTCGAGGTGGTCGACGAGGCGACTCGGTCGGCCCGGGTCGTGGTGCCCGATTACCAGCTCTCGCTCGCCATCGGCAAGGAGGGGCAGAACGCCCGCCTGGCCGCCAAACTCACCGGCTGGCGCATCGACATCCGCCCGGACGTGCCGCCGGCCACGACCGGTTCGTGAGGCGCCGTCCGGCGACGCGATCGCCACGGACTGCGCTGCGCGAGGGACGTCGGTGACAGGCGGTGGCGTCCAGGGCGCTAGACTGACTGCGGCCGGTTACGCCGAGCCGCAGCGCACGTGTGTGGGCTGTCGGCGACGCGCCGCCCGGTCCGTCCTGTTGCGAGTGACCGCAGATCTGGTCGACGGAGTCCGCTCCGTGGTGCCGGATCCGGGTCGCCGCCGCCCGGGACGAGGTGCCTGGTTGCACCTCGACCCAGCGTGTCTCGACGCCGCCGAACGCCGCAACGCGTTCGGCCGGGCACTGCGCCGCAGTGGCCGGTTGGAGGTGGCACTCGTGAGGCAGTACGTGAACAGCACATCCGTCCGAGCCGGAAGCGGGTCCGATGTTCATGAGCACCCGATGAGTACCCAGCGATGAGTACCGCCCAGCCGTAACGACGGTCCGTGCCTGTCCGGCCGGACCGAGACAGGAGAGACGTGGCAAAGGTCCGGGTCTACGAGCTCGCCAAGGAGCTCGGAGTCGAGAGCAAGGTCGTGATGACCAAGCTCACCGAACTCGGCGAGTTCGTCAGGTCGGCATCGTCGACCGTCGAGCCGCCAGTGGTACGCAAGTTGCGCGAGCACTTCGCCTCCGCCGCCCCGGCGGGCGCGACGTCCGCCCCCGCCAAGAAGGCGGCATCCCCCTCCGGAGCGCCCAAGCCGGGCGCCCCCCGTCCGAAGTCGCCGGCGTCCGCCGCCCCGGCGGCCCCGGTTGCCGAGCCGGTCACCCCGGTGGCCCCGGCACCCGTCACCCCGCAGCCGTCGGTTCCGGCTGCTCCGGCGCAACCCGCCGCCCCGATGGCTCCGGCCGCTGCGGCGCCGGCAGCACCTCAGGCACCTGCGCCGGCCGCCCCCGCGGCGCCGGCAGTCCCGGCCGCGCCGGCGGCTCCCACGCCGTCCCCGGCCAGGCCGACTCGCGCGACGCCGCGGCCCGGTCCGGCGGCACGTCCGCAGGCCCCCGCAGCCCGTGAGGGTGGCGACGGCCCGCGTCCGGGCGCCCCGCGTCCGGGCAACAACCCCTTCGCACCCAGCCAGGGCATGCCGCGCCCCGGTGGCGGTCCGCGTCCGGGCAACAACCCCTTCGCCTCCAGCCAGGGCATGCCGCGTCCCGGCGGGCGCTCCGGTGGCGGAGCCGCCGGCCAGGGCGGCGCGCCGTCCGGCGGTGCCGGCACCACGGACCGGCCCGGTGGGCCGCGTCCGGCCGGTCCGCGTCCCGGTGGCCCGCGGCCGAACCCGGGCATGATGCCCGGTCGCTCGACCGTCAGCCGTCCCGGCGGTGGCCCCGGTGGCCAGGGTGGCCCCGGCGGTCGCACCGGTGCGCCCGGTCGGGGCGGTCCCGGTGGCGGCGGCGGTGGTCGTCCCGGCGGTGGCGGTGGCGGCTTCGGTGGTCGTCCCGGTGGTGGCGGCGGTCCCGGTGGTCCGGGTGGCCCCGCCGGCGGTCGCGGCTTCGGCAAGGGCGCCGGCGGCCGCGGTGGCACCCAGGGTGCCTTCGGCCGGGGCGGTCGTCCCGGTCGGGTCAAGAAGTCCAAGCGCCAGAAGCGCCAGGAATTCGACAACATGCAGGCGCCGCTGGCCGGCGGTGTCACCGTTCCCCGTGGGGACGGCACGACGATCGTCCGGCTGCGCCGCGGCGCCTCGCTGACCGACTTCGCCGACAAGATCAACGCGAACCCGGCCAGCCTGGTCACGGTGCTGTTCCACCTCGGTGAGATGGCCACCGCGACCCAGTCGCTGGCGGAGGACACCTTCGCGTTGCTGGGAGCCGAGCTCGGCTACGTCGTCGAGGTGGTCTCGCCCGAGGACGAGGACCGCGAGCTGCTCGAATCCTTCGACATCGACATCGAGGGTGAGGCCGAGGGCGACGAGGAGTTCCTCGAGCCGCGTCCCCCGGTGGTCACCGTCATGGGCCACGTCGACCACGGTAAGACCAAGCTGCTGGACGCCATCCGGCACGCCAACGTGGTCGCCGGCGAGGCCGGTGGCATCACCCAGCACATCGGTGCCTACCAGGTGCACTTCGAGCACGAGGGCGTCAACCGCGCGCTGACCTTCATCGACACCCCGGGTCACGAGGCGTTCACCGCCATGCGTGCTCGTGGTGCCAAGGTCACCGACATCGCCGTCCTGGTGGTGGCGGCCGACGACGGCGTGATGCCGCAGACGATCGAGGCGCTCAACCACGCCCAGGCGGCCAACGTGCCGATCGTGGTCGCGGTGAACAAGATCGACAAGGAAGGGGCCAACCCCGCCAAGATCCGCCAGCAGCTGACCGAGTACAACCTGGTCGCCGAGGAGTACGGCGGCGACACCATGTTCGTCGACGTCGCGGCCAAGCAGCGGCTGAACATCGACGCGCTGCTCGAGGCGGTGCTGCTCACCGCGGACGCCGCCCTCGACCTGCGGGCCAACCCCGACAAGGACGCTCGCGGTGTGGCCATCGAGGCCAGCCTCGACAAGGGCCGCGGTCCGCTGGCCACGGTGCTGGTGCAGTCCGGCACCCTGGCGGTCGGCGACTCGATCGTCTGTGGCACGGCCTACGGCCGGGTTCGGGCGATGCTGGACGAGAACAGCGAGGCGATGGACGTCGCCCTGCCGTCGCGTCCGGTGCAGGTGCTCGGTCTGACCTCGGTGCCCCGCGCCGGTGACACGTTCATCGTGGCGCCGGACGACCGCACCGCGCGGCAGATCGCCGAGAAGCGCGAGGCCGTCGAGCGCGCCGCCATGCTGGCCAAGCGTCGCAAGCGGATCAGTCTGGAGGACTTCACCAAGGCCCTGGAGCAGGGCAAGGTGCAGACCCTCAACCTGATCCTCAAGGGCGACGTGTCCGGTTCGGTCGAGGCGCTGGAGGACGCCCTGCTCAAGATCGACATCGACGAGCAGGTGCAGCTGCAGGTCATCCACCGCGGGGTCGGCGCGATCACGCAGAACGACGTCAACCTGGCCACGGTCGACAACGCCGTGATCATCGGCTTCAACGTGCGGCCCGCCGAGCGGGTCAACGAGATGGCCGATCGCGAGGGTGTCGACCTGCGGTTCTACTCGGTCATCTACCAGGCGATCGAGGACGTCGAGGCAGCGCTCAAGGGCATGCTCAAGCCGGAGTACGAGGAGGCTCAGCTCGGCACCGCCGAGGTGCGCGAGGTGTTCCGGTCGAGCAAGTTCGGCAACATCGCCGGATGTCTGGTGCGCAGCGGGG
This sequence comes from Kineosporiaceae bacterium, assembly GCA_046330955.1. Lineage (GTDB taxonomy): Bacteria > Actinomycetota > Actinomycetes > Actinomycetales > Kineosporiaceae > JADJPO01. Next base: position 65,847 of record JAXLRT010000012.1, on the reverse strand, counting down.
AGATCCGCCGCAACAGCAAGGCGCGGTTGCTGCGTGATGGTGTGGTCGTGGCGCAGAACCTGACGATCGAGTCGTTGCGCCGGTTCAAGGACGACGCCACCGAGGTCCGTGAGGGCTACGAGTGCGGTATCGGTCTGGGGTCGTTCAACGACATCCGGGTCGACGACGTGATCGAGACCTTCGAGATGCGGGAGAAGCCACGTTCGTAGGGTCCCTGCGCCTCGACCTGTTGCTGGGCGACGTCCATTCGCTCAAGCAGAAGCGGTCCGTGGTTCGGCCGATCGTGGCCGAACTGCGGCGCCGGTTCGAGGTCAGCGCGGCCGAGTCCGGTCACCTCGACCTGCACCGTCGGTGCGAGGTCGGGGTGGCCGTGGTCGCCCCGGACGCCGCCCACGTGCGTGAGGTGCTCGACGCCTGTGAGGCGTTGGTCGCCGCCCGCCCCGAGGTCGAGCTGCTCTCGGCCCACCAACGCCTCTGGGACGACGAGGACGCCTGACACCCCTGCCGCCCCGACGCGACCCACCCCCGACCAACCCGCTCATGCTCCGCAGGCGTGCCCCCATGCTCCGCTGAGACCGGGATATCCCGGTCTCAGCGGAGCATGAGCCGTCGCCAGCGGAGCATGAGCAGGTTGGTCGGGGGTGGTTTCGGGGTTTCGTGGGGGGCTCCCGGCGGCCGATGGCGTGAGGACTCGGTCGAGCGGGTACCGTCGGGGGATGGCTGATGAGGCACGCGCGCGCAAGCTCGCCGACCGGATCCGCGAGATCGTGGCCGAGGCGCTGGAGAAGCGCATCAAGGACCCCCGCCTCGGGTTCGTCACGGTGACCGATGCCCGGGTCACCAACGACCTGCAGCACGCCACGGTCTTCTACACGGTCTTCGGCGACATCACGGAGCAGCAGGCCAGCGCCGCTGCGCTGGAGAGCGCCAAGGGCGTGTTGCGTTCGGAGGTGGGCAAGCGCACCGGCATCCGGCTGACCCCGACGCTGGAGTTCATCGCCGACGCCGTCCCCGAGAACGCCGCGCACATCGAGGACCTGCTGCGCGCCGCGGCTGCCCACGACGCCGAGGTGGCCGCGCTCAGCCGCACCGCCTCCTACGCCGGGGACGCCGACCCCTACCGGCACGACGACGAGCTCGACGAGCTGGGCGACGAACCCGAGGACGACGACCCCGACGCCGCCGGTGCGCTCGGGCGTCAGCCGGCCGATCGCGCCTGACCCGGACGTGTCGGATGTGACCACGGACGGTCTGGCCGTCGTCGACAAGCCCGAGGGGTGGACGTCGCACGACGTCGTCGCCCGGATGCGCCGGATCGCCGGCACCCGCAAGGTGGGCCACGCCGGCACCCTCGACCCGATGGCCACGGGCGTGCTCGTGCTCGGCATCGGTCGGGGCACCAAGCTGCTCACCTATCTGGTCGGGGCAGACAAGACCTACCTGGCGACCATCCGCCTCGGCGTGAGCACGGTGACCGACGACCGCGAGGGTGAGGAGCTCGGCCACACCGACGCCAGCGCCGTCTCCGAGCAGGCGGTGCGCGACGGCGTCCGGGCCTTGACCGGCGAGCTGCAGCAGGTGCCCAGCGCGGTCAGTGCCATCAAGGTGGACGGCCGGCGGGCCTATGCCCGGGTGCGAGCGGGGGAGCAGGTCGAGCTGCCTGCCCGCGCGGTGACCGTCTCGCGGTTCGATGTCCTGGACGTGCGGCGTGTGAGCCTGCCTCACGCGAGCGGTGCGCTGGGGGTGATCGATCTCGACGTGGTGGTGGACTGCTCGTCCGGCACCTACATCCGGGCGCTCGCTCGCGACCTGGGTGCCGGGCTCGGCGTCGGCGGCCACCTGACGGCGCTGCGGCGCACCCGGGTCGGCCCCTACGACCTCGCCGCCGCACACACCCTGGAGCAGTTTGCGGATGGCGTCGCGCCGACGTCGTTGGCCGAGGCAGCCCGCCGCGCCTTCCCGGTGCGGGAACTCACCGCCGCCGAGGCCGGGAAACTGCGCCACGGCCAGCGTCTGGAGCGAGCCCGGGTGACCTCCGGTGGCCTGGACGCCCCGGCCGGTGCGCCCGAAGCCGTTGTGCAGCACCTCGGCCCGCGCGCCGCGTTCGACCCGGACGGCGCCCTGGTGGCGATCGTGGACGAGGCCGGCCCCACCTGCCGCCCGCTGCTCGTCTTCGGCTAGCGCCCCATGATCGAATCGAGAGGTCGCGACACCACCGATTCGGCGCTGGTAACGGTGCTCTCGCGACCTCTCGATTCGATCACCGCTCCTCGCCGGGCGTTCCCGGAGGGTCCGCGATGCGGTCGTCGGCGCGTGCGGCTGGCAGAGTAGGGGCGTGCAGCGCTGGAACGAGTTGAGCGAGGCGGCGGCCGCCCTGGACGCCTCGGGGTCGGCGACCGTGGTCACCATCGGCAACTTCGACGGGGTGCACCGCGGGCATCAGGCCGTGTTGCGCCAGATCGTGGCCGAGGCCCACCGCCGTGAGGCGCTGGCCGTCGCGATCACCTTCGACCCCCACCCGGTGGCGGTGCTCCACCCCGAGCGGGCACCGGCCACGCTGACCGGCCTGGACCACAAGCTCGAGTTGCTCGCCGCCACCGGCCTGGACGCCGTCCTGGTGCTCACCTTCACCCGTGAGCTCGCCGGCTGGTCGCCCGAGCACTTCGTGCAGGTGGCTCTCGTCGACGCGCTGCACGTGCGCGCCGTGGTGGTGGGCCGCGACATGCGGTTCGGCCACAAGAACAGTGGCGACGTCACCACGCTGCGCACCCTGGGCAAGCAACTCGGCTTCGAGGTGTTGCTGCTGGACGACCTGGGGTTCGGGGCCGACGCCCCCGGCGAGGGGTCGACCGCCCGGGCCGACGGGGAGGGCGCCGAGGGGGTGCGGCGCTGGTCGTCGACCTGGGTGCGCGAACTGCTCGCCGGCGGGGACGTCGCCCGCGCCGCCGAGGTGCTCGGCCGCCCGCACCGGGTCAGCGGCGAGGTGGTGCACGGTGATCACCGGGGCCGGCTGCTCGGCTACCCGACCGCCAACCTCAGTCAGGACGCCGTCGGGCTGGTGCCGGCCGACGGGGTCTACGCGGGGTGGCTGGTGCTGCTCGAGGCACCGGGCGAGCCCCGGCTGCCGGCGGCGATCTCGGTGGGGACCAATCCCACCTTCGACGGTCACCAGCGCCGGGTCGAGGCCTATGTGCTCGACCGCGACGACCTCGACCTGTACGGGCAGCAGGTCGGTGTCGAGTTCGTGCGGCTGCTGCGCCCGACGCTGCGGTTCGACGGCGTCGAGGCGCTGATCGTGCAGATGCGCCAGGACGTCGAGGAGTGCCGGCAGACCCTGGGCGTGGCCGATCCGGGACGGGTGTGAGCACTCCACCCGACCGCGAACCAGCCGACCGCGAACCGGCTGACCGCGAATCGACTGATCGCGAACCGGCCGAGCGCGTATCGACTGAGCGCGACCTGGCCGAGCGCTGGTTCGCCGAACACGGCCTGCCCTGGTTCGTCGACGGGGTCGACACCCGGGTGGCCGCGCTGGTGGCCCCGGCCCGGTTGATCCCGGTGGCCGTGGTCGCCGTCGCGGCCGGCACGTTGGTCGGGGCCGTGGTCAGTGGCGCCAGCGACCTGGGCAACGGCGTGAGCGTCGGGGTCACGGTGGTGCTGGCGGCGCTGCTGCTGTACGCCTCCGGGCCGCTTCGGGTGGCCACGATGGGGCGCTGGGCGGCCCGGCGCATGATCGCTCAGGTTTCGCTGCTCTTCCCGCTGGCGTTGCGGGCGCTGCCGTTGCTGCTGTTGTTCACGACGTTCCTGTTCATCAACACCGAGGTGTGGCAGGTGGTGGGCGGGCTGCGGGTCGCCCGGGTGGCGGCCGCCGTCCTGGTGTTCGCCGTCATGGGTGCGGCCTTCCTGCTGACCCGGCTGCCCGAGGAGGTTCGCCGGGTGGAGGCGGCCGTGGCGGCCGAGGGGCTGGTCGAGGCCTGCGCAGGCACGCCGTTGGCCGAGCGGGCCGCCCGGATCGCGCCGCCGGCGCCACGCGCCGTCCTGAGCCGCGCGCAGCGGGTCAACCTGGTGCTGGTGCTGCTCGCGGCCCAGACCGTGCAGGTGGCCCTGCTCAGCGTGGCCGTGTTCGGCTTCTTCCTCGGCTTCGGCGTCCTGATCATGCAGGACCGGGTGATCTCGCTCTGGATGGGCACCGGTGCCGCGCCGTCGCACGTCTGGTGGGACCGGATCGGCCTGCCGCTGCCGATCAGTGCCGAGCTGGCCAAGGTGAGCGTGTTCCTGGCTGCCTTCGCGGCGCTCTACTTCACGATCTACGCAGTCAGCGACGCGACCTACCGCCGCGAGTTCTTCGCCGAGATCGACACCGAGTTGACCCGAGCTGTGGGGGTTCGGGCGGTCTATGCGCACCTCGTGGTGGCCGCCACGGATGCGGACCGCGGCGAGGTGAATTCGGCGGGTGACCTGGGGCCCTGGTAGCGTGAGGCTGCCGTCCGAACGGCCGCGGAACCAGAGAGCCCGGGTGGGCATGCCCCGGCGCGCCGCGCAACGACCGAGATAGGGGAGCACTGTGGCACTCGACGCCGCCACCAAGCAGACGATCATGGCCGAGTACGCGACCGGCGAGAACGACACGGGGTCCCCCGAGGTTCAGGTCGCGATGCTGACCCACCGCATCAAGAGCCTCACCGAGCACCTCAAGGAGCACAAGCACGACCACCACAGCCGCCGCGGCCTGCTGATCCTCGTGGGTCAGCGCCGCCGCTTGCTGCAGTACCTGCAGCGCACGGACATCGCGCGCTACCGCTCGCTCATCGAGCGGCTCGGCCTGCGCCGATGACCCCGAGCCGCGGCTCCCTCGGAGCCGCGGCTCAGTCAGTTTCACCACCTCTTCATCACGCATCAGCTTCACCACTGCGGACGCGCGGACCGCGTCATGCGAGCCGGTCCTCGGTAGTGGCCTCCGGAGCGGGCGGCGACGCCGCCGGAACACCGTGGGTCTCGATCGAAGACCGGACTGCTCGATCGTCCGGTGCGCCGCATCGAGAAAACGGAGGAACCCGTGGAGGGTCCTGAGATCACCAGCGCCGAAGCCGTCATCGACAACGGGAGTTTCGGCAAGCGCACCATCCGGTTCGAGACCGGTCGCCTGGCACGCCAGGCCGCCGGCTCGGCCACCGTGTACCTGGACGGCGAGACGATGCTGCTGTCCACCACCGCCGCGGGCAAGCAGCCCAAGGACCACTTCGACTTCTTCCCGCTGACGGTCGACGTCGAGGAGCGGATGTACGCCGCGGGCCGCATCCCCGGCTCGTTCTTCCGCCGCGAGGGCCGCCCCGGCACCGAGGCGATCCTGACCTGCCGGCTGATCGACCGCCCGCTGCGTCCCTCGTTCGTCAAGGGCCTGCGCAACGAGGTGCAGGTCGTCGTCACCGTGATGTCCCTGAACCCGGACGACCTGTACGACGTGGTGGCCATCAACGGCGCCTCGATGTCGACCCAGCTCGCCGGGCTGCCGTTCAGTGGCCCCCTCGGCGCGGTGCGGATCGCCCTGATCGACGGCCAGTGGGTCGCGTTCCCGCGGCACAGCGAGCTCGAGCGGGCCGTCTTCGACATGGTCGTCGCCGGCCGGGTGGTCACCGCGGGCGCGGACGCCGCCTCGGACGACGTCGCGATCATGATGGTCGAGGCCGAGGCCACCGACAGCGCCTGGACGCTGATCCAGGGCGGGGTCGCCGCGCCGACCGAGGAGGTCGTCGCTCAGGGCCTGGAGGCCGCCAAGCCGTTCATCGCCACCCTGGTGCGGGCGCAGGCCGAGATCGCCGCCAAGGCTGCCAAGCCGACCGCCGAGTTCCCGCTGTTCCCCGACTACGCCGACGACGCCTACGCGGCCGTCGAGGCCGAGGTCGCCGGCGATCTGGCTGCCGCGCTGCAGATCGCGGCCAAGCAGGAGCGTGAGAACCGGCTCGACGAGATCAAGGACGCGGTCAAGGGCAAGCTCGCCGACCAGTTCGAGGGCCGCGAGAAGGAGATCTCGGCGGCCTTCCGCTCGGTGACCAAGAAGCTGGTGCGCCAGCGGATCCTGCGCGACAAGGTGCGCATCGACGGCCGGGGCCTGGCGGACATCCGCCAGCTGTCGGCCGAGGTCGAGGTCATCCCGCGGGTGCACGGCTCGGCGCTGTTCGAGCGCGGCGAGACCCAGATCCTGGGTGTCACCACGCTGAACATGCTGCGCATGGAGCAGCAGCTCGACACGCTCTCGCCCGAGACCCGCAAGCGCTACATGCACAACTACAACTTCCCGCCGTACTCGACCGGTGAGACCGGCCGGGTGGGCTCGCCCAAGCGCCGCGAGATCGGCCACGGCGCGCTCGCCGAGCGCGCCCTGATGCCGGTGCTGCCGAGCCGCGAGGAGTTCCCCTACGCCATCCGTCAGGTCTCGGAGGCGTTGGGCTCCAACGGATCGACGTCCATGGGCTCGGTGTGTGCCTCGACGCTGTCGCTGCTCAACGCCGGGGTGCCGCTGCGCGCGCCGGTCGCCGGCATCGCCATGGGTCTGGTCTCGGACACCGTTGACGGGAACACCGAGTACGCGGCGCTGACCGACATCCTCGGCGCCGAGGACGCCTTCGGCGACATGGACTTCAAGGTCGCCGGCACCAAGGACTTCGTGACCGCGATCCAGCTCGACACCAAGCTCGACGGCATCCCCGCCTCGGTGTTGGCCGGCGCGCTGACCCAGGCCCGCGACGCCCGGCTGCACATCCTGGACGTCATGGCCGAGGCCATCGACGGCCCGGACGAGATGTCGCCGTACGCGCCGCGGGTGATCACGGTGAAGGTGCCGGTCGACAAGATCGGTGAGGTCATCGGCCCGAAGGGCAAGATGATCAACCAGATCCAGGAGGACACCGGCGCCGACATCTCGATCGAGGACGACGGCACGGTCTACATCGGTGCGACCGACGGTCCCTCGGCCGAGGCCGCCCGGGCGGCGGTCAACGCGATCGCCAACCCGACCATGCCCGAGATCGGCGAGCGCTACATGGGCACCGTGGTCAAGACCACGACCTTCGGCGCCTTCATCTCGCTGGTGCCCGGCAAGGACGGCCTGCTGCACATCTCGCAGATCCGCAAGATGGTCGGCGGCAAGCGCGTCGAGAACGTCGAGGACGTGCTCGGGGTCGGCCAGAAGGTCCAGGTCGAGATCGCCGAGATCGACCCCCGCGGCAAGCTGTCGCTGGTACCGGTGCTCGCCGAGGCCGAGCAGGCGGCCGCGGACGCTGCCGACGCCGCGGCGGCCGACAAGGGTGCCCCGGCGGAGGCGAACGCCTGACGTGTCGGCAATTCCCTTGCCACTGGTACCCGAGGGTGCCCGTGAGCAGACCCTGACGGGGCAGGACGATGCGGTGGTTCGCCGCAGCGTCCTGCCCGGCGGGGTGCGGGTACTCAGCGAGCTGATGCCGCACCTGCGCTCGGCCACCGTCGGGTGCTGGGTGGGGGTCGGCTCGCGGGACGAGGCCGACGGTCACCACGGCTCGACGCACTTCCTCGAACACCTGCTGTTCAAGGGGACGGCGCGTCGTTCGGCGATGGACATCGCCACCGTGCTCGACCGGGTCGGCGGCGAGGCCAACGCGGCCACCGGCAAGGAGCACACCTGTTACTACGCCCGGGTGCGCGACGCCGATCTGCCGCTGGCGGTCGACGTGCTGCTCGACATGGTCACCTCGGCGCGGCTCGATCGGGCCGACGTCGAGAGCGAGCGCGGGGTGATCCTCGAGGAACTCGCGATGAACGACGACGACCCGAGTGACGTCGTCCACGAGCGGTTCGCCGAGCTGGTGATGGCCGGGCACCCCCTGGGCCGCCCGATCGGCGGCACCCCCGAGACCATCGCGGCGATCGGCCGCGACGACATCGGCGCGCACTATGCCCGCCACTACGATCCGCCCGGCCTGGTGATCACCGCCGCGGGTGGGATCGACCACGATCTGTTGTGCGAGCAGGTCTCTCGCGAACTGGACCGGTCGGGCTGGCACCTGGCCGCCGACGCCGAACCCCGCGCGCGGCGTCCGATCGACGATGCCCCGGCGGCCGCTGCCGGGGGCACCCTGCTGGTCACGCGACCGACCGAGCAGGCGAACGTGGTGCTCGGCACCCGGGGCCTGGTGGCCACGGATGCGCGCCGTCACGTGATGTCGGTGCTCAACGCGGTGCTCGGCGGCGGCATGAGCAGCCGGTTGTTCCAGGAGATCCGCGAGCTGCGCGGCCTGGCCTACTCGGTCTACTCCTTCGCCACCGGGTACTCCGATGCCGGGTACTTCGGGCTGTACGCGGGCTGCATGCCCGCCAAGACCGACGAGGTGTTGGGGCTGCTCGCCTCCGGGCTGGACGCGCTGGCCGCCGACGGCATCACCGACGAGGAGCTCGAACGGGCCCACGGTCAGCTGTGTGGCTCGCTGGTGCTCGGCCTGGAGGACACCGGCTCGCGGATGACCCGGCTCGGCAAGGCCGAGCTGGTGCACGGCGAGTTCCTGACGCTGGAGGAATCGCTGCGGCGGGTGCGGGCCGTGACGGCGGACGACGTCGCCGCGCTGGCCGCCGACCTGGCCTCGCGCCCGCGTTCGCTGCCCGTGGTCGGCCCGTTCGAGGCCGGCCGGACGTTCGAGGGAGTCTGAGCTGATGCGTGTCGCGGTGATCGGGGCCCGGGGGCGCATGGGGCGGGCGGTGTGCCAAACGGTCTCGGCCGCACCGGATCTGGAGCTCGCTGCGCAGATCGACATCACCGACGACAGCGACGATCTGGACGCGCTCGCCGGATGCGATGTGGCCGTGCTGTTCTCGGTGCCGGACGTCGCGCTGGAGCACGCGCTGGCCTGCATCCGGGCCGGGGTGCACGCCGTGATCGGTACCACCGGCTGGACGCCGGAGCGGCTCGCCACGGTGCGAACGGCGCTGGAATCCGCTGCGGGAGTGGGCGTTCTGGTGGCGCCCAACTTCGCGCTCGGGGCCGTGTTGTTGCTGCGGTTCGCCCAGCTCGCCGCGCCCCACTACGAGTCGGTCGAGGTCGTCGAACTGCACCATCCCGACAAGGTCGACGCGCCGTCCGGCACCGCGCGGCACACCGCCGAGCTGATCGCCGCCGCCCGGGCGAAGGCCGGCTCGCCGGCCATGCCCGACGCCACCACCACCTCCCTGGACGGCGCGCGCGGCGCGGATGTGGACGGCGTCCGGGTGCACTCGGTCCGGTTACGCGGTTTGGTGGCCCACGAAGAGGTGCTCTTCGGTGGCCCCGGCGAGATCCTGACCCTGCGGCACGACAGCCTCGACCGCAGCTCGTTCATGCCCGGCGTGCTGCTCGGCGTCCGAACGGTGGGCACCCGACCCGGCCTGACCGTCGGTCTCGAGCACTACCTGCCGGCGTGAGTCACCGGCGGGCAGGGCGAGGTCGAGCGTGAGACAACAGCAACGCTGGTCGCGGTTGCTCGAGATGTTGGCCGAGACCGGTCAGCTGGGCATCGAGGACACCGCCGCCGCGCTCGGGGTCTCCAGCGCCACCGTGCGGCGGGATTTCGATCAGATCGCCGAGCAGCAGCTGGCTGTGCGAACCCGCGGCGGGCTCACCGCCACCAGCGTCTCCTACGATCTTCCGCTGCGGTACAAGTCGGCGCGTGCCGCCGAGGAGAAGCAGCGAATCGCGGCGGCCGCGGCGGCGATGGTGGCCCCGGGGTCGGTCGTCGGGCTCAACGGCGGCACCACGACCACCGAGGTGGCCCGGGCACTGGCGATGCGCGTCGACTTCGAGCGAACGGCGGGTACCTACGGCCTGACCATCGTGACGAATGCGCTGAACATCGCCAGCGAGCTGGTGCTGCGCCCGCACATCCAGGTCGTGCTCACCGGCGGCACGGCGCGACCACAGTCCTACGAACTCGTCGGGCCGGTCGCCGAGACCATGCTGGCCGGCGTCGCGCTCGACGTGGCCATCCTCGGGGCCGACGGCCTGCACACCGATCACGGGGTGAGCACCTCGCACGAGGGCGAGGCCAAGGTCAACCAGATCATGGCGGGGCGGGCCACCAGGGTTCTGGTGGTGGCCAACGGGGCCAAGCTGGGGCAGCGGGCCTTCTCCCGGATCTGCCCGATCACCGATGTCGACACCGTGGTCACCGATGAGAGTGCCCCGGCCGACGAGGTCCGGCGCTTCACCGAACTGGGATTGGGCGTGCTCCGGGTCTGACCGATCCTGCCCCGAGGTGAGCGTCGTCCGGACGTCGGCCGGAGGTCGTCCGGCCGCGTCGGACCTCGTCCGAGGGCGGTCCGGATCAATCCGGGCTGAACGGTTGATGAAGGCTTGCTTGGTGCGTCTTGCGCACTTTGCGCGAGGCTGCCTGCAAGAACATGATTGTTTGAAGGCACGTATTGACGGATTTTAGCAGCGGTTGAGAGCATGCTCCCGTTCCGTGATGGCCCGTGAACCGCCCTCCTGAAGATCATTCGTTGGCCTCTCGGCCCCGGCCGTCCTCCCGGTCGGCGGCCCAACCGTGAAGGTGTGGGTGTGTGTGATGATCGCTCCTCGAAGGTCCCGCGGATCGATGATCACGAGGGGGTGGTTCCGGAAGATCGCCCTGGCGGGTGCCGCCGCTGTCGCCGCAGCGACGACGGTGGTTGCCGTCAGTTCACCTGCGCAAGGGGTGACGGCTGGCAATGCCACCGCGGTCACCCAATCCGGGGCCACGTTCACCGTGACCACCTCGACAACGGCCCAGTTCCGAGTCACGTTCGCGCGAGCGGACATCATGCGGTTGTGGTTGGCTCCCACCGGGACCTTCTCCGACCCGGCGGGGACCAACCTGGCGGTGAACACCAACTTCGGCGCCGTCACGGCCACCCTCGCTGATGCCGGAACCTACTTCCGGATCTCTACCAGTGCCATGGTGCTGCGGATCAACAAGTCCCCGTTGACCTTTGCGGCCTACCGGCCGGACAACACCACCCTGCTGTGGTCGGAGTCCCAGCCGATGAACTGGACCGGCACCCAGACCACGCAGTACCTCAACCGAGGGTCCTCGGAGCAGTTCTACGGCACCGGGTTGCGGCTGGGGGAGTGGGCGTTGCGGGACAAGATCGTCCCGGTGGCGGTCAGCAACTCCTGGACCGAGAACACCAACGCCAGCCCGGCACCGTTCTACATGTCCACCAACGGGTATGGCGTGATGCGCAACACCTGGTCGGCGGGCTCGTACGCCTTCGCCAGCCCGGTGGCGACCACGCACAACGAGAACCGGTTCGACGCCTACTTCGTCGTCGGTGACTCGCTCAAGGGCGTGCTGAACGCCTACACCGACCTCAGTGGCAAGCCGTTCCTCACCCCGATCTGGGGTCTGGAACTGGGCAACGCCGACTGCTGGAACGCCTCCAACCCGTCCTACCAGGGCAGCCACACCCGGGCAGGTCACCTGACCACCCCGGACGTCGTCTCGTACGCCCAGGCTGCCCGCGCCGCCGACATGCCGTCGGGCTGGTTCCTGCCCAACGACGGTTACGGCTGCGGGTACACGAACCTGACCTCGGTGGTGAGCAGCCTCAACGCCTTGGGATTCAAGACCGGCCTGTGGACCTCGACCGGTCTGGCCAACATCGCCAGCGAGGTCGGTACGTCGGGTAGCCGCGGCATCAAGACCGACGTGGCCTGGGTCGGCGGCGGGTACCAGAACGCCTTCAACGGGGTCAACCAGGCAGTCGCCGGGATCGAGAACAACTCCGACGCACGGCGTTTCGTCTGGACCGTCGACGGGTGGGCGGGTACCCAGCGCAACGCGATCGTGTGGACCGGCGACACCAGCGGTGACTGGAACACCATGCGCTGGACCGTTCCCGCGGTGGTCGGCGCGGGCCTGAGCGGCTTCAACTACGCCACCGGGGACGTCGACGGCATCTTCGGTGGCAGCGCGACCACGTACGTGCGCGACCTGCAGTGGAAGTCCTTCACCCCGGCCTTGATGACCATGTCCGGCTGGGGCCCGACCAACCCGTCCGCGGGCTACCAGGACAAGCAGCCCTGGCGCTGGTCCGAGCCCTACCTGTCGATCAACCGCAAGTACCTCAAGCTCAAGATGCGGTTGACCCCGTACCACTACACGCTGAGCCGGATCGCCAACCAGACCGGCGTCCCCTCGACCCGAGCCCTGGTGCTCGAATACCCCAACGACCCTGTGGCACAGGGCAACACGACCTCGGGTGAGTTCATGGCCGGGGATGCCTTCCTGGTCGCCCCGGTCGTGACCAACACCACCACGCGCAGCGGGATCTACCTGCCCGCCGGCGCGTGGCGGGACTACTGGACCGGTGTCACGTACCAGGGGCCGACGACGCTGAACAACTACTCGGCGCCGCTGGACACCCTGCCGCTGTTCGTTCGGGCAGGCAGCATCGTGCCGATGTGGCCGCAGATGAACTACGCGGGTGAGAAGCCGATCTCGACCCTCACCTACGACGTCTACCCGGCCGGCAACTCCTCGTTCACGCTGTACGAGGACGACGGGCTGACCCGCGCCTACCAGACCGGCGCCTTCGCGACCCAGGCGGTCAACGTCACGGCGCCGGCCTCGGGCACGGGCAACGTCACGGTGGACGTGGGCGCCAGCACCGGCACCTTCACCGGTAAGCAGGCCAGCCGGGGCTACGAGGTGACGATGCACGTCGGTTCCGCGCCGACCAGCGTGACCGCGGGCGGCGCGACGCTGACCGGGCTGGCCAGCAAGGCGGCCTACGACGCCGCGAGCACCGGCTGGTTCTTCGACGCAGCCGACCGTCAGGGCGTGCTGTGGATCAAGGCGGGGACCCAGAGCGGCGCCTTCAGCGTCACCGCCAACGGCGTGACCGTGTCCGGATCGGGTGGTGGCGGAACGCCGACCCCGACCCCGACGCCGAGTCCGAGTGTGTCGCCGAGTCCGTCGCCGTCGCCGAGTCCGTCGTCGAGTGGTGGGGTGATTTCGAAGGCTGGTTGGTCGGTGGTGTCGGCGGATTCGCAGGAGACGACGTCGGAGAATGGTGCGGCGTCTCGGGCGATCGATGGGAATTCGACGACGATCTGGCACACGAAGTACTCGGGTGGTTCGGTGGCGCCGTTGCCGCACGAGATCGTGATCGACATGGGTGCCTCGTATGCGGTGTCGGGTCTGCGGTATCTGCCTCGCCAGGATGGTGGGGTGAACGGCCGGATCGGCAGGTACGAGGTGTATGTGTCGCCCTCGACGACGAGTTGGGGGACGGCGGTGGCGACGGGCACGTTCGCGGATACGGCGGCGGAGAAGTCGGTGTCGTTCGCGGCGAAGTCGGGTCGGTATCTGCGGATCCGGGCGTTGAGTGAGGCGGGTAACCGGGGTCAGTGGACCAGTGCCGCCGAGTTCACCGCCCTCGGCCAACCCGGCTGAACCCAGCAGCGGGCACCCCGGTCATGCCCGCTGTCCTCCGGTGACACCGATTTCCCCGGTGACACCGGGCTCGGCGGGGCGGGAGCCACCTCCCGCCCCGCCGAGCCGTTCTCCCGCCCAGAGCGATCATCACCCCCGCCTGAGAGGTGCACTGTGAATCGAGTCGGAAGTCCTGCCCGCCGCCGAGGGATGGCGACTGCCGTCGTCCTCGGTCTGATCACCTCGACCGCCCTGGCGTCCGGAGTCCTGTTCTCCGGCGCGGCCAACGCCGCCGTCCCGGTCGACCGGACCTTTGCCGTCGCCGACGGGTTGGTCTTCCCGGCCCGGTGCCGGGTGCCGCGACGGCCTCGGTCAACGGCACCTCGTTCACCCTGGGCAACGCGGCCCTGTCCTCGACCTGGTCGGTGGGCACGAACGCGGTGACGCTGACCGCCTCGACGGTGCCGATGACGGTGACGAACCTGTTCGCGCTGACCCTGGCCAACGGCACGGTGATCACCCCGGCCAATGCGCCCCGGACGGCGGGGCCGACCCTGAGCGATCTCGTCGCGGACCCCGCCGCGGGGCGGCTGGCGGATCGCTTCGCGGGCAAGGCCGTGACCTCGACCTTCCGCTACACCTCGGGCACGTCGGTGCTGGAGGTGGACTGGACGGCCGAGTTGCGCGACGACGCGAACTCGGTGCAGCACACCTTCGCCCTGCGCGCCGTGTCCGGGAACTTCGACATCAGCGACCTGCGGTTCGTCGACGTCAGTGCCGGTTCGGCGCGGGTGGTGGGCTCGGACGACGGCAGCCCGGTGGTGTTCGGACCGGCCGGCGCCGAGACCGGGTTCATCGGGGTCGAGAACCCGATGGCCAAGGCGACGGTGGTGGGAACCACGGTGCGGATCGGGGTTCCGCGCGCCAGCGACCTGCTGCAGGGGCAGACCTGGACCTACAGCGCCTCGGTGGGGGTGAGCCCGGCGGGCCAACTGCGCCGATCGTTCCAGTACTACGTGGCCCGGGAGCGGGTGCGGTCGCGCCGTACCTTCCTGCACTACCAGAGCTGGCTGGACCTGAAGCCACCGAGCGAGACCATCAACGCCGCGGCGTTGACCTCCTCGATCAACCTGTTCGGCAGTCAGCTGACCTCGCGCGGGGCGAAGATCGACAGCTTCTGGGTGGACGACGGATGGGACTACGTCCGGTCTCCGCGGGTGGCGAACGAGACGAACCTGAACGTGTGGGATGTCGACCCCACGCAGTACCCGACCGGGCTCACCCCGCAGAGGACGGCGGCCGCCCAGTACGGCGGAGCCTCGCTGTCAGTGTGGATGTCACCGTTCGGCGGCTACGGCACCAGCGCCAGTTCACGATTGGCCCTGAACGCGAGCAAGCCGGCCGCCCAGCAGTTGGAGACCTACTCCGGCTCGGCGTTCCAGCTGGGTGGCGCCAAGTACGGTGCCCGGTTCCGTCAGGTCGCCTTCAACATGATCGACAACTACGGGGTCCGGGGATTCAAGTTCGACGGCATCGGCGGCGGTCTCTTCCAGAGCGGCCCGAACGCCACCTACCGCGCGGACTACGAGGCGCTGCTGGACCTCACCCGTGACCTGCGGGCCCACCAGAAGGACGTGTGGATCAACGCCACCGTGGGCACCTGGGGTTCGCCGTACTGGCTGTGGTACACCGATTCCATCTACCGCGACGGCACCGACTCGGGCCAGGCGGGCGTCGGGACCGGATCGCAGAAGTACGTCAACTACCGGGACTCGCAGACCTACCGCAACAACGCGGTGCAGAACCCGCTGTTCCCGATCCCGAGCCTGATGAACCACGGGATCATCTTCTCCGACATCAACAGCTTCTCGTTCGTCGCCGACTGGGACCTGTCCAAGCAGTCCACCCGCAACGAGGTGAACCAGGACATCAAGGCCTACTTCGCCTTGGGGCTGGGTCTGCAGGAGCTGTACGTGCACAACACGTTGGTGCGCCCGACCGTGAACGGCGCCTCGTGGTGGTGGGACACGTTGGCCGCCAACGCGAAGTGGGGACGGGCCAACGAGATGCTGCTGAACGACGTCCACTGGATCGGTGGGGACGCCGCCAACGGGGCGGTCTACGGCACTGCGGCCTGGACCTCTGCGGGTGGCGCCTCCAAGGGCATGATGATGCTGCGCAACCCGAGCACCGCCAGCCAGACCATCCAGGTGAACCCGCAGCAGGTGCTCCAACTGCCCTCCGGGGTGGCGGGTACCTACGTGTTCACCGAACGCGACGGCACCCGGGCCGCCTTCACCGCCTCGGCGGCGGCGCCGGTCACGATCACGCTCGCCCCGTTCGAGGTGGCCGTGTTCGAGGCCGTGCCGACCGACGGCACGGGTCCGACCCCGACCCCGACGCCTACTGTGACGCCGAGTCCGAGTGTGTCGCCGTCGCCGAGTCCGTCGTCGAGTGGTGGGGTGATTTCGAAGGCTGGTTGGTCGGTGGTGTCGGCGGATTCGCAGGAGACGACGTCGGAGAATGGTGCGGCGTCTCGGGCGATCGATGGGAATTCGACGACGATCTGGCACACGAAGTACTCGGGTGGTTCGGTGGCGCCGTTGCCGCACGAGATCGTGATCGACATGGGTGCCTCGTATGCGGTGTCGGGTCTGCGGTATCTGCCTCGTCAGGATGGTGGGGTGAACGGCCGGATCGGCAGGTACGAGGTGTATGTGTCGCCCTCGACGACGAGTTGGGGGACGGCGGTGGCGACGGGCACGTTCGCGGATACGGCGGCGGAGAAGTCGGTGTCGTTCGCGGCGAAGTCGGGTCGGTATCTGCGGATCCGGGCATTGAGTGAGGCGGGTAACCGGGGTCAGTGGACCAGTGCCGCCGAGTTCACCGCCCTCGGCCAACCCGGCTGAACCCAACCCAACCCAACCCAGCCTGATCATGCTCCGCAGGTGACGCTCGCATGCTCCCGCAGGTGCCGCCGAATCGCGGCACCTGCGGAGCATCGGGCAATGCGCTGCGGAGCATGAGCAGGTTCTGGGTGGTGCGTGGATCGGGCGCCACCGGGTCGAGGCCGTCGATCTGCCTGTGCCTCAGGCGCGATCGAGGCGGTAGTGCAGGCGCAGGACCGTGAACCGGTACAGCTGCAGGACATGATCGGTGCGCAGGACGCCGCGCCGCGACGGTCGCGGTAGACGTGGAAGCGCTCGTGAAGGGGAACGCGGGCGGCGTGGGCAAGCTCGTCCGTACCGACCACCACACAGGCACCGTCGGTGCCGAAATCGCCTGGGGGAGAAGACAGGACGAGCGAACCGTGGTCGCTGACGGCCGGCCGCAGGAAGACCTGCACGTTGCCCCGTTCGAGCGGGAAGGCCACGTGCACCGAGGGCTGGTCGCCACCGGGCAGGCGGCGCACCGAATAGCAGCCGCTGTAGACGAATTCCCCGTGGCGGCGAGCGTGCGCAGCCAGCCGGCGGCGAGTTGGCGCCCGCCGTCCCCGAGCAGGTGGACGACGCGCGAGTCCATTCCGTGGGCGACGTCCAGTGGGCGGGTGGGTAGCGCCAACTGCTGCACCCGGCGTCCGAACAGTCGGCTGATCGCCTCCCCGCCGGGCTGGAACGCCGCGGACCATTGGGTCCACACCGCGGGGCGTTCAGCCAGCGTTCCGCGCCGGCCAGGTCGATCCGACGACCCACCAGTCGCCACCAGGCGCGCGTCGCGCCGTCCAACCACGCGCCGTCCCGCTCGGTACCCGGCCGCACCACGCCACCCGCCCGTGTCTCCACCACACCAGCACCCTGCCGCCCCCAACCTGCTCATGCTCCGTGGGTGACGCGTGATGCTCCGCGGGTGTGCCGATTCCGGCGTCACCGGCGGAGCATCACGCGCCCCCTGCGGGGCATGAGCGGGTTTTGGAGGGGTGATCCGCGGGGGTCAGGGGAGGGCTCGGGCGAGGAGTTCGGCGAGGTGGAGGACCTTGGTGCGCGATCGCCGCTTGCGCAGGCCGGAGATCATCTGGCGTTGGCAGACGACATTGACCACGATCAGGTAGTCGAGGTCGGCGGCCTCGATCTCGTCCAGATGGACGTCGAGCACGCGCTGAGAGTCCTTGGGACGCAACAGGGAATACGTCCCGGCCGAGCCGCAGCACGATCCCGCCGAGGGCAGTTCGACGTAGTCGGCGACCCGGCCGATCAGCTCTCGCGGCGGCAGCGTCACCTTCAGCCCGTTGCGCAGGTGGCAGGAGTCCTGCAGCCCGGCGCGTACGCGGCGTCCGTTGATGGTCAGCGGGACGAAGGCCGGTACCTGCTCGGGATTCTCGGCCCAGTGCTGGAGCAGGAACTCGGACAGCTCGCGCACCCGCTCACGCCCCAGCACCCCGGCGAGGTGCGCACCACACCCACCCGCGGTGACCAGGATGGTGCCCGGCATCAGCCGGCCCATCGTCTTGGCCATCTCGTGCGAGATCTGTGACTGCCCGTTGTGGGCGTGCATCGCCCCGCAGCACCCCTGGCCGGACGGCACGTCGACCACTCCGGGAAGCAGTTTCAGCACCGAGCGGGACACGTTGGGGAACAACGCCCGCTCGGCACACCCCAACATCAGGTGGGCCTGACCGGGCCGCGCCGCGCCGGTTCGGGGAGCAGCCCGCCGGACGACGCCCGCCGCGGTGAACGCCGGCGTCACCCGCATGGCGTTGCGCAAGCCCAACGCCAGCGGCGGCACGTGCCGGCCCCGCCACTGGTGATCGCGCCACTGCTCGAGCAGGTGCCCGTACTGGACGCCGGCCGGGCAGACGCTCTCGCAGGCACGGCAGCCGAGGCAGAACGCCGCCTGCTCCTGCAGGGTCGGGTCGTCCTCCTCGAGCCGCCCGGTCTCCAGCGCGCGCATCAACGTGATCCGCCCGCGGGGGCTGGAGCGTTCGTCCTGGGTCAGCTTGTAGGTCGGGCAGGCCGGCAGGCAGAACCCGCACGAGATGCACGCGTTGAGCAGGTCGGGGTCGAAAATGCCTCGCCGCGTGACGGTTTCGCCGGACGGTGCCCCGGCGGCCGGCGTCGGCCCACCACCCGACGGCTCGGCGCTCACGAGCCGAGCTTTCCGGGATTGAGGATGCCGGCCGGGTCGAAGGCCGACTTGACCCGGCGCAGCAGCGCCATCTGATCGTCGCCCAGCCGGGCGTTCAGCCACGGTCGTTTCGCCGCTCCCACACCGTGTTCGCCGGTGATGGTGCCACCCAGGTTCATCGCGGCGTGGAACACCTCGTCGAAGGCGGCCTCGGCCCGGTGACGGGCGTCGCCGTCGTCCGGGTCGAACACGATCGTCGGGTGCAGATTGCCGTCGCCGGCGTGCCCGAAGGTCGCGCACACCACGTCGTGCCGGACCGCGATGGCATCGATCGTCGCCACCATCTCGGCCAGCTTCGGCCGGGGCACCGTCACGTCCTCGAGCATGGTGATCGGCGCCAGCCGGGCCAGCGCCGGCAGCGAGCACCGCCGCGCGGCGAGCAGCGCGTCGGACTCCACCACGTCGCGCGCCCGGGTCACCCCGCGGGCACCCACCGCCGCGCAGGTGGCCGCCATCCGGTCCAGCGACAGCTCGACCGCGGCGTCCGATCCGTCGTCGCCGAACAGCAGCAACGCCCCCGCCTGCCGGTCCAGCCCGAGCGCGGCGAAGTCCTCGACCGCGTTGATGCAGCGGTTGTCGAGAAACTCCAGCGTCGCCGGCAGCACGCCGTCCGAGATGATCTGCGCGACGGCCCGTCCGGCATCGGACAGGTCGTCGAAGTAGGCCACCCCGGTGCCGGTCGTGGCCGGCATCGGCAGCAGCCCCACGGTGATCTCGGTGATCACCGCCAGCGTGCCCTCCGACCCGGTCAGCAGCCGGGTCAGGTCATAGCCCGCGACGTCCTTCCAGAGCCGCCCACCGGTCCGGATCACCTCGCCGGTGGGCAGCACGGCCTCGAGCCCCAGCACGTAGTTGCGGGTCACGCCGTACTTCAGCCCGCGCAGCCCGCCGGCGCACATCGCCACGTTGCCGGCCACCGTCGAGACGGTCCGGCTACCCGGGTCGGGAGCGTAGAGCAGCCCGACCGCGGCCGCCGCGTCGTACAGCTCCGCGGTGGTCGCCCCGGCCTGGACGACGGCCAGTAGCTCGGCGGGGTTCACCTCGAGCACCCGGTTGAGCCGGGTCAGCACCAGCACGATGCCGCCGTGCTCGGGGATGGTCGCCGCGGCCAGGTTCGACCCGGCCCCGCGCGGGGTCACCGGGATGCCGAGCCGGGTCGCCAGCGCCAGGACGGCGCTGACCTGAGCGGTGTCGGCCGGCAGCACCACGGCGTCCGGCTGGGCGCGGAACAGCGGCGTCGCATCGCGCGAGAACGGTTCGACGTCGCCGTCGCTGGTCAGCACGTACGCGGGCCCGACGATGGCGCGCAGCTCGTCCAGGACGGCGCCGTCCAGACCCCGGCCGGTTCGGCTGGTGGCGGGGGTGGTCATGGCAGCATCCAACCCAGGACCGCGGTGGACTGCAGGAACACCACGGTGCACAGCACCAGCAGCAGGCCGAGGCTCCAGGGCAGCACCCGGCGCAGGATGGCCGATTCCTGACCGTCGAGCCCGGCGGCGCTGGCGGCGATGGTCAGGTTCTGCGGGCTGATCATCTTGCCGACCACCCCACCGGTGGTGTTGGCCGAGACCAGCAGCGTCGGGTCGATACCCGCCTTGGCGCCGGCGGTGGCCTGCAGCTTGGCGAACAGGGCGTTGGCGCTGGTGTCCGACCCGGTGACCGCGGTGCCGATCCAGCCCAGCACGGGGGACAGGAAGGCGAAGAAGCCGCCGGTGCCGGCGATCCAGGTGCCGATGGTGATGGTCTGGCCCGAGAAGTTCATGACGTAGGCGAGGGCGAGCACGCCCATGACGGTCAGGATCGCCAGCTTCATCTTGGCCAGGGTGGTGGTGAAGTCGGCGATCGCGGTCGCCGGGGCGACGCGGTAGACCAGGGCCACGATCACGCCGCTGAGCAGCAGCAGGGTTCCCGGGTTCGACAACCAGCCGAACACGTAGATGGTCGAGGTGATCGGCTTGCCGGAGGAGCCCAGCACGTGGCCGTTCAGGCCTGGCCAGGCGATCTTGCGGTCGGTGCCGGCGAGGAAGGTCTTCACCGCGGGGACCAGCTTCGAGATCGAGAACACCGCGATGACCAGCAGGTAGGGGAACAACGCGAGCCAGATCCGGCCCTGGGTCAAGGCGCCGGCTGGGGTACCGCCCGTGGTGCGGGTGGCGGTGACGGTGGAGTTGCCGCTGCGCCCGGCGGCGCGGGCGGCGTCCGCCTCGACGTCGCGATCGGCGGCGAGTCGCTCGTGGGCCTCGTGCGCACCGACCGGCGTCCAGACCCGAAGGAAGAGCACCGTGGCGGCCAGGCCGACGAGCGCGGCGACGATGTCGGTGAGTTCGACCGACAGGAAGTTGGACGTCGCGAACTGGGCGAGCGCGAAACTGAGCCCGGTGACCAGCGCTGCCGGCCACACCTCGCGCAGCCCGCGCCGGCCGTCCACGACCAGCAGCAGCAACATCGGCACCACGGCTGCCAGCAGCGGGGCCTGACGGCCGACGACGGCGCCGATGTCGGTGGCGGGGATGCCGGTCAGCGTGGCCGCGGTGGTGATCGGGATGGCGATGGCGCCGAAGGCCACCGGCGCCGTGTTGGCCAGCAGCACCGTGCCGGCCGCGCGCAAGGGGGCGACCCCGAGCGCGATGAGCATGGTCGCGGTGATGGCCACCGGGGCGCCGAAGCCGGCCAGGGCCTCGAGCAGGCCGCCGAAGCAGAAGGCGATCAGCACGGCCTGGATGCGCGGGTCCTCACTGATCACGTCGAAGGTGGCGCGCAGGTCCTCGAACCGGCCACTGGTGACGGTCAGCTGGTAGAGCCACAGCGCGCAGAGCACGATCCACATGATCGGGAACGCGCCGAACACCGCGCCCTGGGTGGCCGACAGCGCGGCCAGCGTGGCCGGCATGTCATAGGCCAGAACGGCGACGAGGAAGGCGGTGGCGACCCCGGCGAGCGAGGCGACGTAGGCCTTGGTCTTCACCACGCCGAGCAGGACGAAGACGACCACCAACGGCAGCAGCCCCACCAGCGCGGAGAGCGCCAGGCTGCCGCCGACGGGGGACAGATGCTGGGTGAAGTTGTCCGACAGGACCGGCGATGTCAGCGCGGTGGTCGGCGAGATGGTCACGAGCAAGGGATTCACGGCTGCCTCCGGGATGCGACGGTGCACGGGGAGTACGGCAGCTGGAGCCGGACGACGGTTCGGCGCTCCAGCTATGTGGTAGGACCACATGGTGTTCCTGCCACGATAAGGTGACGTGTCGTAGGTAACAAGAGTTTTGGGGAATCAATGTCCGAATTGATCGAGAACGGCCGTGAGGAGGCCCCGGTGACGACGACCGAGGAGATGGCCCAGGGCTGGCGCCCGGTGCATCGGGCGAAGACCTACGAGCTGGTCCTCGACCGCATCGAGGAGCAGATCTCCTCCGGCCGGCTGGTCGTCGGCGACCGGTTGCCCTCCGAGCGACAGCTCGCCGACGTGCTGGGCGTGAGCCGGGTCGCCGTCCGCGAGGCGCTCCGGGTGCTCGAGGCGATGGGCGTGATCGTGCAGGGCACCGGGTCGGGGCCGGACGCCGGCACCGTGCTCACCGCCCAGCCCGCCGAGGCGCTCGCTCGCCTGGTGCGGCTGCACGTCACCCTGGCCAGCGTCGGCTCACGGGACGTGGTGCGCGCCCGGATCGCCCTCGAACGGGAGTCGGCCCGGCTCGCCGCCGTCCACGCCTCGCCGGCCGACCACGCCGAGCTGCGCCGCCACCTCGCCGCGATGGACGATCCGGATGTCACGCCGGAGGAGTTCAACGACGAGGACACCGCCTTCCACGTGGCGATCGCCCGGGCCAGCGGCAACCCGCTCGTCGCCGAGATGACCACCGCGCTGCGCCTGGCGATGCGCGCCACCCTGCTCGCCCACCTGCGCGAGGCCGACGACTTCGCCGGCGTCACCATCCGCCTGTGCGGTGAGCACCACGGCATCCACCAGGCCCTGCTGGACGGCGAGGGGGCACGGGCGGCCGACCTGGTCGAGGCCCACATCGCCGGCTTCTACGGCGCCGCGGACTGACCGTCGCGCAGCGGCCGGCAGGCGTCAGCCGAGGGCGCGCAGACCGGCGGCCACCACGGCGGCGGCCACCACCACGACCACGAAGGGCGCCCTGCGCCAGAGCAGCACGGCGGCCACCGCCAGCGCGGGAATCCGGGCGTCGAGGCTCAGGGCTCGGCCCGACCCGACGGTCTGCACCGCCACCAGGGCCGACAGCAGCGCGACCGTCACCATCGCGGCGGTCCGGGTGACCCTCGGTCGCTCCAGCCAGTGGTGTGGGGCCAGGTACCCGGCCACCTTGGTGAGGTAGCAGAGTCCGCAGGCGGCGAGCAGCGCCGTCCAGGTCATGACGCCGCCCTCACATCGGGCTGGTCGGCGCGGATCGCCGAGCCCGCCAGGGCCACCAGAACCGTTGCCAGCACAGGGATCCCGGCCGGCACGAACGGGATCAGCACCGCCGCGAGCGCGGCCGAAACGAGCGCCACCGCCCGGGGACGCAGCGAGCGCAACCGGGGCCAGAGCAGGCCGAGGAAGGCGGCGGCTGCGGCGGCGTCCATGCCGTAGGTACGCGGATCACCCACGGCATCGCCCGCCAGTGCCCCGAGCAGGGTGGTCAGGTTCCACAGCGCGAACACGGCGAGACCGGTCGACCAGAACCCCAACCGGATCAGCTCGGGTGAGGCCTGCGCCGTTCCCACCGCCGTCGACTCGTCGATGGTCAGCTGCGCCGCCACCGGACGACGCCAGCCTCGTTCGCGCAGCAACGGCGCCATCTGTAACCCGTAGAAGCCGTTGCGCACCCCCAGCAGGCCCGCGGTGGCGGCCGCCGCGGCGCCCCCGCCACCCCCGCCCATCACCCCGACGAAGGCGAACTGTGAGCCACCGGTGAACATCGCCAGGCTCAGCACGCAGGTCTGGGCCAAGCTCAACCCGCTGGCCACCGAGAGCGCGCCGAAGCTGACGCCGTAAGCGGCCGTCGCCACCCCCACCGAGGCCGCCTGCCGCAGGACGGCGCGCCGGGCGAGCGGGTCAGGGTCATGAGTGTTCACGGCAGGCAGTGTGCCCGGCGCCGGAGGCCGGCGCGTCCGCGGGTGGTCGCGCTCGTAGGGTGCGGCCATGAGCATCCACCCCCCGGGTCTGGGCGAGGTCGGCCGTCGCGGGTTCGCCGCCGTGCTGTTCGACCTGGACGGCACCTTGATCGACTCCACACCCGCGGTGCTGCGGTCGTGGGACCTGTGGGCGCACGAGCGGGGCCTGGCACGGCTGCCGATCGAGATCCCGCACGGCGTCCCGGCGCGGCAGGTGCTCGTCGACCTGGTGCCGGCCGACGAGGTCGAGTCGGCTTTCGCCCGCATCGAGGCCATCGAGCGCGGGCAGCTGGACGGCATCACCGTGTTGCCCGGGGCGTTCGCAGCGCTGGCCGCCCTGCCCGCCGAACGGGCCGCCATCGTCACCTCGGGCACCCCGCCGCTGGTGCAGGCGCGGCTCGAGGTCAGCGCGCTGCCGGCGCCACCGCTGGTGATCACCCCGGACGACGTGCCACGCGGCAAGCCCGACCCCGCTCCCTATCGGCTGGCCGCCGAGCGCCTGGGCCTCGACCCGCGCGACTGCCTGGTGGTCGAGGATGCCGGCGCCGGACTGACCTCGGGCCGGGCGGCCGGTTGCACCACCCTGGCGCTGACCACGACCCACACCGCGGCTGATTTGGCGGGCTGTGTCCCGGATGCGGTGATCGACTCCCTGGCCGACGTGCGCTTCGAGCTGCTCGACGGGGTGGTGCGAGTCCGTCCTGCTGAGGACCGACAGGCCGCTGGGTACGCTCGGTCGGGTGAGCGATGACATCACCCTGGCCCCCGCGCAGCCGTTGCCGTCGACCGAGCTGAGGCTCGACCTCCGAGCCGGGGCCGACCCGGACGCCGCTCCCGAGGTGACCTTCCGCTCCGAGGTCACCGTCGAGCTGGTCCGGGCCGCGGCGCGGGACGCCGACGTGGTCTTCGCGGCCCGGGTCTCGACCCAGGGTGAGCAGACCCTGGCCCACGTGGACGACGAGGCCGACCGGTCGCGCGGACTGATCAACTACCTGATGCGCGACCGTCACGGCAGCCCGTTCGAGCACAACTCGATGACGTTCTACGTGCAGGCGCCGATCTTCGTGTTCCGCGAGTTCATGCGCCACCGGATCGCCTCGTACAACGAGGAGTCGGGGCGCTACCGCGAGCTGCGCCCGGTGTTCTACGTGCCCGGTCCGCAGCGCAAGCTGGTGCAGGTGGGCAAGCCCGGCGCCTACGACTTCGTCGACGGCACGCCCGAGCAGTCCGCCCTGGTCGAGGCCGAGACCAAGGCCGCCTGCACCCAGGCCTACGCCGCCTACCAGCGGATGCTGGCCGCCGGGGTGGCCCGCGAGGTCGCCCGGATCGTGCTGCCGGTGAGCATCTACTCCTCGATGTACGTGA
Organism: Kineosporiaceae bacterium; assembly: GCA_046330955.1. Classification (GTDB taxonomy): domain Bacteria; phylum Actinomycetota; class Actinomycetes; order Actinomycetales; family Kineosporiaceae; genus JADJPO01. The sequence goes on along the minus strand of JAXLRT010000012.1, from coordinate 40,837 downwards.
CCATGAACGCCCGGGCGCTGATGAACTTCCTCTCGCTGCGCACCAAGCGCGACAACGCGACGAATCCGTCGTTCCCGCAGCGCGAGATCGAGATGTGCGCCGAGCAGATGGAGCGGTTCTGGCAGGGCCTGATGCCCCTGACCCACGCGGCCTTCGAGGCCAACGGGCGGGTCGCGCCCTGAGACCAACCTCACCCGGATCGAGCGCTGGATACAGGTCGGAGGTCCCGATCGGTGCATTGTGACTCAGGTCACATGTACTCGTCTGTAACAACCTCTGCCGAGGCCCCGATGTAGCCCCCGGATCTCGGAGCTGCCCGGACCCCCGAGCGGGCAGCTCCGAGATCTGTCGTTTGTCTCCGGGTTCGCGAGGTCCCCGGCCCGGCGCGAGGCGCTCAGCCGCCCGCGGACCGCGCCCAGCGGCGTCCGTGATCACGGGGTGGCCTCTATCCTCGGACACATGTCATCCACCGCGGCCGTCCCCGCTGCGCCGGCCTCCTCCGCTCGGCGCCCGTTCGGCTCCGTGCTGACCGCGATGGTCACCCCGTTCACCGCCGACGGTGATCTCGACCTGGACGGCGCCCAGGCCCTTGCCGCCCACCTGGTCGCGACCGGTCACGACGGCATCGTCGTATCGGGCACCACGGGGGAGTCTCCGACCACCACCGACGCCGAGAAGGAGGCGCTGCTGCGCGCCGTCCTGGATGCCGTCGGCGACCAGGTGACCATCGTGGCCGGCGTGGGCACCAACGACACCCGCCACACCATCGAGCTCGCCCAGGAGGCCGCCAAGGCCGGCGCGCACGGTCTGCTCGTGGTCACGCCGTACTACAACAAGCCGCCGGCCGAGAGCCTGGTCGCGCATTTCACCACGGTCGCCGACGCCACCGACCTGCCCTGCATGCTCTACGACATCCCCGGACGCGCGGGGGTGCGCATCACCACCCCGGTGCTGCAGCGCCTCGCCGACCACTCCCGGATCACCGCCGTCAAGGACGCCACCGGCGACCTGGTGGCCGGCATGGAGGTGATGGCGACCACCGACCTCGCCTACTACTGCGGGGACGACGCGCTGAACCTGCCGTGGCTGGCGGTCGGCGCGAGCGGCCTGGTCAGTGTCACCGGCCATGTGGCCGGAGCCGAGCACGCGGCCATGGTGGCCGCGGTGGACGCCGGTGACCTGGTCACGGCGCGCACGATCAACGAGAGGTTGATCGGCGTCGTCCGAGCGATCATGTCGCCGGCCTCGCAGGGCGCGATCCGGTCCAAGGCCGCCATGGAGCTGCTCGGCATCATCGGCAGCCGTGCCACCCGGCTGCCGCTGCTGGCGGCCTCGGCCGCCGAGGTGGACGAGGTCCGACACGCCCTGACCACCGCCGGGATGGTGCCGTCCTCGTGAGTCATCCGCATCCCGAGCTGGGCTCGCCGCCGCCGCTGGCCGAGGGTGGCCTGCGGGTCATCCCGCTCGGCGGCCTGGGCGAGATCGGGCGCAACATGACCGTTCTCGAGCACGCCGGCAAGCTGCTCGTCATCGACTGCGGGGTGCTGTTCCCCGAGGACCACCAGCCCGGCGTCGACCTGATCCTGCCGGACTTCTCGGTGATCGCCGACCGGATGGACGACATCGTCGCGGTCATCCTCACCCACGGCCACGAGGATCACATCGGCGCCGTCCCGTACCTGCTGCGCCGCCGCGAGGACCTGCCGCTGATCGGCTCGCAGCTCACCCTGGCGCTGGTCGAGGCCAAGCTGCGCGAGCACCGGATCACCCCGCTGACGCTCGCCGTGGCCGAGGGCCAGCACGAACGCTTCGGCCCGTTCGAGTGCGAGTTCGTCGCGGTCAACCATTCCATCCCGGACGCCCTGGCCGTGGCGGTGCGCACCGCGGCGGGCGTCGTCCTGCACACCGGCGACTTCAAGATGGACCAGCTGCCGCTGGACGGCCGGATCACCGATCTGCGCGCCTTCGCCCGGCTCGGCGAGGCCGGGGTCGACCTGTTCATGGTCGACTCGACCAACGCCGAGGTACCGGGGTTCACCACCGCCGAGCGCGAGATCGCCCCGGTGCTCGACCGGGTGTTCGGTCAGGCCGAGCGCCGGCTGATCGTGGCGAGCTTCGCCTCGCACGTGCACCGGGTGCAGCAGGTGCTGGACGCCGCCCACGCCCACGGCCGTCGGGTCGCCCTGGTCGGGCGCTCGATGGTGCGCAACATGGGGGTGGCCGCCGATCTGGGCTACCTGAAGGTGCCGGACGGCGTCCTGATCGATCCGAAGGCGCTGGACGACCTGCCCGACGACCGGGTGGTGCTGATGTGCACCGGCTCGCAGGGTGAACCGATGGCCGCGCTGTCGCGCATGGCCCATGGCGAGCACCAGATCCGGGTCGGGCGGGGCGACACCGTGGTGCTGGCCAGCTCGCTGATCCCGGGCAACGAGAACGCGGTCTACCGCGTGATCAACGGGCTGACCCGGCTCGGGGCCACCGTGGTGCACCAGGGCAATGCCCGGGTGCACGTCAGCGGCCACGCGTCGGCCGGCGAGCTGCTCTACTGCTACAACATCGTGCAGCCACGCAACGTGATGCCGGTGCACGGCGAGGTCCGCCACCTGGTGGCCAACGCCGACCTCGCGATCGCCACCGGGGTGCCGCGCGACCGCGTGGTGCTGGCCGAGGACGGCGTGGTGGTCGACCTGGTCGACGGGGTCGCCAAGGTGGTCGGGGCACTGCCCTGCGGTTACGTCTACGTCGACGGCGCCAGCGTGGGTGAGCTCACCGAGGCCGACCTCAAGGATCGGCGCATCTTGGGCGAAGAGGGCTTCATCTCGGTGATCGTCGTGGTGGACTCTGGCAGTGGCAAGGTGGTCGCAGGGCCGGAGATCCATGCGCGCGGGTTCGCCGAGGACGACACCGTGTTCGATGCGGTGCGTCCACGCATCGTGGACGCCTTGTCCGCGGCGGCCGGGGACGGCAACGCGGACACCTACGGGTTGCAGCAGATCGTGCGCCGCACGGTCGGCAAGTGGGTATCGGAGCGGTATCGGCGCCGGCCCATGATCATTCCAGTGGTCATCGAAGCATGAACGCCTATCGCGGGGGCGAGAACGGGACGGGCAACATGACGGCGGGACGCGTGATCTGCGCCGGCGGCTGCGTGGTCGATCGCAAGCTCAAGCTGACCGGGCCGGCCGTGGTGGGCACCTCCAACCCTGCCCGGGCCGTGACCTCGTTCGGTGGCGTGGCGCGCAACGTGGCCGAGAACCTGGCCCGGTTGGGGACTCCGGTCGAGCTGGTCTCGCGGGTCGGTGACGACGACTCGGGGCGGGCGGTGGTCGCCTACCTGGCCCAGCTCGGTGTCGACATCTCGGGCGTGAGCGTGGCACTGTCGGGCGAGACCGCCCAGTACGTCGCGGTGCTCGACAGCTCGGGTGACCTGGTGCTCGGGGCGGCGGCCATGGACGTGCTCGACGGCCTCGCCCCGGCCGACCTGGACGCCACCTGGCCGAGCTCCATCGAGCCCAACAGCTGGGTGTTCGCCGACTGCAACCTGCCGATCGACACCCTCGCGCACGCCGTCCGGCGAGGTCGGATCGAGGGCACCAAGCTGGCCGTCGACGCGGTCTCGACCCCGAAGGTCGGGCGGCTGCCGCGCGACCTGACCGGGGTCGAGGTGCTGTTCTGCAACCTCGACGAGGCGCAGGCGCTGGCGATTCACCACGGCTGGCCGCTCAACGGCAACGCGCTGGACCTGGTGCAGTTGCTGCACGATCAGGGGGCCGCCCACGTCGTGCTGAGCCGCGGGGCCGACGGGCTGGTCATCGCCGACGCCGACGGCATCCGCATGGTGCCGGCCACCGCGGCCTCGGTGTTCGACGTCACCGGCGCGGGGGACTCGCTGATCGCCGGCACCCTGACCCTGTTGGCCGCCGGGGCGAGCCTGGACGACGCGGTGCTGGCGGGCACGCTGGTCGCCGCGCTCACGGTCGAGAGCCACTACAGCGTGCGGCCCGACCTGTCGGCCGACCTGGTGGACGCCGCGGCGTTGCACCGGCTGCGCCGTCCGGGCATGATCGCTGCCTCGCGCGCGACCGCCGAGGACGCGCTGGGCACGCGTGAGTTCAACTGATCCGGGTGACCCGACAAGGTCGCCGGGTGAGTTCCACCTGATCGAGCCGAACGGAACGGACGGAACCGCGTCGATGCTGAACGTCACGCCCGAGGTCGCCGATGCGCTGGCCGAGGGCCGGCCGGTCGTCGCCCTGGAGTCGACCATCGTCACCCATGGCATGCCCTACCCCGACAACCTGACCACCGCCCAGGGGGTCGAGCAGGTGGTGCGCGAGGCGGGCGCCGTCCCGGCGACGATCGCGGTGCTGGACGGCGAGTTGCGGATCGGCCTGGACGACGCCGCGCTCGAGCGGCTGGCCGGCGGTGCGGGTGGCGAGGGTGGCACGGGCGCAGCCGAGATCGCCAAGGCCTCCCGTCGCGACCTGCCCGCGCTGCTGGCCGCCGGGGCCAGTGCGGGGACGACGGTGGCGGCCACCATGTTCCTGGCGCACCGGGCGGGCATCCCGATCTTCGCCACCGGCGGCATCGGCGGGGTGCACCGCGGCGCCGAGCACACCTTCGACGTCTCGGCGGACCTGGACGAGCTGGGCTCGACCCCCGTCACCGTGGTCTGCGCCGGCGCCAAGTCGATCCTCGACCTGCCCAAGACGCTCGAGACGCTGGAGACCTACGGCGTGCCGGTGATCGGGGTCGGCACCGACGAGTTCCCCGCCTTCTTCACCCGCAGCTCCGGGTTGCCGGTGGATCACCGGGTCGAGGGGCCGGCCGAACTGGCTGCCGTTCTGCGCCAGCACGCGCGGCTGGCGTTGCGCGGCGGCGTCCTGGTGGTCAACCCGATCCCCGAGGCCGATGCCCTCGACCCGGCCGAGATCGATGCCCGGATCGCCGAGGCGATCGCGGACGCCGAGCGCGAGGGCATCTCGCGCAAGGAGGTCACGCCCTACCTGCTGGCCCGGATCAACGAACTCACCGGCGGTCGCAGCCTGGTCGCGAACATCGCGTTGATCCGCAACAACGCCCGGCTGGCCGCGCTGACCGCGGTGGAACTCGCGCGCTGAGATCGGGTGTATCCGGACGGTGGTCCGGCGGCTCCTGTCGGTGTGGAACAGTCGATCTGGGAGCTTCGCGTGCACGGGGTGTCGAACACCCCGCCGAGTTCCGTGCTGCGCACCTGGTCGCCGGCCGAACCGGCCGCCGTCGAGGGCGATTCCGGGGCGGTGCCGGCCACTCCGGTGCCGGCCGCCGAGCCGGCTCTGGTGCGCGTCGCCGGAGATGCCGTCACCGGCTTCTATCGCCACCCCGACACCGTGCCCACGGCCACAGCTGAGCCGGCTGGGCCGGCTGAACGGGTGGGCCCACAGCATGGTGAAACCCGTTCCGGCGCCTCGCGTTACGTCGTCGAGGCGTTCAGCTGGGGCCAGCTGACCTCCGGCCAGCGCGACCTGGCCGCCAAGGACCTGCGCCGCGCCGGGTGGAGCGCGCTGTTGCCCTTCGCCTTGGTGAACGTCGCGCTGTGGAGCCGGCCGAGGGTGCCGGCCGATCTGCGCGAGAAGGGCGCCACCGCCCTGCTCGCGTGGACCGTGCGGGCGCTGGCGCTCAGCCTCACCGCCACCCTGCTGATCGCGATGAGCGCCGCCTCGATGGACCTGGTGGGCTGGCAGTGCGGTGCCGGGTGTTCTCGGCAGCTGCCGTTCCTGGGCGGCGTGTTCACCGACCCCTACTTCGCCGTGGCCGAGCACCGGGCGCTGCTGATGGCCCTGGTGCCGGTGGCGGTCCAGGCCGCGGTGTGGTGGCTGGCCGGCAAGTCCATCGGCTACGAGTCGGTGGTGCCCACTGCCTCGGGCCGCTCGCAGACGGCGAAACCCGTTGCGGCCCAGGTGGTCGAGCCCACAGCCTTCGAACACGGGTCGTTCTGGAGCGGTGAGGACCAGGTGCGTGCCCTGCGGCGGATCCACCTGGCCGCCGGGCTGGGTAGCGTCGCCTACCTGCTCGCGGCGTGCGTGCGCGCCGACCGTGCCACGCTGCCCGGGCGGCTGGCAGAGCTGTCACAGGTACTGGCCGCGGTGGCGCTGATCGCGGCGCTCGGTCTGCTGTGGCTCCCCGTGGTACGCGTGCGCAACGGTGCCGTGCCCGGGTGGGAACTCTGGCTCAGCTGGCTGCCCGCCGGGCTGGCGGCGGTCTCGCTGCTGCTCGCCGCCGCCGCGGCCCACACCGCCCCACCGCCCGCCTCGGCGCCGGCGGTGGCCGGGCCGCAACCGGGTCTGGATGCCAGCGTGCGGGGGCTGTACGCCGTCCAGGTCGTGCTCTTGGGGTTCGTGCTCGTGCTGACCTGGTGGGAGGCGCGGGCAGCCGGCCGGCGAGACGGCCCCGATCAGCCGGCGTGGAACGGCCTGGCCACACCGGTTTTCGCCGGGCTGGGATGGATTCTGGGCTGGCTCTACAGCATCGCCGTCCTGTTCGGCGTCCAGGGCTGGCTGGACGGCAACGGCGTCGGCGCCCGCCGACCCGAGTTCCCGGTGACGATGCAGTGGAGTGCCGTCGGGCTCGCCGTCGGCGCCGTGCTGGCGCTGATCGCTGCGGTGACCGCGGGCATCACCCTCGCCGCGGCTCGTTCGGCGGCCCGTCACCACCTGATGCCGCTGGTCGCCGACGCCGAACGTCACGTGCGGGTGCGGGCACGGGACGTCGCGGCAGCCCAGGGCCTGCACCGCTTCGTGGGGTTCATCGGCCTCACGGTGCTGGGCTGGTTCGCCGTCCTGGTCGTGCCGGTGGTCGTCGCCGGGGCAGCGGTGACGGTCTGCCGAGCGCCGATGACCGTGTGCCGCGCGGTGCCTCGATGGGGTGCCTGGTACGACGTGCTGACCTGGTTCGGCTGGCCCGACACGCCACGCCACACGGTGGTGGTGATCGGGGCGAAGCTGGCGGTGCTGTTGCTGGGCGGCCTCACCCTGGTGATCGGGCTGACCTACCGCAAGCCCACCTTCCGGCGCTCGCTGGGGGTGCTCTGGGACATCGCCACGTTCTGGCCCCGGGGCGCCCACCCGTTCGCGCCGCCCTGCTACGCCGAACGTGCTGTCCCGCAACTGGTCACGCGCATCGGGGCGTTCGAGCGCACCCCGCTGGTGCTGGCCGGTCACAGTCAGGGCAGCCTGTTGTGCGCCGCCGCCATCGCCCAGCTCTCGCCCGACCGCCGCGAGCACGTTGCCCTGCTCACCATGGGCACCCAGATCACGCGGCTCTACGGCCGGACCTTCCCCGCGTTCTTCGGTCGCCACGCCCGTGAACGCCTGGCCGTGCTGCTCGGCGGCGACCCGCGAGCGGGGTGGGACGGCGTGCGCTGGCGCAGCCTGTACCGCGACACCGACTACCTCGGCTGGCCGATCAGTGCCAGCGCCACGGCGCGGCACCTCGTGGGTGACCCGGACGCCGGCCTGGTGGGGGAGCGCGACCCGCTCGGGGTGGCCGTCGACCGCGGCGTGGTCGATCCGTGTGACCTCGACCCGGGCCAGGGGCGCGGACTGCGACCCGACCCGCCGGGAGAGGTGGTGGACCCGCCGATCCGCGGGCACAGCGACTACCCGATGAGTGCGCGGTTCGCCGAGATTCGCGACGAGCTGGTGCGCCTGCTGGGCATGGCGCCGTCCGGGGAGTCGTCCGGGGAGGAGTGGTCCGCGAGGGCCGATACCTGGCCCTCGCGGCACCCAGGAGAGTTCCCCGGTGACGAGCCGGTGCACCTCGGCCGTTCGGATGATCCTGGGATCGTGCGGGCGGACGAGATGGGCAGTGATCGTGCTCGTGGTCGGGACCAGGGGCTCACACCGGCAGGGCCGTCGAGGCCTTGACAGCCTTCATGGTCACCAGACTCTTCATCGACGCCACCCCGGGCAACTCGCCCAGGCGTCGGGTGTAGAGCTGCTGATAGGCGTCCAGGTCCTTGACCGCGACCGTGAGCAGGTAGTCGGCCTCGCCCGCGATGAGGTAACACGCCAGGACGTCGTCCAGCTCGCTCACGGCCCGCTCGAAGGCCTCGAGGGTCTCCTGGCGCTGGGAGGTCAGGCTGACCATCACCATCACGTGCAGGGAGCGGTGCAGCTTGGCCGGATCGAGCACGGCGGTGTAGCCGGTGATGTAGCCGGCCTGCTCGAGCGCCTTCACCCGGCGTAGGCACGGCGAGGGCGACAGTCTCACCTGCTTGGCCAGGTCGGCGTTGGTCAACCGGCCGTCCTGCTGCAACAGGCGCAGAATGGCGCGATCGATCTGGTCGAGGCGGAGCGGCTCGGGGGGCTGCGGCATGTTTGACCTCTCGAATCCTGATTTCGTGGTAGATCATGCCATCCGAACGGTCAATCTGGGGTGCCTATGGCACCACCTGCGCCGGATTCGTCACTAAGCTGCCGCCATCGAAGTGCCGGGGTCGAGCAGCGGCGGTCGCTGCACCGGGACGAAAGGATGATCGTCATGAAGGTTGGCGTTCCTCGCGAGGTCAAGAACCAGGAGTACCGGGTGGGCATCACGCCCGTCGGGGTGGCCGAACTGGTCGCCCATGGGCACGAGGTGCTGATCGAGCGGAACGCCGGCGTCGGTTCGGCGATCACGGACGCCGACTTCGTGGCGCAGGGTGCGCAGATCATCGACTCGGCCGACGACCTGTGGGCCGCGAGCGACATGGTGATGAAGGTCAAGGAGCCGATCGCCAGCGAGTACCACCGGCTGCGTGAGGACCTGGTGCTGTTCACCTACCTGCACCTGGCCGCCGACCAGCCGCTCACCGAGGAGCTGATGAAGCGCAAGGTCACCTCGATCGCCTACGAGACGGTGCAGTTGCCCTCGGGCCTGTTGCCGCTGCTCTACCCGATGTCCGAGGTGGCGGGCTGCCTCGCGCCGCAGGTCGGGGCGCACGCGATGATGAAGGCCTACGGCGGCCAGGGTGTGCTGATGGGCGCCATCGGTGGTGTGGCCAACGCCAAGGTCGTCGTCCTGGGTGCCGGTGTGGCCGGCCAGAACGCCGCCAACATCGCCCTCGGCATGGGCGCCGAGGTCACCATGCTCGACACCGACCTCGACAAGCTGCGGATGAGCTTCTGGCGCTACGACAACCGGGTGCGCCAGATCGCGTCCTCGAAGTTGTCGGTGCGCGAGGAGGTGCTGGGCGCCGACATGGTGATCGGCACCGTGCTCATCCCCGGCGCCAAGGCGCCCAAGCTGGTCACCGACGACATGGTCAAGGAGATGAAGCCCGGCTCGGTGCTGGTCGACGTCGCCATCGACCAGGGCGGCTGCTTCGAGGGCTCGCGGCCCACCACGCACGCCGACCCGACGTTCATGGTGCACGACTCGATCTACTACTGCGTCGCGAACATGCCCGGCGCCGTCCCGAAGACCTCGACCTGGGCGCTGACCAACGCCACCCTCGGGTATGCGGTGCGGCTGGCCGACAAGGGCTGGCGCCAGGCGCTGACCGACGACGCCAGCCTGGCCAAGGGCCTGAACACCTTCGGTGGCGAGGTCACCAACGGCCCGGTCGCCGACGCCTTCGGCCTGACCCACCGCGCCCTGGCCGACGTCCTCGCCTGACGTCCGAACCACGAAACCTGCTCATGCTCCGCTGGTGACACTCGATGCTCCGCTGGTGCCGGCTCAGGCCCGTCCGCTACGGAGCATGACGGGGTCGCTGCGGAGCATGAGCGGGTTTGGTGGGGGCGGTGAATGCGGACGGCGGTAATAGGCTCGCGCGGGTGAGTGACGCGACGGCTCGGCGTGAGTCCTGTTGGGTCGAGGTGGACCTCGACGCGATCCGGGGCAACGTCGCGGTGGCGCGACGGGTGAGTGGCGTCGCCGTGATGGCGGTGGTCAAGGCCGATGGGTACGGGCACGGAGCCGTTCCGGTCGCCCGGGCAGCCCTGGACGGCGGGGCGACCTGGCTCGGCGTGGCCCGGGTCGACGAGGCGCTACAGCTGCGGGCGGCCGGCATCGAGGCGCCGCTACTGATGCTGGGGTACACCCCGCCGGATGCCGTGCCCGAGCTGGTGGCGGCGGACGTCAGCCTGACGATCTGGACGCCGGACCACCTCGAGGTGGCGCGGGCCGCGGCGGCGACCACGCGGCGTCCGGCGCAGGTGCACGTGAAGGTGGACACCGGCATGACCCGGGTGGGCGTGCGGCCCGAGAGCGCCGGCGAGCTCGTGAAGCAGGTTGTGGCCTCCGAGGGCGTGGTGCTGCAGGGGATCTTCACCCACTTCGCGTGTGCCGACGAGGCCGATCCGGGCACCGGGGTGACGGCGCTGCAGCAGCGTCGCTTCGCCGACACGCTGACGGATCTGACCGAGGTGCTCACCGACCTGGACGCCGCGGGGCGCCCGCGGGCGCTGGTGCACGCGGCCAACTCGGCTGCGACGTTCGCCGTCCCCGAAGCCGCCCACGACCTGGTGCGGTTCGGGATCGCGATGTACGGCCTCTCGCCGGGCGACGCCGTCCCGCTGCCCGAGAGCATCCGCCCGGCCCTGCGCTGGTCGACGGTGCTGGCGCGGGTCGAGTTGGTGCCCCCGGGGGAGGGGGTCAGCTACGGCCACCGCTACCGCACCACCGCCCGGCAACGCATCGGCACCATCCCGGTGGGCTATGCCGACGGCTGGCGCCGGGTCGACGGCAACGAGGTGCTGGTCGGGGGCCGTCGGGTACCGGTGCTCGGCCGGGTCTGCATGGACCAGTGCATGATCGACCTGGACGCCGTGCCCGACGCCGCGGTCGGCGACGAGGTGGTGCTGATCGGGTCGCAGACCGGCCCGGCCGGCACCGACCGGATCACCGCGGACGACGTCGCGGCGCGCTGGGGGACCATCGGCTACGAGGTGGTCTGCGGCATCGGGCGCCGCGTCCCCCGGTTCCATTCATGATCGCTGTTGGATCGCGGTTTGCTCCGGGTGAGCCGGAGGAACCTGCGATCTGACGGCGATCATGGGCTGAAATCGGTAACAGTTGGGACTCGTGGGGCAGGCGTGGCGCCTACGCCGTTCGGGTGGTCGTCACGTAGCCTCGCCACCATGGCCACCCGTACGTCCACGACCAACCGCCCGACGAGCCGGTCCTCGTCCGCCGGTGGGCGGCCTCGGTTGCCTGGCCGGGACCCGGCCGCCGGCCGGTCGACGTCCTCCGGTGCCGCCCGCGGCAAGAACGGCACCCCCGGACGCCGCCCCAGCGGCACCTCGGGCCGCACTCCGCCGCGTCGCCCCCCGGCGCGCCGTCCGGCCACCCGCCACCCCCGTCGCCGCACCGGACCCTCGTGGCCGGTGCGGGCGATCACCTCGATGTGGATGGGCACCGCCCACCTGCTCGGCGGTATCACCCGGCGGTTCCGCAGCGACCTGCTGGACCTCGACGAGGCCCACCGGCGCGATGGCGTCGGGTTGTTCTACATTGCGCTGGCCATCGTGGTGGCCGCCGTGGAGTGGTGGCACCTGCCCGGGCCGGTGGCCGGCGTGCTGCACACGATCTTCGCCGGCAGCCTCGGTCGGGTGGCGCTCGCGCTGCCCGTCGTGCTGGTCGCCCTGGGTGTGCGGCACATGCGTCAGCCGGATGACACCGACCCGGCCGACGACGCGCTGCGGCGGCTGCAACTGGGCGCGATGATCCTGGGTGGCGCCTCGGCCGGGCTGCTCCACGTGGCGGCCGGCATCCCCACCCCACCCGAGGGGTCGACGGCGATGCAGGCCGGCGGAGGCATGATCGGCTACCTGCTCTCCTCGCCGATCGAGGCCGCGGTCACCGTGTGGGTCACCGTGCCGATCCTGGTGTTGCTGGCCCTGTTCGGCCTGCTGGTGCTCACCGCGACCCCGATCTACGAGGTCGGGGTCCGGCTGCGCGAGGCCGGCGACCTGCTGACCGGGCGCGCCGGGCCGGTGATCGACGACCAGCCGGTCGAGGACGACGGCCCTGCGCCGTCCAGCTTCCTGACCAAGCGGCGCCGCCGCCCCGGCAAGGCGGCCCCGGACGGCTCGCTCGCCGGGGACGAGGCCTTCGTCAAGGCCGTGGTGGACGTCGACAAGGCGACCCCCGGCGCCAAGGCCGGCGCGTCGTCCCGTGCCGGCCGCACCGGCGACCCCGAGGACACCGTGGTGCTGTCCGGCCCGCGCCCGGGGGAGAAGCGCCCGGTCGCGCCCGGAGTGCTGGTCGAGCACAAGTCGCCGCCCGAACCGCCGCCGACCACCCAGCTGCCGCCGCGGGTCGAGCAGCTGCTGCTCGGCAACGTCAGCTACGCGCTGCCGCCCTCGGACCTGCTCACGCCCGGCTCACCGCCCAAGGCCCGCAGCGCGTCCAACGACAAGGTGGTCGAGGCGCTGACCACCGTCTTCGAGCAGTTCGAGATCGACGCCCGGGTCACCGGGTTCAGCCGTGGCCCGACGGTCACCCGCTACGAGGTCGAGGTCGGCCCCGCGGTCAAGGTCGAGCGGGTCACCCAGCTGAGCAAGAACATCTCCTACGCGGTGGCCAGCGCCGACGTCCGGATCCTGTCGCCGATCCCCGGCAAGTCCGCGATCGGTATCGAGATCCCCAACACCGACCGCGAGACCGTCTCCCTCGGCGACGTCTTGCGCAGCCAGGCGGCCCGCAAGGTCACCCACCCGATGGTGATCGGTGTCGGCAAGGACGTCGAGGGCGGCTACGTGGTCGCCAACCTCGCCAAGATGCCCCACCTGCTGGTCGCCGGGGCGACCGGTGCCGGTAAGTCGGGCTTCGTGAACTCGATGATCACCTCGATCCTGATGCGCTCCACGCCGGACGAGGTGCGCATGGTGCTGGTCGACCCCAAGCGGGTGGAACTGTCCATCTACGAGGGCATCCCGCACCTGATCACGCCGATCATCACCAACCCGAAGAAGGCCGCCGAGGCGCTCGGCTGGGTCGTGAAGGAGATGGACGCCCGCTACGACGACCTGGCGGCGTTCGGCTTCAAGCACATCGACGACTTCAACGCCGCGGTGCGCGCGGGCAAGGTCGTCGTCCCGCCGGGCAGCGAGCGCAAGGTCACGCCGTACCCCTACCTACTGGTGATCGTCGACGAGCTGGCAGACCTGATGATGGTGGCCCCGCGCGACGTCGAGGACTCGATCGTGCGCATCACCCAGCTCGCCCGCGCCGCCGGCATCCACCTGGTGCTGGCGACCCAGCGGCCCAGCGTCGACGTGGTCACCGGCCTGATCAAGGCCAACGTGCCCAGCCGCATGGCCTTCGCGACCAGCTCGGTCACCGACTCGCGCGTCGTCCTGGACCAGCCCGGTGCCGAGAAGCTGATCGGTCAGGGCGATGCCCTGTTCCTGCCGATGGGCGCCAGCAAGACCGCCCGGGTGCAGGGCGCCTGGGTCACCGAGTCCGAGATCCGCCAGGTGGTCGAGCACGTCAAGAAGCAGCTCGCGCCCAGCTACCGCGAGGACGTCGCCGCGCCGGTGGTCAAGAAGCAGGTGGACGACGACATCGGCGACGACCTCGAGCTGCTGCTCGCGGCCGCCGAGCTCGTGGTCAACACCCAGTTCGGGTCGACCTCGATGCTGCAGCGCAAGTTGCGGGTCGGGTTCGCCAAGGCCGGGCGCCTGATGGATCTGCTTGAGTCGCGCGGCGTGGTCGGGCCGAGCGAGGGCAGCAAGGCCCGCGACGTCCTGGTGCGCCCCGACGACCTGTCCGCCACCCTGGCCCTGATGCGCGGCGAGGACGTACCCGTCACCATGGACGGCGTGACCCACGATCAAGCGCGCTCCCGCGTCGACGACCGGGACGACGCAGACGACGACGCCGGCCGGATCCCCGACGAATGGGAGCCCGGCGATGACTGAGAGCGCCGCCGTCACCGTGCCGGAGCAGGCACAGGCCACGGATGTGGCGTTGGACCTGCTGGTCTGGGACGCGCCGAACATCGACATGACGTTGTCGAACGTGATCGGCGGGCGTCCCACCCCGGCGTCGCGGCCGAGGTTCGACGCGGTCGCCAAGTGGCTGCTGTCCGGGGCCGGGGACGCCGAGGTCGAGGGGTGCGTGTTCGCCAACGTGCCCCCCGGCGGCGCGGTGAACATGCGGGGCTGGATCGAGGCGATCCGCTCGTTCGGCTACGCGGTGTTCGCCCGGCCCAAGCTCGGACCCGAGGACGACGTCGACCTCGACATGCTGGCCCACATCGAACGCCGAGCGGCGAGCCGCCGGCTCCGCCGCCTGGTGGTGGCCAGCGGCGACGGACGCAACTTCCTCGAGCCGCTGGAGCGGCTGGGGCGCGACGGCGTCGACGTCATCGTGATCTCGTTCGCCGAGGTCGCCGGCTACGCGCAGGAATCGGACGTGCTGACCTTCCTCGACCTCGAGGACGTGCCGGGGGCCTTCACCCAGCCGTTGCCCCGGGTGCGGCTGGACAACCTGCCCGAGGGTGGCGCCTGGCTCCCGCCGACGCGATCGATGCGCTCGCTGCTGGACGACCACTCAGGGCACTGAAGCGGTGGCCCGGCTCATCGGCGCGGCCGTCGAACCCGTCCCGCGGCCCCCGGGTGGTCACGGCGCACTAGGCTGACCCGGTGTCCGCAGCGGGTCAGGTCGTGGTCGAGGGCGAACGTCGCCGCGTGGCGTTGGTGACCCTGGGGTGCGCCCGCAACGAGGTCGACTCCGCCGAGCTGGCCGGACGGCTGGACGCCGCGGGCTGGCAGCTGGTCGAGGATGCCGCCGAGGCGGACGTCGCGGTGGTCAACACCTGCGGGTTCGTCGAGCAGGCCAAGAAGGACTCCATCGACACCCTGCTCGAGGCGGCCGACCTGCGGGACGGCGGCAGCGCCCGCACCCGGGCCGTGGTCGCGGTCGGGTGCCTGGCCGAGCGGTACGGCGCCGAACTCGCCGAGCAGCTGCCCGAGGCGGACGCCGTCCTGGGCTTCGACAGCTACGCCCAGCTCGCCACCCACCTGGACGCCGTGCTGCACGGGGAGCGTCCGGCCTCGCACACGCCCTCCGACCGGCGGTTGCTGCTGCCGATCAGCCCGCTGGCCCGGTCGGCGGGCCAGGCCCCCGGAGAACCTGGTGCACCCGAGGCACCGCCCGAACCGGTGATCCGTCACCATGACGGCCGTCCCTGGGCGCCGCTGAAGATCGCCTCCGGCTGCGATCGGCGCTGCGCGTTCTGTGCCATCCCGGCGTTCCGGGGCGCGTTCGTCTCCCGCCGCCCGACCGACGTGCTGGCCGAGGCCCGCTGGCTGGCCGACCGCGGCGTGCGCGAACTGCTGCTGGTCAGCGAGAACTCGACCTCCTACGGCAAGGACCTCGGCGACCTGCGGCTGCTCGAGCGGTTGCTGCCCGAGCTGGCCGCCGTCGAGGGCATCGACCGGGTGCGGGTGTCCTACCTGCAGCCGGCCGAACTGCGCGACGGTCTGGTGGAGGTGATCGCCGGAACCGACGGCATCGCGCCGTACTTCGACCTCTCCTTCCAGCACGCCGCGCCCGCGCTGCTGCGCCGGATGCGCCGCTTCGGCGGGTCGCAGGACTTCCTCACCCTGATCGAGCGGATCCGCGCCCTGGCCCCGCACGCGGGCATCCGCTCGAACGTGATCGTGGGCTTCCCCGGCGAGAGCGAGGCCGACCTCGAGGTGCTCACCGACTTCCTGGAGCAGGCCCGGCTCGACGTGGTGGGCGTCTTCGGCTTCTCGCCCGAGGACGGCACCGAGGCAGCCACCCTGGACGGCGCCCTGGACGAGGACGAGATCGCCGTGCGGGTGCGCCACGTGAGCGACCTGGTCGAGGAGCTCACCACCCAGCGCGCCGAGGACCGGGTCGGCGAGGCGATCACCGTGCTGGTCGACGAGGTCGAGGAGATCGACGAACTGGCCGGGCCGGTGGGCCGGGCGGCCCACCAGGGTCCGGACGTCGACGGCACCACCCGCCTGGTGGACGCCGACGGGATGCCGGCGCGCGCCGTCCCGGGGGAGCTGGTCGCGGCGGTGGTCGTGGCCGCCGAGGGCGCCGACCTGGTGGCCGAGGTGCGCCGGTGATCGATCGGGTCGATCCGGTGACCACGCCGTCGCATCCCGAGGCGACGAACTGGAACATCGCGAATCTGCTGACCGGCGTCCGGCTGTTGCTGGTGCCGCTGTTCGGCTGGCTGCTGCTGCACGAGGACGGCCGGTCGGGCGCCTGGCGCGGGGCGGCCGCCACGGTGTTCGTGATCGCCGGGCTGACCGACCGGTTCGACGGTGAGCTGGCCCGGCGCCGCAACCTGGTGACCGATCTCGGCAAGATCGCCGACCCGATCGCCGACAAGGCCCTCACCGGGACGGCGCTGGTCGGCTTGTCGCTGCTCGACCTGCTGCCGTGGTGGGTCACGGCCGTGGTGCTGATCCGCGAGGTGGGCATCACCGTGTTGCGCTTCGTGGTGATCCGGCACGCCGTGATGCCGGCCGGGCGGGGCGGCAAGGTCAAGACCGCGCTGCAGGCCCTGGCGATCACGCTCTACCTGTTGCCGCTGCCCGGCAACTGGCACCTGATCGCGGTCGGGGCCATGGCGGCAGCGGTGGCGGTCACCGTGGTGACCGGCGCGGATTACCTGGCGAAGGCGGGGCGGCTGGTGGCCACCAGTCAGCGCACCCGAGACCGGCGCGACGCGCGGCGTGAGCGCCGGGACGAACGGGCCTGACCCGTGTCGCACACGCACCCCCTCGTGCTGGTGGTGGAGGACGAGCCGGCCATCGCCGATCTGATCCGCGGTGCGCTGGTGCGCGACGGCTTCACGGCGACGATCCACGGTGACGGCGAGTCGGCGCTGGCGGCGATCACGCGTGATCGCCCCGCGGTGGTGGTGCTCGATGTCGGGCTGCCCGGCCTGCCCGGCACCGAGGTGTGCCGGCGGATGCGGGCGGCCGGAGACTGGACGCCGGTGCTGTTCGTGACCGCTCGCGACGAGGAGGTCGACCGCGTGCTCGGACTCGAGCTCGGCGCCGACGACTACGTCACCAAGCCGTTCAGCCCGCGGGAACTGGTTGCCCGGGTCAGGGCGGTGCTGCGCCGCGGTGGTTCGGTCGCCACCGAGGCAGCCATCACGGTCGGCGAGTTGGTGCTCGACCCGGCCACCCGCCGCGCCTCGGCCGGCGGCGCCGGGGTCGACCTGACCACCACCGAGTTCGAGCTGCTGGCGTTCCTGATGCGCCGCCCGGGCCGGGTGTTCACCCGCGAGGAGTTGCTCACCCAGGTGTGGGGCTACCCCGCCGGGACGCCGACCCGCACCGTCGACGTCCATGTCGCCCAGGTGCGCTCCAAGATCGGCACCGCGGCACGGCTGCGCACGGTGCGGGGGGTCGGGTATGCCGTCGAGCCCGCCTGACCGGCCGGTTCGTCCGGCTGGGGCCGCCCGCTGGTCGCTGCGGCGCCGGGTGGTCGTGCTGGTCTCGGGGGTGGCGCTGGCCGGGTCGTTGATCACGGGTCTGGGCATGGCCCGGGTGATCGCCCTGGGCAACCGGGACCAGGCCGCGGCCGACCTGACCCAGGAGGTCGACACCCTGGCCGCGCTGGCGGATTCGGGCTCCCCGGCCCGGGCGGTGGCGCGGCTGAACCGGCTGGATGCCCGGGCCGGCTGGGCGGGTGAAGTGGTCTCGCCCGGGCGCCCACCCACCACGGTGCCGTTCACCGCGCAGGACGCGGCAGCCGCCGCCGACGGGGCGCCGGCGGTCGAGCGGCGTGTCGCCGGCACCGACTGGCTGGTGACCGCGCGCCCGGCCGGACGGCGCACGGTGCTGCTGGCTCGCCGGGTGGCTGCCGCGGCGCGACTGACCACCGCGCAGCGGCGCCGCGTCGTCCTGGGTGGGCTGCTCGGCCTGCTCGGTGGCGCCTTGGCCGGTCTCGGGCTGGCGGGCAGCATCACCCGCCCGCTGGAACGGTTGGCCGCCGGCGCGCGGCGCCTGTCGGCGGGGGAACGCGACCTGGCGCTGACGCCGCAGGGGCCGCGTGAGGTGGCCGAGGTGACCGAGGCGCTGAACGGGCTCTCGCAGGCGCTCGCGGTCAGCGAGCAGCGCCAGCGCCGGTTCCTGCTGGCGGTCTCCCACGAGCTGCGCACCCCGCTCACCGCGGTGGCCGGGCACGCCGAGACCCTGGCGGACGGCGTGCTGGCACCGCACGAGATCGCCCCGGCAGCCGAGGTGATCCTGGCCGAGGCGGGACGGCTGCAGCGCCGGGTCGAGGACCTGCTCGCGTTGGCCCGGCTCGAGGCGGACGACTTCCGGCTGGAGGCCGCCGCGGTCGACCTCGGGCAGCTGTTGCGCGCGGCGCAGGCGGCGTTCCTGCCGCGCGCCACCGCGGCCGGGGTGCACTGCCTGGTCGAGGCGCCCGCGGCCGGGCCGGTGGTGGTAACGGACGGCGAACGGGTCCGGCAGGCGATCGATGCCCTGGCCGACAACGCGCTGCGGGTGCTGCCACCCGGGGGACGGGTGGTGCTGGCGGTGCGGCCGCTGCCGGACGGCGCCCGGCTCGAGGTGCGCGACGACGGCCCCGGACTGTCGGCCGACGACCTGGCCGTGGCCTTCGACCGCGGGGTGCTGACCGAGCGCTATCGCGGGGCGCGGCCCGTGGGTTCCGGGGTGGGGTTGGCGCTGGTGGGCGAGCTCGCGCGCCGGCTGGGCGGGCGAGCGGTGGCCGAGTCGGCCGCCGAGGGCGGGGTGTGTTTCGCGGTCGAGTTGGCGACCCGAACATTCCCCTGACATTTCCCGGGCGGAGCGGACACCTGCTCGCGCGAACGTTGGGGTGTCGGCGAAACCTCGCCGGCTCGCCGTCCCCGGCCTTCACGGGGACCCGCACCGGAGGACACCTGCGATGCCTGCCTTCTCTGCCCTCGCCGTTCCCGCCCTGGCCGCGGCCCTGCTGGCCGGGCCGATCACCGTGGCTGCCGCCGATTCCGATGGGTCGCCGACGCCGGCCCCCTCGGCGTCGGGGACCGTGACGAGCCGGACCTGTGCCCGGATCGAGAATCGGATCACCCGGGTGGAGAAGGCCCAGGCGCGTCTGGCCGCCGATGCCCACACCAGGGGTTCCATCGCCCGCGCCGAGGCGCGCCTGGCTGCTGCCCGCGCGGCCGGCCACGCCGATGCCGCCCGGTTGATCGAGAATCGGGTGGCCATTCGCAAGGACCTGGCCGCCGCGCTGCCGGACATCCTCGCCCGGCTGCAGGACTCGCGGGAGGTGTGCACCAAGTGAGCCGGAGGCACTCCGCTCGACGGGCCGGGTTCGCGTCGTCCGTGATCGCGGTCGGTGCGCTCGTGGCGCTGACCGGGTGTGGCCTGCGGCCGGCGCGGACGGCGAGTCCGGCCCCGGCGGGCAGCGCCACGTCGCGGTCCGTGGCGCCGAGCACGGTTGCGCCGTCCGTGGCGGGGCAGCGGAGCAGCAGTCCGGCCGGGGAGGGCGGGGCGGTGGAGGTCGCCCGGGCCGAGCAGGTGCTGACCGAGGCCGATGCCCTGCTCGCTCGAGCGGACGCGGAGGCCGCCGGGGATCAGTGAGTTCCTGCCCCACATTTGCGCCCAAGGCGTACAGCTCTTGCTCGCGGAGCCTTCCTGGAACAGGCTGGACGGCACGGTGGTTGTGCAGTCAGGGTGAATGCCAGGCGGTGCCCTCGACGCCCCGCCGCCGTGCCGATCCGGGCGCTTGTCGCTACGGCGAGGTACGGTGGGGCTACAGATGGCGGCGCCGGACGTCGACGCAGTTGTCGAGACTCGAGTCGACGCGCTGAGCAGGGACGACGGAGCGAGAGGAGGGCGGAACCGTGGTGTTGTTGCGACAAGAGATCGGCGACGTCCTGCGGGACGCCCGTCGCGAGCAGGGACGCACGCTCCGCGAGGTCTCCTCGGTCGCCCGGGTCTCCCTGGGCTACCTCAGCGAGGTCGAACGCGGTCAGAAGGAGGCCTCCAGCGAATTGCTGGCCTCCATCTGCGGCGCCCTCGATGTGCCGCTGTCCTCGGTACTTCACCGAGTGAGCCAGCGGGTCGCGCTGGCCGAGGGCCTGACCGACCGGCTGAGCGACGGTCTGGCCGTCAACGACGTGCGGGTTCCGGACACGGTTCCGGACGATCTCGGCACCGGGATGCCCGCCGGGCAGCTCAGCGCCGCCTGATCCTCGCCTCACCCCGTCGTCGGGCGCCCAGGGGCGCCGGTGGTGGGGTGTCGGCGTCTGGTGCCGGGCCGGGTTGGCATCGTGGGCAGTAGAACGCCGTCCGGTCGCGCGGTGCCTCACCGATCATCGCCACGCGGATGATCCCGCCGCAGCGGCGGCACGGCCGCCCCGACCGGGCGTGCACGTAGTTCGTCCGGCCCTGCCGGGCATCACCGGTGGTGATCTGGACGCCGCGGTCCCGGTTGGCGGTCATCAACCGGGACACCAGGTCGACCAGGGCAGCCAGCCGATCCACCGAGAGCTGTCCTGCCGGGGTCCAGGGGCTCACTCCGCGCAGGAACAGCGCCTCGGCCATGTAGAAGGTGCCGACCCCGGCCAGCACTCGTTGATCGAGCAGCAGGTCACCGATGGCGCGGGTCGGATGCCGTTCGAGACCAGCGACGACGGCGCCGGGATCCCAGGAGGCCCCCAGGACGTCGGGGCCGAGGTGGCCGACCAGCGTGTGCTCGTCGGAGGTCGCGACCAGGTCGAGCATGCCCAGGCGGTGGCCGATCGCCGTCCACTGGTCGGTGCCGAGGACGGCCCGGATGTCGGCTTCGGTCAGCCGGCGGCCGGACACTGCGGACCCGGTACCCGCGCGCCGCAGGTGCCATGAGCCCTCCATGCGCAGATGGCTGTGCAGGGTGAACCGCCGATCGTCGCGCTCGATGCGGCACAGCAGGTGCTTGCCCGCGCTGACCACGTCGAGCACCTGCCCACCCCGCAGGTCCGTGGTCGCCAGCGAGGGCCAGCGCAGCTCCCACAGCGTGAGCCGGTGCCCGGCCAACGCGGCGTGCAACCGCTGCGCCGTCCGCCACACCACGTCGCCCTCGGGCATCGCCGCCTGCTCTCAGATCCGCATCCGCAGACCGCGCGGGGTGGCTCGGAACCCGGCCTCGGCCAGCGCCCGGGCCAGCGGTTGATCGCTGCCGAGCACTCCCTCGCCGTCGGCGCGCTCCACGGTCAGCTTGCCCAGGGCGCCGTCCCGCACCGCCAGCGCCAGCGCGTCCGCGGCGGCTTGCAGCTCGGTCGGTTCCTGCGACCAGGACAGCAGCGACCGGCCTCCGCGCTCGACATAGAGCACGAGCCCGCCGTCGACCAGCACCACCACCGCACCCGCCTTGCGGCCGGGCTTGTGCTGGCCGGCCTCGGCCGGTCGCGGCGGCCAGGGCAGCGCGGCGCCGTAGGGGTTGGCCGGATCGGCGGCGGCCAGCACGATCGTCCGGCGGCTGGCCTGCGGGTCGTCCCCGATGGGTCGGGCCATCGCGCGGAGCCGGTCGATCGCGCCGGTGGTCGCGAACTGCGCCGCACCCAGCCCCTCGACGAAGTAGCCCCGCCGCACCCGGCCGGCGTCCTCGAAGGCCGACAGCACGCGATAGGTGCCGGCGAAGGCCCCCACGACGCCCTCGGCGAGCACCGCGCCCCGGGTGAGCACTCCGTGCCGCTCCAGCAGCACCTCGCCCTGAGCATGCCCGCGCACCGTGGCGTCGTCCTCGCGCTCGGGCAGCAGCGACCACCGTCCGGCCACGGTCGGCGGCCCGGACCGGCTCGGCATCGTGGGGCGACCCGACACCCCGCCGACCGCCGCGCGCGAGGCCTGGGCAGCGCGCAACCCCGCGTACCGGCCGCCGTAGCGCGATCGCGGTGGCGCGCGCCGGGTGCGGTGCGCCGTACGCCCGCCCGCCATCCGGGTACGCAGCGCGGCCAGGCTGTCGTTGGTCACCAGGCCGGCCCAGGTCAGATCCCACAGCGCCTCGGCGAGCGCGGCGTCGTCCAACCCGGCCGAGACGTCCTGGCGTACACCCGACAACGCCTGCCAGACCGCCTGCGACAGCGGGCGGAAGAAGAACGCACCACCCCCGCTCAGCACGCTCAGCACTGCCGAGTGCAGCTCGCCCGTCGTGAACAGCGGATCGGGCGGCGCCAGCGTCAGCGGGGCGATGTCGGTGGGGTGCAGACTGACCCAGCCGTCGTCTCCCGGCAGGGCACCGTGGCCCGCCCAGAGCACCTCGCCGCTCGACAGCAGCTCGTCCAGCAGCGCGGGGGAGTAGTCGGTCACCCGGCTCGGCAGGATCAGCGTCTCCACAGCGCTCGCCGGCACGAGGGCACCGGCGAGTTGTTCGACGGCCCGCAGCACGCCGTCGGCGCCGCGCAGTCGCCCGGCATGATCGGTGATGCCCTGCCACGCCGGCAGGAATCGGGCCAGATCGGCGGCGGAGACCGGCTCGACCTCGGCGCGCAGCGCCGCCACCGATCGGCGTCGCAGGGTTCGCAGCACCTCGCGATCGCAGTAGTCGGTGCCCTGCCCACCGCCGCACTCGATGGGCCGCAACTCGCCCTCGGCCAGGCGGCCCGCGGCGACCAGGCGACGCAGCGCCTCGATCACCACGGCCACTCCCAGCCCGAAACGCTGCGCCAGCGAGGCGGCCGTGAACGGGCCGTGGGTCCGCGCGTGCCGTGAGACCAGATCGCCCAACGGGTCGGCCACCGCTTCGGTGAACGCCTCGGCCACCCCCACCGGCAACGGCGTGCCGAGGGCGTCGCGCAACCGGCCGGCGTCCTCGACCGCGGCCCACCGTTCCTGACCGGCGATCCGCACCCGGATCACCCGCCGGGAACCCTCGAGGGCCGACAACCACCCCTGGACGACGTCCGCCGCCACCGGGGGCACCCTGCCGTCCGCTGCCTCGGGAGACTCGACGGACTCGACGGACTCGACGGACTCGACGGACTCGACGGACTCGACGGACTCCATGGACTCAACGGACTCCATGGACTCAACGGACTGGGCCTCGCCGTGCTCAGCGGGTGCTCCGCTCTCCCTCGATTCGCCACGCCAGGGCTCGACGAGGGTTCGCTGACACAGCTCGTCCACGCTGGACGGGCCGAGCAGCCGCAGCAGGTCGGCCACCCCCTCGACCCCGACCAGCCGCCGGGTCGGCACCAAGCGCTGCAGTTCGGCCTCGGTGCGCTCGACGGCGGCCGGGTCGAGCAGGTCGCGCAGCGAGGCGCCCTCACCCCGGCCGAGCAGCTCCGAGAGCAGCGCCGGGTCGAGGGCCAGGGCGGCGGCCCGTCGTTCGGCCAGGGGGGAGTCGCCCTCGTAGAGGAACTGGGCGACGTAGCCGAACATCAGGCTGCGCGCGAAGGGGGAGGGTTCGGGGGTGGTGACCTCGACGATCTTCACCGACCGCGCGGCAAGATCGCGCATCAGGGTCACCAGGCCCGGCACGTCGAACACGTCCTGCAGGCACTCGCGCACGGTCTCGAGAACGATCGGGAAACTGCCGTACCTGGAGGCCACCTCGAGCAGCTGGGCGGCCCGCTGCCGTTGCTGCCACAGCGGTTGCCGCCGGTCGGGCCGGCGCCGGGGCAGCAGCAGGGCGCGGGCGGCGCACTCCCGGAACCGGGCGGCGAACAGAGCGGACCCACCCAGGGTCTCGGTCACCAGGGCCTCGACGTCGCCGGGTTCGAGCATGACCAGGTCGGCCAGCTCGGCCGCCCCGATCGGCTCGGCCGCCCCGATCGGGTCGGCGGCGTCGGTGAACCCCATCGGCTCGACGTCCGGCAGCCGCAGCACGATGCCGTCGTCGGCGGGCATGGCCTGGACGTCGACGCCGTAACGCTCGCGCAGCCGTTCGGCCAGCGCCAGCGCCCAGGGCGCGTGCACCTGAGCACCGAACGGCGAGTGCACCACCACCCGCCAGTCACCCAACTCGTCGCGGAACCGCTCGATCACGATCGTCCGGTCATCGGGCACGTGACGGGTCGCCGCCTGTTGCTCGCGCAGGTAGGCCAGCAGGTTGTCCGAGGCCCAGGCATCCAGGCCGGCCGCGCCCGCCCGCTCCCGGGCCGCGGCGTCGTCCAGAGCGACGATCTCGCGCACGAAGGCGCCCACCGCGCGGCCCAGCTCGGCCGGTCGGCCCTGGGCGTCGCCGTGCCAGAACGGCAATCGCCCGGGTTGGCCGGGCGCCGGGGTCACCAGCACCCGGTCGTGGGTGATCTCCTCGATGCGCCAGGACGTCGAGCCCAAGGTGAACACGTCGCCCACGCGGGACTCGTAGACCATCTCCTCGTCGAGCTCACCGACCCGGCGACCCCCGCTGCGCCCACCCGAGCCACCCGCCATGGCGGACTCCCCGGCGAGGAACACCCCGAACAATCCGCGATCGGGGATGGTGCCACCGCTGGTCACCGCGAGCCGTTGCGCCCCGGGGCGTCCGGACAGGGTGCCGGAGAGCCGATCCCAGACGATCCGCGGTCGCAACTCGGCGAACTCATCGCTCGGGTACCGGCCCGACAGCATGTCGAGCACCGCCTCGAGCACCGGCCGGGTCAACGTCGCGAACGGCGCGGCGCGACGCACGAGTGCCTCGACGTCGTCCACCGACCAGTCGTCCAGCGCGAGCATGGCCACGATCTGCTGGGCCAGCACGTCCAACGGATTGGCCGGCACCCGCAGCGCCTCGATGGCGCCGTCGCGCATCCGCTCGACGACCACCGCGGTCTGCACCAGGTCGCTGCGGTACTTGGGGAACAGCACCCCGCGTGACACCGCCCCCACCTGGTGGCCGGCCCGGCCCACTCGCTGCAGTCCGCTGGCGACGCTGGGCGGTGACTCGACCTGGACCACGAGGTCGACCGCCCCCATGTCGATGCCCAGTTCCAGGCTCGACGTGGCCACGACCGCGGGCAACCGGCCGGCCTTCAGCTCGCCCTCGATGATGGTGCGCTGTTCCTTGCTCACCGAGCCGTGGTGCGCCCGGGCCAGGACCGGCGGTGCCCCGGCGGCGGCCCCCGATTGGGCCATGACCTGGGCCGGAACCATGTCGACGAGCGGCGCCTCGCCCGTCAGGCGCTCGGTCCAGACCTCGTTCAACCGCGCCGTCAGCCGCTCGGCGAGGCGCCGTGAGTTGGCGAACACCAGCGTCGACCGGTGGGCACCGACCAGGTCGACGACGCGCTCCTCGACGTGTGGCCAGATCGAGGGACGGCGCAGCTCGCCGGCCGCCGGACCGCTCAGGTCGAGGTCGGGCTCGGCGGCACGCCCCGGCGCCGGTGCGCCCGGTGGGGCCAGGCCGTCCAGGTCGCCCATGTCCGGCACCGGCACCACCACCGACAGGTCGAACACCTTGGCGGAGGGCGGCTGCACGATGGCCACCCGACGCTCGCCCGCCCCGCCGAGCCAACGGGCGACGTCCTCGACCGGACGCACCGTGGCCGACAGGCCGACCCGCTGGGCGGGGGCGGCCAGCAGGGCGTCGAGGCGTTCCAGGCTCAGGGCGAGGTGAGCCCCGCGTTTGGAGCCGGCCAGGGCGTGAACCTCGTCGATGATGACCGTTCCCACCCCGGCCAGCGCCTCGCGCGCGCGGGAGGTGAGCAGCAGGAAGAGCGATTCGGGGGTGGTGATCAGGATGTCGGGTGGGGTGCGGGTGAAGCTGCGGCGTTCCTCGGCCGGGGTGTCACCCGAGCGAACCCCGACCCGGACCTCGGGCACGGGCGACCCCAGCCGTGTGGCGGCCTGACGCACGCCGGTCAGCGGGGCACGCAGGTTGCGTTCGACGTCCACCGCCAGGGCCTTCAGCGGCGAGACGTAGAGCACCCGGCACCGGTGGGTGACCTGCTCGGGCACGGGTGAGCGGGCCAGCTCGTCGATCGCCCACAGGAAGGCGGCCAGGGTCTTGCCGGACCCGGTCGGCGCCACGACCAGGGCATGCTCGCCGGCACTGATCGCCTGCCACGCGCCGAGCTGGGCCGCCGTGGGCGCGACGAACGCCCCGGTGAACCAGTCCCGGGTGGCGGGGGAGAAGCGATCGAGCACGGGGCCATCCTGCCTGCCCCCACCGACAATCGCGCTGTCGGTGGGGGTTCAGCAGGTGGCGCGGTCCGGTCATGTCATCGCCCGCGCCGACGATGAGATGCTCGTGCGGTGCGGATGAGCGAGTTCTGGCAGCTGGTCGAGGACGAGTTCGGGGCGGTGTACGGGCGCACCCTGGCGCGCGACCACGTCCTCGGTTCCCTCGCGCAGCGCACCGCCGAGCGGGCGTTGGCGGACGGCGAGGACCCGCGCGCCGTCTGGCTCGCGCTGTGCATCGACCTCGAGGTGCCCGAGAACCGGCGTTGGGGTCGCGAGGAGCCGGTGACCCGGCGCCGGCGCCGGTGACGCGGGACACGCCGAGGGGCACGGGTGCGGCGTGTCGCCACCCTCGAACACCTGTTCGGGTTAGTCTCCTCCACAGCGCCGGGTTCTCGTCCCACTGTCCACAGGGGACGGCGGCCGGCCGGGCGGTTGTCGGTGGTGGCCTCTAGCGTCGCCGTCAATCGTCAGACCGAGACCCGCTCCCGATTCGAGCACTCCCGACCACGAGGTGGAGACATGGCAGCCCCAGCAGACCGCGAGAAGGCCCTCGAGACCGCGCTCGCCCAGATCGATCGCCAGTTCGGCAAGGGGTCGGTCATGCGTCTCGGTGAGGACTCGCGCCCGCCGATCGAGGTGATCCCCACCGGGTCGATCGCCCTCGACGTGGCACTCGGCATCGGTGGCCTGCCGCGGGGTCGCGTCATCGAGATCTACGGGCCGGAATCCTCGGGTAAGACCACGGTGGCGTTGCACGCCGTGGCCAGTGCCCAGAAGGCCGGTGGGATCGCGGCCTTCATCGACGCCGAACATGCCCTCGACCCGGAGTACGCCCAGAAGCTGGGGGTCGACACCGACGCGCTGCTGGTCTCCCAGCCGGACACCGGTGAGCAGGCGCTCGAGATCGCGGACATGCTGATCCGCTCCGGCGCGCTCGACATCATCGTGATCGACTCGGTGGCCGCCCTGGTGCCGCGCGCCGAGATCGAGGGCGAGATGGGTGACAGCCACGTCGGCCTGCAGGCCCGCTTGATGTCCCAGGCGCTGCGCAAGATCACCGGTGCGCTGAGCAACTCGGGTACCACGGCGGTCTTCATCAACCAGTTGCGCGAGAAGATCGGCGTCATGTTCGGGTGCTTCTCCTACGGCACCAGGGTGACCTTGGCCGATGGCTCTCAGGAGAAGATCGGCAAGATCGTCGACCAGAAGATGGACGTCGAGGTGCTGTCCTACGACCCCGTCGCCGATGCGATCGTGCCCGCGCGAGTGACCAACTGGTTCGACAACGGCCCCGCTGAGCGCTTCCTGCAGTTCACGGTGGCCCGCTCCGGTGGCAACGGCAAGTCCCAGTTCGCGGCCACGGAGAACCACTTGATCCGTACCCCGGGGGGCTGGCGTGAGGCCGGTGAGTTGCTGGCGGGCGACCGAGTGGTCGTGAGCGAGACCCAGCGACTGAGTCCGCAGCAGGTCCAGAGCATTCTGGGTGGGCTGATGGGTGACGGGCACCTGGCGCCGAATCGTCGGGGCCGCTCGGGGGTGCGCTACCGCATGGGGCACGCTGCGCGGCAGGCGGAGTATCTCGACTGGAAGGCCTCGCTGCTGGGCAACATCCCGGCTTCGCGCAGCGTTCGGGCCAACGGGGCCGTGCACATCGACCTGACCCCGCTCCCGGAGCTGGACGAGCTGCGCGAGACCGTGTACTGGGGCGATGGCAAGAAGCACTTCACCTGGGACTACCTCAAGGCCTTGACGCCCTTGGCACTGGCCATCTGGTACCAGGACGATGCCTCGTTCGCGATCCGATCCGCTGGACGCCAGAACCGAACCGAGGGTGGATCGGGCCGCGCCGAGATCGGCGTGGAGTCGATGAGCGAGGGGACGCGCGAGCGGTTGGTCGACCATCTGCGCGACGCCTTCGGCCTGGAGTCCCGGGTGATGCTGCGAGGCGCACGGAAGAAGGCAGTGCTGCAGTTCACCACGGCGGCGACCAAGCGCCTGCACCAGATCATCGCTCCGTTCGTGCACCCCTCGATGGACTACAAGGTGCTGCCGGCGTACCGGGGGATGTTCTCGGTGAAGCCGGAGTTCGTCGAACCCGTCGATCGACCGGTTCCGGCACGGGTGCTCGATGTCCACGTCAAGCCGAAGACGAGGTCGATGCACCGGTTCGACATCGAGGTGGCCGGAACCCACAACTACTTCGTGGATCACGTATTGGTCCACAACAGTCCCGAAACCACCACTGGTGGAAGGGCTTTGAAGTTCTACTCGTCGGTGCGTCTGGACGTGCGCCGGATCGAGACGCTCAAGGACGGCTCCGAGCCGGTCGGGTCGCGCACCCGGGTCAAGGTGGTCAAGAACAAGGTCAGCCCGCCGTTCAAGCAGGCCGAGTTCGACATCCTCTACGGCATCGGCATCTCTCGTGAGGGCGGCCTGATCGACATGGGGGTCGAGCAGGGCTTCGTCCGCAAGTCGGGCGCCTGGTACACCTACGAGGGCGATCAGCTCGGCCAGGGCAAGGAGAACGCCCGCGGCTTCCTGCGGGACAACCCCGACCTGGCGGACGAGATCGAGAAGCGGATCAAGGAGAAGCTCGGCATCGGCCCCCGGGTCGACGCCCCTGCGGTGGATGTTCGGGACGGCGACAAGCCCGCCGCGCGTGACGGGGCCAAGCCCGACGTACGCGAGGGGGGCAAGGGCAAGGCAGTCAAGGTCGACTTCTGACCGTGGCGGGCCGGTCTCGTGGCAGGCCCCGGGGCGGGGTACGTGAGCCCAGCCCGGGGACCGTCGCCGATCTGACCCCGGACGCCGACCCTGCTGCCGTGGCGCGCGCCATCGCGTTGCGCCAGCTCACGGTCGCGCCGCGGACCAGGGCACAGCTCGCCGAGGCGATGGCGCGCCGGGAGGTCCCGGCCGAGGTGGCCGCCCAGGTGCTCGAGCGTTTCGCGGATGTCGGCCTGGTGGACGACGCCGAGTACGCCCGGATGTGGGTCGAGTCGCGCCACACCGGTCGAGGCTTGGCTCGTCGTGCCCTGGAACACGAGTTGCGCTCTCGTGGGGTCGATGCCGAACTCGCCCGTGAGGCGGCCGGGGTCGTGGACGAGGACGCGGAGCTCGCGGCAGCCATCGCGCTGTGTCGGCGGCGGGTGGCCTCGATGCGCTCCGACGAGCCGGCCCGCCGTGACCGCAGGCTGCTGTCGATGCTGGCCCGCAAAGGCTATGGGCCGGGGGTGGCGCTGCGCGCCATCCGGGCCGTCTGCGCTGATGCCACCGAACTGGACCTGACCGACTGATCACGATGATTGAAAAAGCACCTATGTCGTGGTGATTGCAATACGGACTCAATGTCCGACTCTGTGATCGATGAGTAGGTATTGCTCGGGTATGTTCCGGGCATGGGTGAGCCGCTCGTCGTGATGTCGAAGGTGAACAAGCACTTCGGCGATCTGCACGTGCTGCGCGACATCGATCTCGAGGTCGGCCGGGGTGAGGTGCTGATCGTCATCGGACCCTCGGGGTCGGGCAAGTCCACGCTGTGCCGCACCATCAACCGTCTCGAGACCTTCGAGAGCGGGACGATCACCATCGACGGGGTGCCTCTACCCGAGGAGGGCAAGGCGCTGGCTCGGTTACGGGCCGACGTGGGCATGGTGTTCCAGAGCTTCAACCTGTTCGCCCACAAGACCATCCTCGAGAACGTCACCCTCGGCCCGATCAAGGTGCGCAAACAGCCCAAGAAGCTCGCGGACGCCGAGGCCATGGACCTGCTCGAGCGGGTCGGCGTCCAGGCGCAGGCGTCCAAGTACCCCGCCCAGCTATCCGGTGGCCAGCAGCAGCGTGTCGCCATCGCGCGATCGCTGGCCATGAATCCCAAGGTCATGCTGTTCGACGAGCCCACCTCGGCCCTCGACCCCGAGATGATCAACGAGGTGCTCGACGTCATGGTCGAACTCGCCCAGAGCGGCATGACCATGATCGTGATCACCCACGAGATGGGGTTCGCCCGCAAGGCTGCCAACCGCGTCGTCTTCATGTCGGACGGGCAGATCGTCGAGCAGGCCTCACCACAGCAGTTCTTCACCGCCCCGACGAGCGATCGGGCCAAGGACTTCCTGAGCAAGATCCTCACCCACTAGCAACACGCGAGACGGGGCACTCCCGCTCGGCAATCGCCGGCCGGTGCTCATCGGGCACGGGACCGGCCGAACGGAAGGGGAACTCATTGAAGATCACACGACGTCGGTTCGTGGCCCTCGGCGCGACAGCGGCACTGGCGGTCGGCCTCACTGCGTGTGGCGGCTCCGACTCCACGACGGGTTCCAGTGGCAGTGGGGCCGGCGGACTGAAGATCGGGATCAAGATCGATCAACCAGGGCTCGGTCTCAAGCAGGGCAGTGACTACACGGGCATGGACATCGACGTCGCCCGCTATGTGGCCGGCAAGCTGGGGACGGCCGCCGACAAGATCACCTGGGTGCCGGCGCCGAGCGCCCAGCGCGAGACCTTGATCGAGACCGGTCAGGTCGACCTGGTCGTGGGCACGTACTCGATCACCGATGCCCGCAAGCAGAAGGTCTCCTTCGCCGGTCCCTACTTCATCGCCGGCCAAGACCTGCTGGTCCGAGCCGACGAGGCGAGCATCACCGGGCCCGAGTCCATGACCGGCAAGAAGCTCTGCTCGGTCAAGGGGTCGACCTCGGCCCAGAAGGTCAAGGACAAGTACCCCGGGGTGAACCTGCAGGAGTTCGGCACGTATTCGGAGTGTGTCGCCGCCCTGGTGTCGAAGGGGGTCGATGCCCTGACCACCGACAACACGATCCTGGCCGGGTATGCGGCGCAGGCTCAGTACAAGGGCAAGCTCAAGGTGGTGGGCAAGACCTTCTCGGAGGAGCGCTACGGCATCGGCCTGAAGAAGGGTGACACCGCGTTGTGCCAGAAGGTGACCGACGCGGTCAACGCCATGATCAAGGACGGCGCCTGGCAGAAGGCCGTGGACGCCAACCTCGGTCCCGCCGGGTTCAAGCCGGGAGCAGGCAACCCGCCCACGCCGGACGCCTGCGCCTGAGTCACGCGGGCTGTCGTCGCCGTCGCGATGAGTCGGCGGCGTCGGCGACAGCCGGCCCACGGTTCCCGGACGCCGACTGCCACGGCCCAGGCGGTCGGCGTCCGGACCTGATCGAAGAGGGAGGTGGGTGGCGGTGACCGACATCCTCGCCAGGTACGACATCGCTGCGGCCTTCTGGGTGACCGTTCAGCTGGGAGTGCTCTCGACGGTCGGCGCCCTGGTGCTGGGCACCGTGGTGGCGATCCTTCGGGTCTCGCCGGTGGCGAGCCTGCGCACGCTCGGCGCGGCCTACGTGAACATCATCCGCAACACCCCGCTCACCCTCTTGATGGTGCTGAGCATCCTCGGCCTCAGCTTCATCATGGGTCTGAGCCTGGATGACGACTTCGCGCGCAACGGGTTTCGCTGGGCGGTGGTGATGCTCTCGGTCTATCACGCGGCCTTCGTGTGCGAGGCCCTGCGCAGTGGCGTCAACACCGTCCCGGTCGGCCAGGCCGAGGCGGCTCGCTCGATCGGGTTGACCTTCGGCCAGAGCCTGCGCGAGGTGATCCTGCCGCAGGCGTTCCGCGGCGCCATCGCCCCGTTGGGTTCCACGCTGATCGCCTTGATCAAGAACACCACGGTGGCCGCGGTCATCGGGGTGTCCGAGGCGGCAGGTCTGCTGTCCGTGATCGTCGAGAACGAGGGCAGCTCGCTGTTCATCTTCCTGATCTTCGCCGGAGGCTTCGTGATCCTCACCCTGCCGTTGGGCGTCGGGTTCACGGCGCTGTCTCGGCGGTTGGCGGTGAAACGATGAGTGCCCAGGCCGTCCTGTTCGATGCCCCCGGCCCCAAGGCTCGGCTCCGCCATCGCGTCCTGACGGGGCTCGGGTTGCTGTTGGCCGCGAGCGTCCTGTTCCTGGTGCTGCGCAAGATGGCCGACGCTCAGCAGCTGCAAGGCTTCATGTGGACGGCGTTCTTCGAGCCGGACGCCTGGGTGAACTACCTGCTGCTGGGGCTGTGGGGAACCATCCGCGCGGCAGCGCTGGCGATCGTGCTGGCGTTCGGTTTCGGACTGATTCTCGGGATGGGCCGGCTGTCGACCCATGTCGCCGTCCGGGTCGTGAGTGGTGCCGTCGTGGAGTTCTTCCGCGCCGTCCCGGTGCTGATCATGATGATCTTCCTGGCAGGGTTGTTCTCGGCCAACCAGGTCTTCCCGAACGCCTACAACCCGTTGGCCGCCGTCGTGGTGGCGCTCACCCTCTACAACGGGTCGGTGGTGGCCGAGCTGGTGCGCTCCGGCGTCCACTCGCTGCCCCGGGGCCAGGCCGAGGCCGGCCTGTCGATCGGCCTGACCCCCGCACAGACGCTGCGCGCGATCGAGCTGCCGCAGGCCCTCACCGCGATGCTGCCGGCCCTGATCGGCCAGCTCGTGGTGGCGCTGAAGGACACCGCGCTGGGCTACCAGATCACCTACCTCGAGCTGGTCACCTGGTCGAAGTCGCTGGGGTCGGCCTACGCCAACACGGTGCCGGCGTACCTGTTCGCCGCCCTGCTGTTCATCGTCATCAACTACGCACTGACCAGCCTGGCGGCACGGGTCGAACGCCGTACGCGCCGGCGCGTCGGCAGGGCGCTGGTCGCGCCCGGCCTCCAAGGCGCCGGGATCGAGGCGCAGCTCGAGCGGGCCAACCGGCCGGGGGCCGTGGTTCGACCTCCCGGCTGACGCTGCGCCCGCCTGGCCGCCGGCCCCGTACCCTGGACAGGCCATGAGCGCACACGACCCTGCCGCGACCGCCACAGCTCCCGCCGCCCGCACCTACCAGGTGCGCACCTACGGCTGTCAGATGAACGTGCACGACTCCGAGCGCATCTCGGGTCTGCTCGAGGGCGCCGGGTACGTGCGCGCTCAGGACGACGCCGAACCCGCCGACGTCGTCGTGTTCAACACCTGTGCGGTACGCGAGAACGCCGACAACAAGCTCTACGGCAACCTCGGTCATCTGGCCCCGGCCAAGGCGGCCCGGCCCGGCATGCAGATCGCGGTCGGCGGCTGCCTGGCCCAGAAGGACCGCGACACCATCGTGCGCAAGGCACCCTGGGTCGACGTCGTGTTCGGCACCCACAACGTGGGGTCGTTGCCCGCGTTGCTCGACCGCGCCCGGCACAACCAGCAGGCCCAGGTCGAGATCCTGGAGTCGTTGCAGACCTTCCCCTCGACGCTGCCCACCCGCCGCGAGTCGCCGTACGCCGCCTGGGTCTCGATCAGCGTCGGCTGCAACAACACCTGCACCTTCTGCATCGTGCCCAGCCTGCGGGGCACCGAGCGCGACCGCCGACCGGGCGACATCCTGGCCGAGATCGAGGCCCTGGTGGCCGAGGGCACCATCGAGGTCACGCTGCTGGGCCAGAACGTCAACACCTACGGCGTCGAGTTCGGTGACCGGGGCGCCTTCGCCAAGCTGTTACGCGCGTGCGGCGAGGTCGAGCACCTCGAGCGGGTGCGCTTCACCAGCCCCCACCCGGCGGCGTTCACCGACGACGTGATCGAGGCGATGGCGACCACGGCCAACGTGATGCCGCAGTTGCACATGCCGTTGCAGTCCGGCTCCGATCGGCTGCTCAAGGCGATGCGGCGTTCCTACCGCAGCGAGCGCTTCCTGGGCATCCTCGACCGGGTGCGGGCCGCCATCCCAGACGCCGCGATCAGCACCGACATCATCGTCGGCTTCCCCGGGGAGACCGAGGCCGACTTCGAGGCCACCCTCGAGGTGGTGGCGGCATCCCGGTTCGCGCAGGCGTTCACCTTCCAGTACTCACCCCGACCCGGGACGCCGGCAGCGACGTTGCCCGACCAGGTACCCAAAGCCGTTGTCCAGCAACGGTACGAGCGGTTGGTGGCGTTGCAGGAGGAGATCTCCTGGGCCGAGAACCGGGCGCAGGAACAGCGGGTGCTCGACGTCCTGGTCGCCGAGGGCGAGGGCCGCAAGGATCAGGCCACCGCCCGGCTGTCCGGCCGGGCACCGGACGGTCGGCTGGTGCACTTCGCGCTGCCACCCGCCGGTGTCACCGGTGCGAGGGTGCGCCCGCGCCCGGGCGACGTCGTCACGGTGCAGGTCACCTACGGGGCACCGCACCACCTGGTGGCGGACGGCGTGCTGGCCGGCGGCCCGTTCGAGGTCCGGCGTACGCGCGCCGGGGACGCCTGGGCCGAGCGTGCGGCGGCCACGCGCAGTCCGGCGACCGGGATCGCGATCCCGGTGCTGTAGCCCCACGGCAGTGATCGCCGGGGGATCGTGCTCCACCCGGTGAGCCGGGCAGCTCGCCGATCCCACGGCGATCACTGGTTTCGAACCGAGGTGGGCCCAGGCTCAGGCCTGCGGCTCCTCCGGGGCTGCGGCCTCGCGGCCCTTGATCAGCTCGTCGGCCTTGGCCTGGACGGCGTCGACCTTGTCCGCGAACTTGCCACCGGTCGCGGCGTCCACCGCGTCGCCGGCCTTCTCGATGACGGTGTCGGAGAGGCCCTCGAGGTTGTCCTTGGCGCTCTCGAGGCCGTGCTTGGCGTGCTCCGTGGCGCTGGCCAGGCCTTCCTTGGCCTGCTCGGCCAGCCCGGCTGCCTTGTTCTTCAGATCGTCGAACGCGCTCATGGCGTGATGTGTCTCCCTGCTCGGAACGCCGCTGACCGCGGCTGTACGTCAACATCATGCACGTTCGGCCGCCGGCCGGCGTGCCAGACTCACGTCGTGAGTCCTCGAGCGGGCGGGCCGGTGCGATCCGCCGACCCGGTGATCGCCGTCGTGGGGCCGACCGCCTCGGGCAAGTCCGATCTCGCCGTCGAGCTGGCCTTGACACTGAACGGTGAAATCGTCAACGCCGACGCGATGCAGCTCTACCGCGGCATGGACATCGGAACCGCCAAACTCCCTGTGCCCGAACGCCGCGGCATCCCGCATCACCAACTCGACGTGCTGGACGTGACCGACGAGGCGAGCGTGGCGGCTTATCAACGCCAAGCCCGCGCCGCGATCGAGGGCATCCGCGCCCGGGGCCAGCGTCCCATCCTGGCCGGTGGGTCGGGCCTGTACGTCCGCGCGGTGCTGGACGAGTTGCAGATCCCGCCGACCGACCCCGCGGTGCGGGCCGAGCTCGAGGCCGAGCTCGAGCAGCTGGGGGTGGCCGTGCTGCACGCCCGGCTTGCCGAACACGATCCCGCTGCGGCAGCCGCGATCCTGCCGAGCAACGCGCGCCGCGTCGTCCGGGCGCTCGAGGTGATCGCCCTGACCAACCGGCCGTTCACCGCGACCCTGCCCACCGGCGCCTACCACGAACCCGCCATCCAGCTGGGCCTGCAGGTGCCCCGGCCGGTGCTCGACGAGCGGATCGCGACCCGGGTGGATCGCATGTGGGACGCCGGGCTGGTCGACGAGACCCGCGCGCTCGCCGAGCACCACGGCCTGCGCGCCGGCCGCACCGCCTCCCGCGCCCTCGGTTACGCGCAGGTGCTGCACCTGCTGGACGGCGAGCTGGACGACGCCGCCGCGCGCCTGGCCACCGTCACCGCGACCCGGCGGTTCGCGCGCCGTCAGCTGTCGTGGTTCGGCCGGGACGGGCGCATCGAGTGGCTGGCGCACGACGCACCCGACCTGATCGCGCAGGCTGTGCAACGCTGTGCGCCATGACCTCGGCTCCGCCCCCGATGCTCGACGTGCCCGCGTCTCAGGCCCCGGCCACCTCGATCACCGCGACGACCTCGACGCCGGCGGGATTGCGCTGGGCCAAGGGCCACGGCACCGAGAACGACTTCGTCGTGCTGCCCGATCCCGAGGGACGCCTCGAACTGGACGCGGCCACCGTGGCGGCGCTGTGTGACCGTCGTGCCGGCATCGGCGGCGACGGCATCCTGCACCTGGTCCGTTCGCCGGGCGGCGATGCCCGCCGCTGGTTCATGGACTATCGCAACGCCGACGGCTCGCTGGCCGAGATGTGCGGCAACGGCATCCGGGTCTTCGTGCACTACCTGGTACAGGCCGGACTGCTCGAGCTCGCCGACGGGCAGAGCGTGGCCGTCGACACCCGCGCCGGGGTGAAGACCGTGCGGCGCGAGGGTGAGCAGTACGCCGTCGACCTCGGCCGGTGGCGGATCGAGGGCGGTGCGGCCGCCGCCGAGGCCGGCAGTGATCGCACCGTGCAGGCGCACGGCTCGACCCTGGCCCAGGCCGGGCTCTCGGTGAACGTCGGCAACCCGCACGTGGTGGTCGCCGTGCCCGACGTGGCCACGCTGCACGCGATCGATCTGTCCCGGGCTCCCGCGCTCGACCCGGTGGCGCCCGAGGGGGCCAATGTCGAGTTCGTCGTCCCGGGTCACGGCGTCGACCGGGACGCGGCCGGCCGCCCCCTGGGTCATCTGGTGATGCGGGTGCACGAGCGCGGTTCGGGTGAGACCCGCTCGTGCGGCACCGGCGCGGTCGCCGCAGTGCTGGCGGCGCGGGTCTGGGCGGGGCCGGGCGCCCCGGACGAATGGACCGTGGACGTGCCCGGCGGGCGGTTGCTGGTGCGCCTGCCGCCGGGTTCGCCGCTGGTGGGGGAGCACGCCGAGCTGGTCGGGCCGGCCCGGATCGTCGCCGAGGGCACCCTGCTCGGCTGAGCCCCCCGGCGGATTCACCGGCTCGCGGCTCAGCGGGGCAGGACCTCGAGCACGCGATACCCCTTGGCGCTGCCGAGCCGGCGCACGGTGTGTGACGGGAGGGCCTCAGGTAGCAGGTGCGCCAGCCAGGCGTGCAGCGAGTCCGCCCCGAGGTGGCGCTGCACCACCAGGTAGGCATGGCCGTCCTCGGCCAACCGCGGCAACCACTGCTGCAACAAGGCGTGCAGCGCCGGCTTGCCGATCCGGATCGGGGGGTTGGACCAGATGGCCGCGAACCGTAGGTCCGTCGGGATCTCCTCCGGGGCGCTGACCGTGAGGTTCGTCAGGCGGTGTGCGGCGGCGTTCTCGGCGGTCAGCTCGCGGGCCAACGGGTTGACGTCGACGGCCCAGACCCGGGCACCGGGGGAGTGCATCGCCAGCGTGAGGGCCAGCGGTCCCCACCCGCAACCCAGGTCGAGCAGGTTGCCCGCGGCGGGCGGGGCGGGCACGTCGCGCAACAGCACCCGAGTGCCCAGGTCGAGCCGATCACCACTGAACACGTTGCCCGCGGTGACCACGGCGACCTCGCGCCCGGCGAGCCTCACCTCGAGGGTGCGCCGCTCGACGGAGCCGGACTGCTGCTCGCTGAAGTAGTGCTGGCCGGAGGACACCGCCACAGCCTAGGCCAGCGGCCCGCGCCACCGATGGGCTCGCGAGGGCCGATGGCGGGCATCGATCCGCCGGGTAATCACATGGCGTCACCACGGGATGCCTGAGAGGCTGGGACAGCCATGACTACCGCATCCCACCCCGCCCACCCCGCGAACCCGGACGAGCCGACCTCCTGGGACGGCGAACAGCTCGACCTCGCCGACCGACACGCGCTGCGCCGGGTCGCCGGGTTGTCGACCGAGCTCACCGACGTCACCGAGGTCGAGTACCGCAAACTGCGCCTCGAGCGGGTGGTGCTCGCCGGCCTGTACGGCGGAGGCCACGAGACCGCCGAGGGCGCCGAGATCTCGCTGCGTGAGCTGGCGGCGCTGGCCGAGACGGCAGGCTCCGAGGTGCTGGACGGCGTGCTGCAGCGCCGCGACAACCCCGACCCGGGCACCTGGCTGGGCTCGGGCAAGGCCGAGGAGCTGCGCGAACTGGTGGCCGAGACCGGCGCCGACACCGTGATCTGCGACGGTGACCTCTCGCCGTCCCAGCGCCGCGGGCTGGAGGACGTAGTCAAGGTCAAGGTCATCGACCGGACGGCGCTGATCCTCGACATCTTCGCCCAGCACGCCAAGTCCAAGGAGGGCAAGGCCCAGGTCGAACTGGCCCAGCTCGAGTACCTGCTGCCGCGCCTGCGCGGCTGGGGTGAGTCGATGTCGCGCCAGGCCGGTGGCCGGGTGGCCGGCGGTGAGGGCATCGGGTCGCGTGGCCCCGGTGAGACCAAGATCGAGCTCGACCGGCGGCGCATCCGTACCCGCATGGCCAAGCTGCGTCGGCAGATCTCGGGCATGAAGGCCGCCCGCGACACCAAGCGGTCCGGACGCCGCCGCCACGAGGTCCCGTCGGTGGCCATCGCCGGGTACACCAACGCCGGCAAGTCCAGCATCCTCAACCGGTTGACCGGCGCCGGGGTGCTGGTGGAGGACGCCCTGTTCGCCACCCTCGACCCGACCGTGCGCCGCGCCCAGACCGCGGACGGTCGCACCTTCACCCTCACCGACACCGTCGGCTTCGTCCGCCGGTTGCCGCACCAGCTGGTCGAGGCCTTCCGGTCCACGCTCGAGGAGGTGGCCGACGCCGACCTGGTGTTGCACGTCGTCGACGGTGCCCACCCCGACCCCGACGGTCAGCTCGCCGCGGTGCGCGAGGTGCTCGCCGACGTGGGCGCGAGCGCCGTCCGCGAGATCGTCGTGATCAACAAGATCGACGCCGCGGACCCCGCCGAGATCGATCGGCTGCTGCGCCGCGAGAAGGGCTCGGTCGCCGTATCGGCGCGCACCGGAGCCGGTTTCGCCGAACTGGCCGAGCTGGTCGCCGCCGAGCTGCCCCGGCCCGACGTCGAGGTCGACCTGGTGGTGCCCTACCAGCGGGGCGATCTGGTCAGCCGGGCGCACTCCGAGGGCGAGGTGCTGGACACCGAGCACTGCGCGGACGGCACCCGGTTGCGGGCTCGGGTGCGGCCGGATCTGGCCGATGCGCTACGCGCCGCGGCTGTGGCCTGACCGTCCACAGGTCCGGGCATGGCTGTCCCGGTGCACGCTGCGCCTCACGTAGGCTCGGTGCGTGAGGGATCTGCTGGACGCCGCGGTGGCGGCGGTCGACGGCACCCCCCGTGAAGGCCAGCAGCGCATGGCCGAGGCCGTGGCCCAGTCGATGACCAGCGGCGTCCACCTGCTGGTGCAGGCCGGAACCGGCACCGGCAAGTCCCTGGCCTACCTGGTGCCCGCGATCGCCCACGCCGTCCGGTCGGGCCAGACGGTGGTGGTGTCCACCGCGACCCTGGCGCTGCAGTCCCAGATCGTCGAGCGTGACCTGCCCCGGCTGGCCGAGGCGCTCACCCCGCTGCTGGGTCGCCGTCCCACCTGGCAGGTGGTCAAGGGGCGGGCCAACTACGTCTGCCGGTACAAGCTCGAGGGCGGCTACCCCGAGGACGACGGCGGCCTGTTCGCGATGGCGGCGGCCGGTGCGCCGGCCCCGCTGGCCGGGCGCATCGGCCTGCAGGTGGTGCGGTTGCGCGAGTGGGCCGAGACCAGCACGGCCGGCGAGCGCGACGAGCTGGTGCCGGGCGTCAGCGAGCAGGCGTGGCGGCAGGTCTCGGTCTCCGCGCGCGAGTGCCTGGGCACCACGTGCCCGCGGGCCACGGAGTGCTTCTGCGACAACGCCCGCGAGCGCGCCCGCCACGTGGACATCGTGGTGACCAATCACGCCGTGGTCGCGATCGACGCCTTCGAGGGGCGCAGCCTGCTGCCCGAACACGAGATCCTGGTGGTCGACGAGGCCCACGAACTGGCCGACCGGGTGACGTCGGTGGTCTCCAAGGAGCTCACCGTCACCGCGGTCGAGGTCGCCGCCCGGCGATGCCGCGGTGCCGGGGTCACCACCACCGAGCTGGACGACGCCGCGGCGTTGCTGGGGGCCGCGCTCCAGGTTG
Organism: Kineosporiaceae bacterium; assembly: GCA_046330955.1. Classification (GTDB taxonomy): domain Bacteria; phylum Actinomycetota; class Actinomycetes; order Actinomycetales; family Kineosporiaceae; genus JADJPO01. The sequence goes on along the minus strand of JAXLRT010000012.1, from coordinate 960 downwards.
CGCCCGAGGGCCGGATCACCGACCTGGCCCAGCACGATGACGACGCGCTGGGCGCCGCCGTGGTGGCGGTGCGGGACGCCGCGCGCGGGCTGATCAGCGCGATCGAGGCGGCCAAGCCGGCCGCCGGTTCGGGTGGGGCCGACGGCGCCCGGGCACTGGCCCGGGCGGCCATCGGTGAGGTCTTCGACGTCGCCGAGCGGTTGGCCAGCGGGTCGGCGGTGCGCGGTGGGGTGGACGTGGTGTGGCTCTCGCGCGTGGGCCGCCCGGAGTCCGGCCCGGTGCGCATCGGCCTCAACGTCGCCCCCTTGACGGTGGCAGGAGCGTTGCGCGCCAGGGTGTTCGACGAGCGCACGGTGATCGCGACCTCCGCGACGCTGTCGGTCGGTGGCAACTTCGACGCGGTGGCGCGGTCGTTCGGCCTGAGCCGGGGCGACGGCGGCGAGGCAGCTCGTCCGGCCGCGGCGTCCGGCCGGGACAGCGGAGCCGACCACGACGGGGACGACGCGGCACCGGTGGCCCCGGCGGCATGGACCGGGCTGGACGTGGGCAGCCCGTTCGACTATCCGCGCCAGGCGATCCTCTACATCGCCCGGCACCTGCCCGCCCCGGGGCGGGACGGGCTCGGCGAACCGATGATCGAGGAACTGGCCGGGTTGGTCGAGGCCGCGGGCGGTCGCACCCTGGGGTTGTTCTCCTCACGGCGGGCGGCGCAGACCGCGGCCGAGCTGCTGCGCGAGCGGCTCGACGTCCCGATCCTGTGCCAGGGCGACGATCTGACGCCGACCCTGGTCCGGGCGTTCGCGGACGACGAGCGCACCTGTCTGTTCGGCACGTTGTCGTTGTGGCAGGGGGTGGACGTGCCGGGTACCTCGTGCCAGCTGGTGGTGGTCGACCGGATCCCGTTCCCCCGCCCGGATGATCCGCTGGGCACCGCCCGGCAGGAGGCCGTGGCCCGTCACG
>JAXLRT010000011.1:0-160360 GCA_046330955.1 Kineosporiaceae bacterium | reverse complement strand
GGATGATCCGCTGGGCACCGCGCGGCAGGAGGCCGTGGCCCGTCACGGCGGCAATGCGTTCATGTCCGTCGCGGCCACCCATGCGGCGCTGTTGCTCGCCCAGGGAGCGGGACGCCTGGTGCGCTCGGCCGCCGATCGGGGCGTCGTCGCGGTACTCGACTCGCGGCTGGCGACGGCGCGCTACGCGGGCTTCCTGCGGGCGTCCCTGCCGCCGTTCTGGACCACCACCGACCGCGAGGTCGTGCTGGCGGCGCTGCGCCGCATCGACGTCCCTGCGGGCAGTGAAACCGCTGTGCCGTAACGCGTTCCGCGGGCCGTCACTGCACGGCGGCGGCCTCCTGTAGCGCCTCGACGGTGACCGCGACGGCCGGCACGCGCAACAGGTCGGTCGTGGTCAGGGCGTGGACGGCACGCCGGCCGACGCCGGCGATCGAGCGCAGGGACACCCCCGGATAGGCCGCCGCGACCGGGGCCACCAGCCCGGGGAGCAGGGCCACGCCCAGTCCGGCGGCGACGAAGGCCAACGTCGCCATGTAGTCGTCGGTCTCGAAGGCGATCCGCGGGGCGAATCCCACGGCCGCGGCCGAGTCGGTCAGGTGGTTGCGGCACCGCGAGCAGCCGGCGATCCACCGGGTGGTGCCCAGGTCGCGCAGGTGCAACCGGGGTTCGTCGGCCAGTGGGTCGCCGGAGGCGATGGCGAGCAGGCTGACGTCGGACATCAGCTGCACCCGGTGCACCCCGAGGTGGTCGGCACGCCCGTCGCCGTCGCGGTCGAGGTCCGGGGCTCCCGGGGGATGCGCCGCGGGGTCCGACGAGGTGTGATCGAAGGTGATCGCGATGTCGCAGCGCCCCTCGCGCAAGGCGGCGGTGGATTCGGCGGGGTCGGCCTCGCTGAAGTCGACCTCGACGTCGGGAGCGTTGTCACGCAACAGGATCAGCGCCGCCGGTACCAGGGTCGCCGAGGCGGAGGGGAAGGACATCACGCGCACGCGGCCCGCCCGCAGCCCGGCGAGGGCGGACACCTCTCGCTCGGCGGCATCGACGGTGGCGGCGACCGTGGCGCCGTACCGGGCGAGTACCTGCCCGGCCTCGGTGAGTCGGACGCCGCGGGCATGGCGTTCCAGCAGCGCGGTGCCGAGCCGGCGCTCCAGTCGTCGCACGTGCTGGCTGACGGCCGGTTGGGTGAAGCCGAGGCTGCTGGCCGCCCCGGTGATCGTGCCCGCATCGGCGATTGCCCGCACCAGGCGCAACGAGGCGAGGTCGAGTGTCGAAGCCATAACGGGACTCTATGGGCAGCCGATGAAGTTCGCCGTTGTGTGATGCGGCGTGGCGTCGCCACCATGACCGGATGAGCGATCCAGCCCTCCTCCGTTCGGATGCTGCCGCATCGCCATCGCCGAATGTCGCCCTGCGGGCGGCCTTCCGCCGGGTTCCGGGATACGTCGACGCCGCCACCATGGGACTGCCGTCGATCGCCGGCTCGGCCGCGCTGCACGCGGCGCTGGGGGAGTGGGCGGAGGGTACGGCCTCGGCGTCCGGCTACGACGCTGCGGTGTCGGCGAGCCGGGCGGCCTGGGCGCAGCTGGTCGGGGTGCCGACGTCCTGGGTGGCGGTGGGCTCGCAGGTCTCGGCCATGCTGGCGCCGGTGGCGGCATCCCTACCCGCGGGTGCCGAGGTGGTGGTACCGGTGGACGACGTCGCGTCGGTGGTGTTCCCCTTCCTGGTTCACCGCGATCGCGGCGTCGTGGTGCACCAGGTGCCGCTGGCCGAGGTCGCCGACCAGATCCGGTCGTCCACCACGGTGGTGGCCTTCTCCCTGGTGCAGTCCGCGGACGGGCGCCTCGCCGACCTCGACGCGATCCTGGACGCCGCGCGCCGGCACGGAGCGCTGACGGTGTGCGACACCACCCAGGCGGTCGGCTGGCTGCCGGTCGCGGCGACCTCGATGGACGTGACCGTGTGCGCGGCCTACAAGTGGCTCAGCTGCCCGCGGGGGGTGGCGTTCGCCTCGGTCGCTCCCGAGGCCCTGGACCGGCTGCGTCCGGTCTCGGCCGGGTGGTACGCCGGTCAGTCGGTCTGGGAGTCGATCTACGGCCCCGCGATGACGCTGGCCGACGATGCCCGCCGGTTCGATGTGTCACCGGCGTGGCTGGCGTGGGTCGGTGCGGCCCCCACCCTCGAACTGCTCGCGGCGTCCGGGCCCGAGGCCCTGCGGGTGGGAGGTGACCTGGCGGCTCGGGCGCGTCAGGGGCTGGGAATGGCGCCGGCCAGTTCCCCGATCATGGTCCTGGAGGACCCCACCGGGACGGTTGCTCATCGGTTGCGGCAGTCTGGCTGCCGGTTCGCCACCCGGGCCGGTCGCTTACGGCTCGCGTTCCACGTGTGGAACGACGAGGACGACGTGGCCCGGGTGGTCGAGGCGGTGTCGGGCGGCGCCTGAGTCAGGCTCCGACGGCCATCAGGACGGCGCTGTGCAACTTGCCGTAGGTGTCCAGACCGTCGAGGAAGTCGTCGGGGAAGCGGAGCTCGAGCTCGTCGCCCACGTCGCCCACGATGAGGCCGGCCAGTTCGTCGTCGAGGCCCAGTTCCTCCAGCGAGGAGTCGGTGGTCAGCTCGGTGGGGGGCACGTCGAGATGCCGAGCAATGACGGTGCGCAGCGTCTCGTCGATGTGGTGTCCCTGCACGTCAGGTTCTCCTTGGTCGGCGATTTCGGCCCGGCGTGAGCGCAGGGCGAGAACATCACTGAGGGTCAATAGTAGTGCCCCACGGTGGTCGTGCGCGCTCATACGCGACGAAGCACGGCCACCACGCGGCCGAGAATGGTCGCCTCGTCCCCGGGAATCGGGTCATAGGCGACGTTGTGCGGCAGCAACCAGACGTGCCCGTCGCGGCGCTTGAAGGTCTTGACGGTGGCCTCGCCGTCGAGCATGGCGGCCACGATCTCGCCGTTGTCGGCGACCGACTGCTGGCGCACCACGACCCAGTCGCCGTCGCAGATCGCGGCATCGACCATGGAGTCGCCCACCACCTTGAGCAGGAAGAGCTGCCCCTCGCCGACCAGCTGGCGGGGGAGCGGGAAGACGTCCTCGACGGCCTGTTCGGCCAGGATGGGTCCGCCGGCAGCGATCCGCCCCACGACGGGAACGTACGAGGGCTGTGGCCGCAGTTCGGAGACGTCGGTGGGGTCGAACTCCCCCTCGATGGGGCGCACCGCATGCGATTCGCCGGGCATGCGCACCTCGATCGCCCGGGGGCGGTTGGGGTCGCGCCGCAGGTACCCCTTGCGTTCGAGGGTGCTGAGTTGGTGGGCCACGCTGCTGGGGCTGGTCAACCCGACGATGGCGCCGATCTCCCGCATGCTCGGCGGGTAGCCCCGCCGTTCGACCGAGTCGCGGATGGTCTCCAATACCAGACGCTGCCGGTCGGTGAGACCGTCGCCGTCAGCCGGGCCGTCGGGTAGTACGTGCACCTCGCCGCCGGCCACCTCGTCCACTCGATCCGTCGGGTCGAGCCGCCGCCTCGTCATGTCGTCCTCCACGCAGTCGATCACACAGTCGGTCACGCAGCCGGGACCGGGCTCGGGTGCGAGCTTCGGTAGTCACCGTAGAACGAATCGCGACACGTTTCAAACATATGTTCGAGGGTGTCTCGACTCTGTCGGTGGTGGGTGATAGAACTCGGACACGCGTTCGATTCGAACGAACGTTCGACGTCCTGCCGGCCGGCCGGGCGTCCGAGGGCCGGGTGGTTTCCGACCCGAATCCGATGTGGAGGCACCGATGTCGACCCTGACACTTCCCCCGGTGACACGCCTGTCCGCACCGCGTCCCATCGCGGGGCACACCCCGCCTGCATTCGGCGTGGCCGGTGCTTTCGCTGGTATCCCGTCGCGTCGCCACGCGCGCGCGGCCGCTCCGTTGCGGCTGACCCGGCGCGGCCGGCTCGTGGCGCGCTGGCTGACGCTGCTGGCGGCGTTCGCGCTCGGCCTGACCCTCGTGATGGGCGTCGTGCTGCTCGGCGGCGGGTCGGCGCAAGGGGGCGAGCATGCCGCGCCGGTACCGGTGAGCTATCACGTGGTGGCCCCGGGTGAGACGCTGTGGCAGATCGCCCTGCAGGCCGAGCCGGGCAGCGATCCGCGTGACCTGGTGGAGCAGATCGTGCAGCTCAACCAGCTGCGCAGTGCCGACCTGCCCGTCGGGCTGCGGCTCGCGGTGCCGGTGCGTGGTTGAGCCGAGAAGCGTTCGCCGAGCGTCTCGTGAGGCCGGACGTCGCAACCTCGGCGTCGGCGTGTCTGCTGTCTCCCGGTGTGTTCGGTCGAGCGCCTGGCCTGCGGGGACGGCGCCAGTCGAGCGCGGTCGACCCCTGGCGTCGAGGGCCGTTTCCCGGCGTGTCGTGAGTTGCGCCCTGTAGGGGAGCGGCTTAGCGTTACCCCCAGATCTAGTAGTTACACCGATGTAAGCCGTCCACATGTAGTCCCCAGCGTGATCCCCAGGTTTGTGGGGGTCGTACACAGGTCATCCCCAGGTGCGTCCACAGACGCCCTCGGTACGGCCGGTCGAGTTGGGTCATCGGGGGTGGCGAACCGTGGAGAGGAGGTGGTCGGTGTGAACTGTCCGTTCTGCCGAAACGCCGATTCGCGGGTGGTCGACTCCCGCAGCATCGACGACGGCACCTCGATCCGCCGCCGGCGCCAGTGTCCCGAGTGCGGTCGCCGCTTCAGCACGGTGGAGTCAGCCAGCCTGACGGTCGTCAAGCGCTCCGGGGCCACCGAGCCGTTCAGCCGTACCAAGGTGATCACCGGGGTCCGCAAGGCCTGCCAGGGGCGACCGGTCGGCGAGGACGACCTGGCCCGCCTGGCTCAGCGCGTGGAGGAGAGCATCCGGGCCACCGGTGCCGCCGAGGTCGACGCGCACGATGTCGGCCTGGCGATCCTCGGTCCGCTGCGCGAGCTGGACGAGGTCGCCTACCTACGCTTCGCGAGCGTCTACCAGGCGTTCGACTCCCTGGCGGACTTCGAGTCCGCCATCGCCCTGCTGCGCGCCGAACGTGACGCCCTGACAGGAATGAATCAGCCCCTCTCGGGGCACACACCGGGCGGTTCCACCGCCGGGGTGATGTAGAGACCCCCGTCGGCGGCGCTGCTGGGGAAGGTGGCGCCGCCGACGGGATCACTCCGCCGATTCGACGGGCACTTCGGGGGTGCCGGCGGCGAGATGACCCAGCAGCACCAGCACGCCACCGCATCCGACCTACCTACGGCATCAGTAGCGAACATTGAGGGGAACACAGCGATGACTCAGACCTCGTCCGGCCCTGGGGGGCGCAAGGCGAAGGCAGACACCCCCCGGCTGCAGCACAAGGGGCTGACGGTCGAACGGGTCTTCACCACGGCCGGGGTGCACCCCTACGACGCGGTGACCTGGGAGCGGCGCGACGTCGTCCAGACCAACTGGAAGACCGGCGAGACGATCTTCGAGCAGAAGGGCGTCGAGTTCCCCGACTTCTGGAGCCTGAACGCCTCCACGATCGTCACCACCAAGTACTTCCGCGGTGCCCTGGGCACCGACGTGCGTGAGCGCAGCCTCAAGCAGTTGATCGATCGGGTCGTGCTGACCTACACCAAGGCCGGTAAGGACGCGGGCTACTTCGCGACCGACGCCGATGCCGACGTGTTCGAGCACGAGCTGACCCACATGCTGTTGCACCAGGTGTTCAGCTTCAACTCTCCGGTCTGGTTCAACGTGGGCACGCCCGCACCGCAGCAGGTCTCGGCGTGCTTCATCCTGTCGGTCGACGACTCGATGGACTCGATCCTCAACTGGTACAAGGAGGAGGGGTTCATCTTCAAGGGCGGCTCGGGTGCCGGCCTGAACCTGTCGCGGATTCGCTCCTCCAAGGAGCTGCTGTCCAGCGGCGGGACGGCGTCCGGCCCGGTCTCGTTCATGCGCGGGGCCGACGCCTCGGCCGGGACGATCAAGTCGGGTGGGGCCACGCGCCGCGCGGCGAAGATGGTCGTGCTGGACGTCGACCACCCCGACATCGAGGAGTTCATCTCCACCAAGGCCCGCGAAGAGGACAAGATCCGCGCTTTGCGTGACGCCGGCTTCGACATGGACCTGGGCGGGCGCGACATCGTCAGCGTGCAGTACCAGAACGCCAACAACTCGGTGCGGGTCAGTGACGAGTTCATGCGCGCGGTCGAGAACGGTGACCAGTTCGGCCTGCGCTCGCGCCAGACCGGTGAGGTCATCGAGAGCGTCGACGCTCGTGATCTGTTCGAGAAGATGGCCAAGGCCGCCTGGGAGTGCGCCGACCCGGGCATCCAGTACGACGACACCATCAACGACTGGCACACCACCCCGGAATCGGGTCGGATCACCGCCTCGAACCCGTGCTCGGAGTACATGCACCTGGACAACTCCAGCTGCAACCTCGCCTCGCTCAACCTGATGAAGTTCCTGCAGAGTGACGGCTCGTTCGATTCCGAGCTGTTCGTCAAGGTGGTCGAGCTGGTCATCACCGCGATGGACATCTCGATCTGCTTCGCCGACTTCCCGACCGAGCCGATCGGCGACACCACGCGCCGCTTCCGCCAGCTGGGCATCGGCTACGCCAACCTGGGTGCGCTGCTGATGGCCTCGGGCCTGGGCTACGACTCGGACGGCGGCCGGGCGCTGGCGGCGTCCATCACCTCGCTGATGACCGGCGCCGCCTACCGCCGGTCGGCCGAGCTGGCGGGCGTCGTCGGTCCCTACGAGGGCTACGCCCGCAACGCCGAGGGGCACCGTCGGGTGATGCGCAAGCACGCCGCGGCCAACGACGCCATCCGTTCGGTCACTGCGCTCGACCGGGACGTGCACCGGGTGGCCACCCGCGAGTGGGAACTCGGCAACACGATCGGTGAGAAGAACGGCTGGCGGAACGCGCAGGCCAGCGTGCTCGCGCCCACCGGCACGATCGGCTTCATGATGGACTGCGACACCACGGGGATCGAGCCCGACTTCTCGCTGGTCAAGTTCAAGAAGCTGGTCGGCGGCGGCTCGATGCAGATCGTCAACCAGACCATCCCGCTGGCGCTGCGCAAGCTCGGCTACGCGACCGAGACCGTCGAGGCGATCGTGGAGTACATCGCCGAGCACGGTCACGTGGTGGACGCGCCCGGGCTGCGGCGCGAGCACTACGACGTGTTCGACTGCGCGATGGGCGAGCGGGCGCTCGAGCCCATGGGGCACGTGCGGATGATGGCGGCCTGCCAGCCGTTCCTGTCCGGCGCGATCAGCAAGACGGTCAACCTGCCCGAGTCGGCGAGCGTTCAGGAGATCTCGGACGTCTACTTCCAGGGCTGGAAGCTCGGCCTGAAGGCGCTGGCGGTCTACCGCGACAACTGCAAGGTCGGCCAGCCGCTGTCGGACGCAAAAGCCAAGAAGTCCGACGCGGCCGCCCCGGCCGAGACGACACCGGCGCCCGAGGTGCGGGTGGAGTACCGCCCGACCCGTCGGCGGCTGCCGAAGCGCCGGACGAGCCAGACCACCTCGTTCGCCGTGGGCGGGGCCGAGGGGTACCTGACTGCTGGTGAGTACCCGGACGGTGACCTGGGTGAGTTGTTCCTGAAGTTCGGTAAGCAGGGGTCGACCCTCGCCGGCATGATGGACGCCTTCTCGCTCGCGGTCTCGGTCGCCATCCAGCACGGTGTGCCGCTCGAGACCTACGTCGAGAAGTTCACCAACATGCGCTTCGAGCCGGCCGGTCTGACCGACGACCCGGACGTGCGCATGGCCCAATCGATCATGGACTACGTTTTCCGTCGCCTGGCGCTGGACTACCTGGACTTCGACACCCGCTCGGCGATGAGCATCTACACCGCCGAGGAGCGCACCCGCCATCTCGAAACCGGTTCGTACGTCGAGGAATCCAGCGACGACGAGGTGGAGGAGGAGCTCGAGAGCATGGCCCAGTCGGCCTCCTCGCAGCCCAAGGCCAAGGCCAAGCCCGCCGATCTCGCGGGTGCCGCCGTGGTCAAGGCCGCGCCGGTCGAGGTGCACTCCAGCGCCGAACTGCTGGAGAAGATGCAGGGCCGCGCCTCGGACGCCCCGATGTGCTTCACCTGCGGCACGAAGATGCGTCCGGCCGGGTCATGCTTCGTCTGCGAGGGGTGTGGCTCGACCTCCGGCTGCAGCTGAGGTGAGCTGACCAGACGCCGCCCGTCCCGGACTCGGGGCGGGCGGCGCTGTGTTGTCTCACGAACCCGACATCTCGCGTCCATGATCACACTGGAGGGGCTGAATGCCCCTGGCAAGTGGGTGTGAGCCGCCCTCCGGCGGTGATCAGGTGGATGAGACGGCGTGTCCCGTGGCCATCTCCCCTTGATGATCAGGTTGAGCGGGTGCATTGCCGCCTCCGAATGGGCAGGTTCCGCCCCCTGAGGGTGATCGGCGGGCCGAGGCAGTCACGGTGCTGGCGGGCGGACCTGTGAACGGGAGCTCGAGATCTTGTTGCTGTTGTCGTGGGGTAGAGCAGCGTGGCGCAGCGGGCGGCAGCCTCCGGACGTACTGCGTGCCCTGCCGATCTTTTCGCCCGTGTCGTCGCCGACGTCCTGCCGAACGGGGCAATGATCAGGGCGGTGCCGTTGCTCAGGTTCGGCGTTGCGCTCCCGCGCCGGCCAGGACGACGAGCAGGATGCCGACGACCTGACCGGCCGACGGCTTCTGGTGCAGCACGATCAACCCGAGCAGGACGCCGAACCCTGGCTCGAGGGCCATCAGGGTGCCGAAGGCGGTCGGGGTCATGCGCCGTAGGGCGAGCATCTCGAATGCGTAGGGCAGCACGGGGAGCAGGACGGCGAGGCCGGCCGCGACCGCGAGGAGTTCGGGCGAGAAGTGGCCCATGACACCCGGTAGCCCGAAGCAGGCGGCGGTGATGGCGCCGAGGGGCACGGTGAGCGCGAGCCCGGTGACGCCGCTGAAGCGATCACCGACGTGCTGGGTCAACAGGATGTACGTGGCCCAGCCCACCGCCGAGAGCGCGGCGAAGCCGATCCCTGCGAGCTGGATGTCCCCGCGCCAGGGTTGGCAGAGCAGCACCACCCCGACCATCGCGGCGGCGGGCCAGGTGAGGGCTCGGGAACTGTGACTGCGCACCGCGGCCACCGTGAGCGGTCCGAGGAACTCGATGGCGACGGCCGTCCCCAGCGGGAGGCGCTCGATCGCGGCGAGGAACACGATGGTCATCAACCCCGTGGTCACCCCGAGGCCGAGCAGCGGGGACGTCGCGAAGCCGGATCGCTCGCAGCGACGGACGCGCCAGGACGATGAAGATCACTGCGCCGGCGCTCAGCCGCAACCAGGCGGTGCCCGCCGGACCCACGGTCGAGACGAGTCCCATCGACAGTGCGGAGCCCAGCTGCACCGAGGCCATCGCGGCCACGGCCAGCCCCCAGGGCGGTACCCGCGGGGCCGGGACGGCGCCGGCGGCGACGTCGGTCATGGCTGCTCCGGTCGAGACGCCGACCCCACGCCCGGTTCGAAGACCACCATCGAGAACCTGGCCGGTTCGGCGCCCGAATTGAGGTACGAGTGCGCCACGTCGCCGGGAAACGTCATGGCGTCACCGACCTCGAGAGTGACCACCTGGCCCGCGACCTCGAGCACCAGCGTCCCGTGCAGCACCTGCAGCAGCTCTCGGGTCCCCGACGCGTGAGGCTCGGTCTCGTGCCGATCGGCCGGGGCCAGGGTCCAGTCCCACAACTCCACCACGTGCGGCGGCTCGGTCCCCGCCACCAGCACCCCGCGACCGCCGGAGGGGCTGTCCCACAGGACGGCGCCCTCGCCGCGACGGGTCACCTTGACCACCGTGGGGTGCGGCGGCTCCACCAGGGCCGGAAGGCCGATCCCCAAGGCGTCACTGATCCGCAGCAGGGTGCCGACCCCGGGGTTGGTGGCCCCCTGCTCGACGTTGACCACCAGACGACGGCTCACCCCCGCGGCCTCCGCCAGTTGATCCAATGTCCAGTGCCGGGCCTGACGGCCCTGGCGCACTCGGGCGCCGATGGCTGCCGCCAGCTCGGCTGAACTCCGATCCATGAGTGCACGATAGTGCATCATGAGTGCATTGCGATGCGGAGGGCGCTCCAACCCGACGGTAGGCTGAGCGCATGACCTGCACCCCTCCGTGACGTCACCCTGCGCGGGCGCCGCAGCCCGCTGCCGTTGTCGTCATGCCCCCGTGCAGGAAGGTCCCTGATGAACTCCGCCCCCGGCGGCTATCTCACGCTGCTCAAAACCCCCCACGTCACGCCGCTGTTCGCCTGGGCCGCCCTGGCCCGGCTGCAATTCGGTGTCATCCCGCTCGCCCTGCTGTTGCTGTTCGCCACCCAGCGGCACTCCTATGCCGAAGCCGGGGCGGCGACCGCGGCCTACGGCCTGACCGCCGGGCTGCTCGGGCCGCTGCGGGCTCGGGCCGCCGACCATCACGGGCACGGCCGCGCCCTCGTCGTCCTGTCGGTGCTCAACGGCCTCGGCCTGCTGGCGATGGCTGTGCTCGCCACCTCGACGCTGCCCGTCCTGATCGCCACGGGCCTGCTCGCCGGCGGTCTCGCCCCACCCACCGGGCCGGTCATGAGGTCCACCTGGCGTGACCTGACCGCCGGCGAAACCCAACTCCAGCAAGCCTTCTCGCTCGACTCGGTTGCCGAAGAGGTGCTGTTCGTCCTCGGGCCGCTGCTCGCCGGGGGCGCGATCGCACGGTTCGAGGCACGCGCCGTCCTGGGTGTGTCGGTGAGTTTGCTCGTGCTGGCGAATCTCGGCCTGGCCGGCCTCCTCGCGCGCGCCACCTCGCTCGGCGCGACGGCAGCGATCGGACGGCGCGTCGTGCGATGGCGTTCGGCCCGCTTCCTGGTGCGGTTGCTGCCCGCCCTGGCGATCGGCTACCTGCTGGCCGGATTCGAGCTCGCCGCCATCGCCACCGTCTTGCACCGGATGGACGCCGGCCTCGCCGGTCTGCCGGCGGCGCTGCTCTCGGCCGGCAGCATCGTCGGTGGCCTGCTCTACGGGCGGCGCACCTGGCCGGGTGCCGCGAGCCATCAGGCGGTGGCCTGCGTGCTGGCCGGCAGTGCTGCGGTGGCGGCCTCGGGGTGGGCGAGTGGCCGGCCGGTACTGCTGCTGGTGCTGGTCGCCGCCGCCGGGTTGTTCGTCGCGCCGGCGCTGGTGGCCAGTTACCTGGTGGCCGATGCGGCCACCGAGGTCGCCAGCGCCGAGTCCACCTCGTGGGTCACCTCGGCGTTCAACGTCGGGGCGGCCGCGGGTACGGCCTCGGCGGGGGTGTTGGTCGACGTCCGGGGTCCGGGCCTCGCCATGGTGGTCGGTGCGGCGATCACGGTGGTGCTGGTGGCCATGAAACTGCTCGCAAGGCCCGAGAAGCCCAGGGCCTGAACGCGTTTCGTCAGTCGAGAGCCAGCGTCGTGGCAGCCTGCAGGACAGCCTCGGCCAGGTGCGGATCGCCGGTGATGTGCGCGTCGAGGTCGCCGGGCGTGACGCGGTTGGCCACCAGCCGGCAGAACGCCACGGCGTCCGCGACGATGCCCACCCTCGCCGGCTCGGGGGAGCCGACGGCGCCCAGGGTCAGCTGCCAGGTTCCGCCGCCGGGTCCGGTGAGCACCAGGCGCAGGGTGAGGTCCGGGGCCAGGTCTCGTGCAACGGTGGCTCGGGGCAGCAGGTCGGTGGCCAGCCGGGTCATCAGGGTCAGCGTGGCGGCATCCGGGGTGGAAGCCGGCAGGCCGAGCGCCTGACGGATGTCGTTCTCGTGGGTCCACAACTCGAAGGCCCGGGCGATACACACCCCCGCGATCGGCAGCCGGGTCCCGTACAGCGCGACCAGGTCCTTGCCGTCGCGTGAGGCGAGGGCCGCGACGGCGCGCGCAACGGCGGACACCCAGGCCTCGCGTGTGGCCGACGGCGGCCGGCGCCGCTGCGCGAGAGCCGAGGCCTGGGTCGAGGCCACATGGTCGGCTCGGGCGACCGACTCATCACCCGCAACCGCCTGCTCGACGTGCTGCTCGACGCCGATCAGGTGGCCGATCAACCCCTGGACGTCGAGGCCGCGCAGCACCGGACGGCGCCACTGCGCGTCGTCCAGGCCGTCGAGCAGCTCGGCCAGTGACTCACCCGTGCGACGCACGGCCTCCACCGCCGAGATCGGGTCTGGCTCGGGGGTGGCGCGCCCGGCCGGCCGCAGGCCGAGCGAGCGTTCGAGCACCCGCTCGCGCAGGCCCTCGAGCGACGGTCCGGTCGGGGTGCTCATGAGGACTCCAGCAGGGTGTGGTCGAGAACGGTTTCCAACCGGGCGAGGGCGGCCCGCAGCCGGGACTTGGCCGTGCCCTCCGGCACGCCGAGGGCCGTCGCCGCCTCGCGGTAGGACGCACCGTGGAAGTAGGCCAGTTCGACCAGCTGTCGCTGATCGTCCGGCAGCCGGCCGACGGCCTCGCGGACCAGCCGAGCCGCCTCCCGCGCGGCCACTTCCTCGTCGGGCGAGGGGGGTGCCGGATCGGCCGTCAGCCGGTGGTGGCGTTCCTGGCGCGCGAGCCGGCGCGTGTCGGTGCGCACGGCGTCGATGGCCCGGCAGCGAGCCAACACCATCAGATAGGTGCGCAACGGCGCGGCGTGCGGGTCGTACCGGTGTGGGTTCGTCCACAGCTGCACGAACACCTCTTGGACGACGTCCTGCGCGGCGCTCGCATCGCCCAGGACGCGAACGGCCACGGCGAACACGGACGCCGCGCAGGCGTCGAACGCCTCGGCCAGCGCGAGGTCGTCGCCGGCGGCGAGGCGATCGACGAGCAGCGCGTCGCCGGCCTCCACCCTCACGACGGTAGGACCGGGGGATCGCCGGGGCAATGCCCCGGTTGCCCGACGATCCCCGGCCCCGGGCAGTGCGTGGACGTCGTCCTCGAGAACCTCGAGCAGGTCGACCGCAGCGGTCATCACCCCACCGCGACCCTGGCCCCCACCTGCATCAGCAGGCCGAGGAAGTCGGCCACCGACCAGCGTTCGACGCACCGTGCCTCGCCGAACCGCAGCACGGTGATTCCCGGGATGTCGAACGTCGCGCCCGTGCCGGGCACGCCGAGGAAGTCACCGCGATGCGTCCCGGCGAACCGGAACCGCCAGCTGAGGTGATCCCCGGCGACGTACATCGCCTCGGTGGCGACGTGAGCATCGGGGAAGGCGTCGAACATCTGGTCGTAGAACCCCCGCACGGCGGCCTTGCCCACGATCGGTTGGGGGGTGTAGCCGTGCAGCACGATGTCGTCGTCGTAGAGGATGTCGAAGTAGTCGGCACGGCGTTGCGGGTCGTTGAAGGCCGCTATCGCGGTCAATCCGATCTCGCGCATCGCATTCGGCGGCAACGGGTTCTGCGGTGCAGTCTGCTGCTGTACGGGCTGCATCGTCGGCGCGTCCATGGCTCTCACCTCTCGTCGGCACTCGGCTGTCATCCCGGGTACGTCACCGACCCGCGGTCCGGATGACGTCATCCACCGCCGGCCTCGGCGCCGTACCCGATCCGACAGGAGTCCGGGTCGCGATCGGCTCCCCGGATCCTCACGGCCAGAGGAGATCCCATGCGCTCACATCTGCTGTCCCAGTCGGTCGGCACCCCGCACCAGGCGCACCGGACGCCGCGTCGCGCCGTCGTCCTGGGCGGAAGTCTCGCCGGCCTGCTGGCCGCGCGAGTGCTCGCCGATCACGTCGACGAGGTCGTCGTCATCGACCGCGACCCACTCGACGTCGAGCTCACCGCACCGCGGCGGGGCGTCGCGCAGGCACGTCACACGCACGGCCTGCTGGTGCGGGGGGCGGAGGCCCTCGAGTCGCTGCTACCTGGCATCACGACCGAGCTGGTCACCCGAGGAGCGCTGCGGGCGGACGTCATGGCCCGCAGTCGGTGGCTGATGGCGGGCAACATCCTGTCGCGCAATCCGTCCGGGATGGTCGGGCTGCTCGCCTCGCGCACCCTGGTGGAGTCCGAGGTGCGCCGGCGCGTCTCCGCCCTGCCCCGCGTGAGGCTGCTCGGGGAGCACGACATCGTGGGGCTGCGCACCGATCCGGACGGCGCCCGCGTGACGGCCGTTGTCGTGGCGGCTCACTCGCGTTCGCTCGCCGACGCACTGCCGCCGGACGGCGTTCCGGTTGCGACGACGAGTGAGGTGGCCGCCGACCTCGTCGTCGACGCGACCGGTCGGGGCTCGCGAGCGCCACGCTGGCTGGCCGACCTGGGATACCCGTCACCGCAGGAGACGGTGGTGGAGGCCCAGATCCGCTACGTCACCCGGCTGTTCCGCGACCGTCCCGGCGTCCTGGACGACGTGGACGCCGACATCGTGGGCACCCGCCCGAACTCCGGGCGGGCCGGGGTGGCGCTGCGCCAGGAGGGCGATCGCTGGACGATCACCCTCGCCGAGCAGTTCGCCGGGGAACCGCCGGCCGACCTCGACGGCTTCCGCGCCTTCGCCCGGAGCCTGCCGACCCAGGGCATCGCCGACATCGCCGCGCGCTGTGAACCGCTCGGCGAGGCGGTGCGCTTCACCTACCCGGCCAGCCGGTGGCGTCACTGGGAGAAGCTGGACCGGCGCCTGGGCGGCCTGGTGGTGATCGGAGATGCCGTCTGCTCGTTCAACCCGATCTACGGCCAGGGCATGAGCTCGGCCGCCCAGCAGGCCCTCGAGCTGCGAGACCTCGTGCAGTCCAACGGTTTCGACGATCTGGCCGCGCGCTCGGCCAAGGCCTTCGCCCGGGTGGTCGCCACCCCGTGGGCGCTCGCCACCGGCTCCGACCGGCGCTTCCCGGGGCAGCCGGCCAAGCCGCTGCCCGAACGGCTCATCGACCGGTACCTGGACCGGTTGCTGGAGGTCGCCACCGAGGACGCGGTCGTCACCACGGCGTTCGGGCGGGTGCTCAACCTGCTGGCCGAGCCACCCAGCCTGCTCGCCCCCCGGCTCGTGTGGCGGGTGCTCGGGCCTGGTGCGCGGGATGCCGTGCGGCGAGCCCGGGCGGCGAGGGCCGATCGTGATATCGCGAGCGCACCTCTGATGAGTCCTCGCACGGCAGTGGCCGCCGTCCAGCCGACGGCGACCAGCCTGGGGTGACTCGCCGAGGCCGGTCGGCCGCACTCATGAGGCATCGGAGTACCCCGGAACTCGTCACGATGAGGCATTGTGATGCCTAGCTAAAGGTCTGAGTCATGCATTACGATGCATAGAGCGGTCTATTGATGCAGGGGAGGCTGGCGGTTGTGTCGAACGCACTACGGCAACAGCGAGCGCGGCAACTCTTGGATGCGCGGTTCGAGCACCTGCGTGCCGACGTCCCCTTGCTCGCCCGTCCCGCCCGAGGCTGGGTTCGTTCCGTGCGCGAGGCGCTGGGACTGTCGCAGCACGATCTCGCGGAACGGCTGGGGGTGAACCAGACCACGGTGCGGCGCTTGGAGCGCAGCGAACTCGATCGAGTCGCACAGTTGAGCACCTTGCAGCGCGCCGCGGAGGCCATGGACTGTGACCTCGTCTACGCCCTGGTGCCTCGAGAGTCATTGCAGGGCATCGTGGAGAAGCGCCTGGCCCGACAGCTGGTCGAACACGTCGCGGCCGTGCATCAGAGCATGTTGCTCGAGGCTCAGTTGCCCGATCAACACGATCAGGAACACCACCGTCGGATGGTCGAACAAGCCGCCGAGCAGCTGTGAGGATCTGCTGTGACCGACTCCTCACTGTTCGGCGCGGTCCCGGGCGCCACGCCGTTGACCGAGCAGGAACGGGACGGGTTGCTGCTACCGGTGCTCACCCGCGGTGAATTGGACGCCGTCGAGGCGGAGAACATCGCCCGGGCACGGGTCGTGGCCCTGTCTCCTCGGCGGCGGCTCACCACGGAGCAGCTCCTCGATGTCGGGTGGATGAAGCGACTGCATCGCGCGATGTACGGCGACGTGTGGTCTTGGGCCGGCACGTTCAGGACCACCGAACGGAACATCGGGGTCGAGTCGTGGCGCATCCTGCCGTGCCTGCACGATCTGATCGCGGACGCCGCGTTCTGGCTGGCCGACGTCCGTGCAGCAGGCCCGTCTGCCCTGTCTGCGGACGAACTGTGCCTGCGGCTGTCGCATCGCGCAGTCCTCGTCCACCCGTTCCCCAACGGCAACGGTCGTTGGTCGCGACTCCTCGCCGATGCGGCGGCGCACTCACTCGGACGGCCGCCTTTCGGCTGGGGTCGAGTCCCGGGCCACCCCGTCGATCCCGATCCGCAACGCCGTGTCGACCTGCGTCGCGCCTACTTGGCGGCTCTACGTGCGGCCGATGTCTCGCTGGACTATGCCCCCCTGATGGCGTTCGCTCGTCCGTGACCTCGGGTCGACCTTCGCGGCGCTGGGCGATCTCGGCCGCGGCGGGGCGATGCCCTGGCCTGCCCAGCTGCTCTCGCGAACCGGCACGATGAACCGGATCCGAGGTGTCGGTGCCGCCCTTACCGTGGGACGCGTCGTGCAGGCCGGCCTCGTCAACGGAAGGTGACCGGGGAGCATGATGACCTGCATGCCCTCCGGCCTCCCATCAGGTGTCACCCTCGCCCGGCACTACTACCGCGACGTGGTCGCTCCGCTGTTGGCCAACCGGTGGCCCGCCCTGCCGCACGCGGCTGCGCGGTTGGGCAGCGGGTCAGACGTCCTCGGCATGGACGACGACACCTCCCGCGACCACGACTGGGGCCTGCGGCTGACCCTGCTGGTCCCGCCGGGCAGCGTCGACGATGTCGCCGAGCACCTGGAGAAGACCCTCCCCGACACGTACGCCGATCTGCCTACCCGGTTCGCCAGTACCTGGGACCCCGTCGTCCGGCAGCGGGTCGAAGTCGCCACTGTCGAAGCCTTCGTCACCTCACGCCTCGGCCTGGACGCGTCCGGAATCCTGAATGCCGTGGACTGGCTGTGCCTGACCGGTCAGTCACTGCTGGAAGTGACCGCCGGGCCGGTGTTCACCGATACCGCCGGGACCCTCACTCGCCTGCGGGAGAAGCTGGGCTGGTATCCCGACCCGGTCTGGCTCTACGTCGTCGCCGCGGACTGGACACGCCTCGGCGAGGATCTGCCACTGATGGGACGGACTGGCCAGCGCGGCGACGAACTCGGCAGCCGAGTCCTGGCCGGGCGCATCACCCAGACCGCGATGCATCTGGCGTTCATGCTCGCGCGAACCTGGCCGCCCTATCCCAAGTGGCTGGGCACGATGCTCACCCAGCTGCCCGTCGCCTCCGAACTGGTTCCGGCCCTGACGACTGTGATGGCCGCAGACCATTGGCGGCAGCGGCAACACGCGATGCGCGACGCCCTCGAGATCCTTCACCACGCCCAGCGCGAAGCTGGCCTGCCAACCCCGCCCGGCGAGGTCGCCGAACCGTTCTTCGACCGCCCGTTCCTCGGCATCCGGCCCGAGACCGTCACCCTTCTCCTGAGCGACGTCACCGACCCGCTCGTGCGCCAATTGCCACCCGGGGTCGGTGCGGTCGAACAGTGGGCCGACAACGTGAAGGTGCTCACCGACCCCACCCGTCGTGTCCGGCTGGCCCGCCACCAGTTCACCGTCCACACGGCCACGTCTTGACCGGCGCGAGTACCCCGCCTACGGCGACGTGTGGTCCTGGGTCGGCACCTTCAGAACCAGCGAACGCGCCATCGGAGTCGAGCCGTGGCGCCAGCTGCGCACTCGCTACCCCGGTCGTTTGCGTCTCACAATAATGGATACTAATATCCATTATTGTGAGAACAGGCCCGCCGATCATGGCGCCCCTCTTCCGATCCGACGGCCAGGCGCGCATCCTTGCCGAGTTGGTGTTCGCGACCGAAGACGACATGAGCATCACCGAGTTGACCCGTCGCGCCGGGGTGGCCTACGGCTCGGCTCATCGCGAGGTCGAACGACTGGTGCAAGCCGGCCTGCTGCGCCAGCGTCGAGTCGGTGGCGCGCGGATGGTGCAACTCGACCCCGACAGCCCGCTGACGGCTCCGGTACGGGCGCTGTTGCTGGTATCGGCCGGTCCGGTTCCGTTGCTGAAGGCAGAACTGTCGACGCTCGACGGCATCGAGCGGGCCTTCATCTTCGGCTCGTTCGCCGCACGGATGCACGGCTTGGCCGGTGATCCGCCGAACGACATCGATCTCATGATCTGGGGAACCCCCGATCCGATGTCCGTGTACGAGGCCTGTCGCCGGGTCGGTGACCAGGTGGGCCGGCCCGTCAACGCGACCCTCATGACACGTGATGAAGTACGCAGGGGCGGTGCATTCCTCGACCACATCAGGGCCAATGCCGTTGTCCCCGTGATCGACGGAGGCATTGGATGGCCGTAGTGCTCTTCGAGGTCGCCGGTGAGCGGTGCTCGCCTGAGTGACACTCAGCTCCTCTCGCGATCCGGCACGATGAACCGGAACCGAGGTGTCGGTGCCACCCCTTACCGTGGGACGCGTCGTCCAGGGACGGCCTCGTCAACGGAAGGTGACCGGGGAGCAGCATGAGTCAGATCGTCGGAGAGCTCTCGCGCGTGCGCGGCGCGTTCGAGCAGCCGACCCTCACCCTGCTGCACCAGCGCCAGGCCCCCGTGGTGATCGCGATCTTCCGCAGCACCTTCAGCCGTGACGCGCGCAGCGTGCCGACCGCCCGGTTGCACGGCATGGTCGACACCTTCCTGGACGAGCTGCGGGCCGCCGGGACGCCTGATCTGCCGACCGGCACCGGCCGTGACCTGTGCCTGCGCTGGATGCGCGGCCAGTGGCTGGTGCGTAGCGTCGAGGACGACGGCACCGAGGTCTACACCCTGACCAGCCACGCGCAGGACGCGCTGAACCTGGTCGCGAGCCTGACCCGCGAGCGCGCCAGCCTCAGCGAGCACCGGATCTCGACCATCGTGACCGCCGTCCGTCGGTTCAACGCCGAGGCGAACCCCGATCGCTGGGCGCGGGTCGACATCCTGGACGCCGAGATCGCCCGACTCAAACGCGAACGTGACCGGGTGCTGACCGGCGACGTCCCGCAGGTCTCCGACGACTACCTGATGGAGGGCTACAGCGAGCTGTTGGCCCTGGTCGCCGGCCTGCCGAGCGACTTCTCCCGCGTGGAGGAGACCTTCACCACGCTGCGCTCGCAGATCCTGGCCTCCTTCCGCGAGGAGGAGCGTCCGGCCGGGGCGGTGGTCGACGACTACCTGCGCCGGGCCGAGTCGCTGATGACCGCCACCGCCGAGGGTCGGGCCTTCGAGGGCGCCTTCGCGCTGCTGCGCGACGAGGAGCTGCTGCTGCAGCTGACCGAGGACCTCGGTGCCCTGCTGACCCACCCCAAGGCCGACACCCTGCTCAACGACGCCGACCGGCGCGACCTGCGCGGCACCGTGAGCCTGATCCGGCGTGGGCTCGACCGGGTGCTCACCCAGCGCACCCGGGTGACGCGCGCGCTGCGCGACTACATCGCCACACACAATGTCGCTCGCGACCGCGAGCTGGACGCCACCCTGCGCCAGCTCGACACCGAACTGCAGGCCTGGTTGGCCGAGACCGGGCCCCGGGCCGCCGTCGACCTGCCGCTGCTGCCGTCCCGGTTCGACATCGACCACCTGCGGGACCGGTTCTACGACCCGGCGGACGACGCGCCGCCGCCCGAGCTGCTCGACGTGACCGATCACCGTCCGGACGACGTCTCCCTCGACCGGCTGCGCGCGATGGGTGGGCCGTCGTTGGGGCGGCTGCGGTACGCCCTGCAGGAGGCGTTGCGCTCGTCGGAGCCCACCGCCTCGCTCGGGGAGTTGTTCGCCGAGCTGGACGAGTCGTTGCGCCGTCCGGTCGAGATCCTCGGCCTGCTGCACCTGGCGGCCAACACTCGCGGCGTGCCCGAGCCGCAGGAGGATCGGGAACTGTTCGTCGCCGTCCGCCCGGACGGCACCCGGCGCGAGCTGTTGGTGCCCGTCGTCCCGCTGGCCGGCGACGCCCGGCCCGATGTTCGAACCCAGATCCAGCACGAGGAGAGCCCCGCATGACGCTCACCCACGACGAGCCTGCCGTGGAGGACCGGCTCCCGCAGGACGCCGCCGGCTGGGACGATGACACCGACGGCGACCGTGACGCGAGCAGCAGCATCGCGCTGTTCGAGGGCGACGAGGGCCGGCTCGACGTCGCTCAGCGCCGGGCGTTGGTGGCCCTGCTCAAGCACCGGTTCATCACCCCTCGCACGCACCCGGGGGAGTGGCGGGCACTGATCGCCCACCCGACCCTGATCCGGTCGCGGCTCAACGACGTCTTCCTCGACCTGCACCTCGACCGCGAGCGCGAGGTCGCGTTCAAGCGTCAGGCGGCCCCGGACGGCGGTGGTCGGTTCCCGACGCTGGTCCGTGACCTGGCCTGGTCCCGCGAAGAGACCGTGATCATGGTCTACGTGCGCCGACGCAGCCGGGCGGAGGAGGGCAGCGGGCAGATCCGGGTGTTCGTCGACCGGCAGGAGATGCTCGACCACGTGGCCTCGCTGCGTCCGGCGCACGCCACCGACCAGGCGGGGGACTCGCGCCGGGGCGCCAAGGCCATCGAGAACCTGATCACCGCGGGCCTGCTGATCGGTCAGCACGATGCCGACCGGTTCGAGATCAGTCCCGCCCTGGACGTGGTGCTGCCGCTGGAGCGCCTGCAGGACCTGCTGCGCTGGCTGCAGACCCAGCGCGCCGGGGACGCCGCGCTCGATGACGCAGTGCTCGACGACGCAGCGCACACCGACGCAGCCCCAGACGACGAGAACGACCCAGAGGAGCAGGACGCGTGACCCAGACCGAGGCCGAGCTCCCGGCCGTGCACTACTCCATGGACGCCGCCCGCGACACCATCCCGGACGCCCCGCTGTTCTACCTGGAGGGTGCCACCGAGGGCACCACCCAATGGCGGGCGCAGACGCTGCAGGTGGTGAACTGGGGCGGATTCGAGGGCGCCGTCCGGGTGCCGTTCCATCAGGGAGCCACGCTGATCTCCGGCGCCTCCGGCAGCGGCAAGAGCACCCTGCTCGACGCCTACATCGCCTTGATGATGCCGTCCGACATCGCCTTCAACGGTGCCTCCAACGACGCCGTCGCCGGCCGGGCGCGCAGCGCCGGGCAGCGCAACCTGCTGTCCTACCTGCGAGGCCAGACCGACACCGTGCCGGACGAGAGCGGTCGGGAACGCCCGAAACTCCTTCGGGGCGAAGGGAAGGCGACCTGGGGCGCGATCGGCATGACCTTCGTCAACGATCACGGTGAGCACTTCACCGCGTTGCGGGTCTACTTCGTGCCCGCCCGGGCCTCCGTGTTCGCCGACCTCGCACCGCGCTTCGCCACCATCGACGCGCCGTTCGACCTGGCCGACCTGGCGCCGTTGGCCGGCGAGCAGTTCCAACCGCGGGTGCTCAAGGCCGCCTTCCCCGGGCTGATCACCCACGACGGCTACACCGCCTTCGCCACCCGGCTGCACACCAAGTTGGGCATCGGGGCCAACGGCGACGGCCTCAAGGCCTTGCGGCTGCTGGCGCGCATCCAGGCCGGGCAGCAGATCCGCACCGTGGACGACCTCTACAAGGAGATGGTGCTCGAGCGGCCGACCACCTATGACGCCGCCGACCGGGCCATCGCGCACTTCGACGACCTCGAGGCCGCCTACCAGGCGATGCAGACCGAGCAGGACAAGGCCGAGCTGCTCGCCCCGATCACCACCAAGTACGACCGCCTGATCACCGCCCGGCGCACCATCGACGAGATCGACACCTTCGGCCTGACCCGCACCGCGGGCAATCCGGTGGGCCTGTGGAGCCGCCACCGCGAGCGCGATCTGCTCGAGGGCGCCGTCCAGCAGACCCGGGCCGGACGCCGCGCGGTGACCGAACAGCTGCGGGCGGCGGTGAGCGCCGAGAACGGCCTGGCCCAGGACCTGGTCGCGGCCCAGACCGAGCACCGCGAATCCGGTGGCGGCGAGCTGGCGAGCCTGGACCAGCAGCTCCTCACCGCCGGGATCACGCGGGACGACCGGTTGAGCCGGCGCGCCGACCTGGCCGAGCGCACCGAGGTGCTCGACCTGCCCCTGGACGACGCCGACCGCTACGCCCTGGCCCGACAGGCGGCCGAGGAGTTCCTGGCCGGCTACGACGCTCGGTCGAGCGAACTGATCGCCGAGCGAGAGGCGTTGCGGGACCGCGACTATCCGCTGCTCACCCGCCGCCGCGAGCTGATCGCCGAGCGAGACTCCCTCGCCGGACGCGAGAGCCGGATCCGCGGCCGGCTGCATCAGGTGCGCGCCCAGGTCGCCGAGGCCGCGGGCATGACGGCGGAGGAATTGCCGTTCCTCGCCGAGTTGATCGATCTGCGCGAGGGGGAGGGGCAGTGGCGGACGGCGATCGAGACCGTCCTGGGGGCCAGTGCCCGCATGCTGCTGGTGCCGCACGACCGCCTCGCCGCGTTCAGCCGTGCCATCGACCCGCTGCACCTGGCGGGACGGTTGGTCTTCCAGGGAGTTCCGCTCGACCGGGACGACCACGCGGGCGGGGGTCTCGACCCGACCACGGTCGCCGGCAAGCTGGTGTTCAAGGACTCACCGTTCACCGCCTGGGTGCGTCGTCACGTCGCCGAACCGGCGCGCAACGCGCTGTGTGTGCCACGCGCTGACGACCTGGCCGGCCCCGGGTACCGGGTGAGCCTGGCCGGGCAGACCCGACAGGGCAGCCGAGGCAGCCACGGCCGGTCCGAGGCCGTGAACGTGATCGGGTTCAGCAGCCAGGACGTGCTGGCCGAGATCGAGGAGGAGCTGGCCGGGATCGAGGCCCAGCTCGTCGAGGTCGACCGCGACCGGGCTCGGATCGACGAGGACCGCCGCGACCTCGACGCTCGACGCAAGGCCTTCGAGGCGGTGACCGCCGTCGCCTGGGCCGAGATCGACGTCGCCGCGATCGAGGCCCAGATCAGCCGGCTCGAGCAGACGCGGGACGCGATCCTGGCCTCCAACGACGTGCTGTCCGCGCTGCAGCGGCGCATCGACCAGCTGAGCGAGCAGCTCGATGCGGCCCGGCAGGAGCGGTATCGGCTGCGGCAGAGCGAGGACGACCTGAACCGGCGCTGGGCCGAGCTGGTCGACCGGCAGGACGCCACCCACAACGAGATCGACCGGCTCGAGGCCGACGTCCACGTGGTGCTCACCCCCGAGCAGTCGGCGGCCCTCGACGGCTACTTCGCGGCCGCCGTCGGCCCCGGCGATCCGGACGACCTGACCGAGTTCACCAACAATCTGGCCCGGCTGCACCGCACGTTGAGCGTCGCCGTCACCGAGGCCGAGAGTGCCGCTGCGACGGCTGCGGCCGACCTCGAGGCGATCTTCAACGCCTACCTCAAACGGTTCCCGGACCCGAACCTCGGTCACACCACCGCGTCCTACCCCGACTACGCCGCGATCCTGGAGCGGATCGTCGCCACCGGCCTGCACGAACGCAAGGAGGCCTGGCGGCAGAAGTTGATGAAGTGGTCCGGTGAGGACCTGGTGCCGTTGTCGGGTCAGATGGAGTCCTGCGTCCAGGAGATCGAGGAGCGGCTCGAGCCGATCAACGACATCCTGCGCGAGCTGGAGTTCGGCGCCACGGGTGACCGGCTGCGGATCAAGCTGCGGCGGCTGACGCCCGAGACCGTGGCGGACTTCCGGCGGGCACTGCGTGAGCTGGCCTCGGGGGCGACCCGCGACCTGACCGAGGACCAACTGCAGGCCAGATTCGTGGCGTTGCAGGCGTTCATGGCCCGGATCCGGCGCCGCGAGGATCCTCGCTGGGACGCCGAGCGCTCCGACCGGGACGGGCTGCTCGACGTCCGGCGGCACGTCTTCGTGACCGCGGAGCGGTACGGCCCCGACGGGCAGGTGCTCAGCACCCACTCGGCCCTGGGTGGCAAGAGCGGAGGCGAGAGCCAGGAGCTGGTGGCCTTCATCGTGGGTGCGGCGCTGCGGTTCCGCCTGGGGGACGAACTGCGCGCCCGGCCCCGGTTCGCCCCGGTGTTCATCGACGAGGGGTTCATCAAGTCCGACTCCGACTTCGCCGGTCGCGCGGTGCGGGCCTGGAAGGGACTCGGTTTCCAGCTCATCGTCGGCGCTCCGCCGGACAAGGTCTCGGCGCTCGAGCCGCACATGGACGCGCTGCTGATGGTGACCAAGAACAACGCCACCAACTACTCGTTCGTGGCATCGGTCACCGACGCGCGGGACTACGTGCTGCAGGTCTCCGCCGCCGAGATCGTCAGTCGGCTGGGCACGCGGGAGTGAGCACGGTGACCGGGTCGGCGCCGGTCGTCCGCAGCGTCGCGCAGGTCATCGCAGAGGTCGAGCGGCGCCTGGCGCGCACCTGGGCTCACACGCTGGCGCGGCAGGAGCCGGTCGATCCGGACTGGCCCCACGCCTTCGCACTCGGCCGCCCGACGACCGAGGCGTTGCACCGGGACTTCGCGGGCACCCTCGACTGGGCGGCGACCTGGCGTACCTGGGCAGCCGGCCACGGGGTCGCGCTGCGCACGACGACCCGCCGGGTCCACGGCACCGATCAGGTCCTGCCCACCCACCTGGTCGTGCCGGACGTCGACCGTGCGGCGCAGCTGGTGGGCGGGCCGTGGCCGGGCCGGCTCGACCGCGGCCGGGCCAACCGGCAGGCGCTCGTCGAGCGCTTTCCCGAGCTGGTCACGGACGGCCTGCTCGCCAAGACCATCAAGGACATCGACGGCTTCGCGCCGGTCGACGTCGAGCTGTTGATGCGGGCGGGTCAGTGGTTCGCCACCCAGGACGCGACCGGGTTGACGCCGCGGCAGGTGCCGATCGAGGGGCTGCACGCCAAGTGGCTCAATACCCGCCGCCACCTGGTGAGCCGGCTGGCCCGGCGCGATGATCTCGCCCTGGCCCCACCCCACCCGCCCCGAGTGCATCTCACCTACCTCGATCCCGGTCATCGGGCTGCGGGCGGGCGCTGGCACGACGCGGTGACCATCGGCGACGCCATGACACCGGCCTACCGCCCCGAGTTGGTGATCATCTCCGAGAACAAGGACACCGCGATCCACTTCCCGCCGCGGGCGCGGGCGATCAGTGTCGAGGGCGTCGGACGGGGCGCGGGCGCGGTCGCCGCCGTCGACTGGTTGGCCCAGGCGCCGACGGTCATCTACTGGGGCGACATGGACGCCGACGGCCTCGAGATCCTCAACGAGTTCCGCGCCGCCGGGATCGCCGCGCACTCGATGTTCATGGATCCGGCCGCCTATCAACGCTGGGAACGCTTCGGGGCCACCGTCGATCCCCACGGCCGCCCGCTCGAGGCGGACGCGCGCCATCCGGTGCCGCACCTGACGGACGACGAGCGGCGACTGTACGACTCGCTCACCGACCCCGCCTGGCCGGGCGTGCGCCGCATCGAACAGGAGCGGATCCCGCTGGCGCTGGCCCTGGCCGAGGTGGAACGTCTCGCCGTCTCGGGGACGGAGCCGCGTTCCAGCCGGTGAGAGCACCACGGGCGGCCGCCGTACGACGCCGGGTGACGATGACGTCGCCACGTCACCGAGGAGGGGTTCAGGCTGTGGCCAGGGCTCGAGCCAGGCGGGCCACGCGGTGGCTGATGTCGGCGTAGGCGGTCTCGAAGGCCGCGTCGCTGCCCTCGGCGACCGGGTCGGGGATCGCCCAGTGCAGCCATCCTCGTCCCACCGCCCCGGTGGGTGTGGTCAGCGTCAGGTCCGGGGGAGTGGCGGTGAGTTCCTCGTGGGCGTTGTCGCAGACGGCCACCACCAGGTCGCCGGGCCGCAGGGTCTGTTCGACCTGATGGGTGCCCGGCCGGACCACGCGCAGCCCGTGGCGGCGCGCGACGTCCAGCGCCTTGGGGTGAACCTGCTCGGCGGGATGGGTGCCGGCGCTCGCCACCGGGACCCGGCTCATCGTGGCCCAGCTCGCGGCCGCGAGCTGTGAGCGGGCCGAGTTGTGGGTGCACACGAAGACCACGCGGGGAACGGGTTGTCCGGCAAGGGGATTCGACGCCGCGCCGACCACGGCGGCGACGGTCTCGTCGTCCCAGCGCAGTTGCACATAGCTGCGCCGGCCGTCGCCCTCGGAGCGCACCCGGCGGATCAGCCCGGCCTCCTCGAGGGTGCTCAGGTGAAAGGCCAGCAGGTTGGTCGCCAGACCGGTCACCCCGCCGAGCTCGCCCGGTGAGGCGTCGCCGTAGCTCAGGTGGTCGATGATCTGCAGCCGTACCGGTTCGCCGAGCGCGGCGTAGCGGCGAGCCCGGACGGCGAGTGCCGGCGCAGGCCCGGGGGTGTTCCGATCCGGCATGTGACTCACCTCCACGACCGTCTCACCGAAACCCGGCGGCCTCGGATATTGCCTCAACAACTATTGACTCAAGTATGCTGGATGCATGAGTGACGTCAAGCTGTCCGGCGACCACGCCGGACGCCCCGATCACCCCGATCACGGCCTGGCCCCCGCCGTCCCCGCTGCGGGCGATCCGCTGCCGCCGTTGGCACGTCGCCTGCTCGCCGAGGCCGTGGGGACGGCGCTGCTGGTCACGGTGGTGGTCGGCTCGGGCATCATGGCCACCACGTTGTCGCCCGACGACGTCGGGCTGCAGCTGCTGTACAACTCTCTGGCGACCCTGCTCGGGCTGACCGTGCTGATCCTGCAGTTCGGCCCGGTCTCGGGCGCCCACTTCAACCCGGTGGTCTCGTTCGTCGACTGGCTGCTGGGGCACCGCTCCGGGCACGGCCTGCCGTTGCGGGACGTCGCCGCGTACGCCGTGGCCCAGACGGTCGGGGCGATCGCCGGGGCCGTGCTCGCCAACCTGATGTATTCCCTTGCCGCCGTGCAGATCTCGACCCATCACCGGGTCACCGGCGGCGTGCTGCTGTCCGAGGTGGTCGCCACCGCCGGGCTGATCGGCATCATCTTCGCGCTCGCCCGGACCGGACGGTCGCCGCTGTCCGCGGCGGCCGTGGGCGCCTACATCGGCGCCGCGTACTGGTTCACCGCCTCGACCTCGTTCGCCAACCCGGCCGTCACCATCGGCCGCATCTTCTCCGACACCTTCGCCGGCATCGCCCCGGCCTCGGTGCCGGCGTTCATCGCGGCCCAGGTGGTGGGCTGCCTGACCGGCGCGGCCCTGGTCCGAGGCCTGTACCCGGACGTCGGGCAGGCCGCGGACGACGTCGTGGTCGCCCACCTCGACTACCGCCAGGACGACTGAACCCGTTCTGGTCCAACCCTTCCGCTCCAGACCGTCCCCGCCGAAAGGACCCCCGCCATGTCGTCGTTCAAGTCGCCCACCGGCACGCCGTCCGTGCTGTTCGTCTGCATCCACAACGCCGGTCGCTCGCAGATGGCCGCGGGCTGGTTGACCCACCTCGCCGGCGGTCGCATCGAGGTGCGCTCCGCCGGCACCGCCCCGGCCGAGCACGTCAACCCGGCCGCCGTCGAGGCCATGAAGGAGGTCGGCATCGACATCACCAGCGCCACCCCCAAGGTGCTCACCGGTGAGGCCGTCGAGGTCAGCGATGTCGTCATCACCATGGGGTGCGGCGACACCTGCCCGTTCTACCCGGGTACCCGCTACCTCGACTGGCCGCTGGACGACCCGGCCGGCCAGGGCCTGGAGGCGGTTCGGCCGATCCGTGATGCCATCAAGGCCAAGGTCGAGGACCTGATCGCCGAACTGTTGCCCGAAGAGGCATCGGCATGACCGACCAGCTTCCACCGGACGGCAAGGACGCGAGCGTCGTCCGAGACGTCATCATCATCGGGTCGGGGCCCGCCGGGTACACCGCGGCGCTGTACGCCGCCCGGGCCGATCTGCGCCCGCTGGTGTTCACCGGCTCGGTGACCGCTGGTGGTGCCCTGATGAACACCACGGAGGTCGAGAACTTCCCCGGCTTCCCGCAGGGCATCCTCGGGCCTGACCTGATGGAGCACATGCGGACTCAGGCCGAGCGGTTCGGGGCCGAACTCGTCGTGGACGACGTGGTCGAGGTCGATCTGCGTGGCGCGGTGAAGCAGGTGGTCACCGGCGACGCACAGTGGGGCAACCGCACGGTGCACCACGCCCGGACCGTGATCCTGGCGACCGGTTCGGCGTATCGCGAGCTGGGTCTGGCGAACGAGAAGCGGCTGTCGGGTCACGGTGTGTCCTGGTGCGCCACGTGCGACGGGTTCTTCTTCCGCGGCCAGGACATCGTGGTGGTCGGGGGCGGCGACTCGGCTGTCGAGGAGGCGACGTTCCTGAGCCGCTTCGCGCGCAGCGTGACCCTGGTGCACCGGCGTGACCAGCTGCGCGCCAGCAAGATCATGCAACAGCGCGCCGTCGACGATCCGAAGATCAGCTTCGCCTGGAACAGCGAGGTGGTGGACATCCTGGGTGAGCAGAAGGTGAGCGGCGTCGTCCTGCGCGACGTCCTCACCGGTCAGCAACGCACCCTGGACGTCACCGGGATCTTCGTGGCGATCGGTCACGACCCACGGGTCGACCTCGTCCGCGATCAGGTGGCGCTCGATGCCGCCGGCTTCATCGCGGTGGACGGCCGATCGTCGCGCACCAGTCTTCCGGGGGTGTTCGCCTGCGGGGACGTGGTTGATCACGACTACATGCAGGCCATCACGGCCGCCGGGTCGGGGTGTGTCGCCGCGCTGGACGCCGAACGCTACCTGGCCGCGTGGGCCGATGCCCCGGATCGTGTGCTGACCGCCGCACCCTGATCGCTCGGCTCCCCGCCTCGGGCCGTTCGTCATGACTCGTGGACCCGGCCGGCGCGTATGTTTCGATCGTGTTCGAATCAACCACGGTTGAATCATTTCCGACGGCCGGGTCGATCGACGTCGGCCCGGTCATGGTGGACCAGCAGGCCGTCGCGGTGCTGGCAGCGATCGCCGATCCGAGTCGCTATGCGCTCGTTCAGGCCCTGACGGCGGGGACGACGTGCGTGTGCGCGTTGCAGACGCAGGTGCCGATCGCCGCGAACCTGCTCTCGTATCACCTGAAGGTGTTGCGCGAGGCGGGCCTGATCACGGCGGCGCGCCGGGGCCGCTGGATCGACTACACCCTCGCCCCAGACGCGCTGGACCGCTTGCGCGGTGCACTCCCGGGGGCGTCGGCCGAGCGCGGGCACCACTGGTGAGTGCCGTCGAGTTGCTCCACCTGGACTCGCCGAACCTGACCCGGCGGCGGCTGGGGCTGACCCTGGCGGGTGCCGGGCTCGTTTGGGCCGGCGCGTATCGACTCAACCCCCTGCTCTGGGACGCCGTGCTGTTCGATGCACTCGGACTCGACCCCTCGGGGCGGCTCGGTGAGAGCATCCGGTTCTTCTGCTACGACACCGTCAAGATCGCGCTGTTGTTGACGGTGATCATCTTTGCCGTGACCTTTGCTCGCTCCTACCTCTCGGTCGAGCGCACCCGAACCCTGCTCGGCGGACGGCGGGAAGGGGTGGGCAACGTGATGGCGGCCGGGCTCGGGGTGGCGACACCGTTCTGCTCCTGCTCGGCGGTTCCCGCCTTCATCGGGTTCGTGGCCGCGGGCGTGCCGATCGGGGTCACACTGTCGTTCCTGATCGCTTCGCCGCTGGTCAACGAGGTCGCGATCGGCCTGCTGCTGACCATGTTCGGCGTGCGGATCACCCTGCTCTACGTGGCGGCCGGTCTGGTCGTGGCGATCGCCGCCGGCTGGGTGCTGGGTCGACTCGGAGTGCAGCGGTGGGTCGAGCCGTTCGTGTTCGAGACCCGGCTGCGCGGGGCGGTGATCGATCCGGCGATCGGCCTGAGTCTGTCCGACCGGGTCCAGATCGCGGTCGAGGAGGTGCGGTCCATCCTGGCCCGCATCTGGCCCTACCTGCTCATCGGGATCGGCCTGGGCGCGGTGATCCACGGTTGGGCACCCGAGGACGTATTCACGCGCTTCGCCGGCGCCGACAACCCGTTCGCCGTCCTGGTGGCGGTCGGGATCGGGGTCCCGCTCTACTCCAACGCCGCAGGCGTCATGCCGTTGGTCGAGACCCTGCATGACAAGGGGGTGCCGATGGGCACGCTGCTCGCGTTCATGATGAGTGTCGTCGCGCTCTCCGCGCCGGAGCTCATCCTGCTGCGCCGGGTGCTCCGGCCGCCGCTGCTGGCGATGTTCGTCGGAGTCGTCGCCACCGGCATCGTTGCCGTCGGCTACCTGTTCAACGCACTGCTCGGGTGAGACTGCGGAATCATCGACACGAGAGGAAACGCCATGATCATCAAGGTGCTCGGCTCCGGTTGTGCGAACTGCGAGCAACTCGAGGCCCGCACCCGCACAGCGCTGGCCGAGCTCGGCGCGGCGGCACAGATCGAACACGTCACCGACCTCGGCGAGATCGCGGGATACGGCGTCATGCGCACGCCGGCGCTCGTGGTCGACGAGCAGGTCGTGGTGTCGGGTCGGGTGCCGACCGCCGGTCAGCTGCGTGACGTGCTCGCGGGTCTCGGTCCGGTCTGAGCCGCGTCGTCGTCGGGGCACGCGGACCGGGAGCGCTGCCGGAGGCCGCGGGGCGCATTGTCGGTGGTGTGTGGTTGTCTCGGCTCGACTGATCCGGATCGCGCGGGGAGGCGATCGATGGGGGAGCTGACCACCGAGGGCGGGGCGAGACACCGTGCGGCCTCACCCGAGGAGCCGTTCCTGGGCGATGCGTTCGGGGCACGGGCACTGCAAGCGTTGCGCGATACCTACGGCGACCGATGGTTCGTGGACGGCGACCCGCGCGGCGTCCACCGTCTGCTGCTCGATCAGCTGGGCCGTCACCAGCCGGCCTCCGACGCGCGGCACCTGGTGGATCGGCGGCTGATCCCGGCGTTGCTCGACGCCGTCCAGGATGTCGCCGGCGACCTGCGCGGCGGCGACCCGGCTCGCGCGGAGGCGGCGCTCGTGGTGCTCGCCGCGGTGAGCATCAGCTGCGGTGCCGGGCCACAAGGCAGCGGTGCGGCACGCTGCGCACCCGTGGCCCGTGCCGCGCTCACCCACGTGACCGCAGCCCGAACCGCTGGCGGGGCAACGCCTTCGGCGGCGCTGGCGTCCCACCTGCTGCGGGTACGCCACGCGGTGGCCAACCGTGAACTGCGCGCCCTGATCGACGGCGCCCTCGACGTGCCCGCCGGCCGCGAGCCGGGCGGGCCGGCCGGCGGCTGGCCGACCGACCTGCCGGACGGCGCGGTGCCCGATCTGGGTCTGGATGCCGAGGGCCGCGCGCAGCTGCCGGTGGGTGAGTACCACGCACGGCTGCAGCTCACCGGGGACGCGCACGGTGCCCGGCTCGCGGTGAGCTGGTGGCTGCCGTCGGGCGGACTGGTGGAGCGAGTGCCCGACACGGTGGCCCGCGAGCACGCCGCCGAGTTGGCCCGGCTGACCCGGACGGCGCAACAGGCCAAGACGATCGCGGCTGCCCAGCAACGGCGGCTCGAACGCCTGCTCGCCGATGATCCGATGATCACCGGCACGACCTGGTCCAGGCACCATCTGGCGCACCCGCTGGTGGGCCTGCACGCCCGAACCCTGCTCTGGCAGCTCCGGTGCGGCGAGGATGCCCCGTGGATCAGCGGGTTGCCCGAGCAGCGGCGGGGTGGGTGGGGGCTGCGCGATCCGGACGGCGCCTGGGTCGCCGTGTCGGGGCGAGACCAGCTGCGGTTCTGGCACCCGGCGCGGGTCGAGGCCGCCGAGCTCGATCGCTGGCGGCGGCTGACCTGGGACGAGGAGCGCTACCAGTCCTTCCCGCAGATCTGGCGCGACGCATATCGCGCCTCGGCGAGTCGGCTCGGCGGCGATCCGATCGGGGAAGCGGCCGATCGATGGCTGAGCCTGCCCCGCGCCCTGGCCCTGTTGCGCCATCGGGGATGGCAGGTGAGCCGGGCGGGGGACGGGATCACGGCCACCTGGTCGAACGCGGCCGGCAGCCCGTCTGCCGGAGGACTGCGGGCCGAGCTGCGGGCAGACCTGGTGCAGGTCGAGGCCGAGGGCGAGCCCCGACCGTTCCTCCGGTTGGGCTCGCTGAGCTGGCGTCGGCAGGATCGGACCGAATGGCGACGCGTGGACCGGTGCGAGGTGCCGCCGATCGCCTTCAGCGAGGTGATGCGCGACCTGGTTGCCCTGGTGGCGGCCGGCAGCCGGACGAGGCCGGACGACCCCGAGGCGCCGCTGGATGCGCCGGGATGGCTCCGCCGGCTGGTGGTCGAGCGGCTGCTGGCCCGGGACGCGATCCCGGCAGCCGTGATCGAGGGGCCGCACCTGGTGGTCCGAGGGGGCTCGCGCGCCTGGCAGCTGCACCTGTCCACGGGGGCCGTGCGAGAGCGGGAAGGTGGCCGGCTCGGAGTTCTCGTGCACCAGCCCCGCCCGCTGGGGATCTTCCTGCCGTTCGAGGAGCGCGGCCTGCTGCACCGGCTGGTGGCGACGGCGCGGCTGCTGGCGACGGATCCCACGATGCCCGAGTGAGCGGTGGGCCGCTGCCGCGCTCGGGGAGGCCGAGGCCACGATCACCGAGTCCCGATCGCCGAGGCCAGGATCAGGGCCAGCCGCGCAGCCGAACCACCGAGCCGTCCTCACCGACCAGCCGCGCGGGAAGGTCCCGGGCGCGCAGCCAGGTCAGCCCGGCAGCACCCCGCACGATCGTGGTGGTGCTGGCGAGATTCGCCTCGAGGCAGGACGCCGCCGCGACCGTCACGGCACGCCACGGGGTGCGGGCCGGCATCCCGGTGCGCGGATCCAGAACGTGGTGCAGCAGCTCGCCGTCGCGAATCCATCGCCGGGCCGCGGTGCCCGAGGTCGCCAGGCCGCCGCCGGTCAGGACGATCACCTGGTCGGGCTCGTCGTCCTGGGTCTGCTGAACGGCGATGGGCCAGCCACCCTCGGGCGGTGTCCCGGCCATCGCCACGTCGCCGCCGAGGCTGACCAGCACGCCGCAGCCGTGTCGAGCCGCCAGCACAGCGGCGGCCTGGTCGGCGGCCCAGGCCTTGGCCGTGGCACCGAGGTCGAGGCGAACCCCGGTCGGTACCTGCAGCAGCCCGCGATGGCGGTCGAGCCGCACGTCACGCCAGCTCACCGGCGCGGACACCCCGATCGTCATCGGGGGCTGCGGCGCGGCGCCCGGGGTCGACCCGTCGGTGGCCGCGACCTGCGAGAACGTGCGGTCGTAACCCAGCGCGGACAGCCGGTGCCCCATCGTGGGATCGAGTGCCCCGCTGGTGCGCCGGGCGCCGTCCAGCGCCACCGCCACCGCGTCGGCGAGCAGTGGACTCACCCGCGTGGGCTGGCCATCGGCCCCGTCGAGGCGTACCACCTCGGAGTCGTCGCGAAATCGGCTGCAGGCGACGTCCAGCTGCTCGAGCCGGGCGGTGAGCTCGGCTCGGGCCGGAGCCAGTGCCTCGGCCTCGGTGACCACGAGACGCACCTGGACGCCGAGTGCCCGCCAGCCGGCCGACGGCAGGACGGGCTCGGTGGACATCCTCGACCCCGGCGTCCGGGTCGAGTCGACCGTCAGCGCACTCACGACGTGTGAGTGGCCGCGGCAGGCGCCTGTGCGGCAGCGGCAGGAGCCTGCGGGGCAGCCGCCGGTGCCTTGACCGTGGTGCGGCTGGACGTGGTGCTGCGCGAGGAGGTGTCGCCCTGGTCGGAGTCGTCGGAGTCGTCGGAGCTCTGGGAGCTGGCCCAGTTCTCGCTGTTCTCGTCGGTGCTCGACCGGGTGCTCGACTGGCTGCTGTTCGCGCTGTCGGTGGCCGCCTCAGCCGTGTCGTGGCCGGACGCGACCACGGCCACCACGGCTCCGGTGCCGAACAGCGCCGCAGCTCCCAGGCCGACCGTGGCCAGTCGAACCCCGCGACGAGCGGCGTCGCGGCGGGCCTGCCGGGAGGTGACCTGCGCCGGGGGCACGGCGAAGGCCCCGGGGAGGTGGGCGTCGGGCCGTTCGTGGGGGAGCGGCTGGTGAGTCATGGCGGGGTGCTCCTGTACTCGGTTGCCGCCGTCCCTCGGCGACAAACCCCACCATCGTCCGGCCGACTACGAGCAGGTTGTCGCGAGCCTGTGGACCTGCTGTGAGCTCGGGCGAGCAGCCGGCCCTCGGCGCACGTCGAGCCGCCGGCCCTCAGAGCACCGGGAAGCCGGCCAGGGCCTCACCCCGGTCGGTCGGCGGTACCCGCAGCACCAATCGAGTGCCGCTGCCCGCCGTCGAGCGGATCTTCAGTTCGGCACCGAGCAACTCGGCCCGCCGCTGCATGTTCGCCAGTCCGTTGCCGGGCCGAACCCCGTCGAGGTCGAACCCGGTGCCGTCGTCGGTGACCGCCAACGTGACGGCCCCGGCCTGGCTCACCCGCAGCCGCACCACGGCCTTGGTCGCATCGGCGTGCCGCACGATGTTGGACAGGCTCTCGCTGACCACCCCGAGCACGTGATCGACCACCGCCGGTGGGGCGTCCTCGAGATCACCGTCCACGTCGAGCACCGGGTTGAAACCCAGCTGATCGGCGCGGGCGTCCACCACACGGCGCAGCAGGTCGACTCCCCGATCGGGGTCACCCGTCTCGAGGTCGAAGATCGTCGTGCGGATCTGCTTGATGGTGGCGTCGAGCTGATCGACGGTGGCGGCCACCCGCGCGGTGGCCAGCGGCGCGCTGATCAGGTGCTGGATGGAATCCAGCGCCATGCCGGCGGCGAACAGGTCCTGGATGACGCTGTCGTGCAGGTCCCGGGCGATGCGTTCACGATCCTCCAGCACCCGCAGGCGTTCCCGGTCGGCCCGCAACTCGCCGATGTGCAGCGCCGCGGCAGCCTGATCGGCGAAACTGCGCGCCACGTCGATGTCGTTGCGGCTGAACGGGTGCCCGGTCGGCCGGACCATCCCGAGCACCCCGATCACCACATCCGGGGTGCGCAGCGGCAGCGCCAGCACCTCGGCTCGCCCCTCGGCGGGCAGGATGCCGTCGATCACCGCGTGCGGCTCACCGTCGGAGGCGGTCACCACCGCCCGCCCCACCGGCAACACCCGGGACGCCAGGGTGCGGTCGAGGGGGACCTGGGTGTCGACCAGGGGCTGGGCATCGTGACCGTCGGCGGCTCGCACGGTGACACTTCGACCGTCGGGTGAGGGCACCATCACCACCGCATCGCTGGCGCCGAGCAGCATCCGGGCTCGTCGGCACACCAGCGACAGCGAGCGTGAGGGATGGGCCCCGAGCAGGACGGCGAGCCGGATCTCCCCGAGGGCGCTCGCCCACGCCTGTCGGCGTTCGCGGTCGGCCTCGGCAGCCCGTCGCCGGCTGATGTCGACCAGGTGCACCAGGCAGAGGGGTTCACCGCCGTCGTCGCGGTCGGGCAGCACCGACGTGTGCACCTCGAGCCACACCGTGGAGCCGTCCGCACGACGGCAGGGCCGCTCGCCGGTGAACCCGGGCACCTCGTCGGCACCGCGCCAGCTGTCGACTTCTCGGCCGGCGCGGCGCTCTCGGTAGTCGTTCACCGATCGCCCGATCATGGCGTCCGGCTCGACACCCAACAGATCACCGAGCGCCCGGTTCACCCGGACGATGCGATGACCGCCGCGGGTCACCAGGGCCATGCCCACCGGGGCGTGGTCGAAGGCAGTGCGGAACGCCCCTCGGCCGAGGTCGGAGGCGTTCATGCTGGCTTCACCCGCTCCCGGGACGAGCTGGACACCGGATCACGTGCGGATCACGACCACCGGCGGCCGAAGCCGCGGATGCGGGCGCCGTAGACCGCCGCCTGGGTACGACGCTCCACGTGCAGCTTGGCCATCAGGGACGTCACGTGGTTCTTGACCGTCTTCTCGGCGATGTTCAGCCGTTGACCGATCTGGCGATTGGTCAGCCCCTCGACGATCAGATCGAGCACCCGCTCCTCCTGCGGGGTCAACTCGGTCATCGGGTGATTGTTCCGTCGATTCGACTCGGTGGCACGCGCAGGGATCTGGAACGCGGTCGTCCGGTCCATGAGAGACTCCCCGGCCGCCACTCGACGTACCGCCTCGGCCAGATCCGGGCCATGGATCTGTTTGAGGATGTACCCCGAGGCACCGGCGAGCACCGAGGCCGTGAGGGCCTCGTTGTCGTCGTAGCTGGTGAGGATGATCGCGTGGATCGAGGGATCCCGGGAACGGATCTCGCGACACACCTCGATGCCGGAGCCATCGGGGAGGCGGGCATCGAGCAACGCCACGTCGGGGCGCAGGGCAGGGATGCGGCGGGCGGCCTCACGGGCCAGACCGGACTCGCCGACGATCTCGATCCCGCCGGCCTCGGTCAGGATCTCACGCAGGCCACGACGCACCAGTTCGTGATCGTCGAGGATGAAGACGGTGACAGTCACTCACGCCGTCCGAGTATCGGGCGGGGACTGACGCCGCGGCACCGACTCGAGGCGGGTGCGACGGATCTCCTCGATCGCCCGAGTGGCGTTGCGTGAGATCGGGAACTCGCAGGACAGACCGGTGAGGTCGAGTTGAGCTTGCAGCTCGTCGGGGACGGCGGCCAGCCAGAACCGCGAGCCGTGCCACAGGGCCGCTCGTCGCATGGCCTCCAGCAGCCCGGCTCCGTGGTCGTCGACCGACGTCACCGCGGCCAGGTCGACCAGCACGCATCGCGGGCGCGAGCGCAGGGCCGCCTCCAGTGCGCGCCGACACACCGGCCACGCGCGGGCGTCGAAGGCACCCGCGACGGTCACCACCGGCATCCTGCTCACCGACCGCAACGCGACACACACCACGTCCTCGTGGTGCCACCACTGGGTCAGGGGTTCCATCTGGAGCACACGTGCATCGAGCAGCGGGGGGATCCGGGAATGGCTGTCCGTCACGGCTCACCTCCGCGCGTCGGGGGACGATCACGTCACACGACGACGCTAGGTGTCAGATGTGTTAACTCTCCAGGACCGAAGGTCCCATCGGTGCCCAATTCACCTGCGAAGCGTCACCCTGCGTACACAGTGATCGCGGGAGATGCAGCGGCGTTCGCGATCCCTGCCCCGTTGATCGCCCTCACCGTGACGCGTGCCGTCCTGCCCGCCACGAAGGTCCCGGCGGGCAGGGTCGTCGTGGTGGTCGAGGACGACACGCTCGCCAGCACCTTGCCCGCCACGGCGATGTCGTAGCGCAGGATGCCCGACTGCTCGTCGGTGGCCGCACTCCAGGACACCGGGGTGACGGCCCCGGCCGGCTGGCGGGCCGGAGTCGTGATCACCGGTGCCGACGGCTTGGAGGTGTCGACCCGCATCGTCGCCGACGCCGGCTCACCCGCGATGCCGCCGGCGTTGATCGCGGTCACGGTGACGGTGGAGGTGCCCTCGGGCAGGCTCACCGCCGCCTGCAGGGCATTGCCCGACACCGACCTGACCACCGGGGCGGCCAGGGATTCGGAACTGATCTGCAGGCGGTAGGTGGCGATCCAGGTGTCCGGCTCCTCGGCGGCCTGCCAGCTGATCACCACGGCCCGCTTGGGGCTGATCACCGGCTGCTGCCCGGCCACGGTCATGCTCAGCATGCCGGGCGCTCCCGGAGCGGTGGCATCGACGGTGCCGGACACCTTGACGGCGGCCGATCGGTTACCGGCGGCGTCGACGGTGCGCACGGTCCACACGTGCTTGCCGGCGGGGGCCTCGGCGCTGCGGGTCTCGGTGGTCGTCACGGCCGGCCCGGCGTCGATCGTGACCTCGTAGTGCAGCGCGGTGCCGGTGTCGGTGGGCGCGGCCCAGGTGAGCCGGCTGGCACCGGGTAGGAGCTTGACGGTGCGGGGCACCGCAGGGGCCACGGTGTCGACGGTGACCTTCGCCTCGGCCAGGGAGCTGCTCCGGCCGGCGGCGTCGACCGCCACGACCCCCAGCGTGGTGGTGGCCGCTGCCGGGAGCACGACGGTGGCCGTGCGGACGCCGGCCGGGATCAACCCGGTGAACGGTGTGCCGTTCGCATACAGCCGGAAGGCGACCGGCACCGATCCGGTCGCGGACGGCGACCACGCGAAGGCCACGTTCCGCGTCGCCACGGCGCTGCCGGCGGTCGGCGCCGTGATCACCGGGGCGCCCGGAGGCTGGGAGCCACCGGTGTCACCGCCCGCACCGCCCGAGCTGCCCGAGCTGCCCGAGCCACCCGCCAGCGGGATGGCCGCACCCGTGGCCACGTTGCCGGCCGCATCCACGGCGTCCACGCGCACGGTCGTCGTGGTCGAGGGCACGCTCACCTGGGCCGACGTGGCGGTGGGGCCGGCGAAGGCCGCCAGCTTGCCGTCGACGTTCACCCGATACCCGGCCAGGCCGGTCCCGGCGTCCGTCGACGCCGTCCAGACGGCCGTCGCCGCAGCGCTCGACGTACGGGTGACCTGGACGCTCGGCACCGTCGGTGCGCTGGTGTCCGAGGCGGTCGAGGCGACCCTGACCCTGGCCGTCGAACCCACCACGCCCACCGAGATCGCGACGCTGGTACCCGGGACCCGCCAGACCGAGTAGGCCGGCATCGCCGTCGAGGTGAACGCCGCGGATTGCCAGGGCTGCAGATCGAGCAGTTGCGACTGCGGGTAGCTGCCGTTGGGGAGGTAGTGCAGCTGGACGCCGGCCCACTCGGGCCTGCGGGTGTCGGGGGCCTGCGCCGGGCGGAAGTCCACGTAGACCCACCCGGTGCCGACGTCCACCTTGACCGCCCGCAGGCTCCCGACCCTGGTGAGCGGAGCCAACTCGACCTCGGCCGGCGACGACGCCGACGCGGTCACCGTCTGCGCCAACCCGATCTGGTCGGCCAGCGCGGTGTTCAGCGATCCGCTCGCCGCATAGGTGGCGTAGCCCATGACGTCGGCCGAGTCCTGGTAGCTGTCCACGGTGCACGAACTCGACAGCGAGACGCGAGCACCACCAGAGGTGCAGGTGGCGCGGTTGGCGTGGCCCAGGCCCAGGTTGTGCCCGAACTCGTGCGCCGTGACATCGATCAGCGGGTAGCCGTTGACCCAGATCCGCGACCCGGAGACCGAGCCGAGACCGGCCCATCCGCCACAGTCGGAGCGGAACGGGAAGTAGATCAGCACGTGATCGGTCAACGAGGTCGGCGCGGCGACGTGATGGGCAGCCAGGGCTCGGTCGAAGATCGCCCCGGAGTCGCAGCTACCCGGATCGGTGATCTTGACCCAGTCTCGCACCGTGGGCGTGATCGCCACGGCGCCCTGGGACTGCGAGCTCCAGTACTCGGCGGTGCGCTGGGCCAGGGTGGTCAGCGAGGCCTGGGTCTGACCGTCCGGACTGCTCCAGTAGACCGGCAGCACCGTCAGTGTGTGGGCACCCGCAGCGGCGCGCAGCGTCGTCCCGGCGGCCGCGGCGCGAATCGTCGAGGCGGGTGCCACCGCGGTGACCGCGGCGGTGGTGCTCGCCGCGCCACCGGTGGCGTACCGCAGCCGCGTGGTGCGCAGCGTGACCTTGACCCGCTGGCCGGGCCGCAGCCCGTTGCTCAACGCCGCCGGAACGCTGTAGGTGCGCCCGCCGGTGGAGACCATCGTCGTGGTCTGCAGGGTGGGCGCGGCCCCGTCGAGGACGATCTTCCGCCCGCTCGCCGCGTCGGCCGCCGCGGTGTGGCGGTCCACGACCACCACGTCGACGGTTCCGTCGACGGTCGAGGAGGAGGTGGTCGCCGCCTCGGCCGGGGCGGACAGACCGGCCACGCTCGCCGTGACGGCGAGGACGACGGTCGCGATCAGTGAACGGGTGGTCAGCGGATGATTCGACGGCAGGTGGGGCAGGCGCACTGGGGTCCTCCGTGACGTGTCGCTTGCCCAAGTCACTCGGCATCGGCGGGCGCGCTCCTTGAACGCACCTGTTTCGAAACCGAGCACCCGTACGGACGAGCCCAGTACCGTCTGAGGTCACGACCGGTCCAGGCCCGGACCCGGTCGGCCCCGTGGCCTGCTCGGGCGCGCGGCGTCCGGGTGATGCCGACGTGGCGCCGCTCACGCTGCGGCGTCGAGGGTGGCGAACGGGTGCAGTGGGCAACTCACTCGATCGGCCCGCCCCCGAGGCGGCGGACGTCCGCACCGCCAGGCAGCCACCCGCACCACGACGCAGTCTCCGGATCGAGAAAGGCTCACTGCTCATGCACCCGCGCCGCGGAATGCGCCCCCTGCGGGCACTGCGCGCTCACCTGACCGCCGCCGAGCAGGCCGGACTGATCGTCGCCGGGTTCGCCCTCGTGGTCTCGGCGACCGCACTGGTGCTGTCGCATCGGTTCGATGGCGCCGCGCAGTTGGTCCCGGTCGAGGCACTGCCCACGTCCTCGACCGTGGCAGCCCCGCCCTCCCGGCAGCCTGCGAGCTCCGTGACGTCGGCGCCGGGCCGGAGCCCCGGGGCGCCGGCGGACCGGCCCGCGCCCGGCGTGACCGGGTCGAGGTCGACGTCCCGGACGACGGCGCCGACGGCCTCCCGTTCGGCGCCATCGCCCACCTCACCGTCGGCGAAGCCCACACCGACCGCTCGGCCGACAGGGGAGCCGTCGCCGTCCGGCTCGGTCCAGGTGTTCTACAAGAACTGCGCCGAGGTGGCCGCAGCCGGGGTGGAGCCGTTGCTGCGCGGCCAGCCGGGGTATCGCGACGGCCTGGACAAGAACGGCGACGGCGTCGCCTGCAGCGGCAAGCCGAGTTGACCCCGGCACCAGGGTGATCCGGCGGCCGTGTGATCCGGCATCCGCAGCAGTGTGATCCGGCCAACGGGGGACTTGTGGGGAGGCGCTGCGAGGAGTCTGATGGGAGCACCGGTTCCGCAACCGGGGCCGGTTGTCGCGGAACGAGGAGGGCACCATGTCGGCAAGCGTCAGTGAGTCGGAGGAGCAGGCCACCGGGAAGCTCGGCGCGCCTCCCGTGGTCGAGGTCAGCCGGGCCGTGTCGGCTCCGTTGACCCACGTCTGGGAGGTGCTGGTCAGTCCCGCCGGTGCGGAGGCTCTGCTGGGCGAGGGTGCTCGCCTGGGTGGCAAGGGCGAGCCGTACCACTGCTCCGATGGTGTCAGCGGAGTGCTGCGCAGCTACCACCCCCTGGAACAGCTGCGGGTGTCCTGGCACGAGACTCCTGACAGCCCGCCCTCGATCGTCGAGATCGATCTGCGCACCGACGGTGACGCCACCCGGCTCGACCTGCGCCAGGACCACCTGAGCGCGGTCAGCGACGTCGACGCCCTGACAACCCGCTGGAACGCCGCTCTCGCCGCACTGGCTCAGGCCGCCGAGAGCTGAGCCGACCGTCTTCGTCCGGGGCTCACCCCGCGAGCCCCGGACGACGGCGGTGCCACGGCGCTCAGATCCAGTCGCGGTAGCGGAACACGCCGTAGAGCAGGGCGGACAGGGTCACGATCGCGATCGTCGAGGTCCAGAAGCCGAGGGCGTGACCGAATCCCGGGTAGGGGACGTTCTGGCCGTAGAAGCCGGTCACCGCCGTCGGGACCGCGATGATGGCCGCCCAGCCGGTGACCTTCTTCATCACCGAGTTCAGCCGGTTGCCCTGGATGGTCAGGTGGGTCTCGAGCACGGTCGAGACCAGGTCGCGCAGTGACTCCGTCCACTCGGTCGCCCGCAGCACGTGGTCGTACACGTCCTGGTAGTAGGGCACCAGCGGTCCCGGGACGATGCCCAGATCGCGGCGCAACAACGTGTTGACCACCTCGCGCATCGGCAACACCACGCGTCGCAGCAGGACCACCGACTTGCGCAACTCGAACGTCCGGCGCTGCACCAGGTTCGGCGGCGGGCTGTCGGCGAACAGCAGATCCTCCAGGCCGTCCAGCTCCTCGTCGAGGGCACGGACGGCATCGAAGTGACTGTCCACCACGACGTCCAGCAGTCCGTGCAGCAGGTAGGCGACGCCGTGCTCGACCAGGTCGGCGGAACTGTCCCAGCCGGCGATGACGTCCTCGATCGGGAATCCCGGCGCGTGCACCGTGACCAGTGCCCGGGGGGTGACGAACGCCGACACCTCCGTCAGCGTCAGCTCGCCCGAGGTGTCCACCAGCCGAACGTGCACGGCGCTGACGAACAGGTGCTCGCGGTAGCGGTGCACCTTGGGCCGCTCGTGACGGGTGAGCGCGTCCTCGAGGGCCAGGGCGTGCAGCGACAGCTCCTCGGCGACGACGTCGAGGGCGAACCGATCCGGATCGATCAGGTCGATCCACACCACGGCGTCCTCGTGCTGCAGGTGCTCCGAGACGTCGGCCACCGGGAAGGCGTCCAGCTCCAGGATCCCGCCGCGGTAGAGCCGGGTGCGAATCCCGGTCGGCTGGTCGGCTGCCTGCACGACGGTGTCGGGCGTGTCGGGCACGGTCGCAGGTTAGCCCAGCAGCGAGGCGGCCACGTCGGCCGCTCGGCGTGCGAGCCGGGGATCCGGCGCGCCGGAGGTGCCGTTGGCGACCAGGACGGCGAAGGCCACCGACCCCTGATACCCGGTGCACCAGCCGTACATGGGGGCGGTGGCGGCGGGACCGTACCCCGCCGTTCCGCCGAAGGCGGCCACGGCACCCGACCCGACCGTGCGCAGGGGGGTCAAGGGCTCGTCCAGGCCGACCGAGTCGCGCATCAACGCGCTCAGCACCGCCTGTTCGCTACCGGCGAGCTGAGCCGGCGCATCCGGCACGGTGCCCTGATCACCGACCAGGGTCGGTGGGTGGGCCACTCCGGAGGCCACGGTGGCGCTGGCCCGGGCCATGGCCAGTGGGCTCACCAGCACCGTGCCCTCGCCGAGGGCGTTCTGCACCTGTTCGAGAGTGCTGCGCGGGTGGGGGACGACGCCGTCGAAGGCGCGGGTTCCGGTGGCGCTGGGCAGGCTGATGCCGAGCGTGGCCGCGGCGTCCGGCAGGGCGTCGGCCGGCAGCGAGGCCACCAATCGCCCCAGCCCGGTCACGCACTCGCGAGCGATCCCGGTACCGAGGGGGACCGGGGAGGTCTGGGGCGCCGAGGAGGGGTTGGTGAACCGCTGGGCCTCGACGTCGTACGGGCGGCAGTCGAGCGCGAGCGTGTCCAGGCCGGCGCGTCCGGCCGTCGCCAGGTCCAGGCCCGAGCCACTGAACTGACCGGCTCGGACGGCGGCCAGCGTGGTCACCAGGCGCAGCGCCCCGCCGCCCGGGTACCGGCCCTGCAAGGCCAGGTCGCGGCCGTCGCCGCCGGCGCTGGCCACCGCGAGGACGCGCCCGGTCATGGCGTCCAGGGCGACCACCCCCACGGGGGCCTTGGCGGCCCGCGCGGCGGCGTCGGCCCGCTGCTGCCAGGCCGGGTCCAGACTCAGGCGCAACGGCTTGCCCGGCACCGGCGGGAAGACGAACAGCTGACGCACCAGGGGCTGGACCGGCGTGGACGGCCGCATCGGCTCCGAGATCACCTCGAGTCCCGCCGTCCCGGCGAGCTGGGCGTCGTACATCAGGTTCAACCCGCTGGTGCCGACCACGTCGCCGGCCACCACGCGATCGGGGTTGGTGGCGACCAGGTCGGCGGTGGCGGTGGCCACGGCCCCCACCAACCGGTCCGCGACACCGGCGGCCAGCGGCTGCGCATCGGCCCCGAGGATCGGGGCGCGGCCGGCCCTCAGCCGTCGGGTGGTCAGGCGCAGCCCCTCGGTGAGGGCGGGATGGATCGCGCTGGGCCGCCACAGCACCCGCGACTGATCGTCGGTCCGGCGGATCGCGACCTCGGTGC
The DNA here is from genome assembly GCA_046330955.1 of Kineosporiaceae bacterium. Classification (GTDB taxonomy): domain Bacteria; phylum Actinomycetota; class Actinomycetes; order Actinomycetales; family Kineosporiaceae; genus JADJPO01. Next base: position 116,632 of record JAXLRT010000011.1, on the reverse strand, counting down.
GGTAGGTCCAGGTGCGGTCGTGGCCGAGTCGCCAGCTCACCTCGAGCGCCTGCATCTGATCGCCCGCTCGCAGATCGGACTCGGGCTGGGTGATCTGCCGGGGCCGACCCACGGCCATGACCGTGACCGGGTGATCCTCGTCGTCCGGTGACAGGTCCTGGACGATGCGCCGGGCCTCGGCGGCGATCTTGCGCGCGTTGCCGTTGTCGAGAGCGGGCGGGGTGCTCGGGTCGTAGCTGACGTCGTCCAGCCGGCCCGCCTGCCAGGCCGCGGCGAAATCGACGCCGACGGGGGATGGCTCCGGCTCGCCGGCGCTCGGCGGCCGCCGCCAGACCAGCATGGCGAGCAGGGCGAAGACCACGATCAACAACGCACCGCCGGACACGCGTGCCAGGCATCCCTTCACCTGGCACCTCCTCGGTCGTGGTGGTCGGGTCCGTCGGGTCGGGGCGGACGAGAACAACGCTATCGGCGCGGGTCCGGCGAAACCGTGTCGACGCGCACGATCCCGGCGTACCCCCGCACGCCCCGGGGACCACGACGACCCAGTTCAGGTCACGGGACCAAAGTCCCAAGACGATGTCAGGCAAGGAGGAGCACTGTGAACACGGCGGCTCGAACCGGCTCACCCAGGCAAGTGACCAAAAGCCACAGACCGAGCGCCGCGGCTCTGCGCAGACGCGGCAGCGGAGTTGGCGACGGGACCTGGTGAGTAACCGGTCCGAGCCGCTGGGTTTTGTCCGCAGTTCGGAGATCGCCGGCGGACCCTATCCTGAGGGCATGCTCGATCCTCGCGGCTTGTACGCGTTCACGGCCGACCAGCCCACCCCGGACGAACTGTCCGAGCCGGTTCTCCTGTTCTGCCTCAACGGCTTCATCGATGCCGGTCAGGCCGGCCGTCTCGCTGCCGACCACCTGCTGGCCACCCTCGACCACCGGCTGCTGGTCTCCTTCGACCTGGACCAGATGTACGACTACCGCGCCCGCCGTCCGGTGATGACCTTCGACGGTGACCACTGGGAGAGCTACCAGGCCCCCAGCCTGCACATCTACCTGGCCAAGGACCTCGCCGGCACCGGCTTCCTGCTCATGGTCGGCCCCGAGCCCGACGTGCAGTGGGAGCGCTTCGTCGCCGCGGTGACCGGCCTGGTCGAGCACTACGGCGTCCGGTTGTCGCTCGGGGTGCACGCCATCCCCATGGGGGTGCCGCACACCCGTCCGGTCGGGGTCACCGCTCACGCCACCCGGCCCGAGACGGTCTCGGATTATCGCCAGTGGGTCGGCCGGGTGCAGGTGCCGGGGCAGATGACCGGCCTGCTCGAACTGCGCCTGGGCGAGGCCGGCCGCGACGCCGCCGGGTTCGCCGTCCACGTGCCGCACTACCTGGCCCAGAACGAGTACCCGGCGGCCGCACAGGTGCTGCTGGAATCCGTCGGACGGCTCGCCGGATTGCGGCTGCCGACCCAGGCCCTGGCCACCGCGGGCGAGAAGGTGCAGCAGATGATCGCCGAGCAGCTCGCCGAGCAGCCGGACGTCGCCGCCGTGGTCCGCGCGCTGGAGGAGCAGTACGACGCCATCGCCGCCGAGCAGGCCGAGTCCGTCGGCGGCGGGGTGCCGGCCGACCTGCCGACCGCCGACGAGCTGGGAGCCGAACTCGAGCGCTTCCTGGCCGCCGAGAACGAGCGGCGCGGGCGGGGCGAGGGGTAGGGCCCCTCGCCGCCGTCACAGGTCGGTCAGCACGGCCAGCAGCGCGGCCGCGTACGCCTGGGCGGCGTCGGCCGCCGTGTGCTCCTGCTCGCCGTCCGGGGTGCGCACCGTGACCCGGAACGTGCCCGGGCCGTCGTCCTCCACCCGCGCGAGCCGGACGAACAGGCCGCCCAGCAGGTCACGCAGTTGATGCTCGGCCGGCAGCCACAACGCCTCCTCGGCCTGCACCGAGTCCAGCGCCCACTCGGCGACCCCGTTGAACCCGATCACGGATCCGGTCGGGAAGTCGTGCACCTGGACCGTCATGTCCGAGAGGACGAACACGTCGCCGTCCATGTCGCGGTGCGGCAGGACGAACCGATCGCCGGCGGCAGGGGTCCAGCGAAGCCCCGCCGCGCGCAGGTCCAGCGCCTGCGCCACCGTGATCGCCATGCGCCTGCCTCACCCCGTATCCGTCGTCCGCCCGGCTCAGCCGAGGTGATGCGTTCGCACGGTCTCGACGGTATCGGCCTGTGCGGCGGGTTTGTCCGGCCGGTGCGCCAGGACCCGGGCGAACCGCAGCGCCATGCCGGCCGGGTAGCGCGAGGAGGTCTGCACGCCGTCGAAGGCCACCTCGACGACCAGCTCCGGGCGCACGGTGACGATGTAGCCGTCGTCGGCGATCGCCAGCTCGGTCAACCGCTCGGTCTGCCAGCGCAGCATGGCATCGGTCAGGCCCTTGAACGTCTTGCCCAGCATCACGAACCCGCCCGGGGGGCCGTAGCTGCCCTCCGGGTCACGGGCGCCCAGGTGCAGGTTCGACAACCAGCCGCTGCGCCGGCCGTGGCCGCGCTCGACCGCCAGGATCACCAGGTCGAGGGTGATCCGCGGCTTGACCTTGACCCAGGCCGCCCCCCGCCGGCCCATCGCATAGCTCGCGTCCAGCGCCTTGACCACGACGCCCTCGTGGCCGGCGGCCAGCGCCGAGGCCGCGAACTCCTCGGCCTGGGCGAGGCGTTGCTCCGGGGTCTCGCCGTCCGGCACCAACCGCGGCACCACCAGGTCGGGCGGGGCCACGGCGACCAGCGCGTCATGGCGCTCGTGCCCTGGGCGATCGAGCAGGTCGTCGTCGTCCAGGTGCAGCACGTCGAACAGCCGGGTGCTCAGCGGCACCGCGGTGCGTGCCGTCGGGACGTCGCGGCGCGCCGTCCGGGCGGCGGTCACCTGGAACGGCAGCGGGCGGTCGTCGGGCCCGAGCGCGATCACCTCGCCGTCCAGCACCATGCGACGTCCGGGCAGCGCGCGGATGGTCTCGACCACCTCCGGCAACCGATCGGTGACCTCGTCGAGGGTGCGGGTGAAGACCGCGATGTCGTCGCCGTCGCGGTGCACCTGCACTCGGACACCGTCCAGCTTCCACTCCAGGCCGGCCGGTCCGGTGCGTTCCAGGGCAGCGGCCACGTCGGGGGCGCTCTGGGCGAGCATCGGTGCCAACGGGCGGCCCACCTGGAGGCCGAAGTCGGCCAGCGCTGCCGGGCCGGTGGCGCGCAGGGCAGTGGCCACCGCCGCCAGGTCGCCGGTGAAGGTCATCGCGCGGCGCACCTGGTCGAGCGGTGCCCCGGCGGCCTGGGCCACGGCGTCGATCAGCAGGCCTTGTTGTGCCCCTTGCCGGACGCCGCCCGAGAGCAGATCGCGCAGGAAGAACTGTTCGGCCGTGGTGGCCTGGGTCAGCAGGGTCAGGATCAGCTCGCGCCGATTCGTCGCCGAGCCGGGTCCGGCCGCTGCCGCCGTCCGATCGAGCACCGCGTCGACCGCCTCGACCGTCAGGCTGGGCCGTTCGGCCGCCGGGGGCAGGACCCGCAGGCCCGCCCATCCCACGCCGGTACGGCGTTGCCGGGGCTGGCCGGCGAGCCAGCTGACCAGGATCGGCAGGTCACCGGGCGAAGCGGCCCGCAGCCGTTCCGCCAGCAGGTCGATCTTCGCCCGGCGCCCCGATGCTCCCGCCACGGCCGTCGAGGTGGCCGCGACCTCGGCGAGCAGCATGTCCCGATCCTGGCCGGCAGGGCCTGCGCTCAGCGGCGTCCGCCGCCGAGCAGCCCGCCGAGCAGGCCACCGAGGTCGATCCCGCCGACGCCGCCGCCCGAACGCCCACCGAGCACCTGGCCGAGGATGTCGCCCAGACCGCCACCGGCCGAACCGCCGGCCCCACCACCGAGCACATTGCCCAGGACGTCGCCGAGGCCGCCGCCGGACCCCGCACCGGCGCCGCCGGCCCGGCCGCCGCCGAGCACCCGCTTGGCGAGGTAGGACATGACGATCGGGGCGAGCATGGGCAGCAGCTTGGCGATGATGGTGTTGCCGGCGCCGCTGGCACCCGCGAGCTGGCTGACCACCTGGTCGTGCTGGTCGCCGAAGACGTGCCCGACGATGTTCGAGCCATCGGTGGTGTCGACCTGGCCGACATCGAGGTTGCCGCCGAGCAGGTTGTCGACCAGGTCGTTCTCGTGCTGGCCGAGGGCCGAGGCCAGGGAGGCCGCACCGGCCGGGTCCTGGGCGTTGGCCTGCATGCCGCCGACCAGGGCGGGCAGCGCCACCCCGATGGCGTTGCGGGCGGTGTCGGGGTCGACCCCGAGCTGTCCGGCGATCTGGTCGACCGGGATCTGCTCGAGAATGTCGTCGAGGTTCATGGGGTGGTGTGCTCCTTCGCGCATCGGGTCGGCCGCAGCCTAGCCCGGTGCGTCGGCCGCTGCCCCCCGAAGCTGATCGAGCAACACCGGTTCGATCACGCCGTCGTGCAGCCGGTTCTCGAAGTTCTCCACCCCGGCCCAGGCGTCCAGGCCCTCGGGCAACGGCGGGTAGCCGAGGCGCTGCAGGTGGCCGTCGACCTCGTGGGCGAGGTCACCCGCCAGCGGCAGCCAGGTCTGCGGATCACTCGGGGCGTTGTACAGGTCGTGCAGCGCCAGCAGCCGAGCGAGTTCGGCCATCGGGTCCGGGTGGTCGTCGACCCGCAGGTCCACCTCGTCGTCCGGGGCGAGCTCGGTACCGAACTCGGCCCGGTTGGCCTCACGGCGCTCGGTCGAGACCACGAACAGGCCGGCGCTCTGGCGTCCCCGGCGGTCACCGCCCGCCGCGTCACCGGCCTGCAACACCCGCACCAGCCGGTGTGCCAGCGGCGCGTCGACGTCCCCGGTCAACCAGGCCCGGTGCATGGCCTCGACCACCTCGGGACCGGCCAGGATGTTGCCCTGGATCGCGTAGGCCTCGCCCCGCTCGCCCGGCGCGCACCCCCCGGCGACGCCACCGGCCCAGTCCATGCAGGCCGAACCGGTGAAACTGACGCCGGGCCCGGTGGCCCCCACCATGCCGAGCTGGCGTTCATCGCGCCGGGGGTCGGCGGCGGTCAGCTCGGCCACCACCTGCTCGGCGGTCAGTCCGGTCTGCAGCCGGGCCAGGCCGAGCGGGCGCCAGCCCAGGTTGCACCAGGCCTGGGTCGCCAGGGCGCCGACCCCGGCCCGGGCCGCCGTGACGGCGGTGGGGGCGGCGAGGTACTTGGACGCCACACCGACGCCCCAGCGGCCGTCGTCGGTGCGCGCGACGATCGAGAACGTCATCGGTCAGTGCTCGACCGCGACGCGTTCGCCCTTGGGCTGGCCGATCCCGGCCAGCAGGTCGGTGAACCAGGCCTGGTCGGTGTCGAAGGCCTTGCCACCCTTGATCCGCGGGAACTCGCAGACCCGCAGCGTGTCGCCGGCGTCCTCGTCCTCGCCGACCACCCCGGACTCACCGCGCATCGCGGCGTCCACGGCGAGGTCGGTGCACCGCTTGATCAGCGCCAGGTCCTCGGTGTTGGCAGCGGCCGAACGGGAGTAGTAGCCGCTCTTCTGCACCATGGTCTTCTCGGCCCCCACCAGCCCGGCGAACTGCTTGGCGAACCAGGCGCCGGGGTTGATGGTGTCGAGCTTGACGTGACCGAACGCATCGCGCTGCGGTTCCTCACCGCGGGCAATCATCTCCTCCACGATGGTGCTCACCCCGGCACCCTCGGACAGGAAGATGTTCACGCAGCCGAGTTCGTCCATCACCGCGGTCAGGCGCTGCGCCTCCTCGGCCAGGTCGAATCCCAGCTCGGGCACGAACACCGCGTGCACGTCCCAGCGGCGGGCGTCGTTGCCGAAGCCGGCGAACTCCTGGGTGCCCAGCCACTCGCGGTACTTCGCGGCGGTGGCGGCCGTGAGCCAGCCACAGTTGCGGCCCATGACCTCGTGCACGATCAGCATGCGCGGGTTCGAGGAGTGCTCGGAGATGATGTTCCTGGCGTAGATCGCGCCCTGCTCGGCCGCGGTCCAGGCGCCGAGCGACTGCCGGATCGGGATCACGTCGTTGTCGACGGTCTTCGGCAGGCCGACCACGGTCAGCTCGTAGCCGTTGCCGTGCAGGTAGGCGGCGAGGTCGGCGGCGGTGGTGTTGGTGTCGTCGCCACCGATGGTGTGCAGCACGTCGACGCCGTCTTTGGTCAGCTGCTCGGCGGCGACGTGCAGCGGGTCCTGACCCTCGGCGACCAGGCCGCGCTTGACGCAGTCCTTGACGTTGGTCAGCTTGACCCGGCTGTTGCCGATCGGGCTGCCGCCGAATCGGTGCAGCAGGTGGGCCTTGGCGCGCACCTCCGGCGTGACCGTCAGGTAGCGCCCACCGAGCAGCCCCGCGTAGCCGTCCAGGTACCCGATGATCTCGACCTCCGGCGCCAGCTCGGTGTACCGCTCGATCAGGCCACCGACGGCCGAGGAGAGGCAGGGAGCGAGGCCCCCGGCGGTGAGCAGGGCAACGCGACGGACAGTCATGGCGATCTCCACGTACTAGGGCGAGCAGGACGGTCGACAGGACTTCCGAGGCGACGCCAGGGCAGCCCGAACCCGGGCCGGACCTGTCACCGACTCAGCCTAGTGCGATCTCCCACGATCACGGACAGAGGCCTGCCTGTGACGTGAAGGCAAACCCTTGGTGATGTGTGATCGGTTGATGACTTCAGGTCATCAGCGGCGCAGATCGACTCCCTCGGCACGGGACGCCGTCCGGCCGAGGGCCAGGTACACCACGAACCCCACGGCCAGGGCCGCCAGGACGCCGAGGTTGGCGAACGCCCAGGCGCCGTCCTTGCCGCCCAGCCCCAACGGGCCGAGAAGATAGCCCTGCCAGCCCAGCCAGCCCGCGTAGGAGTTGGTGACGAGCCCCCAGCCGAGCAGGCTGGCGAGCACCATCGCACCGACCCCGACCGGGTTGAGGGCACCGTAGCGACCGCGGGCGTCGTAGAAGTCGGCCTCGGAGTACCGCCCGCGGCGGGTGAGCAGGTCGGCCAGGAACACCCCGCACCAGGCGGCGATCGGCACGCTGAGGGTGATCAGGAATCCCTGGAAGGGGAAGAAGAAGTTGTCGGCGATCCACACGAAGTAGATGGTTCCCAGGATCATCACCACGCCGTCGATGCCCGCCGCCGCCCACCGAGGGATCTTCAGTCCCAGGGTCAGCAGGGCCAGCCCGGAGGAGTAGATGTCCAGCACCGCTCCACCGATCAGACCGCCGATGGCGACCAGGGCGAACGGCACCAGGAACCAGGTGGGCAGGATGCCGGTCAGGGCGCCGATCGGGTCCGAGCTGACCCCCTTGCTCAGCTCAGCGTCGGAGGCGGCCAGCAGGACGCCGTAGAACACCAGGATCACCGGGGCGATGCTCGCGCCGATCGTCGTCCAGCCCACCACGCCGGCCTTGGACGACGTCCGCGGCAGGTAGCGGGCATAGTCGCCGCCGGAGTTCACCCAGCCCAGCCCGAACCCGGTCATGGCGAAGATCAGGGCGCCGATGAAGGCCTGAGTCGAGCCCGAGGGGACCGCGCCGACCGTGTCCAGGGAGATGTGGCTCCAGGTCAGGGCGATGTAGCCGGCGGTCAGGACGGCCAGGGCGAGGGTCAGGAAGGTCTGCAATTTCATGATCACGTCGAAGCCGAAGACCCCCGCGAACACGATGATCGCGGCGACCACCAGGAAGGCGAGCACCTTGGTCGTGTTGCCCGAGCCCCAGCCGAGGCGCCCGAAGACCGTGGCCGTGGCCAGGGTGGCGAGGGCGCAGAGCACCGTCTCCCAGCCGATCAGCAACAGGTAGGACACCACCGCCGGCAGCGCGTTGCCCCGGACCCCGAACGCGGAGCGCGAGACCACCATGGTCGGGGCCGAGGCGGCGGTGCCGGAGGTGGCGACCAGCCCCACGAGCACGAAGGAGACCACGGCGCCGACCACTCCGGCGATGATCGCCTGCGTGGCCGACACCCCGAAGGCGAGGATCCAGGCCCCGTAGCTGATCCCCAGCACCGAGATGTTGGCCGCACACCAGGGCCAGAACAGATCCCGGGGGCGGCCCTTGCGCTCGGCCTCGGTGATCACGTTGATGCCGTTGGCCTCCACGCCTCGGGGGGCGTCGACGGTGGGTTCGGTGCTCATCCGGTGCCTCCAGGGTCTGCTGCCAGGTGTGTCATGAGACCAGCGATCACGCCTCCCAGCCGGGTCGCCGAAGCTGCTGCCACCCGGACCACCTCCTCGGGGTCGATCGCCTCACCACTGCCCTCCACGGTGGTCACCACCGAGAGCGCCAGCACGTCCAGACCGGCCTCTCGCGCGGCGATCGTCTCGAGGACGGTCGACATGCCGACGACGTCGGCGCCCAGGGTGCGCAGCGCCAGGGTCTCGGCCACGGTCTGATAATGCGGCCCGGGCAGCATCGCGTACACGCCCTCGACCAGCTCGGGGTCGATCGCCCTGGCCCGGGCCCGCCAGGTGGGGGCGTAGGCGTGGGTCAGATCGACGAACCGCGGGCCGACCAGGGGCGAGCGCCCGGTCAGGTTGAGGTGATCGCTGATCAGCACCCCGGTGCCGGTGGGCCACTGCGGGCGCAGCGACCCGTTGGCGTTGGTCAGCACCGCCAGCCGGCAGCCCGCGGCGGCAGCAGTGCGGACGGCGTGCGCCACCGCGCCCGGCCCGTGGCCCTCGTACAGGTGGGTGCGCCCGCCGAAGGCCAGCACCCGGACGCCGTCCAGCAGGGAGGAGCGCACCACGCCGAGGTGCCCCTCGGCCACCGGGGCGTGGAAGGCCGGCAACGAGGCGATCTCGAGCTCGGCGCGCAGCTCCCCGAGGGCCGGCGCGGCTCCGGACCAGCCCGACCCGAGCACCACGACGGCGTCGTGGCGGGGCACGCCGGTGCGCTCGGCCAGCGCGGCGGCTGCCGCGGCGGCCTGCGCGGATGTGGGCGCCATCGGGTCGAACACGGCCACACCGTACTGGCGAGGACCGACAGCGATGAGAAGGTTTCGCCCATGAATCTGCCGATGCCGTTCGTGCCCGCCCCCGCCCGCTACGACGACATGACCTATCGCCGATGCGGCCGCAGCGGCCTGCTGCTGCCCGCCGTCTCGCTCGGCCTGTGGCACAACTTCGGCCACGACGTCGCCCTGGACACCCAACGGGCCGTCCTGCGCCGAGCCGTCGACCTCGGGGTGAGCCACCTCGACCTGGCCAACAACTACGGCCCGCCCTACGGCTCGGCCGAGACGAACTTCGGGCGCATCATGGCCACCGACCTGGCGCCCTACCGGGACGAACTGGTGATCTCGACCAAGGCGGGCTACGACATGTGGCCGGGGCCGTACGGCAACTGGGGTTCGCGCAAGTACCTGCTGGCCAGCCTGGACGCCTCGCTGGCGCGCATGGGGCTGGACTATGTCGACATCTTCTACAGCCACCGCGCCGATCCGGACACCCCGCTGGAAGAGACCATGGGCGCCCTGGACACCGCGGTGCGGTCCGGCCGGGCGCTCTACGCGGGGATCTCGTCCTACTCGCCGGAGCGCACCCGGCAGGCGGCGGAGATCCTGCGCTCGATGGGCACGCCGCTGCTGATCCACCAGCCGAGCTACTCGATGATCAACCGGTGGGTGGAGGCGGGCGATCCCAGCCTGCTCGACGTGCTCGGTCAGGAAGGGGTCGGCTGCATCGCCTTCTCGCCGCTGGCCCAGGGCATGCTGACCGACCGCTACCTGGACGGCGTCCCGGCCGATTCGCGGGTGGCCCGCGGCGGTGCGCTGAGCGCCTCGATGCTCACCGACGACGCTCTGAGCCGGGTGCGGGCGCTGAACGAGATCGCCCGTGGTCGCGGCCAGAGCCTGGCGCAACTGGCGCTGTCGTGGGTGCTGCGCGACGAGCGGGTGACCAGCGTGTTGATCGGTGCCAGCAGCGTGGCCCAGTTGGAGGCCAACGTGGCCGCGCTGCAGGGCGCGCCGCTGACCGAGGAGGAACTGGCCGAGATCGATCGCCACGCGGTCGACGCCGGGATCAACCTCTGGCAGGCCTCCAGCGCGGTCTGAGTCCACCCGCCAGCCGGCGGGTGGTGTCCCGCGCGGCGATCGACAGGCTCGCGTACCGGGCGGCCGCCCACGCCCGGGACCGCAACACGGCCCGCCCGACCCGGGGACGGCGTCCGCTCACCGACAGTGTCCAGGTCGGGGAGCCGACGCCGCCCAGGTCGCTCTTGTAGCTCTCGCTGCCGCGCAGCAGGTCGTAGACCCGCACGCCCTGCTCGTGCAGCACCCGCATCAGCTCGAGGTGCGCGACGATCCCCGGCGAGTACCGCATGGCCTCGCCGGCGTCGTCCAGCCCGCCGGTGTAGAAGTGGAACTCCTGCGCGTGGCGCAGTCCCAGCAGGGCCACCCGCCGGACGCCGTCCACCACCAGGAAGGCGACCACGAGCCGATGCTGAGCGGCCAGGACCGGTGCGGCGTCGCGCACCAGCCCCAGCAGCTGGGGGTTGGCGAACATGCCCGGCTGACCCGCCGCAGACCAGCGGCGCTGGTGCAGGCGGATCACGTCGTCCAGGTCGCGCTCGATGGTGTCCGGGCCGCCGGCCAGTTCCAGGTGGGCATCGTGCCGGGAACGCAGCTGGCGAAGGCGACGGCCGATCTTGCCCCGGGTGACCGGCGGCAGCAGCTGCCAGGTCTCCTCCCAGGTATCGGCCAGGACGACGCGCGGGCAGATGTCGCCGGGCTCGCGGCGACAGCGCAACCCGGCCTCGCGCAGCGCTGCCTGCCAGGCCTCGAGCCACGGCCAGTGTTCGGGCAGGTCGCTCAGCACGAGCTCGTCGAACCCGCCGGCGCCGGTCTCTGCGGCCCACTGGGCGATGGACCGGGCCAGCGCGCCGACAGCTGCCCGCCCACACTGCGGGTCGCCGCTGATCAGCGGCGGCAGGTAGTCGGTGTAGGGCACTCCCAGCGGGATGACGCGCCGGGTCCGGACGCCGGCCAGCCGCGTCGTCCGGACGGCCAGCGGGGCGATCGCGGTGATCTCGCCGCGGTCCTCCACCACCAGGATCGTCAGGCGCAGCTCCGGATCGCTCTCACCGACCTGGCGCCACCACGAGCGCATCCAGGCGTACGACTGGAACGGGGTGGTGCTGGTCGGGCAGGACTCGTACAGCCGGTTCCAGCCCTCGGCCAAGGCGTCGAAATCGGCCGTGGTGCGCACCGGGCGCACCACCGGCCGGCAGGGTTTCAGGACCAGGGTGTCGCTGGGGGCAGGCGACGGCGAGCGCTCGCAGAGCGCCGGGCTCGTCGGTGAGCTGTCCAGCATCTGCTCACCGTAGAGAGATCGCGGGCTGTATGTCCGGGGTTCTGATCGACAGCTCCCCGCTCGGGCGCAGGGCACTGCCCGATCGGTGGGGCATGATGCCGACATGAACGCAGACGGTCAGCCGGAGACGACGGGTGCGAGCCCGCGAGGTCTCGCCGACGAGTACCTCGACGCGCTGGTCGAGCTCGATCCGACGCTGGCCAGTAACCTCGGGGTGGCCGGGCGTCACGATGAGTTGGCCGATCTGTCGCCGGCAGGCCTCGAGGCCCGGGCCGACCTGGCCCGTTCGACGCTGGCCGCCCTGGATCGACTCACGGCGGTCGCCCGGGACGGCGCAGCGGCCTGGCCGCAGAACGAACGCCGGTGCGCCCGGCTGCTGCGGGAGCGGCTGACGGCCGCCCTGGCGGTGTACGACAGCGGTGAGCAGCTGTGCGATGTCGGCACCCTGTCCAGCCCGGTGCAGGAGGTGCGCGCAGTCTTCCTGCAGATGCCCGCGGCCACCGTCGAGGACTGGCAGGTCATCGGGGCCCGACTGGGTCGGGTCGGGCAGGGGTTGGCCGGCTATCGCCGGAGCCTGACCGAGGGGCTGAGCCGAGACCTGGTCGCCGGACCGGGCCTGGTCGCCGCGCTGGTCGACCAGCTCGCCACCTGGGGTCGGGACGGCGGCTGGTTCACCACCTTCGCCGGCCGCGGCGTCCGGCAGCACCCGGGTCTGGAGCCGCAGCTGGGCAGCGCTGCCCGCACGGCCGATCAGGCCGTCGCCGACCTCAGGGACTGGCTGGCGCGGGACTACGCGCCGCGCGCCGCGGCGTCCGGCAGCGACACGGTGGGCCGGGAGCGCTACGCCGTGCACGCGCGCCAGTGGACCGGGGCCGACCTCGACCTCGAGGAGGCCTATGCCTGGGGCTGGGCCGAGTTCGCCCGGCTCGATGCCCAGCTGCGGGCCGGCGCCGAGCGCGTGCTGCCCGGGGCGACACCTCGGCAGGCGATGCACCACCTGGACGAGCACGGGCCGGCGATCGAGGGCGTGGACGCCGTCCGCGACCACCTGCAGGCGCTGATGGACGGCGCGATCGAGGCGCTGGACGGGGTTCACGTCGACCTGGCCGCACCGCTGCGCCGGGTCGAGGCGATGATCGCGCCGGTGGGCTCGGCGGCCGCGCCCTACTACACCGCGCCCTCGATGGACTTCAGCCGCCCGGGGCGGACCTGGCTGCCCACCCTGGGTCGCACCCGGTTCCCCACCTGGGATCTGGTGAGTACCTGGTACCACGAGGGGGTGCCCGGTCATCACCTGCAGCTGGGCCAGTGGGTGTACGTCGCCCCGCAGCTGACGCGCTACCAGTCGACCGTCGGGTCGGTGGGGGCGAACGTCGAGGGCTGGGCGTTGTACGCCGAGCGGCTCATGGACGAGTTGGGCTTCCTCACCGAGCCCGGTGAACGGCTCGGGTTCCTGGACGCCCAGCAGATGCGGGCCGTCCGGGTGATCGTCGACATCGGGATGCACCTGCGGCTGCCGATCCCCGCCGATCAGGGGGTGCCCGAACCGTTCCACCCGGGCGAGCGCTGGACGCCGCAGCTGGCGCGCGAGTTCTTCGCCGCCAACAGCGGTCGACCCGGCGACTTCGTCGACAGCGAGATCGTCCGCTACCTCGGGATGCCCGGGCAGGCCATCGGCTACAAACTCGGGGAACGGGCCTGGCTGGCCGGTCGGGACGCCGCCCGCACCGCTCGGGGCGCGGCCTTCGACGCCAAGGCCTGGCACATGGCGGCGTTGTCGCAGGGTTCGCTCGGGCTGGACGACCTGACCGACGAACTCGCGGCCCTGTAGGGGAGCGGCCGCGATGCGTGCCGTGGTCTTCGAGTCCTTCGGCGGCCCGCTCGAGGTGAGCGAGGTGCCCGAGCCGCACTGCCCGGACGACGCGGTGGTGGTGGCGGTCGAGGCGACCGGGGTGTGCCGCAGCGACTGGCACGGCTGGCTCGGCCACGATCCCGACATCCGGCTGCCGCACGTGCCCGGTCACGAGTTCGCCGGCCGGATCGCCGCGGTCGGTGGCGCCGTCCGGGGCTGGCGGCTGGGCGAGCGGGTGACCTCGCCCTTCGTGAACGGGTGCGGCCGATGCGGGCACTGCCTGGCCGGCGATCATCAGGTCTGCCCACACCAGAGCCAGCCCGGCTTCACCCGCTGGGGTTCGTTCGCCGACGCCGTGCTGGTCGAGGCGGCCGAGGTCAACCTGGTGCGGCTGCCCGACGAGGTGGACGCCGCCTCGGCGGCGGCGCTCGGCTGCCGCTTCGCCACCGCGTTCCGGGCCGTGATCGAGGTGGGCCGGTTGGGGGCGGGCCAGTGGCTGGCGGTGCACGGGTGTGGCGGCGCCGGCCTGTCGGCGGTGATGATCGGGGCCGCGACCGGGGCCCACGTGGTGGCGGTCGACGTCCGGCGGGAGGCGCTCGACCTGGCGGCCCGGGTGGGTGCCACGCACACCGTGCAGCTCCGGCCGGACGACGACCCGCTCGAGATCGGGCGGCGGGTGCGTGAGCTGACCCAGGGCGGCGCCGAGGTCTCGGTGGACGCCGTCGGCAGCACCGGGGTGACCAGCGGCCCCGACGACGGCTCGGTCGGTTCACACCGGGGGGGTCTGGTGGCCGCACCGCTGGTGGCGTCCCTGGCCGGGCTGCGCCCGCGGGGTCGTCACGTGCAGATCGGGCTCACGCCGCCCGCGCTGGGCTGGCCGGCGGTGCCGATGCACCTGGTCATCGCGGGGGAGTTGGAGTTGCTGGGCAGTCACGGCATGTCGCCGCGGTCGTATCCCCGGCTGCTGTCGCTGGTGGCCTCGGGCACCCTGCGTCCGGCAGACCTGGTCACCCGCCGGATCTCGCTGGACCGGGCCGGCGCGGCGCTGGCCGCGATGGGCTCGCCCGCAGCGGGTTACGCGTCCGGGGTGACGGTGGTGGAGCCGGCGGGGGCGGGCTGATCCGCCTCGAACCACCCGGGCTCCAGGTCATCGTCCTCGAACGGTCGCCGACCCGATCCGAACGCCAGGGCCGCCTCGCCGTCCACCAGCCGCGCGCGCACCGGGTCGGAGGCCAGCCGCCGGGCCCAGCCCTCGACCGGCAGCGGGGAGTGGGACGCGGCGATCACGACGTTGCCGTAGCGGCGGCCGCGCAGTTGCCCGGGCTCGGCGACCAGGGCGACGTGGGCGAAGCTCAGCTGCGCCGTGGCCACCTCCCGGCGCGCGGTGGCCAGCAGCTCGCCGTCCGCCAGATTGGCCAGGTAGATCCCGCCGGGGCGCAGGACGCGGGCCACCTCGGCCACGAACTGCCGCGTCATCAGGTGCGGCGGCACGGTCGAGCCGATGAAGGCGTCGCGCACCACCACGTCGCAGCCGGCGTCCGGTTCGGCGCTGACCGCGGCTCGGGCCTCGCCGATGCGCAGTCTCAGGCGGGCGCGCGAGCGCAGCCCGAAGGCCTGCTTGGTCAACTCGAGCACCCCGGGGTCCAGCTCGACGACGACCTGGCGGGCCCGGGCGTGGGTCGCGGCCAGGTAGCGGGGCAGGGTGCAGCCCCCGCCGCCCAGGTGCAGGATGCGCCAGGTGTCGGCGTCCTGCGCCGGGCGGCAGACCACAGGCAGGGATTCGATGCCGGCGACCAGCCAGCGGATGTACTCGAAGTCGAGCCGGGTCGGATCGTCCAGGTCGACGTGGCTGGATTCCATCCCGTTGACGTAGAGCGTCCAGCCGCGGCGACCGTCGGTGTCGGGGACCAGGCTGGCCACCCCGGTGGTCACGGCTCGGGTTCCGGCCTCCGGACGTGGCAGCACACGGCGGGTGGTCACGCGCCCATCCTGTCAGCTGATCCGCCCGAGGTCCCGGTGGAGGCCTCCCCGTGGTAGGCCTCCACCGGACCGGTGGGACGTCCTCCCCCCGGGCACGTCCGCGGACAGGACCCCGTGACCCCCGGCGGTGATACGCCGGGTGGATGTGACGTGGTGCACACTGGGGGAGGCCGTGAATGCGGGCGGTGCGGGGAACACCCGCACGGTCCGTACCCGTTGAGGTGCTGACGATGAGCGGGAGGCCTTCATGGCAGTCACCATTCGCCGGCGCGCGGCGTGGGCCGCGCTGTTCCGGGCACTGCGGTCCTCGGGTGGTCCGGGTATGGGGGTCGGGCAGCGGGTCCGAGCCCTCCCGCGGATGCTCTCGATGGGGTTGAACGGCAGGTACCCCCACCTGGACCGCGGCCGCCTGCTGGGCGCCGGGCTCGCCCTGCTCTATCTGGTCTCGCCGATCGATCTGATGCCCGAGGCGTTCCTGTGGATCTTCGGTCTCGGGGACGACGCCCTGGTCGCCGCCTGGTTGGCCGGGGTCGTGCTGAGTGAGACCGAGACCTTCCTGGCGTGGGAGCGGGCCACGTCCGGTCCCGGCGCCGAGCCCGGGGTGCGCGTGGTCGTGGGTGAGGTGCTGGACCAGCGCTGACGGGGTCTGAATCGGGCTCACGCCGTCTCGCAACGACGTCGTCGTTGCGTGCACAGAACGGGGTTCTCGTCCCACTGTCCACAGCCGACCGGCCATGTCGAGCGCGTCCCCTGCCGGGGGCCGCAAGGTGGCGGCATGCACACCATCGTCGCCGGCGATCCCGCGGACCTGATCGCCTACGCCTACTACCGCATCGGATTCCGCCCCCGCGAGAGCGTGGTGGTGATCGGTCTGGCCCGTTCGGGTGCCGCCCCCGCCGCCGGCTACGGGGCCGGTCCGGCGCCCTCGGGGCGGATGCAGGTGGGCATGGTCGCGCGGCTCGACCTGCCGCCGGTGAGGGATCGGCGGCAGGCCTTCGAACACCTGGCACGGCTGATGGTCGATCAGGGCCAGGACGCCGCGATCGCCCTGCTGATCTCGACGCGTCCGGCCGACGCCCTGGTGAAGGCCTGGCGCCGCGCGTCCCGCGCGGTTCGGCTGGCGGTGCTGGACGTGATCACCGTCGACGATCACAGCTATCGATCCCGGCTCTGCCGCGACGCCGCCTGTTGCCCACCCGAGGGCGTCCCGCTGGCCTCGGTCTTCGCCGGCCGGGTGGCCGCCGACCTGGTCTCCCGAGGGCACGCACTGGTCGAGAACGCCGAGGACCTGGTGGCCGACGTCGTCCCCCGGGACCCGCTGCCCGAGCAGCTGTTCGCCGAGGTCCCGGACCCGACGCCGGACCGGTTCGATCGGCTACGGCGCTGGGGGCAGCTGGTCGCCGAGCAGGGCGAACCCGCTCCCGCCGAGATCGATTCCGCCGACCTGGTCGACCTGTGTCGGGGGCTGGACGACGTGGCCTTCCGGGACGCCGTCCTGGTCGCCATGTCGGCCCCCACCGGCGACGACGGTCTCGGGTCGGCGCGCCTGATGGTGGCGGGGGAGGCGGAGCGGGCGATGGCCGAGGCGAATCGTCACGATCCCGACGAGGACCTGCTCGACCGCAGCCGCCGGGTGCTGGCAGCGGTGGCCCGGCGGGCACCCCGCGGACGGCGCGCCGAGGCGCTCGGCGTCCTGGCCTGGGCGGCCTGGTGGCGGGGGGAGTCGGTGCAGGCCCGGCTGCTGGCCGAGCGGGCACTGCAGGATCAACCGCGACATCGGTTGTCACACCTGGTGCTCGGCCTGGTGAACTCCTGCATCGCCCCACCGTGGGTGACCCGTCGGCGGGCGCTCATATCGTGAGACGGGCTTTCCCATATCCCGACCTCGCCCCTAGGGTTACCGCCGGGTCAAGAGTGCCAGCATCAAGCCCCGGCTCGCTGGCCGGCAACCCTCCTCCGCGGTGGGGTGCCCCGGGTGATGACATGGCCGGCCGCCGAGGTGGCGGAGGCAAGCGCGGGTCCCGGTGACGGGCCCCACGGCTCGAGGAGTAGTGGCATGAGTAACGGTTGGTCCTTCGAAACACGTCAGATCCACGCCGGTCAAGAGCCCGACCCGACCACCGGGGCCCGGGCGCTGCCGATCTACCAGACGACGTCGTACGTCTTCCGCGACACCGACCACGCGGCGAACCTGTTCGGGCTCAAGGAGTTCGGCAACATCTACACCCGGCTGATGAACCCCACCACCGACGTGGTGGAGAAGCGGTTGGCCAGCCTCGAGGGTGGGGTGGGGGCGCTCTTCGTGGCCAGCGGTCAGGCCGCCGAGACCCTGGCCCTGCTGAACATCGCCGAGGCCGGTGACCACATCGTGGCCAGCCCGAGCCTGTACGGCGGCACGTACAACCTGTTCCACTACACCTTCCCGAAGATCGGCATCGAGGTCACCTTCGTCGACGACCCGGATGACCTGGACTCCTGGCGCCGGGCGGTTCGTCCGAACACCAAGGCGTTCTTCGGTGAGACCATCGCCAACCCCAAGCAGGACATCCTCGACATCGAGGGCGTGGCCGGCGTGGCGCACGAGGTCGGGGTGCCGCTGGTCGTGGACAACACCGTGGCCACGCCGTACCTGATCCGGCCGTTGGAGTGGGGCGCCGACATCGTCGTGCACTCGACCACCAAGTACCTCGGCGGGCACGGCACGGCGATCGGCGGCGCCATCATCGACGGCGGCAGCTTCGACTTCGCCGCCTCGCCCGAGCGGTTCCCCAACTACAACCAGCCCGACCCCAGCTACCACGGCCTGGTGTACGCCCGTGACCTCGGCGTCGGCAGCCCGCTGGGCGCCAACCTGGCGTACATCCTCAAGGCGCGGGTGCAGCTGCTGCGCGACCTGGGCCCGGCGGCCTCACCGTTCAACGCCTTCCTCCTGGCACAGGGTCTCGAGACCCTCAGCCTGCGGATCGAGCGGCACGTGCAGAACGCGACGGCGGTGGCCGAGTGGCTGCAGCAGCGTGACGAGGTGGAGTCCGTGGCCTACGCCGGGCTGCCGTCGAGCCCGTGGCACGAGCGCGGCAAGAAGTACGCGCCGAAGGGCACCGGCGCCGTGCTGGCCTTCGAGATCAAGGGTGGTGTCGAGGCGGGCAAGCGGTTCGTGGACGCCCTCGAGCTGCACAGCCACGTCGCCAACATCGGCGACGTGCGCAGCCTGGTGATCCACCCGGCGTCCACGACGCACAGTCAGCTGAGCGCCGACGAGCAGGTTGCCAGCGGGGTGACCCCGGGCCTGGTACGGCTCTCGGTGGGCATCGAGAACATCGCCGACATCCTGGCCGACCTCGAGACCGGCTTCCGCGCGGCCAAGGCCGGCTGAGTCGGCCGGATCGGCGTCGGCAGGATCGGCGTGGGAACGATCGGCCGAGCGTTCCCTCGGCCCCGGTTCGGCGACGCCGTGGGGCCGGAGCTGTCGGGTCAGGCGGGCGAGAGCCCGTGACAGCTCCGGCCACGCGGCGTCCAGGGCAGGGTGCAGCGGCAGCTGCGGGACGTCGTCCAGGGCGACCCAGCGCAACTCCTCGCTCTCCGCGGTGCGCACCGTGACATGGTCCGGCCGGGTCGTGCGGGCCACCACGTAGGTGTAGCTCCAGTCGCCGTGGTCGACGCCGTCGAGCTGGCCCAGGACGGTGAGGTGTTCCGGCTCGGCGCCAACCTCCTCGGCCGCCTCGCGCAGTGCCGCGGCGACCACGTCCTCGTGGCTGTCCCGGGCGCCCCCCGGCAGCGCCCAGAGGCCGCCCTGGTGCACCCAATCCGCCCGGAGCTGCATCAGGGCGCGATGCACTCGGCGGGCGCTGTCGCCGATCGGTGCGGCGTCGTCCAGCAGGAGCAGGCCGGCGGCGCCGAACCGGCCCCAGTGGGCCTGACCGCAGCGACAGGCGACCCAGCCGTTGCCGTCGTGCGGTGCCATGACCTCACGGTAGGTTGAAGCATGCCTGTCGTCGTGGGATATGTGGCTACTCCCGAGGGCCGCGCCGCCCTGCGTCACGCTGCTCGGGAATGCCGTCTGCGCAACACCGACCTCGTCGTGATCAACTCGAATCGAGGTGGGCGGGATCTCGATGCCGACGATGCCGTCCGCTACGAGCGCGATGTCGAGTACATCCGCTCCCAGCTCGATGCCGACGGGGTCAGTTACGAGGTGCGCCAACTGGTGCGTGGCATGGACCCGGCCGAGGACCTGATCGCCGTGGCGGTCGAGGTGAAGGCCGATTTCATCGTCATCGGCCTGCGGCGGCGGACCCCGGTGGGCAAGTTGATCCTGGGGTCGAACGCCCAGCGGATCCTGCTCGAGGCGCCGTGTCCCGTGCTCGCCGTCAAGGCAGAGTCCGACTGAGCGCGGCGTCGTGACGACCGTGCGGTTGGCGCTGGCCCAGGAGCCGGCGGCCGATGAGCTGCTCTCGCGCGACCCGTTCGCGCTCCTGGTCGGCATGCTGCTGGATCAGCAGTTCCCGATGGAACGTGCCTTCGCGGGGCCGGCGTTGATCGCCGAGCGGCTGGGGGTCGACCGACTCGATCCGGCGCAGCTGGCCTCCCAGGACGAGCAGGCGTTCGTGGCGCTGATGACGGGTCCACCCGCCGTCCACCGGTACCCCGGCAGCATGGCCGGTCGCGTGGTGGCGCTGGCTCAGCACATCGTCGAGCACTACGACGGTGACGCGGCCGCGTTGTGGTCCGGGGCGGCCGACGGCGCCGAGTTGCTGGCCCGGCTGAAGGCCTTGCCCGGTTTCGGCCAGCAGAAGGCCTCGATCTTCCTCGCTCTGCTGGGTAAGCAACTCGGCGTCCGGCCGGCGGGGTGGGAGCGCGCTGCGGGGGACTACGCCCTCGACGGATACCGGTCGGTGGCCGACGTGACGGACGCGACCTCGCTCCAGAAGGTCCGTGATCACAAGCGTGCGGTGAAGGAGGCGGCCAAGGCCGCGCGCCGATGACTCGCCCGGGCGGACGGATGCTTTCGATGTGCTGTGGGTGCACCTCACATGCCAGAATGACGAGTTGACCCGTTGGGGCATGTCTTCGCGTGCCCGGACGTTGTCCCCGGTATTCCATTCTTTGCGACGAAAGGTCGTCCGTGTCGTCGGTTCCGGCTTCCGTGTCCGCTTCCATCCCCTCCGAGCACGAGGGTTCCGTCGAGGCGGCTGCCTCTGGGGGTGGTGTGCTCGCTGCCGGTGCCACGGCCAAGGCGACGGTGAAGGCGACGGTTCCGGCCAAGCGATCCAGCCGGGCAGCGGCCTCCGATGACGCCGCCCCGGGCGGGAAGCCGGCCAAGAAGGCAGCTGCCAAGGCTCCGGCCAAGGGTCGCGGAGCCAAGGCCGATGCGGCGGGCGCGGATGGCGCGGACGAGGCTGCCGTCGTCGAGGGCGAGGACGTCGAGCCGGAGGCCATCGACGAGCTCGAGGTCGCCGAGCCCGACCTGGCCGACATCGAGGTGGAGGAGACCCCCGAGGTCGTCGAAGCCGTCGAGGCCGAGGCTCCCGCGGTCGTCGAGGAGGAGGACGCGTTCGTCCTGTCCGACGACGACGACGATGCCCCGGCCCAGCAGGTGGCGACCGCCGGCGCGACGGCCGACCCGGTCAAGGACTACCTCAAGCAGATCGGCAAGGTGGCGCTGCTCAATGCCGAGCAGGAGGTCGAGCTGGCCAAGCGCATCGAGGCCGGCCTGTTCGCCGAGGAGAAGCTGAACTCGGGCGCCAAGCTCGAGCAGAAGATGCGCCGGGAGCTGTACTGGATCGCCGAGGACGGACGCCGCGCCAAGAACCACCTGCTCGAGGCGAACCTGCGGCTCGTGGTCTCGCTGGCCAAGCGCTACACCGGCCGCGGCATGCTCTTCCTGGACCTGATCCAGGAGGGCAACCTGGGTCTGATCCGCGCGGTCGAGAAGTTCGACTACACCAAGGGTTACAAGTTCTCGACCTATGCCACGTGGTGGATCCGGCAGGCGATCACCCGGGCGATGGCCGACCAGGCGCGCACCATCCGCATCCCGGTGCACATGGTCGAGGTCATCAACAAGCTGGCCCGGGTGCAGCGGCAGATGCTGCAGGACCTGGGTCGCGAACCCACCCCGGAGGAGCTGGCCAAGGAACTGGACATGACCCCCGAGAAGGTGGTCGAGGTCCAGAAGTACGGTCGCGAGCCGATCTCGTTGCACACCCCGCTCGGCGAGGACGGTGACAGCGAGTTCGGTGACCTGATCGAGGACTCCGAGGCCGTCGTCCCGGCGGACGCCGTCTCGTTCACCCTGCTGCAGGAGCAGTTGCACTCGGTGCTCGACACGCTGTCCGAGCGCGAGGCCGGGGTGGTCTCGATGCGCTTCGGCCTGACCGACGGCCAGCCCAAGACGCTGGACGAGATCGGCAAGGTCTACGGGGTGACCCGCGAGCGGATTCGCCAGATCGAGTCCAAGACCATGTCGAAGTTGCGCCACCCCAGCCGTTCCCAGGTGCTGCGCGACTACCTCGACTGAGCAACCCGCACCAAACCCGGTCATGCTCCGCAGGTGACGACTCATGCTCCGCAGCTGACGCTTTTCGGGCCGACTTCGGCCGGACGGCGCGTCACCTGCGGAGCATGAGCGGGTTCGGGCTCAGGGGCGGCGTTCAGGGCGATGGTGGTCCAGGTCGTGGACGACGCCGCGCAGCACCCTGAGGAAGGCCTCCGCGAGCGGTACGGTCGCCGGGTCGGTCGGGACGACGACGTGCAGGTCGCGGTGCAGCGCCGGGTTGAGCAGGGTGCGATGCGTCGTCCCCGGGACAGCGGTCAGGGCCAGGCGTGAGACCAGGGCAACCCCGATCCCGGTGCCCACGAAGGCCTGAGCCACGTCGTAGGACTCGGTCTCGAAGCGGACCTGGGGAGTGAAGCCTGCGCCCTGTGCCGCGCGGTCGAACTGTTCCCGCGCGGCATGGCCGGCGCGGATCACGACCCAGGTCTCGGCGTGCAGTTGGTCCAGCGACAGGCCCTCGCGGTGTCGCCTGGCCAGCGGATGGTCGTCCGGCAGGACGACGACCAGCGGATCACGCATCAGGTGATGAATGTCCACCCCCGGTTCGGGCGAGGGTCGGCGGTCCCACGAGGCGAACACCGCGAGGTCGAGTTCGGCCGATGCCACGGCCCGCACGGCCCGGTGGGACGCCTGGTCGACCACCGAGATGTCGGCGTCGGGGTGTCGGTGCCGCAGCGCGGTGAGCGCCGCCGGGAGCAGGTGCAGGGCGGCCGCCTGGAACGCGCCGACCCGCAGCCGGCGGGAGGTCTCGGTCGAGAAGGCGTCGAACGCCGCCGACGCGGCGTGAGCCTGACGATCGATGGCCTCGCCGTACGGGGCCAGCAGTGCCCCGGCCGCGGTGAGCACGGCTCCGCGTGGGCCGCGGGTCACGAGGCTGACGCCCCAATCGCGTTCGGCCCGGGCGAGCCGCTGGGTGGCGGCGGCCGGGGTGATGCCGAGGGCGGCCGCGGCTCCGGCCAAGGTGCCGGTCTGGCGGATCAAGGCCAGCAACCGCACCTGGTCAGGCACCTGAGTGTTCACAATCTCGAAGGTAGTCAGAAGAGAGTTGACTTTGTTTGATTCCGAGTTCGGGTCAGGCTGACGTACCGACTCGTTCAGGAGGGCCGTCATGCCGATCCGGCTACCCGCCTTCGTCGCCACCTGTTGGCTGCTGGCCATGGTGCCAGGGGCCGGTCAGGCCCTCATGCTGCGCCAGGCGTTGGCCGGCGGACCCCGGATGGCCTGGATCAGCATCGCGGGCACCTGTACCGGCTTGCTCATCTGGTCCACCACGGCGGCAGGCGGCCTGTCGGCCCTGTTGCTGGCCAATCCGAGTGCCTACGCAGTGTTGCGGGTGGGCGGCGGGCTGGTGCTCGCCGTCCTCGGGGTGAACAGCCTGCGGGCCCTGCGCAGCAGCCGGCGCACCCGTTCAGCCCGGGCTGCTGCCCATCCTGTGGCCGTCGGCCGGACGAGGCAGCCGAGTTCGGATCGGCCCGGTGCCTACCTCGCCGGGCTGGCCACCAATCTGGGTAACCCCAAGGCCGGAGTGTTCGCGATCTCGCTGATCCCGCAGTTCATCGCCCCCCGCGGGTACGTCTTCGCCAGCGGCGTGATGCTCGGCGCGGTCTGGGCGCTGACGACGTCCGCCTGGTATGTGGTGTTCGTGGGGGCGGTCGACCGCGGCCGTGCGCTGGTCACCCGACCCGCAGTGGACACCTGGCTGCACGGGCTCACCGGCGTCGTCCTGCTCGTGCTCGGCGGCACGGTCGCCTTCGCCCTCTGACACACCCCCCGAAACCTGCTCATGCTCCGCAGGTGACACGTCATGCTCCGCTGGGGACGGCCGGATGGCGTCACCTACGGAGCATGGGTGGGCACCTGCGGAGCATGAGCAGGTTTGTGGGGGGTTTTTCGGGGTCAGGTGAGGATGAGGGCGGCGGCCCAGGTGGCGGCGATGAGCAGGCCGGCGAGCAGCTCGATCAGCATGCTGAGGCCGACGGCCCGCAGGGCGGCGACGGTCGAGGGCCAGGCAGCGGAGTTGTCGTTCAGGCGGACCCGCTCCCCGAGGTAGACCCCGGCGACGAACCCCACGAACAGGCCCACCACCGGGACGACGAAGAAGCCGACGATCCCCAGCAGGGTGCCCAGCCCCAGGGTCGACCAGGGCACCCCGGCCTCGCGCAGGGTGCGTCCGGGCACCAGGTACTTGATCACCGTGCCCAGCACCATGATCGCGCTGGCGATCCCCAGCGTGGTCCAGGCGGCACCGGTGCGCAGCGACAGTGCCCAGACCAGGACGCCGGCCCAGCTCAGCAGCAGGCCGGGCAGCACCGGCACGACGATGCCGATCAGTCCGGCAACGATCAGGACGCCGGCCAGGACGGTGATCCCCATGAGCGTGGAGCCTAGGTGGTGCTCCGCTCGCTCACCTCTCGGACGTCGAGGACGAACTCAGCGCTCGTCGTCCGGGGCGGTGCCGGGCGTGGACTCGACCAGGCGGCCGGTCTCGTCGTGGAAGTGGACGGCGCGCTCGCGCAGGGCGCCCTCGTGGGTGCGGCCGTGGTGGGCGCAGAAGAGCAGTTCGCCGCCGCCGGGCAGCACCACCCGAATGTAGGCGCGCGCTCCGCACCGGTCGCAGCGGTCGGCCGCGCTGAGCGCAGTTGGGGCAAGAGTGGCGTTCACTGCTGGCCTCCTTCGGCCGGTCGGCGGGACGTACCCCGTTCGCTGTTCCTGTCGGTCGATGCGTTCTCGGCAACAGTCAACCAGGCCGAGCACTTCCCGAAAACCGCGGCGAGTCGCGTTCGCTCACCGCGAAGCTGCTCCGAGAGGCCAGGTAGCCTCGATCAGGCGTACGAGAAGATGGCCTCGCGAGTCGGGGCGAGAGGGACACGAGGTGGGCAGGCAGTGGCCGTTCAGCCGATAGGCACCAACCGCGCCGGGGGTACCGCGCGCCGAGCGGCCGCAGGCTCGTCCGACTACACCGCACGTCACCTGTCGGTGCTCGAGGGCCTCGAGGCAGTGCGCAAACGCCCCGGCATGTACATCGGGTCCACCGACTCCCGCGGGCTGATGCACTGCCTGTGGGAGATCATCGACAACTCGGTCGACGAGGCCCTCGGTGAGCACTGCAAGCGCATCGACGTCGTGCTGCACGCCGACGGCTCGGTCGAGGTGGCCGACGACGGCCGGGGTATCCCGGTCGACATCGAGCCCAAGACCGGACTGTCCGGGGTCGAGGTGGTCTACACCAAGCTGCACGCCGGCGGGAAGTTCGGTGGCGGCTCGTACGCGGCCTCCGGGGGACTGCACGGCGTCGGCGCCAGCGTGGTGAACGCGCTGTCGGCTCGCCTCGACGTCCAGGTGGCCCGGGGCGGCAAGCTCCACGCGATGAGCTTCCGCCGCGGTGAGCCGGGCGTGTTCGACGACGCCGGCGGCGCGCCGTCCCCGGATTCGCCGTTCACCCCGTTCACCGACCGCAGCGACCTGCGGATCGTCGGCACCGTCAAGCGCGGGGTCACCGGCACCCGGGTGCGGTACTGGGCCGACCAGCAGATCTTCCTCGAGGACGCCGCGTTCACCTACGACGAGCTGGTCACCCGTGCTCGGCAGACCAGCTACCTGGTGCCCGGACTGGCGATCGAACTGCGCGACGAGCGGCGCCTGCCGGGCACGCCGGGTGAGCACGGCGTCCACAGCGAGACCTTCCTGCACGACGGTGGCATCGCCGAGTTCGCCGAGTTCCTGGCCACCGACGAGAAGGTCAGTGACGTCTGGCGGTTGCGCGGCGCCGGGACGTTCCGCGAGAACGTGCCGGTGCTCGACGACCGGGGCCACATGACCCCGACCGAGCTCGAGCGGGAGTGCCAGGTCGACGTCGCGCTGCGCTGGGGCACCGGCTACGACACCGAGGTGCGCTCGTTCGTCAACATCATCGCCACGCCCAAGGGCGGTACCCACATCGCGGGGTTCGAGCAGTCGCTGGTCAAGACCTTCAAGAAGGTCGTGGACGACAACGCGCGCCGGCTCAAGTTCGGCAAGGACGACAAGCTCGAGAAGGACGACGTCCTCGAGGGTCTGACCGCGGTGGTCACCGTCCGGCTGGCCGAGCCACAGTTCGAGGGGCAGACCAAGGAGGTACTGGGCACCTCCGCCGTGCGCAAGATCGTCGCCGACGTGGTGGAGCGGGAGCTGACCGCCCTGCTGACCTCGGCCAAGCGGGTCGAGAAGGCGCAGGCGGCCCTGTTGCTGGAGAAGGTCGTCGGGGCGATGCGCACCCGGGTGGCGGCCCGGCAGCACAAGGAGATCAGCCGGCGCAAGAACGCGCTGGAGAGTTCGTCGCTGCCCTCCAAGCTGGTCGACTGCCGCAGCGACGACGTCGAACGCAGCGAGTTGTTCATCGTCGAGGGCGACTCCGCGTTGGGGACGGCGCGGCGGGCGCGGATCAGCGAGTTCCAGGCGCTGCTGCCGATCCGCGGCAAGATCCTCAACGTGCAGAAGGCGTCCGTCGCCGACATGCTCAAGAACGCCGAGTGTGCGGCGATCATCCAGGTGATCGGTGCCGGGTCGGGACGCACCTTCGATCTGGAGGCGGTGCGCTACGGCAAGATCATTCTGATGTCGGACGCCGATGTGGACGGCGCGCACATCCGCACCCTGCTGCTCACGTTGTTCTTCCGGTACATGCGCCCGCTGGTCGAGGCCGGACGGGTGTTCGCCGCCGTCCCGCCGTTGCACCGGGTCGAGATCGTCAACCCCGGGGCCAAGAAGAACGAGTACGTCTACACCTACTCCGACGCCGAGCTGCATCGCACGCTGGCGGCGTTGGACAAGAAGAACCGCACCTACAAGTCGCCGCCGCAGCGCTACAAGGGCCTGGGCGAGATGGACGCCGACCAGCTCGCCGAGACCACCATGGACCCGCGTCACCGTACGCTGCGCCGGGTGCGCATGAGCGACCTGGAGGCGGCGACCAAGGTGTTCGAGCTGTTGATGGGCAACGACGTGGCGCCGCGCAAGGACTTCATCGTGGCCGGGGCCGCAGCGCTGGATCGCGACCGCATCGACGCCTGAGGTCGGGTGACATCGTCCGGGAGCGAGGAGGGGGCATGACCGACTCCTCGATGGCCGAGCCCGAGCAGGTCGCCGCCGCCGTGGACGCCATCCACACCGGCGATGTGGCCACCCTGAGCCGGCTGCTGGACGAGTACCCCGACCTCGCCCGTGCCCGACTCGCCCACCGGGACGGCCGCACCTTGCTGCACGTGGCCACCGACTGGCCAGGGCACTTCCCGCAGGTGGCCACCACCATCGCCATCCTCATCGGGGCCGGCGCCGACCCCGACGCAGCCTTGGGTGGCCCGCACCAGGAGACCCCGCTGCACTGGGCCGCCAGCAGCGATGACCTCGACGCCCTCGATGCCCTCCTGGACGGCGGTGCCGACATCAACGCTCCCGGCGCTGTCATCGCCGGCGGCACCCCGCTCGCCGATGCCACTGTTTTCGGGCAATGGGCAGCCGCCCGTCGGCTGCTGCAGCGCGGGGCCGCACGACGCTCTGGGAGGCCGCAGCCTTGGGTGAGCACGCCCGCGTCCGGGAGTTCCTCCACCCGGACGCACGGGATGCCCCCAGCAGCCAGGACATCACCGGAGCCTTCTGGGGGGCATGCCACGGCGGCCGGCTCGACACCGCGGCCAGCCTCCTCGAGGCGGGCGCCGACATCAACTGGGTCGGCTGGGACGGCCTGACCCCACTCGACGCCGCCCTGCGCTCCGACGCGCCCGCCGAACTGATCGCCTGGCTTCGTCAGCACGACGCGCTCACGGCCGCAGCCGCGAAGAAGGATGGGGCCGGTGCTCTCGACCGGGAATGACCGGCGGTCAGGTGTTTCGCACCTCAGCCCCAGTCCACCGCGTGCCAGGCGGCCAGCAAGCGAGCGCCCCGCTCGGGGTGAAGCTGGGTGACCCAGGCGATGCGCCCGCGGACCTGAGCCGCGAAGTCGGGGTGCCCGTCGCGGTTCTGCGCCTGGCCGCCGGTGCGAGAGGCGTTGTGCAGCAATGCCTTCAGCCGGTCGTACTCGGCTCGGCCCGGACCGGGGGTGTGGTTCACCACGATCCCGGTGACCACCTGGCGTTGGCTCGCGGTGCGCAGCCGGGTCTTGGCCGGGTTCACCCGAAACCCCTCCTCGGCGACGATCCGGCTCAACGTGGCCGCCACGGCCTCGGCGCGACGGGCCAGATCGGAGCCACCCGAGAACGTCAGGTCATCGGCGTAGCGCGTGTAGCACCACCCGGCGGCTGCGGCGTAGCCGGCGAGCCGAGCGTCCAGCCGCCAGGCCGCCAGGTTGGCCAGGGCCGGGGAAGTGGGCGCCCCCTGGGGCAGGTGCGGGGTGCGCAACCAGGCCCGCAGCAGCGCCCGACCCTCGGGCGCGCCACCCGGTGGCATGGCGCCGAGCACCCGGACCGGGGCGAGCGTCGTCACCAGCCCGGTCAGGGCGTCGGCCACCGGCTCGGGGTAGCCCGCGGCGCGCCAGATCGCCCGCACCCGGGCCGCGCTCACCGAGGCGAAGAAGGCCGACAGATCCAGGCCGAGGACGGCGTCGCGCCCCACGTGTTGCCGAGCGCCGGTGACGGCACTGCGACCGGGGACGAAACCGTGGGCCGCGGGGTGGGTGGGGACGGCCGCGAGCACCTGGTGGGTCAGCGTGCGATGCAGGGCGCGCAGCCGGGGCAACGGCGCCTCGAGCAGTCGCGGCGTCCGCCCCGATCGCGCGATCCACCGTCGTCGATAGTGGTGCAACGGTCCGTCGGGGGTGCGCCGCGCGTGGTGCTGCTGGTCGGCGAACCAGGCGAGGTGTTCCTGGTCGAGATCGAGCAGTTCGGCCAGGTCCCCGAGGTCGTCGAGCGGTGGGACCGGCCAGCGTCGCCGGCCCATCTCGGTGTGTCCGGGGTGGATCGCCACCACCCGCAGCGGCCGACCGACCTCCCGGGCGCGCGCCGCGGCCTCGGCCAGCGAGGGGTGATCACCGATCCAGTCGGCGAGAGTGGACGGCGTGTCGCGGGGTGCCCGCGGGAAGGCCGCGAGCAGGTCCTTGACCAGGCGGCGGACCCACCGGCGTCGTCCGCCGAGAACCTGGGCGGCACGGTCCAGCAGCGCCTCGAACTGCCAGTCGGCGTCCAGGAAGGTCAGGGCCAGCGCCCGCGCGAGGGCGCTGTCGGCGCGGCTCACGGCGTCCGGTCGATCCGTCGGTCGGTCGGCGCGGTGAGCGGCGTGCGGTGGTGGTGTCGTCCGACCGAACTCGTCCTGCGGGTGCCGAGCAGCGCGGAGCGCTGCCTCGCACCTGCGCCGTGATGCCCTGGCTGTCGTGCCCACCTCGGGGTAGCCCCGAAGACGCCGGATGCATTGCCGCATCGGCGATCTCGTCCGAGCCACCACCGCACGACAGTCGAGCCTAGATCACGGCCGCCGGGATCGCTGCGAGTGGCTGATCACAGGTGGTGGCTGGGGTGGTCCAGGACCTCGGCGAGCAAGCGGTAGGCCGCGCCCGTGGCGGCCGGCGAACCCGCGGAATCCCTTGTGGCCGAGACGATCTCGGCGGCACCCAGCAGCTGCGGCGGGACCCATCGGGCGGACAGCACCCGGCGGGCGAGCTCCGGTTCGGCGGCAGGTTTCAGGTACCGCGACAGCAGGTCCAGATCGCCCCCGAGGACGACGGTGGGCAGGTCGAGCAGGTTGACCACTCCGGCCAGCACCACGCCGAGCGCCCACCCCGCCCGAGCCAGGGCGCCCCGGACGCCGACGTGTCCGTCGTCGGCGAGCCGCGCCAGGTCGGTGGGTGAGGTGGTCTCGGGCAGGCCGGCGGACCGCAGGATCGCGGTGCGTCCGGCGTACTGCTCCAGGCACCCGGTGGATCCGCACCGGCAGGTGGGGCCGGTGGGGTCCACGCTGACGTGGCCGACCTCGCCGGCCCAGCCGTGGCGTCCGGCCATCACCTTCCCTGCGCGCACCACGGCAGCGCCGATCCCGACCTCGCCGGACACATACACCCCGTCGACCAGGTCCGAGGGCCGTCCGGGACGCCGCTGCGTCAGGGCCAGCGCGGCGAGGTCGGCCTCGTTGCCCACGTGAACCACGTCGGCGCCGATCACCAGCGGCGCCGGGACGACGTCCCGCCAGCCGAGGTTGGGTGCCTGCAACAGGCGCCCCGTGCCGCGCTCGACCAGGCCCGGCAGGGCCAGCGCGGTCCCGAGGTGGCGGACACCGTCCGGCAGCCGGGTGTGCACCGCGGCCAGGGTGCGGCCGAGTTCGGCCAGCACCGCGCCGGGGTCCGAGCCGACCAGGTCGGCCTCCCGCCGGTGCTCGGCGAGGACCTGCCCCGACAGGTCGACGCAGCGCACCGACACGTGGGCCGGGGCGACCTCCGCGCCGGTCGCCACCAGCGTCGCGCGGGCGGGGGCCAGCGGGACGGCGGGGCGTCCCCGGCCGGTCGTCGGGGCACGGTCGAGTTCGCGCAGCAGTCCGCCGGCCAGCAGCTCGTCCACCAGCCGGGAGACCGTCGAGCGGGTGAGTCCGCTCGCCGTGGCCAGGTCCGCGCGAGAGGGTGGATCGTCGGACGCGTGGACCAGGGCGGTCAGCAGCCGCAGGTTGGCCTCGCGCAGACTGGCCTGACCGGCGTTGCCCGCCACCGCCGGCCCAGGGCTCTCGGACCGTTGACCGGCGGCCGTCGGCGGGTTAAGTTTCGCCATACAACAAATTAGAGGAGGTACGGCGATGCCCCGTCAACCCCGTCCCGAGGACAAGTTCTCCTTCGGCCTGTGGACCGTCGGTTGGGTCGGTGTCGACCCGTTCGGCGTGGCCACGCGGCCGGCACTCGACCCCTGGGAGTACACCGACAAGCTGGCCGAGCTGGGCGCGTGGGGGGTGAGCTTCCACGACAACGACGTCTACGGCTTCGGCGTGGACGACGCCACCCGCGAGAAGACCTGTCGGCGCTTCAAGGAGGCCACCGATGCCGCGGGCATCGTGGTCGAGATGGTCACCACCAACACCTTCAGCCACCCGGTGTTCAAGGACGGCGGGCTGACGGCCAACGACCGCGGGGTGCGGCGGTTCGGCCTGCGCAAGATCCTGCGCGCCGTCGACCTGGCCGCCGAGATGGGCGCCGAGACCTTCGTGATGTGGGGCGGGCGCGAGGGCAGCGAGTACGACGGCTCCAAGAACCTCTACGCCGCGTTGGAGCGCTACAAGGAGGGGCTGGACACCGTCGCCGGGTACATCAAAGCCCAGGGCTACGGCCTGCGGATCGGCCTCGAGCCCAAGCCCAACGAGCCTCGGGGTGACATCTTCCTGCCCACCGTCGGGCACGCCCTGGCGCTGATCGCCGAGCTGGAACACGGCGACATCGTGGGCCTGAACCCCGAGGTCGGCCACGAGCAGATGGCGGGGCTGAACTACACCCACGCCCTGGCCCAGGCGATGTTCAGCGGCAAGCTGTTCCACATCGACCTCAACGGGCAGCGCGGCATGAAGTACGACCAGGACCTGGTCTTCGGTCACGGCGACCTCGGCTCGGCGTTCTTCACCGTCGACCTGCTGGAGAACGGCTTCCCGGGCTCGCCCGACGCCCCGCGCTACACCGGGCCGAAGCACTTCGACTACAAGCCCTCGCGCACCGAGTACCTCGACGGCGTGTGGGACTCGGCCCGGGCGTGCATGGACATGTACCTGCTGCTCGCCGAGAAGGCCGCGGCCTTCCGGGCCGACCCGCGTGTGGTCGAGGCGGTCGCGACCGCCGGGCTGGCGGAGCTCGCCGTCCCGACGATGAACCCGGGCGAGAGCGTCGCCGACCTGCTGGCCGGCACCGACGAGGACAACGCCTTCGACCCCGACGAGGCCGGACGGCGCAACTGCGGCTTCGTCCGCCTCAACCAGCTCGCCATGGAGCACCTGGTCGGCTGACCCCGCCTCGCCTCACACACCCCCACCCAACCCGCTCATGCTCCGCAGCTGACCGGCGATGCCAGCAAGATGTCCGGATTGTCGGCCGGCTGCGGAGCATGAGTGGGCACCCGCGGAGCATGAGCGGGTTCTGTGGGGTGGGTGGGGGCGGACGGGGAGAGGATTGGGGTCAGGCGGGGGGAGCGATGGCGGCGACGGGTTGGCGCAGGGGGGTTCCGGAGCCGTCGCGGCGGGAATCCGGCGGGGGCAGCGGGACGGCGACGCCGTTGGCGCCGGCGGCCAGCGGGGGAGCGGTGCCGGCCCAGGCGAGCAGCAGGGTGTCCTCGCCCTTGAGGAACCGCTGGCAGCGCACGCCTCCGGTGGCCCGCCCCTTGGCCGGGTACTCGGCGAACGGGGTCACCTTCGCGCTGCCGGTCTGGGTACCGGGCAGGCCGTAGCCGGACCCGGCCACGGTGACCACGACGCTGGCCCACTCGCCGTCGTCCAGGGTCAGGTCGACCGCCCCGAAGAAGATCGCCCGGGCCCCGCGGGACAGCGAGATGCCGGCCATGCCGCCCGCGGCCCGGCCCTGCGGGCGCACCTTGTCGGCGCCGAACCGCAACAGCTGGGCGTCGCTGCTCACGAAGACGAGATCGCAGTTCTCCGAGGGCAGTTCGACGGCGCCGATCACCTGGTCGCCGTCCCGCAACGCGATGATCTCCCAGGAGTCCTTGTTGCCCGGGTGGTCGGCCAGCACGCGTTTGACCACGCCCTGCGCCGTGCCCACCGCGATGCCCGGGCCGTCGGTGCGCAGTGAGGCCAGGGTGAGCACCCGCTCGCCCTTCTCCAGGGCCAGGAACTCCTCGATCCGCACCCCGCCCGACAGCGACGGCGCGCTGGACGTCGGCGGCAGGGCGGGCATGTCCACCACGCCGAGGCGCACCATGCGGCCGTGGGTGGTCACTGCCGCGAGCTCGCCCCGTGCGGTCACCGCCACCTTGCTGACCACCGCGTCGTGGGAGGCGCGCCGGGCCGGGTCGGCCGGTGGCAAGGGCTCGTCGGACGCCGTCCGGGCCAGCAGGCCGGTGGAGGACATCAGCACCCAGCAGGGGTCGTCGGCGATCTCCAGAGGTGTTGCGCGCGAAGCGGTCACGGACGTGCCGGCCGACTCCAGCAGCACCGTGCGGCGCGGCGTCCCGTAGTTCGAGGCGACCTCGGCCAGCTCGGTGGAGACCACCTCCCGGCGGCGTCCCTCGTCGGCCAGGATCGCCCGCAGCTCGGCCATGGTGGTCTCGAGGTCGATCTTCTCCTTGTCGAGTTCGAGCTTGGAGAACTTGGTCAGCCGCCGCAGCGGCATCTCGAGGATGTAGTCGGCCTGGACCCGGCTCAGGTCGAAGATCTCCATCAACCGGGTGCGGGCCTGCGCCGTGTCGTCACTGGACCGGATGACCGCGATCACCTCGTCGATGTCGAGGATCGCGATCAGCAGCCCCTCGACCAGGTGCAGCCGGTCGGCCGCCTTGCCGAGCCGGTGCTCGCAGCGCCGCCGGACGACCTCGAGCCGGTGCCCGATGTAGACCTCGAGCATCTCGCGCAGGCCCAGGGTGCGCGGCTGGCCCTCGACCAGGGCGACGTTGTTGATGCCGAAGGAGTCCTCCATCGGCGTCATCCGGAACAGGTGCTCCAGCACGGCGTCGGCGTTGAACCCGCCCTTGAGCTCGATCACCAGCCGCAGGCCCTGCTCGCGGTCGGTCAGGTCGACCACGTTCGCGATGCCGTGCAACCGCTTGGCCTGCACCAGGTCCTTGATCTTCTCGATCACCTTCTCCGGTCCGACCAGGTACGGCAACTCGGTGACCACGATGCCCTGGCGCCGAGGGGTGATCGCCTCGACCCGGGTGGTCGCCCGGGTCCGGAAGGTGCCGCGGCCGGTGGCGTAGGCGTCGCGGATGCCGTCCAATCCGACGATCTTGCCGCCGGTGGGCAGATCCGGCCCGGGCACGAACCGCATCAGGTCGTCCAGCGTCGCGTCGGGATGGGTCAGCAGGTGCCGCGCGGCGCCGATCACCTCGACCAGGTTGTGCGGCGGCATGTTGGTGGCCATGCCGACGGCGATCCCGCTGGCGCCGTTGACCAGCAGGTTGGGGAAGGCCGAGGGCAGCACCTCGGGCTGCATCAGCTGGCCGTCGTAGTTCGGGACGAAGTCGATCACGTTCTCGTCGAGGCCGTCGGTCATCAGGGCGGCCGCCGGGGCCATCCGGGCCTCGGTGTTGTGGTTGACGAAGCCCCCGGCCAGGAACGAGTGGTCGTCGGTGGCCACACGAATCGAGTAGACCGGTTCGGGCGCACGGGGTTCCACCGAGGCGACCTGCACGTACCGGTAACCCGGATCCAGGATCTGGGCCACCACCTCGCGCACCGCGGTGCGTTCGAGCGTGGCCATCACCCCGGCCCGCCGGTCCGGCCAGCCGTCCACGGTGTCGGTCGGTATCCAGCCGGGGTCCAGGCGCGGGGCGGGCAGAGTACGCACCAGGTAGTCGGCCAGGAAGGGCGCGGCGTCGGCGCTGATCCGGTGACCGGCGCTCGGCGCCTGGTCGAGGGCCCGGCGCAGGCGGGCCTGGCTCGAACCCAGGAACGAGACCGACTCGGCGAACTCCTCCACGTTGCGCCGGCCGGCGATCAACACCCGGTAGGCCCCGCGGTGCACGTCCTGCGTCAGCTGGGCGATGACCCCGAACTCCAGCAGCAACTGGGCCAGGTCGTGGGCGAGGCGCCGATGCGGCGTGCGATAGCGCACCGAGACGGTGTGCCGCCGTCCGCGCACGACACTGCCGTCACTCTGGAACGCCGCGCTCAGGAAGGCCCGCTTGATCGCCGGGGTGGCGCACCAGACGGCCTCCGGGATGCCCTCGCGCAACCCCTCGGCGCCGCCCCCGCCCACGTAGGCGGACTGCCCCGCGTCGGTGTCCGGTTCGGTGCGCTCGGCAGGCCCGGACGCCGCGTGCGCGGCATTGCGGGCCAGGCAGAGCACGTCGCCGGGCACCAGCTGGTCGAGCCGGCGCCACACCAGCCGGGGCACTCGGTCGACCTCGCGCAGCGTGAGCACCGGGTGGTTGTGGCTGCCCTGCAGCTCGTGGCCGGTCTCGGTCGAGATCGCGATCACCGGGTGGGTACCGGAGTGGAAGATCCGGTCGGCCCGCACCGTCCGGCCGTTGCGGTCGAGGACCTCCAGGTCGACGTCGGCCTCCGAGTTCGGCCTCACCCCGTGCCGCGCGGCCAGGTCACCGATGCGCGGCGAGCTGCCGTCGGCCAGCCGGATCCGGGTCTCGCCGGTGACGCAGTAGCGATAGGCGGCCGGGCCGTCGTCCAGCGAACCGAAGTTGCCGTGGCCGTCGATCAGCGGCAGCCGCATGGTGAAGTCCTGCGCCAGCCGCACCAGGGCGTCGTAGATCGCGCTGTCGCCGTGCGGGTGGAGCTTGCCCATGACATCGCCGACGATGCGGCCGCACTTGACGTGGGCGCGGTCGGGTCGCAGGCCCATCTCGGCCATCGAGTACAGGATCCGGCGCTGCACCGGCTTGAGACCGTCCCGGGCGTCGGGCAGGGCCCGGGAGTAGATCACCGAGTAGGCGTACTCCAGGAAGGCACCCTGCATCTCGGTCTGGACATCGATGTCGACGATCCGCTCGCCGGCGGCGTCGGGTGGAGGGTTGGTGGCGCGGGCCATGCCGTCCATTCTCGCCGAGCGACGTCCTCAGCCGGGCCAGGCCGCGCCGAAACGGCCGTCGTGAGCCACCTCGGACAGCGGCCGCCGGCCCCGGCGCACCGAGGGGGAGCGGCGATCGGGCAGCGGGTGACCCAGGCTGACCACCCCGACCAGGTTGCGGTCGGCCGGGATGTCGAAGGCATCCCGGACGGCGCCGGCCCGCTCGGGCGGCACCCCGAAGAAGCAGCCACCCAGGCCCTCGTCCACCCCGGCCAACAGCAGCAGCAGGGCCGCCATGCCGGTGTCGACATCCCAATAGGGCACCGGCCAGCGCGCCGGGTCGCGGTCGGTCCAGCCCTTGTCGGGCTCGGCGTAGCGGTTCAGGTACCGCTGCGGGTCGGACAGGCAGAGCACCAGGGCGGGCGCCGTCCGCATGCCGTCGAGCCAGCTGTCCGCGGGCGCCGTCGGGTCGGTGGTGGCGGCCCAGAATCGTTCCCGGTCAACGGATCTGGTCAGGACGACGAAGTCCCAGCCCTGGCTGAATCCGGCGCTCGGCGCCCGTACCGCCAATTCCAGAAAGCGCGTCAATTGATCTGTGGAGAGATCTTCCGTGGATTCGTAGCGACGGATCATGCGGCGTCTACGAATCACGTCTGTGAATTCCACCTCATCGTCCTCTCTGGACAGCAGGGGATCTCTTGAGTTGCAAAACCGCAGGTCAGATGCCATATAACAGCTGGGTAACGACAGTGGAAGATGTCATGTTCGTGACAAGGCTCACGAGATGATTTGTCCGGAATGTCCCTACACAACGGACGTTATGACTTTGTTATTCGGTGAAACTCGTGCAACGTTGTCCCGGCAACCCGACCGGTTGCCGGAAGTGCTCACACGCCTAGTTCCGCCGGTGAGCCTTCCTCGAGACGGCAGAGACGCCGCAGACCAACGACACCTACCCAGCTCACGGCGGAAGCGGGGGACCCACCTTCGGTGGCCCAGGGTGCGCACTTCGGTGCGTGCCCGGCCGTGCACCCGAGCGATCGGACGCGCGGCGCACCACAGGGCCACCTCGGGGTGAAGCCGGTACCCACCGGCCGGGCAGCCTTCCCAGCCCGAACCCGACAGCTCACCTCGCAGGCGACGCCGGAAGGAAATCACCTCACCATGTCCGACACCCCTCGTCGACGGCTGCCCTCCTACGCCCTGGCCACCGCAGCACTCGCCTCCACGGCCCTGTTGCTGCCCTCTTCCCCCGCGTCCGCCACCCCGGTGGTCGCCACCACCACGGCGCTGACCAGCGCGGCCCCCGCCGTGGCGCCGATCTCCACCGCACGCCTGCGGGCGCAGGCCGCCGCTCTGGCCAAGGCCCAGTCCGTGGTGCGCACCGCCGCCTCGTTGAAGGGGCGCCCGTACCGCTACGGCGCTGCCGGACCGCGGGCCTTCGACTGCTCCGGCTTCACCAAGTACGTCTACTCCCGCAACGGGATCGCGCTGCCGCGCACCGCGCAGCAGCAGTGGCGCAAGGCCCGCAAGATCAGCAAGAGCCAGATCCGCCCCGGCGACCTGGTCTTCTTCGGCGGCAGCTACAAGTACCACGTCGCCGTCTACGCCGGCGACGGCATGATCTGGCACTCGCCGCGCTCCGGTTCCACGGTGCGCAAGGTCAAGATCTGGACGTCCGGCTGGAGCGCCGGCCGGGTCATCTGATCCACCCTTGGGCGCGGTCGGGTGGTTCGGGTGGTCGTCGCCGAGTTCGTCAGGACGTTCGAGCACGGGATCGGCGGGTACGGGCATGAGCCGTACCCGCCGATCACCGGTCACCGGTCGCCGGATCGGCGTCGGGGTCCTCGACCCAGAACTCGCTCGGCCCGACGGCGTGGGCGGACTCCGCCCGGCGGCGGGCCTCCTGCTCCCGCAGGGTCACCCGTCGGATCTTGCCCGCCAGGGTCTTGGGCAGGGCGCCGAACTCCAGCCGGGTCACCCGGTTGTGCGCCGACAGCCGCTCCCCGGCGAAGCGCAGGATCTCCAGGGCGGTCTGCTCGGTCGCCGGTTCGCCCTCGACGAGGGTGACGAAGGCCTTGGGCACGCTGCCGTACCGCGGGTCGGGTGAGGGAACCACGGCCGCCTCGGCCACGGCCGGGTGCGAGACCAGCACGCTCTCGACCTCGAACGGCGAGATCCGGGCATCGTTCGCCTTGAACACCTCGTCCGTCCGCCCGATGTGGGTCAGGTAGCCCCGAGCGTCACGCCGAGCCACATCACCGGTGTGGTAGTAGCCGTGGTACATGGTCTGCGCCGTGCGGCTCTCGTCGTTGCGGTAGCCCACCATCAGCCCGGCCGGCCGGCCCAGCGGGGTTCCCTGGCTGTCCCGGGGGGCCAGGCGCAGGCACAGTTCGCCCTCGTGATCGTCGGGCACCTCCTCACCCGTGATCGGGTCGAGAACGGCCACGTCGTACCCGGGCAGCGGCCGTCCCATCGAGCCGGCCACGACCGGCTGCCCCGGAGTGTTGGCGACCTGGGCCGTGGTCTCGGTCTGACCGAATCCCTCGCGCACGGGCAAGCCCCAGGCGCGGTGCACCCGCTCGGCCACCACGCTGCTCAGGCGCTCACCGGCCGCCACGAGTTCCCGCAGCGCCAGGCGGCCGGCCCAGGCCTCGAGATCGGCCTCACCGAGCATCCGCCACACCGTCGGCAGGGCGCAGAAGGTCGTCACGCCGCACCGCTGCAGGATCGCGAGCAATCGCTCGGGGTCCACCCGCTGGGTGCGAACGGCGACGATGGTGGCCTCGGCATTCCACGGGGCGAACAGCGTGCTCCACGCGTGCTTGGCCCACCCCGGCGAAGCGAGGTTCAGGTGGACGTCGCCGGGGCGCAGGCCGATCCAGTACATGGTCGACAGGCTGCCGATGGGGTAGGAGGCATGGGTGTGCTCGACCAACTTCGGGCGGGCGGTGGTGCCGGAGGTGAAGTAGAGCAGCAGGGTGTCCTCGGCCTCGGTGCGTGCCGTCCGGGCGAGCGGGACCGCCTGTGCCGTGGCGGCGTAGTCGTGCCAACCGACCACCGGGGCACCGACCGCGATCGGGGTCCACCCGCCGAGGTAGTCCGTGAACTTCTCGGTGTCCTCACTGCGGGCCACCACGAAGCGCGCCGCGCCCCGTTCGATCCGGTCCCGAAGGTCGGCCGCCGCGAGCTGGGTCGCCGCCGGGATGACGGCCGCGCCGAGACGCATGCACGCCAACAGCGTCTCCCACAGCTCGACCTGGTTGTCGAGCATGACCAGCACCCGGTCGCCGCGCATCACGCCCAGCCCGGCCAACCACCCCGCCACCCGGCGTGAGCGGTCGGCCATGGCGGCATAGGTCACCCGGACGTCGTCCTCGACCCCCGCGGGATCGACCAACCACAACGCGGTTCGCGCCCCGGTGACCGGATCGGCCGCCACGTGATCGAACCAGTCCCGCGCCCAGTTGAACTCCCCCGGATCGGGCCACCGGAACCGGTCGCGGGCCTCGTCGTAGTTCTCGCGCAACGTGAGCAACAGATCTCTGGCCTGCCGGAAGGCGAGGTGGGCGGGGGTGGCGGGCAGACCGCCGGCAGGGTCCGCCGGGCCGGTCGTCGCCGGCGGTCCGGGACGCCACGACGGCGTGGTGTCGGTCATATCGCGCACGATGGCATCGCCCCTGGGCGGACGGCAAGAGATCGGTGTCAGTAGGCTGAGTGGCGTG
Organism: Kineosporiaceae bacterium; assembly: GCA_046330955.1. GTDB lineage: Bacteria > Actinomycetota > Actinomycetes > Actinomycetales > Kineosporiaceae > JADJPO01. Next base: position 77,556 of record JAXLRT010000011.1, on the reverse strand, counting down.
GCGACCCAGGAACGGCCGGCCTACCCGGAGCATTGGGAGGCCGATGTCGTCCTGCGCGACGGCGGTACCGCCCATCTGAGACCGATCCGGCCCGAGGACGCCGACGCGCTGCAGCGGTTCCACCTCGCGCAGTCGCCCGAATCGGTCTACCTGCGATTCTTCGCCCCCATGCCGCGGCTGTCCGAACGCGACCTGGAGCGGTTCACCGTGGTCGATCACCACGACCGGGTCGCCATGGTCATCACGATCGGCGGCGACATCGTCGGCATCGGCCGCTACGACCGGGTGGACGGCGACGAGGCCGAGGTCGCGTTCAACATCTCCGACCGCCATCACGGCCGCGGGGTGGGGTCGGTCCTGCTCGAGCACCTCGCCGCCGCGGCGCGCGAGAACGGCCTGCACCGGTTCATGGCCGAGGTGTTGCCCCAGAACCGCAAGATGATCGGGGTCTTCAACGACGCCGGGTACGAGGTGGCGCACCGCTACGAGGACGGCGTCATCTCGCTGAGCTTCGACATCGACCCGACCGAGAAGTCCCGCGCGGTCATGGAGGCCCGCGAGCATCGGGCCGAGGCGAGCAGCATGCACGCGCTGCTCAACCCCGGCTCGGTCGTGTTGCTCGGCGCCAGCCGCCGCGAGGACACCATCGGGCGCGCCCTGCTCACGGCGATGCAGGCCAGCGGGTTCACCGGGGCGCTGCACGTGGTGCACCCCGAGGCCGACAGCGTGCTCGGCATCCCGGCGCACCGCCGGCTGGCCGACATCCCCCATCCGGTGGACCTGGCCGTGGTCGCGGTGCCTGCCGCCGCGGTGCTGGACGTCGTCCACGACTGCACCAAGGCCGGCGTGCGCGGCATGGTGGTGGTCTCGGGCGGGTTCGCCGAGGCCGACGAGGCCGGCGCCCAGCGGCAACGTGAGCTGGTCACGCTGGCCCGGGCCAACGGGATGCGGGTGGTCGGGCCCAACTCCTGGGGCGTGATCAACGCGGACCCTCGGGTGCGGCTGAACATCTCGCTGCGCGGTGAGACCCCGCCCGCCGGGCGGTTCGGCGTGTTCTGCCAGTCCGGTGCCCTCTCGGTGGCGGTGCTCGACCTGGCGGCGCGCCGCTCGGTCGGCATCTCGACCTTCGTCTCGGCGGGCAACCGAGCCGACGTGTCCGCCAACGACTGCCTGCAGTACTGGGAGGCGGACGACAACACCCATGCGGTCGGGCTCTACCTGGAGAACACCGGCAACCCCCGCAAGTTCGCCCGGATCGCGCGCCGGGTCTCGCGCAGTCGCCCGGTGGTGGTGCTCACCTCGGGCACCTCGGGCTTCGCCCGGCACACCACGAGCCGCGCACCCCAGGCACCGCCGGAGGCCTTCGACGCGATCCTGCGCCAGACCGGCTGCCTGCGGGTGGACACCGTGCGCCGGTTGTTCGACGTCGCCCAGCTGCTGCTGGATCAGCCGCTGCCCGAGGGCAAGCGGGTGGCCGTCGTGGCCAACAGCCGGGCACTGGCCGACCTGGTCGGTGACGCCTGCCTGGCTCATCGGCTGTCGGTGGTGCACGGGCCGGTCGCCGTCCCCGAACTGGCCGGTCCCGAGGAGTTCCGGCTCGCGCTGCAGGCGGCCTTCGACGACATCTCGGTGGACGCCGTGGTCGCGGTGTTCGCGCCGGCCGTCCTGGCTCACACGGCCGATGTCGCGCAGGCACTGGCCGAGACGGCGGCCGCCTCTCGGCAGCCGGTGGTCGCCAGCCTGATCGGATATGCCGGCGACGAACTCCTCGCCGAGGTGGGCGAGACCGGCCAGATGCAGCGGGTGCCGCTCTACGACACCCCCGAGGAGGCCGTCAGCGCCCTGGCCGACGTGGTCGGCTACGCGCAGTGGCGCCGGCGTGATCACGGCGAACGGGTCGAGGCCCGCGACTGTGACGTCGCCGGGGCACAGGCCCTGGTCGACGCCGTCCTCGCGGACCACCCCGAGGGGATCGAGCTCGACCCGCGCCGTACCGCCGACCTGTTGCGCTGCTACGGCATCGAGGTCTGGCCCTCGTTGGCCATCAAGGACGCCGACGAGGCGGCGGAGGTCGGCACCCGGCTGGGCTGGCCGGTCGCCCTGAAGACGACGGCGCCCTACCTGCGGCACCGCGTCGACCTGGGTGGGGTGCGGCTGGACATCGCCGACGCCGACGAACTCGCGCGCGACGTGGTCGAGATGGCCGCCCAGCTGGCGCCACTCGGGGGCGGCGACCTCGTGGTGCAGAAGATGGCCCCCGCCGGGGTGGCGTGCGTGCTGCGCACCGTGGAGGACCCGGCCTACGGGCCGGTGGTCTCGTTCGGTCTGGGCGGGGATGCCAGCGAGTTGCTCGGCGATCTGGCTCACCGGATCGCCCCGCTGACCACGGCGGACATCACCGACATGGTGCGCTCGGTCCGCGCGGCGCCCAAGCTGTTCGGCCACCGGGGGGCACGTCCGGTGGACGTCGCGGCCCTCGAGGAACTGATCGCCCGGGTGTCCTGTCTGGCCGACGAATTGCCCGATGTGGCCTACGTCGACCTCAATCCGATCGTGGTCGGTGAGCACGGGGTCGCGGTGCTCTCGGCCACCGTCCAGCTGGCCACCCTCGCCCGCCACGATGATCGTCGGGAGCTGGGTGCCTCGACCTGACCTGGGAGGGTGACAGGATGGGGCTGTGCGTGAACGAGGAGCAGCGGTGGGGCGCGTCGAGGATGGGCTGCCCGAAGACCTGCGGACCGAGGTCGAGCGAGCCGGCTATTACCCGGAGCTGATCTGCGACGTGTTGGACGTCGCGGTGGCCGGGGAGGTGGTCGACAGCTTCCTGGTACACCCCGAGACCACCTTCGACCGCGAGGAGATCCGGCGGCACGTCACCGTGTTGGCGTTGACGGCGACCCGGTTGGTGGTTGCCCACGCGGACGACCACGAGCCGGACACCTTGAGCCCGGAGCCCTACGCCTCGGCCAGCACCGAGGCGGTGTCGCTGCGGCACATCCGTTCCCTGGTGCTCTCCCACGCCGTCACCCGTCCCGAACAGCACCGCACCGGCGCCCTGCCCCGCGAGCTGACCATGACCATCGGCTGGGGCGGCATGAGCCGCCTGGATCTGGAGCCGGCCGGCTGCGTCGATCCCGAGTGCGAGGCCGATCACGGGTACACCGGGACGGCGGCCGCCGACGACATCACGTTGCGGCTGTCGGCCGACGCCGAGGGCAGCGACGCCGTCGGGGCGGCCGTGGCCTTCGCCCGCTCGCTGTCGGCGGCGATGGCCGCCACCGGTCACCGCCCGGGGTGAACCCGACCCTCGCCGACGTCCTGCCCGCGGTGGCGACGGCGCTCGGTACCCCGTTGAGCGGCCCGCCCGATGACGGCGGGGCAGCGGGCACCGACGCGGCCCGCCTGGTACTCGAGCCCGCGCAGCACGCCGTGGTGGTGCTGCTCGACGGTCTGGGTGAGCAGCTGCTGGCCCGCCGCGGCGGCCATGCCCCGTTTCTGAACTCGTTGCGGCTGAACGGGTGCGGGCAGGTGATCAGCTGCGGGTTCCCCAGCACCACGGCGACCAGTCTGGCCATGTTCGGCACCGGCCGGTTGCCGGGCCAGCACGGCCTGGTCGGGCTGGACGTGCTCGACCCCGCCCGCGGCGTCCTGTTCAGCGAGTTGGCCTGGGATCCGATGGTCGACCCCCGGCGCTGGCAACCGGAACCCACGGTGTTCGAGCAGCTCGCCGCCGACGGCGTGGACGTCGTCCGGGTGGGACCGGCCTACTTCGACGGCTCGGGCCTGACCGAGGCGGCGCTGCGGGGTGGCCGGTTCGCGGCCGCCGCGGCCCTGGACCAGCGGGTCGAGGCGACCGTCGCGGCGTTGCGCGCGGTGGGGTCCCACGGGCGGGGGTTCGTCTACCTGTACTGGGGAGAGATCGACAAGGTCGGTCACGTGACCGGGTGTGAGTCGTGGCAGTGGGGCGAGGAGCTCGCCACGGTGGACGCCGCCCTGTCGCGGTTGGTCGCCCGGCTCTCCCGCGACACGATGGTCGTGATCACCGCCGACCACGGCATGGTCGACGTGCCGTTCGCCGACCGGGTGGACGTCGCCCACGAGCCGACGCTCGCGGCGGGGGTGGAACTCGTCGGCGGTGAGCCGCGGGGGCTGCACCTGTACTGCCGACCGGGTGCCGTGGACGACGTGCTCGCGGCCTGGCGCGAACGGCTCGGCGATCGCGTCGAGCTGTTGCGTCGTCAGGACGCCATCGCCGCCGGGTGGTTCGGGCCGGTGCACCCCCGGGTGATGGCGCGGATCGGTGACGTGGTCGGTTCGGCCCGATCGACCACGGCCGTGATCGACTCTCGGACGGCACGCAAGGAGGTACTGGCGTTGCTGGGACTGCACGGTGCCCGGACCGATGCCGAGCAGCTGGTGCCGTTACTGGTCACGCGCGGCCGGGCCTGACCGGGCGCGGCCGCGTTCCGGGCGTCACGCCCCGGCACGTCATTCCCGGCGTCCGCCGAAGACGATGTCGTCCCAACTGGGGACGCTGGCGCGCTTGCTGCGTCGAGGTGGCGGCGGGGGCGGGGTCGCCGGCGGGGTCGCCTCGGCTGCTGGTTCGGCCACGGCCGGAGCGGGTTTGACCACGCCGACGGGGTTGGCCGGACCGACCGCCGCCGGAGCGGGAGCGATCGGGGAGGACGTGCTCACCGAGGGCGCGGGGGAGACCGTCACGGCCACCGGGGACTCGGGCAGCGTCAGCACCTCGGCGTCCATCGCCTCGTCCGGACGCGACCGCGGCGGGTGAGCCGCCGGGGGCAGCCCGTCGTCCTCGAAGTCGGACAGGTCGTCCAGCGGCCGCTGCCGCCGGCCACGACGTTCCCGCAGGGTGTCCAGCAGGTCGACCGTGGACGCCGCGGGCCAGGCGGTAGGGGAGGGCGGCTCGGCCGGGCGGACCCCGCCGTCCGCCTCGACGTCGTAGATGTGTTCGTGCCCACGGTCGGGGTCCTCGGCGGCACGCAGCGGCACCAGCCGGCGGTGCACGGCCGCACCGGGGCTCGACCCGGAGGCCTCGTTCTCGGTCAGCCAGCGGGCCTCGTCGTCCTGCGCGGTCACGTGACGCAGTTGCGCGTTGTAGGTCCACTGGGCCTGACGCTGCCGGGTGCCGGCGGTGAAGCTCAGGCTGACGATCCAGGTGCCGTCCTCGGTACGCCAGGCATCCCAGGAGCCCTCGCCGTGCTCGACCTCGCGCACGGCCAGCCGCTCGGTCACCAGCTCACCGAGCGTGGGGACGGTGCCGTCCAGCCGCGAGACCCCCCGCAACCGGACCGCCCGAGCCTGCCGGACGACGAATTCCCGTTCGGCCAGAACGGGACCCTCGTAGCGACGGATGTGTTCGATCGCCACGCCGGAGTCCGCGGCGATCTGTTCGGCGCTCTCGCCGGACCGGATGCGGGCCTGGATGTCCCGCGGGCGCAACCGCCCGTCCTGTTCGATCTGCAGCTGACCCAGCCGAGGGCGGTCGCGGCGCACGGCAGCACGAAGCGGCTCGTCCACCCGAACCCTGAACCTCTGGCCCTCGGCCCCCGCCAGTACCAGGTGCTCCCCGTCGTCATGGACGCCGACGAGCGTGAGGTCCTGCATGCGTCACCCCTCCAGCTGCGTCCTGGTTCGAGGGTGCCATCCCGGACACTGATGGCGAAGCATGTCGCCGGGCATGTCGGCGAGCGACTGGACCGGGATCCGCCGGGTGCGAGGATGCCCTGGTGAGTGCGCTGGCCCCGTACGACGGGGTGTTGCTGGTCTCCTTCGGCGGTCCGGAGCGACCCGAGGACGTGCTGCCGTTCCTGCAGAACGTCACCCGGGGCCGACCGGTGCCACCCCACCGGCTGGCCGCCGTGGCCGAGCACTACCACGCGGTCGGTGGTCGCAGCCCGATCAACGAGGCCAACCGCGTCCTGCTCGCGGCGCTGCGCGCCGAGCTGGACGCCCGCGGCGTGGATCAACCGCTGTGGTGGGGCAACCGCAACTGGCATCCGCTGCTGACCGAGGCGTTGACCGAGGCCCACGAGGCCGGGGCCCGGCGGCTGGTGGCGATCGTGACCAGCCTCTATCCGAGTTGGTCCGGCTGCCGGCAGTACCGCGGCAACCTGGACGACGCCGTCCGGGCACTGGCCGATCAGGGACGCGAGCTGACGGTCGACGTCGTCCGGCCGTACGGCACCCGGGACGGGGTGACCGCCGCCGTCGTCGATGCGCTGGATCAGGGGCTGCACCGGCTCGAGGCCCTGGGGCCGGACGCCGCGCGCACCCCGCGGGTGGTGTTCGTCACCCACTCCATCCCGCTGACCATGGCCCAGGCCTCCGGTCCCACGGGCGACGGCTACCGCACCGGGCATCGGCGCACCGCCGAGTCGGTGATCGAGGCGCTCACCGCCCGGCACGGACGACGTCACGCCTGGGACCTGGTCTACTGCTCGCGATCCGGCTCGCCCGACACCCCCTGGCTCGAGCCCGACATCGACGACCACCTGGTCCAGCTGGCCCGGCAGGGGTGCACCGGGGTGGTCGTGGTGCCGATCGGGTTCGTCAGCGATCACATGGAGGTCGTGTACGACCTCGACACCCAGGCGGCGGACGTCGCCCGCGGGCTCGGGCTCGGCTTCGTCCGGACCCCGACGGTGGGCACGGACCCCCGGTTCGTGGTGGCCATGGTCGAGGCCCTGGCGGATCAGGCGGCGCAGGCGCGCGGCGAGCGCCTGCCGGATCAGCCGGCCTGCTGCGGCGAGGGATGTTGCCTGCGATGAGCGACCAGCCCGGGCAGACCCCGGCCGCGACGTGGGACGAGCCGGAGCTCAGGTCGCTGGTGACGTTGGCCGAATCGACCGCCCGAGCGGCGGGCTCCCTGGTGGAGCAGGGCCGGCGGGCGGCACCGGTGACGGTGGCGGCCACCAAGAGCAGCCCGACCGATGTGGTGACCGCGATGGATCGGGCCGCCGAGCAGCTGATCACCGATCTGGTGCACCAGGCCCGTCCGGACGACGCGCTGTTCGGCGAGGAGGCCGGCGGCGTCGCCGGTCGCCCCGGGCGCAGCAGCGGCCTGACCTGGGTGATCGATCCGATCGACGGCACCGTGAACTACCTCTACGGGTTGCCGGCCTACGCGGTCAGCGTGGCCGTGGTCACCGGGGACCCGCGCCGTCCGGGAGGGTGGCGGGCACTGGCCGGCTGCGTGCACAACCCGGTCTCGGGTGAGACCTGGACGGCGATCGCCGGGCACGGGGCCTGGCTGGACGGGCGCCGGTTGCCCACCCGGTCGGCGCCGTCACTGGACGGCGCGTTGGTCGGAACCGGATTCGGTTACCGCCCCGAACGCCGCCGGGAACAGGCCGAGGTGGTCTCGGCGTTGCTGCCCCTGGTGCGTGACATCCGGCGGATCGGCAGTGCCGCTCTCGATCTGTGTGCCGTGGCGACCGGCCGGTTGGATGCGTTCTACGAGCGTGGCCTCAATGTGTGGGACATTGCGGCGGGACAACTCGTGGTGACCGAGGCCGGGGGGCTGGTGCTCGGCCCTGGTGGTGGTCCGCCGTCGCCGGAGCTGGTGGTGGTGGGGCCGCCGCCACTGGCCGAGACACTGCGAGAACTGATCGAACGAGTGTGAGTCGTGACACGCCGCCGGACATCACGCGCCAGTGGGTTCGCCTCGGCGACCCGCATAGTGCACAATCGCCCAGCGCGTGGGGAAGACCAGACGAACCCGACGCACGACCACGTGCACCGGCCCGGCACGTGACACCCCTGTTCATCACAACTTTTCACCGGAGCGTGACCTATATGGCGACCGACTACGACGCGCCGCGCAAGACGGACGACGAGCTGAGTGAGGATTCGCTCGAGGAGCTCAAGGCCCGGCGCGTCGACAAGGGTTCCGGCGCCGTCGACGAAGACGAGACCGAGGCGGCCGAGGGCTTCGAGCTGCCCGGCGCCGATCTGTCCAACGAGGAACTGTCGGTGCGGGTCCTGCCGCGTCAGGCCGACGAGTTCACCTGTTCCACCTGCTTCCTGGTGCACCACCGCAGTCAGCTGGCCAAAGAGGTCGGCGGGCAGCCGGTGTGCAAGGAGTGCGCCGCCTGACGCGGGCGACGCATCGAATCGTTCCGCTCGGGGGACCGGGGGTTCGGGGGGAAGGGTGCCAGGAGAGAGGGCTCGTCAGGGCTGGGTGGCCGAGGGCTGCTCGGCCCGAGCCTGCTCGATGGCTTCTGCCAGCAGGGTGGGGTGGCGGCTGGAGATCAGCCAGTACGGAGTGGGGTCGCGGGGATCGTCCACGATGACCCGTACCCCGGTGGGGATCCAGCCACGGATGCAGAGGTAGGCGCGCGCATCCAGGCCGGGGCCGTGGGCATGACGCATGCCCACGGCGTCCAACGGCTCGACGGCGCCGCTGAACTCCAGTGGCAGCTGGGCGCGCCCTGCCTGCAGGCTGCCACCGAGCACGGTCACCTGCGGCGTACTGCGCACCAGCAGGGCGGCGAGGGTGCCGGTGGCCACGAGGGCGACGACGAGGGCGAGCAGCTCGCTGCGGGGCACGAAGATCAGACCGAACCCGCCGCCGAGCAGGGCAGCCGAGGCCCAGACCCACGCGGCCGGACCGAGTTTCTCGCGGTAGCTCACACTCACCTGCCCAGGTTCCCACACGAGCTAGGCTCGCCGGCATGCGGATCCCGTTCCGCCGCCTCGACCCCGGGCTACCGCCGCCCGCCTATGCCCACCCGGGCGATGCCGGCGCAGACCTGGTCAGTGCGGTCGATGTCGTTCTCGCCCCGGGCCGGCGCGAGGTGGTCCCGACCGGGATCGCCGTCGAGCTGCCCGAGGGCTACGCCGCGTTCGTGCACCCGAGATCGGGACTGGCCGCTCGGCACGGTGTGACTGTGGTGAACGCACCGGGTACGGTCGATGCCGGGTATCGAGGCGAGATCAAGGTGACCTTGATCAATACCGATGCCGATCACCCGTTCACGGTGCGCCGGGGAGACCGGATCGCCCAGCTGGTGGTGCAGCGGGTCGAGCACGCGACATTCCTGGAGGTGGACCAGTTGACCGAGACCTCGCGGGGCGCAGGCGGTTTCGGGTCCACCGGAGGGTTCGAACAGAAGGGTGAGGCGAAGTGAGCTTGTTCCGTCGTCGCAAGGCCGAGGCGGCTGAGGTCAGCGAGGTCGAGGACGCCGCGGCTCAGGGTCGGGACGCCGAACTCGACGAGCCGGACGAGGAGGACAGCCGCCCGGGCCTGTCACCGCGGCCCGACGGCCCCTGGGACGTCGCCGAGCAGCCGGACGCCGAGGGCTACGTCGACCTGGGAGCGTTGCGGCTGCGGGGACGCGCCGGGATGGAGTTGCGCCTCGAGATGGAGGAGTCCACCGGAACGGTGAACTCGGCGACGGTGCAGCTCGGCGACTCCGCGGTGCAGCTGCAGGCCTTCGCCGCGCCGCGCAGCGAGGGCATCTGGGACGAGATCCGCGGCGAGATCGCCTCCGGGATCACCCGCCAGGGGGGCACGGCCGATGAGGTCGCCGGGGTGTTCGGGCGGGAACTGCTGGCCCGGATCCCGGCCCGCACGCCCGACGGTCGCACCGGGCACCAGCCCGCCCGCTTCGTCGGGATCGACGGCCCTCGGTGGTTCCTGCGCGCGGTGTTCCACGGGCAGGCGGTCCATGATGCCGAGGCGGCTCTGGACCTGGAGTCGGTGGTGCGTGACATCGTCGTGGTGCGCGGTGAGGAGGCCATGGCGCCGCGGGAGCTGCTCGCGCTGACCCTGCCCGAGGTGGTGACCGCCGCAGCCGACCAGGCCTCGACCGAGACCGAGCCGGCCCCGGAGCGGCCCCACCGCGACGACCTGAAGCCGTTCGAGCGGGGCCCCGAGATCACCGAGATCCACTAGCCGGCAGGCCCCAGCTCACTCGTCCGGCGGAGCCGAGTGCTGCTCTGCCGGCCGGGGAACGTACGCTGGATGCATGGCGGGAACTGAGCGGGCACGCACCGAACGGACAGGGAAGCCGGCACCACGCACCTCCACCTCCCGGCTGCGCGCGGCGCTCTCGCGTCTGGTGACGCCGCAGGCCCAGGTCCTGGCCGAACAGGAGCAGGAGCGGGCCGCCGAACTCGGCGGCACGCTGGTGGCCGATCTGGAATCGCGCCACGACGCCACCGTGTGTGGCACGTTGCGTTCGGTCACGCTGCGGCCGCGGGCCGGCGTCCCGGCGCTGGAGGCCGCGCTCTACGACGGCAGCGGCACCCTGACCGTGGTCTGGCTGGGACGGCGACAGATCGCCGGGATCGAGCCGGGACGCCGGATCCGGGTCCACGGCATGATCACCACGTCGGAGGGTGAGCCCGCCCTGTTCAACCCGCGCTATGAACTGGTCGCCCGTGCCGGGGAGTGAGCCGGGCGGGTCGCCGTCCGTCGCCTCGGGCCTGGCGCAGGCCATGGCCGAGCAGTTCTCGTTCGAATCCGCCGTCGGCGGGGTGCGAGGGCTGCTGGAGTCCGTCGTCCCGACCCTGGTGTTCACCGCCGTCTACACCTTCGGGAACGACCTGCAACGCTCGCTGATCGCCGCTGTGGGCACCGCGGTGCTGCTCACCGTCGTCCGGCTGGTTCAGCGTCAGACCGTGATGCAGGCCGTGAGCGGCCTGATGGGCGTGGCGTTGGCGGCCGCGATCGCCTGGTACACGCATTCGGCGATCAACTTCTTCCTGGCCTCGATCCTGAAGAACGCGTTCTTCACGGTGCTGTGCCTGATCTCGATCGTGGTGCGCTGGCCCTACGTGGGGGTGCTGCTGGGGCTGATGCTCGGTGAGGGCACGCACTGGCGGCAGGTGCCGGCCCGGGCCCGGGCCTACACCTGGGCGACCTGGGCCTGGGTGGCCATGTTCGTGATCCGGCTGGGGTTCCAGGTGCCGCTCTACCTGCGCGACCACGTGACCGGCCTGGGGGCCGCCTCGGTTCCCCTGGGGTTGCCGCTCTTCGGACTCACGGTGCTGGTCTGCTGGCTGATCGTCCGGCGGGTGCCGCTCGCTCGACCCGCCGCCGAGGCCCCGGACGACGCCCCACCGGACGACGCCCCGGAACCCCCGCGGTGATCAGGCCGTGGTGATCAGGCCTTGGAGGGGCTGAGCAACCGCTGCAGCAGGTCCTCCGACTCGGGCACTGTGATGAACATCAGTTCGTCGTTGGCCTCGAGTGTGTCGTCGCGACTCGGGGCGATCGGCCGGTCGGCGCGGATGATGCCGACCAGCACCGTGTCCGCGGGCCATTCGATGTCGCCGACCATGGTGCCGACCACCGGTGCATCGGCGGGCAGCGTCAGTTCGACCATGTTCGCGTGGCTCTGCTGGAAGGTGAAGATCCGCACCAGCTCACCGATCGAGACGGCCTCCTCGACCAGGGCGGTCATCAGGCGCGGGGTCGACACCGCGACGTCCACCCCCCAGGCCTCGTCGAACATCCACTCGTTCTTGGGGTTGTTCACCCGGGCCACGGTGCGGGGGACGCCGTACTCGGTCTTGGCCAACAGCGAGACGACCAGGTTCACCTTGTCGTCGCCGCTCGCGGCCACCACGGCGTCGCACTCGGCCAGCCCGGCCTCGGCCAGCGAGCTGATCTCACAGGCATCGGCCAGCAGCCACTGCGCGTCCGGCACGCTGGAGACCCGGATGGCCGAAGGGTCACGGTCGACCAGCAGGACGTGGTGACCGTTGGCCAGCAATTCTCCGGCGATCGAGCGGCCGACGCTGCCGGCACCGGCGATCACGACGCGCATCAGTGACTCACCACCGCGGGGGGCGCGCCGAGCACGGACTCGGCGTGGGGCAGATCGGTCTCGCGCACCATCAGGTGCACCAGGTCGCCTTCCTGATAGACGGTGTCGGGGCCGGGGACGATGCCCTCGCCGAGCCGGGTCAGGTAGGCCACGCGGCCGCGCGCGGCGTCCTCCAGGGTCGCCATGCGACGTCCGACCCAGCTCAGGTGCACGCCGACCTCCGCCATGATCAGGGCGCCGGAGGCGTCGCGGTACTCCGAGGCGGCGCCCACCGGCAGCAGCCGGCGGACGATCTGATCCGCCGTCCAGCGCACGGTCGCGACCGTCGGGATCCCGAGCCGCTGGTAGACCTCGGCCCGTCCCGGGTCGTAGATCCGGGCCACCACGTTGGACACCCCGAACATCTCGCGGGCCACCCGGGCGGCCAGGATGTTGGAGTTGTCGCCGCTGCTCACGGCAGCGAAGGCGTAGGCCTCGTCGATGCCGGCCTCCTGCAGGGTCTCGCGTTCGAAACCCGCACCGGTCACCCGGAGGCCGTCGAAGGAGGACCCCAGGCGGCGGAAGGCGTCGGGGTTCTGGTCGATCACCGCGACGGAATGTCCCCGTCGTTCGACCATCTGCGCGAGGGTCGAGCCGGTCCGCCCGCACCCCATGATCACGAAATGCACTTCTGGTCCGACTCCTCGCTGAGTGCCGGGTGTCCTGGACTGTGTCGATGCGAACGGTACACGCCCGCCCGACACGCCTACGATGCCCACCGTGCCTGTTTTCGCGGATGCCCTGAAACGGATCGCGCTCGGCCGTCCCGTGCACAGTGAACGCCTCTCCGAGACGTTGCTGCCCAAGCGGATCGCGCTGCCGGTCTTCGCCTCCGACGCGCTGTCGTCGGTGGCCTATGCCCCGGATGAGATCCTGCTCACACTCGCTCTGGCGGGATCTGCGGCGTACACCTTCTCCCCGCTGGTCGGGTTGGCTGTGGTGTTCGTCATGCTCATCGTGGTGTTGTCCTACCGCCAGAACGTGCATGCGTATCCCTCCGGCGGTGGGGACTACGAGGTCGCCACGACGAATCTGGGCGTGCGGGCCGGCCTGACGGTGGCCAGTGCCCTGCTGGTCGACTACGTGCTGACGGTGGCGGTGTCGGTCTCCTCGGGGGCGCAGTACGCGGCCGCCGCGATCCCGGCGCTGCGCGGTCACGAGGCGCTGCTCGCCGTCCTGGTGGTCGCGATCCTGACCGCGATGAACCTGCGTGGGGTGCGCGAGTCGGGTACCGCCTTCGCCATCCCGACCTATGCCTTCATGATCGCCATTCTGGGCATGGGCGCCTACGGCCTGATCCGGCTGGCGATCGGGGATCTGCCGTTGGCCGAGAGCGCGGCGCTCACCGCCCGGCCGCTGCCGCAGTTCGAACAGGGCATGGCCGGTCTCGGCTGGGGCTTCTTGTTGCTCCGGGCGTTCTCGTCCGGCTGCGCGGCGCTGACCGGTGTCGAGGCGATCAGCAACGGGGTTCCGGCGTTCAAGCGGCCCAAGAGCAAGAACGCCGCCACCACCCTGGCCATGCTCGGGGCCATCGCGGTGACGATGTTGATGAGCATCCTGGTACTGGCCCGGCAGATGAAGGTGCACTACAGCGAGTTCCCCGCGACCGACCTGTTGCGCAACGGCGTCCCGGTGGGCGAGGACTACGTGCAGGACCCGACCATCGGCCAGATCGCCAAGGCGCTGTTCGACGGCTTCCCGATCGCCTTCTACGTGGTGGCGGCCACGACCGGGCTGATCCTGGTGCTGGCCGCCAACACGGCGTTCAACGGGTTCCCGGTGCTGGGCTCGATCCTGGCGCGCGACGACCTGATGCCGCGCCAGTTGCACACCCGCGGTGACCGACTGGCGTTCAGCAACGGCATCGTGACCCTGGCCGCCGCCGCAGCGGCGCTGATCCTGATCTACGACGCCGAGGTCACCCGGCTGATCCAGCTGTACATCGTCGGGGTGTTCATCTCGTTCACCACCAGCCAGACCGGCATGGTGCGGCACTGGAACCGGCTGCTGCGCACCGAGACCGACCCTGCGGCGCGGGCGAGGATGAAGCGCTCACGCATCGTCAACCTGATCGGGCTGACGATCACCGGCGTCGTCCTGATCATCGTCCTGGTCACCAAGTTCGTCCGGGGTGCCTACCTCGCGTTGATCGCGATGTCGGTGCTCTACCTGATCATGCTGGCGATCCGGCGCCACTACCGTTCGGTGCGGCGCGAGTTGTCGGTGGGTGACGACGGTGCCGCCCGGCAACTGCCCTCGCGGGTACACGCCATCGTGCTGGTGTCCAAGCTGCACAAGCCGACGATGCGTGCCCTGGCCTATGCCCGCGCGTCCCGGCCGTCGACCCTGGAGGCGATCACGGTGGTGGTCGACCCCGACGAGACGGCGGCCTTCCAGCGTGAGTGGGACGCCACCGACATCCCGGTGCCGTTGCGCGCGCTCGACTCGCCCTACCGAGAGATCACCCGGCCGGTGGTCGACTACGTCAAGAACATCCGTCGCGACAGTCCGCGTGACCTCGTCGTCGTCTACGTGCCCGAGTACGTGGTGGGCCACTGGTGGGAGCACATCCTGCACAACCAGAGCGCCCTGCGGCTGAAGACCCGACTGCACTACATGAGCGGGGTGATGGTGGCCAGCGTGCCCTGGCAGCTCACCTCGTCCGAGGGGGCCGAGAAGCGTTCGGACGCCCTGCCGCAGTTGGCGCGACGGGCCTTGCAGACCGGCGCACCGCGAACCTTCGAGGACCTGCTCGGCGACGAGCGGTCGTCGGGTGACTGAGCCGCTGTTACGACTCGAGATCGGGGACGTCGCCGCCGGCGGCTTCTGCGTCGCCCGGCACGAGGGACGAGTGGTCTTCGTCCGTCACGCCCTGCCGGGTGAGGTGGTGATGGCCCGGCTCGACCGGGCGTCGTCCGGGCCGCGGGCGGCGGGCAAACGGTTCTGGCGGGCCGACGCGGTCGAGGTCATCGAGGCCTCACCCGACCGGGTGGAGCCTCCGTGCCCGGTGGCGCGTCCCGGTGGTTGCGGCGGCTGCGACTGGCAGCACGTCACCCTGGCCGCGCAGCGGGTGAACAAGGCCGCGGTGATCCGGGACCAGTTCGCCCGCCTGGCCGGCATCGAGCTGGACCGGCTGGTGGTCGAGCCGCCCACCGGGGCGTCGGAGGGAACCGACCCGGACGACGGACTCGGCTGGCGCACCAGGGTGCGCTTCGCGGTCGACTCACGGGGCCGGGCCGGGTTCCGCTCGGCCCGTTCGCACGCCGTGATCCCGGTGACCGGCTGCCCGATCGCCCACCCCGGGGTGGCCGCGGCCGACGTCCCGGGGCGTACCTGGCCGGGCGTCACGGCGGTGGAGGTGGTCGACGGCTCACCCGGCGCGCCGCTGGTGATCGTCGAGGAGCCCGCGGGGCCGCCACCGGCCGGGCGCCGTGCCGGCCGGGGGGCGTCGACGCCGCGCGAGCCGGTGCGTCGCATCGAGGGCCGGCGCACCTGGGTGGAGCACCACGTGAGCACGTCACAGCTGCCCGAGCCGCGCCGGTTCCGGGTCAGCGACGGCGGGTTCTGGCAGGTTCATCCGGCCGCCCCGGCGACGTTGGTGGACGCCGTCCTGGGCGTGACGATGCCGGCCGTGGGGGAGCGCGCCGTCGATCTGTACGCCGGCGTCGGGCTGTTCGCCGCCGCGCTCGCGCTGCGGGTGGGGCCGACGGGCTGGGTGCACGCGGTCGAGAGTGAGGCCAGGGCGTGCAAGGACGCCCGGCGCAACCTGCACGACCTGCCGCAGGTGCGCATCACCCAAGGGCTCGTCGAGGCGACGCCCGACCCGGACGACGAGGCGGCCGTCGCGTCGGACTGGAGTGCGGCCCGCGCCGACGTGGTGGTTCTGGACCCGCCTCGGGCCGGCGCCGGACCCGAGGTGATGGCCCGGATCGCCAGGTTGCGACCCCGCGTGGTGGCGTACGTGTCCTGCGATGCCGCGTCGCTGGCTCGCGACATCACCCATGCGGCGCAGAATGGCTACCGCCTGACAGCGCTGCGCGCCTTCGACATGTTCCCCATGACGCACCATGTGGAGTGCCTTGCCACTCTGCAACCGGACGAGATACTTTGACATCGAGATAGTTTTCTCGGCGAGACGCGAAGGAGCGGACCGTGACCAACACCTCCAAGGACAGCTTCGGGGCCAAGAGCACCCTCGACGTTGGCGGGACCAGCTACGAGATCTACCGACTGTCGGCGGTGGACGGCGCGGCCAAGCTGCCGTTCAGCCTGAAGGTGTTGCTGGAGAACCTGGTCCGCACCGAGGACGGCGCCAACGTCACCGCGGAGCAGATCCGGGCACTGGCCTCCTGGGACCCGACGGCCGAGCCGGACACCGAGATCCAGTTCACCCCGGCGCGCGTGGTGATGCAGGACTTCACCGGCGTGCCCTGCGTGGTCGACCTGGCCACCATGCGCGAGGCCGTCGCCGACCTGGGGGGCGACCCGGCGCGGATCAACCCGCTGGCCCCGGCCGAGATGGTGATCGACCACTCGGTGATCATCGACGTGTTCGGTCGTCAGGATGCGCTCGAGCGCAACATGGAGATCGAGTACCAGCGCAACCGGGAGCGTTACCAGTTCCTGCGCTGGGGGCAGGGCGCCTTCGACGAGTTCAAGGTCGTGCCGCCCGGTACCGGCATCGTGCACCAGGTCAACATCGAGTACCTGGCCCGGATCGTCATGACGCGTGAGGTCGGGGGCGTGCTGCGCGCCTACCCCGACACCTGCGTCGGCACCGACAGCCACACCACCATGGTCAACGGCCTGGGCGTGCTGGGCTGGGGCGTCGGCGGCATCGAGGCCGAGGCCGCCATGCTCGGTCAGCCGGTCTCGATGCTCATCCCGCGGGTGGTCGGCTTCAAGCTCACCGGCGCCATCCCGGCCGGCGCGACCGCCACCGACGTGGTGCTGACCATCACCGAGATGCTGCGCAAGCACGGGGTCGTGGGCAAGTTCGTCGAGTTCTACGGCGCCGGCGTGGCCGCGGTCCCGCTGGCCAACCGGGCCACCATCGGCAACATGAGCCCGGAGTTCGGGTCCACCTGCGCGATCTTCCCGATCGACGACGTCACCGTCGAGTACCTGCGCCTGACCGGGCGCAGCGAGACCCAGCTCGCGCTGGTCGAGGCCTATGCCAAGGAGCAGGGCCTGTGGCACGACCCCAGCCGCGAGGCCACCTACTCGGAGTACCTCGAGCTCGACCTGTCGACCGTGGTGCCCTCGATCGCCGGCCCCAAGCGTCCGCAGGACCGGATCCTGGTCTCGAACGCCAAGCAGTCCTTCGCCGACGCGCTGCCGACCTACACCAAGGACGTCGCCGCGCAGGTGACCGTCGCCGACGGCTCCTTCGCCGTGAAGCACGGCGCCGTGGCGATCGCCTCGATCACCTCGTGCACCAACACCTCCAACCCCTCGGTGATGATGGCCGCCGGGCTGCTGGCCAAGAAGGCGGTGGAGAAGGGCCTGACGGTCAAGCCGTGGGTGAAGACCTCGCTGGCTCCCGGCTCGAAGGTGGCCACCAACTACTTCGAGCGGGCGGGGCTGCTGCCCTACCTCGAGAAGCTGGGCTTCCACGTGGTCGGCTACGGCTGCACCACCTGCATCGGCAACTCGGGTCCGCTGCCCGAGGAGGTCTCGGCCGCCGTCCAGAGCGGCGACCTGGCCGTGGTGTCGGTTCTGTCGGGTAACCGTAACTTCGAGGGCCGGATCAACCCCGACATCAAGATGAACTACCTGGCGTCCCCGCCGCTGGTGATCGCCTATGCCCTGGCCGGCACGATGGACATCGACCTGAACAACGAGCCGCTGGGTACCTCCGCCGACGGCACCGAGGTGTTCCTGCGCGACGTCTGGCCGACGCCGGCCGAGATCGACGCGACCATCGCGTCGTCCATCACGCGGGACATGTTCACCGCCGACTACGCCGACGTGTTCGCCGGCGATTCCCGGTGGCAGAACCTGGAGACCCCGACCGGAAACACCTTCGCCTGGGACGCGTCGTCCACCTATGTGCGCAAGCCGCCGTACTTCGAGGGCATGGGCATGGACCCGGCCCCGGTCGCCGACATCAGCGGCGCCCGGGTGCTGGCCAAGCTGGGTGACTCGGTGACCACCGACCACATCAGCCCGGCGGGCTCGATCAAGGCGGGCACCCCGGCCGCGCAGTACCTCACCGAGAACGGCGTGACCGCCAAGGACTTCAACTCCTACGGCTCGCGCCGCGGCAACCACGAGGTGATGATCCGCGGCACCTTCGCCAACATCCGGCTGAAGAACCTGCTGCTGGACGGCGTCGAGGGTGGCTTCACCCGCGACTTCACCGCCGGGGGAGCACAGTCGTTCATCTACGACGCGGCTCAGAACTACGCCGCGGCCGGCGTCCCGCTGGTGGTGCTGTCCGGCAAGGAGTACGGCTCGGGGTCCAGCCGTGACTGGGCGGCCAAGGGGACGGCGCTGCTCGGGGTCAAGGCGGTCATCGCCGAGAGCTACGAGCGCATCCACCGCTCGAACCTGATCGGCATGGGCGTGCTGCCGTTGCAGTACCCCGCAGGCCAGAACGCCGACTCGCTCGGCCTGACCGGCACCGAGACGTTCTCGATCACCGGGGCGACCGAGCTGAACAACGGGACGACGCCGCGCACCCTGCACGTGACGGCGACGGCCGAGGACGGCAGCACGGTCGAGTTCGACGCCGTCCTGCGCATCGACACCCCCGGCGAGGCGGACTACTACCGCAACGGCGGCATCCTGCAGTACGTGCTCCGCCAGCTCGTCCGCAGCTGACACCCCACCCCACCCAACCTGCTCATGCTCCGCGGGTGACCGCTCATGCTCCGCAGGTGACGCGCAAATCAGGACAAATCCTGGGAAGATGCGTCACCCTCGGAGCATGAGCGGGTTTGTTACGAGAGTGTGACCATCGGATGGCCCGGAATGACTTCCGTCACTGACAGCGGACGAATATGTTGTCGGCCACAACATATCCATCACTCCGATCAACTGGGTGATGGGGGCCGCGGGGCACTCGCCCGGCGGCACGCGATCCCGGAGCCATCGTCGGCTCCAGGAAGGACCGGAGTATGCGCAAGCGTAGTGTCGGGCTGCTCACTCTGAGCGCCATTGGTGCGTTGACCCTCTCGGCGTGTGGCGGGAGCGACACGTCCACGTCGGGCTCGACCGGCAGCTCGTCGGCCGCGGCCGGCGGCAGCGTCGGCAAGGTCGGCGTGATCCTTCCCGACTCGGCGTCCTCGGCCCGCTGGGAGACCGCGGACCGCAAGTTCCTCGGCGACGCCTTCAAGGCGGCTGGCGTCGAGGCGGACATCCAGAACGCCGGTGGTGACAAGGCGAAGTTCGCGACCCTGGCCGACGGCATGATCGGCGCCGGCGTCAAGGTTCTGATGATCGTCAACCTCGACTCCGACACCGGTGCGGCCGTCATCAAGAAGGCCACCGCGGCCGGCATCCCGGTCATCGACTACGACCGCCTGACCCTGGGCGGCGGCGCCAAGTACTACGTGTCGTTCGACAACGTGAAGGTCGGCACGGCCATCGGTGAGGGCCTGGTCAAGGGCCTGCAGGCGGCCGGCAAGAAGACCGGCAACGTGCTCGAGCTCAACGGGTCGCCGACGGACAACAACGCCACCCTGTTCAAGCAGGGCTACGACGCGGCGATCAAGGCTGCGGGCTACACCGTGACCGACTCGCAGGCTGTGCCGGACTGGGACAACACCAAGGCCGTCACCGTCTTCGAGCAGATGTTCGCCAAGGCCGGCGGCAAGGTGGACGGCGTTGCCGCCGCCAACGACGGTCTGGGTGGCTCGGCCATCTCGGTGCTGAAGAAGAACGGTCTGGCGGGCAAGGTGCCGGTCACCGGTCAGGACGCCACCGACGAGGGCCTGCAGCGGGTGCTGCTCGGCGAGCAGTACGTGACCGTCTACAAGGCCGTCAAGAAGGAGGCCGAGGCGGCCGCCAAGCTCGCGATCGCGCTGGCCAAGGGCGACACCGCCGCGGCCGACGCCCTGGCGACCGGCAAGGTCGAGGACACCACCGCCAAGACCCAGGTGCCCTCGGTGCTGCTCGAGCCGCAGCCCATCTTCAAGGACTCGGTCAAGGACGTCCTCGCCGATGGCTTCACGACCAAGGACAAGGTCTGCACCACCGACGCCCTGAAGGCGGCCTGCACCGCCAACGGCATCAGCTGATCCACCTCTCGCTCCAACAGCACGACGACGTGACGGGGCCCGGGCCGCATCCGGTGTGGCCCGGGCCCCGTTCGCGTCGGGCACCGCACCATCGGCGCACTGTTGACCCGTCACCGGAGGGAACGTGAGGACACGATGAGCAGCACGTCAGCCCACCCGCAGTTGACTCCCTTGTTGAGCCTGCGTGGAATTACCAAGAGTTTCGGCGCCGTCGACGTCCTCAAGGGCGTCGACCTGGACGCCTGGTCCGGAAAGGTCACCGCGCTGGTCGGTGACAACGGTGCCGGCAAGTCCACCCTCATCAAGGGGATCGCCGGCATCTACTCCTTCGACGGTGGCAGCTACACCTTCGAGGGCCAGGAGGTGAACGTCACCAGCCCCAAGCAGGCCAACTCGCTCGGTATCGAGGTCGTCTACCAGGACCTCGCGCTGTGCGACAACCTCGACGTGGTCAACAACCTGTTCCTGGGCCGCGAGGCGATGTCCGGCGGCACGTTGGACGAGGCCACCATGGAACAGCGGGCCATCGAGACGCTCAAGGGGCTGTCGGTACGCACCCTGAAGTCGGTGCGCCAGAACGTCTCCAGCCTGTCCGGTGGACAGCGGCAGACCGTCGCCATCGCCCGGGCCGTGCTGTGGAACAGCAAGCTGGTGATCCTCGACGAGCCCACCGCGGCGCTGGGGGTGGCCCAGACCGAGCAGGTGCTGAACCTGGTGCGGCGTCTGGCCGACAACGGCCTGGCGGTCATCCTGATCTCGCACAACATGAACGACGTGATGCAGGTCGCCGACAACGTGGCGGCGCTGTATCTGGGGCAGATGGCCGCCCAGGTCTCGACCGAGGACCTCGACCGGGCCCGCATCGTGGAGCTGATCACCTCGGGCCGTAGCGGCGATATCGGCCTCACGTCCAAGGAGGCAGTGCTGTGAGCGCGACGACGGAGTCCATCGCGGACGCGCAGGACACCCCCACCCGAACCCTGGGGTCGATGGTCGGCGACTACGTGGCCAAGGTGCGCGGCGGCGACGTCGGCGCGTTGCCCGCCGTCCTGGGCTTCCTGGTGCTGGTGACCCTGTTCTCGGCGCTGAAGCCCAACTTGTTCCCGACGGCCTACAACGCGGCCAACCTGCTGCAGCAGAGCGCCGGGGTCATCTACATCGCCATGGGCCTGGTGTTCATCCTGCTGCTCGGCGAGATCGACCTGGGCGCCGGGTACACCGCCGGTACCTCGGCGGCGATCATGGGCGTGTTGATGACCAAGCAGGGCTACCCGTGGCCCGTGGCCGTGGTCGGCTGCCTGATCACCGGCCTGGTGATCGGCCTGCTGGTCGGGCTGCTGGTCGCCAAGCTCGGCATCCCCTCGTTCGTCGTGACCCTGTCGACCTTCCTCGGTCTACAGGGCGTGATGCTCTGGGTGATCGGCAACGGCGGCACGATCTCGATCAAGGACGACACCATCCTGGCGATCCAGAACAAGAACCTGCCGGTGCTGTGGGGCTGGGTGCTGTTCGCTTTGGCAGTCGTGATCTACGCCGGGCTCGAGGTACGCAAGCGGGCGTCGCGGGCGAGGGCGGGCCTGCCGGTGGACCCGATGGCGGCCTCGCTGGCCAAGGTCGGCGTGCTCACGGTGGTGCTCGGCCTGGGCACCTGGATCCTCAACGTCGAGCGCAGCCGCAACCCGGGGGTGACCTCACTCAAGGGTGTCCCGATCATCGTGCCGATCACCGCCGTGGTGGTGGTGGCCTTGACCTTCATGCTGCGTCGGACCAAGTTCGGCCGGCACATCTACGCCGTCGGGGGCAACGCCGAGGCAGCCCGCCGCGCCGGCATCAACGTCACCCGCGTCAAGATCGTCTGCTTCATGCTGGGGTCGCTGCTGGCCGCCATGGCCGGCATCGTGCTCGCCTCACGAGAGAACTCGATCTCGCCGACCACCGGTGGGTCCACCACGCTGCTGCTCGCCGTCGGTGCCGCGGTCATCGGTGGCACCTCGTTGTTCGGTGGCAAGGGGCGCATCCTGGACGCCATCCTGGGTGGTCTGGTGATCGCGGTGCTCAACAACGGCATGCCGTTGATCACCGACGAGGCGGCCTACCAGTTCATCGTCACGGCCCTGGTGCTGTTGCTGGCCGCGAGCGTGGACGCCATCTCGCGCCGTCGCACAGCAGCAACCGGGCGTTAGCCGTCAGGCTGATGCCCGGCGGACCACACCGCCATCGAGCGCCCGGACCGGTTCAACCGGTCCGGGCCGCTCGCGGCGGTACCCAAGAGGACGTCCGGCGGCACAACCTCGGCACCCTGCTGACCCACCTGCACGAGTCCGGGCCGCTGACCCGGGCCGAGCTGACCGCGCGGATGGGGCTCAACCGCAGCACCATCGCCGTCCTGGTGTCGGAGCTGGCGGCGCTCGGCGCCGTCCAGGAACAACGGCCGGACGCCGCCGCGCACGGTCAGAGCGGGGCCGGGCGGCCCTCGCTGGTCGTGATGCCGGCGGGGGACCAGGTGCAGGTGCTCGCGGCGGACATCGCCGTCGACCGGGTGACCGTCGCCCTGATCGGCCTCGGTGGCACGGTGGCCACCCGCCGTACCCGGCGGCAGAGCGACTGCGGGCCGGACGCGGTGCTCGAGCTCGTGCTCGCCCTGGTCGAGGAGGTGCTGGCCGATCCGGCGGCCGGCCAGAGCGTGGTCGGCCTCGGCATCGCCCTGCCCGGAGTGATCCGGCAGAGCGACGGCTGTGTGCGGTTCGCCCCCAACCTGGCGTGGGTCGACGTGCCCTTCGGCGACATGCTGCAGCGCCGGCTGCCCGACCTGCCGATCTGGCTGGGCAACGACGCCGACCTGGGCCTGCTCGCCGAACACCGCCGCGGGGCGGCTCGCGGTGTGGACGACGTCGTGTTCCTGGCCGGTGAGGTCGGCGTCGGTGGCGGGATGGTGCTCGGCGGGCGGCCGGTGGTGGGGGCCGGCGGTTACGCCGGCGAACTCGGCCACATGGTGATCCGCCCTGGCGGACGGCGCTGTCGCTGCGGCGCTCACGGCTGCTGGGAGACCGAGATCGGGCTGCCCGCCGTGGCGCGGGCACTGCACCTGCCCGAGGACGCCGCCTCGGACGAGCTGATCGCCGCCCTGGCCCGGGTCGAGCCGGACGACGGCACCCTCACCGAGGTGGGCCGCTACCTGGGCCTGGGCATGGCGAGCATCATCAACCTGGTCAACCCGCGGCTGTTCATCGTCGGTGGCCTGTTGCGGGAGGTGTTCCCGCTGGTGCAGCAGCAGGTGGAGGAGACGCTGCGGGCGGCGGCACTCACCGCTCCGGCCGACCAGGCGCGGGTCGCCGTCCCGGCCCTCGGTGGGGACTCCGCCCTGTTCGGTGCCTCGGAGCTGGCCTGGTCGGA
Source organism: Kineosporiaceae bacterium (assembly GCA_046330955.1). GTDB lineage: Bacteria > Actinomycetota > Actinomycetes > Actinomycetales > Kineosporiaceae > JADJPO01. Next base: position 54,083 of record JAXLRT010000011.1, on the reverse strand, counting down.
TCTGCTGGCCGACCCCACGGCCGTGCTGGGAGGGCGAGACCTGCAGGTGATGCCGTGACGTCCGGGCCGCCCGGCTGGCCCGCGGCGGTCCGCCCGCCGGACGCGCCCGGCTGGCAGCGTTCGGCGGTCTCGTGGGTGCTCGACCTGTGCCCGCCGGACTATCGCGGCTATCCGTTGCTGCAGCGCCACCCGCTCGCCCTGGTACACCTGGCGCAGGCCCATGTCGAGGCGCAACTGGCCGGGCTGCGCACCGCCCGGTCGACGGCCCGGACCCAGTTGGCGCAGGCCCTCGAGGTGCAGGTACTGAGCGAGCTCTTCGAGGTGCTCGACCGCGAGGAGGCCCGGCTGCTGGCGGCGCTGCGCGGCGTCCGGCTGGTCGACACCGCGCTGCGGGGCGGACGGCACACGCCCCGGTTGTGACCGGTGTCCGGTGCCGGTGCCCGGCACCGGATGTGGAGATCCTGCGCACGTGACCGGGATTCGAACGGCTGCTCCGCGCGGTGCCACCTAGACTCGATGTCGGTGCCGGTGCGTGGCCGGACCAGGGAGGTTCCAGTCCGGATGGTGCAGCTCGCCTCGATCGGCGGCCCGGAGGACCTCCAGTCCCTGCGCCCCGAGGACCTGGACGACCTCGCGACCCAGATCCGCGCCTTCCTGGTGGACCAGGTCTCGCGCACCGGGGGCCACCTCGGCCCCAATCTGGGAGTGGTCGAACTGACCCTCGCCGTGCACCGGGTCTTCGCCTCACCGACCGACCGGATCGTCTTCGACACCGGTCACCAGGCCTACGTGCACAAGCTGCTCACCGGCCGGCACGACTTCGCCGGGCTGCGACAGCAGGGGGGCCTGTCCGGCTACCCGAGCCGGGCGGAGTCGCCGCACGACATCGTCGAGAACTCCCACGCCTCCACCGCGCTGTCCTGGGCGGACGGCATCGCCAAGGCGCACCAGTTGCGCGGCGAGGACCGCCACGTCGTGGCCGTGATCGGGGACGGCGCGCTGACCGGTGGCATGGCCTGGGAGGCGTTGAACAACATCGCGGCCGGCCCCGATCGCCGGCTGGTGATCGTGGTCAACGACAACGGACGCTCCTACGCGCCGACCATCGGCGGCCTGGCGCACCACCTGTCCACGTTGCGCACCACCCGCGGCTACGAACGGTTCCTCGACTGGGGCAAGGGCGTGCTGCAGCGCCGGGGCGCGCCGGGACGGCTGGCCTACGAGGCACTGCACGGCATGAAGAAGGGCCTCAAGGACGTCGTCGCCCCGCAGGGCATGTTCGAGGACCTGGGTATCAAGTACCTCGGCCCGGTCGACGGGCACAACATCGCCGAACTCGAGCACGTGTTGCGCCGCGCCCGCGACTACGGCGGCCCGGTGATCGTGCACGCCCTCACCCGCAAGGGCAACGGCTACGCCCCGGCCGAGAACGACACCGCCGACCACTTCCACGGCGTCGGCGTGATCGACCCCGAGACCGGTCAGCCGCTGGCCGCCTCGGGTACGGGGTGGACCGCGGTGTTCGCCGACGCCATGGTCGAGCTGGCCGATGAGAACCCGGACGTCGTCGGGGTCACCGCCGCGATGATGATCCCGGTCGGGCTGCACCGGTTCGCCGGCAAGCACCCCGAGCGGGTGTTCGACGTGGGCATCGCCGAGCAGCATGCGGTGACCAGCGCGGCCGGGATGGCCTTCGCGGGCCTGCACCCGGTGGTCGCCGTCTACGCCACCTTCCTCAACCGGGCCTTCGACCAGGTGCTGATGGACTGCGCCCTGCACAAGGCCGGCGTCACCTTCGTGCTCGACCGGGCCGGCGTGACCGGCGACGACGGCGCCAGCCACAACGGCATGTGGGACATGTCGATGCTGGCGATGGTGCCCGGGCTACGACTGGCCGCCCCGCGGGACGGTGCGACCCTGTGTGCCGAGCTGACCGAGGCCGTCGCGATCTCCGACGGCCCCACGGTGCTGCGTTTCCCGAAGGGCGCCGTGCCGGCGGACCTCCCGGCGATCGAGACCGTGGGCGGTGCACCGGGGTCGGGCCCCGGGGCGGTCGACGTGCTGTACCGCGAGGGGTCCGCCGACGTGCTGCTGGTGGCTGTCGGGGCGATGGCCGGCCTCGGGCTGGACGTCGCGGCGCAGCTCACCACCCGGGGGATCGGAGTGCAGGTGGTCGACCCGCGATGGGCACTCCCGGTGCCGGACGCCGTCCTCGACCTGGCCGCAGCGCACCGGCTGGTGGTCGTGATCGAGGACAACCTGGTGCGCGGCGGTGTGGGCAGCGTGCTGCGCGAGCGCCTCGCCGGGCGCCGGGTCGACGTCCCGGTGCGGACCTTCGGGATCCCGGCCACCTTCCTGGACCACGCCAGCCGTGCCAGCGTGCTGGAGCAGGTCGGACTGACCGCCGGGCCGATCACCGCCGCGGTGATCCAGGACCTCGCCCCGCGGGCGAGCGACGTCAGCGCGTTTCGACCACGGGCCGGATGAGGTCCCCCCGGATCGAGGCCGGCACGACCTCGTCGGCCGTGACCAGCAACGGCACCCTCACGCCGCGGTCCACCTCGTCGATGAGTTGCCAGGCCAGCGCCACGTACGCGGGGTCGACCCGGGTGAGGTCGTACCAACCCTGAGCGCGTCCGGGGACGGCGACGGCTCGCATGCCGCTGCCGTCGCCCGCGGCGAGCGCGCGGCGCAGGTCGCCCCCCACGAGCAGCGTCAGGACGTCACTGCCCGCGACCGGCCGCAACATTCCGGCGTACCGACCACCCCGCGTGAGCAGTTCGGCGGCCACCGCGCTGTGTCGCGCGAGCCGGGTCGCGGCCTGCGGCCAGCAGTCCTCGGCGGTCAGGTCGTACCGCTGGAGTGCGCTGTGGGGAACCGGCAGCGGCGGGCGGTCCTCGGCCGTACGCAGCCCGAGGCCCAGCGACAACGCTCGCCCGGCCAGTTCGCGGTGCTGCCAGGCCGGTCCGAGGTGGTGGACGTGGCCGCGAGGCAACGCCATGATCTCGGCACTGTCGAGCAGCACGTCACGCGCCGTCCGGCCCTGCTGTGCCCGGGTCGAGGGGTGGTCCAACCGGGCGAGGTGATCGTGAATCCGCAGCAGTGCAGAGATCCGCTGCTGGGCAGCGGGGCTCATCGGCGCCCGAGCCCCACAGATCCCGGCCAGTTCGGCCCAGCTGAGCAGGGTCCCGCCTGCCACCAGGACCCCTCGATCGTGGGGGGTGACGTCGATGTCGTGGGTCACGATGACGCTGAGTACAGCTCGACGCAGCGCAGACCTCGATTCACCGGTGTTCATGTCACTCACAGTAGTCGTTCGAGGATCACTGTGAACCGTCCCGGCGACCCTCTCGCCCGGGTGGAGCAGCCCAGCGTGACCAAAGGGATCGGTCATGGCCATGTGGTGCCCGCCGAAACACGGCGCGTGACCATGCCGGTGCGGTTACCGTGCTGGGCGTGGATCACAACGGACGAGCGGTTGTCGACCCTCAGGTCGCGCCGACCCGTCCGATGGGATCGCCCCTGGCGCACCTGACCAGGCCGCCGACCGAGGCGATCAGCACCGAGGCGATCGCCGGGGCCCACCGTGAGCTGCCCGCCGAGGCGGCATCTCGATCGCGGACGCCGCGGCTCGAGCTGCCGCTGCCCGAACCTGCCCCCACCGAGCCGCCCGCGGGACCTCGTGCCCTGACCCCGGGCGGGCGCCGCCGGCGCCGCTCGATGCTGCTGGCCGGCGCCGTGGCCGCCGCGGTCACGGTCGGCTCGCTCGCCGTCATGGCCCCGACCCGGCTGCCTGGCCTGAGCGGCCTGCTCGGGCGGGGACCCGCCGCCTCCGCGGCGCCGTCCGGTGATGCCCGCACCGAGATCACCGGTGTGGTCGATCGGTTGCAGTCCGCGGTACGCGCGGGGGATGCCACCGCGATCGCCGCCCTGATCGGCCCGGGCGACCCGGCGCTGAGAGCGCGGTGGACGGCGCTGCCCGCCCGAGCGCGGGGCGTGGGGGCCGGCGCGCTGCAGTTCAGCCTGTTGGCCGGGCCGTTCCCCGCGGTGCGGACCAGCCCGGTGTCGGCGGGCTTCGACCGCTACGTGGACCTGCCGGTGCAGTTCGGGTACACCCTGACCGGATGGGACCTGCGCCCGGTCGCCACCGTGCTGGCATTGCGCTTCGGCCGGGTGGGATCGAGCTGGCGGTTGGTGGGGGACAGCGCAGCGACGGCGGCCGCCCAGCCCACCGGCGTGACGGCGGCGACCCCGGTGGAGCCGTGGGTCACCACCACTGTCTCGGTGGCGCGCACCGCGCACGCCCTGGTGGTCGGTGATGCCAGCCGGCGGGCGGACAACCAGCGGCTGGCCACCGAGCTCGAGCAGGCGGTCGGCGCCGTCCGGGCGGCGTTGCCGTCGACGCACTGGAACGGGCAGGTGGTGGCGTACGCCTCGACCGACCCGACGATCGTGGCGAGCTGGTTCGGTGCCCGGGCTGCACGTGAGGGACGGCGCGCCGGCAACGATCCGGCGGCCTTCGCCGCCGAGGTGCGCACCCTGACCGGCCAGGCATCGCCGGGATCGGGCGGGGCCGGAGCGGCTCCGGTGGCGGCCCGGCTGGCGGTGACCCCCTACCTGCTGACCCGTCGGGACGCCCGCTCGAAGGCCGTGCTGCGTCACGAGATCACCCACGTGGCACTGGCTCTCGAGGGGCAGGGGGCGGTGCCGGCCTGGATGGTCGAGGGCACGGCCGAGTACACCGCCTACCGCGTGTCGTCGGGCGGGCGGGTCAACGGCGTCGCGGCCCTCGACCGGCGTGGCCTGCCCAACCCGACCTGGCAGCAGCTGCAGCGGCGGGTGTGGCGGCCGGTGTTGATCACCCCCACCACGGCGTTCTACACCGGCACCAACTCGGTGGTGGCGCGCAACTACACCGACGCCTGGCTGACCTGCCTCTACATCGCCCAGCACTACGGCGAGGCCCGGCTGTTCCAGCTCTATACCGCCGCCGCGACCTCACCGAGCCAGGACCCCGCGGCGGTCGAGACCGCCGTGTTGCGCAGCGTGCTGGACGTCGACCAGGCCGAGTTGCGTCGCCAGGTCGCCGCCTACGCCCGCACGCTGCGCACCAACTTCAACTGACCCTCACCGCGCGGTGAGGTCACAGGTGCCCGGCGCGCTTCAGGTAGGGCGTCATGCCGCCCAGGTGGAACGGCCAGCCCGCCCCGAGGAGCATGCACAGGTCGATGTCGGCCGCCTCGGCCACCACACCCTCGTCGACCATCAGCCGGCACTCCTGCGCCAGCGCCGCCAGCGCCCGTTCGCGCACCTGCTCGGCGGTGGACGGCGCATCGCCCTGCACCAGGATGGCCTTGGTCTCGTCGTCGACGTAGGGCTGGCCGTCCATGCCCCAGGTGAACACCCCGGTGCGGCCGGACGCCACGATGGCCCGCAGGTTCGTCGAGACGCCGAATCGGTCGGGGAAGGCGGCGTGCATCGTCTCGGCGACGTGCAGCGCCACCGCTGGGCCGACCAGCTGCAGCAACAGGAACGGGCTCATCGGTAGGCCCAGTGGCTCGAGCGCGGCATCGGCCACCTCGATCGGCGTGCCCTCGTCGACGGCGGCGGTCACCTCACCCAGGAAGCGGGTGAGCAGCCGGTTCACCACGAACGCCGGGGCGTCCTTGACCAGCACGCACGACTTGCGCAACTGCTTGCCCACGGCGAAGGCGGTGGCCAGCGTCGCGTCGTCCGTCTGTTCGGCCCGTACCACCTCGACCAGCGGCAGCACCGCGACCGGGTTGAAGAAGTGGAACCCGACCACCCGCTCGGGGTGAGCCAGGTCGGCGGCCATCGCCGTGACCGACAGCGAGGAGGTGTTGGTCATCAGCACGCACTCGGGGGAGACCACCTTCTCGACGGCGGCGAAGACGCTCTTCTTGACCTCCAGTTCCTCGAACACCGCCTCGATCACCAGGTCGGCGCCGGCGAACGCCTCGGCGGCCTCGACCGACCCGCTGACCAGGGCCTTGAGCCGGTTGGCCTCATCGGGGCGGATCCGCCCCTTGCCGGCCTGCGAGTCGATCTCGGCCCGCACGGCCTCGACCCCCCGGGTGACGCGCTCGGCGTCCAGGTCGGTCAGGGCAACCGGCACCTTCAGCCGGCGCAGGAAGAGCGTGGCCAGCTGGGTGGCCATCAACCCGGCACCCACCACGCCGACCTTGGTCACCGGCCGGGCCAGGGACGAGCTCGGCACCCCCACCGGGCGCTTGGCGCGCTTGTTGACCAGATCGAAGGCGTACAGGCTGTTGGCGAACTGCGGGCTGACGATCAGGTCGGCCAGCCCCTGCGACTCGGCCTCGAAGGCGGTGTCGCGATCGGCGGTGCGCGCCAGGGCGATCAGGTCGAGCGCCCGGTAGCAGGCCGGTGCGGCGCCGTGCAGCTTGAGGTCGACGCCGGCCCGCGCCTCGGCGAGCGTCGCCGTCCAGGTGTGCTCGTCGCGGTCGATCTCGGCCCGCTCGACGGTGACCACACCGGTCAGCACGTCGCCGGCCCACAGCAGCGAGCGCTCCAGGAAGTCGGCCGGGTCGAACATCACGTCCGCCATGCCGAGGCGGAATGCCTTGCGGCCGTTGAGCATCCGGTTGTTCTGCAACGGGTTGGCGATGATCACCTCGAGTGCCGGTGCCAGCCCGATCAGGTTCGGCAACAGGTAGGTGCCACCCCACCCGGGCAGGATGCCCAGGAAGCACTCCGGCAGCGCGAGCGCGGGTACCCCGGAGGAGATGGTGCGGTAGGTGCAGTGCAGCGCCAGTTCGACCCCGCCGCCGAGCGCCGCGCCGTTGACGAAGGCGAACGAGGGCACGCCGAGCTCGCCGAGCCGGCGCATCACGTCATGGCCGTACCGGCCGATCGCGACCGCCACCTCGCGGGCCTGCTCGGGGCTGGCCGCCGACGCCGCACCGGAGGCGGCCATGGTCAGGTCGGCTCCGGCGAGGAAGAAGAACGGCTTGCCGGTGACGGCCACGGCGCTGACCTGGCCGGCGGCCACCTTGGCTGCGACCTCGTCCAGCGCCGCGTCCAGGCTGCGCAGCCCGGCGGGGCCGAACGTGGTCGGCCGGGTGTGGTCGCGCCCGTTGTCCAGGGTGATCAGGGCCAGGGTGCCCGGGTCGCCGCCGGCGGTGCGGGGCAGGACGACGTCGCGCACCAGGGCGCGGGTGACCACCTCGTCCGGCAGAGCCGGGAGCGCATCCGCGTTCGAGGAGGTCGGGCCGGTGGTGGTCTGGCTCGAGGCGGTCATGCCGCACGCTCCTTGCCGTAGTCGGCGTGGTGGGGGTTCTCCCAGATGACCGTGCCGCCCATGCCGATGCCGATGCACATGGTGGTCAGGCCGTACCGCACCTGCGGCCGGGCCTCGAAGTGCCGGGCCAGCTGGGTCATCAGCCGTACCCCGCTGGAGGCCAGCGGGTGACCGACGGCGATGGCGCCGCCGTCCGGGTTGACCCGCTCGTCGTCGTCGGCGATGCCGAAGTGATCGAGGAAGGCGAGCACCTGGACGGCGAACGCCTCGTTGACCTCGAACAGCCCGATGTCCTCGATGCGCAGGCCCGCCCGGGCCAACGCCTTCTCGGTGGCCGGCACCGGACCGACCCCCATCACCTCGGGCTCGACGCCCGCGAAGGCGTAGCCCACCAGGCGCATCCGGGTGGGCAGGCCCAGCTCGGCGGCGGCCTCGGCGGAGGCCAGCAGGCACGCGGTCGCGCCGTCGTTCAGGCCCGCGGAGTTGCCCGCGGTGATCCGGCCGTGGGGGCGGAACGGGGTCTTGAGGGCCGCCAGGTCGGTCATCGTGGTGCCGGGGCGGGGTGGCTCGTCGACCGTGGCCAGGCCCCACCCGGCGTCCGCGTTGCGGGTGGCCATGGGGACCAGGTCGGCCTGGATCCGGCCCGCCTCGTAGGCGGCGGCGAGTTTGGCCTGGCTGGCCACGGCGTAGGCGTCGGCCCGCTCCTTGGTGAGCTGCGGGAACCGGTCGTGCAGGTTCTCGGCGGTCTGCCCCATCACCAGCGCGGAGGGGTCGACCAGCTTCTCGGCCAGGATGCGCGGGTTGGGGTCGATCCCGGCGCCCATCGGGTGGTGGCCCATGTGCTCGACGCCCCCGGCGATCACGACGTCGTAGGCGCCGCTGGCGATGCCCGAGGCGGTGGTGGTGACCGCGGTCATGGCTCCGGCGCACATCCGGTCGATGGCGAAGCCCGGCACGCTCTTGGGCAGCCCGGCCAGCAGGGCCGCCATGCGGCCGATGGTCAGGCCCTGGTCGCCGGTCTGTGTGGTGGCGGCGATGGCGACGTCGTCGATGCGTTCGGGGGGTAGCTCGGGATGGCGGCGCAACAGCTCCCGGATGCACCGGATCACCAGGTCGTCGGCCCGGGTCTGGGCGTACATCCCGGTGTCACGGGCGGTGCCGAAGGGGGTGCGCACACCGTCCACGAAGACGACGTCGTGCAGGATGCCGGCCACTCGAGCCTCCTCGCTCCTGGGGGGTTCGCCGTGATGCTACTCGACGGTAACAAAACTGCCGAGGTCTGGACGACGAGAGTCCTCTCACGCCGGTGTCGAACCGGCGACGAGCGGGGTTCTCGAGCACGTCGTCCGGGTGGAGACCGCCCGCGACACCGGCCAGATCATGATGCCGTAGGTCAGCCCAGGGCTTCGACCAGGGCGTCCACGGTGAGGTCGAGTTGCCAGGTGCGCACTCCGAGGTCGGCGAGCGCGTCGCGCACGCTGTCGGCATCCGCCGGCACCGGCGGTGTCCAGCACAGCCGCCGGACGGCGTCCGGGCTGATCAGGTTCTCGACCGGAAGGGTGTGGGCCGTGGCGATCGCCTGCACCGCATTGCGCGCCTTGGCGAGTCGGGCGGCGGCCGCCGGGTCCTTGTCGCTCCAGACCCGCGCGGGGGGCGGTCCGTCGGCCGGGAGGTGTTGCGGCGGCAGCTCGGCGTCCGGCAACGCGGCCGCCCGGGCCAGGGCATCGACCCAGAGCGGGAGCTGACGGCGAGCGGCCCGCCCGGTGAACGTGGTCAGCGCGGCCAGCTCGCGAGCACTGGTCGGTCGGGCCAGGGCCGCCTCGACCAGCGAGGAGTCGGGGATCAGCCGGCCGGGGGAGACGTCCTGGGTACGGGCCAGCTGCTCGCGCGCCGTCCACAGCTCGCGCAGCGCGGCCAACTGGCGCCGGGTGCGCAGCCGGTGCAGGCCGGAGGTGCGCCGCCAGGGATCGACCCGAGGCGGCGGTGGCGGAGCGGCTGCCAGGGCGGCGAACTCCTCGTGCGCCCACGCCAACTTGCCCTGCTGCTCGAGGTCGGCGGCCAACGCGTCGCGCAACTCGATCAGCACCTCGACATCGAGTGCGGCATAGCGCAACCACGGCTCGGGCAAGGGCCGGGTGGACCAGTCGACGGCCGAGTGCTCCTTGGCCAGTCCCAGGCCGAGCAACTGCTCGACCACGGCGGCCAGGCCAACCCGCGCCAGACCGGCCAGACGCGAGCCGAGTTCGGTGTCGAACAGCCGGGTCGGCCGCATGCCCACCTCGGCCAGGCACGGCAGATCCTGACCGGCTGCGTGCAGGATCCACTCGGCGTCCCGCATCGCCTCGCCCAGCGAGGACAGGTCGGGCAGGGCGGCGGGGTCGACGAGCAGGGTCCCGGTGCCCTCGCGGCGCAGCTGCACCAGGAAGGCGCGCTGGCCGTAGCGGTGACCCGAGGCCCGCTCGGCGTCCACGGCCACCGGCCCGGAGCCGGCGGCGAGCGCGGCGACGGCCTCGGCCAGCGTCTGCGGGTCGGCGATGACGGGCGGGATGCCGTCGCGGGGGGCGTCCAGCAGGGTCAGCGGCGGCGCAGCCGGGGCCGCCTCGACCTCGGCAGCGACGTCTGGCACACCCTCACTCACGGAGCCAACCTATGCGATGGCTCCCGAGCGCAGCGCGGTGGCCACCATTTCAGCGCGATCACCGGTGCCGAGCTTGCGCGCAATGCGCGCCAGGTGACTCTTCACCGTCAGGGCGGACAGGCCCAGTTCCTCGCCGATGTCCTTGTTGGACTTGCCGTCCGCCACCAGCTGGAGCACCTGGATCTCGCGCGCGGAGAGCGAGTCGACACCATCCCCGCGGTCGGCAGCGGACCGGGGAGCGGCCGAGGCAGCGGCAGAGACCAGGTAGGCCCGCACCCCGGCACCGATGGCGGCGCGCACGCTGTACGGGTCGTCGGCGGTGCTGAGCACCAGTGCGCGCACCCATCCCGCGGCGCGCAGTTCGCGGATCAAGGCGATGCCGGAGCCGTCCGGCAGAGTTGCCTCGGCGACGCAGAGGTCGGCGATCCCGGCACCCGACTTCACCCGGGCGTCGGCCACGGTGCCCACCTCGAGCACGTGTCGCGCACCCAGCACGCGCAGGGTGTGAGCGACCGAGTCCCGCAGCGACGGGGTGGCCACGACGACCATCGCGGCAAATCGACCAGGACGAGGCACCGGGACTCCAGCTCGTTCGACCATCGTGGTCACGCCGACCTCCATGTCCAGCGGCCTCTCGGGGCCGGGGGCTTACCCGAAGTGGATCGGCACCCCCTGGGGGTGCCTTGAGGACGGCGGAGGCGTGAGCTGGGATCGCTGACGGCGTGGATCCGGTCCGACGTGATCGACCCGGAATCGAGCCCGCGAGGGGATCCGCGGGGATCTGGCGCGATCCGGTCGGATCGGCGAGCGGGGATCGGCGAGCGGTCAGCCCCGACGTCGAGGCAACGGGGCCACGCCCGCGGGCAGCGGCGGCAGCCCACCGACGGTGCACAGCAGTGCGGCCCAGGCCTCGAGATGAGTGGCCACGTCGGCCAGCGGCGTCCACGACGCCCGGACCTCGATCTCGACCGTGGCCGGACGCTGAGCCAGCGCCCCGAAGCTCTCGGAGACCACCCGGGTGACAGTCCCCCCGGCGGCGGTGTACTCGGCGCCGGCGGTCTCGAGGCATTCCTGCAGCCAGGTCCACCCGACCTGACCGATCATCGGATCGGCCCCCAGATCCGGTTCGAGGGCGGCTCGCACGAAGGTGACGGCCCGGAACCGGCCCTCCCAGGCGTCCTGGCCCGCAGGGTCGTAGAGCAACACGAACCGGCCGGTGGCGAGCTCCTCGTCGTCCTGCAGCACATCGGCGCTGACGGCCACGGCGTGAGGGGCGATGCGCTGCGGGGCGGGGACCTCCTCGAGCACGATCTCGGGCCGTAACCGCACCGAGCGCAGGCTCTGCATCGCGGCCGCGAACTCCTCGGGCGCGTCCTCCGGCATCCTGCGCAAGGCCACGGAAGGGAGCGTACGGCGCACGCCCCCGCTGTCGAGGTCGCGACGCGCGGACGGATCGGGCCATACCTGGGAGTGTCGGCGGGGGCCGTAGCAGTGCAGTGGTCGGCGCCCGGGTCACAGGCATCATCGGGACTCGGCCGGACGGCGTTACCCTCGCCCGATGGCCGCCGCTCTCGCCCTGCTGTCCGGACTGCTCTGGGGAACCGCCGACTTCGGCGGGGGACTGGTGACCCGGCGGCTGCCGTCCCTGGTGGTGGTGGGCTGGTCGCAGGCGGCGGCCTTCGTGGCGCTGGCCATCGGTGCCGTGGTCACCCGCACCGGGCCGCCGGCGGGGCCGTGGTTGGTCTGGGGACTGCTCACCGGGGTGGCCGGGGCCGGCGGACTGGTCTGCTTCTACCGCGCGTTGTCGACCGGGACCATGGGCGTCGTCTCGCCCATCGCCGGCCTCGGTGCCCTGGTACCGGTCGTCGCCGACCTGCTCGCCGGTCACATCCCCACCATGGTGCAGGGGATCGGCATGGCCGTGGCGCTGCTGGGTGCCGTCGCCGCCAGTGGCCCGGAACTGTCCGGCGGGGCCAGCTCGTCCAGCGTGGTGCTGGCTGCGGTGGCCGGACTGTTGTTCGGGCTCACCTTCGTCGGCATGGACCACGGTGCGGTCTACAGCCCGCTGTACACCGCCATCGGCATGCGGCTGGCCTCGCTGCTGCTGTTCGGCGCGCTGGCCGTGGCGACCGCGAGCCTGGGCGGGGTGCGTCCGATGGACCTGCCGATGCTCGCCGCCGTGGGCATCGCGGACGGCGCCGCCAACCTGATCTTCAGCATCGCCTCGACGATGGGCCTGGTCAGCGTGGTGGCGGTGCTGGGGTCGCTGTATCCGGTGGCGACCGTGCTGCTGGCCCGCGCCTTCCTGGCCGAGCGGTTGCGGCCGGTGCAGGTGGTCGGCGTGGTCGCCGCCCTCGGCGGCGTGGCGATGGTCTCGGCCGGCTGAGCGCGGCGCCCCTGCGCCGCCTGGGGGAGCCGGTCGTGATTACATCGGGGACGTGACCCCACCCAGCGAGGCTGCACCGTCCCCGGCTGCCACGACGTCCGCCCTGATCGAGGCCTGTCATCGGCGCCCGGTGAGTCACACCCCGGTCTGGTTCATGCGCCAGGCGGGCCGGTCGCTGCCCGAGTACCGCCGGGTGCGCGAGGGCGTGGCGATGCTCGACGCGTGCCGCCGGCCGGAGCTGGTGGCCGAGATCACCCTGCAGCCGGTGCGTCGCTACGGCGTCGATGCGGCGATCTTCTTCTCCGACATCGTGGTGCCGCTGGCCGCCGTCGGGTTGGGGGTCGAGATCGTGCCGGGTGTCGGCCCGGTGGTGGCCGAGCCGTTCCGCACCGCCGCGGACCTCGACCGCTTGCCCGCCTTGGACGCCGCGCAGGTGCCGGACATCGCCGAGGCGGTGCGGCTGGTGGTCGCCGAGCTGGGCACGACCCCGCTGATCGGGTTCGCCGGGGCGCCGTTCACCCTGGCCAGTTATCTGATCGAGGGCGGACCGAGCCGAGACCTGCACCGCACCAAGGCCTTGATGTACGGCGACCCGGCGTTGTGGGACGCGTTGATGCACCGGCTGGCGGCGATCTCGGCCGCGTTCCTGCAGGTGCAGATCGGTGCGGGGGCGCGCGCCGTCCAGCTGTTCGACTCGTGGGTCGGCGCGCTGCCCGCCGCCGACTACCGCCGGTTCGTGCAACCGGCCTCGGCCGCCGCGCTGGCTGCGGTGCACACGGCCCATCCCGACGTGCCGCGGATCCACTTCGGTGTCGGGACGGGCGAACTGCTGGCCGACATCGGGGCGGCGGGCGCCGAGGTGGTCGGGGTGGACTTCCGGGTACCGCTGGACGAGGCGAGCCGCCGGCTCGGCCCGGGGTACGCCGTCCAGGGCAACCTCGACCCGGCACTGCTGTTCGCGCCCTGGGAGGTGTTGGCCGAGCGGGTACACGCCACGGTCGAGGCCGGACGGCGCGCGCCCGGGCACGTGTTCAACCTCGGCCACGGCGTGCCGCCGTCCACCGACCCGGACGTGCTGGCCCGGGTCGTCGACCTGGTCCACTCCCTCTGATCGCCCAGCGGTTCGACCGGCTGAGGTCGCTTCAGGGGGTCGGCAGCTGGGGTGGCTGCGAGCCCGACGAGGCGCCGAATCCCGCCGGGATCAGCGGGTCCTGTGCGTCCGGGGTCGGCGCGGGACCGGGCATGGGCCGTGCCGCCGGACGACGCCGTGAGCGCCGCCACCGCCAGAGCGGGATCCCGATGACGGCGCCCACCACGGCGAACGGGATCAGCCCCCCGATCAGGGTGACGATCACGGCGGTGGCCGACACCAGGGCGTCCCACCCGCTGGACAGGGCACGCACGAACCGATTCTGCTCCTCGACCGGGGCCACCTCGGGCGTCTGCAGCACCACGGTCAGGGTGGCCAGGTCGGCCTGGTTGGCGAGGGTGGCCAGGCGCGCCTCGAGGGCCTCGAGGGCGGCCTCACGCTTGGTGAGTTCGGCTTCCAGCAGCACCACGTCCGACAGGCTCTTGGCGTCGGCGAGCAGCTGGCGAACCCGGGCCACGCTGGCCTTCTGGGTGGCGGTGCGGCTGGTCAGATCGGCGATGTCGCCGGTGACGTCCTCGGCGGCCGAGGTGCGGCTGACCTCGGTTCCCACGCCGGCGGAGCGGTCCAGCGCCTGGGTGAACTTCGGTTCGGGCACCCGTAGTACGAGCACCGATTGCCCGACCTGCGCCTCGCGCACCACCTCCTTGCCCGAGGTGGTGTCGGACTTGGCGCCGACCGGGGCGGAGTAACCGGTGCTCTCGGTGGCGACGAAACCGCCGAGGTCGGCCGCCAGTTGGCGCACCCGGGTGGCCGCTGGGGCGAGCTGCTTGACCTCGACGGTGATCTCGGCGGTCCGGACGATCCGGCGCTCGGCGGCCGCGGCGGCTGTGTCACCCGACCCGCCGGCATCCTGCCCGGCCTTGGCTGCCGAACCGGCGGCGCCGCCGGCCTGGTCGGCGACCCCGGCCTCGGGGGCCGCGGCAGCGGGTGCCGCCTCACCCCCGGCGGCAGAGGCACCGGACGAGCTGGACCCACTGCCGCAGGCACCGAGCAGCCCGGTGCCGAGCAGTGTCAGGCCGATGGCCAGGGCAGTGGCAACCCGCGACCTGCGCGGAGTGCCGGATGGCTGGAGCGAACGGGGCGTGGTCACGGCGAGAACCCCTCCTGGGATGACGTACCTGTGTGGGCGGTCGTGCCGTGAGATGCGCGGCTCGCCCTCGAGGTTCCCTGCGCGAGATCACGTTTGGGTCGCGAACCGATGCCGCGGTGGTACCGATGAGCCGTCGGCCCCGGCGACATCGGCCAGAATGAGGCCATGAGCAGCCCCTCGACCCGTCAGATCAACGACACCATCCGCTACACCATGTGGTCGGTCTTCGCGGCGGTGCCGCTCACCGATCCGGGCACCGGACATCGGGCGGATCGGCGGGCGCTGACCGAGGAGGTCGAACACGCCCTGGACGCGTTGACGGCCAAGGACCTGGTGGTGCGGGGCTGGTATGACGTGGCCGGGTTGCGGGCGGACGCCGACCTCATGGTGTGGTGGCACGCCCCCGAGATCGAGACCGTGCAGCAGGCCTACCGTGCCCTGCGGCGCACCGGGCTGGGCTCCCAGCTGCACCCGGTGTTCTCGGTGGTCGGACTGCATCGCCCTGCCGAGTTCAACAAGGGCCACGTGCCGGCGTTCATGGCCGGTGAGGAGCCGCGAGGCTATCTCTGCCTGTACCCGTTCGTGCGGTCCTACGACTGGTACCTGCTGCCCGAGGAGGAGCGCCGGGCGATGCTGGTCGAGCACGGCATGGCCGCCCGGGGGTACGCCGATGTGCGCGCCAACACCGTCTCGTCCTTCGCGCTGGGCGACTACGAGTGGCTGCTGGCCTTCGAGGCCGACGAGTTGCACCGCATGGTCGACCTGATGCGTGACCTGCGGGCGGTCGAGGCCCGGCGCCACGTCCGCGAAGAGGTGCCGTTCTACACCGGTCCGCGGGTGGCGCTGGCCGACCTGGTCGCCGCCCTGCCCTGAGGCGTGATCGCCGTCAGGGGGCCGTTCGCACCCATTCACTGGGGTCAGATCGCCCCATGGCCGTGATCACGGACATCGTGATCATGACGCGAGGACGGCGCACGCTGCTCGGCAGCGAGCGAACCGGCACCCCGCGGCCGGAGCACCCGGCGCAGCAGGCCGGCGTCCTCGGCCGACGCGCCTGGGTGCTTCGCGCTTCACGACCTTCAGGGAGCCTCGCCGGTCGGTTACCGTGTGGGATGTGTGGGACGTGTGGGACGTGCAGGTATCGCGGCATTCGCGCCGTGAGCACCGATCGCGATGACCCGCGACCAGGCATCGCCCTACCGGCCGGCATCGGCGGACCGGCCGGTACCGCCGCCCCAGGTGATCCTGGGCGCCGAGCGGTTGCCGCCGGCGCGCCACACGGCGGGGCAGGGTTCGCGGCGGGCGCCCGCCTGGTACCAATTGCGCCCCTCGCGCGCGAGTCGGACAAGTACCGTGGATCCGGTGAAGCGGGCGATGGCTCTGGTCGAGCCGCTGGTGGTGCTGACCCTGGGCGCCGGCCTCGGGCTGGTCGACCAGCAGGCCATGGGCACCTCCGGCTGGCTTCGGGTCCCGGCCCTGGTGGCCTCGCTCATCCTGGTCGCGCAGGCCATCTTGATCATCGAGACCCGGCGGCACGACGCCGAGGATGACGCGGAGGACGAGATCGTCGCCGACTCGATCGACGTGGTGGCCCACCCGCTGCCCGTGGGGCGGCCGGGCGCGCTGACGCCGGTGCCCATTCCCGCACCGGACGACGACCAGCCCCGCGCCAAGCGGATGCGCGAAGGTCCCCAGGTCATGTACTTCGTGATGGGGCTGGCGGTCTGGCTCGGTCTGGCCACCCTGGCCAACCCGCGCGCGCCGCGCCTGCTGTTGACCCTGTCGTTGCTGGCCTCGTTCCTGCTGTTCGCCGAGGCCTACAAGCAGATGCGCGGGCGAAGTTGACCGTCGCGCGGACGGCCCGGCGCGCCGTCCTGCCCGCAGCAGTAGGGGCGGCAGCGGCGGCGCTGGGGGCCGCGAGCGTGTCCGCGCTGGCCACGGTGCTCGCCCGGCGCGTGGTCACCCCGGAGGCCGGCGAGCGGGCGGACGACGTCCAGGTGCTCGGCGTGGGCGCCGGCACGGTGACCCTTCGGGCCACGGACGAGACGATCGTCCCCGGACGCTACGGCCTCTGGCTGGACGGTGGCGCCGGCCATGCCCGGCTCGGCGAGGTGATCGATCACGACGAGCACTCGGGCACCGTGACCCGCCGACTGCTCGGGCTCGATCGGGGGCAGCTGCGCGAGGGCGGAGCCCGGTGGAACCAGTACCTGTACGCCGGCACCCCGCACAGCGCCCTCGGGTTGGAGTACGTCGACGTCAGCGTCGAGAGCGACATCGGGCCGTTGCCCGCGTGGTTCGTGCCCCCGGCGACGTCGGTGGCCCGCAACGGCACCTGGGTGATCATGGTTCACGGTCGCGGCGCCACCCGCGAGGAGTGCCTGCGGGCACTGCCGGTGGTGCACCGGCTGGGATTCGCCTCCCTGGTGGTGAGCTACCGCAACGACCGGGACGTCGAGACCCCCGCCCGCAGGTCGCGCTATCACCTGGGGGAGTCGGAGTGGCGTGATGTCGAGGCGGCCGTCGTCCACGCCCTGACCAGTGGCGCCCGCGACGTGGTGCTGATGGGCTGGTCGATGGGTGGCGCGATCGTGTTGCAGGTGCTCGACCGGTCCTGGACCGCCGACCGGATCGGCTCGGTGGTGCTGGACGCCCCGGTCGTCGACTGGCGGCACGTGTTGGATCACCACGCTCGGCTCAACCGGGTGCCGCGCCGGGTCGGACGGTTGTCGCAGGCGTTGCTGGCCCACTCCCACGGGCGCCGGCTCGCTCAGCTCGAGACCGCGCTACCGCTGGATCGGATGGACTGGGTGGCGCGAGCGGACGAACTCGAGGTGCCGATGCTGGTGCTGCACAGCGACGACGACGAGTTCGTGCCGTCCGGCCCCTCGCGCCGCCTCGCCCAGGCACGGCCCGACCTGGTGCAGCTGGTCTCCTTCCGCCACGCCCGCCACACCAAGGAGTGGAACGTCGACTCCGAGGCCTGGGACGCCGCGGTGGCGCGATTCCTGTTGCGCGACTAGTCCAGCGACAGTTCGTGCGCCTGCTTGTAGACCAGGTCGCAGCGTTGCAGCAGGTCGGTCCAGGAGTGCTCGGGCCGCATCGTGCGGTTGTGCTCGGCCATCTCGGCCCGACGGGCCGGGTCGCCGGCCAGCTCGACCAACGCGCGGGTCAAGCCGGCGTCGTCCTGGGCCAGCCGGCCGTGCACGCCGTCGGTGACGAAGTCGGCGATCCCGGTGCGGCGGCGCGCGATCACCGGTAGCCCGGCGCATCGCGCCTCCAGGGCGGCGATGCCGAACGACTCCAGCGTGGCCGGCGCCAGGTAGAGATCCGAGTGACGGTAGACCGCGCGGATCGCGTCGTGATCGAGTCGCCCGAGCAGGTCGACCTGCCCGCTGAGCCCATAGCGCCGGACCCGGCGCCGCACCGCACGCCGCTGGGGTCCATCCCCGATGAGCACCAGCCGCAGCCGGATCCCCGGGGGCAGCAGGGCGGTGGCATCGCGTATCACCCGCAGCAGGGCGCGGGGGCGCTTGCGCAGCGCCAGCCGCATCACGCTGACCACCTGCACCTCGTCCGCGCCGACGCTGCCGGGGGCGCGAACACGCTCGCCATCCCGGTCGGCCTGCGGAGCCCAGGCCGCGGCGTTCACGCCGTTGGGCAGCACCACCACCTCGGCCCGAGCCCCCAGGATGTGCCGCAACGGGGCGGCCGCCAGGTCGCTGACCGCGGTCCACTGCACCGCCCAGTCGCCCCACCCGACGATCGCATCGGCCCAGCGATACAGAGTGCTGGCCCACCACCACAGCGAGTGCAGCGTCACCACCACCGGGACGCGCCGCTGCGCGGCTGCGCGCACTGCGAGGATGCCCAGCGGCGAGAGCACCGACAGGTGCACGTGGACCACGTCCGGACGGCGTTCGTCGAGCAGCCGGTGGACCGCGGCGTTGCTCAGCGGCACCTGGGGCCACGGGACGGCGGCCCGCCACACCGGTGGCTCACCCGCGTCGCGTCGCGGGGTCGGCCCGGCGGTCCAGGCCCAACCGGGCCGGGCCCCGGTCGGTGGGGCACAGGTGAACACCTCGACCTCGTGCCCGGCGCGCTGCTGATGGGCGGCCAGATCGCGGACCTGCACCTCGATGCCACCCTGCTTGGGCAGGTAGGCATCGGTGACGTGCAGGATCCTCATGACGCTGATCGTCACACACCTCACGCCGAAGGCGGGGCCGACTCGGCTGATGAGGTCCGCTCGACGAGCCACCGGCCCAGCAGCAGCCCGTCGCCGTCGAGCAGGTGACTCACCCGCAGCCGGGCCGACGCCGACGCCCCGTCGATGATCCGTGGCCCGCTGCCGCCGACCAGCAGGGGAGACAGGCTGAGGCACAGTTCGTCCAGCAGGCCGGCGGTCACGGCCTGGCCGAGCACTCCCGGGCCGCCCTCGAGCAGGATCCGGCGCAGCCCCCGCCCGGCGAGCTCGGCGACGGCCTGGCGCAGCCCGCCCTGCAGCACCAGCACCTCGCCGTGGGCCGTGGCTGCCGACGAGCCGGTCGACGAGCCGGCTGCTGAGCCGACGAGTGACCTGGTGGCCGGGCGCGTCAGCGTGTCCGGCAACACGCCACTGCGGCTGAGCACGGCCAACGCCGGCGCCGGCGGTTGCCCCAGCCGAGCGCGCCGGGCGGCGAAGGCGGGTTTGGCCGCGGGCACCCGGTAGCCCTCGGCCCGGGCGGTGCCGGCGCCGACCAGGACGACGTCCGCCAGCCCCCGCAGTACCGAGAACACCGCGCGGTCGGCCGGACCCGAGATGCAGCCCGAGAGCCCGTCCGGGCCGGACGCCGACCCGTCGAGGGTGGCGACCATGTTGGCGCGCACCCAGCCGCGCGGGGGAACCGGGTCCGGGTAGGCGTACAACTCGGCCAGGACGTCGCGCACCACCTCGGCGTCGGCACCCGCCGGGTCGCCGAGGTCGGCCGGGTCCGGCAGCAGCCGGCGCAGCAGCGTCATCGGGTCGCCGGACCGGCGGACGGCGCCGGCGGCGCGGCGGGCGCCACGGACCCGGTCAGCTCGCGGACCTGTCGCTTGACGCGGCGCAGCAGGCCGGCCATCCCGTTGAGCCGCAACGGACTCACCACGCCGCTCAATCCCCACCGATCGGGCAGGTCGTCGGCCAGTGCCAGCACCTCGGCGGCGCTGACGCCGTCCAGGCCCTGACAGAGCGCGGCGGCGAAGCCGCGGGTCGTGGGCGACTGGGCGGGGGCCCGCACGTGCACCCGCACCCCGCGCAGCATCGGGTCCGGCTCTCTCGAGCCGTCGAGCTCGACCAGCACGAACACCGGCGACTGGCACTCGGTGACCGGCTCCATGTCGTCGCGGCGGGCAGCGATGTGTGCGGGCACCTCGGGCAGCTCGTCGGCGAGGTCGACCAGGAACTGCAGCCGGTCGCCGGGGGCGAGGGCCGTGAACTCGGTGGCGAGGTCGGCCAGCACCGGGGTCAGCGGCGTCCCGGCGGTCATGCCCGGCCGGCCAGCCGCACCACGGCGACGCTGTCGGCGGGCAGTCGCAGACCGTCCGAGCCCGGGGTGGTGGTCACGGTGCCCGGCCAGGCGAGCACCACCTGGGCGGTCGCCGGGACCGGCAGGTCGACCGCCACCGGTGACAGGTTGACCAGCACGTCGAAACCGCCGCGGTGCACCACCAGCCAATTCTGGCCCACGGTCACGCTGACCGCCTCCAGATCGTCGCTGCGCAGGTCCGGCTCGCGGCGGCGCAGCGCGATCAGCTCGGTGTACCAGCGCAGCATCGTGGCGTGATCGCCGCGGCTCGACTCGGCCCAGTCGAGCACCGAGGCCTCCCGCGTGGCGGCGGACTGCGGGTCGGGGATCTCGAGGTCCGACCAGCCCTGGTCGGCGAACTCCGCGACGCGCCCCCGGCGCACCGCCTCACCGAGCTCGGCGTCGAAGTCGGTGAAGTACTGCCAAGGGGTCGAGGCCGCCCACTCCTCGCCCATGAACAGCATCGGGGTGAACGGTGAGGTGAGCACGAGCGCGGCCCCGGCGGCGACCCGGCCCAGCCCGACGTGGGCGCTGATCCGGTCGCCGAGCGCGCGATTGCCCACCTGGTCGTGGTTCTGCAGATACCCGAGGAACTGATGGCCGCGATGCAGTTCCGGGTCGACCGGCCGCCCCCAGTCCCGGCCGCGGAAGGTCGAGAAGTCGCCGGCGTGGCGGAACACCCGGGTCAGCGTCCGGGCGACGGTCAGTTCGTCCCCGAAGTCGGCGTAGTAGCCCTGCTTCTCGCTGGTGATCCAGGCGTGCAGCGCATGGTGCAGGTCATCGCTCCACTGCGCGTGCATGCCCAGCCCGCCGTCGGTGGTGGGTTCGACGGTGGCAGGGTCGTTGAGGTCGCTCTCGGCGATCAGGGTCAGCGGCCGGCCGAGCTGCTCGGCCAGCGCCGCGACCTCGTCGGACAGCTCGGCCAGGATGTGCTGCGGCGAGTCGTCGACAAGGGAGTGGACGGCGTCCAGGCGCAGGCAGTCGAGGTGGAAGTCGCCGAACCAGGCCAGGGCATTGTCGATCACCCACCGGCGCACCCCGGCCGAGTACTCGCCGTCCAGGTTCACCGCCGGACCCCATGGCGTGGAGTGGGTTCGGCTGAAGTACGGGCCGATCTCGGCCAGGTAGTTGCCCGCCGGGCCGAGGTGGTTGTAGACGACGTCGAGACACACCGCCAGCCCGCGGGCATGGCAGGCCTCGACGAATGCCTGCAGCGCGGCGGGGCCGCCGTAGGCCTCGTGGACGCCGTACGGCGCCACGCCGTCGTAGCCCCAGCCCCGCTCACCCTCGAACGGTGCCACCGGCAACACCTCGACGACGTCCACGCCCAGGCACACCAGGTGATCGAGCCGTTCGGTCGCGGCGGCCAGGGTGCCCTCGGCGGTGAAGGTGCCCACGTGCATCTCGTAGAACACGGCGCCGAGCAAGTCGCGCGCCTGGCTCGCCCACGTCGCCTCGGTGGCGGACCACCGGTGGCGCGTGGGGTCGAAGACGCGGCTCGCCGCGTGGACGCCGCGGGGTTGCCACCGGGTGCGCGGGTCGGGCCGGGGGGCGCCCGGTCCGTCGCCGTGATCGACGGCGAAGGCGTAGTCAGTACCGTGCCCGGCCTCGGCCACCTCGAGCTGCCACCAGCCGTCGTCCTGCGCGGTCATCGCCCGGACGTCGGCGAGCCCGCGCTCGGCGTCCTGCAGGTGCAGGGTCACTCCGCGCGCCTGCGGTGACCAGAGCCGGAAGACGTGCATCGCCCAACCCTGCCAAGACACGCGGGCGCGGTCTAATCCGTGAGATGGGTGACATGGGCCACGGAAGCGCTGCGATGATCGGCGCCATGACCAAGTCCAAGAGCAAGGGGAAGGCCGACAAGGCCAAGGCCAAGGCCGCCAAGGGGAGTGGCTCGGCGTCGCCGAAGCATCCCCTCCACGAGGTGCTGCGCGTCGGTGAGGGCTTCGAGCTGTCGAGCATCGACCCGGCGGGAACCCCCGGTTTCGCGGGGTCGCGCTCGGATTCCGAGGAGGCGCTGGCCGAGGGAACTCCCGTGCTGTCCGACCTGCAGGAACGGCTGTGGGCCGAATCACGGGGCGGCGGAACGCGTTCGGTGCTGCTCGTCGTCCAGGGCATGGACACCTCGGGCAAGGGCGGCATCATGCGCCACGTGGTCTCGACCGTCGACCCGCAGGGCATCCGCTACACCGCCTTCAAGGCCCCGACGGCCGAGGAACGGGCGCACGACTTCCTGTGGCGCATTCGCAACGCGCTGCCCGCAGCCGGCCAGATCGGGGTCTTCGACCGCTCGCACTACGAGGACGTGCTGATCGCCCGGGTGCTCGGGCTGGTGCCGCGCGCCACCTGGATGCGCCGGTACGCCACCATCAACCGGTTCGAGTCCCAGCTGGCCGACAAGGGCACCACGGTGCTCAAGGTGATGCTGCACATCAGCAAGGACGAGCAGAAGGCGCGCCTGGCCGCGCGGCTCGACCGCCCGGACAAGTACTGGAAGTACAACCCCGGTGACCTCGACCAGCGGGCTCACTGGGACGAGTACATGGAGGCCTACCAGGCGGCGCTGACCCGGTGCTCGACCGAGGCGGCCCCCTGGCACGTGGTGCCGGCGAACAACAAGTGGTACGCCCGGTGGGCGGTGCAGCGGCTGCTGCTCGACACGCTCACCGAGCTCGACCCGACCTGGCCGCCGGCAGATTTCGACGTCGAGGCCGAGAAGGCGCGGCTGGCCGGGCTCTGATCGGCTCGGTCAGACCGGGATCGGCACCGAGGACGTCGCGGTGGTCGAACTCAGGGCCACCGCCAGCACGTGCCCGAGCTGACCCAACCGCCACAGTTCACTGCGGTGGAACCCGTAGCCGGTGTCCCGCGCCAGCAGCAGGGCGAGCCCGATCCCGCCGTCGGTGGGGTCGGGCAGCCCGAGCGGCACCAGGGCCCCGCCACCGGCCGAGGGGGACGGGTCGCGGCGCAGGTCGATCGACGCCAGGCGCAGCGGCCCGGACGGCAGGATCTGGGATTCGGCCGGAGCGTGGTCACTGCGGGCCAGCACCCCGCGCAGATCGCCGGCGTAGTCCAGGATGGCGGCCCAGTCGGCGCCGAGTGCCCGCGGGGCGCCGTCCACCAGGGTGCGCAGCGCCGAGGTCGGCCGGGTGAGCACCTGCTCGACCAGCTGCAGGTCGGCGTGGCCGCTGACCGGCGGGATGCCCGAGCGCACCCCCACCACGTCCATCCCGGCGAGCCCGGCGACCGCGGAGGTCACGGCGGACAGGTGAGCCAGGTCGCGCACGGTGACGGTGACGTCGTCCAGGGCGCGGCCACCCTCGCTCTCGAGCACCTCGACGCCCTCGATGTCCGCACCGGCGGTGCCCAGTGCCGAGGTGAGGCGGCCCAGTGAGCCGGGACGGTCGGGCAGGCAGATCCTGATCAGAGCCAACATGGGACTCAGCATCGCCAATGCGTGTTCCGGGAGGGTTACAGATCAGTTACCGGCGTCGGGCCGGGCCAGCAAGGCCACCGGCAGCGTGGTGAGCAGGTCGCCCAGGGCGCAGGAGCCGCCGTCCAGCTCCCGGCCGGTGAGCAGGTCGCGCCAGCGCCCTTCGGGCAGCGTCACGGTGTGTTCGCCCCAGCCGCCGCGCCGATCCAGGGCGACCGGCATCCGGGTGACGACGGTGACCGCGACCGGTTCGTCGTCGCGGGTGCGGGCGAAGGCGACGGCGTTACCGGTGGTGGTCGGCACCGGCGCGTAGCCGGCCAACGGGCCGACGAAGGCCTCCGGGTGGCGCCGGCGCAGCCGCAGCGCCGCCGCCGTGACCAGCAACTTCTCCTCGTCCAGCGGGCGTTGCCCGCTCACCGCCGCGGTCGGCCCGCCCAGGCCCGCGAGCAGCTCGCGCCGCCGCGGGTAATCCACCGGACGGCGATTGTCCGGGTCGACCAGCGACAGATCGACCAGTTCGCAGCCCTGATAGACGTCGGGCACCCCGGGCATGGTGAGCTGCACCAGCTTCTGGCCGAGCAACGCCACCCGGGCGGGGGCCTGCAACTGCTCACAGAAGGCGCCGACCTGGGTCATCAACTCGGCGTCGTCCAGCACGTCGCGGGCGAAGTCGGCCACCGCGTCGTCGTACCCGGGGGTCGGGTGGGTCCAGGAGGTGAACCGCTTCGCCTCGCGGGTGGCCTTCTCGAGGTAGCGCACCAATCGGGTCGCGGCCGGTGGCCCCGGGGTGAGGTCGTGCTCGGCGGCGTCCCCGTGGTCGTTCCAGGTGCCGACCAGGGTCTGCCAGAACAGGTAGACCGTGGCGGTGTCCGGCGCCGGCATCGCCGCATCGCTGCTGCGGTAGCGTCCGGCCGACTCGGTCCAGCCCCGCACCGCCTCGGCCCATTCGGCCGACAGCTCGGTCAGGGCGTAGAGCCGGGCACGCACGTCCTCGGACCGCTTGGTGTCGTGGGTCGACAGCGTGGTCATGGTCGCGGGCCAGTCCCGCTGGATCCGGCTGGCGTAGTCGTGGAAGTCCTCCGGGGGCACCCCGACCAGGCTGGGGTCGCCGCCGACCTCGTTCAGCGCCACCAGCCGGTGCCAGCGGTAGAAGGCGGTGTCCTCCACCCCCTTGGCCATGATCGGGCCACAGGTCTGCTGGAACCGGACGACGAACTCGGCGCGACGCTGGTCCAGCCAGGGTGAGCGGCGCACCGGCAGCGGGCGGTCGAGCACCAGATCGCGCAGCAGGTCGAGGGTCTCGTGCGAGAACTGGGGCAACCGCGACCGGGCGGTCTCGTAGGCGAGGTCGATCACCTCGACCGCCTCGGGCGGGGCCGTCACCCCCGGGACGACGTAGGCCCGGTAGCGGTCCATCGCCACCAGCAACTCGACCAGGCAGGCCTGCAACTGGCGGGGGGTGTGGTCGCGCAACACCACCTCGTCGCGGCAGATCTCGGCCGCCAGGTCGACCAGGCGCGACACCTCGGCGTAGAGCGTGCCCTCGATGACCTCGCGCTTGGCCCCCTCGACCACTCCGGCGAAGTCGGGGGAGTCCCCGGTGAGTTCGGTCAGCAGAGCGGCCAGGGGCGCCGCGCACGCCGGGTCGACGAACAGCCCGCCGACGCGGTGCAGCGCGTCGTAGCCGGTGGTGCCCGCGCAGGCCCAGTCGGCCGGCAGCCGCTCGTCCCCCTCGAGGATCTTCTCGACCACCACCCACGGGCCGTTGGCGGCCTCGGCGAGCCGGGTCAGGTAACCGGCCGGGTCGGCCAGCCCGTCCGGGTGGTCGATCCGCAACCCGGTGAGGTCGCCCGAGGCGACCAGATCGAGCAGCAGGGCGTGCGTGGCGTGGAAGACGTCGCCGTCCTCGACCCGCACCGCCGCCAGGGTGTCGACGTCGAAGAAGCGCCGGTAGTTCAGCTCCTCGGCGCCGACCCGCCACCAGGCGAGCCGGTACCACTGCCGGTCGACCAGTTCCTCCAGCGGCAGCCCGGCGGTGCCCGGCCGCAGCGGGAAGACGTGATCGCCGTAGCGCAGCACCGGCTCGTCGTCGAGGGAGTCGACCTTCAGCTCGCCCCGCGCGAGTACGGTGCCGATGCGTTCGCCGAGCACCGGCATCAGCACCGCGCGGTGCTCGACGCTCCAGTCCACGTCGAACCAGCGGGCGAACGGTGAGCTGGGACCGTCGCGCAACACCGACCACAGCGCGGCGTTGAGCCGCACCGGGGTCGGGACCGCCATGTGGTTGGGCACCACGTCGGCCACGGCCGACAGCCCGTGCTCGCGCAACGCGGCGGTCATCCGGTCGAAGGCCTCCCGGCCGCCGGCCTCGCTGTTGAGGCGGGAGTGGTCGACCACGTCGTACCCGTGGCTCGATCCGGGTGCCGGTTGCAGGATCGGGGACAGGTAGACGTGCGAGACCCCGAGGTCGGCCAGATAGGCGGCCACCCCGGCCACGTCGTCGAACCCGAACCCGGCGTGCACCTGCAGCCGGTAGGTCGCCGTCGGGACGATCACGGCTGCCGCCGGCGCGAGCGGCGGGTTGCGGGGGGTGCCGGTGGTGGGGCCGGCGGGTCGTCGTGCCGGCGGCGCAGGGCCGGCGTGGGCGGCGGGACGGCCCCGGTGATCGGCCGGATCGCCGGGCCCCGGTTCGTCGGGCGCTCGGTGTCCGGGGGCGTCGCCCGCAACACCACCATCGAGCGGGACTCCACCGGTAGGACGTCGCCCGGAGCGTAGGTGTCGCCACCGTCGGACCGGTCGAGCTCGTCGTCCGCGGTGTCGATCAACACCGCCCACCAGGCGCCGTAGTCCTTGGCCGGGATGGTGACGTCGAGCGCCTCGTAGTGGGCGTTGAACACCACCAGGAACGAGGTGTCGACCACCCGCAGGCCGCGGACGTCCGGCTCCTGGATCCGCTCGCCGTTCAGGAAGACGGTCATGGCGCGGGCGTACCCGTTGCGCCAGTCCTCCTCGGTCATCTCGATGCCGGACGGCGTGAACCACGCGATGTCACCCACCGCACTGGTGCCGCCCTGGTAGGCCGACCCCTTGAAGAACCGCCGGCGGCGGAACACCGGGTGGTCGCGACGCAACCGGACCAGCCGTCCGGTGAACGCGAGCAGATCGGCCTGCGACTGGTCGAGGTCCCAGTCGACCCACGACAGCTCGTTGTCCTGGCAGTAGACGTTGTTGTTGCCCTGCTGGGTGCGACCCAGCTCGTCGCCGTGGGCGAGCATCGGCACGCCTTGCGACAGCAGCAGCGTGGTCAGGAAATTGCGGTGCTGACGGGTGCGCAGGGAGATCACGCCGGCGTCGTCGGTCGGGCCCTCGGCGCCACAGTTCCACGAGCGATTGTGGCCCTCGCCGTCCGCCCCGCCCTCGCCGTTGGCCTCGTTGCGCTTCTCGTTGTACGAGACCAGGTCCCGCAGCGTGAAGCCGTCGTGGGCGGTGACGAAGTTGATGCTCGCGATCGGGTGGCGGCCGTCGTCCTGGTACAGGTCCGACGAGCCGCTGATCCTGGAGGCGAACTCGCCCAGGGTCGACGGCTCGCCCCGCCAGAAGTCGCGCACGGTGTCGCGGTACTTGCCGTTCCACTCGGTCCACAGCGGCGGGAAGTTGCCCACCTGGTAGCCGCCCTCGCCGACGTCCCAGGGCTCGGCGATGAGCTTGACCTGAGAGACCACCGGGTCCTGCTGGACGATGTCGAAGAACGCGCTCAGCCGGTCGACCTCGTGGAACTGGCGGGCCAGCGTGGCGGCCAGATCGAACCGGAAGCCGTCGACGTGCATGTCGAGCACCCAGTAGCGCAGCGAGTCCATGATCAACTGCAGCACGTGCGGGTGGCGCATCAGCAGGCTGTTGCCGGTGCCGGTGGTGTCGTAGTAGTGCGTCCGGTCGCCGTCCACCAGCCGGTAGTAGGCGTTGTTGTCGATGCCCCGGAAGCACAGGGTGGGACCCAGGTGGTTGCCCTCGGCGGTGTGGTTGTAGACCACGTCGAGGATCACCTCGATGTCCGCCTCGTGCAGCGCCTTGACCATCGCCTTGAACTCCTGCACCTGCTGGCCGCGCTGGCCCGCCGAGGAGTAGGCGTTGTGCGGGGCGAAGAAGCCGATGGTGTTGTAGCCCCAGTAGTTCGACAGCCCCTTGGCGACCAGCGTGGTGTCCTGCACGAACTGGTGCACCGGCATGAGCTCGATCGCGGTGATGCCCAGACCGGTGAGGTGCGAGATGACACTCGGGTGGGCCAGCGCGGCGTAGGTGCCGCGAATCTCGTCCGGTACCCCCGGATGGGTCATGGTCAGACCCTTGACGTGGGCCTCGTAGATCACCGACTCGTGGTACTCGTGCCGCGGCGGGCGGTCGGTGCCCCAGTCGAAGAACGGGTTGATGACGACCGAGAGCATGGTGTGGCCGAGGCTGTCGGTCTCGTTGAACACGTTGGGATCGTTGAAGCTGTACGAGAACAGCGCCTCGTCGCCGTCGATCTGGCCCTCGATCGCCTTGGCGTAGGGGTCGAGCAGCAACTTCGCGGGATTGCAGCGGTGGCCCCAGCTGGGGTCGTACGGGCCGTGGATGCGATAGCCGTACCGCTGGCCGGGGCCGACCCGCGGCAGGTAGCCGTGCCAGACGAACGCGTCGACCTCGGTGAGGTCGATCCGCTCCTCACCACCGGCAGAGTCGATCAGGCACAGCTCGACCCGTTGGGCCACCTCGGAGAACAGCGCGAAGTTGGTGCCGGCGCCGTCGAACGTGGCGCCCAACGGGTAGGGATTACCGGGCCAGATCTCCATGACGTCCTCTCCTCAGTGCGGCAGCGCCCGGTCGATGATCGCCTGGGTCGTGCGCCGCCCGACCGGCAGCGTGCCGGCGAGGAACCCGCCGCCGCCCGCCACCCGGGTGGCCAGATACGCGGTGGCGACAGCCGTTGGTGCATACCGCACCACCAGGGAGGCCTGGAGCGCAATGGCCAGCCGTTCCACCATCCACCGGGCGCCGGCCTCGACGGCGGCCGGATCGCGGCGGGCCTCACGTGCGGCGGCCTGCAGGAACGCGGCCACGTCGTCCATCGCCTGGTCGAGCCGGGCATCGGCGCCGCGGCCGCGGTCGATCTCGCCGAGCAGGACCTCCATCGCCCGCGGCTGCAACGACATGGTACGCAACACATCCAGGGCGGTCAGGTTGCCGGTGCCCTCCCACAATGAGGGCAGCACCGCCGCCCGGTACACCCGGGCGAGACCGTGATCCTCGACATAGCCGTTGCCGCCCAGGCACTCCAGGGCCTCGGCGGCGTGCTGGGGGACGCGCTTGGCCACCCAGTACTTGGCGACCGGAACGATGACCCGCAGCAGGTCGTTCTCGCCGGCGTCCACGGCCGCTGCAAGCCGCATCGCCAGGGTGGTGGCCGCCTCGGACTCGACCGCCAGATCGGCCAGCACGTTCTGCATCAGGGGCTTGTCGGCCAGGGACGACCCGAACACCTGCCGGCCGCGGGAGTGGCGGATGGCACGCACCACACAGGCCCGCATCATGCCGGCCGAGATCACCACGCCGTCACGGCGCAGGGCCGTCGTCGCGATGGCCAGCGTGCGCAGGCCGCGCCCCTCGTCACCCACCCGCCGGCCCCAGGTGTGGTCGAGCTCCACCTCGGCGGCGCCGGTCGCCCGGGTACCCAGGGTGGTCTTGAGCCGTTGCAGGTGCCAGGGATTGCGCTCGCCGTCGGGCAGCACCCGCGGTACCAGGAATGTCGTGGGGCCGCCATGAGCCTGGGCGAGCACCAGGAAGGCATCGCTCATCGGCGCCGAGACGAACCACTTGTGCCCCGTGAGCAGGTAGGACCCACCGTCGCTGCCCTCGGGCCGGGCCACCGTGGTGCTGCTGCGCAGGTCGGTACCGCCGGGGCGTTCGGTCACCGCCAGCCCGGCGATGGCCCCGAGCTTCTGGTCCGGCGGTCGCAGTGCCGACTCGTAGGAGCGCGAGGCCAATCGGGGCAGCCATTCGGCCGACAGGTTCTCGTCCTGAGCCAGCGCCGGGGCCACGGCGTGAGTCGAGCTGAGCGGGGTGAGATGACCGATGTCGGCCTGGGCCCACAGCAGCAGGGCCGCGGCTCGCACGGTGTGGGGCTGCCCGCTGCCGTCGCGCAGCCAGGGGGTGCCCGCCAACCCTGCCCGGACGCCGGCCTGCATCAGGCGGTGCCAGGCCGGGTGGTACTCGACCTCGTCGACCCGGTTGCCGAACGCATCGTGGCTGCGCAGTGTCGGGGGATAACGGTCGGCGAACTCCGCCCAGCGCAACGAGCGCGCCGAGCCGGCCACCGTGGCGAGGTCGCGCAGCCGTCCGGCGTGTTGCTCGGCCCCGTGCCGGCGCACCGCCTCGACCAGCGCGGCGTCCCCGGAGAACAGATCGGCAGGCTCGGTCGCCGGGTCGGCGGCACGATCCTCGGAGTCCGGCACGTCGTCACCGTACCGAGGGTGTGGCCACCGGGTCATACCGGTCACTCACCGGCGTGCCCGGAGGCCGGTGATCGTCGACATCGTTACCGTGGGTCGCGTGTGCGGGTCGAGGCGAGGCAGAGGTGGCGATGACGGAGGCTGGGCGTGCATGCCCCCGGCTCGCTGGTGACCGTGCGCCGGGCGCCGGGAACGTGGCCCGGGGTGCGTGACGTGCGACGGGTCGGCTGGCGCCGGACGGCGTCCGCGCTGGGCCGCCTGACCGCGGGCACCGTGCGGACCTGCCTGCGCTATCGCGTCACCGGGCTCGCTGCGGAGGCCGGGTTCTTCGCCCTGCTCTCGTTGCCCCCGCTGGTGCTGGGGCTGGTGGCCAGCCTGGGCTACGCGGGCAACTGGATCGGCGCCGACGTGGTCGAGGGGCTCAAGGTGCACATCCAGCAACTGGCCGGCACCGTGCTCAGCGAGCAGGCGGTGCACGACGTGATCCTGCCCACATTCGACGACGTGGCCAGCAACGGCCGGCTCGAGATCATCTCGTTGGGGTTCGTGCTGTCGTTGTGGTCGGGGTCTCGTGCCCTCAACGTCTACGTCGACACCGTGTCGATCATGTACGGCCTGGGTGGTCAACGGGGAATCGTGCGCACCCGGGCGCTGTCGTTCTCGATGTACCTGCTCACCCTGCTGCTGGGGGCCGTGGCGTTCCCGCTGGTGCTGGTGGGGCCGGGACTGATCGGACGGTTCCTGCGGGCGAGAATCGGCGGCCTGCCATCGCTGGGCTGGCTGCAGTCGCTGTACTGGCCCATCGTCGTGGTGTTCTCGGTGGTGCTGTTGACCACGCTGTATCACGTGGCCACGCCGGTGCGGGTGCCCTGGCGCAAGGACATTCCCGGGGCCGTGCTGGCCCTGGTGATCTGGACGGGGGCCAGTGCGGTGCTGCGGGTGATCGTGGCCCAATCGGTCGGTGGTACCTCGATCTACGGTCCGCTGTCGGCGCCGATCGTGCTGCTCATCTGGCTCTACTTCCTCGCGATCGCCGTGCTGATCGGGGCGGCGTTGAACGCCACCTTCGACAGCATCTGGCCCGACCCGGCCCGGACGGCGGCGCGCCGCGCACCGCAGATGCACGCGGCCGAGCGCCCGGTCACCCCGGATCCGCAGCAGCGGGTGGGCGCGGCGCCACCGCAGGCGCAGCCGGCCGCCGAGGAGGACGGAACCCGCAGCGGATCCGGCTCAGCCGAGTAGCCACCGACCGCTCTGGTAGATGCACAGGGCCGCGACCGCGACGAAGGCTCCCACCCACACCTCGGCCGGCAGGCCGGTGTACTCGGCCAGTCTCGACGCGTCGTCGCCGCGACCCTGGTTGATCACCCAGACCAGCTCGATGTTGTTGCGCAGCCCGGCCAGCAGCAGAAACCAGGCAGCGATCAGGACCGCGATGGTCTGCGAGATCGGCCCGGCACGGTGGATCAGGATCGCCAGGGCGGCGATCACGGTGGCGACCACCACGACGGCACCGACGTTGCGGCTCAGCACCAGGATCACCACGACGAGCAGCAGCGCGATCAGCAGCAGGGTCGAGACCGAGGCGCCGTGCACCAGCGCGGCCACCAGGGCCAGCCCGACCAGCGGGGGAGCGGCGTAGCCGGCGGCGGTGGACAGGATCTGCAGCGGCCCGCTCTTCCCGACGCTGGTGGTGCAGCCGCCCCCCTTCAGGAAGATCTCGACGGCCACCACGACCCGACCGATCAGCAGGTTGACGAAGGCGTGCCCGCTCTCGTGCACGAAGGTGCTGAACAACTGGGTCCAGCGCCACAGCGCCGGCACCGCGGTCGCCAGCGCCGCCACCCCCAGGGCGCCGAAGATCCCCGTGGCGCTGACCGCGACCATCGACGCCTCCCCACCCGTCGGTCGATGGGCGGGAGCCTAGTGTTCGGTCGCAGCCCGGCCGCGCAGCGACACCGAGCCGACGAGATCACCCCCGGAGGCGCGCTGTCCGTGGGCTGACTCTGCCAGTGGACCACCCCGCATCAGATGCCCGTCATCGCGCGGGCGGTTGGGCGTCGACGGGCAACTCCACCGTCACGACGGTGCCCTGGTGGCTCGGCGAGGTCACCTCGATCCGGCCCTGATGGGCTCGCACCAGTTCGGCCACGATGGCCAGCCCCAGACCACTGCCCACCGAGCTGTCGCGGGCGCGTGAGGATCGCCAGAACCGGGTCGTCACGTGCGGCAGATCGGCCTCGTCGATACCCGGGCCGCTGTCGCGGACCGTCAACCGCACGATGCCCGATCCGCGAGCGTCCGGCTCGGCCGGCGACTCGACCCGCACGGTCACCGAGTCGCCCGGCCGGCAGTGCCGCACGCAGTTCTCCAGCAGGTTGCCCACCACCTGGTGCAGGCGCATCCGGTCGCCGCGCACCCGGGCCGGGGTGGCGGCGTCCAGGTGCAGGTCGAGTTCTGCAGCGCGCACCAGGGCGGCACGCTCGTCGCACTCCTGGCGCACCAGGGCCGCGAGATCGATCGACTCCCACCTCAGCGAGTGCCCGGAGGCCTGCGCCGAGGACAGGTCGGCCAGGTCGGCGACCACCCGCGCCAGCCGCAGGCTCTGGTCGTGCAGCCGGGTCAGCGTGTCGAGATCGGCCGGGACCAACCCGTCGCGCAGTTCCTCCAGCCCGGCCTGCAACGCCGCCAGCGGGGTACGCAGCTCGTGGGCGACGTCGGCGGCCATCCGACGACGGTGCGTCTCGGCATCCTGGACGGCGCTCGCCGCCTCGTCGAAGGCGTCGGCCAGGACGCCGAGCTCGCCCGAACCGCGCAGGCTCACCCGAGCCGACAGGTCCCCGGCGGCATACGAGCGGGAGGCAGCGATCAGCGCGTGCACCGGCCGGGACAGGGCACGTGCTGCCGCCAGGCCGGACGCCACGGCCAGCGACAGGGCGATGAGTGCCGCGATCAGTACCCACGACCAGGCCACCGGGCGACCGGCGACCACGGTCGTGGCCGGGTAGAACACGCTGAGGGCCGCCACCTGGGTGCCGTTGACGACGACCGCAGACGTCACCACGGCGGCCCGCTCGCCACCGGTTCCCTGATGCATGGCTGCCCCCATGCCGCGCCGGCCGCTGCCGAATTCGGCGATGGGGGTGCCGTCGGTGGCGGCCAGCGCCAGCTGGGTACCGGTGCCGAGGACGGCGGCACGCAGCTCCCCGAGGTCGGCCGAGTCCCAGGCACCCGAGCGGGAGTACGCGGCGGCCGCCGTGGTGGCCAACGTCTCGGCGAAATCCTGTCGTTGCTGGGACACCTGACTGGCCAGCCCGCGATCGGTACCGATCAGCGCCGCGATCGTGACCAGGGCGATGGCCAGGGTGGCGACCGCGGTGAAGGCGGCCACCAACCGGCGGCCCAGGTGGCCGAGTGCCCGAGGTGCCGGTGTCTCGGGTTCAGGCGTCACGGCGCACCTTCAACCGATACCCCACACCGACGACGGTTTCGACGAGCTCGGCCGCAGCGCCGAGCTTGTGGCGCAGGTTCTTCACGTGCGAGTCCATGCTGCGCTCGTACCCGGCGAACTCGTAGCCGCGTACCCGGTTGACCAGCTCGTACCGCGAGAACGGTCGCCCGGGTACGGAGGCCAGCGTGGCCAGCACACCCCACTCGGTGGCGGTCAGGTCCATGGTGCGGCCGTCCACGACGACCTCGCGCCGGCTGTGATCGATCACGAGCCTGCCCTCGCCGAACGAGGTGCGGTCGGGATCGTCGGCCGACCCGCTCGTGCGGGCGAGGATCGCCCCGACGCGCAGCACCACCTCGGTGGGGCTGAACGGTTTGGTGACGTAGTCGTCGGCGCCGAGGGAGAGACCTCGGATGCGGTCGTCGGTGTCGCTGCGGGCGGTGAGGACCAGCACCGGCGGATGGCCGCGCGGGTGGACGGCGCGCAGCACCTCGAGCCCGTCGACGTCGGGCAGCCCGAGATCGAGCACCACCAGGTCGGTGCCGCCGTCCTCGACCATGCGCAGGGCCTCCGCCCCCGAGGCGGTGGTCAGGACCGCGTGACCGGCGCGTTCGAGGTAGCGGCGCAGCACCTCGCGGATGTCGCGGTCGTCCTCGACGACGAGAACCGTGGCCATGGGGCCATCATGGTCGACTCGACCCGCTGGACCCATCCAGGGTGCCTCGGTCTCCACATCGTCTCCACACGGAGTGCACGGCGTGCTCGAGCGCTGGGTCGACGGTGTTCCCGAGAAGCACACCAGCGCCGGCACCGCGCCGGCCGACATCGGGAGATCGAGATGCGTCGCACAGTTGTCGTCACTGCCATCGCCGGCGGTGCCCTCGTGGCTGCCGTCCTGGCCGGAACGACGGCCCTGGCCGGGACGGCGGGGACGGGTACGGCCGGCGCTGCCCCGACCAGTGGCCCAACCTGCTCGGCCGGCTGTGTGGGCGATGGCCTCGGCTCGGATCGGGCCGGGGCACCCGGGCGGGGCATGCGTCAGGGGAACGGTGTCGGCCAGGCGGCGGACGGGGCTCGAGGCCGGGGCGCCGGCGCGGGAATGGGCCAGGGCATGGGTCAGGGAATGGGTCAGGGGACGGGCCAGCGAATGGGCCGGGGGATGGGTGCCGGCGCCGGCATGGGCGACGGCACCGGCCACGCGGCCTTGCCGGCATCCGGCACGCTCACGGCTGATCAGAAGGCGGCGCTGTCGTCGATGGCCGAGGAGGAGAAGCTCGCCCACGACGTTTATGTTGCGCTGGCCGAGAGCAGTGGTGATGCCCGGTTCACGCGGATCGCCAGATCCGAGGTCCGCCACACCGAGGCCATCAGGTCCCTGCTCACGCGCTACGGTCTCGCCGATCCCACGGCCGGTAAGGCCGAAGGGCAGTTCACCGATCCCGAGATGGCCTCGCGGTACACCACGCTGGTCGCCCAGGGATCGGTATCGGCGGACGCCGCGCTCGAGGTCGGGCGCACCATCGAACGGATGGACCTCGCCGATCTGGCCACGGCCGGCACGGGAGTGACGGCCGCTGACGTCGATCAGGTCTACGCCGAGCTGACACTCGGCTCGCAGCACCACCTGCGTGCCTTCGGCGGGTAAGGGGCCGATCACTGTAGGTCATGATCAGGTAAAGCCGAGCCTGTCACTGAGCCGTTCGTGCGATCGTCCTGACGTTGGGTCGATGGTTGGATCCGTAGCGCTGCCGACGGGGGAGTGCAGAGGTTCCTCCGGCGTCAGGGGATCATGCATGGCTCACCGTCTGAGATCGCTCGACGGCCTGCGGGGACTGGCCGTGCTGGCAGTTCTCGCCTCGCACGCGGTGCATGCGGCCCACGGTGGGTTCATCGGCGTCGACGTCTTCTTCGTGTTGAGCGGGTACCTGATCACCGATCAGCTGCTGGCCGAGTGGCAACGCGCCGGCCGGATCGATCTGCCGGCCTTCTACCGGCGGCGCGTGGTGCGACTCGCCCCGGCCTTCGTCCTGTTGCTGGTGGTGGCGGTCCCGCTCATGCGCGGCCCGTTGGCCGGCAGCGCCGCCTGGCCGACCGCCGGCGCGGTCATCGCCGTCGCGATGTACTCGGCCAACTGGGTCCAGGCGCTGAACGTCGAGGCGCTGGGGCCGATCCGGCACACCTGGTCGCTGGCGATCGAGGAGCAGTTCTACCTGGTCTGGCCACTGCTCCTGCCGGTCTTGCTGCGGCGACGCTCACGCCTGCTGCGATGGCTGGTCGTCGCGGCATCGGGCATCGTGTTGTTGCGTGCCGCGGGCTGGCTCACCACCCATGCGATGTGGCCCTACTTCGCGACGGTGACGCACGCGGACGGCCTCGTGATCGGCGCCCTGGTGGCGGTGGCCCGTCGCCGGGTACCGACCCTGCGCCTCGTTCGCTCAGCTGGGACCGCCGGCGTCGCAGCGGTGGTGCTCCTGGTGCTGTCCGCGACACTGCGGATCGAGGGCGCGGCCACCTACCTCGTGGGTCTGACCCTGGCCGGCCTGGCTGCCGCAGCCCTGGTGTGGCACCTGGTCACCCACCGCGCGTCCACGCCGTCCCGGCTGCCGCTGGCCTGGATGGGACGTATCTCGTACGGGATCTACCTGTACCACCTGCCGGTGTTCGAGCTGGTGCAGGCCCAGGGCTGGGGTCCGGCGGCGACCGCGAGCGCGGAGTTCGGCGGCACGGCGGCACTCGCCACGCTCTCGTGGTTCCTCGTCGAGCGGCCGGTGCAGCGGCGCTTCGGTCGCCCGGTGAGGCCGGACGTCGTCGTCCTGCCGCGCGATCGGGTCATCGACCTGCGCATCCCGGCGATCTCGGCCTCGCGGGTGTCCTGAGGTCAGTTCTGCCGCGCCTCGGCGCGAGCACTGGCTCGCGAGGCGTCCTTGTGCAGCACCCGCAGGGCGTAGATCGCCTCCTTCGCCTCGGTGTCGAGCTGGTCGATGCGGTCGTCGTCCAACTCGATGATCACCATGAGGGCATCGAGGATGCGATTGAGTTGCTTGCCGTAGCTGCCGACGTCGCCCAACACCTCGTGCTCGGTGTCGAGGTCGTTGACGTTGCAGCCGAAGTAGAACGTCGGGCGGAAGAACTCGCGCCAGACGGTGGTCGGCAGGTAGACGAAGTCCCGCAGATTCTGCGACAGGATCGAGGTGGCACTCATATGGCCATGACACAGCAGACGGTCATGGTCGTACCGCTCAGGCGTGTGGCAGTGACCACACCTGTGCCACCGGGCGTTAGCGTGCTCGCGTGAACGTGGTGATCGTGGCCTCGGGCAGCCATGGGGACGTCGCGCCGTACACCGGACTCGGCGTCCGGTTGCGCGAGGCGGGCCACGATGTCTCGATCGCGGCGCACGCGGCGATGTCGGAGCTGGTCGTCGGAGCAGGGCTCGGTTTCCACGAACTGCCCGGTGACCTGCTCAGCGTGATCGCCGTGCCCTCGGCCGATCGCCCGACCCCGCCCTGGTATCTCAATCGCCGGCTACCCCAGTTGAACCGCTACCTGCTCGACGTGGCCGACGGCACCATCGAGGCGACCCGCGATGCCGAGGTGGTGCTGGTCGGCGGCGCCACCCCGTTCGCGGTACATGCGGCGCAGGGCCGGGGCGTGCCCAGCCTGGGGGTGTACCTGCAGCCGTTCGAACCCACCGGGGCGCTGCCATGCCCGATGACCAACTCCGGGCGGTCCCTCGGGCGGTTCGGCAATCGTTGGGTCGGTGAGCTGCTCACGGCCGGGCTGTTCCCCTACACCCGGGCCGCCGCGCGGATCCGCGAACACTTCGGGCTGCCTCCCGAGTCGGCCATCGCCACCCGTCGCCGGCTGCGCGCCGAGGGCTGGCCGATTCTGCACGGCTTCAGCCCGGCCGTGCTGCCCCGGCCGGACGACTGGCGCCCTGGTCTCGAGGTGACCGGCTACTGGTGGCCGACGGAGCCGACGGGCTGGGCTCCGCCCGACGAACTGAGTGCCTTCCTGGACGCCGGTGACCCGCCGGTGCTGGTGACGCTGGGCAGTATGGCCTCCGGTGCCGGGCCGTGGCTGACCCGCGCGATCGTCGGTGCCGTGCGACGGGCGGGGGTGCGGGCCGTCGTCCAATCGGGGTGGGCGGGCATCGAGATCGCCGGTCAGGACGACATCCTGACCATCGGGGCGGCGCCGCACACGTGGCTGATGACCAAGGTCGCGGCGGTCGTCCACCACGGCGGCGCCGGGACGACGGCGGCCGGGCTGCGCGCGGGCGTGCCGACGGTGACCACGCCGATCTACGCCGACCAGCCGCTGTGGGGCCGGCGGGTGGCGGAGCTGGGGGTGGGGCCGGCCCCGGTGCCGTTCCGGAAGCTGAACGCCGACCGGCTGGGGGAAGCGATCCGCGCCGCCGTCACCGATCGGGGTTTCGTGGAGCGGGCCGCGGCACTGGCCCGGGTGATCGCCGCCGAGGACGGCGCCGCGCCCGTCGTCGCGGCGGTCGACCGACTCGCGGGTCGCTGATCGAACCCGTTGCGGGAGAGGGCCTCAGCTCGTCAGCACCACCAGCTGCTGGGTTGCCCGGGTCATCGCGACGTAGTGGTCGACCGCGCCCTCGATGCCGGTGCCGAACGCCTCCGGATCGACCAGGATCACCAGGTCGAACTCGAGGCCCTTCGACAGCTCCGGGGTCAGTGAGCGGACGCGCGGGGTCGACGCGAACGTGGGATCGCCGATGACACAGGCGATCCCGTCGGCGTGGGTGCGCAGCCAGTCGTCGAGGATCGCCTCACGCTGCGAGTGGGCGGCGTGGACGACCGGGATGCCGGTACTGCGGATGGAGGTCGGCACGTTGGCGTCCGGCAGCACGGCCCGGATCACCGGCTCGGCCTCGGCCATGACCTCTTCGGGAGTGCGGTAGTTGATGGTCAGGGTGGCCTGGTGGATCCGGTGGAACCCCAGGCGCTCCAACCGGTCACGCCAGGATTCGGTGAACCCGTGCCGGGCCTGCGCGCGGTCACCCACGATCGTCAGGCTGCGCGACGGGCAGCGCACCAGCACCATCTGCCACTCCGCGTCGGTCAGCTCCTGGGCCTCGTCGACCACGACGTGCGCGAACGGCCCGGCGAGCCGGTCGGGGGAGGCCTGCGGCAGCGCCGACTCGTCGACCTGGACGCTCTGCAGGTCCGAGCCGCGCAGCATCGACATCACGAGCATCTCGGAATCGTCGGAGCTGATCAGGTGCTCGACGACCCGGTCCATCTCCTCGCGCTCGGCGGCCATCACCGCGGCGCGTCGCCGGGCTCGGCGGGAGGCCTGCGGGTCGCCGAGCCGCTGCCGGGCGGCGTCAAGCAGGGGGAGGTCGCTGGTCGTCCAGGCCTGCGGGTCGGGTCGTTGCAGGGCGCGGATCTCCGCCGGGCTCAGCCATGTCGCGCAGTGGCGCAGGAAGGCGGGCACCGACCACAGGTCGGCGACGAGGTCGGTCGGCTCGAGCAGCGGCCAGGCGCGCTGGACGGTGGTGAGCAGTTCCCGGTTCTGCCGCAATGCCTTCCGCAGCATGTCCGGGGTCACCTGGTCGTCCTGGTCGTCGGCCTTGTCCATCAGGATCGTGACGAGCGCGTCGAGGATCACCTCGCGGGCCTCGTTGTGCGGGGTGCCGGCGTCCGGGGCGTCGAAGGCCTCGGCCCAGTCGTCGGGGCTCAACCAGACCTCCGACCAGGCCGTGGTGACCGTCAGGCCTGCGGTGGGGGGCTCCTCGTAGAACCGCACGGCGGCCTCGATCGCGGCCACGAGGCGGGCCGACGACTTGAGCCGGGCGACGTCCGGGTCGGTCTCGGGGACGGCGGTGGCCCCCTCGGCGACCAGGTCGCGCAGCGTGCAGGTCTGCACGCCGTCCTCGCCGAGGCTGGGCAGGACGTCGGCGACGTAGTCGAGGTAGGGCTGGTGCGGCCCGATGAACAGGACGCCGCCGCGACGGTGACTCAGGCGGGGGTCGGAGTAGAGCAGGTAGGCCGAACGGTGCAGGGCGACAACGGTCTTGCCGGTTCCGGGGCCGCCGTCCACCACGAGGGCACCTCGGGAGCCGGCGCGGATGATCGCGTCCTGGTCGGCCTGGATGGTGCCGAGGACGTCGCGCATCCGCGCCGAGCGATTGCTGCCCAGGCTGGCGATGAAGGCGGACTGGTCGTCGAGGGCCGCGTGGTGGTCGAGCCCGTCGGGGGTGAACACCTCGTCCCAGTAGTCGGTGATCCGGCCGCGGGTCCAGCGGTAGCGGCGACGGCTGACCAGCCCCATCGGATTGGCG
The DNA here is from genome assembly GCA_046330955.1 of Kineosporiaceae bacterium. Taxonomy (GTDB): domain Bacteria; phylum Actinomycetota; class Actinomycetes; order Actinomycetales; family Kineosporiaceae; genus JADJPO01. The sequence continues at coordinate 14,309 of JAXLRT010000011.1, read as the reverse complement.
TGGGTGGCGCCGAAGAACGGCTCGGCCACGGGGGAGCGCCAGTCGACGAGCAACCGGCGGCCGGTGCGGTCGGTGAGGCCGAGGCGTCCGATGTAGACCGGCTCGGGGTCGTCGGTGGCGACCATGCGTCCCAGGCACAGGTCCAGGCCGAAGCGGCGCAGGGTGCGCAGGCGAGCGGACAGCCGGTGGACCTCGAGGTCGCGGTCCATCGCCTCCTGACCGGTGCCGCCGGGTGCTCTGAGTTCTGCCTCCAGCCGTGTCGAGAGGTCGGCGATGGAGTGGTCGAGTGTCTCGGCCAGCGCCGCGAAGTGTTGCTCGTCGGCGGCGATGAGCACCGGGTCGGCCTTGGCCGCGAGGCGGTCGGGCAGGTCGAACGCGCTGGTCGTCAGGGGGCTCACGTCGTGGCTCCGATTCTGAGGTGGCCATCCACCATGGCGCGGTTCGGCAGGTCGCGCACCGTGCGCGGGCATCGTTGCCCTACCCATTCTCGGGCCTGTTCGATCCAGGACGCCGCGACACTCACCGAGCCTTCCGGCTCTGCCAGCATGGCGTCATGGCCCGTCCCGTCCTGCGTACCCGGCGGATCGAGCTGCGGCCGATGACGCTGGAGCACCTTCCGCTGCTGCACCAGCTCGACTCCGATCCCGAGGTGATGAGGCACCTGGTGGGGCGGGCTCGCACGCCGGAGGAGATCGAGGAGTTCTGGCGTCCCCGATGCCTCGACACGTTCGCGGATGCGTGGGGAATGGGTTGGTGGGCGGGCTTCGAGGGCGACGACTTCTCGGGGTGGTGGGATCTGGACCCCGGCGATCCCCGCCCTGCCGCGCGTCCCGAGCAGGCCGAGATCGGGTGGCGGCTGCGTCGGGACTGCTGGGGGCAGGGCTTGGCTACCGAGGGTGCCGGGGCGTTGCTCGAGTACGGCTTTCGGACGCTGCAGCTGGCCCGGGTCTGGGCCGAGACCATGGCGGTCAACGTCCGCTCCCGCAGCGTGATGCGCAAGCTGGGGATGAGCCACGTACGCAGCGAGGTCCGTGAGTGGCAGAACCCGCTCCCTGGCAGTGCTGAGGGTGAGGTGATCTACGAGATCACGGCCGGCGAATGGCAGCACCGTACGGGGGTGAAGCCCGAAGAACACCTGACAGATCGGACTCAGATCGCCAAGCGGGAAGCGTCAGACCATATGTCCTCGTACCCCTCGGAGATCAAGAACCTCCACCCCGGAGGCAGCGCCAGATAGGGCATCACCTGCGGACACCAATCCACCAGGTGCTCCCCATGCAGAGGGACGAAGAACTCGGGGTCGAAAGACCTGGCCCAGGGCCGCCAGACATCCGGACGCCGACGGCAGTCGCTTCACGTGGCCCTTCAGCGGACTCAATGTATTGTGTTTTAGAGCCGTTATCAATGTTATATCGAGGTTCGGAGGTGGTCGGGGTGCGTAAGGCGCACACGTACTCGCCGCAGACCCGAGAGGCGGTTCGCGTCCTGGGTCTGGAGATTGCGCGCGCTCGACGCGCCCGGCGCTGGACCCAGGCCGAGCTGGCCGAGCGCGCCGGGATCTCCGACGGCACCCTGCGCAGCATCGAGCGTGGCTCGCCCACCGCCACCATCGGTGTGGTCTTCGAACTGGCCTTCCTGCTCGGCATCGATCTGTTCGGTGCCGGTCCCGAAGAGCTGTCGGCGCTGGTTGCCCAGAGCCGTGACCGGTTGGCGCTCCTGCCTGCTCGAGTCCGGACCCGGCCGGCACAGGTCGAGGACGACTTCTGATGGGCACTCGAGCCTCGCTGATCTCGACGCCGACAGAGGCGTTCGTCTGGGTCTGGCTGCCCGGTGCGGTCGACCCGGTCCCCGCGGGCAGGCTGGTCGCCGAGGGCGAGGTCATCACCTTCAACTACGGCCGCAGTTACCTGAATCGTCCCGGGGCCGTCCCGTTGTACCTGCCAGAGCTCCCGCTCCGGCGCGGCCGACAGCGTCCTCAGGGTGCGATGCGGGTGGCCGGCGTCATCCGAGACGCCGGACCGGACGCGTGGGGCCAGCGAGTCATCCTGGCCCGGCACGTCGGCCGCCTCGATCGCAGCCGCGACCCCGACGAGCTCGGCCTGCTCACCTATCTGCTGGAGTCCGGCAGCGATCGGATCGGCGCACTGGATTTCCAGGAACGATCAGACGAGTACGTCCCACGATCCAGCTCAGCGACCTTGGAGGAGGTGCAAGCGGCCACTGAGAAGTTCCTGGCCGGCGAGCGGTTCTCTCCAGACCTCGACGAGGCTCTCATGCGAGGCACCTCCATCGGGGGAGCGCGCCCCAAGGTGCTGCTGCACGACAGCAGCGATGAGCATTCCCGAGGCCGCCGCTTGATCGCGAAGCTCTCCACCCAGACGGACCCTTATCCCGTGGTGCGGGCCGAGGCGGTAGCGATGGACCTCGCGGCTCGGGTCGGGCTCGACGTTGCCGCGGTCTCCCTCACCCAGGCACTGGGCCGCGACGTCCTGCTCGTCGAACGGTTCGATCGCGCCACCACCGCTGACGGTGGGGAAGGGCGTCGGCTGGTGGTGTCCGGGCTGACACTCCTCGGGCTGGACGAGATGGAGGGTCGGTGGGCCACCTACCCGGATCTGGCGGATCTGATCCGGGCACGGTTCATCGATCCGGATGCGACGCTGCGTGAGCTGTTCGCCCGCATCGTGTTCAACATCTGCGTGTCCAACACGGACGACCACGCGCGCAACCACGCCGCGTTCTGGGACGGGGAGCGACTGGCCCTGACCCCGGCCTACGACGTTTGTCCGCAGTTGCGGTCGGGGGAGAGTGCTGCACAGGCGATGGGCATCACTCGTGATGGACGCCGCGAGAGCCGGTTCGCCACCTGCCTCGCCGCGGCTGAGATCTACCACCTGACCAGGTCGCAGGCTGCCGACATCATCGAGCATCAGGTCACCGTCATCACCGAGCAGTGGACCGAGGCTGCCGAAGCCGCCGAACTGACGGACGCCGACCGTGCTCAGCTGTGGGGTCGGCAGATCCTCAACCCCGCGGTCCACTACACCGACTGAGCATTGGGGGCGTAGCCCGTCAGCAGGTGTGGCCTACTTGCCCCTTCGCAGTTCGCGTCCCGATCTCGTCGCCATGGCCAGGGACGCCGCGATCGGCGAGTTGCTGGATCGGGTCAGGGCAGGTCGAGCGCCACGAGTTCGGCGCGCGAGGACACCCCGAGCTTGGTGAACACGTTGCGCAGGTGGAAGTCGATCGTCCGAGGGGACAGGAACAGCTGGGCGGCGGCATCGCGATTGCTCAGGCCCTGCCGCACCAGGTCGGCGACGTGTCGTTCCTGCGGCGTGAGATCGACGGGAGTGGTGGAGTCCCGCCTGCGGGCGGTCTCGCCCGACGCTCGCAGCTCGTGTCGTGCCCGGCTCGCCCAACGCGCGGCGCCGACGTCCTCGAAGGTGTCCAGTGCGGCGCGAAGGTGCTCGCGGGCGTCGACCCGACGACGTGAGCGTCGAAGGAACTCACCGAACGCCAGCTCCGTGCGGGCACGGTCGACCCGACGTGGTGAGCGGGCATGAGCGTCGAGGGCGCGCTCGAACCAGGCCTGTGCCTCGGCTCCGTCGCTCACCAGGGCGCGCGCGTGGGCGGCGGATGCTCCCGCCCAAGGGGCGCCGAGAAGGTCGTCCAGGGTCGCGAGTTCGTCCGCCCAGCTGTTCACCGACTCCACGCGGCCGGCGCGTGCGGCCACCTCGAGGCAGTCCAGCGCCGACATGCTCCGCACCATCGGATGGGTGATCTGCTCGAGGTGGTGAAGGGCGACGTCAGGGGTGGCCGCCGCGGCGACGCCCTGTGCCCAGAGCAGCACGTCTCGGCTGACGACGCTCGTCAGCCCGACGTCCCGTCCCCGCGTCGGCCGCTCGAACTCCGTCAGACACCGGTCGAACTCGGGCTGATCGCCGCGCAGTGAGGCCAGCAGCGTGAGCCATGCCAGCGGCAGGCTGCCCAGCGGGTCGTGGCCGGTTCCATGGGCCAGGCCCAGTGCCTCGGCCGAGTCGGCGGCAGCGGTGCGCCAATCGCCGATGCTGATCTCCGCGGCGGCGCGGCGGGCAAGCCCGTACAGGATGGTGACCGGTGCCGCCGCATCCCGCGCCTGGGCCACGAACCGGCCGTACTCGCGCAAGGCGACCTCGTCGTCCCCGATGTACAGCGCGGCCAGCCCGAGATTCGGCACCAGGTCGACGTCACCACCGGTCGGGTCCTCGGCGAAGGCCAGTCGGAACTCGGTTGCCGCCTCCCGCAGGTTTCCTCGGCTGATGTGGGCGAAGCCGGACAGCAGCAGCGCCGAGGATCGCGCTGCGCCCGGCGGCACGCCGTCCAGGTCACCGACGAACTCGGCCGGGTCGATGCCGATGCCCGAGTCGGCACCGAACGTGGCCGCGGCGGCCGCCATCCGTGCCATCACCGTGGCCCGGGCGAAGTCCGTCCCGGCGACGTCACGAGCGGCCTGCAGCAGGATCCGGTGCCCGACCGGCCCCGATCCGATGTTCCACTCGATCCTGGCCCGGAGCCGATCGACGTCGGCCCGGACCATCACACTGTCGGCGGCCGCTCGAGCGGCTTCGGCGAGGGCGCGGGCGCGCCCTGGTTGGGCACCGGCCCACGCGGCCCCGGCGGCGGCCAGCAACCGGGACGCGCGGGGTCCCGCGACCATCGTGAGCTCGGCCGCACGTTCCCAGGCCGCCGCGGCCGCCTCCAGGCCGCCGCGCTGGGCGGCACGTTCGGCGACCTGGTCGAGGTCGGCGGCGACCGATTCGTCAGGCTCCTCGACCGCGGCGGCCCGATGCCACGCCCGCCGGTCGACGTCCCCGGTGCCGTCCAGCACCTTCGCGAGTGTGCGGTGAACCGCCCGGCGTTGGCTGCCCGTCGCGGCGCCGTAGACCGTCGAGCGCACCAAGGGGTGACGCAAGGTCACGGCACTGTCGTCGATCCGGACGAGGCCGGAGTCCTCGGCTGCGCTGATCGCCTCGGCCGACACGTCGAGAGCGAGCGCTGCCTGTCGCACGATCGCGGCCCGGCCGGAATCGTCGGCCGCCGCGACCAGCAGGAAGGACCGCGCACCCGAAGGGAGGCGCCCGACTCGGTCGAGGAAGGCCCGCTCCACCCCCTCGGTCAAGGGCAGGTGAACGGGAAGCGCATCCGCCCCGCTGAGCTGACCGGCCGAGAGCGCGTTCGCCAGTTCCACCAGGGCCAGCGGGTTGCCCCCGGTATCGGCCACCAGTCGGGCGAGCACGTCGTGTGGAACCGGGACGCCCGCGATCGCGGTCAGCAGGACGCCGGCGTCGGTCGCGTCCAGCTCGGCCAGGGCGAGGTCCGGCAGGTCACCGGCCTCGAAGCGACGCACGTCGCCGTCACGTGCCGCGAAGAGCAGCGCGATCCGCTCGACCTGCAGGCGGCGTGCCACGAAGAGCAGCGCGGCGGACGAGGCCTCGTCGAGCCAGTGCGCATCATCGACGAGAGCCAACACCGGTGCCTCTTCGGCTGCCTCCGCCAGCAGGCTCAACGCGGCGAGGAAGACCAGGAAGCGGTCGACGTCGCCGTCCTCCTCACCGAAGGCCCGGCGCAACGACCGAGCCTGCGGGGCGGGCAGTCGTTCCGCGAGGCGCAGGACGGGGCGCACGAGGCGCTGCAGGGCCGCGAACGCCAGCGGCGACTCAGACTCGATCCCCGAGGTCTGCAGCACGGTGAACCCCTCGGCGTCGGCCGCGGCCGCCGCGAGCAACGTGGACTTGCCCACGCCAGGCACCCCGTGCAGTACCAGGGTCGACCCGCGAGAGTGGCGCGCCTGGTCGAGCAGCCCCCGAACCATGACGCGCTCGTCATCTCGACCTGCGAGCACACCGCGAGCGTAGCCGGATCACCGGCAAACCCGGCGAAATGACCGGCGCGACCGAGCGACGTCCGGCCGCACGGTGAAGGGGTCAGGAACCGCCGCCCAGCGTCCGGGAGACCCTCGTGCTGAACGACACGCCTCGCACCTTCGTCGGCGCGACCACCTTCCACGTCGACGGCATGACCTGCCGGCGATGCCGTGACGCGGTCGCCGACCAGATCGGCCGGCTGTCCGGCGTCCTCGAGGTCCACATCGACGTCGCCACCGGCCTCGTCACCGTCACCGCCGAGACGCCCGTCGACCGGGTCGACGTGGCCGCGGCAGTGAGAACCGCCGGCCACGAGCTGCGCCCCTGAACGTCCTCACTCCCACCCGAGAAGCCACCCGCCATCACAGAGAGCAGGAGCCATGAACCCCTCGGCCCGCCAGTCCCTGCACACCGACATCCCACAGGGCACCGCACCTGAGACCCCCGTTGCCCCGAGAGGGCACCTCGGCCGGATCGTGGCCGGTTCGCTGGCCACCGGCTTGGTATCCGGGGTGCTCCTCGTGTTCGCCCCCTTCATCTCCGCCGACGAGGCCGGCGCGACCGGTGCGATCCTGTGTGGCTTCGCGCTCGGCTGGTCGCTGCTCACGGTGCTGTCGATCCGCCTCACCGACCAGCCCCAACACTGGGCTGCGGCACCGGCGTTGTTCATGGGGTCGAGCGGGCTGCTGCTCATCACCCTCGGCGCGGCGGCAGAGCGGGCGCTCACGTGGGTGTGGCCACCGGCGTTGCTGGCGCTGACCATCGTCACGTTCGTCCGAGCGCGCCGCCGCCTGCCCTCCGCCGGCGCCCGCGTGCTGACGTACGCCGTCCTCGCCGTCCTCGCCCTGGCGTCCGTGGGCGGCGCGGTCGAGACGGGCCTCGAGTCCTACGACGCGAGCCATGCCGCGATGCCCGGCCGGTTGATCGACGTCGACGGCCACCGGATGCACCTCAGCTGCACCGGTACCGGCAGTCCGACCGTCGTCCTCCAGCCGGGTGCCGGCGACATGGCCTCGACGATGGCGTGGATCGCCCCTGCCGTGGCCCGCGACACCCGAGTGTGCGTCTACGACCGCCCCGGCCGCGGCTGGAGTGACCCGGTCGAAACCCCCCAGGACGGCGCGCGTGTCGCGGCCGATCTGCACACCCTGCTGCACAGCGCTCACGTGGCCGGCCCCTACGTGCTGGCCGGCCACTCCTTCGGCGGGCTCTACGTGCTCGCCTACGCTTCCCACTACCCGGACGACGTCGCCGGCATGGTGCTCATCGACACCACCACGCCCACGTCCCCGGCCTCGCCGGCGGCGGGCGCCGTCCGCAACGACCCGCTGGTGCGCGCCTCGGCCCTCATCTCGGTCGGATCGCGCGTCGGTCTCGGCCGGTTGTACAGCCTGACCTCCTATGGCGACCTGCCCTCACCGGCCCGTGAGCAGATGCGGGCCAGCATCTCGACCCCCGCCACCCTGCGATCGACGATCGACGAGTACGTGCAGGCCAACGCCTCGATGCAGGCGGCGGCCGAGCTGCAGAGCCTGGGTGACATCCCGCTGTTCGTCCTCACCGCGGGCAGCGGGAGCGCGCCGAACTGGTTCGCCAAGCAGGGCGGGCTGGCCCGGCTGTCGACGAACTCGGCGCATCGCATCGTGGACGGCGCCACGCACGAGATGCTCGTCACGGACCGGACCGCGGCCACCTCGACGAGCGCGGCCATCCTCGAGGTGGTCTCGTCGGTCAGGACCGGTGCGTCGCTCACCAGGTAGATCGACTGCGCTCGCCCCGTGCCCGGTGCGCCCTCGGCGGCGTACCGGGCACGTCGCCGTCCGGGCAGGTGTCGACAACCCGGCGATTTCCCCGGCGCGACCCGGCGGCCCCGCCGGTCAGCGTTGTGACAGCGCCACGAGGCGCACTCACCCCAGGAGGAGACATGACCACCATGAAGGCGATCGTCCAGGAGACCTACGGCTCGGCCGACGTCCTGCAGGTGCGCGACATCGACCAGCCCACGGCCGGAGCCGGCGAAGTGCTGCTCCGCGTGCACGCAGCCGGCGTCAGCCGAGGCGACGTGCACCTGATGACGGGGGAGCCCTATCTGGTGCGTGCCGTCATCGGGATTCGTCGGCCGAGGAACCGGGTGCTCGGTCAGGACGTCGCGGGCACGGTCGTGGCGATCGGGCCGGACGTCACGCGCTTCCGGGTCGGCGACGAGGTGTTCGGCATCGCGCGCGGAGCCTTCGCGGAGTACGCCGTGGCCCGCGAGATCAAGCTGGCCCACAAGCCGTCGAACCTCACGTTCACCCAGGCCGCGGCCATGCCGGTCTCCGGACTGACCGCCCTGCGGGCGCTGGACGCCGCCGGAGTGCGGGCCGGGCAGACCGTGCTCGTCATCGGAGCCTCGGGCGGAGTCGGGACCTATGCGGTGCAGCTCGCTGTCGCGGCGGGTGCCATCGTCACCGGGGTTGCGAGCGCCGCCAAGGCGCAGCTGGTCAGGGAGCTCGGCGCGGCGGAGGCCATCGACTACACGCGCGAGGACTTCACCGACGGGACGCGCACGTTCGACGTCGTGCTCGACATCGGAGGGATGACGCCGATCGCGCGCCTGCGCCGCGCCGTCACGCCCACCGGGACGCTCGCCATCGTCGGAGGCGAGAACGGTGCCAGGTGGAGCCCGGGCATGGGCCGTCAGCTGCACGCGGTGCTGCTCAACCCCTTCGTTCCCCAGCGACTGATCATGGTCACGAACAAGGAGCACTTCTCGGGCCTGGAGCGCCTCGCGGCGCATGCCGTGGCGGGCGCGGTCGCCTCGTTCACGGACCGGCCCTTCGAGCTGAGCTCCGCTGCGGACGCGGTCCGTCACCTCGTGGCCGGCAAGGCCCGCGGCAAGGTCGTCATCACGGTCTGACACCCGATCTGCTCGCCGCCCACCGCACCCGGATGAGGTGAACGTCATGACACTGCACATCGTCGGGACGACACCCGCGACTCGTGCTCGCGCGGGCCGGCTCGGCGGCTCGCCACGGCGCCGGTCCGCGGAGGCGGTCGCCTTCGTGGCCCTGTGGACGGCAGCGGTCAGGCTCAGAGCAATTGACAGCATCCTGTCGAGATGACAGCATGCTGTCCATGACGATGATCAAGACAGTCCACGTGGCCATCTACCCGACCTGGGCCGACTGGGAGCCCGCCCACCTCACGAGTCGTGCCAACAACCGAGCCTGGCAGCGGGAGCCCGGCGCGTTCCGGGTCTGCACGGTGGCGGATTCGCTCGAGCCGGTCGTGTCGATGGGTGGGATGCGAGTGCTGCCCGACCTGACCTTCGCCGATCTCAGCCCGCAGGACAGCGCCATGCTGGTGCTACCCGGCGCGGATGTCTGGGACGTCGACCCTTCGGACAGCGTGACGGGTCCTGCGCTGTGTGCGGCGCGGGAGTTCCTGTCGGCCGGCGTGCCGGTCGCGGCGATCTGTGGCGCGACGGCAGGCCTCGCGAGGGCGGGCTTGCTCGATGACCGCGACCACACCAGCTCGGCTCTGGAGTATCTGCTCCACGCCGGTGGCGCCTACGCCGGCAGCGCGCGCTATGTGCAGGAGGCTGTCGTGACCGACCGGGGCCTGATCACTGCTGGGCCGACCCATCCGGTGGAGTTCGCGCGAGCGGCCTTGGATCTGCTCGGCGTGTTCCCGCCGCAGGTCCTGGACGCCTGGTACCGGTTGTTCGGCCAGCACGATCCGACGGCCTTCGCGGCGCTGGCCGCCGCGCCGGCGTGACCGAGAGCGAGTCTCACGCCGTGTCCGGCGAGCGTGAGGCGTTCACCGAACTGGTGCTCCGCACGTTCCGGCTCAACGGCGAGCTGCTGCAGGTGGCAGACAAGCTGGCCAAGCCGGCAGGGCTGACTGCTGCGTGGTGGCAGGTGCTGGGAGCCGTCTTGCGTCAGCCCTTGACAGTGTCCGGGGTGGCGCGAGAGATGGGCCTGACCCGGCAGAGCGTCCAGCGCATCGCGGATCTGCTCGTTCGGGAAGGGTTCGCCGACTATCGTCCGAACCCGGACCACGCGAGGGCCAAGCTGCTCACCCCGACACCGCAGGGCTGGCAGGCGATCGACGCCCTCCGCCCAGGAATCGCGGCATTGGCGAGGACGCTCCGGGACATCGTCGGGGACGAAGATCTCAGACAGGCCATCCAGGTGATGGATCGAATCACGGCCGCACTCGTGGACCTTGACGAGTGACCAACGCCGCGGACGCCGCGATCGCGCGGCCGCGCCACCCTCACCATCCTTTGGAGGAACGCACATGGGTCTGGACATCCATCCCGCCACCGCGGACAGGTTCGCCGACGTTGCGGCGGTGCTCGGGTCCAAGAACCCCGCTTCGACCGTCTGCTGGTGCCTGAGCTACCGGCTCGACTCCAAGGCCAACCGCGAACTGGTGGGCCAAGCCCGCGCGGACCATGCCCGACGGTTGTGCGGTGAGGATCCTGCCCCAGGGGTGCTGGCCTATGACGGTCTGGACGTGGTCGGCTGGGCAGGAGTCGCCCCTCGCTCGAGCCTGACCTTCGCGAGATCGTCGAAGATCCCGCACGTGGACGACCTTCCGGTCTGGACCATCTGGTGCATCCGGGTCCGGGCCGGTCGCCGGGGGCGTGGCTCGTCCCGCAGTTTGCTCGACGGTGCCGTTGCCTACGCCCGCACCCGCGGCGCACCGGCCGTGGAGGGCTACCCCGTAGACAACCAGGGCCAGCGCGTCGACCTCACCATGGCCTACGTCGGCACCCGCAAGCTCTTCGAAGACGCGGGGTTCACCAAGGCCGCCGACACCACGGCGGTCAGCGGCGGCTTCCCTCGCGTCCTCATGCGCCTCGACCTGCGCTGACAACTCGGCAGGTCGACGCTGGCTCGCGGCCCTGATGCACACGCGAGTGGTCAGATCAGCCCGACTGGGACTGCCCAGTACCTGCCCGCCCAGCCGACGATCCGGTCAGTGTCGGTCGGTGCCGCGCAGATTCGCGAAAGAACTGCGGAGGAATGATCTCGAGACCGGTCCCGATGTTCTGGGCACCGGCCTCTGACCTGCGGTGATGTGGTGGGCGATACTGGGATTGAACCAGTGACCTCTTCCGTGTCATCACGCCCTACATCGTCCCGTGAGCGTTGCGCGAGGTGTCGTCGGCATGTCGATCGCGCAGCCCGACCCCGCCCCGGGCGTGCAGGGCCGCTCTCCGCGGGCGATCCGGGTCTCTCTCCTTCCCGAGGAGGCGGGGGATTTCGACCGGGAGTACCGCCAGGTGATGCGTGAGGCGATGGAGACCCTGGACCTGACTCCGGTGCTGGAGATGCTGGAGCGGTGGGACCGGGTGGCGTTGTTGTCACAAGATCCGCAGCGGCACCGTCGGATGCTGGATCGCGCGGAGCGGCTGCAGCACGGTGAGGACCTCCCGATTGAGTCCTGGTCCGCGATGAAGGCTCGCCTGGGTCTCTGGTGTACCAACCGGGGATCGACCCGAGGCGGCCGGCGATGTCGGGGCACTGCCTGTGTCGGCGCTGGCTCTGTTCGCCGAGGTGCTGTCCTTGCTGGAGATTGCGCCTTGGGAGGATCAGCTCCGCGTGGCCGTGCTTCGCATCATCTGGCTCGGGTAGGTTACCGGCCGATTGTCATGCAGGCGGCGGTGCGGCCGAAACGCGGCAGCCGGGCTCCGACGTTTCCCGATGTTCATGGTCGAACTCGTACTTGCACTCACCGCAGATCTGATCGAGCGCGGTACCGAAGTTCCCCTCCGGGATGTTCCCGCCAGTCGTGCTGGCAGCTCGGACAGTCTCCGTAGTGCTTCACTCGATCCCGACTGAAGACGCGCCCGAGGCGATCGATCATGCTCGCATCGTAGGGCGAGGGATCAAGCCAACGTGCTCAGAACAGGGGTGGGTAGGCACGGCGCTGAGTTGGTCCACCGCCAGCGGCTCCGCGCAATGAGGGCAGACTCACGCAGAATGTCACCCAGTCGGCAGACGACTCTTCCGGGTCTAGCGCATCAGACCTCTGACCTGCGGGTTTGTGGTGGGCGATACTGGGATTGAACCAGTGACCTCTTCCGTGTCAAGGAAGCGCTCTCCCACTGAGCTAATCGCCCTCGAGCTTCACCGGCCCAGGGGGCCGATGCTGCGAGGTGGAGACGGGATTTGAACCCGTGTAGACGGCTTTGCAGGCCGTTGCCTCGCCTCTCGGCCACTCCACCGTGTTCCGGGTGAACCCTTTCGAGCGGACGACGGGATTCGAACCCGCGACCCTCACCTTGGCAAGGTGATGCTCTACCAACTGAGCCACGTCCGCATGCTCGCCCCGTCGTTCGGCCCTGGGACCGTTGCTCCGGTGCAGCGGTTCAGACCATAGCCGACCGGCGCGCCGAGCGTCCAACCACTAGCGTGCGCACGTGTCCCCACGGCTCGACAACCCCTCTGGCAGCGCCTGGTTCGGCGGCGTCCTGGCCACCGGCGTGGTCGAGGTGAGTAATGACGTCGCCGTCCTCGACCGGGGCGGTTGGTGGGCCGTGGTGATCACCTTCGAGGGCGACGTCCGGCTCTGGCGGTTCGCCCACCGCCGCCCGGCGCCGCTGCCGCCACCGGTTCGCCCCTGGCCCGGTCTGCCCGGCACCTGGACGACGTCCCTGGACCGCGCCGGCTACGTGGCCGGCGTCCGCGAGATCCGTCGCCGGATCCGCGAGGGCGAGGTCTACCAGGTCAACCTCTGCCGCCTGGTCTCCACCGAGGTCCCAATCCTGGACGACGCCGCGAACGACCCATGGGCGCTGGCCCGGGTGCTCGCGGCCGGCAACCCGGCGCCCTTCGCGGGGGTGATCGACGTCCCGGCCCGGCCCGGGCAGCCGGCGGCCCGTGTGGTCTCGGCCTCGCCGGAACTGTTCCTGCGTCGCGAGGGTGAGGTGATCGCCTCCTCGCCGATCAAGGGCACCGGGGTCACCGCCGCCGACCTGCTGCCCAAGGACACCGCCGAGAACGTCATGATCGTCGACCTGGTGCGCAACGACTTGCAGCACACCTGCCGCCCCGGCACCGTCGAGGTGACCGGGTTGCTCGAGATCGAGCACCATCCGGGCCTGGTGCACCTGGTCTCGACGGTGCAGGGCCGGCTGGCCGACCACGCCGGCTGGCCCGAGCTGCTGGCGGCCACCATGCCGCCGGGCTCCGTCTCGGGGGCACCCAAGAGCAGCGCCCTGCGGGCCATCGCCGATCTCGAGCCGGTGCCGCGCGGCCCCTACTGCGGGGCGATCGGCTGGGTCGACGCTGACGCCGGAACCGCCGCTCTGGCCGTCGGGATCCGCAGTTTCTGGTGGGATGAGGGTCGCATCTGGTTCGGCACCGGCGCCGGCATCACCTGGGGCAGCGACCCGGACGGCGAGTGGGCCGAGACCGAGCTGAAGGCGGCACGGTTGGTGGGCCTGGCTTCACGACCCTCCGGTGAGCAGTTGACCGGAGCCGTGAACCGGGCAGGGAACAGGGGAGTCGGACAGTGACCACGACGGTGTGGATCGACGGGCAGGTCATGGACGCCGCGGCCGCGCGGGTCGGCGCGCTCGATCACGGCCTCACCGTCGGCGACGGCGTGTTCGAGACCTGCAAGGTGCTCCACGGCGAGGTCTTCGCGCTCACGCGCCACCTGCGCCGCCTCGCACGGTCGGCCGCCGTCCTGGGACTGGCCTGCCCGACGGCCGAGGTGGTGCGCGAGGCGACGACGCAGTTGATCTCTGCCCGGGAGCCGCTGCCCCTGGGACGGTTGCGGATCACGCTGACCGGGGGAGCGGGTCCGCTCGGGTCGGACCGCGGCGATGCCCCGCCCACCCTGGTGCTGGCCCTGAGTGCCGCCGCACCGTGGCCCGACCGGATCGCCGCGGTCACCGTGCCCTGGACGCGCAACGAACACTCGGCGGTCGCGGGGGCCAAGACCACCTCATATGCCGAGAACGTGGTCGCCCTGCAGCGAGCCCACGACCAGGGCGCCCACGAGGCGCTGCTGCCCAACACGGCCGGCAATCTGTGCGAGGGCACCGGATCGAACGTCGTCCTCGATCTGGACGGCGTGCTGGTCACGCCGCCGCTCGGCTCCGGTTGCCTGGCCGGCATCACCCGGGAGCTGTTCCTGGAGTGGGCGGTGGCCGATGGGCTGCCGGTTCTCGAGCGTGACGTGCCGATCGAGGCGCTGGGGCGGGCGCGCGACGTCCTGCTGACCAGCTCGACCCGCAACGTGCAGCAGGTGCAGACCCTGGACGGGCGCCCGGTACCGGGCAGCGCGTTGGGACGCTCGGCCGTGGAACTGTTCGAGCGCTATGCCGCCAAGGGCATGGATCCCTGATCCTCGGCACTCGCGGCAGTGAACGAGTAACGTCCCGACCCCCACTACTGGGGAATC